>DHLF01000001.1 GCA_002405165.1 Christensenella sp. UBA4675
TTCAACGGGTTTAGCTTCTTCTGTCTTTTCTTCTTCAGCAGGAGCTTCTTGTTTTTGTTCTTCCGAAGTTTGTTCGGTTGTATCCGATTGTTCTTCACCATCTTCTACTTTTTCCGACGGGTAAAGTTTTTCGTGTAATTTCTTTTCTTTTTCTGCAATATCTTTCTTTTCGATTTGTTTAATTTTTGAGTCGATAATAATGTTAGTTACGATAATTGCAATAATTGCTACAACGGCAACGACACCGACCCAAAATCCCCAGTTTTGTAAAATACTTGTGGCTAAAAACATAATTTCCTCCAAACAAAAACGTAAAACGTAATTTTTAATATATTATATAACAAGATGTTTAAAAATTCAACCTTTTAAATAATTTTTCTAGTATTTTTTTTAAAAATGTGTTACTATAAACATATGAATAACAAAATTGTAAAAAAATACAAAATAGCTGTTATAGGCGGTGGCTTTTCGGGACTTTTATGTGCGATTAAACTAAACGAAGCGTTTAATGGTCAAGTAACGCTTTTAGAGCGTAACGACCGCTTATGTAAAAAAATAGCTTCTACCGGCAACGGTAGGGGAAATATATCTAATAAAGTTGTAAACGAAAATTTTTATCACGGTGACGTAGCTTTGGTAAAAGCTTGTTTAAAAAGGTATTCTAACGACAGTTTAATTCAATTTTTTAAAGAGTGCGGACTTCTCACCGTAGAAGAAAACGGTAGAATTTATCCTTCGTCCATGCAAGCTTCTTCTATTTGCGACGTTTTACGACTTAAAGCTAAAAGTGAAAACTTAGACGTTAAATTGCAGTACTTTGTTACTGATATAAAACGTGAAAAGTCGGGCTATATGATAAATAACGAACTTTTTTGTGAAAAGATAGTGGTATGCGTCGGCGGTAAAAGTATGAAAAATTTCGGAACTGACGGAAATTTAATTCCGATATTAAAGCGTCTTGGCGAAGAGTTTACCGAGCTTTATCCGTCGCTTGTGCAATTAAAAACGCAAACCGATAAAATAAAAGGATTAAAAGGGGTTAAACAACAAGCAAACGCATCTTTATACGATGGTGAAAAATTACTAAAAACTTTTTCGGGGGACGTTTTATTTACCGATTACGGAGTTAGCGGAGATTGTATTTTCCGTTTATCGTCTTATTTGGAAAATACAAAAAGCCCTATTTTGAAATTAGAATTTACACCCGAAATCAGTTTTGACGAATTAAAAAAGTTTTTAATAGAAAAAAGTAAGTTAAACTACGTGAAAAATCAAGATTTATTGACTGGCGTAGTAAATAATAGGCTAGGCTTAACGATGATAAAAAACGTTAAGATAAACGCATTAGAGCAAGCCGACGAAAAAAGTTGTTTAGCTTTACTAAATCAAGTAAAGAATTTTAAATTAAACGTTCAGGGAACGCTCGGGTTCGATTATTCGCAAGTAACTCATGGCGGAGTAAAAACGGAAAACGTTGATCAGACCGATTTACAATCTAAAATAAACAAAAATTTATATTATTGCGGAGAAATACTTAACGTAGACGGAGATTGCGGTGGGTATAATCTTCAATGGGCGTATACTTCGGCGAGAATCGTTGCGGAAGAATTGATAAAGCAAGGTTAAAAATTTAGGAACAAGGAAAAATGATAATAACCGATTTAAAACTTCCTTTTTATTTATCCGAAAAGGAATTATTTGAAAAAGCAATAAAAAAAGGCGGAATAAGTAAAACTTCGGTAAACGATTTTCGTATTTTGAAAAAAAGTTTGGACGCAAGGGATAAACGTGATATTCGTTACGTTTATACCGTAGCCGTAAACGAAGAAGAAAAAAATTTAGAATACCCTTATTTAAAAACAGATAAAAAAATTTTAATCGTGGGGGACGGACCTTCGGGGTTGTTTTGTGCTTTAACGCTTGCCCGAATGGGAATAAAAACTATAATCGTTGAACGTGGCGATAAAGCAGAAAGTAGAAAAGAAAAATGCGAAAAGTATTATTCGAGCGGTATTTTAGACGAAAACAGTAACGTTCAGTTCGGAGAAGGCGGAGCGGGAACGTTTTCTGACGGAAAGCTCAATACGGGAATTAAAAGCGAATTTATTAAACAAGTTTTAAAAGATTTTGTAAAATACGGCGCCGATAAAGAAACTCAATATATAAATAAACCGCACGTCGGGAGCGACGTTTTACCAAAAGTAATAACTTCTATTAGAAAAGAAATAGAAAGTCTTGGCGGTGAATTTTTATTCAATACGCTTTTTAAAGAATTAATCATACGAAAAGGAAATGTCGTAGGAATAAAAACCGATAAAGGCGAATTTTATGCAGACGCTATTATCTTAGCGTTAGGTCATAGCTCTACTGATACGTTTTTTTCGCTATATAATCAAGGCGTTAAATTTGAAAATAAACCTTTTGCGGTCGGCGTAAGAATAGAGCATTTAAGGGAAGATGTAAACGAATGGCAATACGGTAAAAATTACGACAAAAGACTTCCTACCGCCGATTATAAACTTACAACTAACGTTGACGGTAAAGGTGTATTTACGTTTTGCATGTGTCCGGGCGGTTTTGTAATGCCGTCTAGTTCGGACAAAGAAAGCGTTGTCAGTAACGGAATGAGTTTACATGCAAGAGATGCGGAAAATTCTAACAGCGCGGTAATAGTTCAAGTTGACGAAACCGATTACGGAACCGAGCTTTTTTCGGGAATAAAATTTCAAAAAGAGCTAGAAAAAAAGGCTTATTTATTAGGCGGCGGGCAAAGTATAGCTCCCGTTCAAAAATTTAAAGATTTTTGCGATAACGTAAAAAGTACAAATATTGGTAAAGTTACGCCATCTTATTTAAGGGGATATAGATTTAGCAATTTAAACGAGTTATTCAGTCAAAAGATCAATAATTGTTTAAAAATGGGCATTATACAAATGGGTAAAAAAATAAAAGGATTCGACCAAGACGATTGTATTTTAACCGCAGTAGAAACCAGAACGAGTTCTCCCGTTAAAATGCCTAGAAACGAAATAGGGTTGTGCGTTGGATTTAAAAATCTTTATTCCGTAGGGGAAGGCGCAGGTTACGCCGGCGGAATAACTTCATCTTGCGTTGACGGGATAAAATGCGCTTTTAACGTTTATAACGCAATTAAAGAAAATTTGTTTTAATTTGTTTTACAACGGTTTAAAAGCAATAAGCCTATTTAAAACGAAAATAATATTCTAAAATTTTTCATTCACTTTATTATCGTTTAAATTATGTAAAAAAATATTATATAGGTTACGCCATCGCATTATGCGACGGCGTAAGTTTTTTTAAATTTAAGATATATTCTTTGCATGTTTTTATCACAAACAATTATTAAAATAAAATTTTTGCGATAATAAAATTTTAAGGTTTAACTTTTATAAATTCGTTATTATATTCGGTGTTTAAAACCTTCTCTACGTCTAAATCGTTTCCGAGAGCAAGCATAGTTTTTACAAGACAAGCTTCTAACGATTGATTGTAAGAGAAAATAATATTTTCGCCTTTACAAAAACTTTCGTAAACGCAATCGGATTTTATTACGGGAGAAATAATTAACGGGACGTTTTTCTTTTTAAGAAGTTCTGCAAATTTTAAAACGTTTGTCGTTTGTCCGTAAGAACAAAACGTTCCGCTATGATAAGTTTTAAGTATTACGGCTTTAACATTTCTGTTAAGTTCAAACAAAGAAAAATCCCTTAAAGAATGTGAATTTATAAATAAAACATTACTGTTAATTTTAAAATCTAAAATGTTGTTTTTATTTAAAAAATAATTAAAAATAAAATTATTATTTTCGCTAGTTGCATATTCTTTATCTATAAAAGAATATAAGTTTCCGTTATAGTCTATTTCCTGAGCTTTACTTGCCAAATGTATTTTACAATTTTCTTCGTTATTTTTAAACGAAACAAAAACGCCGTTTTTACTTTGCATAATAAATTTTACAGCATTATAAAAATTACATAATCCGTTAGATTTTTTTTCGTTTAAAGGGAAAAGAGAAGATACAAATACAATCGGAATTTTTTTATTTAGCGTAAAGGCAAATAAGTTTGAAGTAAAAGATAAAGTGTCCGTTCCGTGCGTTATAATAATCCCGTCGTAGTCATTATCGTTTACTTTTGAAACAGTATTATATAGGATAGATAAATCATTTTTAGTTATATTTTCGCTTAAAATGCTTATGGGATATAAACAATCGAAAGAAACTTTTTTACCGTAATTACTATAATATAAATTTATTAGTTCGCTTGCTTGTTCGTGCGTTGGACTTAAAACGTTATTATTTATTTTACAGCTAATAGTTCCACCTGTGAATATAACGCAAATTTTGTTTTTCATATTTAAAGTTTATCATAAAAAAAATTTTTCGTAAATAATTTCTAGAACTTTTATAAATTTTTTCTAATATAATTTAGTCTTTATATTTTCGTCTTAAAATTTAAATTTTATTTTTGTATATTGATAATAAATTTGTTTTATGGTTAAATATAAATAGACTAAATTTAAAGGAGTTGATTTTATGAAAAAGTTTGTAAAAATTGTAATTGTCTTAGCTTTTATGCTTATTTTTTCTTTAACGATACTTTCGGCTTGTAAATCGGGTAAAGTTGAAATAAAAACCATTAGTTACAATTTAAACGGCGGTAGTTTTACTGAAGAATACAAAGAACAAAACGGGATTTCTTCTAATAACGTAGTTAAAGCCGTAAATCTTAACTATTATGGTGGATTTGCCGATAGTTTAGCCGATGAAAGGGCTTTAATTGCTCCTTCGGGTAAAGTTTTTGCGGGTTGGTATCTTGACAAAAATTGTACTCCCGAGAAATACTTAACTTCACGCAGTTGGGAGAATTTTTCTAATGCAATAAAAGAAGGCGACGGCAACAACGTTATTTATGCTAGATGGATTGACGATCAAACAAAGGATATTCTTTACGAAATTGATTTAGAAGATTTATCTTTTAATCAAGATTTTATTGCTAAAAATATACAAAAAAATAATATGAATGGAACGAGTATCGTTAGGTTTAACATTTCTAAAATCGATTTTGAAATTGAAAAAAACAATTTGCCGACGTCGCAAGATATGGTCTTTTCAGTTAAAAACGAATTTTGCGGTTGGAAGGTAGAATGTAACGGACATTATTACGATTTTAAGGAAAAAAACTATAATGCAAACGCAAACAATAAGCTTAACTCCTTTGTCAATTTAGACTTTGACTATACAGATTTTAGCGATTTTTGGGCTGACGGTAACGAAAAAGTCGCGTACGTTTTATTAAGGCCAAAGGCGTTGGAATATAAATCGGTAAATCGAATAAATATTTCGTTAGACAACGTTTATATAAATAATTCCGAGTATGAAAACTTAATTAAGTCTAAAACGGACGATTTTAGTTCTGTTCCTACTTTATCGGATTTTAGTGATATAGACGGTACCTTATATTATAGTAAACTAACTTTTGACGTAAGATACGATATAGACTTTGCGTTTATTGAATCCGTTTTGCCGACCACTTGTTTAAAATTTAACAACGGCTTAGAATATGACGGGTGGAAAATTAAAATTAACGGAACCGAATACGAATTTACCGAAACGAACTGGAATGAGTATGCAAAAGTTAAACCGAGCGAAACAGTAAGAGAAGGTCAATTTATTTTAAAAACAAAGTAAAAATTTTATAAATATTTTTTTTATAAATTTTAACTAAATTATTTGGCTAAAATAAAAGAAATCTTTACGGTTTTTTCCATTTAAAAAAATAAAAAAAATTTGCAAAAATCGTTTGACAAATAATATTTAGTCGGATATAATAAAGACAATCTAAATAAAGACTATGACGAAGACGGCTGAAAAAAGTTATTTTCACAGAGAGTCGGTAAAAGGTGAAAGCCGATAAATTGTTTTTTCTCAAAAGCCCATCGCTTCCGAGTCGGAAATCCGAAATTTTTAAAGTAGGCGTTTCCCGTTATACTGCGTAAACGTGTAGGAATTGTTTGATTCCGTGAGAGGCAACTTTTAGTTGCAATTTGAGTGGTACCGCGAGTAAATTATTACCCGTCTCAAAGAAATTTGAGGCGGCTATTTTTTTACGCTTTTCGTAAATAATACGTAAAGAATTAGAAAATATTTTATAGTGAAACAGCGAAGTTGTAAACGATGAAAAATAAGTTTTGACTTCTTGTAAAAAACAGGAGAAAAAAGATGGCAGAAGTAGATTCCGAAAAGTTATTGGAAATTGGCACGAGAATTAAAGAAATGCGTGAAATTTTTAACTTATCGCAACAAGACATGGCGACCAAGTGCGAAGTTTCGCTAGAAGATTATTGCGCTTATGAAAACGGAAAAAAAGATTTACCTTTTACGTTTATTCATAAATGCGCCTTAGCTTTCGGAATAGGCATTACTGACTTATTAGAAGGTAGAAGCGCGCACCTTTCGTCTTATACCGTTACGAGAAAAGGGCAAGGGCAAGAAACCGCAAAAGAAAACGGAATAGAAATTCAAAACCTTGCTCCGCTTTTCCGTAAAAAACTTGCTGAACCTTATTGGGTAAGATACGAATACAGTGAAAGTTTACAAAATAAACCTATTCATTTAACCAAGCACTCGGGACAAGAATTCGACCTGGTTTTAAAGGGTAGGTTAAAAGTTCAAGTCGGCGATAACGTCGAATACTTAGACGAAGGCGACAGCATTTATTATAACAGTTCCACACCGCACGGAATGATAGCGGTAGACGGTGAAGAATGTTTATTCGTTGCTGTAGTGTTGCCAGGTGAAAACGTAGAAGAAAACGTTTTAAGGGAAACGCTTATATCCGCAAGGGGAACGGACGAAAAATTCGTATGTTCTAAATTTATAAACGCAACAGAAGACGAAAAGGGCGTTTTAAAAGCGATTGATTTTAACAACGAAGACAAATTTAACTTTGCTTTCGATATTTTAGACGAAATAGCTAAAAAAGAACCTGACAAAAGGGCAATGGTTTACGTCGATAAAGACAAAAACGAAAAGTTCTTTACTTTTTCGGATATGAAAAAAGAATCGGCTCGTTCGGCTAACTATTTTAAATCCTTAGGAATTAAAAAGGGTGACAGGGTAATGTTGGTTCTTAAAAGACATTATCAATTTTGGTTTGCTATTATGGGACTTTGTAAATTAGGCGCGATAGCAATTCCCGCAACTAATCAGCTTTTATCCCATGATTTCGAATATAGATTTAACGCCGCAGGCATAAAAGCGATAGTTGCAACCGCCGACGGGGACGTAGCTCATCAAGTTGATTTAGCGGAAAAAAATTCTCCCACGTTAGAGCTTAAAATACTCGTAAACGGAACGAGAGAAGGTTGGAGAGATTTTAACAGCGAATACACTATGTATTCCACTCATTTTTATAGAACGGAGGACACTCCTTGCGGAGATGACTCTATGCTTATGTTCTTTACCAGCGGAACTACGGGATATCCGAAAATTGCGTGCCATTCGTTTAAATATCCGTTAGGACATTATATAACGGCAAAATATTGGCACGGAGTTTCTCCCGACGGATTGCATTTCACTATTTCCGATACGGGTTGGGGAAAAGCTTTGTGGGGAAAATTATACGGACAATGGCTTTGCGAAGGAGCGGTATTCGTTTACGATTTCGACAGATTTTCGGCTTCCGACATACTTCCTATGTTTAAAAAGTATAACATTACTACTTTCTGCGCTCCGCCCACTATGCTTCGTATGATGATAAAAGAAGATATTTCGAAATACGACCTTTCGTCTATTAAACATATGACGACTGCGGGAGAAGCGTTAAACCCCGAAGTTTATCGTCAGTTCGAAAAGGCTACGGGACTTCAAATAATGGAAGGATTCGGGCAAACGGAAACTACGCTTTCGGTTGCAAACTTAATCGGAAATCCGCATAAAGTAGGTTCTATGGGTAAACCTGTACCGCTTTACGATATGGATATAGTAGACGAAAACGGAAATAGCGTAGCTGTCGGCGAAACGGGAGAAATCGTAATAAAAACTTCCGATAAAATTCCTTGCGGATTATTTAAAGGATACTATCGTAACGACGAAAAGACCAAAGAAGTTTGGCACGACGGATATTATCACACGGGCGATACTGCTTGGCGCGACGAAGACGGATTTTTTTGGTACGTCGGCAGAGTTGACGACGTAATCAAATCTTCGGGATACAGAATAGGGCCGTTTGAAATTGAAAGCGTTATAATGGAACTTCCGTACGTTTTGGAATGCGGAGTAAGCGCATATCCCGACGAAGTAAGGGGACAAGTAGTTAAAGCTAGCATTGTTTTGGTAAAAGGTAAAGAAGGAACGGAGGGACTTAAAAAAGAAATTCAAGATTACGTTAAAAAACACACCGCTCCTTACAAGTATCCCAGAATCGTAGAATTTAAAACTGAACTTCCTAAAACGATAAGCGGAAAAATTCAAAGAAACAAGTTATAAAAACAATTAAATATAGTTGACAAATTTTTTTCGTGATGATATAATAGCGAGCAATAAAGACGATGACGAAGAGAACTTATAAACGATACTTTCCAGAGAAAAAGCGTCAGGTGAGAGCTTTAAGTTAGTTTATAAACGTTTGTAGCTTCCGAGTCGGGAGAAAGAAAGAAGAAATTCCGTAGAATCTCCCCGAAAAGCGTTGCGTTAAAACGTAGGAATTGATTGATTCCGTAAGTGGCAGTTAAACACTGCAATTTGAGTGGTACCGCGGGTAAAAATGCTCGTCTCAAAGTATCTGACTTTGGGGCGAGCTTGTTTTTTTCTCTCCCCTAAAAAACGGAGGACGATATGGAACAGATGACAGGACTTGATTTAAAAATCAAGGAAGTTGCAGGCAGAATTAAAGAACTTCGCGAAATAGAAGGTCTTTCGCAACAAGATATGGCTTTAAAAACGGACGTATCGCTAGACGAATATCAAAAATGCGAACAAGGCGAAAGTAACTTAACGTTTGCTTTTATTTACCGTTGTTCTTTAGCTTTAAAGGTAAACGTAACCGATATTATAGAAGGTTATAGTCCCGAATTAAAAGCTTTTACGGTAACAAGAAACGGTGCGGGACAAATAGTCAGCAAAGCGCACGGAATGACTTATTACAATATGGCGTACGCATTCCGCAACCGTATTGCAGAGCCGTTATTCGTAAAAGCCGTATATAACGACGAAGCGCAGTATAAAGATATAGAACTTACCACTCACGACGGACAAGAATTAGATATAGTTATAAACGGATATTTAATGGTTCAAGTCGGAAGTCATAAAGAAGTATTAGGTCCGGGTGATACTATTTATTACGATAGTTCCACTCCGCACGGAATGATAGCCGTAAACGGAAAAGATTGCGATTTCTATGCGGTAGTATTAAATCCGTCGGGAGAGCCTATTCCCGAACTTGCAAGTTCTTCTTCGAAAGAAATTAAAGACAAGAAAACGGGATTTAAGGACGAAAAAGACAGAATTTACAAAAAGTATATCGACGTAGTAGAAAACGAAAACGGTACGCCCGTTTCGATTAAATTTAAAAATACCGAAAAGTTTAATTTTGCATTCGATTTAGTAGACGCGCTTGCCGAAAGGGAACCCGAAAAACTAGCAATGTTACACGTTTCCAACAATATGACCGAAAGAAGATTTACTTTTTCGGATATGAAAAAGGAATCTGCCCGTACGGCAAACTACTTTAAATCTTTGGGAATTAAAAAAGGCGACAGAGTAATGCTTGTACTTAAAAGGCATTATCAGTTTTGGTTTGCAATGCTTGGCTTAAATAAATTAGGCGCAATTGCAATTCCCGCAGTATATCAATTACAAGAACACGATTTTGAATATCGTTTTAAGTCTGCGGGCGTAAAAGCTATAGTATGTACGGGGGACGGAGATACCGCTCATCAAATAGATATAGCGTGTCAGAATTGTCCCGACCTTACTATTAAAATAATGGTAAACGGAACGAGAGATGGTTGGAGAAATTTCGACGAAGAATACAAAATGTATTCCACTCATTTCGATAGAACCGAAGATACCGCTTGCGGAAACGATACTATGCTTATGTATTTCACTAGCGGAACTAGCGGTTATCCTAAAATTGCTGTTCACAACCACAAATACCCGTTAGGGCATTTCCATACGGCAAAATATTGGCACGCCGTTGACCCCGAAGGATTACATTTTACTATTTCCGATACGGGCTGGGCAAAAGCAATGTGGGGGAAACTATACGGACAATGGCTAGCGGAAGCTGCTACTTTCGTTTACGATTTCGATAGGTTCGATGCCGAAAAAATTATGCCTATGTTTGCAAAATATCATATCACTACTTTTTGCGCTCCTCCTACGATGCTTCGTATGATGATTAAACAAGATTTATCCAAATACGATTTTTCTTCCGTAAAGCACATGACGACTGCGGGCGAAGCATTAAATCCCGAAGTTTATCGTCAATTCGAAAAGCTTACGGGGTTACAGATACACGAAGGTTTCGGTCAATCGGAAAGTACTATGATAATAGGAAATATGATTGGCGCCCCGCATAAAATAGGTTCAATGGGTAAACCTGCGCCTATATACGATATAGACTTATTCGACCACGACGGAAAGAGTGTTCCCGTAGGCGAAACGGGAGAAATAGTAGTAAACGTTAAAAACGGAGTTCCTTGCGGATTGTTTACGGGGTACTATAAAGACGAAGCAAAAACCAAAGAAGTTTGGCACGACGGTTACTACCACACGGGTGATACCGCTTGGCGCGACGAAGACGGTTATTATTGGTACGTAGGAAGAGTAGACGACGTTATTAAATCTTCGGGATATAGAATAGGACCGTTCGAAATAGAAAGCGTTATAATGGAACTTCCGTACGTTTTGGAATGCGGAGTAAGCGCTTGTCCCGACGAAGTTAGGGGACAAATAGTAAAAGCAAGCGTAGTTCTCGTTAAAGGCGTTGAAGGTACTGAAGAATTAAAAAAAGAAATTCAAAATTACGTTAAAGAAAAAACCGCTCCTTATAAGTATCCCAGAATAGTAGTATTTAAGGACGAGTTACCTAAAACCGTTAGCGGAAAAATAATGAGGAATAAGCTTTAATGAATTATAAAAGAATAACTTTACTGTGCGGTCATTACGGTAGCGGTAAAACCAACGTAGCCGTAAATATGGCGTTCGATTTAAAAGGCAGTCACGATAAAGTCGCAGTTGCGGATTTAGATATAGTAAATCCATACTTTCGTAGTAAAGACAGTAGCGAAGATTTTAAAAAAAGAGATATAAGGCTAATCGTTTCGGATTACGCCAACACTAATTTGGATATACCCGCGCTTCCGCAAGATATGTACGCGATAACGGACGATAAAAGTCTTAAATGTGTTTTAGATATAGGCGGGGACGATAGAGGAGCTTTGGCACTTGGCAGACTTGCCCCTAAAATCGTAGAAGAAAACGATTACGAAATGTTTATGGTAATAAACAAGTTTAGACCATTAACGCCCGACGCTTTATCCACGCTAGAAGTTATGAGAGAAATAGAATACGCAGGCGGAATAAGATTTACGGGTTTAATAAACAATTCTAATTTAGGGAACGAAACCACTGGCGAAGAGGTAATAAAAAGTATGGAATACGCTAGGGAATTAGAAAGAATAAGCGGAGTAAAATTAAAGCTTACAACTTGTAAAGCCGACCTATACGACGATTTAAAGGATAAAATAGAAAATTTATTTCCTTTAAATTTACAAAAGAAAATAAATTAAAGGGCTTGCCCGAAAAAATAAAGGAGAAAACTTTTATGGCAAAATTAACGTTTAAAACCGATAACTGTAAAGGTTGCGGTTTGTGTGTGGACGTTTGTCCGAAAGGCGTTTTAGCTTTATCTAACGATAAGATAAACAAAAAAGGACATCATCCCGTAGAAGCAGTTAATCCCGACAAATGTATAGCTTGCGCATTTTGCGCTATTATGTGTCCCGATTGTATAATTAAAGTTGAAAGGTGATATTATGGCAGAAAAAGTATTGATGAAAGGAAACGAAGCTATTGCCGAAGCCGCTATTAAAGCGGGGTGCAGACACTATTTCGGCTATCCTATTACGCCACAAACGGAAATTGCCGCGTATATGGCTAAAAAAATGCCAAAGATAGGCGGAACGTTTTTACAGGCTGAAAGTGAAATTGCCGCAATCAACATGGTATACGGCGTTGCAAGTGCAGGAAAGAGAGGTATGACTTCTTCTTCAAGCCCGGGAATTTCTCTTAAAGGAGAAGGTCTTTCTTATATGGCAGGTGCGGATTTACCTTGTTTAGTTGTAAACGTACAAAGGGGCGGTCCGGGACTTGGCGGAATTCAACCCAGTCAGTCTGACTATTTTCAGGCAACGCGCGGTGGCGGACACGGCGATTATCATATGATAGTTTTAGCTCCTGCGTCCGTTCAAGAAATGGCGGATTTAACCATAAAAGCGTTTGATTTAGCGGATAAATATCGTATGACCGCTATGATTCTCGCGGACGGTACTATGGGACAAATGATGGAACCCGTTTCGCTCGATTTCGACGTTGCTCCCGCTCCCGAAAAGCCTTGGGCTACTACGGGAACTCAAATGAAAAGGGCGCATAACATAATAAATTCGTTATCGCTTGTTCCCGAAGAGTTAGAACAACTTAATATCGCAAGGTATAAAAAGTACAAGCAAATAGAAGAAAACGAAACTATGTATGAAGAATACTTAATGGACGACGCGGAAATTGCTATTTGCGCGTTCGGAATTGCCGCAAGGGTATCTAAAAACGCGATAGACGAAGCAAGGAAAAAGGGAATAAAAGTAGGTATGATAAGACCTATAACGCTTTGGCCGTTCCCGCAAGCTCCGTTTAAAAAGGCGTTAAAAACCGTTAAGCATTTTATCAGCGTAGAACTTTCTATGGGACAAATGATAGAAGACGTAAAACTCGCAACGGAATGTAAAGTTCCCGTAACGCTTTGCAACAGAGTAGGCGGAATGATAACTACTCCCGAACAAGTTTTACAAGCAATAGAAAAGGCTTATAAGGAGGTATAATATGGTAGTAAAAGAAAAACCGCACGCTTTATGCGACGTTCCGTTGCATTATTGTCCCGGTTGCACGCACGGGATAATTCATAGATTAGTAGCGGAAGTAATAGACGAACTCGGAATAGAAGGGAAAACCGTAGGAATTGCCCCCGTAGGTTGTTCGGTTATGGCGTATAACTATTTTAATTGCGATATGATAGAGGCGGCTCACGGAAGAGCTCCCGCAGTAGCGACGGGCGTAAAAAGAGCTGACCCCGACAATTTGGTAGTATTTACTTATCAAGGGGACGGAGATTTAGCTTCTATCGGTATGGCTGAAACCGTACATGCGGCTACTAGAAACGAAAACATAACCGTAATATTTATAAACAACGCAATTTACGGAATGACGGGCGGACAAATGGCTCCCACGTCGCTTCCCGGACAAGTAACGCAAACTTCTCCTTACGGAAGAGATGTAAAATTATGCGGATATCCTATCAGAGTTTGCGAAATGCTTTCCGAACTAGAAGGACCCGAATATTTGGCAAGAGTTACCGTTGACAACGTTAAACACGTCAACGAAGCTAAAAAAGCTATAAAGAAAGCGTTTATGAACCAAATAGAAGGCAAAGGATTTTCTTTGGTAGAAGTTATTTCTTCTTGTCCTACTAACTGGGGTATGACGCCACAAAACGCTCTTAAATGGATAGAAGAAAAAATGATTCCTTATTATCCTTTGGGGGTATATAAAGACAGAAGCGCGGAAAAGGAGGCAAAATAATGGCTACTACTCAATTTTTGTTTTCGGGTTTTGGCGGACAAGGTATTTTGTTTTCAGGTAAGTTTTTAGCTTATAAAGGACTTATGGAAAACAAAAACGTAAGTTGGCTTCCTTCTTACGGACCTGAAATGAGAGGCGGTACTGCTTCTTGTTCGGTTATCGTAAGCGACAGTTTAGTAGGCTCGCCTATCGTATCTAACCCCGACGTACTTATTGCAATGAATCTTCCTTCGCTCGATAAATTCGAAAAAAGCGTAAAAAGTGGCGGAATGATTTTTCTAGATTCCACTTTAATCGAAAGAAAAGTCGTTAGGGACGACGTAAAGGTGTTTTATATTCCCGCAACGGCGCTTGCCAGTGAAAACAATATGTCTACGCTTGCAAATATGATTATAATGGGAAAAGTTTTGAAAGAGCTTAACGAATTTACGGACGAATCTGTCGGCGACGCGTTAAAAAAGGTAATATCCGCAAAACACGCCGATATGATGGAAATCAACCGTAAGGCTTTGGAAATCGGAGCTAATTTATAAAAAATATATAAGTTTTTGGTTTAAAAAATGGGTTTTACGTTAGGTATTTGCTTTTAAAGCGTGATTTGTAAAATCTTATATAAATTATAAAATCGTAAAATGTATATTTAATCAAAATAAATAAAGGAGTTTATTATGGAAATTAAATTTGAAAAAACGGCTTGTCCTAAACAAAAGCCCGACCCTGCTACTTTGGGTTTTGGAAAAATATTTACCGACCATATGTTTATAATGGACTATACGCCCGATAAAGGTTGGCACGACGCAAGAATCGTTCCTTTCGGAAATATTAGTCTTCATCCTGCGTCCACCGTTTTACATTACGGTTCTGAAATTTTCGAAGGCTTAAAGGCTTATCGTAAAAAAGACGGTACGGTTCAAATGTTCAGACCTATCGAAAACGTAAGAAGAATGAATAATTCGGCTGAAAGACTATGTTTACCCCAAATTCCCGAAGATTTAGCTATGGAAGTATTAACTAAATTCGTTGAAACCGAAAAAGATTGGACTCCCGATGCAAAGGGAACGTCTTTATATATAAGACCTTTTATGTTTGGTAACGACGAAACTTTGGGCGTACACTCTGTTAAACACGCAACCTTTATGATAATAACTTCGCCCGTAGGCAGTTATTATAAAGAAGGTATTAACCCCGTTAAAATTATGATAGAAGATAAAGACGTAAGAGCTGTTCGTGGCGGTACGGGATATGCTAAATGCGGTGGTAACTATGCGGCTAGTAACAGAGCGGGCGAAAAAGCGGAAGAAAAAGGATATTCGCAAGTTTTATGGCTTGACGGCGTTGAAAGAAAGTATATAGAAGAAGTCGGCGCGATGAACGTTATGTTTAAAATAAACGGAGAAATCATAACGCCTATGCTTTCTGGTTCTATTCTTCCCGGAATTACGAGAAAATCTTGCATAGAAGTATTAAAGGACGAAGGATATAAAGTAACCGAAAGACTTTTATCCGTAGACGAACTCGAAAAAGCTATTGAAGACGGAACGCTCGAAGAAGCTTGGGGATGCGGAACCGCCGCGGTAGTTTCTCCTATCGGAGAGCTTTGTTATAAAGGTAAAAAGTGCATAATCAACAACGGAAAAATCGGAGAAGTTACTCAACATTTATATGATACTTTAACGGGTATTCAGTGGGGAGAAAAAGAGGATAAATTCGGTTGGACTTATCCTTTAAAATAATAGATTTAATACAGATTCAGATAGTTAAAAAGAGCTTGGCAATTTGCCAAACTCTTTTTAGCGGTTTATGTGAAAAATTTTATAGTACTAAATTTTAGCATTATAACGCTTTTTTTACGCGTATTGGGAGAAGAATGCAAAAGGAAAAAATAATAGGCTTTGCAAAAAAACCGTTCCGTTTTCTTTAATTTTATTATTTTCGATTTTGGGAACGTACATAGTGTTTTTAAAAGGTCTATTTAAAGGCGACGATTATTATTTTCACGCCACGGATATCTACGAATGGTATAATGCAATTTTAAATGGAAAAAAAGTTTCACCTATAAGTGAAAATTTAGCAATGGGGCTAGGTGTAGGAAATAGATTGTTTTATTCTCCTTTATCGCATTTAACCGTCGTTCTAGTAGGTTTATTTTTAAAAATTTTTAATATTTCCTTAATTGCTTCATTTAAAATCGTAATAATTTTAATGATATTTATTTCGGGGGTATTTACGTACTTTTTTGCTTTGCGTTTTACGTCTAATAATAAAAATGCGTCTTTGTTTACTGTGCTTTGTTTTGTAATATTTCCGTATAGAGCTTTTAATATTTTTAGAAGATTTGCCTTTGCCGAAGCCTTTGCTATGACGTTTTTGCCTTTATTTTTTATGGGATTATATGATATTTTACATTTTAAGGAAAAGGTAAACGTAACGGCTTTTTTAGAAGTTGTTTTGGGCGGAGTATTTCTCGTCTTATCTCATAATATAACCGCTTTATACGCGTTTATTTTCGGAGTTATATATATTCTAATAAATATAAACGAGTTGATTAAATCTCTTAAATTTAAATATTACGTTCTTTTATGCGTTGTTTCGATAATACTAATAATAGGAATATCTTCTATTGCGCTTTTCACTCAATTTGAGCTTTTAAAAGACAAATTATATATTGTAAGCAATAAAGATGCAATGGGTACAAGCATTTCTTCTGTTACTTCTCAACATGCGTTTTGGAAAATTTTTTCACATTCGGGATTTGGTTTTGGCAGTATTAAAAATTTTGCAAGATTTATATGGTTTATAATTTCTTGTGTAATCACAATTTTAACCGATACTTATATTAGGAAAATTGAAAAATTAAAAACTGCGTATAGATATTTGATTTTGTTTTTAATTCTATTCGTATTTAATATTTTTTTTATAAATTCAGCTACTATTTTAGCCGTAATTGTTTTTTATTTTTTATACGTGTACGTCGATTATTCAATAAAAAAGGGAAAACAAAAAGAGATTTACGTTGAAAAAAGCATTTTAAAAGATAAATTATTTTGGTTTTCGATTTCCGCAATTCTAATTTGTTTAGTTTTTATGATATTTGGATTTGTTTGGGAAATATTACCGAGTTTTATGTTAAATATACAATTCCCTTGGAGATTGTGGTCGTTTATACAGCTGTTTTTGTCGATAATTGTGGGACTTATTTGTTATTATTTTAATAAAAAACAAATACTTTTTACATTTCTTTCAATATTTTTTGCAACTTGTATAATTTGCAACTTGTATAATTTGCAACAAAGGGATAATTGCAAAAGAAGAACAATTTAAAAATAGAGATGAGTATTCCTATTACAGTACTTTTGGTTGGTCTTATACGTTAAATTACGACTTATATAAAGCAAAATATTCGTTAGGTTTTAAAAACGACTACATACCGCAAATATTTTTATTAGAAGATTATATACCTAAATATTCAACTTCTTTGTATAATGATATTAAAAAGTCAATATTTTTAGATGAAGAAGATATGTTTATTGCGGGCGAAAAATATTCTTTTAATCCCGTAGTTTTAACGGGAAGCGGAACGATAAAATATTAAAAAGAAAAACGCCTTATTATTTAATAAAAGTAAAAACAACGCAAGAAACAAAAATACAAATGCCGTTGTTTTATTATTTGGGGTATAGCATAAACTTAAAAACGAACGAAATTAAAACAGTTTCAGCGGAAAAGGTAGACGGACTGATTTCTTTCGATATTTTAGCAGGAAATTACGAAATTACGATAAATTATAAAGGAACGACTTTAAGAAAAACTTCTATAATATTAAACGTTACTTGTTCAAGCGTTGTAGTCGGATATATAATTTTTAACTTCGTATCTAAAAAAATAAAAAGAAAAAGTGTTTTAAATAATAAAGTTGCAACTTCCGCATAACTGTTTAAATAAAATTTAACCATAAAAAAATCGCCAATTTTTCGGCGATTTTTTGCATAAAATCAAACATAAAATTATTTGCTATTTTTTTTAGTTCTTCCTATTTCCGTATTGTCTTTTTTTCTAGATTGCAGTGTTTCTATCGGATTTTTTTTCGTTTCAAATCGGTAGTCCTGACCAAATTCTTTTATATGGTTTTCTATTACCTTATGGCTCGGAAGCGTTTTTCCGTTTTTAACTACGTGTTTATTGTATTTAAAGAAATCGTCTTTTGGACTTAAAGTTTCAATCGATTGATATTGTTCTCTAACTTTCGTATAATTTACGGTTTTTGCTAAAACTTCTCTTATATAGTCGATATTTCCTTCGAAATGTAAAGTTTCGGGGAAATCGCCGCCGCAAGGATATAACGCTTGCCAAGGCTTGCCTTCGTATTTTTCAAGCAGTCCCGCAACAAATTGTAAATGCCCGCATTCTTCTAAATAATGGCGATAAAAAATTTCTCTTATATATTTATCGGTTTCATCTGCGTAGCAGGAATAATATAAATAACATTCGGTATATTCGTGCATAAGCCAGCTTTCCAATTTAGAGCACGTCGTATCGATTAAACTGCCGTATTCCGTTACGTGCTGTTCTTCTATCATGGCTATTTCGCTATAAAGTTTTCTTCCCGTCTCACTTGGGTGAAAACCAGCAATATTCATATAGTAATTCATAGTTTGTTGTTCTCCAGCCGTTATAATATTTACTACAAGTTTGGTAAACGGGTCGGAAATTTCCGCCGAAATATGGCGGTTTATCGCGTCGTACGGGTGTCTTGGTTCGCTTATAGTCGGTCTTCCGGGGGTAATTTCGGTGTAACCGCCGGTAAGTGTGTTTGCGTCTATTCCTTGTTCGCTTTCTAAAAGATTTGCAAACCTATATAGATGGTCAAAATCTTCTAGCAATGCAAAATCAAGAGCTTGTTTTACGTAAGAATCTTTAACGTGTTTAGCAAGTATCGCGGTTAAATCGACAGCTAATTGTTCGTAGCCGATGGTCGTTTCAAGGTCTGTTTCGTCGATAGGTTTTAAACCTGAAATAATTTTTTGCTGTTGTTGTTCGTGTCTACGAATTAAAGAAATATCGCGTCTTAATTCGTTGTCGTTGCAAGTTCTTGAAAACTGGTGTAAAAACCAGTTTTGTTCGAATTCTGCGCCGTTTAACAAAATTATTCTTGTTTTTGTGTACGGCAAAGTTGTTTTTTTGTCGTAGGGAACGGGGCTGTAATCGTCAACCGTTGCAAAATCCTTTACGGATATTGCGTTTTTTTCTAAAAATGGATTTACTTTATTCATAAAAAAATTCTCCTTTCTTAAATAATTTCCAAGTTTAAAAATTTTAATCAAAAAATAAGAAAAAAATGGTAAATTTTTAAAAAAATATTGACATAAAATAAAATTAAAATTAAAATAATTTAAGGTGAAAAAATGATTTATACGACTTTTGAATTAAACGAATTAGTAAAAAAAGAAAATATTTTTAAAGACGATAATTACTATTCTCAAATAAATATAATAGCTTCTCATATTTTATCAGACTCTTTAAAACCTATTGTGCTTGTAAACGGACCTTCAGGAGCCGGAAAAACAACTTTTACAAAAAATCTAGCAAAAATAATTAGGGCGAGCGGAAGAAATTGTTACTATATTTCTATGGACAATTATTTTAACTCTATCAATCCGCAGGAATTTAAAAATAAAGTACCTGATTACGAATATCCTTTAAGAGTTGATTTTAAACTTTTAAATAAGCATATTGCCATGTTGTTAAACTGTCAAAAAATAGATATGCCTACTTTTAATTTCGAAAAATCGGTAAGGAGCGATAAAACGATAGAAATTACTCGTGAAAAGGATGATATTGTAATAATAGAAGGTATACATTCTTTTAACGATAATTATTTAAAGTGCGATAATGCGTTTAGGGTATTTATAGATGTTTTCGACAGCGTTAAAAACGGGCAAACGGAAATTTCTTCTAGGGAAATAAGGCTATTAAGAAGAATATCAAGAGATTCTTTATCTAGGGGCAGGGATTTTTCGCAAACGATAAGTCAATTAAAAAATGTGTCAAACGGAGAAGATTTATACATTAAGCCTTTTTTAAAGAAAGTTGATTTTTCCGTAAATACGTTTATGCCTTATGAACTTGGGTGCTACAAAAATAAACTATACGATAACTTAAAAGAAAACAATGCCGACGAATTAAAAACTGTTTTAGCGGTTTTGTCGGGAATAGAGAAAGTCGAAATGGATAAAATAGAAGAAAATTCACCTATAAAGGAATTTATACAATGTTAGATGCGGTTATTACGGGTGCAAGCTCGGGAATGGGGGAAGAATTTGCAAAAAAAATCGACCAAATGGGATACGGAAGAATATTTTTAATTGCAAGGAACAAAACTAAATTAGAAGAGTTGTCTAAAACGCTAAAAACGCCTTGCGTTATAGCAAGTTGCGATTTAACTAAAAAAGATTCTTTTGATTATTTAAAGTCGGTTTTTGAGGAAAACAAAGTAAAAATAGGTTTACTTTTAAACGGTGCGGGTTACGGTATATTTAATGAGTTTACTTCTACCGATATTGCCGATATAAACGGAATGATAGATTTAAACGATAAAGCTTTAGTTGAAATTACGTATTTATCGCTTAGTTATATGCAAGAAAACGCAAAAATAATAAATATAGCGTCTATTGCGTCTTTCGAACCTATTCCTTACGGAGCGATATACGGAGCTAGTAAAAGTTTTGTATTAAGCTTTTCAAGAGCATTAAATATGGAGCTTAAAAAAAATAAAATACGTGTTTTAGCGGTTTGTCCTTATTGGACTGCTACAAGTTTTTTCGATAGGGGTAATAAAAACGGAGTAATAAAAAAATTCGATTGTATGTATTCCCCCAAATTTGTTGTAAACAAAACGATAAAAGCATTAAAAGGGAAAAAAGATTATGTCGTTACGGGAACATACGCTAAATTCGTTAGATTTTTAGCAAAAATTCTTCCTAATAAGTGGATTATGAAAATGTTCATGAAACAACAATCGTTAAAATAATTAAAAGAGAGAAAAAAGTATGTACAAATTTATAGCATTTGATTTAGACGGAACATTAGTAAACACATTTCCTTATATATTATCTTCGTATAAGTACGCATTAGTTCAAGTTTACGGAAAAGCGATAGAATCGGAGGATAGTATAAAATCAAAAATAGGTAAACCTATTGCGGAATTCTTTAAAGACTATCCCGAAAAGGACAGACAAAGATTATATGAATTATATTCAACTAATAACGACGCGATTCAAAGTAAAGGCGTGCCGTTTTTTTCGGGTGTAAAAGAAATGCTTAAAACGCTTAAAGAAAACGTAAAAGTAGGATTAGTTACGTCTAAAAGACGCAAGCCATTGGAAGAATTTTTAATAAAAGAAAAATTAGATAATTTTTTTGACGTTGTAGTGGCAAAAGAAGATACGGTTTTAAATAAACCTAACGGAGAACCTATCGAAAAGGCAATAGAGCTTGCAGGTGTAACCGCCAAAGACGCATTGTACGTAGGGGACGCCAAATACGACGTTTTATGTGCACATAATGCAAACGTAGATGCGTGCATAGTCGGTTGGAATGCTTTCGGAAAAGAATATTTTGAGAAATACAAGCCCGAATATTACGCTGAAAGCTGTCAAGATATTATCAATTTATCAAAATAAAAATGAAACCGGACGAAAATCAATTAAAAATAATTCAAGATACTAAAAACAATATAATTCTTTACGCGGGAGCAGGAACGGGTAAAACTTTTACCGTAGCAAATAAAATTGCGTATTACTTACAAAATCAAATACTTAGCGCAGATAAAATTTTATGCTTAACCTTTACTGTAAAAGCCTGCAACGAGCTAATTGACGAAATAAATAATATAAGCGGTCGTCAAGACGTATTAGTAAAAACAATTCACGGTTTTTGCTATAAAATTTTAAAAGAAAAAAGTTTATCGCTAGAAGGCGTTTATAACACTCCCGATATTTGCGACGAAGTAGATTCCGAAATTATTTTACGGGAAAAATGTTTACCTTATTTAAACGAAATTGCTTTTTCAGACCATTTAAAGTCAAGGGGTGCAAAACACGATTTGCAATGGCTAAAAACTCAGGATATAGCTTACCTTAACGATAAAATGTATTTTGCCGTTAAAGATAATCAAGGATATTTTTTAATTTCTTACGACGGTAAAACTTTAAGGACTGACGAAAGTTTTAAAAACGAAAAAAGCGGAATGATTTGTCCGCAATGTAAGGCAAGGCAAAAAAAGCAGTGTAATTTTTGCGAAGTTTGTTCTTACGATTTAAGGTTTTATATTCCGCCTTTTACTACGCATGTTAATTCACTAAGAAGTTTTGTTTCTTTTATAAAAAGATATAGAGCAATTTTAAATTATTATTCCGGAAATGATGAGATAGATTACCAAAGAGTTTTCGATTATTTTTACAATAACGAAAGAGAAAAAATAGAAAGACTTTTATTGTATAAAGAAAAAGATTTTAATAAAAACGTAATTGATTTTTATTTTTTGTCCGCAATGCAAAAATATTGCGGAAAGTTTATAACATACTACAACGAATATTTAACGCAAAGAAATCAACTAGACTACGACGATTTAATCGTAAAAACTTACGAGTTGTTTAGTGTGTCCGATTATAAAGATTTGCCCGAATATTCGTTAATCGTAATCGACGAAATGCAAGACACAAGCGAATTGGAATATTCGCTTATCAGTAAATTATTTTCCGGGCAAGTTATGTTGTGCGGGGACGTAAATCAATCCATATACGGTTGGCGCGGAGCAAAGCCGATTGAAATATTAAATAATTTTAAAGATAATTTTAACGCAACCGAATATCACTTAAATAAAAATTACAGGTCGAATAAAGCCCTGCTCGATTTTGGTGAGAAGTTTTTAAAAAACGCTTTTTCAAATAAAGACGAAACTTTATCAGTATCTTTAACAGAAGGCGAAAAGCCGATAATTAGAAAATGCGAAAATTTATCCGATGAAGCTAAATTTATTTGCGATAAATGCGTATCTTTAAAGGGCAGTAAAGCGATACTAACGCGAACCAACTATTACGGAAAACGTTTGTACGAACGCCTTTGCGAGTTAGACGGTAATTTAGTATTTACGTCAATAGAAGAAGAACAAAATTTACTAAAAAGCAAAATAGTAAAAGAATTTGTAAGTTTTTTAAAAATTATCTATAATCCCGACGATAAATTTAACGTAGATAAACTTTTTATAGATTTAATTCCTAACGTCGGAGAAGTTGCGATTGATAAAATAAATTTACCGCTTTTAGCTGTTGATAGTTCCATATTTTTAAATAGTTTTATTTATGACGGGGAAGATCCGTATTCGGATTTAATTAAAGCTTTTGAAAATAAAAAAGTTGTCGTTTTCGATATAGAAAGCAGTGGGTTAGACGTAGACGAAAACGAAATAGTTCAATTATCCGCAAAGAAAACCGACGGTCAAACTTTTAATAGATTTATAAAAAATAAAAAACCTTTGGACGAGCAGTCTGTTAAAGTACACGGTTTTACGCAAGAATTTTTAAACGCAAACGGAGAAGATTTACTTACCGTTTTAAAAGATTTTTCCGTATTTATTAAAGATTGCGTTATCGTGGGGCATAATTCGTCAAACTTCGATTTACCGGTTCTAAAAAGAGTATATAAAGAAAACGGTTTAGAATTTAATTATTTATCGCATTATGATACTTTAAAACTTGCAAAAAAAATAATAAAAGACGTAAAGAACTATAAATTAGCTACTTTATGCGAAAGGCTTTCTATTTTAAACCTTAAAGCTCACGATGCGTTTTTTGACGTGGAAGCAACTTTAAAATTATTAGAATACATAGTTAAAATATTAAAACAAACTTCTTTTTTACGTATCGTAATTATAAATAAAAATAAAGATAAATTCTACAATTTTGCAAAGTTTTATAATAAATTGAAAAATATGGAAACCGCTAAATTCGTTTCTACGCTTACCGATTACTTAGTTGAATCTAGTTCGGTAGACGCCGTTGTTAAAAACGTAAATTTAAATAGATTAAAGCGATTTACAAAAAAATTTAATTTATCTTTGCCGTTATTAACCGCTATAAAAGAGTTTTTAGACGATAAAGACGATTATTTCGACGTTTCTAGGACGATTCCTATTTTAACTGTGCATCAGGCAAAAGGAATGGAGTTTGATAACGTTTTCGTTGCGGGTGTAGACAACTATACTTTCCCCGACGAAGTTGAAAAATACGGCGAACAAAGAAAGGTTTTTTACGTTGCGATAAGTAGGGCAAAATCCAAATTATTTCTTACTTTTTGCGCTAAAAACGCTTTTGGCGGGCAAAATCAGCCGTCTAATCTTTTAAAGTTATTATAGTTTAAAAATTTTTTTTAAAAAAAATTGTTTAAAAATGTCGTATATTATCATATTTTTTATAATGTTTTACGATTTTGTAAATCAAAAAAATAATTTTTTTTAAAAATTTTTTTAAAAAAGGTATTGAAATTTGTTTGTCTATATAATATAATAAGCGCAAAATAAGGAGGTATTTTGTTTTGAAAAGTAAAATTAAACTATTTATTATTTCAATTCTTGCGTTACTATTGGCGTTTAGTATTATCGCCTGCGACGCGGGTACGACGACTAGTTCAAAATTTAACAGTTCGTCGGTAACGTCATCAAGTTCAAGCTCTTCAAAATTGTCTTCTAGCAGTTCGTCTAGTAAGCCGTCTAGTTCTAGTAGTTCCAAACCTGCTTCCAGTTCTAGCAGTTCTGAACCTGCTTCTAGTTCTAGTAGTTCTAAACCCGATAGTTCCGATTCTTCGCAAGTACAAAACTGCACGCTTGTTTTAAGTATGGTGGGTAACGGAAATTTAACTGCAACGGCAGGTGGAAAAAACGTTTCCAGCGGGGCTAGTATAGAAAAAGGAACTTCCGTAACGATTAAGTTCTCGCCTGCCAAGGAATTTAAAACGACTAAACTTAATATCAGTGAATTAGGTTATGTTAATACTTACGATACGACTGAAGAACAATCTTATACGTTTACGATGAGTTCTGATGCGACTGTTCAAGTTACGTTTACTCAAATAGATTATGCTATTAGCATTTCGGGAAACACCGATTTTGGTTCGGTTACCGCCGATAAGTCTAGGGCAGTTTCGGGTGCAAGCGTAAAATTAACTATAAAACCGCAAACGAATTCCGTTTTAACTTCTTTAATAGTTGACGGAGTTGAAAAGGTTTCTAGCGTATCGTCTAACACTTTCAGCTTTACGATGCCTTCTCATAACGTAAATATTACTTATGAATTCGTTAAATATTATAATATAACGACAGGTGCGGTAAATAACGGAACGATATCTGTTAATAAAACAAGTGTGATAAAGGGAACAGAAATAACCGTAACCGCAGTTCCTGATAAGGGCTATGAATTGTTAGAAATAACTTTATCCTATAAAGTAAATGGTCAAGATAAGACACAAAACTTAGATTTGAACGGTAGTAGCATTAAATTTACAATGCCTGATAGTGATGTTGAGTTAACTGCTAGATTTACAAAACCTGATAGTAGAGAACTTGTCAACTACATGATTTTAGGCGATTCTTATACGGATACTGCGTTCTGGAAAGATTTCATTTCCGATTTCTCTTCGGTTAAAGATGCAAAAGATATAGGTATCGGCGGAACGGTAGTAACTCAATGGATAACCGGTTTAACAAGTAGTTTTGAACACAATAATGCTACTCAAGATATAAGGATTAAGGATAAATATAACGTTTCTAACTTTGTATTCCACATCGGCGTAAACGATATAGATGGTGGTACGGCAAAAGAAACGGTTGTAGCTAACTTAAAAACTTTATTTACCGATTACCATAATGCTTATCCGCAAGCACAAATTTATTGGGTATCTTTAAGTTTAAATACCATGTTTGCAAGTCAGCATACTTCTGATTATTTGTACGTTAACGCTGAAATACAAAAATATATGAACGGAATAGACTATTTAACTTATATAGATACTTGTTCCAAAATGTTCCCCGACAATCAACCCGTTCCCGATTGGTTTGCAGACGGCTTACATTTCAATACTGACGGATACAATACTTGGTCTGCTTTAATTCTAGACGCATTAGGATATCCCAAAGCAACCGTAGGCGATTTCGGAAAAGCGGATATTTATTATTCAAGCAATACCTTTAAGGCAAATTCTGACGGAACTATTTCTAATACAGGAAAAGTTAACGGAGAACAAAGCTTGTGGTTTAGCGAACTCTACGAACAAAACGTTTATGCGGAAATGAACGTAAAAGTTAATAAAATTACGAATGAAGACGAATATCCTAAGTTTGGTTTAGCGTTAAAATCTAAGAATAATCACGTATTCTTCTATATTGACGCAGGTTCTGCTTTAACCGGAAAATATGCAGGATTAACTTACAGAACGCCCGTTACCTTAAACGGTGGATTCTTAGCTTCACAATATTGGAATTGGAGCGTTGGTATAGGTGGAAACTCCACGGCTGTTTATACCGGTGGAAATTACGTTAAATTAGGATTATTAAAAGTCGGTAGCGATTTGTATTTCTACGTAAACGACGTAATAGTAAATTCTGTTTCTAACTTAACGGGAATGGACGGAAAGTCTGCCATAGGTTTAACCGTATTCAACCTTGACGTAACTATAAAAGATTATTCGACAACTACAAACGTTCAATCTTATATAGACGCTATAAACACTGTTGCAAGCACTAGGTTCGACGCTAACTCTGCTTATAATATTAAGGGTAACAATATTACAAACACTACTGCGGGCGGAGAAAGTTCGGCTTGGGCTACTGGGGTAAATCACTCTAAATTCTATTTTGAAACCGAAATTACATTAAATTCGGTACTTAACAGTGATGCAGCTCCCAAAGCAGGTATAACGGTTAATCTCCAAGGCGTAGGTACGCTGTTATTCTATATAGACGCAATAAATACCGGAAGTTTCGGAACTAACGCTTGGGTTGGTTACGTTTACAGACCCTCCGGAACGACAGAATGGAATTGGGCTAAAGCTAATGCCACGTACGTTAGAGGTTTACAATATACAAGTAGTAAATATGCAAAACTCGGACTATACAAAAACGGTTCTAGATTTATATTTACCGTAAACGGAAACGCTGTTTTGGATACGAGTCAATTCTCGCAATTTACCGGTCAAGTAAACGTGGGCGTAATGGTATTTAACCTTGCTTATAATGCTAAAAACTGCGGTATAGTATTATCCGATAAATTATTGGATAGAATGTTTACAACACGTAATATGGCAGATGACATAGTTGTAGACGGAAAATTAGATGATGCTAAGTGGAGTAATTATTCTTCCGATAGTATTTATTCTAGTTATGCAACAGACGGTTCCGGCGTAGGATTTAAAGCTATGGCGTTTATGGGAACAAATGCTATCTACGTTGCTTACGAAATTACGTCTAAAACCTATGTTACTAATAATACGCAAGGCTGGTATTTAAACTTCAACGTAGAAATATCAGTTCCTAATTCGAAAGGAGATCAGGTTCAAACATACGCAGTGGCATACAATGTAGGGCATATGGTTAAATCTTATGCGTTTATAAGTAAAAAAGAGGGAAGTGTTTATAAAACCGTAGTAGAAGTTGCCATACCTTATATTAGTACGGAAACTTTAACCGGAAAAGAAGCATCTATTAAGTTAGGGTTGGCTTGTCGCCCGGGTAGTGAAGTTGCTATAGGTATTAACGGTGGTACTGATTCCGATTGGTGGACCGGTCCTAACCACGCTTACAATAATCCGCTTACTGTTAATAAAAACGGTATCGATGCTTCTAGTATAATTAAATAATCATAAAGCATTAAAACATTTTGCTTTAAAATAACGGCTTTGGAAACAAAGTCGTTATTTTTTTTCATTAAAGCCAAAGTAATTAAAATAAACTAATTATAAAAACAATAGTTATAATAAAAAATTTATATAGTTAAAATTTACAAGAAAATTGTTGCTATAAATTTTTAAGAGCATATAAAAGCACAAATTTATAATAAAAATAACGACAGTAAAAATTTACTGCCGTTAAAATTAAATTAGTCGTCTAATTCGTAGTAGTATTCGCTAGATTGCGTAGGTGGAAGTCTGTTTCCTTCTTCGCAAGAAATAACGTCTAACGTTCTGCCGTTAGCGTCTACTACTCTGTACTGACAACTGCATGGGGCAATATCGCCCGGATTAAATTTTCTCATAATACTCCTTTATCATTGCTGACGATATTATTATGTGTCAATTATATAAAAAAATTCTAAAAAAATTAAAATACAAAAAAATTGTTTAAAAGTAGATAATTATAAGCGTATTTAATTTATCAGAAATATATTTTTTTAAAAAAATAATTTTTTTTAGAAAATATTTGTAAAAATCGTTGACAAAATCAAAAGAATATTATATTATATACTAGCATTGTGAGTAGCGGGGTGTAGCGCAGTTTGGTAGCGCACGTGGTTTGGGACCATGGGGTCGGGAGTTCGAGTCTCTTCACCCCGACCAAATACATACACCTTTATATATAAGGGCCTTTAGCTCAGTTGGTTAGAGCGGTCGGCTCATAACCGATTGGTCCGCGGTTCGAGTCCGTGAAGGCCCACCATTAAAAAACTAAATAGATTAAATTTTTTGGCCTGGTAGTTCAGTTGGTTAGAACGCTAGCCTGTCACGCTAGAGGTCCGGGGTTCGAATCCCCGTCAGGTCGCCATTAAAAATTTGGGGAGATGTTAAGTCATTTGCCTCGGTAGCTCAGTAGGTAGAGCAGGGGACTGAAAATCCCCGTGTCGGTGGTTCGATTCCGCCCCGAGGCACCATTTTTTTTGCCAAAAAAAGCTAGGTGTACTCAATTTGCTGGTGTAGCTCAATCGGTAGAGCAGCTGATTTGTAATCAGCAGGTTGTGGGTTCGAGTCCAATCACCAGCTCCATTTTTATTTTAATACGGACAGGTTCCCGAGTGGCCAAAGGGAGCAGACTGTAAATCTGCCGTCTACGACTTCGGTGGTCCGAATCCACCCCTGTCCACCAACTTTGCTTAACGGCAAAGGGTAACGCAAGACTAATTGTCTTGCGTTTTTTTGTGTTAAATTTCCGCCCGCTATGTGGGTGGATTTTTATTTAATTTAAGTTTAGTAAAATAAGAACCGCATTGATACGAAAAAACTTGTAGGTTATTCATAAAATATATATGAAAATAAGTTTATATAATAAAAATTTTACAGGTTATAATTTTGCTTTCTATTTTATTTTTTTGCGAGAAATATAGCAAAAATAATCGTTTTACGGTTTTAATTTAATTCAAGTTTATGGCTTTTATCATCATATGTGTTTTTATTGTTTTGTTACTAAAAAATTTCTTTTAAAATTTTTTTAAATTATTTTAGTAAACAAACTAATAAAAATTTTCAGACGATAATATATTTTCACGGCGGTGGACTGGAAGCGGGTGATAAACAGGATAGAAACGTAGTAGAAATTGCTAATTCCTTTGTAAGTTTGGGTTACTTATTTGTTGCGATGAATTATAGTTTATATCCAAACGCTATATGTCCTGAATTTATTTATGAAAGTGCAAACGCAGTAGCTTTTGTAGAGGTTCATCTTAAAAGTTGGGGCGGAAACGGAGAAATTATTTCTTGCGTAAATCGGCAGGGGCGTATATATCCGTATTGCTGTGTGTTGATAAAAAATATTTATCAAGCATAAAAGTAAATAGTTCAAAAATAGTGGTTTGGTGTATAGAAAGCGCGCAAATGACCGAGCATTACAACTTTTTAAGAGAAAAAGGTTTAGATTCTCGTTTACAAAGAATAAATGAATTTTCGCCATTATATTTTATAAATGAAAATACTTGTTTTTCAAAAATGCTCTTGATATTTTACGATAATGATATTCCTTACTTTTTGTGTTATTTCGTAGAAAATATACAATATATATAATAAAAAAAATGAATTCTAATAAAAAAATTTAAAAAAAATAATGACATAAGCTTACAAAAGTGATATAATGTTTAGCGTGGTTTGATAAACGATATGTTTTTAAGCAAATTTGCTGTGATTACACTTTTTAAAGGTTTTTTATGGCTATAGGAGATTTTTGCCGATAAAATATAAATCGTCTTTAAAAACGCAAACAAAAGCTTATTTTGGCTATGAAATTTAAAAAAATCAAGGAGATATTTTTATGAACAGTTATGCAGAAAGAGTTTTAACGCAGTTAAAACAAAAAAATCCTAACGAACCGGAATTTCATCAAGCGGCTACCGAGATTTTTGAATCTTTATCACCCGTTTTTGATAAACATCCCGAATTTGAAAAACAAGCATTGTTAGAAAGATTTACCGAACCTGAAAGAGTAGTAATGTTTAGGGTTCCGTGGGTTGACGATAACGGCAACGTAAAAGTAAATAAAGGTTATAGAGTACAATTTAACAGCGCAATCGGACCTTACAAGGGCGGTTTAAGATTCCATCCTTCCGTAAATTTAAGTATTATTAAATTCTTAGGATTAGAACAAATTCTTAAAAACTCCTTAACAGGACTTCCCATCGGCGGTGGTAAAGGTGGCTCAGACTTTGATCCTAAGGGAAAAAGCGATAACGAAATTATGAGATTTTGTCAAAGCTTTATGACCGAATTATGTAAACATATCGGCGCGGATACAGACGTTCCCGCAGGTGATATCGGCGTTGGCGGAAGAGAAATCGGTTATTTATTCGGACAATATAAAAGAATCAGAAACGAACACGTTGGCGTTTTAACCGGAAGAGGTTTAACTTACGGCGGTTCTCTTGCAAGAAAAGAAGCTACGGGTTACGGACTCGCTTATATTACCGACGAATTTTTGAAATGCAATAAAGATTCTTATAAAGGAAAGACTGTTGTTATATCTGGTTCGGGTAACGTTGCAATTTACGCATGCGAAAAAGTTCAAGCTTTGGGCGGAAAAGTAGTTGCTTTAAGCGATAGTAACGGATATATTTACGATAAAAACGGAATTCAACTCGACGTTGTTAAACAAATTAAAGAAGTTGAAAGAGCAAGAATTAAAGAATACGCTAACAGAGTTAAAGGCGCTGAATATCACGAAGATACCAACGGAAGCAAAGGAATTTGGAGCATTAAATGCGATATAGCTCATCCTTGCGCAACTCAAAACGAGCTTAACTTAGAAAGCGCAAAGCTTTTAATTGCTAACGGATGTAAAGTTGTAGCGGAAGGCGCAAATATGCCTACCACTTTGGATGCGACTAACGCTTTCTTAGACGCAAAAGTTACTTTCCTTCCCGGAAAAGCCGCTAACGCAGGCGGAGTTGCTACTAGCGCACTCGAAATGGCTCAATCTAGTCAACGTTTATTCTGGACTTTTGAAGAAGTAGATAAAAAACTTCACGATATTATGGTAAATATTTTCCACAATATCAAAAAAGCCGCAGAAGATTACGGATTTGACGGTAATTACGTAATGGGCGCGAACATCGCAGGATTTATGAAAGTTGCTCAAGCAATGATAGATATGGGCGTTTGCTAAAATTATTTTAAAGCGACAGCAAAAGCTGTCGCTTTTTTTATCAAAAAAATTATTATTTAAGTTGAAAAACGGTAATTTTTTGATATAATATTATTAGTAAATTTAAAGGAGATAACAATGCTTTTACCAACACCACACATTTCGGCAAAAAAAGGCGACTTTGCAAAAACGGTAATAATGCCGGGCGACCCTTATAGGGCAAAATATATTGCGGAAAACTACTTAACTGATTATAAAATAGTTTCGGACGTAAGAGGTATTCAAGCGTATACGGGAAAATATAAAGGAAAAGAAATTTCGGTTATGGCAAGCGGAATGGGTTGTCCTTCTATCGGAATTTATAGTTACGAACTTTTCGTCGGGTACGGCGTAGAAAATATCGTAAGGGTAGGTACTTGCGGGGCATTTTCGGAAGATTTAAAAATAGGCGACATAGTTATAGCTATGGGCGCTTGTTACGACTCGGGGTTTTTTAATCAATATAGATTAAACGGAGTATTTTCACCCGTTTGTGATTACTCGCTACTGGAAAAAACCGTAGAAACGGCAAAAGAAAGCGGAATTAAAGTAGCGGTAGGCAATGTTTTTACAAGCGACTCTTTTTATGGCGAATCTCACCCTGATAACAAAAAGTGGGGAGAAATGGGCGTTTTGGCAAGCGAAATGGAAACGGCAGGTCTTTATATGAACGCTTGTTATACTCATAAAAAAGCCTTAACCATTCTTACGGTTGCTGACCATTTGTTTAAAGAAGGCGGAATGACTTCCGAGCAAAGGGAAAAATCTTTAAACGATATGATAAAACTTGCCTTAGAAGCTTCGTTAAAATTTTAACTGTATTTATTAAATTAAAACTCTATTTAAAAATTATTCAATCTTGAATTTTTAAAGTTAAAATACATCTATCCCCGTTGTTTAAACAACGGGGATAGTTTAATTTATTAAAAATATGTTTATTTATTTCTTTTAGACGTTTTAATAAGTATATGCCATAAAATAGCCGCAACTTGTAAAGGAATACCTAAAAAATAAATATACCAAATATTATAGCCTGTGTTTAATAAAAATTGTAAATGGAAACAAGAAATTAGCGACCAAACTATTAAAGACACAATAAAACATATCAAAGTTTTTTTACCCCATATACAATTAAAAATTAAAAGTAAAACGCAAGATAGAGGAATAGCCCATATAAAAATAGGCCAATTAAGTTTATTGTTAAAAAATTTCCCCGTAATAAAAAGTACGGTTGCAATAAGCCATATAGCGGAAATTGACAAACAAGTTATTATTATTTTATTTGCTTTAATTTGTCCCTGCTTTTTTTTGTCACTTATTTGTTGTTCATCTAATGTGTTTTCAGATAGCAGGCTATCTATGCTTATTTGAAAAAGCTCTGATATTTTTACAAGTACCTCTATGTCAGGACTTGCTTCTCCGCGTTCCCATTTTGATATAGATTTATCGGAATATGCTAGCTCTTCCGCCAACTCTTGTTGTGTCATATCGTTTTGTTTTCTAAGTAGAGAAATATTATTTCCTATTATTTCTTTTAATTCTTTCATTTTTTTCTCTTTTTTTAAATTATAATAGTATCTTTTTAATTTTTATGGGTAAACGTTATTTTTCAGTATATAAGGTAAGAATATAAAAAAATAAACCTTTTTGATTATTATATGTTTATTATACTATTATTTTTTAAAAAAAACAAGCTGAAAACTAAAAAATTCTCTTATTAGTAGAGAAAAAATATTTCGAATATACTTAAAGTAGAGTTCATTCTACTCTTGAAATTTATTCTATCAAATGGTAGAGAGTTTAAAATTATAGTAGAGAAGAAATAGTTGAATTTTTTTTTATCTTAAAATATAATAAAAAATGAAAATGGGTTTAAGAGATTTTGTTAAAATTTATTTGCCCGTTATTTTTTAAAAGGAGTTTATACAATGAGTAAACAAACGATAAATATTGCTTATACCGTAGACGATAAATATGTGGATATAATGGGCGTTTCCATTTATTCGCTTAAAAAAAATCGTTCAAAAAATTTTATATATAATATATATGTATTATATAAAGACGGGACAATTTCAGAAGAAAACAAAAAAAGAGTTTTATCCTTATCAGAAAAAGATTTTAATATTCATTTTGTTGACGTTAGTAAATATCTAAAAATGTTGGAAGGAAAATTAAAAACAAGAGATTATTATTCTATAACAACTTATTACAGATTATTTATACCGCTAATTTTCCCCGATATCAATAAAATGCTGTATTTGGATAGCGATACCTTGATTTTAGGTGACGTGTCACAGCTATATAACACCGAACTTGGAGAAAATTATTTAGCGGGAGCTACAGATGAAGCTATTTTAGCTATACCGATATTCCAAAAATATGTTGAAGAAGTTGTCGGGGTCGATAAATATCAAGATTATTTTAATGCAGGCGTCATTTTAATGAATATTAAAAAGTTCAGAGAAGACAAATTGTTTGATAAATTTGTAGACTTAAATGATAAGTATTATTTTATTGTTGCGCAAGACCAAGACTTATTAAATGTTTTATGTAGAAATAAAGTACATTACTTTGATCATAGTTGGAATAAAAATCCTACCGAAATTACAAAGCCGTCATCACTAAATTTAATACATTATCATTTAACAATGAAACCATGGCATTATGACGGAATAATGTATTCGGACGATTTTTGGTCTTATGCAAACGAAACTGATTTTTATGATAATATTTTAAAAGAAAAACAAAATTTTAGTGAAGAAGATAAGAAAAAAGACGAAGCTACCACACCTTTGCTTTTTGAAAAAGCGCAAAAAGAAATTGATAACATAAATAATTATAAAAGGAAGTTTTTAATTAAATAATGGAAAAGGCACCCGATAGGTTAGAAGTTTTAGATAGAATAAAAGAATACGAATTAAATGGTAAATTTGACGTTGACGTAGAAAACGATCCGCCTTTTAAGCCTATAATGCCCAATGAAGTCGATTATTTAAACAAAAAATTATCATCTAAAATAAAAAGATTTTTTTCATACAAAATTGCGCTTTCTTTTGTTAATAAATGTATTAAAAACAGAACTTTAATTATAAAAGACATTATCGGAAAAGAAAATTTAGATTTGGTTAAAGGCGGAGCAATTGTTACATGCAATCATTTTAACGCTTTCGATAATTTTGCTATATACGAAGCATTTAAGCATAAATTTACAAGAAAAAAAAGAATGTATAAAGTAATTAGAGAAGGTAATTACAGGTTTAATGGGTTTTATGGTAAATTAATGAGAAATTGCGACACTTTACCCCTTAGCTCTAACATTAAAACAATGGTTAAATTTTTAAATGCAGTTGATTATCTATTACAAACCGGTAATTATATTTTAATTTATCCCGAACAGGCTATGTGGTGGAACTATCGTAAGCCTAGACCTTTTAAAGTTCGTGCGTTTAAATTTGCTTCAAAAAATAACGTTCCCGTAATACCTTGTTTTATAACAATGTCGGATAGCGATAAAATCGGTAAAGACGGATTTCCTATTCAAGAATATACCATTCATATTATGAAACCTCTATTTCCAGACAAAAACAAAACAGCAAAAGAAAATGCGGAAGAAATGTGTCAAAAAAACTATGAAATGTGCGTAGAAACATACGAAAAGGTTTATAAACAAAAATTAACGTTTACTACTAAGAGGTAAAATGAGTTATTTTATTATTGCATTTATTGCCGGTGTTATATTGTCGGGTATAAATATAATATTTTTTAAAGATATTTTTGATTTTAATATTATAAAAATCGTAGCATTTGTTTACATAACTATCATTGTAATATTTTCAATGGATGGTTTGGTTGCTTTGTTGGTAAAAATGTTGCCTGAAAAATGGTTTAAAAAGAATGGAAAAATATTTAAAATATTTAAATGGGAAAAAGGGTTTTATCAAAAAATAGGAATTAAAAAGTGGAAGGATAAAATCCCCGAATGGGGAAAACTAGCTAATTTTAGCAAAAGAAAACTTATTAACCCAACAAATAACGAATATGTTTCTAAATTTATTGTTGAAAGTAAGTATGGAGAAGTAATACATTTTTCCAGTATTTTTGTAGGTTTTTTGGTAATTTTCATTTTACCATTAAAAGTTTGTCTATATGTCGGTTTACCCGTCGGAATTATAAATGCTTTATTAAATTGCCCATCATTATTTATTTTGAGATATAATAGACCTAAGCTTGAAACTCTATATAAGTTAAATATGAGAAAAGCCTTTAAAAAACAAAATACTGTTTTAACGGAGCAAATAGAAAATGCGTAAAATATATACTTTCGATAACGTAGATTGTCCGCACTGCGCTGATTTAATGAAAAAAGCTATTTTGCAGATAGAAGGCGTTAAAGATTGCGTTTTAAATTTTCTTGCAAAAAAAATGGTTCTTGAATACGATTTAAAAGATAAATCTAGAATTACAAGCGAAATTGAAAGAGTTTGCAAAGAAATAGTACCCGAATTCGAGATAGAATTTTAAAATAATTAAACTAAAAATTCTTCCTTTCATAGAATATATGGACGGGAGATTTTTTTATGCGTATAGCGGATTTTCATAACGATTTATTAACTTCAAACGAGGATAAGGTTTTAGAAATAAAAAAATATAAAGAAAAAAAATATAAAGTCGTAACGGCGTATTTTAGGGGTGGAAATTCTTTAGCAAAAGCTTTATGCGACGTAAACAATTTTTTTAATTTTAAAAATTCAAACTGTTATTTTGCTTTAGAAGATATAGGTTACGAACAAGAAAAAACGGAAAAACTGTTGCAATATTATCCCGTTTACGCAACGCTTACGTGGAACGGAGAAAACATTTTAGGGTATGGGTGCGATTATCAATCTTGCGGAATAAAAGAAAAAGGTAAAAAAATGGTAAAAAAGTTAAATCAATACCATATTTGCGTAGATTGTGCTCATATTTCAAGAAATGGATTTTACGATTTAGCTGATTTAGCGGAAAATCTAATTTGTTCCCATACGGCGTTTGACGCCGTTCGGAAACATAAACGCAATATAACGGATGAACAAATAAAAATAATAATAGAAAAAGGCGGAATTATAGGGCTTTGTTTATATAACGATTTTTTAACCGAAAAACAAATAGGGGAAGTAGATTGTATAATTAGGCAAATAGATTATTTTGTAAACAAATTCGGGTATAAATCCTTGTGTTTCGGGAGTGATTTTTACGGCGCAAAAAATTTTGCAGGAGGAATAAATAATTACAATAAATTTAGTAAAATAGTGGAAAAATTGAGAAAAATAGGTTATAATAAAAACGTTATAAAAGATATATGTTTTAATAATCTCAATTTGTTTTTGGAGAAAGTCGATGCAAGACAGAAATTTATACGCTAATCCTTTGGTTTTAAGATATTCTAGCGAAGAAATGAGCAAGAATTTTTCCGACCAAAAAAAATATTCGCTTTGGAGAAAACTTTGGATAGTTTTAGCCGAAAGCGAGAAAGAGCTCGGATTAAATATTACGGACGAACAAATTTCACAAATGAAGAAATTTGAAAACGATATAGATTTTGATTTAGCTAATCGTTTTGAAAAAGAATTAAGGCACGACGTAATGGCGCACATCAAAACTTTCGGAACGCAAGCTCCGCTTGCTATGCCCATAATACACCTTGGCGCAACGAGTTGTTATTGTACTGATAACGCTGAAATAATCGTAATAAAAGACGCTTTAATTATCATCAAAAAAAAGTTAGTAAGCGTTATGGAACTACTTAAAGATTTCGCGTTAAAATATAAAGATTTACCCACGCTGTCTTTCACTCATTTTCAACCCGCGCAATTATCGACCGTCGGTAAAAGGGCAACGCTTTGGTTACAAGATTTATATTTAGATTTAGAAAATCTTGATTTTATTTTAGAAAACATAAGATTAAGGGGTGTAAAAGGCACTACGGGAACGCAAGCAAGCTTTTTAGACTTGTTTGACGGCGATAACGAAAAAGTTAAACGCTTAGACGATTTAGTTGTAACAAAACTTGGATTTAATAAAAAATATGCCGTAACGGGACAAACGTATCCAAGGAAATTCGACTATACGGTTTTATCTATACTTTCTCAAATCGCGCAAAGTTGTTATAAGTTTGCAAACGATTTAAGATTGTTACAATCTTTAAAAGAAATAGAAGAACCATTTGAAAAAAATCAAGTCGGTTCGTCGGCAATGGCATATAAAAGAAATCCTATGAGAAGCGAAAGAATGTGTTCGTTATCGAGATTTGTTATGACAATGCCTATGAACGCGTCTTTTACTGCGTCAACACAATGGTTTGAAAGAACTTTGGACGATTCTGCAAATAAAAGAATAGTAATATCGCAATCTTTCTTAGCTTTAGACGGAGTTTTAAATTTGTATCTAAACGTAGTTAACGGATTAGTCGTTTACGATAAAGTTATAGATAAGCACGTTTCGGAAGAATTGCCTTTTATGGCAACCGAAAATATTATTATGGAAGGCGTTAAAGCGGGCGGAGATAGACAAGAATTACACGAAGAAATTAGAAAAATGTCTATGATTGCGTCCGAAAACGTAAAAATTAAGGGCGAAAAAAATAATTTAATAGAACTTATATCTAAAAACGAAAAATTTGCAAATATTAAAGACAGGCTTGACGGAATTTTAGATAAAAAGAATTTTATAGGAAGAAGTGTTAAGCAAACTGAAGAATTTATAAAAGATTTTATCGACCCCATTTTAGATAAAAACAAAAAATATCTAGGAGAAAAGGGGAAAGTCGAAGTATAAGGAGTATCGAAACATATGGATTACGCAAAAGAATCATTAAAATTGCATTACGAGAAAAAAGGAAAAATAGAAGTTGCAACGAGAGTTCCCGTAAAAAATAAAGACGATTTGTCTTTAGCATATACGCCCGGGGTTGCTCAGCCTTGTTTAGAAATTCAAAAAAATAAAGATTTATCTTTTGATTTAACCAGAAGGTGGAACACCGTAGCAGTTATAACCGACGGTACGGCAGTTTTAGGACTTGGCGACATCGGACCGGAGGCGGGTATGCCTGTTATGGAAGGAAAATGCGTTTTATTTAAATCATTCGGGGGCGTTGACGCAATTCCGCTTTGCATAAGAAGTAAAGACGTAGACGAAATAGTTAAAACCGTATCTTTGCTTGCGGGAAGTTTCGGCGGAATAAATTTGGAAGATATTTCCGCGCCAAGATGCTTTGAAATTGAAAAAAGACTAAAAGAAGTTTGTGATATTCCCGTTTTCCACGACGACCAACACGGTACTGCCGTAGTTTGTCTTGCCGCGCTAATAAATGCGTTAAAGGTTGTGGGGAAAGATATTTCGCAAATAAAAGTTGTAACCAGCGGAGCGGGAGCGGCAGGAATTGCGATTATAAAACTTTTAATTGCAATGGGTCTTAAAAACGTTATTTTATGTGATAGAAAAGGCGCGATTTACGAAGGAAGAGAAGGGTTAAATGCCGAAAAAGAAGAAATGGCTAAAATAACCAACAGGGATAAACAAAAGGGAAGTTTAGCCGAAATGTTAAAAGGCGCGGACGTATTTATAGGTGTTTCCGCTCCTAATTGCGTAACCGAAGAAATGGTAAAAAGTATGAACAAAGGCGCAATTTTGTTCCCGATGGCAAACCCTGTACCCGAAATTATGCCTGATTTAGCTAAAAAAGCAGGAGCAGTTGTTATCGGAACGGGAAGAAGCGATTTTCCAAATCAAATCAATAACGTTTTAGCTTTCCCGGGGATTTTCAGGGGTGCGTTAGACGCAAGAGCTACGGATATTAACGACGAAATGTGTATTTCGGCAAGTAAAGCGATAGCTTCGCTCGTATCTAACGAAGAGTTATCTGCCGACTATATTTTGCCAAGGGCTTTTGACGAAAGAGTGGGAAAGACGGTTGCAAAAGCGGTTTATGACACTGCTCATAAAACGGGCGTTGCAAGAAAATAAATTTTAAGCGGTTTTTTAACCGCTTAAAATTTTAGAAAAAATATATAAATTTTAATATTATGAAAGAATTAGAAATATTGTTGAAAACCGACCATACTTGTTTAAAGCAAGATTGTACTCAAAAAGATATAGAAAATTTATGCAAAGAAGCAACTGAATTTAAAACTGCGTCCGTGTGCGTTCCGCCTTGTTTCGTTAAATTTTCTAAACAATTTTTAAGTAACGTTCCAGTTTGTACGGTAATAGGGTTTCCTAACGGGTATAATACAAGCGAAACAAAGTTTTTCGAATGTGAGAACGCCTTATTTAACGGCGCAGACGAAATAGACGTCGTGATAAATTTAACTGACTTAAAAAACGGTGATTTTAAAGGAATTTTTAATGAAATTACATATTTAAAAAATATCTGCAAAAATAATATTTTAAAAGTAATCGTAGAAACTTGTTTATTAAATTTACAAGAAAAAAAAGATATATGCAACGTTGTATATGATAGCGGAGCAGATTTTATTAAAACGTCTACGGGATTTTCTAAAAGCGGAGCGACGGTTGAAGACGTTTTACTTTTCAAGAGTTTACATAAAGATTTAAAAGTAAAAGGTGCAGGTGGAATTTCGGATTTTGCCTTTGCCGAAAAACTAATAAATGCGGGGTGCGATAGGATAGGCGCAAGTCGGTTAGTAAAATTATATAAAGAAAAAATTTATTTAAAATAAAGGATTTTTATATGTTTAAAAGAGTTTTTTTGACCGTTTTAGATAGTTTTGGGGTTGGAGAATTACCTGACGCAAAAGATTATGGCGACCAAGGTAGTAACACGTTTTTAGCTTGTTTAAAAAGTGGAAAATTAAACGTTCCTAACATGAAAAAAATGGGACTTTATAATTTAGACGGTTTAAATTTACAAGAAAATACTGAAAAAAACTGTAATGCTTCTTATGGAAAATTAGCGGAAGTGTCTAAGGGTAAGGATACCACTACGGGGCACTGGGAAATTGCAGGCGTAGTATTAGATAAGCCTTTTCCGACTTTTCCAAACGGTTTTCCTACCGAAATAGTAGATAAACTAAAAAAGGAATTAGGGGTTGGCGGTTTTTTGTGTAATAAGCCTTACTCTGGGACAAAAGTCATAAACGACTATGGAGAAGAACATTTAAAAACGGGATATCCTATTTTATATACATCAGCCGACAGCGTATTGCAACTAGCGTGCCACGAAAACGTTTATTCTGTAGAAAAACTTTATTCTTTTTGTGAAAAAGCAAGAAAGATAATGCAAGGAGAATATGGAGTTGGTAGAGTAATTGCAAGACCTTTTTTGAATAATAATAAGGAATTTTATCGTACCGAAAGACGACACGACTATTCACTTTTACCGCCGTATTTAACGCTTTTGGACGAGCTAAAAGAAAATAATTTCGACGTAATTTCCGTTGGTAAAATTTACGATATTTTTGCAGGTAACGGTATAACTCAAAAAATAGACGCTAAAAACAATGAACAATCTAAACAGGGAATGTTAAAAGCGGTGAAGCAAAACTTTAAAGGACTTTGTTTTACCAATTTTGTAGATTTCGATATGCTTTACGGACATAGAAACGACGTTTTAGGCTACGCTAACGCTTTAAACGAATTCGATTTATTCTTGAGTGATTTTATTAAGCTTATGGAAAAAGACGATTTGTTGATTGTCACTGCCGACCACGGTTGCGACCCTTCTACTCCGTCTACCGACCATTCTAGAGAGTATATCCCTTGTTTAGTTTACGGCGATAAAGTTAAAAGCGTAAATTTTCATACAAGAAATTGTTTTTCGGATATAGGTCAAACGATTGCCGAAAATTTCGGTTTAAAAATAAAAAACGGAAATAGTTTTTTAAATTTGATTAAAAAATAAAAAAGAACAAAAAAATACTTGCAAAATTATGCGATATATTGTATAGTAATGTGGGTATGGAAGGGTATCGAAGTGGTCATAACGGCCCTGACTCGAAATCAGGTAGGCGGAAACGTCTCGTGGGTTCGAATCCCACCCCTTCTGCCAAAAACGCAAAATTAATTTTTTGCGTTTTTTTATTCCCTTTTTTTGTATAATTTATAAATTTTGTATAATTTATAAATTTGTAAAGTTTTTATTTTAATTTTTTATTTATTGACAATATTTGCAATTTTTTAAATTTTTTTGTAGTTAAAAATATATATTTTAATAATATTTAATAGTTTATGGTATATTTATTGCAAAAAAAGAATTTTTTTGGCAAAATAGATAGGTAGGTAAAAAAAGGGAAATACTATGGATAAAACTAAAAATGACAAATATAGCAAAATAAAAAATTTTTTGGCATAAGAAAATCAAGAATAATTTTAGCTATACTCATTTCTATCAATGTTGGAATTGCTTTATTTATAGGTCTGTAGAACGATATTTATGCAAGCAATCATCACGAGTTTAGCTTTGAATTCTCCAAATTTGCTCCTTACGTATTTTTGTGGGGGTATTTGTATTATTTCAAGCTTTTGCGTTTTATATTTCGTTCCGCAAAAAGCGTATAAAATTGTATTTGTAGTGTTTCTTTCGTTTGCGTTGATTTTGTATATTCAACAAAATTTTTTAAACTGGGGCGTAAATTCATTACCCGGCGACAGTTTAGGAGAAAAACAATCGTCGATTTTTTTAAAAATTCTTAACGCTTTTATTTGGCTTGTAATTTTCGGCGGACTTATAACGCTTGCTTGTTTAAAAGATAAAAAAGGAATAATAAGTGCCGTAACTTTAATTTTAACGATAGTCGTTTTTTCGGCAAACATAATAGGAACCGTAGTTAATTTAATTACAAAAAAATCTATGTATGGGAAAAAAGACGTTGTAAATTACGTTAGTAAGGACGAAAAGTTGAAAATTCTTACAGACGAAGGAATTACCGACTTAGCTACCGAAAGAAACGTTTTTTATTTCGTAATAGATAGGTTCGATGATGAATTCGCAGAATCCGCTTATGAAAGATTCGACGGAATATATTCGGGGTTAAACGGGTTTACTTGGTATACAGACAATATTTCGGTTTACGGTCATACGTATCCTGCAATAACTAATATGTTGACTAACGTAGAATTAAACGAAGAAGATTCGCGTGTCGATTATTTCAGTTCTGCGTATGAAAATAAAAATATTCCTATTAAAAAATTGCATGATAAAGGCTACTCAATAAATATTTATTCGTCTGCTTATTATTCGTATGAGGACGTAAATCAATTACCGTCCTACATCGATAACGTACGTGTGCTTTTTAATAGAGAAGTAGAGAGTAAAAAAAATAGCGTCGTCTATTACGGCATTTTCAATGTTTAAAAGCGTTCCGCTATTCTTTAAAAAGAATTTTATAAGTCTAAATACTGGTAAAATAAATTCGTACGTTAATTATTATAGCGTAGACGGCTATGAACAATTTTCTACGGATACGAAAAATAATTTCGACTTAGCATCACAAGAATTTAGTTATAATAAATCTAAAAAATTTACTTTTATACATGTAAACGGTTGTCACGAAGCCGATTATAACGACGACTGGGAGCGTACGCCGTCCTCAACGGATAGAACATTATCGGCAAAAAACAGTTTTAAAATTTTAGATAAATATTTTTCCGAGATGAAAAAAGCGGGAATTTACAAAAATGCAACCATAATTATAACCGACGACCATTCTGCTCCGCATAACGATAAAAACGACGTAAACGAACCATGTTTAACCGCATTATTCGTTAAAAAATCGGGAGATGACAGCGGAGAGTTAAAACAAAGCTCGGTACAATCTTCTCACAAAAATATATGGGCAACGATTTTCGATTCGGAAGGATTAGATTATTCAGATTTCGGAACTTGTTACGGGGAAGAGTATTCGAAATCTTTAACTGAAATTGCTTTAAACGGCGGTAGCCAAAAAGAGCGTTTGTTTGGCATACTTACACAAAAACTCTTGACGCTTGGACTTATGAAATAAACGGCACAGGAAAAGATTTTTCCAACTGGAAAGAAACAAAACATAAATTTTATAGCAAAAAATTAATGAAGTAAAGGAAAAAAATGGACAAGATTATTTCTTATATATGAGTTCATTACCCCGAATATTTAAAGCGTTACGGCTTTAGAATGGAAAAAATTCTTGAAAAATATAAAGATTACGATAATAAAAAATTAAAATTCGAATTAGATTTTTCGGCTAATAAGTCGATATTTACGTCAGATATTATAATTACCGATTGGTCTAGCGTAGCGTTTGAATTTTGTTTTGCAACAAAAAGACCCGCGTTATTTATAAACACTAAAGAAAAATGCGAAAATCCAGAATGGGAAAAAATTGGCTTGCAACCCGTACAAAAAACTTTAAGAAACCAAATAGGTATGAGTATAGAAAAAGAAGAAGTTCCTAGTTGTAAAAAAACGGTGGACTATCTTTTAGCTAGAGGGGAAGAATACAATCAAAGAATCGCTAAAATTTACGATGAACTTATCTATAATCACGGATGCGCGGGACAAAAAGGCGCTCAATATATTTTAAAATCATTGTCCGAAAGGATGAAAAAATAAAAAGGGGATAAAAAATTATGTTAAACAATATGTTATATATCGACACCCTGCCACAACAACGGCTTTGGTGTCGGGGATAACCGCAATAGTAGTAGCTTTAAGCGCTACTTTTATTATTTTATGGAGAAAATTTAAAAAAGGCGCGTCCAAAGTTTTTCATATCGACGAAAACAAAAATAAAGAAGTTGAAGAAGATTTAGTTATAACGGACGACGAAATTAAAAATTCCGACGAAGAAAATCAAGTTCAACAAGATAATGCTCAAACGGAAAACGATACTTGCGAAGATAAAAAGGAAGAAGAGTAATAAGCAGGAAAAAAATGTTAAAAGATATTAAAAAAGTAATAAAAGAATTGAACTCGGGCGTACAAGACAAAGTAAATACCGAAAAGGCAATAAAGATTAAGAAAAAGCTTTTGTATATTTCGATTCCGCTTATTATCATCGGAATTATAGGAGTAATTGTTTCTTTCGTTTTGTTTGCCACCGCAGGTCGCGACGCTTTTACGGATAACGGTTTTTCAGTTAGAATAATTATTCCTATGGTTACTTTTATAGCTTGCGGATTGATTTCGGCGGTAGGATTTATGCTTTTATCGCTCGCATTAAAAATCGTAGTAACTCAATTCGCAACAAATTTAATTTCGGAAGGAACAAGCGGATTTTGCCCGCAGTGCCATGCAAAAATAGAAGAAAACAGCGTTTTTTGTACTTCTTGTGGAAAGCAACTTAAAAAACAATGTTCTTGCGGTCAAGTAAACAATTTAAACTCTACGTATTGTTCTAAATGCGGAAAAAAATTAGATTAAAATTTTTTTTAAAAAATATTTCACACTTTTTAGCTTTAGGGTTAAAAGGTGTGATTTTTTTATTGATTTTACGAAATCTTTTATAAAAACGTTTTTTTGTTTTAAAACTTTTACTTTTTAATTTTTGGAATATTTTTCATTATTTAAAAGATACTACTTTTATGATTAAAATTATTGATAAAAGACAATCGCAATTAAACGTAAGCGAAAACGAGAGTTTTGTAAAAGGAGTAAAAGATGACTTCAAAGAAACAAAATAATTTTGTAAATCAAAAATTTTTAGACTACGTTTCGGCAACCGAGCCTAAAACGAAAGAATGGAGAACGCTTTTCAACGCTTTTATGATAGGCGGATTTATTTGCTGTATAGGGCAGTTTATAAGGTTTTGCTTTATCTTTTGGTTTGGTTTAGCCGGAGACGAACTTGCGGGAAGTACGTCTATGGTGATGATATTTTTAGGTACTTTTTTAACTGCGCTCGGCGTTTACGATAAAATAGCAAAGTATGCGGGAGCAGGAACGATTGTTCCTATAACGGGCTTTGCAAATTCCGTATGTTCGCCTGCAATAGATTTTAGGTCGGAAGGTTTTATTTACGGCATGGCGGCTAAAATGTTCGTAATAGCAGGTCCTATAATTGTTTTCGGAGTTTCTTCAAGTGTATTGGTCGGACTAATTTATTATTTCTTTTCACTATGAGGGGTTATGAAATCTACTATTATATTTAAAAATAAGCCTTGTATAGCGGGAGCATTTTCTATTGTTGGACCAAAAGAAAGTCAAGGTCCGCTAGGAAAGTTTTTCGACTATAAATTGCAAGACGATATGTTTGGCGAAAAAACCTTTGAAAAAGGCGAAATGAAAATATTATACACCGCGCTAAGCAAAGCAATAGAAAATTCGGGTAAAAACGAAAAAGAAATAGATGCGGTAATTGCGGGTGATTTATTAAATCAAATAATTGCTTCTTCCTTTTCTGCAAGAAGAATTAAAACGGGTTTTTTAGGCGTTTATAACGCTTGCTCAACGTTTTCGGAATCGCTAATTATAGGATCCACTTTAATAGACGGCGGATATTTAGATAACGTAGTATGCGGAACTAGCAGTCATTTTTCTACTGCGGAAAGGCAGTATCGTTTTCCGTTGGAATTCGGCGCGATTCGTCCACCGCAAGCTCAGTGGACGGTTACGGGGTCAGGCGCGTGCGTATTGTCGGGAAAATATGAAAAAAATAACCCCGTAGTTACAATGGCAACGATAGGAAAAGTTATAGATTACGGCGTAAAAGACGTGTATAATATGGGTGCTTGTATGGCGCCCGCAGGAATGGATACGCTTACCACGTTTTTTAAAGAAACTAAAACTAAACCGTCCGATTACGATTTAATAGTCAGCGGAGATTTGGGCGCGTTCGGAAGTAGAGTACTAAAAGATTTAATGAAAGATAAAGGCTATGATATATCTTCTAACCACGTCGATTGTGGGGAACTTATCTATAATATTGCGGAAGACGAATATCAAGGCGGTTCGGGCGCGGGGTGTTCTTCAAGCGTATTTTGTTCTTATTTATATAAGCTTTTAAAACATAAAAAATTAAATAAAATAATACTAATGGCAACGGGAGCGTTACTTTCTACGTTGTCTTCGCAACAAGGGGAATCTATACCGTCTATTGCGCATTTAGTAGTTGTGGAGAATATATGAATATACTTTTTACCTATTTAAGATGTTTTTTAGTGGGCGGGGCAATATGCACGCTCGCACAGCTAATAATAAATTATACAAAACTTACCGCTGGTAAAATTTTAGTTTTTTTTATGCTCGGCGGAATATTTTTACAGGCTTTCGGATTATATTCTTATATAATAGAATTCGGTCAAGCGGGAGCTACCGTTCCTATTAGCGGATTTGGATACTTGCTTGCGCAAGGCGCAATTAAAGGGGCAAGAACGCAAGGTTTATTCGGCGCGATAACCGGCGGACTTTCTTCTGCTTCCGCAGGGGTTACTTCCGCCATAGTTTTTAGCTTTATTTTTTCTTTAATTTTTAAACCTAAATCTAAAATAAATTAAGAAAATAACTAATATTTTTACTATTTAAAATTTAATTTTTAGTTAAATAATTTTAATAAATTTTTACAAATTAGAAAAAACTATTTTTTTTATTTGTTAAAATATAATTTTTTTTGTAAAAAATCTAATTTTTTTGTGATTTAAAAAAATATATTTAAAACGGATAATTAAAAAAATTCAATATATTTTTTAAAAGTGATAAACTTTAAATAAAAAAGCATATAATAAAGCGTGAGAAAAAAAAGAATTTCGTTTCGCGCTTTATTTTTTTTATCGTTATTTATTTGCGTGTTTTGTTATTTATTCAATTCGTCGTCAAAAATAATACTTAACGTAGGCGCAAACTATTACAATTCAAAAATTTTAAATATTGCGTATTCGTCTTTGGGTGACTGTTTAAAGGATAAGTCGGAGCTTGAAAACGTAGTTATAATCGAGCGCGACAAGGACGACAATATCAATTACATTTCGTCAAATACCTACAAGTTAAATCTTTTGGCTACCACGCTTGCGCAAAATTTTAAAGATAGTTTCAACAAGTCTTTTAGCGGTGGAGTAAGCGTTCCCGTAGGTGCGTTTACGGGGATAAGTTTGTTTAGCGGTATCGGTAAAAACGTAAAAATGAATTTAATAGTAATAACCAACGTAAAATGCGAGTTTTATACCGAATTTAAAGAAGCAGGAATAAATCAAACAAGGCACGTTTTAAAATTATTTGTAATTCCTACCGCGAATATTGTAACGCATAAAAAAAGCATAGTAAAAACCGAGAAGATAGAAGTTATTTTATATGATAATTTAATCATCGGAAAAGTTCCGTCAACCTATTTAAACGGTAAAATTTTAAACTAATGTCTTAGTTTTATTGACAAAAAAATTTTTATATATTAAAATATATAAAAAAGCGTTGAAAAAGACAGATATAAGTTTTTGAAACAGAGAGAAACGTTCGCAGGCTGAAAAACGTATCCGAAAAAGAACTTATATTATTCACTTTGGAGCTGTGCGCCGAACTAACAGTAAGCGTTACCGGTCGTTCCGTAATACCGTAAACAAGAAAAAAAATAGGTGGTACCGTGGAGATAATTCGCCCTATTGAGTGCGAATTATTTTTTTGCCGTCTATAAGGAGAAAACATGTTAGAAATTATCGAGCAAATCAAAAACGAAGTCAAGGCAAAATTGCAACAAGGGCAAGACGCGAAAGAACTAGCCGAAAGTAAGTCTGCGTATTTAGGTAAAAACGGAAAAATAACGGGACTACTTAAAAATATGAAAGATATAGCGCCGGAAGACCGTCCGAAAGCGGGGAAACTCTTTAACGATTTAAGAAAAGACGTAGAAGCGTTATTTGCGCAGGTAGAAGAAAAGTTAGCTTTAATGATTAAAGAAAAAAAGCTTGAAAAAGAAAAAATCGACGTTACTTTACCTACTCAAAAGCTTATCAACGGGAAACACCCCATAACTTTAATAAAAAATGAAATAATAGATACTTTTGTTGGAATGGGATTTTCTATTTTCGAAGGTCCCGAAATAGAACTCGATAAATATAATTTCCAAAAATTAAATATACCAAAAGACCACCCTGCAAGAGATATGCAAGATACTTTTTATGTTTCGGATAACGTAGTGCTTCGTACGCAAACTTCGGCAGGGCAAATAAGAGTAATGGAAAATCAAGCTCCGCCTCTTAAAATTTTAAGTCCGGGAAGGGTATTCCGTAGCGATAGCGACGCAAGCCATTCTCCTATGTTCCATCAAATGGAAGGTTTAGTTGTAGACAAAAACGTTACCTTATGCGATTTAAAGGGAATGCTAGAAGAATTTTTAAGTAAAATCTTTAACGGTAAGGTAAAAACGAGATTTCGTCCTTCCTACTTCCCGTTTACCGAGCCTAGCGTAGAAGTAGACGTTAGTTGTTTCGAATGTGGCGGAGTAGGTTGTCCGCTTTGCAAAAAAACAGGTTGGATAGAAGTTTTAGGCGCAGGAATGGTTAACAGAAAGGTTTTAGAAGGTTGTAATATCGACCCCGACGTTTACAGCGGTTTTGCATTCGGAATAGGAATCGAAAGAATTGCAATGCTAAAATATCAGATTCCCGATATAAGGCTTTTCTTTGAAAACGATATAAGATTTTTAAAACAATTCAAGTAAGGAGAAAAGAAAATGAAAATTTCATTAGAATGGTTAAACGAATACGTCAATTTAGACGGAGTAAGCGTAGAAGAACTTAAAAACGGGCTTTTCTCCTGTGGGTTCGAAGTAGAAGAAGTATTAGAAATAGGCAACGTAGAAAAAGTTGTAACTTGTAAAATTTTATCAATTGAAAAACATCCTGACGCAGACAAATTATCAATTACCCAAGTAGACGCGGGAAGTTACGGAAAATTACAAATAGTAACCAACGGTAAAAACATAAAAGTAGGCGATATAGTTCCCGTATCTTTGGACGGAGCAATTCTTGCCGACGGAACTAAAATCAAAAAAGGTAAAATTCGCGGAATCGAATCCGACGGAATGTTCTGCGGAGGAGAAGAACTCGGTATCAACGGCGACCAGTACGAAGGTGCGGACGAAAACTGCATTTTGGTTTTAAGGGAAGAATATCCCTTAGGAGAAGAAGTAACCAAAGCCTTAGGTGTAAAAGATACCATTTTCGATATATCTTTAACGGCAAATCGTCCCGATTGTATGTCGGTAATAGGTATCGCCAAAGAAGTCGCTTGTTTATTAAATCGTCCGTTTATCGCACCAAAATTATATGAAAATATCGTTTTAGGGGACGAAGTAAAAGTAGACGTTTTATCTCCCGATTTATGTCCTTTATACTTAGCTTCCAAAGTAACGGATATTAAATTGAGCGAATCTCCAAAATGGATGAAAAAAAGGCTTGCAAGCGTAGGGATTAGAAGCATAAATAACGTTGTAGATATAACCAACTACGTTTTAACCGAAATAGGACAACCTATGCACGCTTTTGATTATAATAGATTAAAGGGAAATAAAATAATCGTCAGAAGGGCTGATAACGGCGAAAAAATCGTAACGTTAGACGAAAAAGAATTCGAATTAAATAATGACAACTTAGTTATATGCGACGCCGAAAAGCCTTGTTGTTTGGCGGGTGTTATGGGTGGACTTAACAGCGGAATAAACGAAAATACAAGCGTTTTGGTATTTGAAAGCGCGAAATTTAAAAGAGATAACATAAGAAAAACGTCAAGAAAATTAGGTCTACGTTCGGACTCGTCCGCGCGTTTCGAAAAAGGCGTAGACGCGTATACCACTAAAACGGGTATGGCAAGGGCGTTATATTTAATCGATTTATTAAAATGCGGTAAGGTAAGCGGAATCGTAAACGAAAATAATTTCGTTTCGCAAGAGAAAAAAACCATTACTACCACGTTTAAAAAAATTAACTCGATTTTAGGAATAGAAGTACCGCAAGAAAAAAGCGTTGAGATATTAAATAATCTTAACTTTAATTGCAAAGTAGACGGAGATAAATTAACCGTTGTCGTTCCTCCTTATAGAGAAGACGTAGAGTCTTTCCCCGATTTAGCCGAAGAAATTATTCGTTTCTACGGTTACGACCATATTACGCCAACGCTTTTAACTCACGCAAGCGTTACGGTGGGCGGTTTAACTGATAGACAGAAACGTTTAAACGATATAAAGCAAATGCTTTTTGACGAAGGTTATTGCGAAACGATTACTTACTCGTTTATAGGTAAAAAGGATTTCGATGCTTTTTCACTTGACGCTTCGTCCGCAATTAAACTAATAAACCCGTTAGGGGAAGATTTAAGTTTAATGAGAACGTCTTTAATTCCGTCTATCGTAAACATAGCAAAGAACAATATAAATAAAATGAATTATGACGGAAGACTTTACGAACTTGCAAGCGTTTATATTCCCACCGATGAAGAATTGCCGATTGAAAAAACAACGCTCGCAATGGCTATATTTGGCGAAAAAGAAAGCTTTTTCACGTTAAAAGATACGGTTGAAAAAGTATTCGCTCATTTTAACGTTTCAACGGAAAGAAAATATACTTACGGCGAAACTCCTTATTTGCATAAAACGAGAAACGCCGATATTACGGTAGGAAAGACTAAAATAGGCGTTATAGGTCAAATTTCGCCTGACGTTGCAAAAACACTTGACTTATCCAAAGAAGTTTACGTTGCCGAATTAGACGTAGAAGCTTTGTTTAGTTTAAGCGGAAAGCCCGTAAAATTCAGACCGTTCGGAAAATATCCTAAATCCGAAAGAGATTTAGCTTTGGTTATGGATAAAAATGTTACCAATCAACAAGTAATAGACGCGATTAGACAATCGGGAATTAAAGATTTAAAAGAAATTGAATTATTCGACGTTTACGAAGGCGATAAAATCGAACAAGGAAAAAAGAGCTTGGCGTACCACTTGACATTCTCGTCTAACGAAAAAACTTTAAGCTTTGAAGAAGTTGAACAATTTGTCGCTAAAATTTTAAAGAATTTAGAGAAAAAAGGAATTTCTTTAAGAAGCTAATTTAAGTTTTTAACGATTGATTTTTTTAAAAAATTTAAAGGCAAATTTTTGTTTTTAAAAAACAATAAAAATTATTAAATAATGAGTAAATAATTACATTTCGCAAAATATTTATTTTGCGAAATGTTATAATAAAAAAAGACGTAATTAAAAGAGTAGAAAAATAGTAAGGTAATAAGAAAATGGAATTGTTAGCCCCTGCGGGTAATCCAAAAAATTTTTTTCAAGCAATAAATAACGGGGCAAACGCCGTATATTTAGGACTGGACAAATTTTCAGCCCGAAATCTTGCGGAAAATTTTACGTTAGAAAATTTATCTTACTATGTTTCATACGCGCATTTGTTTAACGTAAAAGTATATCTAGCTATGAATACGCTTGTAAAGAACGGCGAGATGAAAGATTTTATTTCGCAAATGCTCCGCGCATATGAAATCGGCGTAGACGCATTTATTTTGCAAGACGTTTTTTTAGGTAAATTTTTAAAAAATTTATATCCCGAACTTACTTTGCATTTAAGTACGCAAGCAGGGGTATGCAATAAGCTATGCGCAAAACTTGCTAAAGAATACGGATTTTCCAGGGTAATTCTTTCTAGAGAAACTGCTTTAAAAGAAATTAAAGAAATAGCCGAAATTATCGAAACGGAAGTTTTTGTACATGGGGCAATGTGTTCGTCGTTTTCGGGGCATTGTTATTTTAGTGCGTTTATCGGTGGGAATAGCGGTAATAGGGGACTATGTAAACAGCCATGCCGTAAAAAATATCATTATTTCGGTAACGACAAAATTAAATCGGGCAATTTTGCAATGTCGTTATCGGATTTAGAGTTGTGCGACGAAATAGATACGCTAAAAAGCTTAGGCGTTTCTTCCGTTAAGATAGAAGGAAGAATGAGAAGCGAAGAATACACCGCCAAATCCGTAGTTTTATACAGAAAAGCAATAGATGGCAAAAATTATTTGCAAGAAAAAAAAGAAATAAAACGAATTTTTAATAGGGGAGATTATTCAAAAGGTTATTTATATAACCAAAACAATTTAATTTCCGATAAAATTCAGTCGCACAAAGGCGAATATTTTGCAAAAATTACAAAAGTAACCGACAATTTTTTATTATGCGATAAAACCGCTATTAACGGGGACGCTTTTAAAATTATAAGAAACGAAACGGAAATAGGAAATTGCGTTTTTAAAGACGGTAAATATTTATATAACGGGCAAATTAAATCGGGCGATTGTTTATATATTACAAAAGATGTTTCGCTTATAGAAAAAACGTTATCTAATAAAAAACTATTAGACGTTTATTTGCAAATTTTCGTAACGGAAAACGTAGTAGAAGTTATCTATAACGGGCAAAAATTTATAAGTGAAAACATAGTAAAACCCGCTATAAATTCGCCCACAACCGAGCAAGACGTTATATCTTGCTTTTTAAAAACGGACGCTTATCCGTTTAGGGTAAAAGTTGATTTTAATACTTTTAATCAAAATATTTTTATTCCTAAATCGCTTTTAAACGATTTTAGAAGAAACGTTTTTAAAAATATTTTCTATTTTAAACAAGACATAAAAAGTATAAAAATTAAAGATAAAACCTTAAAAAATAAAAAGTTTTACGACAATAATTATAATATAATTATTTCAAGTTTTCCCGTAAAAAGTGCAATAAACGTTATAAAACCCAACGATTACGGGAAAGTGAAAGAACTTTTGGAAGAAAAAGATTTTAAAAACGGGAAAAGCGAAAATTATTTAAGTGAAAAATACTTATTCGTCCCTGCGTTTTTAAACGATAGAGATTTATCTATTATAGAAAATGCTTTACCTTATTTTAGCGGAATTTATGCCGACGGATTATCGGGGCTTGTTCTTGCTAAAAAACACAATAAAAAATTGATAGTCGGGGCGGGGTTGAACGTATTTAATTCCGTAGATATTAACGTTTTGGAAAACGATTTTAAAGATTGTATAATCGTATACTCAAAAGAACTTTCTCTTACCGAAATGGACGAAAAACGCATAGTTTACGGTGGTGGAAACGTTTCTATTATGGAGTTTGTTTACTGTCCTTTTAAGAAAAATTGTTCACTTTGCGCTAATAAAAACGAGTACGTTTGTAAAGACGAAAAATTCAGTTATGTTTTAAAAAGATATAAACTGTCCGATTGTAGATTTGTTTTATACAACAGCGCGGTTTTAAAAAGCGACGTTAAAGAAAACGTTTTAATAAATTTGGTTGGTTTTGACAAAGCTACGGCTTTAAAAATATTAGAAGGAGATTACGGTAATTTACCCGTAAACGGCGGAAGACTTAAAAAAGGAGTTTTATAATGGATGAAAAAGTTATAAATTCTTTACAATTTAATAATATTTTATCGTTTATATCTTCATATTGCGTTTTACCGTCCGCAAAAGACGAAGTTTTTAAAATAAGACCGATTATAGACTTAAAAAAAGCCGAAGAACTTTTAAAATACACGCAAGAAGCTTACGATTTAATATATTTTTACTCTTTTTCGGGGGTAGAATACTTTGACGACGTAACCGACGAACTGGAAATTTCTTTAAGGGGCGGAGCATTATCTATGGGGCAACTTTTAAAAGTTGCGTCTTTAATGCGTTCTTCAAGGCTATTTTCTTCTTTTGTGCAATCGGTAACAGAAGGCGATTTTTCTATTTTTAAAGAAAAAGCAAGTTCCGTTTATACGGAAAACTATTTAGAAAAGGAAATATTCGATAAAATATTTTCGGAAGATCAAATGTCTGACAACGCGTCCCCGTTGCTTGCGGAACTAAGAAAAAAGATAAAGAATTTAAATATTCAAATCAAAGAAAAATTGCAATTTTATGTTCACACCAAAAGCGATTATTTGCAAGACAATATCGTAACGATGCGTGAAGATAGGTACGTTATCCCCGTAAAAAGCGAGTATAAAAACAAAATTCAAGGATTCGTACACGATTGTTCGCAGTCGGGTTCGACTTATTTTATAGAGCCGATTGAAGTTTTGGAAATGAATAATAGGCTTAAAACCGCAATCTTTGAAGAAAAAACGGAAGTAGAAAGGATTTTAAAAGAATTGTCGGGTAAAGTCGGGCTAATTGCAAACTTTTTAAAGGTAAATATTGCAATTTTAACCGAAATAGACGTAAATTGCGCAAAAGCCGTTTACGCCTATAAAACCAAAGCCGTAAGACCGTTACTCAATGGTGACGGAAATATAAATATAAAGCAAGGCAGACACCCTTTAATCGACGCGCAAAAAGTCGTTCCTATTGACGTGAGTTTAGGACTAAGTTATCATTTTTTGCTAATTTCAGGACCTAATACGGGTGGTAAAACCGTTACGCTTAAAATGGTAGGGCTTTTTTGTCTTATGGCTATGGCGGGAATTTTTATTCAAGCTAATTCTTCTAGTTGCGTATCGATATTCGATAACGTATTTTCCGATATAGGAGATGAACAAAGCATAGAAAACAGTTTATCAACTTTTTCTTCGCACTTAAAAAATATTATCGAAATGGCTGAAAAATGCACGTCTAAATCGCTTATTTTGCTGGACGAGATAGGCGGAGGAACAAATCCCGACGAAGGTATTGCTTTGGCGAAAGCGTTATTCGATAAATTCGTGCAAACTAAATGTTTCGGAATAATTACCACGCATTATTCGGCGTTAAAAGAATACGCTTTTTCTTGTCCTTTAATGAAAAACGCGTCAATGGAATTCGATTCCCGTTCTTATCAGCCGTTATATAAAATAAATATCGGCTCTCCGGGGAGTTCTAACGCGCTTGCGATAGCCGAAAAATTAGGACTAAATAAAGAATTAGTCGAAAAAGCTAGGGGGTATTTATCCGATAGCGCCGTTGTTTACGAAAGACTTATAAATAACGCCGAACAAGTAAAACGGGAAGCCGAAAAGCTTTACGAAGAAAATTACGCGTTAAAAGAAAAAAATAAGCAAACCGAACGAGAAATCGAGCTTGAAAAAGAGAAATTCTTAAAGGAAAAAGAAAAATTTTTAGCTAATACTAAAGCTGAAGGAAGAAGAATTTTATCCGAAAAAATCGAAGAGGCTAACGATTTAATCGGCGAAATAAAGGAGATTTTGTCTAAACCCGAAATAGATACGGGGGATTTGATAAAAGCAAGAAGCTTAAAAAATAAAATAGACAAAGCTCAAAATTTTTACGAAGAAAAAATTTCCGTAAGAAACGTGGATAAAACTTTAAAAGTTGGAGATAGGGTTTATTGCGTTGATTTAGGTAAAAACGCCACCGTTACCAAAGTTTTCGAAAACAAGAAAAAAATAATGGTAGATTGCGACGGAATGGAGCTTACGCTTTCTTATTCGCAAGTCAGCGAACCGCTAAATGAAAAAGTTAAGCGTAGTTTTACCGTTTCTCGCCCAAATGTAAGCGCGTTAGAGCCGTTTAATAACGAAATAAATTTAATAGGTCAAAACGTAGACGAAGCTTTAATGAATTTATCTTATTTTTTAGATAAAGCGCAATTAAATAACGTGGAAGAAGTTAGAATAATTCACGGAATAGGCTTGCAAAAGTTAAGTAAAGCAATTCATAACTATTTAAAAACTCAAAAAAACGTAGAATCTTTTAGATTCGGAAAATACGGGGAGGGACAAAACGGTGTTACAATCGTCAAATTCAAATAAAATATATTTAGATAATGCGTCTACCACTCGCCCCGACGAATCGGCTTTAAATAAAGCGGTAGAATATTATACTCAAAATTTTTACAATCCGTCGTCGCTATATAGCGGTGGAGTAGAAGTAAGCTTGCATTTAGAAAAGATAAGGGAAAAAATCCAATCGTTTTTCGGAAAAAACTACGAAGTTATTTTCACTTCTTGCGGAACGGAATCCGACAATAACGTATTAGAAAGTTTTTCTCATAAGGGAAATGTCGTAATTTCGGCGGGAGAACATTCCGCAATTTACGAAAAAGCCAAAAAATTAAAGGAAAACGGAAAGGAAATAAGAATTGCGAGTTTAAATAAAAACGGTAGCGTAAACAAAGAAAATTTGTATTCTTTAATAGACGAGAACACTTCTCTTGTAAGCGTAATTCATATAAATAACGAAACGGGCGCTGTAAACGATGTAGAAACACTTGCGAAAAAATGTAAAGAAATAAACAAAAATTTGGTTTTTCATACGGACGGAGTTCAAAGCTTTTTAAAGACCGAAACAAAACTCGATTACGTTGATTTATTTTCATTAAGCGCGCACAAAGTAGGCGCAATAAAAGGCGTAGGAGCATTAGTTAAAAGAAAAGGTTTGTTCGTGGCGCCACTGATTATAGGCGGTGGGCAAGAAAAGGGGAAAAGAAGCGGAACGGAAAACGTTTTCGGTTTAACGGATTTTTATTACGCCATAGAACAAAGGGAAAATATAAAAGAAAATTACGAAAAGGTTTTACTTCTTAAAAAAACGCTTTTAGACGGTTTAAACGAACAATTTTTACTAATTTCGGACGAAAACTGTTCTCCATACGTAGTAAGTTTTTCGGCGCAAGGGTTGAAAAGTGAAATAATTCTTCATTTAATGGAAGATAACGGGGTTTTAATCGGAACGGGTTCGGCTTGTTCTAAAAATTCCGATAGTAGGGTTTTAAAAGAGTGCGGATATCCGCAAGACGTTTTAAAAGGCGTTTTAAGAGTAAGTTTTTCGCCGTTTAACACGGTTGAAGAAGTGGTTTACGCTAGGGAAAAATTAAACGAATCGGTAGAAAAATTATCAAAGGTAATGAACGTTAAATGGAAAAAGTAATATTAGTTAGATACGGAGAAATATTTTTAAAGGGTAGAAACAGAAGTTATTTTGTAAGTCTTTTAAAAAGCAATATGGAACATGCGTTAAAAGACGTTCCGCATAAAATTACAACTTTGCAAACGAGATATATAATATCCGATTTTGGCGATAACTACGACAAAATAACCGAAAAGTTGGATAAAATATTCGGAATTTATTCGTACAGTCCCGCAACTTTAATTAAAACGGATATTGACGCAATTTATGAAACAGCGTCTTCTTTGGCAGGGGATTTGCAAGGCACTTTTAAAGTTGAAACGAATAGGGCGGATAAAACTTTTCCATACCACTCTATTGATATTTCAAGGGTTGTGGGCGGAAAAATTCTTGAAAAAAATCATTCGTTAAAAGTTGACGTAAAAAAGCCCGATTATACGGTAAATATCGATATTAGAGAAAGTGGAAAAACGCTTATTTTTACTAAAATAATAAAAGGATTAGGCGGTCTTCCCGTAGGTTGCGCAGGAAAAGGATTATTGCTGTTGTCCGGTGGAATAGATAGCCCCGTAGCAGGGTTTATGATGGCAAAACGCGGTATGAGAATAAATGCGTTGCATTTTCATAGTTATCCGTATACAGGATTGTTTGCAAAAGAAAAAGTAATTAAGCTTGCCCATTTAGTATCCGAATATTCGGGTAAAATGACGTTGCATATTGTTAAATTTACCGAAATTCAAGAAGCGATTCACGAACACTGCGACGAAAGCTTTATGATTACGCTAATGCGTAGATTTATGATGAGAATAGCTCAGCGTATATCCGAAGAAAACGGTTATCAAGCCATTATTACAGGGGAGAGTTTAGGTCAGGTTGCAAGTCAAACGATAGAAAGTATGACGTCTTCTAATTCGGTTGTAACAATGCCTGTACTTCGTCCCGTAGTAGCGTTCGATAAAGACGATATAATTACTATTAGCGAAAAAATAGGAACTTTTGAAACGTCAATACTTCCTTACGAAGACTGTTGTACCGTTTTTTTACCAAAAAATCCGCAAATAAAGCCGAAAATGGAAAAAATATTAGAACAAGAACGTAAATTAGACGTAGAAACTTTAATTCAAAACGCTTTAATGCAGATAGAAGTTTTGGAAATATAATAAAACTAAATTTACTTTGAACAAATATAGGAAAATTTAAAATTTATAAAAATTTTTAAATTTAAAATAATAAAATATAATTGCCCCGAAATAGGGGCAATTTTTTTAAGGAAAAATCTATATAAAAATTTTATGAATTGAAAACCGTAAGACTATACAATTAAAATTTTTATTCATTCCACCATTCTTTATTTTTTATTTCATTATAGTCTTTTTTTGCAATAATTTCGGGTAAGGGTATTTCTTTGCCCTTTATTATTTTATTGCCGTCCTTTTTAAAGGGGACTATTACAAAATTATATTTTCCTTCGGGAAGATTTAAGCTAAAATTATTTCCGGTTATGGTTTTGTATAATTTATTTTTGTTTTTTTGGATATAAAGATATATTCCGTCGCAATTTTGCAAATCATAAAACATTGTAAAATTACAGTTATTACAATAGATTTTATAATCTTTTATGTTTGGTAAAATTCTTTGTGATTTTTTATTTGGTTCAGTTCCCTTTTTAAAAACGCCTTCTATAAACGGCGAGTTTTCGTTTGCTAAAAGCATTTCGGAGTTTTTATCGTAGCTTGCTTTATCTATTTTTACGGTAACAATATTTTCGGGAATTTCAAAATCTTCGGGCAAATAATTTCGATATATAAAATCTAATATCTTGGAGTTTATTTTTGTGGGATAGCTAGAACCCGTTACGAAGTTATCCATTAGGGAATTATTTTTATTTCCAAGCCATACTCCCACCGTATGTTTAGTCGTGTAAGAAATGCTGTAAGCGTCTAAATTTCCGTTTTTATTGCCGTTTGTTCCCGTTTTTGCACATAATTGATAGTTTTTAGTGCCTATTTTTTTGCTCGTTCCGTTCTTTACCGCGTCCATTAGTGCGTAATTTATTAAATATGCGGTATCTTTTGAAAAAATCTTTTTTTCGTAAGTTTTATTTTCATAAATCTTTTGTCCGTTATTGCTAACTATTTTTCTAACGAATTTTGCTTTTTTATAATTTCCTTGATTAGAAAATGTTCCGTAGCAAGAAATTAGTTGCGATAGGGTTAAACCGTTGTCAAAAGAACCTAACGCTAAGGCTAAATGTTCGCTTTTAATGTTCATATCCATTTTATTTGCGTATTCTTTTGCTTTTTTAGTTCCTATTGCGTTTAAAAGCTTTATTGCAGGAATGTTTAAACTTTTAGATAAGCAATCTTTTGCGGAAATATATCCGTAATAAACGTCGTTATAATTTTTGGGTTGATACGAGCCGAAAGAAGTCGGTTCGTCTAAAATTTTACTTTGCAGGGTAATTAAATTTTCTTCTAGGCAAGGCGCGTAAACTAATAACGGTTTTACGGTGGAAGCAGGACATCTTTTAAGCGGATAACAAGACGAAGAAAAAGCGTTTATTCCCATCGTGGCGTTGTCTGCAACGACGTAAGCGTAGTCGGAAGAGTATTCTTTTTTTATAGAAGAAATTTCGTTTTGCAAGTCGGAGTCTAGGTAGGTATAGACTTTAATTTTTTTATCGTAATAATATTTATTTAGTATTTCGTCAACTTCTCTTTTGCAAAGATAAAAATATAGTTCGTCATTGTTTTCCGAAATAGAAATTTTCTCATTTTTTAAGATTTCTTCTTCGTTTTTACTAATATAGCCAAGGTTAGACATACAATGCAAAACCACGTTTTTTCTCTTAATCGACAAGTCGTAATTTGCAATGGGATTGTATAAAGACGGAGCTTTAATTATTCCTGCCAGCATAGCGCCTTCGTTTAAAGAAATTTCGTTTACGTTTTTGTTAAAGTATTTTTTACAAGCGTTTTTTATTCCGTAACAATTTTCCCCAAAGTAGATAGAATTTAAATACATAGTGATTATTTCGTCTTTGGTATATTTTTTTTCTAAAATTTTAGTCAGTTTTATTTCTTCGAGTTTTCTTTTAACCGTTTTTTTAAAGGTAAGGTGCGTATTTTTTATAAGTTGCTGACTTATAGTAGAACCGCCTTGCTTGTAAGAACGACTTTTTAGATTGTAAAAAAGTGCGGATAACATTCTTTTGTAATCTAAACCTTTGTGACTATAAAATCTTTTATCTTCTATTGCGATAAAACAATTTTTTATTTTTTGCGGAATATTGTTTTCGTAAGAATTGCCTAGATACGAAGTTTCGTAAACCAAAACATCGTTTTTATCGTAAATTTCCATTTCAACGCCTTGTTTTTTGAGTAGCGAGTCGTTAAAAGACGCGTTTTTGGTAAGAGATATAAACAGCGTTAAACTCGAAACCCCTATTAAAACAAAAATCAACGCGGTAAATAAAAGCGTTTTAAAAAATTTTTTCATTTATTCTAAATCCTTAAACAAAATAAACTTGCTAATATTAAATAAAATATGTATAATAACTTATTATGAGTAAGTATTATCACGTAACGACGTACGGCTGTCAGATGAACGTACACGAATCTGAAAAATTAGCAGGAATTATGGAATCGTACGGGTACGTTTCCACAGAAGAAATAGAAAAAGCCGATATTGTTTGTTTTAACACCTGTTGTATAAGAGAAAGTGCGGAAACGCACGCTTACGGGAACATAGGGGCGTTAAAAAAGTTAAAAAAGCAAAAGCCGTCTTTAATAATTGCCGTAGGCGGATGTATGACGGAGCAAGTGGGGGCGAAAGAAAAGCTATTGAAAACTTTTCCGTTTGTCGATATAGTATTCGGCGCAAACGACCCCGAAGAGTTAGGCAGGCAGTTATCGAATAAGCTGAAAACTAATTTAATTGCCGAAAATCCTTACGTTAGAACGGGTTATCCTAACGCGTGGATAAACATCGTTTACGGGTGTAATAATTTTTGTACCTACTGTATCGTTCCTTACGTTAAGGGCAGGGAAAGAAGCAGGGATTTAAACGAAATTATTTCGGAAGTCGATTTATGTTTAAGTCAAGGGTATAAAGAAATTACGTTTTTAGGTCAAAACGTAAACTCTTATTGCCACGAAGGAAAGCCGTATTTCCCCGAACTTTTAAGAATAATAGCTCAAAAGCATTCGGGAGAAAAATTCCGTATTCGTTTTATGTCTAACCACCCGAAGGACGTAAACGAAGAACTATTAAAAGTTATGAGCGAGTATCCAGATTTAATTTGTCCATACGTTCATTTGCCTTTGCAATCCGGCAGTAGTGATATTTTGCGTAAAATGAATCGTAAATATACAAAAGAACAATATTTGGATAAAGTAAAAACGATAAGAAGCATTATTCCCGATTGCGCTATTTCGACCGATATAATCGTAGGATTTCCTACGGAAACGGAACAAGATTTTCAAGAAACGTTATCTGTTGTAGAACAGGCAAGGTTTTCAGGGGCGTTTACGTTTGTATATTCAAAGCGTAGCGGAACGATAGCCGATAAAATGGAAGGGCAAATAGATAAAGAGACCAAAAAGGATAGAATTACAAGGCTCGTTGCTTATCAAAACGATTTAACGAGAGAGCAAACCAAGAGTTATAAAGGTAAAACGATAGAAATTTTGGTGGAAGATTACGATAAAAAGCGTAACCTTTATATGGGAAGGGACGTTTATAACAGAATGGGATATTTTGCTTGTGAACAAGACAAAATAGGCGAATTCGTAAATATAAAAATTAACAAAGTAAACGGAATTTCGTTATTCGGAGAATTAGTTGACGGAGAATAATATGGAAAACGTGCAAAAGACTGCGATTATAGACGAAAAGAAATTTTCCCCTATGATGCGACATTACCTTGCGATGAAAGAAAAATATAAAGATTGCGTTTTATTTTATCGATTAGGCGATTTTTACGAGATGTTTTACGACGACGCGATAAAAGTATCTAATTTGTTGGATTTAACTTTAACGGGCAAGTCTTGCGGACAAGAAGAAAGAGCGCCTATGTGCGGAATACCTTTTCACAGCGCAGACCAGTACGTAGCTAAATTAGTATCGCTCGGGGAAAGAGTCGCTATTTGCGAGCAGTTATCGGATAAAGCTAACGAAAACGGCGTGGTCGACAGGGAAGTAGTAAAAATCGTTACCGCGGGAACGCTTACGGAAGATAATCAAATAGACGAAAAAACGAACAACTACGTTGCATGCCTTTATTACACGAATAAAGGTTGTGCCGTTTCTTGGGCGGATATAACGACGGGCGTATTCTATACTCAAAATTTCAAGCAAGCCACTTTACTTCAAATTTGCGACGCTTTGGTAAGAATTTCTCCGTCGGAAATTATATCTACGACGGAAGGCGTTAAGGCGTTTAACGAGCTTCCCATAATAAAACAAAGAGTGTTGCCGTCGCTTCTAAAGTACAACGATAGATTTTTTATGCAATCGAACGCCGAAAGGGAACTATTAAACCATTTTAATTCCATTTCTTTAAGCGGACTTGCGTTAGACGATAAGCCCGAGAGCGTGTGTTCTAGCGGGGCTTTGCTTGCTTATTTATACGAAACGCAAAAGCATTCTATTTCCAACGTAAATAAAATTACGATTTATAAAGACGCAGACTATTTATCGTTAAATAGTTCCACGTTAAACAATTTAGAAATTGTTAAAAACAGCAAAGGCGGAGAGAAATACGGCACGCTTTTATGGCTTATGGATAAAACGAACACCGCAATGGGTTCGAGAAAGTTAAGAGAATGGCTATTGTCGCCTTTAACCGACGTAGATAAAATAAATTTAAGATTAGACGCGGTAGAAGAGTTTTTTAACAATAACATGGCGAGAGAAAATCTTTCTTCGCTTTTAAAAAGCGTAAAAGACGTTGAAAGATTGTGCGGAAAAATTTCAAACGGCAACTTAAATCCAAAAGACTGCGTTTCGTTAAGCGTATCCTTAGACGTTTTGCCTTCCGTTAAAATGATTCTAGCCACTTTAAAAAGTCCCATGTTACAGGCTGTGGAACAAAAAATAAATTCTTTTGACGAAATCACGTCTATAATCAAAAGCGCGATAGTAGAAAACGATACGCCCGTACAAATTAAAAACGGGGGATTCGTTAAAAACGGTTTTGACGAAGAACTTGACAAATACCGTTCTATAATGACAAACGCTACTAATTTAATAGAAAAATTAGAGAACGAAGAAAAAGAAAAAACGGGTATAAAGACTTTAAAGATAAGATACAATAAAGTTTTCGGATACTACATAGAAATTTCTAATTCGTTTAAAAATTTAGTTCCTTACAATTACGTTAGAAAGCAAACTTTAGTAAACGGCGAAAGATACGTTACCGAAGAATTAAAAAACTTAGAAGACGAAATTTTAGGGAGTTCGGATAAGGCAATAGAGTTGGAAATAGCAATCTTTAACAAAATAAAAGGAGTGCTTTATCAGAATATAGATAAAATTCAAAAAACGGCGAAATCGGTGGCGGTGCTAGACGCTTTATTGAGTTTTGCTACGGTTGCAAAAAACAATAAATACTGTAAACCCGAGCCGTTACCTTACGGCGAACGTTTAGAATTAACTGCTTCAAGACATCCCGTAGTTGAAAAAATAAGCAAAAACTCTTTCGTTCCTAACGACGTTTTAATGGATAACGACGATAATAGAACCATTATTATTACAGGTCCTAACATGGCGGGGAAAAGCACTTATATGCGTCAAATAGCTTTAATAAATATTTTAATGCAAGCGGGTAGTTTCGTGCCGTGTAGGGAAGCAAGAATTCCCGTCGTAGATAAGATATTTACGAGAGTGGGCGCAGGGGATAACCTAATTTCCGACCAAAGTACGTTTATGGTCGAAATGAGCGAAGTTGCACAAATAATTATGAACGCAACCCCTAACAGTTTGCTTATTTTAGACGAAGTAGGTAGAGGAACGAGTACTTACGACGGTTTAAGTATTGCTTGGGCGGTAGTAGAGTATTTAAACAACGAATTAAAGGCAAAACTTTTGTTTTCGACGCACTATCACGAATTAAGCGAACTGGAAAACGTTTTACAAGGCGTTAAGAACTACAAAATTACGATAAAAGAACTTAACGGACAAATAGTATTTTTAAGAAAAGTTATGCGCGGTAGCGCGAATAAAAGTTTCGGAATAGAAGTCGCTTCTTTGGCTGGCATTCCGTTATCCGTTACAAAAAGGGCAAAACAAATTTTAAATAGTTTAACCAAAAACGACGTAATTACCGAAAAAGGCGTAAAACTCGTCGAAGAAAACGAAATTTTGGACGAAAAGTCGGAAAGCGTGGTAATAAAAACATTAAAAGATACGGACGTAAATAATCTTACGCCTATTCAAGCGATGAAACTTATATGCGAATTAAAGGAGATTTGTGATGAACAAAATTAACGTTCTTCCTAGTAGCGTTTTTAACAGAATTTCCGCGGGAGAAGTCGTAGAAAGACCGTGTTCGGTTGCAAAAGAACTTATCGAAAACGCAATAGACGCGGGTGCTACCGAAATAGACGTTACCGTAACCAACGGCGGAACGGATCTTATAGAAGTTACGGACAACGGTAGCGGAATTTCTCACGAAGATTTAAAAAAAGCGTTTTTACCTCACGCAACGAGTAAAATTGCCGACGTTGAAGATTTAGACAGAATTTTAACTTTGGGATTTAGGGGAGAAGCTTTGGCTAGTATTGGCGCGGTTTCCAAATCTACGATAATTTCCAAAACGGAAGACGTAGAAGCGGGCGGCATGATTCGTTGTTACGGCGGTAGTTTATCCGACGTAGAATATTTTCCGTGTAAAAAAGGGACTAAAATTTTAGTAGAAGATTTATTTTACAACACGCCCGTAAGAGCTAAATTTTTAAAAGTTCCGAAAAGCGAAGAGGCGGAAATTTCTAACATAGTGTGTAGAATGATGCTTTCTAAACCCGAAATATCTTTTACTTACACGTTAAACGATAAAGTTATTTTTCAAACTTACGGGGACGGACTTGAATCCGCAATGATAAACGTTTACGGATACGAAGTTATAAATAATTGCTTTTATATAGAAACGCAAAAAAACGGAATTTCAATAAAGGGGTATATCGGTAAACACAATTATTTAAAATCGAACAGAACTTATCAAACGCTTCTCGTAAACGGTAGATACGTTATAAATTCAACCGTAAATTTGGCTATTACCAATGCATATTCGTCATATCTTATGAAAAGACAATATCCTTTTTACGTTTTAAATATAGATATGCCGTCCGAATTTGTGGATGTAAACGTTCATCCGAATAAAGCCGACGTAAGATTTCAAAACAATCAAGTCGTATATTCAACTATTTATTCCGTTATATCCAGCGTTTTGGACGGAACGAGTCAAGCCTTAGATATTGTTAAAATCGACTTAAACAAAGACGAAGACGAGCTAAAAAAGCAAAGATCGATTATAGAAGAAAATAAAAACGCCGTTAACGCTACTTTTACGGTAAAAGATTTAGTTAAGCCTTATAGAGAACAAAAGGGTAAAAATAATCCGTTTTCTTCCGTATTCGATAAGCCCGAACCTAAAAGGCAAGAAACGCAAGAACAGTTAGACGTTTTTGCTCAAAATAAGCTTTATATCGAAAAACTTGAAAAAGCAAAAGCCGAGCAATTAAAAATCGAAATAGAAGATCCGCTAATTTTTATAGGACAGGCATTTAATACTTTTTTAATTTATCAAAAGAAAGACAATTTGTATATCGTAGACCAGCACGCCGCTCACGAAAGGTTGTTATACGATAAAATGCTTAATTTTAGTAATGCTAACATTATTTCTCAACCGCTTTTAGTCCCTTTTACAATAAAACCTAATCCGTTGGAAGAACAAACTCTTTTTAAAATTATGCCTTACGTTAAAAACTTAGGTATAGTAATGGAGAAATCGTATAACGACACTTACGTCGTAACAATGGTCCCCGTAGAGCTAATGGATATGGATTTTAAAAAATTCGTAGACGATTTAACGCAAGAAAATTTAGAAAAATGCGATACTCCTACTATGATTTTGGAAAAGCTTATGCAAAAAGCTTGCAAGCACGCTATAAAAGCGGGGTATAAATTATCGAAAACGGAAATAGACGTTTTAACTAAAAAATTAAACGATAATTTAGGATTAAAATGTCCGCACGGCAGACCCGTGGCTGTAAAAATAACTAAAACGGAAATATACAAATGGTTCAAGAGAATCGTGTAATTGTAATTTGCGGAGCAACCGCGTCAGGTAAAAGCGACCTTGCGATTAAGCTTGCACAAGAATTAAATACCGAAATAATTTCGGCGGATTCGCTTGCGATTTATAAAAAGCTCGATATAGGTACGGCAAAGCCGAACGATGAGGAAAGAAAACTCGTAAAACACCATTTAATAGACTGCGTAGACGAAAAAAGTTCGTTTTCGGTTGGCGATTATGAAAATTTGGCGATGCCGATATTAAAAAGTCTTTTAAATCAAGGAAAAATACCTATTATTTGCGGTGGAACGGGCTTTTATATAAATTCTCTCATTTACGATTTGTCCTACGGTAACACGGGTGCGGACGAAAAAATTAGGGAAAAATATAAAGAAATAGTAGCTTTAAAGGGAAACGAATACTTATACTCTCTACTTAAATCGCGCGATTACGAGTCTTCTTTAAAAATTTCGCCTAACGACGTAAAAAGAATTATAAGAGCTTTGGAGATTTACGATATTACGGGCAAAAAAAAGTCCGAAATTTTAGACGATAAAAAGCCGAGATTTCCTTTTATTGCTTTTATGCCCGAATGGGATAGGGAAGAATTATATTCAAGAATAAATTTTAGGGTAGATTTAATGCTTGAAAAAGGGCTTATAGAAGAAGTGAAAGGGCTAATTTCAAATGGGTTGACAAAAGAAAATCAGTGTATGCAGGGTATCGGTTATAAAGAAACGTACGACGCGATAATTTCGGGCGATTATTCTTATCTTGCCGAAACGATAAAGCAAAATACTCGAAGATACGCTAAACGCCAAATAACTTTTTTTAAAAAGTTTGAAAACTTAAACTATATTCGACAAAACGATTTTGAACAGCTAAAAGATAAGGTAAATAAATGGATAAAATAATAGAACTTTGCGAAGAAAAATTGCAACCGTATTTTAAACAATTAGAAGATATAGCTTTATTTAATCAAAATAAGGTTTTACAAGCTTTTAAAGACAATAGAATAGCGTTAAGACATTTTAACGGAACGAACGGGTATGGTTACGACGACAACGGCAGAGATACTCTTGCAAAAGTTTACGCGCAGGCTTTTGATGCGGAAAAGGCATTAGTTTCGCCGAATATAGTTTCGGGGACGCACGCGCTAACGTTGGGGCTTTTCGGAATACTTCGTCCGAACGATATTTTCTTGTCAATAACGGGAAAACCTTACGACACGCTCGATGATACGATAAACGGAAGTCAAATAGGTTCTTTAAAAGATTTCGGAGTAAAATTTGAAAGTATAGAGCTTGAAAACGGAATCATAAATTATCCTAAAATTAAAGATTTTATTTGCAAAAATACCGTTAAAATGGTTTACTTGCAAAGGTCGAGAGGGTACGAGTGGAGAAACGCGTTATCAATATCGGAAATTAAAAAAGCCGTTGATTTTTTGCGTGAAATAGGTTTTAACGGTTGCATATTTGTGGACAACTGCTATGGGGAATTCGTTGAAAAACAAGAACCGACTTCTGTCGGGGCGGACGTAATAGCGGGTTCGTTAATAAAAAATCCAGGGGGTGGACTTGCCGTAACGGGGGGATATTTAGCGGGAAAGGAGAAATATATCACTTTAATAGAAAATAGGCTTACTTCTCCGTCGATAGGCGGAGAAGTAGGGTCGTACGCATACGGCTATCAATATTTCTATCAAGGATTTTTCATCGCTCCGCACGTCGTTTTGCAAGCTTTAAAGGGCAATATGCTTTTCGGGGCGGTTATGAAAGAAAAAGGCTACGAAACTTCCCCGAACGCTTATTCTATTCCTTACGATATAACTAGGTCGGTAAAACTTCCTACGGAACAAAAATTGATAGATTTTATTCAATCTATTCAATCTTTTTCCCCCGTAGACAGTTTTGTAACTCTTTATCCTTGGGATATGCCGGGGTATAATCATCAAGTAATTATGGCGGCAGGTTGCTTCGTACAAGGTTCTTCTTTGGAACTTTCGGCTGACGCTCCTATAAAAGAGCCGTTTATAGCTTACTTGCAAGGCGGTTTAACCTACGAACACTGTAAAATCGTTCTTAATGATATTTTAAATAAAATATAAAAACTATAAAAGCGCTTATAAAAAGCGTTTAAAATTAGTATCTTATTAAATTTTATTGAAAAGCGTAAAGATTACATTTTTCTATAAAGTCCGCAAACTTTACCTAAAATAGATACTTCGTCTAAAATTATATCGCTAAATTCAGGGTTTTCTGGATGTAAAATAAATTTTTCGTTCCGCTTGAAAAATCTTTTTACGGTAGCGCTATCATCGAAATACGCGACGACTATGTCCCCGTTATCGGCGGTAGACTGCTTTTTAACGATAATTTTATCACCGTCCAAAATCCCCGCGTCTTTCATAGAAAAACCGCGAACTTTTAATAAAAAAAGTTCGCTATCGGAAGAAAATTCGTCCGGGATAGGGTAATATCCTTCTAAATTTTCAACGGCGGTTATAGGAATACCTGCAGTAACCGTTCCTACAAGAGGGACGTTGCGGTAAGAAATAGTGTTTTCGCTTACGGGTAAAGTTAGCGTCCTTTTCTTTTCGCAAGATTTTTTTAATAAACCTAAATCTTGCATTTTGTCTAGATAGTATTGCGCCGTAGAAGTGGATTTAAATCCGAGTTCGGAGCAAATTTCCCTAACCGAAGGCGGAAATCCGTTTTCGGCAACGTACAGAGTTAAAAACTGCTTAATTCTTTCAATCTTTTCATTTGTATTTTTCATTAGTAATTACCTGTATGATAATTATATAACAAAAAAATAAATTTGTCAAACATTTGTTCTAAAAAGGAGAGGTTATGGATAAAAAAGTAAAAAAATGCGATTTATACGACAGAGATTGCATAGATTGCGGAGAATGTTTATTTTGCGATTACGACCCGCTTAAATTATGCGATAATTGCGGAAAATGTATCGATTACCGCTATGAAGACGACGCGATTATTAAAATCGATAGAATAGAAATCGATAAAAAGTAAAAATTTTATAGAATTTTTTATATATAAATGCGAAAAATATTACTATGTTGACTTTGGTAATAGTTTCCGCATTTTTTTTAATCGTTTTTTTCCCGATAACAATGAAATTAGAGTTTATTTATTTTTCGGAAGATAAAGAAAATAGAAATAAGGCGTATTTTTCACTCGTGGCATATAAAATATTTAGATTTTTTTCAGGATATATAACTGCGGAAGAAAAATGCGTGGCGATACATTTAAGTAATAAAAAGGCAACGCTTATATATGCTTCGGATTTGCTAGAAACAAAAAATAAATACAAAAAATTAAAAAATTTTGAAATATATTGCGTAAAAAATTTCGTTGAAGTAGGACAAAACTTAACCGACGGTCAATTAAAACTCGTTTTATTTATAAAATCCATCATTTTTCCACTTGGAATATATTATAAAAATAAAAAGCATTTTGCTTGTTTTAAGAATGATTTAATTTTAAATGAGCAAACTGATGGTGTAAACGTATTTGCCGTGGTAAAAGTAGCGTTTAACGTTTTTACTTTATTAGTGGCTTTAATTAAAAAAATTTTGGAGAAAATATATGCAAAAAAACAATCAAATAGACGAAGTTACTCAAAAAGCAATTAAAAGTCTTAATGAAATAGCTACCGAAAATAACGTAATAGGTAAGCCTATAATTGCAGGAGATTTAACCGTTATACCTTTAACTAAGGTATCGCTAGCGTTTATGTCCGGCGGTGGAGAATACGGTAGCGTTAAAGTCGTTAAAGCTAATAAAAAGTTTCCTTGTACGTTGGGGAGCGGAGCAGTAGTATCTTTAAAACCTTCGGGTTTTTTGATTATAAACAAAAATCAAACTAAAATAGTAAAGGCAGATTCGGACATTTATGACAGATTACTCAACAAAGCGGAAGAAGTATTTTCTGCAAATAATTAGCATTATATCGTTAATTTTAATACTTTTTACGATAAGTGTAAAATTTAAAAACGAAAAAGTAAACGCATTTACTAAGTCAAAAGCGGAAGTCGTGTTAGAAGTTGATAGCGGTAGAGTTTTATTTACCAATAACGAAAATCAAAGGCTTCCTATGGCAAGCACTACAAAAATAATTACCGCAATTACGGCGATAGAAAACGCCGATATTAGTCAGGACGTAAGAATTACTTCTAAAACTTGTAACGTAGAAGGTTCGAGCGTGTATTTAAAAGACGGCGATATTTTTACGTTAAAAGACTTACTTTACGGTTTAATGTTGCGTTCGGGAAACGACTGTGCCGAAAGTATAGCGTTATTCGTAGGTAACACTCGTGAAAATTTTATAAAAATGATGAATTCGACTTGTAAAAAAATAGGTTGTGAAAACACGAATTTAACAAATCCGCACGGGTTGCCCGACGATAATCACTACACTACGGCGATGGATTTAGCAAAAATATCCGCTTACGCCATGAAAAACGTTACTTTTTGCGAAATAGTTTCCACAAAACGCGTAACGGTAACGGAAAAAAGTCAAAACAAAAAAAGAGTATTCGTAAATAAAAATAAAATGCTGGCGAGATTCGACGGTGCTAACGGAATAAAAACCGGATATACTAAAAAGGCGGGTAGATGTCTTGTTTCTTCCGCTAAAAGAAACGGAATGCAACTAGTTTGCGTAGTTATAAACAGTCCGCAAATGTTCGAAAGGAGCGAAGAACTTTTAAACGGCGCTTTTTGCGAATATAGTTACGTTCCGATTATAAACTCACAAGAAATGGAACAATTTTGTTCTTTACAAGGGTTTGCTTTGGCAACCGTAAATAATTCGATATTTTATCCTTTGAAAAAGGGTGAAACCATAAAATGCGAATACGAAATATATAATTTTAAAAGACTTCCGTTAAAAAAAGGCGAGATAATAGGTAAAATTAGCGTTTTTAATAAAAATAGCTTGCTTTTTTCCGAAAATATTATTACTATAAATAGAGTAGAAAATAAAAAAATATTCGGAATTATAAAAAGTAGATTAAGCGAGTATTTAACGGAGAAATATGAGAATAAACAAATATCTTGCGCTTTGCGGGGTTGCCAGCCGTAGAGCCTGCGACGAAATTATCAAAGAAGGAAGAGTTAAAGTCAACGGAAAAGTAGCCGAAACGGGTTACGATGTAGACGAGTTTAACGATTCGGTCGTTTTTGACGGTAAAAAACTTTCGCTTAAACAAAAATTCGAATATTATATTATGAATAAGCCGAAAGGCTACATAACTTCCGTAAAAGACGATAAGGGTAGAAAAACCGTAATGGATTTACTTCCTAAAAACGTTGGAAGAATTTATCCTGTAGGAAGACTCGATTACGATACGGAAGGTTTACTTATTTTTACTAACGACGGAGATTTAACGAATAGATTAACTCATCCCAGAAACGAAGTAACCAAAACTTATCTTGTAAAAACGGAAACCCCTATTACCGAAGAAAAAGTAAACGTAATTAGAAAAGGCGTTATAATAGACGGCGTAAAAACAAAAAAATGTAACGTAAGAATTATTGAAACGAATAAATCTTTTACGAAACTACACGTTACCATAAGCGAAGGAAGAAATAGGCAAGTAAGAAAAATGTTCGAAGCGGTGAACTGCAACGTCGATTTTTTAAAAAGAATAAAAATAGGCGAGCTTACTTTGCAAGGGTTGAATAGAGGAGAAGTAAGAAAACTATCCCCGCAAGAAATTGATTATTTAAAGAATTTATAAAGAATTTTAAAGATTTTTATATTTATAAAACAAGCGTGTAGTTTTTCTACACGCTTTATTTTTTATACAATTAAGCTTCGTCGTCCGAATCTTTATTTTCGATAAAATAAACTTCATCCGTTTGGTCAATCGGCGTTTTTTTCTTTTTCTTAAAAATATTTATTTTCTCAAAAAAAGCTTTGGTTTTTAATTTTCTTTCGGCTTTTTTTATAGCCTTTAATTCGGCTTTCTTCTCTTTTTTAGTTTGCGATTTTGCTTGTTTTATTTTTTGGGCTTTAAGCATAAGTTTTCTCTGCGTAACGGTAGGTTCAGCCATTTCAAAATCTTTACCGACAACTTTTAACACTTTGTTTACAGGCGTTAAAATTACGTTTACGTCGGCTTTTATGCCTTCTAAAATATAATTTGTTCTTATGCAAACAACTTTTATTAAAATTTCAAAAATAATTTGCAAAATAAACGCGACAATCATTAAAGCTGTTAATATAATAGAAAACGGCGTAGTTGCGGAGTAAAGCGAAGTTACCGCCGAAATACACATAACTATACTGTATAATCTTACCGCTCTTTTAATATTTTTTAATATTTTTCCCGAAATTTTATAAAATTTATTTTTTATTACTCCTTCTTTAAAATCCATTACGATTATAAAAAACGTCAAATAAAACAAGGTAAAACCGGTTAAAATAGCGTATAAAATTACGTACCACAGTTTAAAATCGTATTTACAACTTTTTACAATTTCGTATATGGTATGCGTTAAATATATAATTTGCGTTAAAATTATTCTCACGGCGTCGTATCTGCGTAATTCTTTTACTGTTTCTTTTAACGCAATTTGCGTACATTCGAACATAGCTTTCTCCTTTTTTATTTTAGAATATATTATTTTTTTAAAAAAGTCAAATCTCTGTTAAAAACAAGTATTTTGTTATAAAAAATGATTGCGTTTGCTAGTTGACTTATAATATTATTTAATATATAATAATAAAAGTTAAAAAACGCATTTTTGCGGAGGTAAAAAAATGAAAAAGAAATTTTTATTGATTTTTTTATTATTAACCTTAACATTTATTGCTTCGTTTGCATTTACGGGGTGTAACGGTTGTGGTTTGAAATCATATAGGATAACCATAACGTGTTCTCCGGAAGAAGGCGGTAGCGTTACGGGACAAGGAATGTACAAAAAGGGAAGCGCTTATATTTTAAAAGCGACCCCGAATACTAATTACGTTTTCGATGGTTGGTATATGGGCGAAAGTAAATTGTCCGGAGACTTACAGTTTAGCGGAACGATGGGCGCGTTTAATATGCAATTAACCGCCAAATTTAACTATAACGAAACAAACAGAACGCTTACGATTCACTTTAAAGACGATTTAGGGACAAAAATTGCCGAAGACAAAATAATTACTAAAAAGAAAGGCGAAAGTTATAACGTTGCAATAGAAAATAAAGTTGGTTATACCGTAGATAAAACTTCTTTAAGCGGAGTGCTTAACGACAATACTACGGTTACTGTTACTTATACAAGAAAATCTTATAAATTGGTGATAAATTGTAAAGATGAAAACAAAGACGATTTAGGAAACGTCGAAAATAATTTTAGATACGGCGATAGATATTCGTTTGATTTAAACGGAAAAATAGACTATTACAAACCGCAAATATCCAACATAGAAGGCATAATCGATATAAACAATTCGCTTCTTGCGGGACAATTAAATAATTCTGTTTTAAAAATAGACGCAACGTTTATTCCTAAAACTTATAAAATTAATTTTAAATTAATCGATGAAAACGGCGAAATTATTTCCGGTCAAACACAACCTTCGGAATATAAAAAATATTTAGAAAGTTATCGTTTTGTTCCCAAGGATATAGATGGTTGGGTAAAAGGGGTAGAATTCGTTGAAGGAACTTTAACTCTTAACGACGCTTTATTAGGTGAGCAACTAACTAACAAACAAAATGAATTAACGATTACTTTCGTATACGTTTCCTTAACTAAACCTAGAACTATTCCCGTTAAATACGTTAACGCAATAGGCAAAAAAATAAAAGAAGATACTTCCGTTACGGAAGAAATTGGAAACAACGGAGAAGTCGACGTAATAGAAATAGAAGATTATTTTATCGACGTTGCAAAAATGACGGAAATTTACGGAGAAAAATTTAATTCTTCCGAAAATAAGCTTTCGTTTACCATGGTATCAGATAAAGATTTTTGTATTACTTTATACTATAAAAGTAAAACGGTTACTCTCACTATTAATTATTTAAAAGAAGACGGTAGCGTAATAGCTAATCAATATACTCAAACTATAGACTATAATTCGTCTTATAACGTAACTAGTCCTACGGTTAAAGGATATTCTCCCGATAAACCCGTAGTTAGCGGAACGGTACAAAAAACCGACGTTTCTATAACGGTTACGTATACTGCCAAAAAATTTAAGGTAACGGTAAATTACTACTATAAGGGAACTACTACCGTGGCTTCTCCGCAAAAAGTATTTAATTCCGTAGCGTTTGGCTCTACGTTTACGCTTGCTTCTCCCGAAATAGAAGGTTATAAACCCGATATTGCGGTAGTAAATTTTGTTTTAAACGAAGAAAACGATAAAACGATAAACGTTTATTACGAAGCGCAAAGTTATAGACTTACAGTAAAATACGTTTCTGACGTAGAAGGATTTACTTGTCCCGCAACCGTAACGAAAATTTTAAAATACAACGAGTCGTACGAAGTCGTTTCTCCCCAATATTATGGTTTATCGGCAAGTCCGAAAGTTGTATCGGGAAAGAAAAAAGCATATGACGAAGAAATTACGGTAACTTACAGTATTGGTCAATTTACGGTCTGGTTTAATTATTTTTACGAAAACAAAAAAGTCGGAACTAATTATTTTGGACTAAGCTTTAACAATAAATCCCATTCGATAGGCGTATCAAGCGTAATAATTAACGACGGGTTAGGTTATAAAATAAATTATACTTCGTTTGAAGCGATGATAATTTATCAGAATAATCAAACAAGTATAAAAGTTTACGGAATTAAAAAAGACTCTTCTAAAATAGATTTAACTAATACTATTAACGATAAAGCGTTCGACTCGGGATTTGTAGAATGCAATATAACGGCGGAAAAGATAATGTCTACCGTTACGCTAAATTATATTTGCGAAGGAAATCGCGATAACGTTTTAGTAACCACAAGATTTACAAAACAATACGGTGAAGTTATAACTATTGACAAAACGTATGCGGTTGGTTATGTTTACGTTGGCGATAAAACGAAATATAAATTTACCGATAAAGACGAAACTTTATATTTGGATTGCATTAGTGTGGAAAAAACCGTTAAAGTTTTGTATTTTGACGATGCAGGCAACGAAATTTCTCCTTCGGTAAAAAATACTTATAAATACAACGAACAATTTAACATTGTATCGCCTACGTTTGATTGTTACGTTCCCGATGAAACGGTTATTAAAGGTACGGTTCAATTATCGAACTTAACGTTTATCGTAACTTATACCGTTCAGTGGGACGTAGACGATAACAACGCTTTAATAATTGATAGCGTAGACGATTTAGTTGAATTATCTAATCATCCGATATTGTGGAATAGGGATATTACTATTACTAAAGATTTAGATTTAAGTTCTACCGCGTTAACTCCCATAGGAAATAACGAAACCGTATTTTCGGGTAACGTAATAGGTAATAAATCTATAATCAAAAATTTAAGCATAACAAATGAAAACGTAATCAAAAAGACCAGCGTGGTAAACGGAGAAAACATTGTTTACGGATATGCGGGGTTGTTTGGATGTTTATCGGGTAGTGTTTCCGATTTAACTATTGAAAACGCAATAATAAACGTTGACTTGGGTATAACCACTAAAACTACGCTTTACGGCGGAATTTTATGCGGTTTATATTCTAACGACGGAACTGTCGGCGCAATTAGCAACGTAAATGTAAGCGGAACTATTACCGTTAACGCGTATAATTGCGTCGTAGGCGGAATAATTGGCTTTAACTCCGATATAGATAGTGAAATAAGTAACTGTACCGCTACCGTAACGATAAATAACGGTAATTGCAATTACGCACAAGTAGGCGGAATAAGCGGATATGAAGTAATGAGTAATATTCACGATTGTACCGTAACTTTAACGACTACTTTCGTTGAAGGCGCTAACGTGTTCGTCGGTGGAATTGCAGGAGAAAGCGTAAACGGCGTTATACATACCAACAAATGTAACGTATCAAACGTTTGCGGAAAACAAAATAACACGATAATATATTAAGATAAATCTTTAAGGTGTAATAATGAGCGAAAATTGTACGCACGATTGTAGTTCTTGCGGAGAAGAGTGTTCTTCGAGAATAACTACTGAAAAATTAAACGAACTTTCCAAAGTTAAAAAAGTTTATGCGGTAGTAAGCGGGAAAGGCGGAGTAGGAAAGTCTTTGATAACGGGGCTTTTATCCGTCCTTGCCCAAAGAAACGGCTTAAAAACCGCTATTTTAGACGCAGATTTAACGGGACCGTCGATTCCCAAAATGTTCGGTTTAAAAGAAAAAGCTATCGGAACGGAAATGGGAATACTTCCCGTAAAAACCAAAACGGGGATAGACGTAATGAGTATAAATTTACTTCTAGAAAACGATACCGACCCCGTAGTTTGGAGAGGTCCCGTTTTAGCAGGAACCGTTAAACAATTTTATACCGACGTAATTTGGCAAGACGAAGACGTTATGTTTATAGATATGCCCCCGGGGACGGGAGATATAAATTTAACCGTTTTTCAATCAATAAAACTAGACGGAATAATTATAGTTACTTCTCCCCAGCAATTAGTATCCATGATAGTTGAAAAAGCCGTAAAAATGGCAAATATTATGGGTGTAAAGATACTTGGGATTGTAGAAAATATGTCTTATTTCGTTTGTCCTAATTGCGGAGAAAAACACTATATTTACGGTGAAAGCCATATAAAAGAAATAGCCAAAGAACACGGAATAAATTTGGTTGCGCAAGTTCCGTTCGATAAAGATTTTGCTTCTTTATGCGACAAAGGCTTAATTGAACTTACAAAAAGCAACTATTTAGACGAATTTATAAAGGAAATTTTATAATTTTATGAACGAAAGAGTAAAAATTGCCGTCGATTCTTTTAGAAACGGTTATAACTGCGCTCAATCCGTATTAGTAGCTTTTTCCGATTTAACGGGTTTTAAAAGCGAAGATTTATTAGCTATGGGTTCTGCATTAGGCGGTGGTTTTTGTCGTACCAGAAATTTATGCGGAGCGGTAAACGCCGTAGGAATTTTGTACGGACTTATTACAAAAACGGACGATAAAGCCAAAGCGTACGGCGATATGCAAACCATGATTGCAAAATTTTTAATGAAATACGGGTCGCTAAACTGCGGAGATTTGTTAAAAGGCGTTCCCGTAACGAAAGGGTGTGTTCCGCAAGAAAGAACCGAGAAGTATTATGCCGAAAGACCTTGCGAAAGAATAATAGAAGATTGTGTTAAAATTTTGCAGGAGTATTTTAAATGCTGATTTCGCAATTGACTTCCATAGAAGGGTTTTTAAGCGTTTTATCGAGCATAATAGCTATTTCTATCGTAATGACGGTTCACGAGTTCGCTCACGCGTTCGTCGCGGTAAAATGCGGGGACGATACGCCTAAAAGATACGGAAGGCTATCTTTAAATCCTATTTGCCATTTTGATTTAACGGGATTCGTAATGCTAATTTTAATAGGCTTCGGATGGGCTAAACCCGTTCCGTTTAATCCGAATAATTTTAAAAATAGAAAAAGAGATACGGCTTTTGTTTCTATTGCGGGGGTAGTTTCTAATTTGATAGGGGCGTTTATTTGTTATCCGCTTTTATTACTAAGCTTAAAATTGCCCGATATTCTGCTTTTCGACGAAATTATTTTTTATACGCTACTTTACTGCTTTAATATAAACTTATGTTTGTTCGTATTTAACTTAATACCTTGTTTTCCGTTAGACGGTTTTGTTTTTATTTCAACTTTAATAGATAAGAAGAGTAAAATTCTTGACTTTTTGTACGAAAAAGGGTATAAAATTTTATTGATAATACTTTTGTTTAGTTTTATCGCAAGAAATTTAGCGGATATAAATTCTAATTTTGCATATTTAGATATTTTTGGTAAATTTATGAATTTTTTTGTAAATTTATTAGCAAAACCGATAATAAAATTTTGGTCATTACTGATTAAATAAAGGAGAAAAAATTGATAGAAGAAAATTCCTTACAAAACGTCGATAACAGCGAGCAAAATATTTCGGACGAAGAGCTTTTTAACTACGTCGACGAATGTAGAATTTCGTTAGACGTAAACGATAAAACGATAGACGAACCGTTAGAAGTTTTGCTTATTTTAATAAAAGAAGCAAAAATCGCGGTAGAAGATATATTTATTTCAAAAGTTACAGAACAATTTTTAGCTTACGTTGAAAGGTTAAAAGATAAAAATATAGAAGAATTGAGCAGTTATTTGGTAATTGCGTCTAAAATTCTTGAAATTAAAGCGAGAGCTTTACTTCCTATCGTTGACGAAGAAACCGATTCTTATGATTATTCGGAAGACGAAGACGCAGTTGATTTAATAAATAGAATCAACGAATACGAAATGTTTAAACAAGCGGGCGAAAAGCTTAAAGCTCAAGAAATGCTCGATAGGTTTTATAAAGAACCCGACGAATCTACTACGGAAGTAAAAGTGGTGTTTAACGATTTTAATATCGATAAACTAGTACAAGCTTTCAGCGAAGTAATGCTTAGGTATAATTTAGGACAAACAAAGCGTAAAGACGTAAAAGAAATCCCCAGCGAAGAATACAGTGAAGATAAAAAAATTAGATTTGTAAGCGATTATCTTAAAGAAAAACAATCTTGTTCGTTTTTTGAATTGTTTAACGAAGATTCTCCGCTTGCTGAAATAATAACTACCTTTAAGGTTATGTTAGAATTGATTAAATTACAATGTATAGGCGTTGAACAAAATAACGTTTACGATGATATAACGCTTACTTTTAAAAGAGAATGGAGTGAAGAAGATGGAAGAATTGAAGACAACGGTTGAAGCGATTATTTTCGTTTCCGGTAACCCTATTTCAGCCAAAGATATTTCGGATAAACTCGGTTGCACCGAAAAAGAAGTTTTAAGAATTGCGGAACAGTTAAAAAAAGAAAAATATTCCGAAAACGACGGAATAAATCTATTGATTTACAATAAAAAATTACAATTTTGTTCTAATCCTAAACTTGCCGACAAAGTTTCGGAAGTTTTAAATCCCATTAGAGAAAGAGAACTTTCTAAAAGCATGTTGGAAGTTGCTGCAATAGTAGCGTACAAGCAACCTGTTACGAGAGCGGAATTAGAATACATAAGGGGCGCTAACAGCGAATATGCCGTTCAAACGCTTTTAAGGCTCGGAATTATAGAAATAACGGGTAAAAGAGACGTTATAGGTCATCCTGCTGAATTTGGCACTACTGACGAGTTTTTAAAGAAATTCCAAATAAATTCTTTAAGCGAACTTCCCGATTTTGAAGAAATGATGAAGAAAATCAACGAAATGGAAGAAGAAAAAGATAACTATCTTTATAAAAAAGACGTGTATACGCCAGATGACGAATCCCTTGCATTGGACGAATCGGCTATTACTTCCGAAATACTTAAAGAAGACGGCGATATGGTCGTTTAAAATAATAATTTGCAAAAATGTAGCTCGACGAAAAGTCGAGCTATTTTTTATTTGTTCATATTTAAAAAAACCGTGATATTTTCATCGCTTATTCTATTTTAAACGTCTATCGACTCAGCCAATGAAAAATGAATATATTTTTAATAAGTATAATAAATATACTATTTTTTAATGTATTCGATAAAATCATCGAATTTAGTCGCGTTTTTACGTTTAATAATTATTTCTGCCAAAACAACTTCGTCAAAGTATTTTTCAGTTGATTTTTCACAATATTTTTTTCGCTTTAAATATTCGTCGATTTTATCATACGGTAGATTAAATTTAAGTTTTAAATAATCTTCGTATAAAATTTCTCTAATTTTAATTTTTAAATCGTCAAGACCGGTTCCTGTTTTTGCCGAAATAACTACAGTGTTTATGGGCGGATAAAAAGTTGATTCGTCGCATTTATTAAATACGGTTAATATTTTAGCTTTACAACCTATTTCTTCCAAAACTTTTACCGTAGTGTTTATTTGTTCGTTAAAATCTTGAGTTAAATCACATACGTTTAAAAGTAAATCTGCCTCTAATGCTACGGAAAGGGTCGATTTAAAAGCTTCGATGAGCGTTGTGGGTATATTTTTAATAAAACCTACCGTATCGAAAATAATTACGTTAAAATCGCCCAAATCCAAGTTTACGCCTTTTATATCCAACGTGGCGAAAAGTTTATTTTCGCCGTGTAAATCGCAGTCGGTAAGTTTATTTAAAAGGGTAGTTTTGCCTGAATTAGTATATCCGACTAACGCAACGCTTTTAACCCCGTCTTTTTTTCTTCTGTTTATTTGTAAATCTCTCGTTTTAGAAAGTTTTTCAAGAGCTTTTTCTAAATATAAAATTCTAGTTTTTATATGTCTTCTATCGGTTTCTAACTTACTTTCTCCCGGTCCGCGAGTTCCTATTCCACCGCCAAGCCTTGATAAAGACGCGCCTTTACCTTTTAGTCTAGGGTAAAGTCTTTTTAACTGAGCAAGTTCAACTTGTAATTTTCCTTCTCCCGTAACTGCGTTTAAGGCAAATATATCTAAAATAAGGGTAGTCCTGTCAATTACTTTAACGCCTAATATTTCAGATATATTTATTGTTTGCGAAGGAGTTAAATCTCCGTCGAATATTGCGCAGTCAATTTCGTTATTTTTTATAAACTCCAAAATCTCGTAAAGCTTTCCGATTCCGAAATACGTCGCAGGATTAATCTCTTTTATATTTTGAATAAAAACTTCTAAAACAATAGATTTTGCCGTTTTTGCAAGAGAAATTATTTCTTCGTCAAAGCAAGTAGTTAAAACAATCGCTCTTTCATAATTTCTAATATTTTCTAAGGAATTATCTATATTTTTTAAATCTTTTATGTTTTCAGTTTTCATTGTTTTCTTCGTTTTCTTCTCTTAACTTTACGTGTTTTATTGCTTGGCGTCTACTATCTTCGCTTATTGACGCGTAGTGCTTTCTAGTAGTATTTACGTCTTTATGTCCCAAAAAATCAGCTACCATATAAATATCTCCCGTTTCATTATAAAGGGACGTACCAAACGTACTTCTTAATTTATGCGGAGTAATATGTTTTAACGGGGTAACGATTTTAGCGTATTTTTTAACTAAAAATTCGACTGTTCTGACATTAATTCGTTTATTTTGAATCGATAAGAACAAAGCGTCTTCTTCAGCGGGTAAATTTTTGATTTCGGCGCGTTTTACATACCACTTATATAAATCTTTTGCCGTTTCTTTTGAAAAATAAAGTATTGTTCTGCTTCCGCCTTTGCGTGTTATGACAAAGCTGTTATTATCGAAATTTATGTCGTCGCAGTTTATTCCGACAAGCTCGCTAATACGAATTCCCGTTCCTAAAAAAAGCGATAGAATAGCTAAATCACGCGTTTTAGTCGCATTATGATAAGATTTTTGCCTTTTTGACAATCCCTCGCCTGATTCCGCAGTATCTAATAGAGTAGCCGTTTCGTTAGATTCTAACTTAATAATTTCCGCGTCTTTAATTTTTGGAGTTTTAATTTTAGCTGGGGTATTTGCAATAATCATTTCTCTATTAAAAAAATATTTATAAAAACTACGTAAAGTACAAAGTTTTCGCGCTTTTGCCTTTAAAGAACACCTATGTATTTCTCCTTCGAACTCATATTCCGTTAAATAACTTAAAAAACACTCGAAATCGGTTACTGTAATGTCTTCTAAGTCTTTTATCATCATATCTTTTATTTTTTTGTTTACAAATACTCTTTTTTCTACGTAATCAAAGAAAATTCTTAAATCGTACGCATAATTTAGCCTTGACAGAGGAGAAGTGGTATTTTCTATTCCGATAAAGTAACTTTTACAAAAATGGGGTAATTCGAGCAATAATTCGTTTAATTTTTTTAAATTTTTACTATTTCTCTCAACAAAATAACTGTCAGCCATTGTAAAACTCCTTGAAAAATAAAATTAAATTAATAAAAATAAATTATAAAATGTTATTTGTAAAATAAAAAAACGCTTTTATTGTGTAGGGCAGAAATTTTTATTAGCTTTTTTTATAAAACACCTACACGCTAAACATTTCGTAAAAGACAGCTTTTACGAAATGATAGTATTATTTTATACCATAAATTTAATTTTGTCAACGCATTTATTTATATTTTTTATATTTCTTTATAATAAATTTTTTTATTTTAAATTCGTGTGTTATATTTTATAGTTATTTTTTATATTAAAAAAAATTATAATTTTTTAATTAATTTACTATAATTTAAATAAGAAATTTTAAATAGCGTTGACAATTTTTACAAAAATTGTTATAATTTCTTTATTAAATTCGTAAAAAGTTAAATTTTGGGGGATTTTTACTAAAAAAATGGATACAAATTTTGTCAGTAGTGATATGATACGGGGTCATATCGACACGATTATTTTATTATCCTTATCGGACGAAGATAAACATTCAAACGAAATACGCGAAGAAATAGAAAAAAAAGCAGGCGGAAAATATCAAGTAAAACAAGGCACGTTTTACAGCGCTTTGCAAAGGCTTACCAAACAAGGTTTTGTAACGGAATATCGTTCTAGCGCGAAAGACAGCATAAGAAGAAAATATTTTCACTTAACCGAAAAAGGTAAAAATTTCGTTGAAGATAACGTATCGCAGTGGAACTATTCTAAAAGCGTTATTAACAATATGATTTTTAACGAAGATAAAGACGAACAAATTCAAACGAAACCGATAGTTGTAAACGAAATCGAAACCGAATTCGAAAGATTATTACAAGAAAACGTTCCCGATTACGAAATAAACCAACAACCCGACGATTTAAACGAATATTTTGAAAGTTTAAACGAAAATTTAAAATCGGTTACTCCCCCACCCGTTTATAACTACGAAGAAAATCTCGTATCCGACTATGAAGAAAACGTCGATGATAATTTAGACGCTCAAAACGAAGAAAACGACGGCGAATTTGCAAATATTACAACCGAAACGGAAGAAGTTGGCGACAAATCTTCTGAAAACGCCGAAATAACCGAAATTAAAGGCTTTAACGATAATCACGATCAAAAGCTCGCAGAAAACGAAAACGCTTTAAACGGCGAAATTTCGTCCGAAAACGATAACGAGGCATTAAGTGCGGAAAACGAGCCTGAAAAGTATTACGCCTATGATAATTACGACAGTACTAATTATGTCTATCGTAACAACGATGAAACGGTAGAAAAAGAAAACTTCATTAAAGAAGAAAGTCTTAATGGAGATGAAAATAGCGATATAAACGCAGAAAATTCGTTACAAGGCGATAAAAACGAAATTGTTTCAAACGAAAACAATGAAAATTCAAGTGAAAATAGCTATTATGACGAAAACTACAACCCCTTAAAAAATACCCCGCTGGCAGGCGATAATTCTTTCGATAGCGATGTAAATGTAGACGATACGGTCGAACAGGTTATCGAAGTAAAAGACGAAGAATTAAACGACAAGTTATTAGATAACGAATTTAACGACGATAAAAAAGTATCTATCGACGAAAAAACCGATAAAATCGATTCCAGCAGGGACGTATTTAACTTAGAGTTGGAAGTAAGACAACGTTCGGACAATCCTATAATAGACGAAAATCAAGAAACGGAAGTAAAGGAAAAAACCGAAAAAGAAGAAATGCCGGACAATACTTACGTAAATTCTGACGAAATATTATTCGGTAAAAACGAGGAAAAAGAAGTCTACGACAGCTTATTAGAGAAATTATTTCCTAAAAAAACGACAGTTTTCAGCGAAGTAACACCAACCGAAAGAACGTTTGAAACGAAAAAAGATATTAGCGAAGAAAATTCGTACGCAAACGTTGAAAACGAATTCGATAAGCTTATAAAGGAACAGCCTTTAAAAGAAAATGAGAATTTAATCGATAAAGAAAAAAAAGAAACAGTTTTTTCACCGTTAAAAAACTCTTCTAAAAACGTAGATAAATTTACTTATAGTTATCCGACCGCTAAAAACGAAAAATTCGATTATACCGATATAATAAAACTTGCAAGAGCCGAAGGCTTTAAAGTTAGAGCCAGCAATGCCGTAACTCACATCGATAAAGACCAAAAAATATTTATAAATAAGCTGAATTTTCACACGTCGTTGTTATTTTTCGCTTCTTTTATATTACAATTATTCGTTTTATTCTTGACTATTAAATTTAATCAAGGATTTAACGCTTGGTTTTATGTAACTTCTTTATTGCTTTGCGCTTGCGTGCCGATTATTTTTTTGGTTTTATATTTAAAAAATAAAAATAAAACGGTATCGAATATAAATAAATTTAGAGATTCTATTGAAATAGTATTTATAATAGCTTTAAATTTAATTTTACTAATTTGCGCGATAGCAATTATTTCAGACATAAACTTTTCTTCCGGAAAAGATTTATTAAGATATCTAATAATTCCGATAGTTTACGTATTAAATATTCCGTTATTCTTTATTTTTAAATACGTTTTATTGGAAAAAAACGGTTATATTAAGTAAAAAATATTGGTCAGAACATAAATTTAGCCCTAAAACGTTAGAAATCTGTGATTTTGATAAAATAAAAAATAGCAATAAATTTTTTGCTAGAAAATTTTCATTAGAACACATAGATTTAGTCAATAAAATTTTAGAAAGTTAATTAAAAAGTAAAACCTTCCAAAAAATTTGATAATTTTTTGGAAGGTTGTTTTTTTCGTTTTACGATAGACATAATTCTATTTTTTAAGTTAAAGGGCAATTTAAGCTAATATTAGCTTAAATTGCCCTTATCGTTTTTTTAATTAAATTAAAGAACTAATTGCGCTAATTACGCCTTCGGACGCGTCTCCCGAATAACACCGACACATAATTCCTGCGCCTTTCTGATTTGCGTAATTGTATTTGGCTTTGTTTAAAAAAGAATTATAAAACAAAATAAGAATAATTCCAATAAAATTTCACCTAAAATATCCGCAAACCAATGCGCCAGAGGCAGTAACCTACCGATTATAGTAACAATTATCGTTAATACGTTAATTAATAAAATAACTATTCGTAAAATATTTATTTTATGATATCTTTTTAATGTTAAATAAGAACTGCCTGAAACTACGATAATCATCATAATATGTTAGGTCTATAAATTATTATTTTTTTAAATAAAAAATGTAACATTAAGGCTATTATATATAAAACGACCAAGAGTAAAATGCAATTATCTACTTTAATTATACTTTTTCGTTTAATTAGCTGAATTAAATCTAAAATTGCATAAACGCATACGGTAAATACAGCAATTCTTATTTTTACTAAAATAGATAAAGTAAACTTTAAATTGAAATTATTTATAATTAAACCGCAAAAACCTATAATTATTCTTGATATAAATTGTGGATAACGCGTAATTTTTGTATTTTTTCATTAAATTTCATAATTTTCTCTTCTAATTTTTTTATAAAATTTGTCCACGCTTTTTATTTGCGTGGACAAATTATGAACTAAGTTGATTAAAATTATATTAACACTATAATTTCGTTTATAAAACTGTTTCATACATTTATATTCTTTCTAAAAAAACCAAAGTTTCCACGTTGACCATCGTAGGTTCTGCTCTGCCGATGGCGTAAGCGAGTGAAACTTCGCACTTTTCTGCAAGGTTCGCCGCGACGATTGCGTTCGCTATGTATCTCGCCATGTATGCGCCCGAACGGTCCACTTTTGAAGGGTCTTTTCCGCTTAAGGCTCCGCCGCCGTGTTTAGCAAGTCCGCCGTAGGTGTCAACCATCAGTTTGCGCCCGGTGAGTCCTGTGTCGGCTTTGAAACCGCCAAGCACGAACCTACCGCTCGGGTTGATGATTACTTCGGTTTGTTCGGTGATGAAATCTTCCAGAACGGGGTCAATTACCAGCTTCTTGACTTCTTTTCGAACGGTCGCGTCGTCTACGTCTTCGCCGTGTTGGATGGAAACCAGAACCGATGCCACGTGGCTGTATTTTCCGTCTGCGGTGTAGGCGACTGTTACTTGCGATTTGCCGTCGGGTCCGAGCTTGATGGGCGCGGTCTTCATTGCTTTCATCATCTGTTCGGTCAAACGATGAGCGAGGCTCGTTGCGAGTGGTAAGCAGTCGAAGGTCTCGCTGGTTGAGTAGCCGTACATAATTCCTTGGTCACCTGCACCTTGCGCTTTGCTTTGGTCTTCGTTGACCGCCTGATTGATGTCAGGGCTTTGTTCCACGATATCGTCCACGAAACTTTCCGGGGGTTCGTACCCTGCCTCTTTGATTGCGTTCTCCGCTATCTGCTGGTAGTCCACTTTTGCCTTGGTGGTGATTTCACCTGCCACCATCATCACTTCGTGCGACAGCATTACTTCGCAGGCGACCCTACTTTCGGGGTCTTGTTTCAAGCATTCATCAAGAATGCGGTCAGCGATGTAATCGCTTAACTTGTCGGGGTGTCCGAGCGTTACGCTCTCTGCGGTTTGGTACTTCATTTTTTTGTCTCCTTTTATATCAATTTTTATTTTTGAGTTCGCTTTGGTACTGTTCCTGCGCGCGTTCCATTATCTGTAAATGCCCGCGCAGGTCATTAAGTCGTCGGTCGATAAATTCGAGAACGTCTGCGGTTAATCTTCCCGTAGGGTCGTTCTGTCTTTCATCGTGGAGTTTTTTAAGGTTTCGGAACCGTTTCTCGCTTATATAATCGTACCCGTAGGCGTTGTGAATTTCGCCGAAGGTTCCGTACTCCTTGAGTGCTTTATCGAGCGGTGCATATTTTCTCCCGGTGAGTTCAGCGATTGCCTTTTCTACCGTTTCGCGGAAACGTTCGACGTTCCCTATCTCCGTTTTCGTTGTCAGGATTTCGCGCTGAATGCGCTTGATGTTTTCTTCTGGTGATGCGTTCATTTCTTATCTCCTATGGGTTCGGCCGTCACGTTTGTGGCGGTGTAGTGAAGGTATTTCTTCACGAATTGCTTTGTTTTGACTATTGCGGCTCTTGCGTTCTTCGCAAGTAGGATATGATGCGCTGTCCATTTTTGGCCTCGGTGGTTTGCCGTGTATGTAGTCTTGTAGACTTGCTCTGCCATTACCTTGTACCTCCGACCGCTATCCCGAGCGGGTGCGGGTTCTTCGCTATGTAGCTTTCGGCTTTTTTCTTCGTCTCAAAGTTTATTGAGCGGTAAACGATGAACGCTGGCATCGTTGCGCCTGTTGCGCTAATCTGAACTCCGCCGTCGTGTCTCATTCCGTACTCTGCTACAAATTCGCCATGGGCGTTTTCTCTAATTCTCCAAGCCATTATTTTATCTCCTTGATTTGTTGAATGGTTCCGTTCTCGAAAAGTTCAGCGACGTAGTCGAGACTGGCTTGCATCCCCCATCCGAGTGTGTCGGTGTAGTATCGAAGAAGGCGAAGGATTCCGTCTTTGCTCGTCTGGGTGTCTTCGCAGTATTGCATTACCTGCTCGTATGTGCGTGGTTGGTAGCGTCCCATTAGTAGTCCCTCCCTGCGCGGTATTGTTTGAAGTTTACGGTCATTTCGATTTCTTGCATGGGGTAGATGCGTTCGTCGTCAAACGGGAATACTCGCTCGCAGATTTCGATGGGGTTCCATTCGCTCGTAATTAAGGCGATGCACTTGTATCCCTCCACCGTTATTACGATGAATTCGTCGTCTTCCTTTGCGTAGCCATCTGTCACGTTCCCTTTTGCGTAATCGAGAGCTTTTTTGATTTGCTCTTTTTGCTGTTCGGTTGCATAGCTCATTGCGCTGGGTACGGTTTCGTAGTCTTTGTTCCAAATCATTTTTGATGTCCTCCGTTGTGGGCTTACCGTCCACATTTTTCTCTATTATAACCCTTTGTGGGCTGTTTGTCAACACTTTTTTGGGGTTTTTCTCAAAATATTTTGATTTTATCCGCAAATTCTTATTGACTGTCAAGCCACAAAATGATAAACTTATAAGCGGAGGTGTTTTTATGAATAGACTTAAGCAATTACGAACCGCGCGTGGTCTTTCGCTTCGCGCATTATCTGACCGAACTGGTCTTGATTTCTCTACTATCGCCTATTGTGAACGGGGCGAGCGCAATTTTTCCGTAAAAAGTCAGCAAATTCTCGCGGACTTCTTCGGTGTTTCCGTTGATTATCTACTTGGTAAATCTGCCGAAGAAATCTACACGGATTTCGTTTCGTCATTGCGCCACGATTTTTATCAGGAAACCCAGCACGCTGACGGTGCTGTTACTCAATCCTTGGCGGATTCGGTCGCCGAACCTGTACGCACGAAAATCGAAATACTTTTCGCTCTGGAAGGTATCAGCTCGCTGGAAAGCCTCGAGATGATTCTCAATTTGGCAAAGCTCCGTTCTGCGCACGACGACTTTGGGGGTGGTTCTAATGAAAAACCCGTATAAAGTAGGCATCACGCTTTTGGTCATTGCTGGCGTTGCTTTAGTCGCCGGCATCGTATTGTTTTTCGTCAATTTGATTTCGTCTCTGCTCTGCATCGGTATCGCGGCTTGTCTTGGCTGGTCAGGGTATTCCACCCTTGCGGCCTATGTTCGTGACGTAAATATTCGCCTGCAGGCAGAACGGTTGGCGCGTGAGGCGATGGAAACCGAAGAAGACAATTCTGACGAAATCGAGGAGGACTGACTTATGGACGTTGTAGGCTACTGTCGCTTTTCTTCCGAAGCGCAAAGGGACGGTTATTCTATCGAGGCGCAAGTCCGCGCCATTACGGAATGGGCCGCCCGGGAAGGTCACACCATTAAAAAATTTTATATCGACGAGGCCCGTTCTGGAACGAACGACAACCGTGAGGACTTCCAGAATATGGTTGCCGATGCCGCGTCGGGAACGTTCCGCGCGGTCGTTGTCCACAAGCTGGACCGTTTCGCCCGTGACCGCTATGATTCAGCGGTCTATCGTCATAAACTGAAAACCCACGGCGTTCGTGTTATCTCGGTGCTGGAACCGTTAGACGACTCCCCCGAGTCAGTTATGATGGAAGCCGTGCTTGAGGGTATGGCAGAGTATTATTCTCGGAACCTTTCGCGTGAAGTCCGCAAAGGCAAGAAGGAAGTTGCGCTGAAAGCGCAGCATAATGGCGGCCCTGTGCCTTACGGTTATCGTGTGGACGAGCAGATGCGCTACGTCCCTATCCCCGAAGAAGCGGCCGTTATCCGTGAAATTTTCAGCCGTCTTGATGGCGGTTCTTCTTATGCCGATGTCACACGGTGGGCTATCAGTCAAGGCTTACGTACTCGGCGCGGTTCGTATTTTAACGAGGCATTTATCGCGCACATGACGACGAACACCATGCTGGTGGGGCGTTTCTCTTACGGTCTCCGTTCCAAGGTGGGGCAGGAGCCTATCATTATCGAGGACGCTATCGAGCCTATCGTGGATGCTGATGTGTTTTGGCGCGTGCATAATGCCACGCTGGCACGGAAACGCGGGCCGCGTCCTCGCGTCAAGGAAGACGACTACATCCTGACTGGTTATTTGTTTTGCGCCCATTGCGGTTCGCATCTGTTTGGGTTCAAAAGCAAAAAAGAATATAAGTCCCGAAACGGCGCGGACCGTCTTTACGAGGCGCGGTTCTATCGTTGCGCTCGCAAAGACCCCATGAAGCATAATCGCCGGCATGAACCTGACGTGGTTCTTCAGCGTTGCCACTTGCGCTCGATCAGGAAGGATGTTCTCGAGACCTTTGTTTTTTCTGCTATCGAGAACGTGCTTTTCTCGCAGGCTACTATGGATTGGGTTGTCGCTGAACTCTCCGTTCGGTTAAAGCAACGCAAGCAAAACGCGCAGAATAATGCGGCCGATGCGAACGCCTACAGAAAGGAACTTGAAAAGGTTCGGAACCAGAAGGCTCGTCTTCTTGACCTTTATCTTTCCGAAACTCTCGACAAGGCGACATTTGCCCTGAAATCGCGCGAGCTTGATTCCCGTGAAGGTTTTCTCGACGGCGAGATTAAACGGCTTTCTACCCCCGTTTCTATCGTCGTGGAGCCTGATAAAATAAAAACCGCACTCGAAGGCTTTATCAAAAGCCCGAATGCGGATTCTTCCGAATATAAAAAACGGCTACTTGCCACTTTTGTGGACAGCATAGCCGTTTCAAATGAAAAAATTGTTATTTACTTCAAATTCCCTATTCCGGGTGCTGGCGATAAAGCCGAACGGTCGTTCGACGATTTCGTGCGTAAAACTACGAGTGTCTCAACGTGTTTTGTTTGAGGGAACATATCGTAAGGCTGAATATAAGATATTTCGTATTCGCTTTCAGGCGAATCGGTTTTTACAAATTCACCGCTTTCTTCGTCTATCGTTCCTAAAATTATTCCTAAATCCCTCGATAAAGTTTGCGGACTGCAAGAACAATAAATTATTTGTTTTGGTTTACTGTTTTTAATTATCGATAAAAGTTTTCTATCCACACCTTTTCTAGGCGGGTCTAAAATTATTTGGAAATCGCCGTTGCAACCTTGTATAATTTGCGGAATTATTTGCGAACAATCTCCGTAATGTACGGTCATATTATCTTGAATTCCGTTGTTTTTTGCAAGTTTTTCAGCGTATTCGCAAGCTTCCTTTACGATTTCAACGCTGTGTACGGTATTCCCGCATTTTGCAACAATCGAACTTAACAGTCCTGCGCCGGAATAAGCGTCTATTACGAAATTAGCGTTGCAGTTTGAAACGAATTTTTTAATATCCGAATAAAGTTTGATTTTTACCCCGTTGTTTACTTGTAAAAAAGTTTGCGGGCCTACTTCGTATGTAATGCCGAAATCCGTTTGCTTTAATCCGCTTTCACCGTAAACCAAGTCAAAATTTTCGCCTGTTACCACGTTTGTGTCTTTATCGTTGTAATTTATATATAAAGAGAAAAACTTAAACTTAGTTTGCAATACTTCTATTAGTTTATCTATGTTTTTAAGTTTATCTTTCGTAACGGCTACTATTATAAATTTTCCGTTGATTTCCCTTACGACGATATGCCTTAAACTGCCGTTTTTGTCTTGCTCCGAATAGCAATATACGTCATTTTGCTTTATATAAGTTCTAAAGCATTGAATTATGTCTTTCACCCAAGAAGAATGTAAAGAACAATCCGTCGTATCGACTATTCTATGCGAATTACAGGCGTAAAATCCGATTTTTACTCCGCTTTCATCTCTATTTACGGGAATGACTAATTTATTTCTATATCCGTAAATTAAATCACTTTTTACGGTTAACGGAACTTCTATATTGATTTTTGCTATTTTTTTTAAGCAGTCTTGAACTACAAGACTTTTTTGTTTTAATTGTCTATAATATCTTAAATGTTGATACTGACAACCTCCGCATTTTGTATAAACGCTACATGTAGGTCTTTCTCTATTTTCGGCAGGTGTTTTTACTTCTAAAAGCTTTCCGTAAACTATGTTTTTATGTACTTTTAAAACTTTGTAGTTTATTTTTTCTCCGGGTAAGGAAAACGGCACGAATATAACGAAATTATCTTCTTTTATAATTCCTTCTCCGTTATATCCTATCGAATTTACTATTCCTTCCCTTATTTCGTTTTTTTCCATTAAATACCTATTCTATTTAGTAGTTTTTCTATACAGCGTCTGAAATAGAAAATACATATATCGTAAAAAATAAAAAATATAAAACCGCCTATCGGTATAATCCAATTTATAATCTTTACTATTTTTTCGTCTAAATTTAAAAACATATCGGTAACGTAGTATGTTAAAAACATACTTCCGATAAACCATAACGCTTTAATAAAAAACGCAATATATTTATTCCATTTTTTGTTTATTTGTATTTCGTTAATTATGGGATGCAAGCCGAAAAATACCGCATACGGAATTATTATTTGAAACCTAAATCCGGTACAAAAAATTGACAGTATTACCGTTGCAATAAAACTTAAGAAAGCCCCTTTTATAGTTTTTTTGTATAACGGCAACATTATAATTAAACTTGTTAAAAACAGACAGCTTAAATCGAACATTTCTACGAACGTGCCGAAAATTAGCGTTACTATGCTTAAAGCTGTGGCAATAGCGGAAATAGTAACCTTTTTTGATTCACGCATTATCTACAACCGTTACAAAAACAATTTAAACAAGCGTTACAAGCCATAACTTGACAACAAGCTTCCATACAAGAATTACCGCCCATTTGTTCTCTTTGTTCGGTATTTCCGCTTCTGTTCCAGTCTTGATTTTCAACCGTTTCCGAACTTTTATTCATTTGTTCGTTGAGCTTTTCTAATTCTTTTTTATATTTTTCTTCGCCTTTATCCATTTCGCAGGCAATTTCAAGTTGTTTTTTAGATTCGTTATACCAGCTTTTTTTATAGTATACAACCGATTGATAGTAATGCCATTTTGCGTCCCTTTCGTCGAAAGAGTCTAATACGTATTGTGCGCCTTGTAAATCTCCGCTCTTTATTTTTTCTTCTATTTGCTCGTATTTATCCCCGTAATCGGATTTATTTTCCGCCCTTTGAGCCGTAATTTCTCTATACGCGTTTTCGAGTTCAGTAAGTTTTTTTGCGGCAATATTACCTTTTTCTCCTTCTTGAAAACGTTCTTCGCTATATTGCGCTCTTAATTCTTCGTATTTTGCTTTTAATTCTTCGTCGGTAGCATTCTCGGTTAATCCGAAAACAGCGTATAATTTATCCATTTTTGCGCTCCTTATTTATTACTTTTCGGGTTGCCGATGCTAATCCCCTTAAAAGTATATTCTCTATTAAATCGGAATTAAAATAAAATTTAATTTGATTTAATTCGCTTTTGATACTTGAAAATATTGTGTTTAAAGTCAAAGATAAATCGTTTTGCTCTGAAACGATTTGTTTTAAAGTTTTATTTTCATACATGGAATTTAACGGATTATAATTTTTATTTTTTTTGTCTTTTTCCATATCGTCCATAGCGTCTATCAAATAAATCCATTTACCTAATTGATAAAAAAGATTTTCCGTATGCACAGTTGACTTATCCTTTAAACAAAAAATGCTTACTCTTTTTAGCATATTTGCAAAAGAATCGCAAATTATATCCAAAGAATTGCAGTTTTCTTTCTCTAATTTCCGTAAATTAGAATATTCTTCCTTAACGATATTGTCTATTTCAACGTGACGTTTTTTTGCTTTTTTATATGGCTTTTTTAAAAATATTTTTTTAATTTTGCCCTTATTATTATCGATAACGTCGTCTAAAACTTTATTATATGCAAGGATAACGTTTACGTCTGCGCAAAGCATACCTATATCGTCTTTTAAAGCCATTTGCTTTGATTTAACGCAATGCGTTATACAACGCTGTTTTTTAATTTTAACGTCTTGCCCTAATACGTTATGTAAAAAAATCGATAAAAAAGTTATATCGTAAGTTAAAGTTAATCTTGCCCTTTGTCCGCAACTTTTACCTAGACACTTGCACGTTCCGCAATACATTGCTTTATATAAAACGTCGTCTTTTTTGTATAAATACGGCTCGTCGGGCGTAACGTATCCGAACATTAGTTTTTACCGTCAAGTTGGAAAAAACCTACTTTCTTATAAACCTTTCTTAAAGTTTTATTAGCTATGTAGCTTGCTTTTTCCTTTCCGTCCCTTAAAATACTTTCAAGATATCTTTTATCTTTCATAAGCTCGTTCTTTTTTTGACAAATAGGCGTAATTACGTTTGCAACGGCTTCTCCTACGGCTAATTTGAAATCGCCGTATCCAACGCCGTTAAATTCTTTTTCTACTTCTTCTACGCTCTTACCCGTAAATACGCTATATATCGTAATTAAGTTAGAAACGCCGGGTTTATCCTGCGAATATTTAATGGTGTTTTCACTGTCCGTAACTGCCCTTTTAAATTTACGAATTATCGTATCCTTGTCGTCATACATACAAATATAACCGTTTTCGTTAGAGTCGCTTTTAGACATTTTTTTGGTCGGGTCTTGCAAACTCATTATTCTTGCGCCCATTTTAGGAATAAACGGTTCGGGAACTACGAAAGTGGGACTATATCTATTATTAAATCTAATAGCTAAATCTCTTGTTAATTCTAAATGTTGTTTTTGGTCTGCTCCTATCGGAACAACGTCTGTATTATATAAAAGTATATCACTTACCATTAAAACGGGATAATCCATAAGTCCCATATTTACGTTGTCGGCATGGGACTTACATTTATCTTTAAATTGAGTCATACGATTTAATTCACCCGGAGCGGTTATCGTATTTAAAACCCATGTTAATTCCGCATGCGCAGGAACGTGAGATTGTAAAAATATTATACACTTTTCGGGGTCTAAACCGCAGGCTAAATATAAAGACAATAATTCTAACGTTCTTTGTCTTAATTCGCTAGGAGTTTGCCTTACGGTAATAGTATGTAAATCCGCAATAGAATAAATGCAATCATATTCGTCTTGCAAAGCAACGAAATTTTTTATCGCGCCCAAATAATTACCTATCGTTGGAATTCCGCTAGGTTGAACTGCACTGAATAATCTTTTTTTATTCTCTAATTCCATAACAACTCCTATATGTGTATTGTAATCAAAAAAACTTAAATATTACTTAAATTGTATATAAGCTTAAATTATTTTACACTAAATAAGAGTATAACATAATTCTTTTCAAAAATCAATTTTTTGAAAACGCTTTTGATTTAAAAAACGATGAAATTGAAAATTAAACTAAAAATTTATTAAATCTAGAATTAAAATATCTGTCTTTTATTTATTTCAGCATTTTTTATTATAATGTTACCAAATAAGTAGCTAAATTAGTTGTTTTTTCACGTATTACCTATTTAAATTTTTTTAAAGTATTCCATTATAATAATGATTTTCGTTATGTTATTTTTAAGCGTGTTAACTTTTAACGATTTTTATTATTTTATCTTATAAATGATTTTTTTTATTTTATTTATCAGATGTATTTTATCAATAAGCTCATTATAAATGTTTTTTTACTCCGCATATTTAACGTAAAAAAAACAGCCTGCTTTATAGCAAGCTGTTTTAAAATTAAATTTAATTATTTATTGTTGACTAATTCAAATATAGAAGCTCCGCCTTCTTTATCTTCGTTCCAGTCCCTAATTTCGTCGTTATCTTCTTTAACTTTTCTGGGTTTTCTGGATTTAGCGGGTTTATCTTCGTCAGCGTCTTTTTCTTCAACTGCTTTTTCGGGAGCAGGAAGAACATCTTTTATAGATAAAGTCATTTTTTGTTTGTTAAGGTCAATATTGGTAATTTTAGCTTGAACTTCTTGACCAACTTTTAAAGCGGTAGTAGCGTCTTCTAACCATTCGTGCGTGATTTGAGAAACGTGAACTAATCCGTCAATTCCTTTTTCAACTTCTACAAAAGCTCCAAAAGGCGCAATTCTTACAACTTTACCCGTAATTACGTCGCCAACAGCGTATTTTTCAGGAACACTATCCCAAGGCTTGGGTTGTAATTGTTTATAACCGATAGATACTTTTTTGTTTTCTCTGTCGATTTTAAGAACTACGAAATCGTATTCTTTATCAAGTTCTAATACGTCCGCAGGGTTTTTAACGTTCGTCCAAGATAAGTCCGAAATATGAGCCAAGCAATCGAATCCGTTTACATTTACAAATGCCCCGAAAGGCGCAAATCTTACTACTTTACCCGTTAAAATTTCGTCAACGGCAATAGAATCGAAAAATGCGTTTTCTTTTTCTTCTCTTTCTTTATCTTTAATTGCCTTTTCTTCTTGTAAAACGGATTTTTGAGAAGCAACGATTTGTTTTCTTCTGGGCTTGCTCTCGATTTTACCTTCTTCCGCTTTAACCCTTAAAGTTTTACCAACGTATTTTTCTAAATCTTTTGCAAAACCGTTAAGTCTTATTTGAGAAGCGGGAATAAATACGGAATAACTACCGTATTTAGCGGTAAGTCCGCCTTTATTAAATCCATCGATAGTAACGTTAAAAACTTTACCGTTAGCTATTTCGGCAATTTCTTTTTCTTCTTCTTCAAGTCTTTTGATTTCCTTTTGACTGATTACTACGGGATTAAGACCTATAATAAGTACTTCTATTTCGTCGCCGACTTTTTTGTTATATTCGGCTTTATCGTATTCGTCACAGTCCAATTCTTCTTTTTTAAGAAGAACTTCTTTTTTAGTGTTAGGCAATAAAACTTGTAAACCTTCGTCTGTTGCGGAAGAAATAGTTGCTTCTATTTTCATACCTTTTCTAAACTTCGTTTGTTCTTCTATGTTTGCAACAGCTTCTTCCATAGTAAACGTTTCAGTCGTTTTTTTAGCCTCTGTATCCATTCTTAAAATAACCTCCATGGCTTGTTCACGTGGCGTTGACGCGCCCAAAACAATACCAACATTTTTAAATTCCAAAAGTTTTTTAGTATCCAACTCGTCCGCCGAAGAAATTTTAAATACGTTAGGATTTTTACCTTTGCATATATCGTAAAGTTTTGCCGTATTACTGCTGTTTTTACCGCCTATTACGATTATTGCTTCGCATTTATCAGAAAGTCTTTCCGCTTCCCGTTGATTTACCTTTGTAGTATAACAAATTGTGTCAAAAATCTCAACTGTTTTACTATATTTTTTCTTAAAAAATTGTAAAAATTTTTCAAATTTGGCTCTATCGAACGTAGTTTGACAAACAATACATACTTTTTCAAGATTATTAAAGTCTAAAACGGGGTTTTCGGAGTCAACGAAAATTGCTTTGTAATCGCACCAACCGTTTGTTCCTATCGCTTCAGGGTGATTTTTTTCGCCAACTATTATTATCGTATAACTTTTTGAGTAATACTCTTCTACTATCGAATGAATTTTTTTTACAAAAGGACACGTACAGTCTATTATGGCTAAATTTTTGCGTTTTATTTTATCTAAAACGTCCTTCCCTACCCCGTGCGAACGAATAATTACCGTCCCCGAATCTATTTCGTCAACGTCGGAAATAATTTTTGTTCCACTTGCCAGGATTTTATCCGTTACCGTTTTGTTATGAATAAGTTCGCCTAAAATATAAACGCCTTCTCCGCATATTTTGGTTGCCGTTTCAACCGCGTTTTTAACGCCCATACAAAATCCCGAATGTTCGGCAATGGTAAATTTTATCACTTTTTCTTTTTCTCCGCGACGTATTCGTTTACTTCTTTGCGAAGTTTTAAAAGTTCGTCCGTTATTCTTTGCGTAATTTTATCGTTTATTTCTGCGGTAAATTTTTGGTCTTGGCAGTCTAATTTAAAAGGTTCTCCTACGTAAACGTAATTTTTACGCATAAATCTTCCCTTTTTATATATAGTTAAAGGAATTATCGTAGAATTACATTTATGCGCAAAATATCCCGGACCGTTTTTTATCGGCAATAAATCGGCATCGGTTTTATTTCTTGTTCCTTCAGGGAACATTATAAATCTTTTATTATTTTTTAGAACTTCCAACCCCATTTTCATTGCTTTAAGGTCAGGTTTATCTCTATCGACGGGAATTGCGCCCATACTATATAATATTTTACTTTGTAGTTTGTTTTTAAACCATTCTTTTTTAGAAATAATGTAAGATTTCCCCTTAAATAAAAGTTCCACGTAAACTACGTCTATTTTTCCCAAATGATTGCAAATTACTATTGTGTTGCCTTCGTCGGTAAGACGTTCTTTATGAATAGTTTTAAAAGGATAAAAAATCCTAAAAAACGGAGCCAATAAAAAACGAACGATTGAATAAAACATTATTTAATCCTCTTTAATACTTCTTGACAAACTTGTTCTATATTTAAGTCGGAAGTGTCTATTTCTACTGCGTCGTCAGCCTTTTTTAAGGGCGCTATTTCTCTATGTGAATCTCTATAATCTCTTTCTTCTATTTCTTTTTTAAGTTGCTCGAATTCTACTTTTTCGCCTTTTTCTATAAGTTCGTCGTATCTTCTTTTTGCCCTGCAATCTACGCTTGCGGTGATAAAAAATTTATATTCGGCGTCGGGAAGAACGGTAGTTCCTATGTCCCTGCCGTCTAAAATGCAATCCATAGATTTAGCGATATTTCTTTGAGTAGAAAGTAATTTTGCCCTTACGCACTTTAAAGCGGAAATTTTGGACGCAAGATTAGAAACTTCGTTTTGACGAATTTCTTTTGAAACGTCTTTACCAGATAACTTAGTAATTTGTTTTTCGTCCGAATATTCTATTTTCAAGTCAAGCGTTTCCAAAAGTTTTTCGACTTTTTCTTCATCTTCTACGTCTACGCCGTTTTGCAGTGCGTATAACGCAACCGCCCTATAAAGCGCGCCCGTATCTAAATATAAAATATTGAGCTTTTTTGCTAAAAATTTAGCGACGGTAGATTTTCCGCTTCCAGCAGGTCCGTCTAATGCAACGTTAATCATTTTTTTCTCCTCTGCCCGCAACGAATCCAGTTGAAAAGGCAATTTGTAAATTATATCCGCCTGTTAAAGCGTCCGTATCGATAACTTCCCCCGCAAAAAACAAATTAGAAATTTTTTTGCTTTCCATTGTTTTAGGGTTAATATCATTTACCGAAACTCCGCCCGAAGTTATTATAGATTCTTCTACCGACGCGAATTTCGACAATGTAAATTTTATATTTTTTAAGGTTTCGACTAATTTTTTTCTTTCTTCCTTAGTAACAACGTCGGTCTTTTTAATCGGGGAAATCCCCGATAAAGATATTATAGGTTTTATTAAAGATTTAGGTAACAAATCTATTAAAGCGTTTTGTAAATCTTTATTTTTATATTTTAAAAAATCTCTTAAAATTCTATCGGACAACTGCTCATAAGATAAAGCGGGCTTTAAGTCTAAAATTAAATACACGTCTTTTAAAGCGTATTTGTTAATAAAACTCGAAGCCGACAATACCAGCGGTCCTGATATTCCGAAATGTGTAAAAAGCAATTCTCCCATTTGGGAAAATACTATTTTTTGGTTTGCAAAAGCCGTTAAAGTAACGTTTTTTAGCGATAAACCTTGAACTTGTTTAACCCATTTTTCTTTTAAATACATAGGGCATAGCGCAGGTTTTAATTGTACTAAGGTATGACCTGTTTTTTTTGCAAACTTGTAGCCGTCCCCCGTACTGCCCGTAGAAGAATAACTTTTCCCGCCAGTACATATTACGACTTTATCGCAAAAATACTCGCACTTGTCTGTTATAACGCCTTTTACGACGTTATTTTCAACCATTAAATCTAAAACGTTTTCTTGTAAATGAATTTTAACGCCGTTTCTTTTGCAAATTTCGCCAAGCGTTTTAATTACGTCGCTCGACTTATCCGAAAACGGAAAAACTCTTCTTCCGCGTTCGGTTTTAAGTTGCAGACCGTTGCTTTCAAATAATTCTATCGTTTTAACACTGTTAAAAGCGTAAATACTGCTTTTTAAAAATTTAGGATTTGTAACCACGTTTTCTAAAAACTCGGTTTCGGAGCAATCGTTGGTGATATTACAACGACCTTTGCCCGTAATATAAAGTTTTTTACCTATTTTTTCGTTTTTTTCTATTATCGTTACGTCGTTACCGCATTTTGCGCTTTCTATCGCACAAGCAAGTCCCGAAGCTCCGCCCCCGATTACTATCGTTTTCATTTTGCGTTACCTTTAAGCTTTTCTAATTCCGCGTAAGCGGTTCTATCGGTAACTAACGGCGTTACGGTAATATATCCTTTTCTTAACCATTCTACATCGCAATCTTCGTCGTTTTTATCGTTTTTAAGTATGTCGCCAACCAACATATACGTTCCGTCGTCGTTTAAAATGTATCTATCGGAATAAAGCTGTACGCCTAATTTGCAATATTTTACTTTTTTTTCACATTCTTTATTAGGAAAATTTACGTTAAGAACGTAGTTTTTGGACACATTATTTACTAAATCGGGAAAAACTTTAGATAAGTTTTTATATAATGATTTATAGTCGATTTCGCAATTTTTATCCGTTACGCAAGATAATGCGATTGACGGAATTGATAAAATACAAGCTTCAAAACATGCGGAAACCGTTCCGCTGTATAGTGTGTCGGTGCCTGCGTTGCTACCTATATTTACACCCGAAACGATTAAATCAAATTTTATATCTTTAAAAAATTCTGTACCGAATCTTACGCAATCGGCGGGAGTTCCGCTTAAAGAATACGAAACGTAATTTTTATCTTGTTCTATTTTTTTTAACTCCAACTTTTTAAAAAAAGACATGGAATGCGAATAAGCCGACCTATTTCCGTCTGGAGCCATTACGAAAACGTCGTTTTCTTTTGATAAAAACTTAGCGAGAGTTTTTAATCCCTCGCTAAATATTCCGTCGTCATTACAAATTAATATTTTCATTATACGGGATAAACCTTTTTATCGTCAATTAAATTTTTATCAACACCCTTATCTCTTGCCATTCTCCATTTAAAGAAGTTTAAAGCCGTTTCACCGAATAAAGCGTAACTTAATACGTCTTCTTCTTGCGTGTAGTATTCTTTCATTCCTTCTTTAAACTTGTCGTACTCGGGAGCGATTAAATCGGCAGGACGGCAAGTAATAACCTTTTCGTCCCCGATAATAGATTTTACGAATTCAGGGTCGGGAGTTACGGGAAGTTTTCCGTATTCGCCTTTAAGCATACCCTTACTTTCGTTTGTAACCATTTTATATCTTTGTCCTGTAAGAACGTTTAATACCGCTTGCGTTCCTACGATTTGAGAAGTAGGAGTTACTAGCGGAGGATAACCGAAGTCTTTACGAACTCTTGGAACTTCTTGTAAAACTTCTTGTAGTTTATCTTCTTTACCCTGTTTTTTAAGCTGATTGATTAGGTTAGATAACATTCCGCCGGGAACTTGATACAATAAAACGTTAGTATCTACTTTTAGTACCTTAGGCGATAAAAATCCGTCTTTTTCTAATCTTTGAGCTACTTTTCTAAAATGTTCCGTTATAGGAATAATTTTTTGTAAATCGATACCTGTATCGTATTCCGTTCCCGCTAAACTTGCAATAATAGGTTCGGTTGCAGGTTGACTGGTACCGTTTCCTAAAGCGGAATTAGCGGTATCTATAATATCTACGCCTGCTTCTATCGCTTTTAAATAAATTAGGTTACCTGTACCGGCAGTGTCGTGAGTATGTAAATGTAATTTTGTTTCGGGTTTTAAAACTTCTTTTATCTTTTTTACTAAATCGTAAGCGGTAAAAGGTAAAAGAAGGTTTGCCATATCTTTTATACAAATATTATCCGCACCCATATCTTCAAGCGTTTTTGCAAGTTTTACAAAATATTCCGTTGTATGAACGGGGCTAGTGGTATAAGATATGGTAGCTTCGCATACGCCACCGTATTTTTTAATGGCTTTCATTGCTGTTTCCATATTTCTCGGGTCGTTTAACGCGTCAAATACCCTTACTATTGATACGCCGTTTCTAATAGAAGCTTCTACGAATTTTTCAACAACATCGTCCGCGTAGTGTTTGTAACCGAGTAAATTTTGTCCCCTTAAAAGCATTTGGATAGGCGTTTTCTTTAAATGAGATTTTAAAATTCTCAATCTTTCCCAAGGATCTTCGTTTAAAAATCTTAAACAAGCGTCGAAAGTTGCTCCGCCCCACGCTTCTAATGAATAAAAACCTAAATCGTCTAGCTGGTCTAAAACGGGAACCATTTCGTCCGTTCTCATTCTAGTTGCCGCTTGAGATTGATGAGCGTCTCTTAAAATTGTTTCAGTAATCAATATTTTCTTTCCCATAATTCTCTCCTGTTATACAAATAAAGCAAGTAAAACCCCTGCGGCAATCGCCGAACCTATAACGCCTGCTACGTTAGGTCCCATAGCGTGCATCAACAAGTGATTTGTCGGGTCGTATTTAGTTCCCATTTCTTCCGAAATTCTAGCCGCCATAGGTACTGCGGATACTCCCGCCGAACCGATCAAAGGATTTAATTTTTCTTTTGAGAACAAGTTCATTATCTTTACAGATAAAATTCCGCCCATACTTCCCAGACAGAAAGCAAATAAGCCGAGTAATATAATTTTAATAGTTGCAAAACTTAAAAATAGACTGCCGACAGCCTTTGAACCTACCATTACACCTAAAAATATTGTAACAATATTCATTAGCGCGTTAGACGCCGTATCGACAAGTCTTGTAGCAACGCCCGATTCTTTTAATAAGTTGCCGAGCATTAACATTCCGAGTAACGGCATAGCCGAAGGAAGTAATAATCCTACGACCAACGAAACGAGTACGGGAAAAACGATTTTTTCCGTTTTAGAAACTTTACGCGCTTGTTTCATTTTAATTTTTCTTTCTTTTTCGGTTGTACAAAGTTTCATTAAAGGCTTTTGTATAATAGGAATTAAAGCCATATAAGAATATGCGGCTATCGCTATCATGGGTAAATAGTCTTCGGCAAGTTTTTTAGTAACGTAAATTGCCGTAGGACCGTCCGCTCCGCCGATTATGGATATTGCGCCCGCAATTGCTTCTGCGGAATACTTACCGTCTCCGCCTTTAAATAAGAAATATGCTCCTACAAACGTAATAAATATACCGAGTTGAGCCGCCGCGCCTATTAACATACTCTTCGGTCTTGCGATTAACGGTCCGAAGTCCGTCATAGCGCCGATTCCTAAGAAAATTAGCGGGGGATATATAACTTTATCTACCCCTAAGTATAAGTAATAGAATAAGCCTTCGTTAGCGATAACTTTTTCGCTACTCATAGCTAAGTTTTTTAAGCTAAAAAGTTGCGTTAAACTTTCGTTTGAAAATTCCGAAAACGATTGAATTGCCGTTCCGTCGTAATTTTCGCAAACGCTGTTCCACCAAGCAACTAACTGGTCGCTAGTTCCCCTTGCAACTTCTTGATTTGAAAGCGTATCGGTAATAACGTAACCTTTCGTTCCGAATAATTCGTTATAAGCTCCCGGTACGTTTACTATAAACATTCCGAACGCAATAGGTAATAACAAAAGCGGTTCAAACTTTTTGACGATTGCAAGGTACATTAAAACGAACGAAATTAAAATCATAACGTAGTTTTGCCAGTTCGTTCCCGAATATAGTCCCGTACTCTCCCAAAGGTTTTTAAACGCGTCTACTACTGCGCTTGAACATAAATTTGAAATTATATTCATTTTTTACTCCTAAGTTTAGCCGATAGTTGCTACAATATCGTCCGTTTCTACATTAGTACCTTTGGTAACTTTAAACGAAATTACTCCGTCGAAATCACTTGCGATTTCGTTATCCATTTTCATTGCTTCCAAAATGTAAATTACGTCGCCTTTTTTAACGTTAGCGCCTTCTGCAACTTTAAATTCCTTAACCATACCGGGCATAGGAGCCTTAACGAGATTTCCACCCGTAACCGTAGCTTTTTTAGGAGCTTCCGCCTTAACATCGGTTTTTTTAACTTCTTGTACAACGGGTGCTACGCTTTCGCTAGATGCTACTCCGCCAACTTCTTCTACTGCAACTTCATATTCTTTGCCGTCTATATATACTTTAAAATTACGCATTTTTTTAATTCTCCTTTATTTATCTTCTCGTTATTTTTCTTACGATAAACTCGCATTGACTTTTATTTTCTTGTTGAAGTAAAGCGTATATCGCGGATATTATCGCAACTCTCGTCTTTTCGTCAACTTCGTCGGTTTCCTGAACTTGAATGGGACTATTTTTTAACGTTTCTTGTGGTTTTTCAACGCTTTTTTTAGGTTGTTTTCCGCTGACCTTATCAAACACTTTTCCTATTATCGTAAGAAACAGTATAATAATTGTCATTCCGAAAAATATTACCAACATACCCAAAACAAACGTGAACAAAACGGTAACGCCGTCCGACATTCCTTTAAGGGCTAATAAATTCATACTACACCTCTAACGTTTGCAATGCGGAAATTAAATACTGACGAACGTATTGCGGTTCGATTACGTTATCTAAATATCCGTTATGAGCAGTATTTACAGGGTCTAATTTATCTTTATATGTTTCGGCAAGTTCGTTTATTTTTTCACATTCGGCGTCTAGCTCCACCAAAGCTCCCGTTTGTTCGTCAAATAATCCGACGTTTGCGTTAGCAAAAGCCAGCGTATACGAGTTATTTAATTCCTTAGAAGCAAATAACGTGTATCCAAGACCTATTGCGTTACCCGTGATAATCGCGATTTTGTCGACATCTTTACAAGCGCTAATAAATTCGTTTACCCTAGATAATGTGCATTTTTGGCAATTTTCGTCGTAGCTGATACCTTTCGTATTTACAAAAGTGATTAAGGGTAAACTTTGTCTTTGAGCAAATTTAACGAAGTCTGTTACTTTCTTTAAAATTTTTCCGTTTAATTCAACTGTTTTTTCGCTATTAAAAATAATTGTTGCAACGCTAAAAGCAGAAATATAAGCTATACCCGTTTTAACATCACTTGCAAAATCTTTGTTTAATTCAATGAAAGAATTTTTATCGAAAACAGCTTTGATTAAACTTTCGTCCGTTATTTTTTTATTTAAATAAGGACAAGTTCTATTTAGGTCATCTTCATTTTCCGAAAAATCGTCTAAAATTTGACTAATCGCAATAATTTTATTTTTAAATTCAGCTACGGTAGCAACTTTTTCAGTAGGATACTCGCATTTCTCTTCAGGATTCTTTGCCGAAAGAACAAAGGGGCTGGCAAAAGACACTTTACCGTCTTTTAAAGAAAACGCTAAATCGCAGTTGTCTACGAGTACGGAAAGCGAACCGAATACGTTACCGCAAATTAAAGCGTATTGCATTAAACCTGCGTCTTTTATATCGGACGAAAGCGTTAAAATTTTAGCTATACCTTCTAAAACGTTTACGCCTTCCCCACATTGTACTCCGTTAGATTCAAGTAAATATATTACGGGATAAGACGAACGTAACGCCCTTTCCATACATTTTGCTATTTTGTTACAGTTAGCCAGCGACAAACCGCCACGCATAATTTCGGGATTGATTGCAACTATACAATAATTTTTATCGTTAATAGAACCTATTCCCGTAACTACGCCTTCCCCGAAAGCGTCTTGTTCGTAAACGTCGCTATGAGAAAAACTGTAAGAATCGAGTTCGACAAACCCTTTATCGTCAACTAACTCTTCTATTTTTTTTCTTATAGACTTCGTTGCAGAAAGCAAATTCGCTCTGCGTGATTGCAATAATTTAATTCTGTCCATAAAGTCCTCCATTGTTATCCTAAATATTATATTATAAAAAAATAAAAAACACAATAATTTAATTAAAAAAAAATCGCCGTTTTCAAAAAGAAAACGGCGAAAATCTATTTTTTAATTATTTTATATTTAAAGTTTTTAAGAAATTACCGAGTGCTAACATTCCCTTTTCGTCTTTTGTGTAAACACTAGTATTTAAAAGAATGTTTTTACATACGTTATTGATATAATCAGTGGTGATTTTCTCGGCTTTTTCCATAGAAGAAACCGAAGGATTTTTTTCTACCAAAGACTTTATCATATCTCTATGAACGTATAGATAATTTTCGGGATTGCATAATTCTTCGTAATTATAAGTATCCCTTTTAACTAACATTTCTTGTATCATAGCAAGTTGTTTTTTCAATCTTCCGGGAAGAATGAATAATCCCATTGCTTCTATTAGTCCAATACCTTCTTTTTTAATATTGTGGTATTCGGGGTGAGCGTGATAAATTCCGTCGGGATACTGTTCGCTTGTCATATTGTTTCTTAAAATTAAATCTACGCAATATCTTCCGTCGGGTAATTTTCTTACGATAGGAGTAATCGTGTTATGTCTGACGTTGTCCGACCCCATATTGAAGATTTGATTTTCTTCATCGGAATATGCTTTCCATTTTTCTATAACGTCGCCTGCCAAAGCGCAAACAGAAGCTCTGTTTATACCCGTTAAATGAATTACGGTATTGTACCAATCGAGTAACCCCACTTCTACGTCGGGATAATCTTCGCAAACGTATTTTTTAGCTATTCCCGCGTGGTGCATAGGCATTAAATGTTTTCCGCCTTGATAATGTTCGTGATTTAATATAGAACCGCCTACTATGGGTAAATCGGCATTGCTACCCGCCATATAATTAGGCAAATAATCTACGAAATTTAATAATTTTACGATTGTATTTCTGTCTATTCTCATAGGAATATGCTTATCGTTGAACATAATGCAGTGTTCTTCGAAATAAGCGTACGGAGAATATTGCAAATACCATTTTTCATCCGCTAAATTTATAGAAATAGTTCTTAAATTGCTTCTTGCGGGATGAGTTAAAGTACCCAAATAACCTTCGTTTTCTTTACACAATAAACACTTAGGATATTTTTTTGCACTTGCAGGATTTTTTTGTAATAATTTTGCAATTTCTTTATTGTCTTTTTCGGGTTTAGACAGGTTTATGGTAATTTCCAAAACGTTATTTCCGTCTTTTGCCTGCCATAAAATATTCCTAGAAATTGCGGTTTTTTGTATGTAGTTGTTCATTATGCTCATATCGTATAAATAAGAGCAAGCTTGTAACGCGCCGAATTGTTCTTTTATCGTTTTAAAGGCCATGTTAACTTCCGACGGTCTTGGCGTTAATACTCCGAAAATATACGTTGCGTAAGTATCTAAATACGCTTCTTCCGAAAGTCCGTTTTCAAGAGCATAGGTTTTTACGTCGTTATACAACTCGTCGGGAACGGTCATCTTTTTTATAAACGATAAATCGGGAATTTCTTCTAACGGTTCGGTTAGTTTAAATTCTCTAAGTAAAGTATTTCTTATGTAAATTTCGTCTAAGGAATTTAAATGCAAAAATACTTTGGAATATTCGATAAGTTTTTCAATCAATAATTTTCCGTCAATCATATTTTCCTCTTATATTTTTAAACTTTTTATATATTATCATAATTTGCCGTGTTTTGCAAGCTTTATTCGTTTTTTCCCACCGAATTATTTTTTTTGCGCTTAAAAAACTTTTTAAATTTCGCCTGAATTACTTCTCCGTTTTTATATACGAATTTACTTAGCAAAAACGTGCCTACTATTAAAACAATCCAAATTAAAATGCCCCACCAAGTGTTATAGGGAATGATGTTGCCGTTCAAAGAAAAAGACGTTGTAAATACGGAAATTAACCTTGTAACGGTAATCATTATAATAAAATATATATTACTCATAGAAGATATTCCTGCCACAAAACATAAAACGTCGTCGGGGAAAAAAGGAAATAAAAACATAAAAGTTAAAATCAATTTGTCTTTACCCTTTACTTTTTGCAATACATCGTCTAACGTTTTTTTACCTACTAACCAACAAACGACTTTATACCCGAAATACTTACCGACGAAAAAAGCAATTAAAGAACCTATCATTATCCCGATAAAAGAATAAATTGCCCCTTTTAGCGCACCGAATAATAAAACTCCCGCTCCTATTGCGATAAACCCGGGGATTGGTAAAACCGCAACCTGCAAAATTTGCATTAATAGAAAAATTATAAACGATAAACTTCCGAAAGATTCTATATACGCCCTAAAATCTTCAACACTGTCTATTTTATTCCAAAACCCCGTTATTTGTAAAACGTATAAAATGATAGTTGCAAGCATTAAAAAAAATAGGGTTACTAAACAAAATTTATATACTATTTCCTTATCTTTAATTATAAAAATTACCGAAATAATTAGTATTATAGATAAAACCGCTATAGTAAGCGTTTTAAAAAGTTTAGAATGTAAATCTATAAATCCGCCTGAAACTTTATCTATATAGAATAAGGCAAACATACACGTTACGGCGCACATTAAAACCGTTACGATTAAATTTATTATAAAAAAAACTAAGGAATACTTTTTTTTCATATAATAATTATATTTCAGACAAGTCTTTTTTAACCGTAAATTTTAAAATTTCACTTCTTGCAATTTCGTCGCAACGATTGTTTTTTTCGTTATCGGAATGTCCTTTTACCTTATGAAAAGTAACGCTGTGATATGACAATAATTCATATAATTCCTGCCAAAGTTCTACGTTTTTAACGGGTTTATTGTCAGCCGTTTTCCAACCCTTATTTTTCCAATTTTCCACCCATTTTTCGTTTATTGCGTTTACAACGTAAGCCGAATCGCTAAATAAGTCCACTACGCAGTGTTCCTTTAACGCTTTTAACCCTTTTACAACTGCGGTAAGCTCCATTATGTTATTAGTAGTTAAACTTTCTCCGCCGGAACAAATCTTTTCGATCCCCATATATTCTAAAATTGCGCAATACCCGCCCGGACCCGGATTACACGAACACGCTCCGTCCGTGTAAATAGTTACTTTTTTCAATATATTTCTCCTAAATTTTAAAAAATTATAATTTTCGATTGACATTACAAAAAATATTTTATATAATGAAATTCGTGCTTAGGGGAGTGGCTCAACGGTAGAGTAGCGGTCTCCAAAACCGTAGGTTGCGTGTTCGAATCGCGTCTCCCCTGCCAAATTACGCTTGTTATAAAAACAAGCGTTTTTTTATTTTTAACAAATTTATTGAAAAATGTCAACAAATTATAGTGGATACCAAATGTTTCCCCATGTTTTTACAAAATATGTAAAGTATACAAAAAAATTATATTATTAAATTTAATATAAATTATCTTCTTTATTAGACGCTATTTTCACATACTCTAACGTTTGGCGTTATAAATAAAAACTTTACAATTTTAAAAAAAGAACCTATTTTACACATAAATTACCCTTTTATAAATTATATCACGACGAATACGCAAACCCTTGTAAGCAAGTTTTAACTTCTTTTATTGTAATATACCGCTTTTTTAGTCCCGTTTTTGGCGTATTTGCAATTTTTAAATAATTTTTTATAATTTTTAAGGTAAAGGCTTTTATATAATTAAATTACTTATATCGTCGAAAAAAATTTTTTCATCGGCAATCGACAAGTATTTTAAGGAATAATTAACTTTTACTATTCCTTTTAATTTAACGTATTCTCCGTTTTTATAATATTCGACTTGTAAATTTACGCCGTTTGCCCTTTTTAATTTTTCGTTGATTTGCCCCGTTTCATACTCTGACAATTCTCTTTTTTCACATTTTAACGCTTCTTTTTCTCTTTTTTCAAGCTCTTCCTTCAAACCCTTTAACGCGTCGAACGGAAGAAATTGCTTTGCCCTGTCTACCCTATTCACCATTATGCCCGCCTATTAGTTTATTTCTTATTTGCATAGTAGCTCCGTCTTGAAAATCAATTCCTTTTAATACGGAATTTTTACCGTATTTGCGTTTTATTTCCAACACTGCAAGCTCCGACTTTTTTTCTTTTTCTATTTTATCGTAATCTACGAACAAATCGTATCCTTCGCAACTTTTATCCGCAACGTTAAAGCTAACGCCTAACTTTCTTATCAACACCCCTTTATACGCGTATTTATCGAACTTTTTTAACATTTCGGGAAGTATTAAAGAAAACAAGTTAGTTGCGTCGGGCAGTTTTACGCTTTCTCCGTCGGAAGGTATAGTATCTTTTGAATATCCTATATAAAAACTTCCGCTTTTCGCAATAAGGTTTCTCGACATCATATCGTAACACGTATTTTGTATCATTTCTTCAAACACGAGTCTTGCCTTTTTAAAATCGTAATCTTCAAACAATATTTGCGAAGACGATATCGATTTACTTTTACCTTTATACGCTTTTATATCTTGCATAGTACAGCTCTCGCGACCGTATGCGTGGTCTATAAGGAGTTCTGCGTTTATACCGAATTCCTTATATAAAAGTTTTTCGTCCAAAGTCGTTATTCCTTTCATAGTATAAACGCCGTATTTTGCAAGTCTTTTCACTGTTCCGGTGGATATTTGCCAAAAATCTTTTAAAGGCGTATGCTCCCAAAGAGTTTCTTTATACTCTTCTTCGTTTAAAAAAGCTATATGGTCGGGAGTTTTCTTCGCCGTTATATCTAACGCTATTTTCGCCAAATACATATTTGTACCTATTCCGCACGTTGCGGGAATAAGTTTTTTTTCGGCAATTTCGTTTATAAGCTTTATCGCAAAGCGTTTAGGCGTTAAATTATATAATTTTAAATATTGCGTGGCGTCTATAAAAGATTCGTCTATCGAATAAACGTGAATATCGTCTTTTGAAATATATTTAAGATAAATAGCGTAAATATCGGCGGTATATTCGATATATTTTTTCATTCTAGGCTTTGCTATTATATAATTCACGTTTTTGGGGATTTCATAAAGCCGACACCTGTTTTTTATACCTTTTGCTTTCATTGCGGGAGAAATTGCAAGACAAATTGCGCCTTGTCCCCTACTCTCGTCCGCAACGACTAGATTAGTTTCAAAAGGGTTTAATCCGCGTTCCGCGCATTCTACGGAAGCGAAAAAGCATTTCATATCTATACAAAAATAAATTTTATCTTCCATATTTCACCTAAAATTCGCTTTTTACGGGAGAATGAATAACAAAATCTACCACACCGCAAATTTCCCATTCCCCATCGGGATAAATATCGTTATATATCCTTTCTCCGTTTTCGTTGATTTCGTCGTTAGCGCACGCCAAGTAATTTTTCTTACCCGTAACGAACACTTTTGCGGTTGCCTCTCCGCCGTTTACTCTCGCTATTACGGTTTGACCGTTTTCGGCGTAATTTTGCTTTTTTACCACCATTAAATCTCCGTCGAATATCCCGCGTTTTATCATACTTCTACCTTTTGCCTTTAAAATAAACCGCTCGTAAGAACCGAAAATTTCTACGGGCAAAGCTACCGTATAAATTAAATTTTCTATCGCGTCCATAGGCGTTCCGCAGGGACATTCCCCCACCAAAGGAGCATTTACCGTTTCTCCGCAAACCAATTTTTCGTCGGCAAGTATTTTTTCACGATAATTTTCCCCCTTTTTTATAAGCCCCCGACGAAACAACTCGTTTAAATTACTTGAAACGGTACACAAAGAAGAAAGCTTACACTCTTTCATAATTTGCCTGTACGTCGGCGATTTTCCGCTTTGTTTTTGATAACTTGTTATATAAGATAAAATTAAATTTAATCTATTTTCGTTAAATTTCTTCACTAGTTTCCCTTTCCCGATAATTTTTTATAGAACTTTAAGTTCTTTTATTATACTTTATATCGCGTTAAAAAGTCAATAAAAATAAGAAAACAATTTAAGGCAATTTTTACCAAAAAAAAAGCTATTACAATAAAGTAATAGCTATCTTTTTTTAAATATTTTTTTAAAAGTTAAAGAAATTTTAACCCTGACCTTATAGAAAAATCTAGAAACAGCCGACCTATATTGCCACGCCTTAAATTCGTTTTCTTTTGATTTTTCTTGTTGAATAAGAGCAAACTCTTTATGTCTTTGTTGCAAATCTTTCGGCAAAGTTTTTACCGTTTTCCACCATAAACGCGAAAGCGGAAGTTTTGGGAAAGTCCACGCTTTTAAATAAGCGTAATGCACGATAACGACGTTTTTTAACTTGCCTACTTTTTGAGCTTTTAATTCCTTTTTTAGCCTACTAACGCATTTATCGTTATCAAAACAAAGTATGTTTTGAAAATTATACTTACAATCTATATGTAACAACTTATCTTTACATATCGCATTAAAACAATTTTGGTCAACTTGCGGTAAATTATCGTGAGTGTTAGCATATTCTACCAATTTACTACAAGTGTCGTTTTTGTTGTATTCGGCAACGTTAAAAATAAGAACACCCGAATTTATATCATCAATTCCGTGAGAATTTAATCCCCTGTCGTAAACGGCGCCGAAAATATAACCTGAAACGTCAATATCGAATATTTCCGAAATACAACGACGAGCTATTAAGTCGCAATCTAAATATAAAACTTTTTCGTAATTTGAAAAAATTACGGGAATAAAAAATCTATAAAATGCCGCGATAGAATAATACGTAACGTCGGGGAAAGTCGTTTCTTTCATAAAAGCCGACATATCTATAAAATTAACCGTGCATCCGTTTTGAGCAAACTTTAACAACGTGTTTTTATTTTCTTCTAATAATCCTTCGTTTAAAACGTAAAAATCAAAACTTACGTCGTTTTTTTTCGATAATAAAATAGATTGAAGCGTTACGCAAAGCGGTGTAACGTAGTTGTCGTCGGTAGAAAAAACTACCGGTAAATTTTTTTTCATTTTGTTCCTTTATTTTTAATCATTTTTAATTTTACGGATACCTTATGGAAAAAATATCCGATTTTCCCATATACTTTTTGTGGTTTATATTTATTTTTTATTTCTTTTTTTATATCCGTCGGAAGCGTTTTTACCGTTTTCCACCACAAATTAGATAGCGGTAAATTTTTTATTTTCCATGGTTTTTCGCCCGTGTAATGAATAACGACTATATCTTTTACGCTTTTTAATTTTTGATATTTTAATTCTTGCTTTAATCTACTTTTTTGCTTTTTATAATCATAAACGTAAAAAGTCATAAAATCAAATTCGTTTCCTACGTTTTTAATTCTTCCCGTAGAAACGTTGTTTATAACGTCTTGATCCATCCATGGCAATTTAGAATGCTCGCTTGCATACGTTAAACATTTTTCCGAAAAATCAAAATTATTACATTCTTTTACGTTGAAAAGTATTACTCCCGCATTTACATAATCTTTTGTAACGAAAATATCTTGCCTAATAAATCCCCAATCGTACACACCGCATAATAAGTAATTTTTAACGTCTATTTTAAACAAATCACTAATACTTTTGTTAATTAAAACATCGCAATCTAAATAGAGAATTTTATCAAATCCTTTAAACAATTCGCAAGCATAAATTCTATACCAAGTGGTTTTGTTTAGTCTACCGTGAGTAATAAAATTGATACCATTAGTAAATTCTGAAATATTTTTTATGTTAATTTCACAATTATCACTTTGAAGTAATTTTAACGTATCAATACTTTTTTCAATTAAACTTTCGCATAAAACGTATATTTTTAGTACGAAAGAACTTTTTATCGTGTTCTTAATAGACTGAATAGCAACTGAAAGCGGTAAAACGTAATTATCGTCGGTAGAAAAGACAATAGGAATAATTTTATCGCTCATATTATCTCCTAAAAAAATTTTTGATTTTTAACTTTATTTTTTGTATCATGCTATATTGTTCCTTAACTATATACGGATTATAATACTTTTTACTTGTTACCCGATTATAATAATCTATAGTTTCCGGTCTTTTTATTTTGTAATATTCCTTTATTTCTTTTTTTGTTTTATGGGGTAAATATTTAACAAAATTCCACCATTTATTAGCTAACGGCGTACTTTTTATAGCCCAAGGCTTTAAGCCCGCAAAATGCCACACTATTACGTTTTTTTTATTGTTTATTTTACAAACTTTTAATCCGTTTTTTAAATTGGTTCCCATACTGTCGTAATCCCAACAAAGCACGGTTAAAAAATTGTAAGTAGGACTTAATAATTTAATTTTACCTTGACAAACATAGTTTATAGTATCTTGGTCAGGATAACTTAAATTTTTGTTGTTATTTACAAAATCTACGCATTTATATGCAAAATTACATTTATTAAATTCCGCGCAGTTATATAATATAACGCCCGAATTTACGTAATTTTTAGAAACGTTAGGATTGTTCATCATACCGTAATCGTAACAAGCACCCAACGCATATCCCGATAAATCTTGTTCAAATATTTTAGAAACGCAATTCGTAACTACGGTATCCGTATCTAAATATAAAACTTTTTCGTACTCAGATAAGATTTGCGGAATAAAAAACCTATAATACATTGCTTCGCTAAAATCATGGCAAGCATAAAATTCTGCCCCGATTAAAAACTCGCTTACGCAAACGAACTCTATTTGACAATCTTCTTTTTTTAAAGTTAAAATTTTGTTTTTATTTTCGTCTTTTAATCCAGCGTTAAAAATATAAATTTTTAAATTTATTTCTCTTTTTTTACTTCGTTGCAAAGATTTTATTGCAACCATAACGGGCAAAGTATAATTATCGTCTATGGAATAAACTATCGGCAAAAAATTTTTCATAATCAGTTCTTTTTAAATATTTTTTTTGTTTTCCTTTTTATTTTTATAAATAACATAATTACTTTTAAATTAAAAAGTCTAAAATTTAATGCAAATTTATTTTGAGAAATTAAATACTTTTTTAAAGCGTCATCCCTATATGCGATATATTTATCTTCTAATTTTTTATAATGATTTTTATTTTTCTTTTTATAATCTTTATAAAATTTTTTTAAATTAAAAAAATCATCTTCAATTTTTAATACTTCTAATTCTTCTTTTTTAATTTTCCAATATAAATCCATATGACCGAAAATCATTTGAAAATCAAAAACGTACCAAAATATTTCCGCAAAATTGTTTAATAAAATGGATATATTTTGTTGTTGCAAAAAAATATAATAATTTTTTGAAATTAAATATAAAGAAAATATTTGTTCTTTATTTTTTACGTTATGTGTAAAAGATGTTGAACACTTTCTGTAATTATAACCTAAATAATCGATAGAAGAAACGGAATTTACAAAAGCTAAAATTTCTAAAAACATCAGCTTATCTTCTCCGTATCTAATTTTTTCGCAAAAAAGCAAGTTATTATTTTTAATTATTTTTGCATTTATACACTTATTTGCAACAATATCTCCGTTTTTTAAAGTTTTTATAAAAAAATTAAAATAAGAATTGTAATTATATTTAAAATCTTGAAAACATAAGCCTTTTTCAACGTGAATCGTATTGTTATTTTCATCACAACAAATTATTCCGAAAGAAATTATGTCAAATCTTTCTTTTTGTAATTCGTTATAACAGTTTTCAAGCAACTCTAAGCAATATAAATCGTCGCCGTCTAAAAATAAAACGTAATCTCCGGAAATATTAGCAATTCCTACGTTCCTTGCCGAAGATACTCCTCCGTTTTCTTTGCGTATTAGTTTAATTCTATTGTCTTTTTCAACGTATTCCTTACATATATTATAAGAATTATCCGTACTGCCGTCGTCTACTATGATAAACTCTAAATTTGAATACGTTTGATTTATAACGCTTTCTATACAATCTTTAATATAATTTTCTTGATTGTACACCGTTGTAATTACGCTGAATTTTATCATTTTAACAATCCTTATTAAATATATCTCTCGTAAATAACTTTTCTTTTACATCGCTTAATAGTTTTGAATTTCTATTTGCGATAATTACGTCGCATTCCGTTTTAAATACGTTTATATCGTTTAAGACTTTATACCCATTAAATTCGTTTTGTTTTAATATTGGTTCGTAAATTAAAATTTCCACTCCGTTTTGGGATAGTTCATTCATAACGTCTTGTATACTGCTACACCTAAAATTATCCGAATTAGCTTTCATAGTCAGCCTAAACACGCCGACTTTTTGGGGCTTTTTATCTAATATTTTTTTAGATATAAAACTTTTTCTTGTTTTATTAGATTCTACTATTGCCTTAATTAAATTATTAGGAGTGTTAGAAAAACTGGCAAGTAACTGCTTTGAATCTTTTGGCAAGCAATAACCGCCGTATCCAAAAGAAGGATTATTATAAAAATTACCTATTCTGTCATCTAAACATACGCCCTTTATAATTTGTTGAGCATTTAAATCGTTTACCATTGCAAAAGAATCTAATTCGTTAAAAAAAGCGACTCTCATTGCTAAATAGGTATTTGCAAAAAGCTTTACCGCTTCCGCTTCTAGAGTACCTATAACCATAGTTTCAACGTCGGGCTTTAAAGAACAACTTTTTAAAATTTCGGCAAAATTTAATGCAGTTTTATATGAATCTTTATCGTTCACTTGCGTTCCGACTATTATACGCGAAGGAAATAAATTATCGTATAAAGCTTTGCCTTCCCTTAAAAATTCGGGACAAAAAATTATACGCTTGTTTTTATATAAATTTATTGCCTTTTGCGTATATCCCATAGGAACGGTAGATTTTATTACCATAACGCCTTTCGCATTTATTTTAGATACCGATTTTAAAACGGAATCAACGCTTGTCGTATCGAATTTATTTACCGAATCGTCATAATTGGTAGGGGTGGCAATAATAACGTAATCGGCGTCTAAAACCGCGCTTTGTAAATTAGTTGTCGCCTTTAAATTTAATTGTTTTTTAGACAAAAAATCCGTTATTTCTTTATCTTCTATCGGAGATATTTTATTGTTTACGTTGTCAACCTTTTCTTGAATAACGTCAACTGCGGTTACAGAATGTTTTTGAGAAAGCAAAACAGCCATACTCATTCCCACGTATCCCATACCGATAACTGAAATTTTTAACATATTTATTTAAACGCCTAATTCCCTTTTAAAATATTCTATCGACTTTTTAAGCCCTTCTTCAAACGATACGCGTGGTTCCCAATTTAAAAGTCGTTTTGCCTTTGTTATATCGGGTCTGCGTTGTCTGGGGTCGTCGCTTGCCTTTTCTAAAAATACTATTTTAGATTCGGTAGGCAATGTTTTTATTATTTGTTGAGCGACTTCTAAAACAGTACGCTCGTTAGGATTGCCTATATTTACGGGTTCGTCTACCCTTTCTTGTTTTTCGGTTAATTTTACTATTCCCTCTAACGTATCTTCTACAAAGCAAAAGCTTCTTGTTTGTTTACCGTCTCCGTAAATGGTAATATCTTTATTTTCAAGGGCTTGAACGACGAAATTAGAAATAATTCTGCCGTCTTCTATACTCATATTGGGTCCGTAAGTATTAAAAATTCTTACAACCCTTACGTTTACGCCGTAAGTTCTTATATAATCGAAAATTAAACTTTCCGCAGACCTTTTACCCTCGTCATAACAAGACCTAATGCCTATCGGATTTACATTGCCCCAATAAGATTCGGGTTGGGGATTTACCAAACAATCCCCGTAAACTTCGGAAGTGGACGAATGCAGTAAAACGGTTTTTGTTCCGACAATCGCATTTAATAAATTTCTAACCCCCAAAACGCACGTTTCCCAAGTCATTATAGGTTCGGCTTGATAATGCACGGGGGACGCGGGACAAGCAAAGTTATATATATAGTCAGCGTTTATTTCTTGTAAAACAGATATAATTTTTTCATCCCTTATATCAGCTTGAATAAATTTCACGTTAGAATCGTTTAAATAATCTTGTATGTTTTTTAATTTTCCCGTATATAAATTATCTATTACAAAAATTTGAACGTCTTTTTTTTCTTTTAATAGTTTTATAAGCATATTGCTACCTATAAAACCGGCGCCGCCTAATATTACAACTTTCATACTCTATCCTTATTTCTTGCGTTAAGTTATTTTAAAAATCAATTTTGTATATTAAAAGTTTACGTTAAGTATAAATACCAAAAATATTTTACCCAGGTTAGAAAACATCTAAAATATCTTTTTTCATTTTTTAATTGTTTTAAACGCAATTTAACGTTACGTTTTCTTTGAATTTTATTTTTTTGTTTTTCATCGTTTTTTATCTTTTTCCTAAACTTATCGGGCGCGGAAGTATAAATTAAATATTCGGAATAAATTTTAGTCATATTACCGCGTTCCCTTCTATATGCCTTATCTAACGGCTGTTCAAATATGTATTTTATAAAATTGTCTAACTCTTTTTCTTTATTTACAACGTAATTTTCATCGTTAAAAATAGGTTGATTAAGCATTTTTAAATAGGCGTCGTCGTCATTATCCAAAGCTTTTACCACTTCTAAAACTTCATCTAAAGAATTATAATCAGAACAATTTATAAACGCATTTTTATTAAAAACATTATTTACGGAGTCGCTTCCGTAAAAAATAGGTATTGTATTAGCGCGAAAGGCGTCCAAAATTTTTTCCGATAAATATCCGTTATTATAAGACCCTTCCACTATAATGGAAAATTTTGTTTTTTTCTGAAAATCGTTTTTAGTTCCAAAATAAGTCGCCACTTCCCCGTTCGGCATGTTGTTTAAATATGCTCCGCTGGCATCAACCCTTTTGTATTCGCTTAATTTATTAAATAACTTAGCTCTCATTCCGTCGGGTAATTCATGTCCGAAAATAAAATTTGCAAATTGCGTTTTAGACTTTAAAACGCTTTTATCGTTTTCACGCCTGTTTACGGTTTCAAAATATTCCTTATGCCCCATAAACCCCGGCAAAGAAAGATGCCTGCCTTTATATTCTAACGGAAAAACCGATATGGCATAATCTATATAATTAAAATCGGGTATGTAAGTTTCCCCCGAAAACATAATTCTGACTTGCGGATATTTACAAAACTCGTAAAAATCAAAACAACTACAAAAAATATAATCGGCATCTTCGGATTTTTCGCATATTTGTAAATCGTAAAACTTTTTTATTACGTCTATAATATAATTTCCTTCCCACTCAAAAGAACTATACATTCCTACAAATTTTATTTTTACAGTTTTTTTCATGCGATTTTTCCCCAAAACAATAAATACTATTATTTTTTATATTTAAAATAAACGTTATACTCTTAAATTTTATCAAAAAAAAGATATTTCGTCAATAATCTTAAAAATATATTTATCTTTTTCGACGATTTTTCTAAATATTTTACTTTATTTTTGTTTTTTATAAAATTACCATTTCATTTTTACATAAACTTTACGTTTTCTTTACCATAATAGGTGTGTATTTCAAAAAAAAAGAAGCTAAAATGTAGTCGAACAATAAAAAAGGAGATTAAAAAAAATGAAGAAAAAAATTTTAAGCATGCTTACCTGTTTGTTAGCTTTTGTATTAAGTTTAACTGCTTTTACTGCTTGTGGTAAAAAAGGTAACAACAAAAACATCGTTGCCGTTGTAAGAGAAGACGGAAGCGGAACTAAAAGCGCATTTATGGAGATATTAGGTCTAAAAGGAAAATCTGACGTTGACGGAGCTATTGTAGGATACGGCACGGCGGGAATGCTTACCGCAGTAAAAAATAATTCGAACGCAATCGGATACGACAGCTTAGGATACGTTACGAGCGAAGTTAAAATTTTAACGGTTAACGGAGTTGCACCTTCTAGCGAAACGATTAAAAACGGAACGTACAAAATTTCAAGACCGTTATCGATTGTGTACCAAGAAGCCAAATTAACCAATAATACAAATAAAAAATATCTCGAATTTTTAAAAAGTTCCGAAGCACAAACAATAATTTCCGAAAACGGTTATATTACAAATGTAGACAATGCTACTAATTACGTTCCGGAAGAAGGTTTAAGTGGCCAAATAGATTTAAGTGGAAGTACATCCTTACAACCTTTAATGGAAAAACTTGCAGCTAAATTCGAAGCATTGCAATCGGGTGTTAATGTTACTGTTGCAGGCGGTGGTTCGGGAACGGGCTATAACAACGCAAAGAAAGGGGTTGGCGACTTTGGAATGATTAGTGAGACATTTAACAGCGCAAAAGCAGATAATTGCACATATTATACGGTTGCTCTAGACGGAATTGCCATAATAGTAAACAAGAAAAACAATATAAACGATATATCTCTTGATAATTTAAAAGGTATTTTCAATAAAGATGACCAGATTAAAACTTGGGATAAAATCTAAACCACTATGATAAAAATTTACAAATTTATTCAAACAAGAGAAAAGATAATGAAAATTCTCTTTATACTATGCGCAACGTTTTCAATAATTGCGCTAGCTACTATAACAATATTTTTAGCTATAAACGGAATTCCGTTTATAGCTAAAATTGGAATTAAGGACTTTTTGTTTTCTGAAAACTGGGGTCCTCTTAATACCAACCCGACATATGGGATATTGTCTATGTTAGTATGCTCGCTTTACGTTACGGCGTTATCCGTTTTATTCGGCGTAGGAATAGGACTTTTCACGGCGATAGCTTTATATAAATTTGTACCGAAAAAATTTGTCGGAATAATTTCTTATACAATAAATCTTTTAGCGGGAATTCCCAGCGTAATATACGGATTGTTCGGGGCGGAAATAATAGTTCCGTTTTTGCAAGATTACGTTTCCCCTACCGGCGTAGGCTACGGAATATTTGCAACGAGCATAGTTCTTGCAATAATGATTTTACCCACTATCGTAAGCGTAAGCTTAGACAGTTTGCGTAGCGTTCCCAAAGAATATTACGAAAACGCTTTGGCGCTTGGCGCAACGAAAGAACAATCGGTATTTAAAGTCGTAGTTCCGTCGGCTAAAAGCGGAATTTTAGCGGGAGTCGTATTAGCGATTGGTAGAGCGATTGGCGAAACTATGGCGGTTATTATGGTTATAGGAAACAGTCCGTCTATGCCGAAAAGTCTTTTTCAATCCACTAGAACGATGACGGCAAACATAGCCTTAGGCGCAATGGAAATGAGCGGGGACGCTTTAAAGGCGCTGATAGCAACGGGCGTTATATTATTCGTTTTCGTACTTTTGTTAAATTTAAGCTTTTCTTTACTTAAAGAAAAAAAGGAAAAAAGATGAAAAAACACAACGTAGGAAAAACAATTTGTTTTTCACTAAAAATTTTAAGTATAATTTCAACGTTTTTTTCCGTAATTGCTCTTTCTGCGATAATTTTTTACGTTATAAAAAACGGAATAGGAAATTTATCGTTATCACTTATCTTTAGCGAAAGCGGAAATAAACCGACAATACTACCCGCAATTTTAGGAACTTTACATTTAATTTTAATTTCGGTCGTAATAGCAGTGCCTATCGGCGTAGGAAGTGCGGTATTTTTGGTAGAATACGCTAAAAATAAAGGTAAGTTCGTTAAAATAATTAGCGTTGCCACCGAAACTTTGGCGGGAATTCCGAGTATCGTTTACGGATTGTTCGGCTACCTTATTTTCGTAGTAGCGTTTAAAATGGGATATACGATTTTAGGCGGTGGTTTTACCCTTTCTATAATGATACTACCCCTAATAGTTCGTTCTACGCAAGAAAGTTTACTTTCCGTTCCGAACGGTTTAAGGGAAGGCGCGTTGGCGCTTGGGACAAGCAAGGTTAGAACAATTTTTAAAGTAATCCTACCGTCTTGCGCAAGCGGAATAGTTACTTCTATAATTTTGGCGATAGGAAGAGTCGTTTCCGAAAGCGCTGTTTTAATTTTAACGATAGGAATGGTAACGAATAAAATGCCTCAAAACGTTTTAATGCCGGGAACGAGCCTAGCGTTAGACATATACTATTTTGCAAACTACGGACTAATGAAAGAAGCAACCGCTACTAGCGTAGTTTTATTGATTTTGGTTATTTTAATCAACTTATCGGCGAACTTAATAGGAAAAGCAATAAAAAAGAGAACGGGAGAATTTTAAAATGGATAAATTTTTTAACAGCACTAAAATAAACGTAAAAGATTGTAATTTGTATTACGGAGATTTCCACGCTTTAAAAGACGTTAACATAGAAATTCCCGAAAAAAACGTTACGGCTTTTATAGGTCCGTCCGGTTGCGGAAAATCAACTTTTTTAAAGACTTTTAACAGAATGAACGATTTAGTAGAAAACTGTAAAATTACGGGCGAATTTAAAATAGGCGATACGGACATATACGCAAAATCTACCGACGTAACGTTGCTTAGGAAAAACGTTGGAATGGTATTTCAAAAGCCTAACCCGTTTCCTATGAGCGTTTACGATAACATAGCTTTCGCCCCGAGAACGTTTGGAATAAAAAAGAAAAGCGAACTTGACGATATTGTCGAAAGTTCTTTAAAAAAAGCCGGACTTTGGGAAGAAGTTAAGTTAAGACTCAGAAAAAGTGCATTAGGACTAAGCGGTGGTCAACAGCAACGTCTTTGCATTGCAAGAGCTTTGGCGGGAAGCCCGGAAATTCTTTTGATGGACGAACCTACTTCTGCCCTCGACCCTATCTCGACGGGAAAAATTGAAGAATTGATAGATGAACTTAAAAAAGACGTTTCCATTATTATAGTTACGCATAATATGCAACAAGCAACCAGAATTGCGGATAAAACGGCGTTCTTTTTGTTAGGCGAACTAATAGAATACGACGATACCGAAAAATTATTCTCTTCCCCGAAAAATCCTAAGACCGAAAATTATATTACGGGAAGATTTGGTTAAAAACTTGAAATTTTAAGGAGAATAAGGTAAAATGAGTATAAGAAATAAATACGAAGCCGAATTAAACATTTTTTATAGTAAAATAATAGAAATGTGCAGGAAAAGCGAGCTTGCGATAGAAAAATCCATAACTGCTTTAAAAACAAGAAATTTCGATTTAGCTAAACAAGTTATTTCGGAAGACAAAGATATAGACAATCTTGAAAAAGACATAGAACAAGATTGCCTTAAAATTTTATTGTTGGAACACCCCGTTGCAAGCGATTTTAGGGAGATTTCCGCAGGTCTTAAAATGATTACGGATTTAGAAAGAATTGCCGACCAAGCTTCCGATATATCCGAAATTACCTTGCAATTCGGTAAAGAAAAATTTATTAAAGAACCCGAACACATTGCCCTTATGGGAAAAATCGTAATAGGAATGGTAAAAGACGGCGTTCATAGCTATATAAATAAAGACGTGGAAACGGCAAAACAATTAAACAAAATAGACGATAAAGTTGACGAACTTTTTGAAACGGTTAAAAAAGATTTAGTCGAACTTATTAAACAAAATGCCGATAATGCCGACCAAGCTATTTTATTTATGATGATTGCCAAATACCTAGAACGTATAGGCGACCACGCCGTAAATATAGGCGAATGGGCGGAATATTCCGTTACGGGAAATAGATTCGGTTAAGGAGAAATTATGACCACTAAACCTTTAATTTACGCAGTTGACGACGAAAAATCTATTAAAGAAGTGTATTCTTACGCTTTGGATAGCGCAGGTTTTTCGGTAGAATGTTTTTCTAATTCGACAGAATTATTTTCAGCCCTTGAAAAAAAGATGCCCGATTTAATTTTATTAGACGTTATGCTTGACGGCGAAGACGGTTTTTCGATTTTGGAAAAGCTTAGAAAAAACGTTTCTACAAAAAACTTACCCTGCATTATGGTTTCGGCTAAAACTCAGGAAATAGATAAAGTTAAAGGTTTAAATTTAGGCGCAGACGATTACATTTCTAAGCCTTTTGGAATTATGGAATTAGTAGCGCGAATCAATGCAAAATTAAGAACGGTAATAAAAAGCTGTTTTACTTACAAAGATATAGTCATAAACGACGAAATTAGAAAAGTAACGGTAAACAATCAAAACGTAACTTTAACTTTAAAACAATACGAATTACTAAAACTTTTGGTTTTAAATTCTGAAAAAGTTTTAAAAAGAGATGAGTTACTAGACACGATTTGGGGCGAAAATTACGGAGAAACGAGAACTTTGGATATTCATATTGCCGATTTAAGAAAAATTCTTTGCTCTTCTTGTGCCGAAATTCAAACCGTTAGAGGAATAGGATATATTTTAATATGAAAAAGAAAATAATATTATTTAATTTTATAATTATTACTCTTTCCCTACTTGCAACCTTTTTCTTCGGAATTAAAATAAATAAAAATTCCCACTTAAAAGAAGCAAAGGAAAAAGTAACGCAAATTACGCAAATTTTAGCCCAAAACTATACCGACGAAAAAACAGCCACTACTTCTGTTCCCGACAACGTAAGAGTTACAATAGTAGCTAGTTCAGGTGAAGTTTTAACTGATAGTAGTCAAGACATCTCCAAAGAAGACCACCTACAAAGGGAAGAAATTATTTCCGCCTTACAAGGAAAACCTAAAGCGGTAAAACGTTATAGTAGAACACTTAAAAAAGATATGGTGTACTACGCGTTAAAAGTACCCGTAGACGGCGAATATGCGCCTTTTGTTTTCGTTAGAGTCGCAATCCCCGTCGAAAATGTTAACTCATATGTTTTAGGAACTATTCCGCCTATTATTTACGTTTTAATTGTTACCCTTACCATTTCTTTTATAGCAAGCTATTTTGCAACGAACAGTTTAGTTAAACCTTTAAAAGAAATAAAATCCAAACTTACAGCAGTTAGTAACGGCGTTTATAAAGAAATAATACCTATGTCTTCCGATAAAGAAATAAACGAAATGCTTACGGAAATAAATTCTATAAGCGAAAAATTAGAAGACAACATTAAATCCGCAAACCAAGATAACGAAAAACTAAATTACTTGTTAAACAACATTACAGATGGAATAATCGTTTTAAACGAAAAAGGAACTATAACGATAGCCAACAAAATTACAACTTGGCTTTTCGACATAAAAGACTGTGTTGGCAAAAATTACTCTATTTTAACTTTAAACAGTAACTTTTTAGAAGAAATAAGTAATTCTTTAAAGAATAAAACGGACGGTATTTTTGAAACGGAAATAAATTCTAAATACTATAACGTAACCGTAAAAGCCTTAGAAAACAATTTAACGATAATAGTTTTATCAGACATAACCGCAGTTAAAAATGGCGAAATTACAAGAAGCGAATTTTTTGCAAACGCAAGCCACGAACTTAAAACTCCGCTTACCGCAATTAAAGGGTTTAACGAAATAGTCGCCTTAAAAACAAAGGACGAAGAAGTTAAAAAACTCTCCGACAAAATTGAAAAAGAAACGGATAGAATAATTCTTCTTATAAACGATATGTTAAACTTATCTAAACTGGAAGCTTTAAAATCTCCCGTTTTGGAAAACGTGGATTTAAACGCAGTTAGTCAGGAAGTAACCGAAAGTTTATCGTCGCTATCTAAGCAAAAAAACATTAAAGTTACGATAGAAGGAACGGCAAACGTTTTAATGGAAAAAGAACATTCTATCGAACTTATAAAAAATTTAGTAGAAAACGCTATACGTTATAATCATAAAAACGGCAACGTAAAAGTTATTTTATCAGAAAACGAAAAACAATCTATTTTAATCGTTTCCGATGACGGAATAGGCATAGACGAAGAAAATCAACAAAGAATTTTTGAAAGATTTTACCGTGTAAACAAATCTCGTTCAAGAGAAACGGGCGGAACGGGATTAGGTCTTGCAATAGTAAAACACATTTGCACACTTTACCACGCGGAACTATCGTTAAAATCTAAACTCGGCGTTGGCACAACTATAAAAATTGTCTTTAATAAATAATTTTTATAACAATGAAAATGTATTTTTATACGATACGTTTTTTAAATAACGATATAACTAAACTTATAATAATTCTTTAACGCAACGAATAAATTTCGTTGCGTTTTTTAATGGATTCAACCAACGGTTAAATTTTATAAAGTCAACTCTATATTTTTTATATAATTTTAGCGATTTTAATGTTTTTTAAGAAATGATAAGGTATTTTAATAAATTCAACTAACAGTTTAACGGTAAATCAACTTTTTATCTACAAATTCAACTAATGGTTTAACGATAAATATTTTCATTTTGCCCGTTTTGTGGTATGATTTTAAGCGAAAGGAGAACAGAATTTATGGCAAATTACGGAGCAGTAATACAAAAATTAAGAAAAGAAAAAGGTTATACGCAAGGCGATTTAGGAAATATGTTAAACGTTTCCGCGCAGGCGGTATCTAAATGGGAAAAAAATTTATCTCAACCTGATTTAGATACCATCCAAAGCCTTACTACTGTTTTTAACATTAGCATAAACGAATTTATGGAATTAAGCAACGAAGATGAATTACCTTCTCAAATTTTACCGAAAGAGTTACCGAAAGAAGAACCTACCGAAAAAGTTTTACAAGATGAAATAACAGTTAGTGACGCTTGCCAAGAAGATAATATTTCTACAAACTCAAACAATTCGGAACAAAAAACTACTGAAAACGAAAAAGAAAAATTATCTACACCCGCACAAAATGAAAATGCAATTTTAGAAGCAACAGGTAAAACGAACGGCTGGCTTTTATTTGGGTTTATTGCAGGTATAATATTAGGTATTTCTTGTATGGTTTATTTAATCCTTATAAAATATAACGTCGCTATTTCGATTTTAAGCGGTTACGCATTATTTGCCCTAATCGCATCTATCGGACACGATTGCTACGGAGACGACGTTTTATTTTGGGGATGGCATAAATCTATTGATATACCAGGGGTAATTTTTTCGTTGGACGTAGACGGAATTATGTTTTTAATAGCTTATAAAATAATTATCGCACCATTACTTACGTTATTCTTATTTTTATTCTTCGGATTACTCGGAACGATAGGGGCTTTACTTGTTTCCGCCGTTACTTATCCTTTCTTTATTCCGAGAATGATAAGAGAAACTTTTAAAGGCGAAGAATAAAAATTAAAAGAAAATATTAAAAAAAATATATATTAAAGGAGAAAAATTGTGAAAAAAATTATTATTGTCGTCACACTTGCATTATCTTTACTTTTTTCCGTAGGATTTGTTTCTTGCGAAAATAACGACCAAACGAATTCTTCCGTTACGTCTACAACTTCCGATTCTTTAAACAATAACGGTTCAAGCAGTAGCAAAAATAGCGAAGAAGTAGAACAAGCAAAAAATGAAAAACAAAATTTACTAAGTGAATATTATGTTCAAAACACAAAAGAACTAACCGCCGAACAAAAACTTACCGCGGAAATTTCTTATAATTTTGTTTTACAACAACTTAATAATTTTAGAGGTACGGTTGACGAACTTAACGCAAAATACAATGAAATTTATTTAAAATTGCAAGAATCAGTCAACCTAATAAAATCTACCGCGTCTACCCTAGCCGAAATTAAAGACAAAGCAAAAAAAGAATTAGAACTTATATATAATTCCGTTTTAGCTTACGCAAATAATAGTCAAGCTCAATTAAGTGCTTTATACGATAGCGTTTTAGAGCAAATAGAAAACGCTACGGAAGACTCAAAAAGCCAAATTACGAATGCCGTTACGGAATTTAAAAGTTATATATACGAATACGTTAAAAACGTAATTACGCTTACTACGGAAGATATTAAAACGCTTGCAAATAATGCATTAAACGTTTTAGAAAAAAAGGCTTTAAAACAACTTGAAAATTATGAAGATTTAAAAAACAATATAATTACTTTTTACGAAGAACAAAAAGAAAAAATAAATTCTTATAACGAACAAGAAATAAAAGAACTGATTTCCGACACCATTTCTTCCGTTAAAGGCAAGCTTGAAGAAGTTATAAAAGAAAAAATTAACGAATTTAAGCAAGAAGTTATTCTAAAAATAAATATTCTTTACAACTCTACCATTGATAAAATTTCCGACGAAGAAATTAAAGCTGAATTAGAAAAACTTCGCAACGATACACAAATAAGTTTAGATAAAGTTACCGATTTAGATTCCGCCAAAACGAGTTTTGACGAAATATCTTCTTCCTTTAATACCGCAACGACAAATATTATCGCAAAAGCTTTAAACAAGTTAAAAAGCGAAACGTTAAAAAAATTAGACGATTTATACAATCCTTTATCGGCAAAAATTAGCGATGAAACCATAAAAACAGAGCTAGATAACGCTTATTCACAAGCAAAAGTAAGTTTAAATAATATTGAAGATTTAGACTCGGCTAAACAAAGCGCGGAAGAAATTTATACAACTTTTTCCGAAACCGCAAAGAGTGTTATTACAAAAATACTAAACAATTTAAAAACGTCGGCAATAAATAGTTTAGATAAATTCTACACCCCTGCTTCTAATTTAATTTCCGATAACGAAATTAAAAATAGATTATACGAAGCTTATAATAATTCAAAAAACAGTTTGAATAACGTTACCGATTTAGATACGGCAAAAACTGCTATGCAAGAAATTGTAGACGAATTTACAACGGTAGGCAAAAAAATTTTTGTACTTTTCTTGCAAAAATTAAAAAATGAAGCAATAAATAAAGTAAACGATTTTTACGGCACGGTAAGCGGTGAAATTTCCGACGAAGATATTAAAAACGAACTTGATAAGGCTTATAATATATCCTTAACTAATTTAAACTCCGTAACAGATTTGGATAGCGCTCAAACTGCCCTAAAAAGTATTGTAGACAACTTTACCACTGCTACGAAAAATATTATAAATAAAGTTTTAAATAAATTTATAGAAAAATATAAAGGCGAGTTAAAAGTAATTTACGACAACATTAGTAAGCCCTTGTCAACCGACGTAAAAACCGAACTTGAAAAGCTTTATAATAACGCCGTTTCAGGTTTTGAAAATGCTAAAACAAAAAAAGATTTAATAAACGTTTTAAACACGTTTAAAGACGACGCTAAAACTTACGTTGTAGAATCTTTAAACGAAATATTTATTAAAATGGGCAGTAAGCCTGACGTTTGGGCCTATCTACCAACGACGTTTAAACCTGAAAATAGAATTGTAGCTACGTCAACCTTACCGACGTACGAAGATCTTACCGATATTTCTACCATTCCTACAAATTACATAGGAAAACAACTTAACGTTGTTTACACTGTATTCAACAAAACGGACGTAGCTTTAAATTACGTTAATAAAGTTTACGACGTTTTAAATAAAGTCGAAGAAATGTATAACAGCATATTTGAAAATTCCGACGGAAAAAACATCGTGTTAAATGCGGGCGAATTTAATTTAACTTTAATTCTTACCCAAACAAAATACGAAATTTCTACCAAAATTTCAGGCGTAGAATTGTACGTTTACTCTAACCTTACGACTAACGATTTCGGAGCAAGAATACAATTATCCGAAAGTAACATTATAAAATATAACGTAACTGATTCGTCTATAAAAATGGCTTATAGCATTTTAAATTCTTCTATTTGCCAAGTAACGCTTGAAAAAGATAGTAGCAATAACGTTGTAGGATATATTTATGAAACGTTAGGATTAGGTGAAACCGAAATTAAGTCCACTAGCGCGTATTTAACCGTAAAAGACGGCTACACTACCGTAGTAGGAAATAAAGGAGATTTTATTCCCACAAGCGGTGGAATAAATTGCGAAGTATACGAAAATTCTACGGGCAACTACGTCGGAAGCGAAGTATCCGAAACATTTAAAAGTAATCAATACGACACTTTATGGTATAACCTAAAAGATATTGGCGGAATTACCACTATTAAAAAAATAGACGAAGCTAACGGAGTAAATCCGGATACGATTTATATAAACGGTTCTACCGAAAGTATTCATTCGATGTGGGTTTCTCTTACAAATCCTTCTAGAAGATTCGATATAGAATTTAAAACAGTTTACGCATTTACTTACAACGCCGAAACGGAAGAATACGAAATAGTAGAATTCGAAGTTCCTATGATGTTTATTCAAGAATCGCAAGAAGAAACTTTTGCAACCGATTTTGAAAATAAAAATACAAAATCGGTAGAAACTGACAGTATATCGATTAAGAGTACCGACGAAGCAAAAAATGCTATAAAATACGGTTATCATACTTTAGTCGAAAATTACAAGGAAATTAAAGACTCCGTAAGCTATCAGTCAATTATAGATTATTGTAACGAATAATAATTTTTACCTTAAAATTTCATTGTTATTTTAATTACAACCTAATACTTTTGACAAAACGCATTTAACGAACTTTAATTATTTTACAAACCAATATTTTACAAACGAAGACCCCCAATTTCGGATTTTCCGAAATCGGGGGTTATTTTTTTAGATTTTTAAAAAAATTTTTTAAATAATCAGTGGCTGTAAATTTTTTTTAACGTAAGAAAATTTTACTATATATAATAAAGTAACTTTTAAAAATACTTTTTACAATCTAGTTTAATTTTTACAATAATCTTATCGACATCGTAAATTACTGCTAAAATGTTTAAAATTTACTCCCATTCGATTGTCGCGGGGGGCTTGCTCGTTATATCGTAAACTACCCTGTTTACACATTTAACTTCGTTTACTATTCTAGACGATATTTTAACTAATACGTCGTGAGGAATATCCGCCCAGTCGGCAGTCATACCGTCAACGGAAGTAACCGCCCTTAAAGCAACGGTATAATCGTAAGTTCTTTCATCGCCCATTACCCCTACGGAGTGCATTCCCGTAAGAACGGCAAAATATTGCCAAATTTTTTTATCTAGTCCCGCTTTTGCAATTTCTTCCCTGAAAATATAATCGGCTTCTTGTACGATTTCTATTTTCTTTTTGGTTATATTACCTATTATTCTTACTGCAATTCCGGGTCCCGGGAACGGTTGACGATTAACGACGAATTCGGGTAAGCCGAGTTCTAATCCGAGCACCCTTACTTCGTCTTTAAAAAGTAGTCTTAAAGGTTCGATAATTTCTTTAAAATCAACTACCGACGGAAGTCCGCCGACGTTGTGATGGCTTTTTATTACCGCGCTTTTGCCAAGTCCGCTTTCTATAACGTCGGGATAAATAGTTCCCTGTACTAAAAAATCTACCTTACCTATTTTTTTGGCTTCTTCGCTGAATACGTCGATAAAAGATTTACCTATAATTTTTCTCTTTTTTTCGGGTTCTTTTACGCCTTGTAAAGCTTTTAAAAAATATTTGGAAGCGTCTACCTTGATTAAATTCATTCCCATTTGGTCGTGGAAAACTTCCATAACTTCTTTGGCTTCGTTTTTACGGAGTAAGCCGTGGTCAACGAATATACAAGTTAAATTTTTGCCTACCGCTTTGTGAACGAGAGTTGCAACTACTGCGCTGTCAACTCCACCGCTCATTGCGCATAGTACTTTTTTATCTCCAACTTTTTCTCTTATTTTTTTAATTTGTTCGCCGACGAAATCACTCATTTTCCAGTCGCCTTGCGCAAAACAAACTTTATATAAGAAATTTTTTAAAATTAAATCGCCTTGACGGGTGTGTACGACTTCGGGATGAAATTGTACCGCGTAAATTTTTCTTTCTTGATTTTCGTAAGCGGAAATTTTACACGTTTGGGTGCTAGCCGTTATTTTAAAACCTTGCGGTAATTCTACAACTTGGTCGGTATGACTCATCCAGCAAACGCTTTCTTTATCCATTCCGTCAAAAATAACGCTATCGCCGTAAGATATTTTTTGTTTTCCGTACTCTCTTATTTCCGCGTGCGCTACTTTTCCGCCGAGTTCGTAAGCGGTTAGTTGCATTCCGTAGCAAATTCCTAAAACGGGAACGCCTAGCGAAAATATTTCTTTATTTACCTTTGGAGCGTCGGGAGCGAACACGCTTGACGGACCGCCCGTAAAAATTATTCCTATCGGATTATAACTTTTAATTTTTTCGATAGAAGATTCTGCGGAAATAAGTTCCGCATATACATTTAAATTTCTGACTCTACGAACAATTAGTTGATTATATTGTCCGCCGAAATCGATTACTAAAACGGTTTGATGTTGCATTTTTAAAATTCCTTTGTTTTCTATAAAAAAATATACATTTTTCGCTATTTTTTGTCAAGTTATTAGCTACACAATTTTATTTTTTTAAAGCGTTTTTTATAAGCCCTTTAAACAAAGGATGCGGTTTATTAGGACGCGATTTGAATTCAGGATGGAATTGTACCCCAACGAAAAATTTACAAGCAGGATTTTCTATTGTTTCTACTATGTATCCGTCGGGAGATGTTCCGCCGATTACAAGTCCTTTTTCGGTAAGTAAATCCCTATAATCGTTATTAAATTCATAGCGATGTCTATGTCTTTCGTAAATTTCGGTTTGCCCGTAGCACTCGTATAACTTAGTATCTTCTTTTATTTTACAAGGATATGCGCCCAACCTTAAAGTACCGCCTTTATTGACTTGTTCGTTTTGGTCGGGAAGGAAGTCTATAACTTTATTTTTAGATTGACTATCGAATTCCCCCGAATTTGCGTCTTTTAATCCGCAAACGTTACGAGCAAATTCTATTACCGCGGTTTGCATACCTAAACATATTCCTAAATAAGGAACGTCGTTTTCCCTCGCGTATTTAGCGGATATAATTTTTCCTTCTATCCCCCTATTGCCGAATCCGCCGGGAACGAGAATACCGTCCGCGTCTTTTAATACTTTTGCAACGTTATCTTCGGTTAAAGCTTCGCTGTCCGTCCATAAAATGTTGACGTTTGCCCCATAATAATATCCTGCGTGCCTTAACGCTTCCGCAACGGATAAATACGCGTCGTGTAAAGCAACGTATTTGCCGACTATTGCTATATTGACCTGTTTATCCGGGTGTTTTATCTTATTCACCATTTCCGCCCACTCGGTTAAATCGGGTTCGGGAGTAACTAAACCGAGTTCCCTACAAACAACTTTTGAAAAGTTGCTTTTTTCCAGCATTAAAGGAGCTTCGTATAGTGTAGGCAACGTAATATTTTCTATTACGCAATCTTTTTTAACGTTGCAAAAAAGCGAAATTTTATTAAAAATATTTTCTTCTAATTCTTCGTCGCAACGAAGTATTATTATGTTTGGATTTACGCCCATTCCCTGCAATTCTTTAACCGAATGTTGCGTGGGCTTACTTTTATGTTCGTCGCTACCCGACAAAAACGGAACTAGCGTAACGTGAATAAACAAGCTGTTTTCCTTGCCGACTTCCAGCGAAATTTGACGAACGGCTTCTAAAAACGGTTGCGATTCTATATCGCCTATCGTTCCGCCGATTTCCGTTATTATTACGTCCGCGTCCGACTCTCTTCCGACGTGATATACGAATTCTTTAATTTCGTTAGTTATGTGCGGAATTATTTGAACGGTAGAACCTAAATATTCGCCCCTTCTCTCTTTATTTAAAACATTCCAAAAAACTTTTCCCGTAGTTAGGTTGGAATATTTATTTAAATTTTCGTCGATAAATCTTTCATAATGTCCTAAATCAAGGTCGGTTTCCGCACCGTCTTCCGTAACGAAAACTTCCCCGTGTTGATAAGGACTCATAGTGCCGGGGTCTACGTTTATATAGGGGTCTAATTTTTGAGAAATTACTTTTAATCCCCTTGCTTTTAATAATCTCCCAAGCGACGCCGCCGTTATTCCTTTACCTAGTCCCGAAACGACACCACCCGTTACAAATATATATTTTTTCATAATTTCCTCTGTTATTTTTCAGTATTTAATTTTTCATAATCTTTTTTTATTTGCAAATGTAGTAATTCCAGTTTATTTCCAATTTGCAAAAAATTTAATTTCCGTACGTCTTTATTATTTCCAAAGCGACGCTTTTCTTTTTAACACACCTATCCATCGCCTGTTTTTCGATATATCGGTGGGCTTCTTCTTCATTAAACGCAAGTTTTGTGATGAGCAAAAGCTTAGCCCTGCTCTCTAACTTTATTTCTTCCATTTTTTCTTTAAGCGTTTCGGTTTTTTTAGCAAATCCCTTTAATCTTACGTTAGTAGCAACGCACATATTTATTCCTTGCGAAAACAACTGAATAGATAAAGGTTTAGGCAAACAATATACGCCTATTTTTTCCATATGATAAGAAACGCTGTCAAAAACGTCCGATTTTACTAGCGTTAAAACGCCTGTATAAGTATCTTTTACGATTTCTTCCGCAAGTTCCGTTCCGTACTCGTCTTTTAAAGGACAGTTTATAATTACTATATCGTAATCTCTATCCGCAAGCCGTCTGCGAGCTTCCGCTCCGCTGAAAACGAATTCGTTAGTAAAATTTTCACCTAAAAATCTTTTAAAGAACTCCGTTCCCTTTTCGGATGACGACACTGTCAGAACTTTTTTCTCCGACACGATTATCATCTTTTTAGTCCTTTAAAGAATTTATTATTTCAGTTGGTAAATATTTTTTAATAAAACTGCTTTCAAAAGCTAGTTTTCTAGCCGATTTTAAATCTTGCGGTAATTTTTCTAAACTTGAATTTTCAAACGCGTTTCCGATATTTTCTTCGGGTAAAACGCTTTTATTTTCTATTCCTTCGAGTCCTGCGTAAATTATTAAAGCATACGCAATATATACGTTTGCTTGCCCGTCGGGTGAACGAAGTTCAAATCTTTTTTTACCTTTCGTTGCGGGAATTCTAACTAAAGTAGACCTATTTTCTCTTGCCCACGATATAGTATTAGGAGCTTTTAATTCACCAAGTCTTAAATAAGATTGCTCGGTGGGATTTAAAAAACATGTTATATCTTTAATTCTATTTAAAACGCCCGCTACGAAATTATCCGTAACGCTTTCTTCTACGCCGTTTAAAGAAACGTTTACATGTAATCCGCTTCCGCTTTTATTTTCCAAAGGTTTAGGTTCGAAACTAGCATAAAACCCGTTTTTGTTTGCAATAGACTGCGTTGCGTTTTTAAAAATTACGGCATGGTCGGCAGAAGATAATGCGTCCGAATACATAAAATCTATTTCGTTTTGTCCCGGACCTTCTTCGTGATGAGAACATTCGGGAGTAAGTCCCATTTCTTCTATCGTTAAACAAATTTCTCTACGAACGTTTTCGCCCTTATCTTTTGGCGCAACGTCCATATACCCTGCGTTGTCGCAAGGTTCGTTAGTTTTATTGCCGTTTTCGTCAAGTTTAAATAAATAAAATTCGAATTCCGTTCCGAAATTAAATTCAATTCCCTTTTGTTTAGCCTTTTCTATTGCATTTTTAAGGATATTTCTCGAATCGGCATTATACGGCGTTCCGTCGGGATTTTTTATATCGCAAAAAAGTCTTATAACCCTGCCGTGAGATGGACGCCAAGGAAGTAGCGTTAAAGTTGCGGGGTCGGGAAAAAGAAATAAATCAGACTTTTCAATCCCTTGAAAACCGTTTATTGCCGACCCGTCGAACGAAATTCCGTTTTTAAACGCGTCTTCTAATCTATCGGGCATAATAGACGCGTTTTTTAAATTACCGTAAACGTCGCAAAACGCCAGTCTTATAAATTTAACGTCTTCTCTTTCAACGTACTCCATTACGTCTTGTACTAAATAACTCATTTTATTCTCCTATCCATAAAAAAGTCAATACATTTTAATTTTCAACGTATAACTGCCTATAAGGGTTGCTAGAATTTGGCGTTAAAACGTAAAAATTGTCGTGAATAAACGAATTTGTATCGTATCCAAACTTATCGCAAAAATTGTTTATATAAGGAATTATACATTGTAAATCTTCTTTTGTTGCCTTACTTACCTTAACTTGCGGTGGAAAATTATCAGGTAAATCGGGCGTTCTTAAAAATATTTTTCCACCGTGCATACCCGTACCGCAAAAGTTACCGACAATATTTTTTTCGTTGTTTTTGTTAAGTACGATTATGTAACCGCCCGCTTGATATTCACCTAAAAAACTGCCGGCTATACCGCCTATTACCATTACGGGGAATTTTTGCATATAGGCTTTCATATGAATTCCTACCCTATATCCCGCATTGCCGTTTACGTAAATTTCTCCACCGCGCATTGCGTATCCTAACGCGTCCCCCGCGTTGCCGTCTACCACGATAGAACCGCTATCCATAGTATCTCCCACGGCGTCTTGAACGTTGCCTTCTACGGTAATGTTACTACCCGACAAATACGCCCCTAGCGCATTCCCCGGTATGCCTTGTATAGTAATATTTTTACCCGACAACCCGCACCCTATAAAGCGTTGTCCCAAACAGTTTTTTATTAGTATATCATCTTTTTCGTTTCTTATCAATTCATTAAGCAAATCAAATTTAATATTTTTTGCATCAATTATTTTCATAGCCCTTTCTCCCATAATTTTTATACTTCCTTGGTAAGAATGTTTTCTCTTGCTTCCTTTGAAAAACAAATAAGTGCGGGTTCTTGTTTTATCGATTCGAAATCAATTTTTTCAAGCGGAATTTTTTCCCTTACGATAGACGTATAAATACCCGCTCTATCTACCTTTCCGATTAGTTTAAAGCCCTTTAAATATCCGTCTTTTACATAAAATTTTCTAATTCCGTCATCGTTATTTACGCAAATTTCTTTTCCTATATAACTGCCTGCGCTGATTATGTGTTTTCCAAAAAAACCTATACTATTCATAGCTATGGATTTATTAAATGTAGCGTTTAATCCTGCCATATTTTTACCTGCCGTTTCGCCTTGATAATAAGCGTTAGGCAGTATTGCTATTATTTTTCTTTCGTTTGTGGTTTCGTCTACCGTTTCGCTACAATCTCCGCAAGCGTAAACGTCGGGAACGGTCGTAGCGCACTTTTCGTCTATTATAATTCCTCTATTTACTTCCGCGCCGATTTCTTTTGCTAAATTTACGTTTGGTCTTACGCCGACGGCGACGACTAATACGTCGAATTGTTCTTTCGTTCCGTCCGACAAAATAGCTTCGTTTTTATCGAAAGATTTTACGCTAACGCCTAAAAGAAATTTAATTCCCTTATCGGTCAACGTAATTTCAACTACGTCGGCTTCTTCTTTTCCTAAAATACTAGGTAGAATGTGGTCGGCAAGATCTACTACCGTAATTTCTTTTACTTTTCCGACTAAACATTCCGCACACTTTAAACCTATTAAACCGGCGCCCATTATAAGCACTTTTTTATCTTTACTAATAACGCTTTGCAAGTATTTTGCGTCGTCCAAACTCATAAAAGTAGTTTTTTCTTTTACTTTGTCTAAATTTTCGATAGGCGGAACAAACGGTTTAGAACCCGTTGCAATCATAAGTTTATCGTAGTCGAATTTTTGTCCGTCGTCGGTTTCTACGAATTTATTTTCAGCGTCTATTTTAACTACTTTTTTCCCTAAAACGGCGTTTACGTTATTTTCTTTATAAAAATCGTCGTTACGATATTTCATTTTTTCCAAAGTAGTTTTGCCTTGAATTAAATAAGAAATTAAAGGTCTAGAATAAGTATGATACTTTTCGTCAGATATTACAGTAATTTTTCCTATTTTATCTACGCTTCTTATTCCTTCTATCGTTCCGATTGCCCCTGCCGAATTTCCGATAATTACGTATTTCATATCTATCTCTCCTCAAAAACAATCGCACCGTTAGGACAGCCTTTTACGCAAGCGGGCTTTCCGCAGGAATTAGTTATACAAAGTTCGCATTTTTGCATTACACCGCTATCGCTTATAGATAAAGCCCCGTACGGGCAAACCAAAACGCACGTATAACAACCTATACACTTACTTTTATCGATTTCTTTTACGCCGTTTTCACAATGAATTGCGCCCGCTATGCAACTTTTTTCGCACAATGGTTCTTTGCAATGTCTACAAGAAACTGCGTAAGTTACGTTACCTTTTTCTTCTATTTTAATGTTCGGGCGAATGATTTTATCTTTTAAAGATAAATACATTGCTTTTCCGCCGATATTTGCGTACGCGCAGTTGTATTCGCACAATTTACAACCCAAACACCATTTTTCGTTTACGTATATTCTTTTCATTTTATTCTCCGGCGTGTTTTATTCCGAGTATTTGCAACTCTTTATCGGTAAGACCTACGCCTCTTAGCATAAGCCTGTTACCTTTTAAAGCTTCTATCGAATTTATTCCCATTCCGCCCATAAGCTCTTTGATTTCTCTATCCCAAGCGGTTAAAAGATTTACTAAGTTTTGACAACCTACGTCGGGATTTAAACGTTTTACGAGTTCGGGAACTTGCGTAGCTATACCCCAGTTACATTTGCCTTTTTGACAACTTCTGCACAAATGACAACCCATTGCGATTAACGCGGAAGTTGCGATATATACTGCGTCTGCACCCAAAGCTATTGCCTTTACGACGTCGCTACTGCTTCTTATAGAACCGCCTACAACCAAGGAAACGTTATCTCTTATTCCTTCTTCTCTCAATCTCGAATCTACGCACGCAAGCGCGAGTTCGATAGGAATTCCGACGTTATCTCTAATTCTTGTAGGAGCCGCGCCCGTTCCGCCACGGAATCCGTCTATTGCGATAATGTCGGCTCCGCTTCTTGCAATTCCGCTTGCGATTGCGGCGATATTATGTACGGCGGCAACTTTTACGATAATCGGTTTCTTGTACTCGGTAGCTTCTTTTAAAGAATAAACTAATTGTCTTAAATCTTCTATCGAATAAATGTCGTGATGCGGAGCAGGTGAAATTGCGTCCGAACCAACGGGAATCATTCTCGTTTTAGAAACGTCTTCGGAAATTTTTGCCCCTGGTAAGTGTCCGCCTATTCCCGGTTTTGCGCCTTGTCCCATTTTTATTTCGATTGCCGCGCCCGTTTCGAGATAATCTTTAAACACCCCGAATCTTCCCGAAGCAACTTGTACAATCGTATTTTTACCGTATTTATAAAAGTCTCTGTGAAGTCCGCCTTCGCCCGTGTTATAGTAAGTTCCGAGCATTTCGGAAGCCCTTGCCAAACTTTCGTGAGCGTTTTTGGAAATAGAACCGTAGCTCATTGCCGAAAACATAATAGGAAGCGATAAATTAAGCATAGGCGGTAATACGTTTTTAATATTGCCTTTATTATCCCTTACTATTTCAACGTTTCTTTTACCCAAGCTTACTTTTGTTTCCATAGGTTCTCTTAACGGATCTATGGACGGGTTGGTAACTTGCGAAGCGTTTATTAAAATTTTATCGAAATAAACGGGATATTTTTCGGGATTTCCCATACTCGACAACAAAACTCCTCCCGTTTTTGCTTGTTTATAAATTTCTTTTATATTTTGCGCGTGCCAGTTATCGTTTTGTTTAAAAGTTAAATCGCTTTTTACGATTTTTAAAGCCCTAGTTGGACAAAGCGTTACGCATCTATGACAGTTTACGCATTTCGTTTCGTCCGAAATCATAAAGCTTCCCTTTTCGGTTTTTACAAACGAATGAACTTCGTTTGCACATTGTCGTTCGCATACTCTACAACGAATACATCTTTCGTCGTCCCTTTTTACCTCATAATCGGCGTAAATATAATCGACCATACTTATTTGCCCTCCTCAAGTCTTACGATTACGGGTTCTCCACCCTTTGGCGCCCAAACATTATCAACTTCGGGACTCATTTCCCTAATTGCACACTCTTCGCTTGCGATATATACCGTGTCGCCTTTTTCTCCAACTACCATCGAACGAAGTTTTAATCTATCGTTCAACGCCATAAGTCCACCGTTAAATCCGAGTATTATAGAAAAAGGACCTGTAATCAGTAGCGAAGGAAAAGCTTTTCTTAAAAACGTTAGTTTTTCTCTTTCTTCCTGCGGTTTGTTTTTTATCGTTGACCAAAACGGCGCGGAAATTACGGAAGCCGTTTCTTCTAGCGTTAAACCTTTTTTCCTTATTAAATAATCTATTATATAAGTTATTACTTCCGTATCGGTTAAAAGGTTACATTTATAACCAAACATCTCTATATATCGTTTATTCGCGTCATATGAAGAAATTTCTCCGTTATGTACGATAGAAAAATCCAGCATCGAAAACGGGTGAGCTCCACCCCACCAACCGGGGGTATTCGTCGGATACCTTCCGTGAGCCGTCCAAGCGTAACCTTCGTATTCGTCTAGCCTGTAATATTCTCCGACGTCTTCGGGAAATCCCACCGCTTTAAATACTCCCATATTTTTACCGCTTGAAAATACGTATGCGCCGTTTATATTATTATTTATAAAAATAACCGCTCTTGAAACGTATTCTTTTTCGTCTAAGTGACTATCCCTTAGTTTATTAGAATTAGGAGCTACGAAATATCTCCAAATTAAAGGTTCGTCGGTAATTTTAGGCGATTTCCTTACGGGAATTTTAGAAAGGTTTACAATTTCAAAATTTTCGTCTAAATATTTTTCACACTCTTCCCTAGACGATATTCCGTTATAAAATATATGAAACGCGTACAAGTCTTTATATTGCGGATATATACCGTATCCCGCAAAACCGCCTCCTAAACCGTTAGACCTGTCGTGCATGGTTATCATAGAATCAACTATGATTTTACCGTTGATGTTTTGTCCCTTTTTATTGATTATGCCTGCTATGGCGCAACCAGACGGGATTCTAATTTCTCCTTCTCTTTTCATACTTCCTTCCTTTTTCACATAAAAAAGGGACAAAGGTCGTCCACTTTTTCAAGTGAATACGGACACCTTTGCCCTTAAATATTTTTTTAAGTATTATAGCATTGACAAATTTTACTGTCAAACGTTTTTACAAAATTTATAAATTTTTTTGCAATATTGTTTTGTTTTATACTTGTGGCA
>DHLF01000005.1:0-5432 GCA_002405165.1 Christensenella sp. UBA4675
TGTCGCTTTCTGTCAGTTTCCTTTCAGACAGCTTAACCAATATACCATACATTCATTTAAACTGTCAAGCATTTTTCAACAAATTTTATAAAAAATTTTATTTTGTGGGTTATTACCTTAATTGCAACCATAAGCTATCTAATAAAAACATTCGCTTAGTTTAAAAGAGTCTGAGTTTGGTAGAAATAGATGACGATTTTTTGCTTGTGGTATACTATCCACTAAGGTGGCTATTTCTTTGTATTTTTAAAAATATATATTAAATTATCTATTATGCTTAAAACTACTTCGACTAGTTTTAAAAATAACAAGGTAAAAGGTATAAACCATTAGGAAAACATACGTAGGCGAAAGCTTACGACTGTTTTCTTGTCTTTTACGGCAACTCTATTTCGACTACGTGGGTTAAAAATATTGTTAAGAAACTATTTTTAGTTAAATTTAACGTTTTAATTAAATAAATTTAACGGCGGAACGCTTGTAAAAAGCGTTCCGCCGTATTCAATTAAGTTACTCGTAAATATTTTGGATAAATGTTACGCCTAAAATTAAACCAGATAATATCCTATTTGCTCCGAATTGTATAAGCCTTTTTCAATTAAAGCTTGAGCGACTTGTTTACAGCTTCTGGAATCCGTTACGACCTTTTTAACAATTGTTAAATTATCTTTTTGGGACTTAATAAAGAATATTACTTTATATTGAGTAGAATAATCGGTTTCAGGCTTAAATTCCGCCGTATAGGCAAACTTATTTTCTATTGTGTCGGTTTTAACTTCGGTAAATATTCCGCCGTATTCAGCGTAATTATCTAACGTTACTTTGCTTGCGTCTACCGTAGATTTTACTCTTACCGCCACAATTTTGCCTTGACCTAATTCTTCTTTATCAATAGTCATAGCAAACCTAATTCCGCCTTCTTTAGTGGAGGAAACCCAAATACTTGCACCGTAAATTTTCTCTGCAGATTTGTTATCCGTTAAACTTACGCTTGTTAAATCTTCCGCTTTAAGGTAATTAAATACAACCGACTTAAAGTTAATACATTCTTCGTGGAATACTAGTTTTAATTTATGCGTTCCCTTAGCTACATTTAATTTTACTTCTCCGTTATCGCCGTAATAAGTTTTTGTATCAGTCCAGTAAACGGCACTTTCTTGCGATGTGGTTATCTTATTTGGATTAGTAAACGTATCTATTTTAGCTCCGTCAAGGTAAACTTCAAAGTTTCCGTAATAACGTTTTCCTTGATTATCTACCGCACCGGGACAATTTAAAATATAGCTTACGCCGTAAGTAGCGGTTTCTTCGAAATAAAGGTTATATTCTACTTGCGAACCTTCTAACGTACTACCTAAGTGGTCGCCCTCAATTCTAACGCTACCCGTTTTGCTTGCGTAATTTCTTACGTCTATTTGTCCGTCCCTTGCGGAAATTCCTTCTGCTTTCGGTTGTCCGTAAGAAAACAAAATGTTATGGAAGTTTATTTCGCTATCCTTAAATACAACGGCAATTCTGTGGATACCGTAATTAAGCGTTACCTTTTTACTACCGCTATCCCCTACAAACACGTCTTCGCTATCCCAATCTCCTACATTTGCAGATGTCTTTTTAGAGGGATTAGTAAACGTATCGACTTTATTTCCGTCTATATAAACATCGAAATTACCGTATTTACCTTCTGCTCCTCCGATATTTAATGTGTAGCTTAAATAATAATCTCCGCCGTTACCAACGTGAATTGCATAGTACGCTACGCTATTAGAATCCGAATATCCTATAAAAGTGGTTTGGTCTGTGGTTTGTAATCTTGCGTTTCCTTTTATTCCGGATACTTTATTTACTATCGAAGAAGTTGCGGAAATTCTATTGATGTCTTTGGTGTGGTTTACTTCCCAAACAGTTCCGTTTCCGTCCGTTCTAGTTAAACGAGAGGTTGCTTTAATACTTTTATCGGTATCGCTATAAACATACGTACTTAAAGCCGTAGCGTTACTTCTCATAATAAATTTAACGAGCCACGATACGTTTTCTACAAGTTCATCGTAAGTAAGCGTACCTTGTTGCCAAGCGCCTATCGTATCATAATAATCGTCGGTAAACGAAATAGCGTTGTTGCCACCTTTTATCATGCTTACGTTTTTGGTATTTTCATTCCAGTCGGACTCGATAAACCCGTCGTAACCCCATTCTCCTCTTACGATATTTCTTAAAACTTCTGCGTTTGCGGAAGTTGCAACTCCGTTTACGAATCCGTAAGAAGTCATAAGCGTTCCGGGATTAGAGTTTTTAATAGCCATTTCAAAAGGTTTAAAGTAAATTTCTCTTAAAGCCCTATCGGAAACGTTATTGTTAGAGTTAGAACGATTTAATTCCTGATTGTTAGCAAAGAAGTGTTTTATAGAACTATTTAATCCTTGCCCTTGCGCTCCGTTGATATAGAAACTTGCCATCATTCCGGTTAAGAACGGGTCTTCCGACATATATTCGAAGTTTCTTCCGCAAAGCGGGTTTCTGTGAATATTTACCCCCGGGCAAAGCATAATCGAGTTATTTGTTTTTTGTTCTTCTTTTGCATATTGTTTACCGTAGGTATACGCCATATCAACGTCCCAAGTAGCCGTTAAAAGCGTAACGCACGGGAACCAGGTAGCGTATTTGTAATCGCTTCCGTCAGGCATATCGTTATTAGTAAAATGGAATCTTTGCCCCGCAGGTCCGTCCGCCGTGGAGGCGTATGGGAATTCGTACATATCCTTGCTGGTAATATTCCAACCCGGAACACCGCCTATACCGCCCGTTCCGCTATTCGATTCGCTTCTAGCCCATTGCAACATAGATAGTGTGGTAAGTTCCTTTACTTCAAACTGTCTTACAAATTGTTCTACCGTACATTTACCTTCTACTACGTCAAGGTATTTATACCCTTTCCAACCCGTAGAACCGCTAGGATTTGACGTGTCTGCAAAAGATTTAAAATCGTAGTCGGCAGTGTTGTTTTTATAGGTGAATGCTTTTTGCGTCGTTCTTAAAATTATAGATTTTACGTTGCAAAGACTATCGACCGAAGTAGCTAAAATTTTAATAACGTTTTCACCTGCGTTTAAATTTACCGCTATAGAAGACGTTTCGCGAGTGGTAAACCAACAATCAACCGAAGCTTGTGTATAACCTGCCGGATCGGCTTCCGTTGTTGCTTTGATTTGTTCGGGATTTGCCGAACTTCTTAAAGCTTTTAAAGTCCCCGCTTTTTCGGAATTAACGTAAATATCCGCTAAATTTTCGGTTGCTTTAAAAGGAGTAACCGCGTCTAAACTTAAATAATACTTTCCCGCTTTTTCTACGGTTATTTTATGTTCCGTATAATTTCCCGCCGTTCTGTAACCGGATGCTAAATTTCCGTTAATGCACGCTTCTTGCTTAACGCCGTTGGTAGCGGTATAAGTATCGGCAGAAATTTCGGTTTCTCCCGCAGGAGCCACCTTATCGTTATATATGGTAAAGTAATCGAAATCTCCGCATTGAGCATTACATTTAAAAGTGAGTAGATATTCTCCGCTCTTATCAAACGTAACGGTATTTCCGTAAATGGTTCTCCAATTTTGCCAAGCGTCTTTAATAGCCGTTAAAGACGCGCTTATGTTTTGCGCTACGCCGTTATCTACTCCGTCGTTAGGGGTAGAATCGACGTAAATTTCAAACATATCTTTATAGTCGCTTTCCGAACCGTTTGCCATAGTAAACGAAATATTGTAAGTTCCCGCTTTTTCTACTATTATTCTATAACGGAAAGTTTGATTTCCTAAAAGTCTTACCAATCTTCCTTGAGTTAATCCGGAAAACCAAGTATCCGCATGAAATTCTCTTTCGGTAGTGATACTTTCTAAATCTTCGGTCTGAAATACTTTTTTGCCGTATTCTTTTACGGTATAATATTCTTTATCTAAATATTCGTACGTTCCGTCAGATTTAAGCCTTTTTAAAATATGAGTATTTATATCTCCGCATTGTTCTATTACTAAATCGGTATTTACCGTGTACGTCGCAACTTTATGTTTGCCTGCGTCTTTTACGGAATTTCCTACGAATAAATCGTAATTCCCCGCTTGCATAACGTATGCGTTCTTTTGAATTTTACCTACGTCGTCAAACTGCGACATTTCGTTAATATCTATATCTATCGTTAAGTTTTGACTTTCGTTGGGAGCAAGCAATTTAGTTTTTGCAAACCCTATAAGTTGTTTAGCGGGAGAATCTATTTTATCGTTAGGAGTAGAATAATAAACTTGTACAACTTCTTTTCCGCTATAAGTGCTTCCCGTATTTTTAACGGTAACGTAAACTTTTATTTTTCCCGTATTTTTATTTACGTTTACGCCCGTAGTTTTTATATCGAACGTGGTATAAGATAAACCGAAACCGAATTCGTAATTGACTTTTTCGTAATTTTCGTCAAACGTTTCGTAATAACGATAACCTACGTATATATCTTCGTAATAGTTTACGTTAACGGAACTTGCAAATTGAGATACCGCGTCGTTAGTCCCGTAAGAAGTAATATAATCTTCATAAGATTTAGCCCACGTATCCGCAAGCTTACCCGAAGGCGTTACGGCACCCGTTAATACGTTTGCCAAAGCGTTACCGCCTTGCTCTCCGGGGAGCCACATACATACTATTGCGCCTACGTTTTTTTCTATAAGCCAAGTAGTGTCAATAATTGTAGGTATATTTAAAACTATTACTACGTTTGAAGAGCCGTATTTATTTATGAGATTATTAACATCGTTTTTTTCTACGTCTTTAAGATAATAATCGGCAACTTTCATATCGTCGCCTTCGGTAGAAGTTCTGCTGATAAAGTAAATAACTCTATCAAAAGTTCCCGTTGCCGAACCCATAGCCGTGTAAGAAGCTATGCGACCGCTAGACGCCGCATTTTGCATGCCGGTCTTAGGGTCAATTGTATTTCCGCCGTTATGAACGTAACCTGAACCGCCACCGCCTACTATAAACGCCGTATCTTGCCCTGCGCCGAGCCCGCCTATTTTCATATTGCTTTTAAAAGGAAGAGCATTATTTTCGTTTCTTAATACAACTATTCCTTCTTCTGCTACAACTCTTGCAACTTCCGCACTACCGGGATCTCTGTATGCATTTACGTTAACACTGTTTTTTACCGAAAAGGATATCCCTAATGCGGTAACAACGGAAAGACAAGCTACTAATATTATTGTCAATAAACTTTTTCTTTTATTTTTAATAACTCTATTTTTCATTTTTATCTCTCCTTATTGATGTGTTGACCAACGACCCGAACTAGACGTGCTAGGTTTTTCCGAGCCAGACGAACTTGGCTTCGACGAACTCGAACTGGATTTAGACGAGCTAGACGAACTAGGTTCTTTTGAACTAGACGAACTTTCTTCTTT
>DHLF01000005.1:5527-120796 GCA_002405165.1 Christensenella sp. UBA4675
TCTTCTTTCGAGCTAGACGAACTTTCGTCTTGTGAAATTATGGAAGAAACCAAAGACGAAGAGTCACTTTTAGATTTTGACGAACTAGGTTTACTACCTGCGTTACACGCAAACAGCGCGAAACAAAACACTAGGAGTAGCAAACACAATAATAATTTAGATTTCATTTTCCCTCCAAAATTATTTTTTATACTTATAGTATAATTTGCAAATTTTTCTCTTTCCTATCAAAAATTGCAATAAAATTATCAATTAATGCACAAATATTATTAATTTAGAAATTTTTCTTGTAAAAAAACTTATTAAGTTTTATAATTTTGTTATAAAAATAAGGAGATAATACTATGGAAGGATTATACGAAAACTTGCGCGACAACGAGCAACAAATATGTTATTTTGAAACAGAAACGGAATTTTTTTCACACTTTCACTCTTCCATAGAAATAAACTACGCTTTATCTCCCGTTTTAATTCAACACAACGAAAATTTTTTAGAAGTTGAAAAAAACAATTTTGTTTTTCAAGATTCTTACGATATTCATTCCAACAAAAACGGAACTATAGCCGTACTTATTATACCCAAAAAATATTTATCTAACTTCATCGCCTTTAAAAAGAATTTAAAACTTAAAGATTTTTTGTTTAAAGACGATAACGGCGAAATTTTAAATTTAATACGTCAATTTAACGATTTAAAAAACAAAAATCAACTCGAAATTCAAGGTCTTGTAGATTACTGTTTAGGTAAAATAATTTCTAAAACAAAACTTGCCGAAAATAAATCCGTACAGGATTCTCCGCTTATTTGTCAAATTATCAAATATCTCAACGAAAACTACAAACAAAAAATTACGCTAGACAGCTTATCGGATTATTTCGGGTATTCGCGTTCTCATATATCGCACACAATTAGCGAATATTTAAATTGTAATTTAAATACTTATCTAAATAAAATAAGACTTATTAATTATATAGAATTAACTAAATCTAATTCCGAAAAAATTATAACCAACTGTTACGAATGCGGTTTTGACTCTCTTCAAACGTTTTATAGAAACTTTAAAAAAGTATATAATACTTCCCCTTTTAATTATTTTAAAAAACAAGAATGACTTTGTTATTTTCGTTTGCCTTTTCTTTAACGATATTGTATAATCTTCTCGTTTAAAAAAGGTATTTTATGTCCACCGATTTTGATAAAAACAAACAACAAAAGAAAAAAATATTTATTCCTTCTTTATTTTCTTTAGAAGACGACTTTGGCAAGCTAAATTTATTTAAGCTTGCCGTTCCGCAGTTTTTAGACCTTTTTTTAATTAATTTTTTATCCATAATTTCAACGATTGTAATTAACAAAATATCACCGGGGAGCGCCGTAGCGGTTGACGGTGCGGGAAAAGTTTTTAACATTATAACTTCCGTTACGATGCTGGTAAATACAGGAACCAGCATAATGCTTAGTATCTACATGGGAAAAAACGACGATATTGCCGTTAAAAAACTTTGTTACATAAATTTAATGCTTACTTCCGTTATTTGCCTAACCCTTTCTTTGACGCTATTTATATTTTCAAGACAAATTTATTCTTTAATACATTTAAGCGGAATAAAGCTAGAACAAGCTATTAAATATAGCAAAATTAGGTGCATGACTTTAGTTCTTTCATGTTTAGGTACGTGTTTTAACACAATAATGCGTTGTTATGGCGACAGCAAGTCCACTTTCTTTTCGGGAATAGGTTCAGCCCTTACTTCCACAGTTTTAAACGTTTTGGCAATATCAAAATTCTCCCCTATAAAAGATAAAATCGTAGGTGTTGCCGTTGCTTCCGTATGCGGAAGTATTACTTCTTTCACTATCGCCTTAATATTCTTTATAGTTAAAAAAATAAAAATTATACCTAAGTTTCAAGCAAAACTCGTTAAACAATTATTTAAAGTGGGTTTGCCCGGCGGAATAAGTGCTATTTCTTATCAATTTTCGCAACTTATTACCACAAGCTTTGTTTTATTGTTAAGCGATTTACAACAAAACGCTAAAATTTACGTTTCGTCTTTGGTATTTATTATTTATCAATTCGGCTATTCCATTGGCAATGCGGACGCAATTATGGTTGGCAGGCACTGCGGTAGCGGTAACGTTGAAAAAGCAGATAAAATGCACAGACAAAATATTTTAATAGGGCTTTTTTCCAACTTAATTCTTTCAATTTTATTTTTAGCATTTTATAGAATATTATTTAGAATTTACACTACCGATAACGAAACTCTTAACCTTATATTTATAATATTAGTTATAGATTGTTTTGTAGAAATGGGCAGATCCTTAAACCATTTAGGAGAATTTTCTTTAAACGGCGTTGGCGACGTTTACGCAACGACGATAATATCTATGTCGTCTTGTTGGCTTGTAAGCGTATTGTTTGCGTATATTTTAGGAATAAAATGCAATTTAGGACTAATAGGAATATGGCTTGCTTTTGCCCTAGACGAAATTACAAGGGGACTACTTTATTTATTCCGTTGGAAAAGCGGAAAATGGAAAAAGAAATTTTTGGAAAACAAAATTTAATTTACCGTTTAACTATTAAAAAAATCTTAACGTATTTAAATTTTAATAAATAGCGAAGTTAAATTTTTAATTTTAAAATATTGATTTATATATAAAAAGAAATTAAAAATTAGTTAAATAAAACATAAACAATAAAATAATAAAAACAAAAAGTTTGCGGTCGGGCAATTGCCCGACCGCATTTTTTATTAAATAACTAATCTAATTTTTATTACATATATTGTAATTTTTTGTAAATAATCTAACTCGTAAAGGGTAAATAGATATTTTAAACAAATCACCTATCATTATATTCAATAGGTTTTTAATATTCGGTTCTTCCTAACAAATAGTCAATTGACACGTCAAAAAAATCTGCAATTTTAATAAGCATTTCAAAACTGCACTCTCTTTCGTCGTTTTCCCAATAACTAATCAATCTTTCGCTTACTTCTAAATTTAAAGCAAGGAATTTTCTCGTAACGTTTTTTTCTAACCTTATTTCTTTTAATCTTTCAGCAAACTTTTTCATATTAAGCTAATTTTAGAACAAAATGTTCTTATTTACTTGACATAGAACATTTTGTTCCATATAATGCATTTTGGAACATATTGTTCTTAATTATGTTAAATTTTAAAAAAATAACAAACGGGAGAGAAAAATATGAAAAGAAAATTTATAATTTTAGTTTTAAGTCTACTTTTACTTTTATCAATTTTATCTTTTGCTTCTTGTAAGAAAAACGATAAAGATGAAGAAAGTGTTACGCAAATTACCCTAGCAGGTTCTTTTAGTAATAGAGGAAATATTGAAACGGGCGTATATCGCAGTTGTAACGAATTACTTGAATATATTTACACATACGTTAATTATCAATTCTTTACAGACGGAAAATTGATTTGTAAATTTATAGGCATTGACATAGCGCACGGCACAACCGTAAATCAAACGGAAATTTGGGATTTTTTTTGTTTAAAAGATAAAAACGATTATAATATTTTTTACGATTTAAAGGACGGAAAAATAACCGAAAAATCAGGCGTTTTAAAATACTATGGAGACAGTATAGGCATAAAGTATGGTAAATTGTATTTAGACGGCACTAATTCTGCAAACGAGTTTACAGGAATTGTAAAATTATTAAGCTATACTGCTCAAGAAGGCGGTTATATCACAGGCGATACTAAACAGTTTGTAATTAACGGTAAAAACGGTACTAGCGTAACGGCAGTAGCTAAAGCAGAATATGTATTTGACTGTTGGAGCGACGGAGTTAAAACTGCTACCCGTCAAGACGTAAATGTCCAAAACGATATAACGGTATATGCAAAATTTAAACAAAACTCAGCCGTTTTTATTGATATATGTTCTACCCATAGTTCCTTAAATGCAGGAGAAGTTTGCAGTGAATGCAATAAAGAATGTTACATAAAAAGCGGTAAAAACATTTTAATGAAAGATTTATCGGATAATTTATTTTCTATTGAATTTTACGAAGAAGAAGTAGAGGAATGTTTTGAGTCTTATTTATATAAGACGAAAGAAATAATTGTCTCTAACAATGTAAACTACGCTTACTAGAGCTTTAGATTTGGCAAGTTTAGTGTTAAAAGTCTATCAAATATTTAAAACGGAAAAATTTAAAAACACAAAATTTGTTAATAGCATTTTTGATTGTTTACAGTTAATAATAAACGATAATAAAGAACTTATAGAACAGTTTAAGACCTATATGGCAGAAAATAAAGACGATATAGAAAGTCATATAAATTTATTATTAAAAACTGTTAAAGACTTTACAAATAAAAAAGACTAATAATTAAGCGTGTAGCTTTACGGCTACACGCTTATTGTTTAAAAACTAACTTAAAACTTTTTAAAATATAAAGCCTAGCACTAACGCTAATACTACCCCGATTATTGCGCATATAGTCGTATTTACTTTAAAATACGATATTATAAGCACTATCCCCGTAACGATTGCCGATACCGCCACCGAACCCGTAGAAAACAATATAAACGGGAACGTTAAAGCCGATATTACCGCGTACGGCATATAGTACAAAAACGATAAAATAAACTTATTGGTTATTTTCTTTTTGCAAAATACTAATGGGATAACTCTCGGCAAGAAACTTGCTACGGCTAAAACCAAACAATATAAAATGATTTTATACATTTTGCACCCCCTTTTCTGTTTCCGATTCGGTTTCCACGGGGAACACGAGCGCACATATGCAAGACGCCACACAAGAAGAAAGTATAATCGAAAATCCTAATTGCTTTTTGAAAAACGGGATAGCGTATAACAAACAAGATAAACCCGACGCAATAAAAATAGCCATAAAAATTTTTTTATTCTTTTTAGCGGGCGGAATAATAATTGCGATAAACATACAATAAAGCGCAATTCCGAGAGCGAGTTGTAACCTTACGGGTAAAAAGGAATCCGTAAGAGCGCCGAGTAAAGTTCCCGACACCCATCCTAAATAAGCAATTATACCCATACCTAAAAAATAAGTAACGCAAAAATCTTGTTTATTGTCGTACGCTAAAGCATAAAGCTCGTCTGTGACAAAAAAACTTAAAACCATTCTTTTAAAAACGCTTGTTTTTGCGGGAAGCATTTGCGAAAGCGAAAAACCCATAAGCAAATACCTTGCGTTTATTATTAAAACTGTAATAAATACTGCGAAAAAGCTTTCCCCAAGCTCAATCATTTTAACACCTGCAAACTGCCCCGTGCTTGAAAAATCCGTTGCGGAAATTACAGTTGACCAAAGTACGCTTATTCTGCTTTTTACCGCTTGAATACCAAACGTAAAAGCTACGGCAAAATATATCAAGCTAATAGGAAAACCGTTTTTTAAACCTTTACAAAATAATTTTTTACTCATAACAATATCTTTTTTCTTTTTTCTTTTAATATTTTAGCATATCCATAATAAAATGGCAAAATATTTAAGTTATTGTTGACATTTTTTTTAAATAATTATATAATGTTAAAGTTGTTTTGTAAATAAGGAGAATAAAACTATGGAAAAGAAAAGAGCAACTTGGAACAGTAGGTTGACGTTTATTCTAGCTGCCGTAGGTAGCGCGGTAGGTCTTGGCAACGCTTGGCGTTTCCCCGGTCTTTGCGCAATTCACGGAGGCGGAGCGTTTTTATTAGTATACGTTCTTTTAATGTGCGTATTCGGAATTCCGCTGTTACATATGGAAATAGCTATCGGAAGAAAGCTTAAAAAAGGCGCGCCCGAAGCTATGAGAGGAATGAACAAAAAAACCGAACCTATCGGTTGGGCCGCAACCACTAACGCTTACATTATCGCAATTTATTACGCGGTAGTATTCGGATGGGTAATTTTAATGGCAATTTATTCGTGGAAATTTGCAACCTTTACCGGTTCGGACGCAATAGAAAAAGCGTCTAACTTATGGGTAAATTTAACAAAATCCGCAGACGAATTAGGCGGTAAAATTACCGGTAACGGAATTATGTCTACTCCCGTATTCATATGCGTAATAATTGCGTGGGGATTTATTTGGTATTGTATTAGAAACGGAGCTTCTTCCGTAAGTAAAGTTGTTAAATACACCGTATCTTTACCCGTTATTTGTTTAGTTATACTTGCAATTAGGGGCTTTACTATGAAAGGCGCGGGCGCAGGACTTAAACATTTATTCGTACCTAAATTTTCCGCTTTAAAAGACCCGACTTTGTGGGCTGACGCGGCAGGACAAGTATTCTACTCGCTTTCTATAATGATGGCAATTATGTTTGCGTACGGTTCTTTCTTAAAAGAAGACGCTAACGTTGCCGTAGACGGTGTTATTATCGCACTTTCCGACTTCGGCACGAGCTTACTTTCGGGAATAGTATTGTTTACGACTATGTACGGTTGCGGACTTGAAATTAAATCGGCTTCCGGTATAGCTACCGCATTTATTTATTATCCTATGGCAATTGTAAGTTTAACTAACGTAGGCGTATTAAATGCGATATTTGCTTTCGTATTCTACTTCTGTTTATGTACGCTGGCGATAGACTCGGCGTTCTCTATTATAGAAGGCGTTTCTACGGCGCTGTCGGACAAATTCCATTTGAAACCGCAAAAAACCACTCTTACGCTTTGTTTAATTGCGGTAATACTATCTATGGTGTTCGTAACGGGCGGTGGCGTAGGCTGGCTCGATATAGTAGACAACTGGTGTAACAGCTACAACTTAATATTAGTCGGAATATTAGAAACGCTTGCAATAGGTTGGTGCTTTAAACCTAGAAAGGTTTTAAACGAAGTAAACAGAAATACTAAAAAGTTTAAAATGCCCGCTTGGTGGTTTATAACTTCTATCAAATTTTTAGCACCCGTTATTCTTACCGCTATGCTTGGTTGGAACGTATTTGACCTATTCAGCAAGAAACACGGCGTTTACGGCGGATATAAATTCTGGCAAAACTTTGTCGGCGGTTGGTTATGGACTATAATTGTATTCGCTAGCGGATTTATAGTTAAATTAGTAGTTAAACACTTAAAGAAAAAAGGGTTTGTTGAAAACGAAATTTCTTGGGACGACACTACTTATGCCGAACCTTTACAACCCGAAACAGTTGTAGAAGAAGTTGCAACCGAACAAAAAGACTAATTAAACAAAAAAGGAACTTTTAACTAAGTTCCTTTTTTATTTTTGTATATAATCTATATAAAAATTATTAAACTAGGGACTGTGTAAAACAGTCCCTATCGTTTTATTTACTAACCGAATTATTAAACTTATCTTTTAAAAATTCTAACGCTTTTTTATATCCGTTAAAACCTTCCCCTTTAATTAAAATATCGGCGTATAACGATATATAGCTAAACTTTCTAAACTCTTCTCGAGTGGCAATATCCGTTATATGAACTTCCGCAACGGGCAAAGCTACCGCTTTTAAAGCGTCTAAAATGGCAACGCTAGTGTGAGTGTATGCGCCTGCGTTTATAACTATTGCGTCAAACTTAGTTCTTGCCTTTTGTATAGCCGTTACGATTTTGCCTTCTTCGTTAAACTGCATTATTTTACATTTTATGTCTAAATTTTTTGCGGAATTTTTAATAAATTTTACAAGCGATTTATAATCTTGCTTGCCGTATAAATCGGGTTCGCGTATACCTAGCATATTTAAGTTTACGCCGTTAATTACTAAAATTTTCATATATTTTCTCCACGCTTTCTACCGCGTCCGATACGGTAGAATTGTTTTCTACGGTAAAATCTTTTGCGTTTTCGTAAATGCTTTTCCTACGAGCGTACAACTCTTTTATGCCTTCGGTTTTGGAAATAGGTCTATTATCGCAATTTAATAAATTTAAATCTCTATTTATTAAAATTACTATTCCGTTCGCTTTTAAGTCGACAACGTTATCTCCGTTAAGGCATACTCCTCCACCCGTTGCGATAACGTAATCTCTTAGCTTTGCGATTTTTTTAACTACTTCCCTTTCCTTTTGTCTAAAAACGCTTTCACCCTGATTTATAATAATTTCTTGTGGCGTTTTACAAAAGGTATTAAAAATTTCTTCGTCCGTATCGACGTAGTTTTTACCGAGCCTCTCGGCTAAACTTATGCCGATAGTGCTTTTACCGCAACTAGCCATACCGATTAGTACGACGTTTAAATTTTCCCTTAGCAGTTCTTTATAAATGTTTTCTATATCCATATCCGAAAACTTTTTATTTTGCCAAATTTCTTCCGATTTTACAGCTTGGGCAACTAACATTCTCAGTCCGTTTCCGACTTTTACGCCTAAGCTTTCCGCTTGCAAAATAAACTTAGTACGCAATGGATTGTAAATTAAATCGAACACCCCTTCTAATAAAGGAAATTTAGTTAAATCTATAATGCTATCGTTAATTTTAGGAAACATACCGACGGGCGTACAATTTATTACTACTTGCGCGTTTTTTTTATCGTATACGTTATTGTAATTTACTTGTCCCGTTCTACTTACAACCGTTATGCTTTTTGCTTTTTGGTCTTGACAAACTGTTTGAGCGGTTAAAGAAGCTCCGCCGGAACCGAGAATAATAACGTTTTTATTTTTTATTACGATATTAGCTTTTTTTAAAGCGTAAGTTAAGCCGAAATAATCGGTATTATAGCCTAAAAGCTTTCCGTTTTTATTTATAACGGTATTTACCGCGCCTATTTTTTTAGCTTCTTGGGAAATTCCGTCTAAATAAGGAATTATCGCTTTTTTATATGGAATTGTAACGTTAAAACCGCCAAATTTACAACTTGCGACAAAGCTTGGCAAATCGGACGCGGGAAAAGCTTGCAAAGAATATTCTACCCCCATTCTGTTATGAATAAAAGACGAATAACTATGCCCCAACTTTTCCCCGATTAAACAATATTTCATATAATTTCCTTATAACTTCCTAAAAATTCAAAGTATTGAGAAGAATATTCTAATTCATTTAAAAGTCTTAAAACTTTTTCGCTGGTTATATCGCCCGAAAAATCTAAATAGAATAAAAATTCGAAATCTGAATTTTGCGGACGACTTTCGATTTTAGTTAAATTTAGTCCCGCAAGCGAAAATTTGTTTAAAAGTTCGGACAAACTGCCGACTTTATGCGCAAGACTTACCACGATACTTACTTTATCGCTCCCTTTTAATACAATAAGGTCTTTTGCAATTAAAATAAATCTCGTGTAGTTATTGCTTTGATTTTGAATATTTCTCTTTAAAATTTTCAAACCGTAAAGTTCGGCGCATTCGGGCGAACAAATAGTAGCTAAACTCGTATCGTTGCTTTCGGCAACCAATTTTGCGCTAACGCCCGTATTAGAACTCTCTTCTTCCGACAATTTATTTGCCTTTATAAATTCGCTACATTGTCTTAACGCCTGCGCGTGAGAAGTAACTTTTTTAACGCTTTCTAAACTAGCTCCATGGACGGAAGCAAGGCAATGCTCTATTTTAAGCTTTAAGCTTTTTACGATGTAAAAATTATGTTTTGTAATTAAATCGTAAACTTCTAAAACCGAACCCGCCGTACTGTTTTCTATAGGAAGAACGCCGTATTTACAAAAACCTTTGTCTACTGCCGAAAAAACGCCGTCGAAATTTTTAAAGAACGAAACCGAAGGAACTTGTATAAACTTTTTAACCGCAGTATGACTATTCGCCCCTTCTACTCCTTGACAAGCTACGGTTGCAGTCATTTCCAAATCGGATTTTTCGTTTTTAATCGCTTCTTTTATCTTTTTAACAAATTCTCCGTCCGTTTGAGAAACCTCTCTTTGATAAGCTTTACTCGTGGAAAAAATGGTTTTATATACTTCTTTAACGTAAGGTTTTAATTCGTCCTTGACGTCTGATAAAACGTTGTACAAAACTTTTTCTTCTCTGGATATATCTTCTACGTTTTTTGAAGTCTGTTTTTTTATTTTTCCTATTTCGGAACAAACTTCCATTCTTTTAACGTAGTCACTTGTTAATTGTTTATCTATTTTATCTAACTTAGTCCTTAAATTTTGTAATTCTTCCATAATATTCTCCTATAAAATTTCATCTAAAATAGCTAGCGCGACCGCGCTTTCCAAACATGGTAAAGCTCTTAAAAGTATACAACTGTCATGTCTTCCCTGTGCTTTTATTTTTACCGTTTCTTTATTTACTAAATCTACCGTTTGCTGTTCTTTAAATATCGTAGGCGTAGGCTTTACCGCAACTTTTACGTTGATAGGTTGACCGTTTGAAATTCCTCCCGTAATTCCGCCCGAGTTATTGCTTAAAAACTCGACTTTTCCGTTTTTAAATTCCATTTGGTCGTTTACTTCGCTTGCTAAACGCTCTACTCCGTTGAAACCGCTACCGAATTCTACGCCTTTTACTGCGGGAACGCTAAACAACAAGTAAGCTATTTTATTATCTAATCCGTCGAATAAATTATCGCCTATTCCCTTTATCATATCGTAAACGATAACTTCCGCAACTCCGCCAACGGAATCCCCTTGCATCTTAGCGTTTTCTATCCTTTCTAACATTTTTTCACCGTTTGAAATAGCATAGCACGGATTAAAAATAGCGTTTTCAACTTCTTTCAAAGTTGCTCCGTCGGTAAAGCTTTTGCCCTTAACACCGTTTATTTGGGATATAAAAGAATAAATTTTTACCCCTTTACTTTCTAAGTACTGTTTGGCAATTCCGCCCGCAATACAAAGCATTGCCGTAAGCCTGCCGGAAAATCTTCCACCGCCCGAAAAATTTAATTGCTCGTCTTTTAAATACCAACTATAATCCGCGTGCGACGGACGGGGTTTTCCGTACAAATTATCGTAATCGTTACTCTTTACGTTTTCGTTAAAAATTTTCGCGTTAAATTCCCCGTTTTCTATTACGTTTTCGCTATCGAATACGGGAAAATCTTTTTCCTTTCTCGGAGTGGAAAATTTTGAAACTGCTTTTCTTCTTTTCAAAAATGCGTAAAGTTTTTCTTTATCTACTTTAAAATCGGGAAAATTTTGTCCTTTAACCGACATATAGGCGGAGTGAGACTCCCCTAATATTTCTACTTTAATGTGTTTACCGTTAAAACAAGACATTTGTTTTTCCCCCTAAAAGCGTAAAGTCTTTAAAGAAATCGGGATAAGATTTGTTTATCACTTCCGCGCCTAAAATCGTTGAATTTCCACTAGAATAAGTCGATAAAACACACTCGCTCATAACCGTTCTATGGTCGTTATCGCCGTTAAACGTATTGCCTACTGGGTTTGACGGGAAAATTATAAGTTCATCGGGTAAATACTTACTTTTTACACCGCTTTTACTTAAAAAATCCATTATTCCATTTAACCTGTCGCTTTCCTTTATTTTTAGCCTGTCTACTCCCGAAATTTTGCATTTTTCGCTTGCAAAACACGCAAGTACGCTTGCTATTTGTATTAAATCCGGCGTTGATTTCGCATTAAAATTAAAAGCATTTCTCTCGTTTTTACTTACCGTTATTTCATTTTCTTTAATTTCTACGTTTGCCCCGAACTCTTTTAATAATTCGATAATTTTTTTATCGCCCTGTTTAGAATTATAATCTAAATTTTTAGCCGTAACTGTTCCGCCTATTGCACCAGCCGTAAGCAAAAAACTTGCCGACGAAAAATCGCCTTCTACGCTTAAATTATTTAAAAATTTGTATTTTTGATTGCCCTTTATAAAAAATCCGTTATCTTTTTCTACTATTGTAATTCCGAATTTTTGCAGGGCGTCTAACGTTAAAGTTATATAGTCTTTTGAAACTACGTCGTTTTCAAGTATTATTTCGCTATCGCCGTCGAGTATAGGTAAGGAAAAAAGTAGTCCCGTAATATATTGCGAGCTAATATTTGCGTCTATTTTAAAAATTCCGTTCGTAAGTTTCCCATTTAAGGTATAACCGTTTATATCGGCGTTATGCTCGTTTAGAACTTGTACCAGTTTGTCGTTCGGGCGAGAAAGCAACCTTTCCGTTCCCGTAAAAGTACATTTAATGCCCAGCGCGCTTGCAACGGGAAGTAAAAATCTTAAAGTCGAACCGCTTTCAAAACAGTTTACCGTAGGATTATTGTTTATTACTTCTCTTTTTTCAAATACTACTTCGCCGTTATTTTTTACACTTTCTTTGCAAATAAGTCCTAAACTTTTTAACGCCGAAACCGTTGCGAAAACGTCTTTGGAAGTTCCGATATTATTTATTATTCCCTTTTCTCCGCTTAAATAGGCGCAAATTAAAAATCTATGCGCTTGCGATTTAGACGGCGGAGCGTAAAACGTTCCGTTTAAATTAGATGGCGTTATTTTTACGTCCATTTAGTAAAGCTCCTTAATTTTATCAAATGTTAAATCAATTATTTCAGGTTTTAAGCGTTTATTTAATAGTATAAAACTTATCGTTTTACCATTGTTCTTTTTATCGTTTACAAGATTTTTTATAATTTCTTCTTTAGAAAACGGAATAGTTAAATCGTGTCCCTTGCAAGAAATAATTTTTTTTGCCTTTTCGACCGTAAGGTCTGTCAACGAAAAATATTTTTGCGACATTATTAAAGCTTCGTTTAGCCCTTTTACTACCGCTTCTCCGTGCGGAATAGTAAAATTCGACAACTTTTCAATCGCGTGGGCAACTGTATGACCTAAATTTAAAAGCTTTCTTACACCGCTTTCTTTTTCGTCTTGCTCTACTATTTGTCTTTTAACGTTTACGCATTTATATATTAAATTTTCGGAAACGGTAGCCAAATCGTCTTCGGATATATCGTCGGTTAAAAAATAATATTTTATTATTTCTCCAAAGCCGTTGCTGATTTCTTTTTGCGGTAAAGTTTTAAAAAAACCTAAATTTATATAAACAAGACTCGGTTGATAAAACGTGCCGACCAAATTTTTACCGTACGGCAAATCGATAGCCGTTTTACCGCCGACAGAAGAATCTACCGCCGATAAAAGCGTAGTGGCAACATTTACGAACGCAATTCCGCGCATATACGTTGACGCAACGAATCCCGCTAAATCGCCTACAACTCCACCACCGAAAGCTATAACGCAATCTTTTCTGGTAAAATCGTTACGGGCCAAAAACGATAAAATTTCTAAGTAGTTTTGCGAATTTTTACTATCTTCGCCCGCCTTAATAACGTATTCGTAAACGGTTTTTTCAGTTAATAAATCTTTAATTTTATGTTTGTAAAATTTTACACAATTATCATCTGTAACAACCAAAACTTTATCGCAAGAAACCGTTTTATAGAAAATTTCTTTAAATAAAGAAAAGTCTTTTTCTATATATACGTTATATGGTTTACTTGCATTTATTTTTATTTCGCTCATTTTACTTTCCACCGTTTTTTACGTCTATTTGTAGTTTTAAATCGTTGCCTTCTTTTAGTAATTCGTTTAATTTAACAGCGTCGTTTTTTTCGATAGCTTCTTGATATTTTTGCAAATTTTCTATTAAAATTCCTAGTTCTTTGCTTAGCTTATCTTTATTTTTCAGCATTAAATCCGTCCACATAGCGCTATTTAATCTTGCAACTCTCGTTAGGTCTTTATAACTACCTGCGGAAAATCCGTAATGGTTTTGCGCCGTTTCGCTTTTTATAAACGCGTTAGAAACTATATGACACAGTTGCGACGTGTAAGCTATCGTTTCGTCGTGCTTTTCACTCGTCGTAATAACTACTTGCGCCATAACTTCTAAAAAGAATTTTTTAATTTCTTCTAATTTAAATATATCGGCGTTTACGTTTACGAGTATCATAGAACCTTTATCATACAAATTTATGCTACTATGTTCTATACCGGAAAACTCTCTTCCTGCCATAGGGTGTCCGCCAACGAAAATTAAAGACGGATAAATTTTTTCGTAATCACGCATTATTTCTACAATGCTTCTTTTTATACCGCAAAAATCTACGATAATAGCGTCTTTTTTTAAAAACGGACAAATAGATTTTAAAACTTCTTCAAAAACGTTGGGATAAACGGATATTATTAAAATATCTATTTTTTTTGCATTTTCTTTCGTTAAAGGATAGTCAAACGCCTTTAACATTTCCGCCTTTTTCATAACAGACGGGTTTACGTCGTATCCGTAAACGGTATGATTACCTTTTTTAACGAGCGTTCTTCCAAACGAACCGCCCATTATTCCAAGTCCTATAATTCCTACGTTTTTCATACTCTATGCTCTTTTCCGACAAGCGGTAAAATTACGTTTACTTTTTTTACAATTTCGTCAAATTGCGCGGGAGTGATGGATTGAGCGCCGTCGCACCAAGCTTTTTGCGGATTGTTGTGTACTTCTATCATAAGTCCGTCCGCCCCCGAACCGACCGTTGCCAAAGATAAGGGTTTAACAAGTCTTGATATTCCCGACGCATGCGACGGGTCTACTATTACGGGCAAATGCGTTAATTCTTTAAGCAAAGGAATTGCCGACAAATCCAAAGTGTTTCTCGTATAAGGTTCAAACGTTCTTATACCCCTTTCGCATAAAATAACGTCTTTACAGCCTTCCGACATTAAATATTCCGCACTCATAAGCCATTCTTCTATCGTGTTGCATAATCCCCTTTTTAAAAGTACGGGTTTTTTAGTTTTTCCCACTTCTTTTAATAGCTCGAAATTTTGCATATCCCTTGCGCCTATTTGTATAATATCCACCTCTTGGAATAAATCTATATGCCTAACGCTCATAATTTCGGTTACGATAGGAAGTCCCGTTTCTTGTTTTGCTTTTAAAAGTAAGTCGATTCCCGTTTCTCTTAAACCTTGGAACGAGTAAGGAGAAGTTCTGGGCTTAAAAGCTCCGCCCCTTAAAACGTTTGCGCCCGCTTTTTTAACAGCTTGGGCAACTTCTATAATTTGAGCTTCCGTTTCTACCGAACAGGGACCTGCGATAAATACGAAATTATCTCCGCCGAATTTTACTCCGTTTACGTCTACGATAGTATCTTCGGGGTGGAATTTTCTGTTGGCACATTTAAAAGGCTCTTGAATTCTTTTAACGTCTTCTACGATATCGAGCGACCTTACTAAGTCTATATCGATTTTACTGGTATCGCCGACAAGTCCTAAAATTAAACTGTTAGTGCCCTTACTTTCGTCGATTTTAAGACCTTGGTCTTCCACCCAATCGGTTAAATTTTTTAATTCCTTTTTGTCGCAATCCTTTTTAACAACGATAATCATATTGTTTTCTCCTTAAAAAAAAATGACCGAAATTTTATTTCGGTCATTCATAGCTTTTATCTTTAAAAATTTTTGGCACGCAAAAAATAACCGATATTAAAAATATGGCTTAAAGTAAAAGTAATATCCAAAAAATATAACGTTTAAATTTTGTTTCATTTTCGTGTACCTTGAATTGAGTATATTACTTTTGATTAGCGTTGTCAAACGTTTTTTAAAAATTTTTCAATTTTTAACTACTATTTTAGTCTTCTGTTTATTGCTTTATTTATTTTTTAATAATAAAATTTTTACTAGTCTTTTAAAACTTCAACCTTGTCGCCATTTTTTAGCAATTATCACAACCGAAACGGTCAAGCTGAAAATTAAACAAACTACTAAAACTATAAACACTATTTTCTTAGTTTTTTCATTTATGTTTTTATTAGTTTTATCGGCTTGTTTTACGATAATTTTAATAGTTTTGCTAGCCGTGTTTCCGTCCGAATCGGCACAAGAATATTCTACCGTATACTCGCCGACAACGCTAGCGTTAAAATCGGTTACAACGTTATTTTTTGTTAGCTCTATATAATAATCTTCGTTGTCGTAAACGGAAACTAACGAAAGTAAGTTTAAACTATCCCCTTTATTTATAACTATTTCTTTTTTATCCGCATATATTACGGGCTTACCGCCTAGTTTAATTTTTTCTATTAAACCCGAATACGCTTGCTTTTCACTATCGGGAAGATTTAAGTAATTTTTTATAATACTTGCCTTTTGACTGAATTTTTTTGATTTATCTAAATAGTCGTCTTCCTTTAAACTATTTTTTAAGTCTTCTATTTCGGCAACTAGTTTAGTTTTTAATTCGTTTTTTAAAACTAATTCCGTATCGAAATTTTTAACGTTCAAAAGTTTTAATCCGTCCTTAGTTACTTCATAATTTATTTCGCTAGAATTTACGTTATAATCCGAAATAGGTTTATCACTACCCGATATAAGCGACCAAACGTTTACGTATTGCGGTTTATGAGTAAAGACTTTTATTTTATAACCGTACTCTAAATTTACGTTGTAACCGCCTACGGAAAGAGAAGTAAAATATTCGCTACCCTTAACAACGGCTTGATTTATTATTTGATTTTCGTTATTTTCAATCGTAACGGATATAAACACGTCGTTCGGGCGAGCTTGCCATTCGGAATTTTGATTGCCTAAATTTGCCCCGCCCAAAGCAATTTTTCCGCTTTTATTTTGGTTGGAAAGCGTAAGAGTATAGCCTACCGTTTGATAAATTCCCCTTATCCAAAGTTTTGTGCCGTGATAAATTTTTTCGTCTATTTTTTCGTAGTTTTTTATTATTTCGTTTTGTCCTTGATTTATATAAACGGGGCAAAAAACGCTTTTATACGAATAGTCGACGGGAAGTTTAATTAAATACGCCCCGACTTTTAAGTTAGAAAATTCAACGCTATTTTCAATTCGTTTAGCTTCTAACAATTTTCCATTTTTAAAAATTGCAATTTTTTTACCGTTTAAAAGCGAAAAATCATCTATATTTATTGTAATTTTTAAATTTCCAAATATTTCATATTTATCTAAAACGCTATCTGCTATCGGACAATATTTTTGCTCTAAGTTTTCGCTATTTTTAATTTCTTGTAATTTTTCATCGGACACAACGTCTGAAAGAATTGAAAAAGAAGTTAAATCTTCGTTAAATAATTGCTCCGTAGTTAAATCGGAAACGATTATTTTCCACGCGTTTAAATAAGGAATAATATTCGCTTTATATTCTTTTGCAAAAAATTTTGCGTATATATCGGCGGTAGTGTATGCATTTATTCCGTTTTCGAAAGCCGACTCTCTAAAATAAGAAAACAATTTTCCGTAAGTTATTTCCCCTTCGAACGAATCGAATAAATTTATTAGGCAAAATAACTTTTCACCTACGTTAGTATAAGTCCCCGCGTTATTATTAAATATTTCTTCTCCCTTAAGCCTTTTTGCGTTATTTTTATCTTCTATTTGACTTAAACTTCCACCCATCCAGTTTTCGGACGACTTGTATAAACTTTTATCCGCTTGAACGTAATGCGCTAAAATATTGTTACCCGTTTCGTTTAAACATAAATTTTGCCCGTTTAAATTTCCCCTACCCAAATAACCTTGATAGCCGTGAGCTATTTCGTGCAAAGTCCCCCAACCATACTGAAACATTGCCGAAACGGATTCTGAACACACCGCAATAAAATTACCTGCGTAATACGCGCCCGCATTTACCCCTGCGTCTGCGCAAGCGGTATATTTAGTCCTGTAATTTCTATCCGTAGCTTTGGCAGGATTAAATGATAACCCTATCATTTTATCCATACGATTAACAACGTTTAAAACGTATTCCAAATTTCCGTCAAGATTTTTAAAAGACTTACCCTCCCCCACAAGTTTATCTAAGTCTGCGTAAGGAACTACGTACAAAATAGCTTCTCCGTCAACTACCCCGAAATCGTTTTTAGAAATATTCCATTTTTCCCTAAAAACGTTTTCATCGTCTTTATAGTGATAATAATCGAGCGAAGAACAAGATAAATCGTATTTAACTTCTATTTCGTAAGTTTTGTTTATTATCTCTTCCGTAAGTCTTGGCGAAGTTAAAAGCGGAACGGCTCCGTAAGAATTTCCGTCCTTGGCTACGTTTTTAACAGTTTGAAAATCCGATACGGTTTTTTGAAAAGTTAAAATGCTGTTTTTCGTCCTATTGTTTGTAAAAAAAGTAATTTTACAATCGAAATCGGCGTTTAAATATCTTATCTCGAAACTAGCGTTTTGCGGAACGTAAATACCTAAAATTTGACTATCGCCCGTATTACATCTTTCAGTTCCCGTAAATTTCATATTTTCCATTGCGGGCAAAGAATAAATCGTTCTTACAACGTCGATTATTCCGTTTTCTTCGTCCGTAACCGTAACCGAAACAGTTAAATCGGAAACGTTACCGTGCGAATCTTTAACGGAATATTTTATAGAATATTTCCCGGAAATTTTACTGTTTACGTTGTTAAAAACGCAAGAAATTCTATCGGTTAAGTCGCCGTCTTCGTAATCGAAAGCAAAAACCCTGAATCTGCTATCTTTTATATCGAAATTATCTGTTACGTTTTTATCTATCGTAATAGCGGTAGCTCCGTAAAAAAACGGTTTATTTTTTTCGCTATAAAACGATATAGAACTAAGCGAATACGCTTTTTCACCTGAAAAACAAAAGGCAAAAAAGCTTACTATCGTTATCGCGATAAATCCTATTAAACTAATAATTTTTTTCATATTCTCACCAAATATTACGGTTAAAAAAATCAGACTTAAACACGAGTTTAAATCTGATTAAATGGTGGGAACGGTAGGACTCGAACCTATGACCTCCACCATGTCAAGGTGGCGCTCTAACCAACTGAGCTACGCCCCCGCCTAAAAACGCATTAGCGTTTTAGACTTGCTTAAAATTGTAAATTTTTTTACAACGAACTCCATTCTTTCAAATAATAATTCGTTTTTAAATAGTTTAAAAAATCTTTTATTTAAAATCTAATTAAACAGCTGAAATAATCTTTTTCAAAAAAATTCCGTTCTTTTTAAAAACGTTTAAATGAAAAAATTTTTTAAAACTAAATTGTCTATTATATTAAAAAATCTATGTAAAATATTATATAATATTTTTAAATATTTAGCAAGTTTTTCTATTCTTAAAATTTAACTTTTTTAATGAATTCAACTAAATTTCTTCCGTAATAGTTCGCTCCCAAAGCGTTTGGATGCAACCCGTCGAAATAATACTGTGCAAGGTGCGGAACAAGAGTAAACCCGTTTACTACCGTAACGTTAGAATACTGTGAACATATCCTTTCGATTTCCTTTCCCGCCCATTTTAATTTTTCTAAATCGCTACCGTCGTCACACCTAAAAATCGGCGTAATTACGAGAGTTTTTATATCCTTATAAATCGCACTTAACTGTTTAAAATACGCGCTGACTTGACCTAAAAAATCGTCCGCTTTATAGTGGTTTGTACCGAACGAAACTATTATTTTTTCGGGTGTATACCCGTCCATTTTGGTTAAAATTTTGCTATCGAAAATATATCCGCCTATGCCTTGATTTAATATATCGTAATTTAAAACCCTATTTGCTACGTTTACGTAAGTTTCGCCCGTTAAAAACGTACCGTACCCTTGCGTAATAGAGTCCCCGAGCCATAAAACTTTATGCGATTTTTTTACTTTTTTAAGCGGCTGCTCGGTTACGAAATTTTTTATTTGTATGTTTAAATCTATGGGGAAATATACAGTTACTTTTTTTTCACCTTCGGGCAAGCTAAAAGATAACGTACCTTTTTTTTCAAGTTCGTCCGCTTTAACTATTTGATAAGGAAAAGAATTGACGTACACGTCTACTGAGTCGTAAGAGCCGACTTCCACAATTTTATAATCGAAAGAAATAAAAGTAGATTGCGTTTTAAACTCTAAGGTTACGGAAGAAGAAAATTTACTTCTCGGATACCAAAAAGAAGCGTCTCTGTTTAATAAATAATCCATTTGTTTATCGTCGTAATGATAAAACCCTAAATAACCCTTTTCAATTTTAGTTTGATATACGCCGTAAACGTATTTTTGTAAACTTTTATTCGATATTTTCATAATTTCTCCTTATATAAGCAACAACTAATACCTTAGAATTGATTTTAACATAAGAAAATTAACAGCGTTTAAGTTTAAAATTTAATTTAAAAAAGCCGATTTTTTAGGTAAGATAAAATTTAACGCTTTATGCAATACGGTAATTAAAAAATGTTTGCCTTTTAAAATTTCACCGTCTAAACACACGGAAATTTCCTTTTTGGCGTTTATTTCTACGACTTTTGCCCTTTTATACACTCTTTTTTTAGCTATGCTTTTAAGTTTTAAATGAGTTCCCTTTATATAGTGCTTTATGCAAAATAAAAATCTTATAAGCGACATAGAACGGAAAAGAACTACGTCCATAATACCGTCGTCCATTTCGGATAAAGGCGAACACATATATTTGCTACCTGCAAATTTTCCGTTTGCAACCGAACATAAAAGCGTGCGTTTTTTAGTTATTACTTCCCCGTCGGCTTTTATTTCGAGCTTATTAAATCTTCCGCAAAATATTCCTTTTAATAAACCTTTAAAGTAAGCGTGTTTTCCGCCTTTTTCTTTTACTCGGTTAGCTTCCGCCCCTACTACAGCTTCTAAACCTATATTGCACATATTTACGCAATAGCTGTCGTTTACTTTTAAAAGGTCTATTTTTAACTTTTCGCCGTTTATTAAATCTGACAAGGATAAAAAATTACTGTTAGGATAATATTTAACGAAATCGTTACCGCTCCCGTAAGGCAAAACGGCAAAGTATTTGTTTTCTTGCCCGATAAGCCCGCTTACTACTTCGTTAATAGTGCCGTCTCCGCCACAAGCGACGAAACATATTTCTTCTTTTGAATTTTCACAATATTCTTTAACGAATTTCGTTGCTTCTTTCGGCGCGCGAGTAACGTGTTTTTCGTACTCGATAGATTCTTTCAGCGTAACAAGCTCTTTTTCTAAACTTTTTTCCGCCAAGTTATTCCCCGCCGATAAATTTATAATAAAAACGTATTTCATTTGTTTTAATATTTACTCACTGATTAAAATAATTATGCTTTCGGGCGGTAAAACGAAATTGCCGTTTAAGGTTTCTTTCATCCCCGTAACGGCGTCTTTAAAGTTTCCGCTTAAAGAATTTTGATGCGCGGTTTTTACTTCTTGCGAAATGTTAAGCCCGACAAGCGCGTGTTTACCGTTATAAGCTCTTTCAAAAACTAAAAACTCGTTTGCTTCCACGATGTTTTTGTATCCGCCGAACGAAAATACGGGATTAGATTTTCTTATTTGAATAAACCTTTTTATATCTTCCGTTAAAGCATTTTCTTGCGGATATTCTACAAACGGTCTTAAAGCGTTATCTCCGTCCTTTTTATCACCTTCCATACCCCATTCGCTTCCGTAATAAAGCGTTGGAATACCGGGCATAGTAAACAACATACCGTACCCTAATTTAATTAAATTTTTATTAGATAAAATGGTGGCAAACCTAGACACGTCGTGATTATCCGTAAAAGTTACCAAATGTTTATTTCGATAAATGCACCAGTTATCGTAGCCGAATTGTCTATTTAAAGAATACGATAATTCAAATAAATTTTTAGTGTTAAAAGACGAATATAAACTCTTGTAATTTTCGTAATTCGTGCAACTATGGAGCATATTGTCGTTTACGAACTGATTATAATCACCAAACAATACTTCCCCTATTAAAACGAAATCCTTTTTTTGTTTAGCGAAATTTCTTAAACTTTTCATAAAGTTTCTATCAAGACAGTACGCCACGTCTAATCTTAAACCGTCGATTTTGAATTCGTTTATCCAAAATTCGATAGCTTTAAACAAATAGTCGGTAACGGCGGGATTGTGAAGATTTAATTTTACAAGTTCGTAATGTTTTTCCCAAGCGTCGTACCATAAACCGTCGTTATAATGCGTGTTTCCGCCGAAATTTATATAAAACCAGTCTTTATATGCGGAATTTTCTCTATTTTTTAAAACGTCTTGAAACTGATAAAATCCCCTGCCAACGTGATTAAAAACTCCGTCTAAAATAACTTTTATTCCGTTTTTGTGTAGCTCATCGCAAACGGATTTAAAATCTTCGTTAGTTCCCAAACGACAATCTATTTTAAAATAATCTCTCGTGTCGTAGCCGTGCCTATCGGATTCGAAAAGCGGTGAAAAATATACTCCTCCAACCCCTAATTTTTTAAGATGCGGTATATAATTTTTTATTGTAAGTATTCTACTAACGGTTATTCCGTCGTTTTCCACGGGCGCTCCGCAAGCTCCCAAAGGATATATATGATATAGTATTTCACTGTCAGTCCACATAGTTTTCTCCAAAATTAAATTACTTGTTGTATTAAAAAATAAACGCCCCTTTTCCTGAAAATAAAGAAATTTGTCGGGCAAGTCTTTGCTTTTATAAGCCGTAAAATTAAACTAATCTACTTAAAATATATAAATTTTAAAATAATCCTTTTATTCCAAAATTAAAAAAAGGTTATTTTTTAATCTAACTAAATCACTTGTAAAATATAAAATTTAAGATAAACGCTTTCTTCTTCCGAAATCAAAGAAGGGTGGTCGGGAGATTGAGTTTTTACTTCCATCACCTTTACTTTTCTTCCGCTTTCCCTTGCGCTTTCTTTTAGCATTTTTTCAAACAAACTAAACGTCATATAATGGGAACAAGAACAACTTACCAAATATCCACCGCTTTCAACGAGTTTCATTCCCAAAATATTTATATCTTTATAGCCTTTATACGCGTCTTTAACCGCGTCGGCGTTTTTGCAAAAAGCAGGCGGATCTAAAATTACCAAACCGAATTTTTTATTTTGCTTTTTGTATTCTCTCAGCTTTTCGAAAACGTCCGCTTGTTCGGTAGAAATTACGTTCTCTAAACCGTTTAATTTTGCGTTATATTCTACGTCTTTTAAGGCTTTAATCGATATATCGAGTGACTTTACGCTTTTCGCCCCCGCCAAAGCGCAGTTTAAAGAAAATCCGCCGACGTTGCAAAAACAATCTAAAACGTCCTTATTTTTAGCGTATTTTCTGCAAGCGAATCGGTTTTCCTTTTGGTCGAGAAAATAGCCCGTTTTTTGCCCGTTTTCCATATCCACAACGCTTTTTATTCCGTTTTCTTCTATCTCTGCTTTTGCGTTGTCTTTTCCGTAAATTACGCCCTTAAATTGTTTTAGTCCTTCTTTTTCTCTTATGGCAACGTCGCTACGCTCGTAAATCGTGTCGGGTGAAAAAAGTTCTACAAGACATTCTATAATAAGGGGTTTATTTAATTCCATTCCGAGCGATAATATTTGAACGCATAAGCTGTTAGCGTATTTATCAACAATTAAACCGGGTAAATCGTCGGATTCGGAAAATACCATTCGATAACAGTTGTCGTAGCCCAATTCTTTTCTATATTCGTTTGCTTGACTAATTTTTTTCTTGAAAAATTCTTTATCGGGAACATCGTCGTTTCTTATGAATATTCTAACTAAAATTTTGGATAAAAAATTAATATAGCCCTTTCCGATAAATCTTCCGCTGTAATCGTAAACGGTGGCTAAATCTCCGTTTTTACCCTTTCCTTCCGTTTTTAAAACTTCGTTGGCGTAAACCCAAGGGTGTCCGTTTACTATTCTTTTTTCTTCGTTTTTCTTTAAAAATACGCTGTAAGGCATCTTTTCCCTTTTCTAACCGCAAGGCTATATTTTTTTAATTGTTTCTTGATTTTTTATTGTTTTTTTAATTTTTTCGCTTACGACGTAAGCCAAAAATATTTTTAACATATCGGGTAAAATAAACGGAAATACGCAAAAGCTTAACGCTTTTATAAAGCTGATAGAGCTTTTTTGAGAGTAAACTTTTACAAAAAATACCGTTCCGAATATATAGCAAACGAAAAGTGAAATTAAACAAGCGAAAATTAAAGCGACTTTATTTTTTAATAGCGGAGTAAACGCCCACAAAATTAAAATTACCAAAATAAAGCCCCAAATGTATCCGCCGGTAGCCCCGAACAGTACGGACGCTCCGCCTTTGAAAGACGAAAATACCGGCACGCCTATTAACCCGAGCGTTATGTAACTTACTATCGAAAGTAGCGACTTTCTTCCTTTAAGCACGAAAAACGACAAATACACGGCAAAAGTTTGCAAAGTAAACGGCACTGCAAACGGCAAACTTATCCAAGAACATACCGCCGTTATTACCACGAATAAACTAACGTATGCTATTTCTCTTGCGGAAGTTTTTAATACTTTACTGCTAGCCTTTTCCATACTTCTTTCTCCTACAGTTAAAAAATATAAAGCGGTTTGATATTAACAAGCCCCTAATTTTGCATTACTTTTAAAATTTCGCTATATAAATATGTTTATAATTCCTAAAACGAACCCTATTAACGCGCCTAAATCTACTACCGCGTTTAGCTCTTTTTTCATAACCGATAAACAAAGTTTTTCAAGTTCTTTTACGTCCATTGCGTTTACTTTGTCTTCTACAACTTTGCTTACGTCTATTTTTTCAACGCCCTTTTGAATAAAGTTTAATAAAAATTTGCTTATAAAATCGTTTAAAAGCCCTTCTATAAGTTCGTTATTGCAAATTTCGGATAAATTTTCACCCTTTAATTTTTCAAATTTATCTTTAACTTTTGCCTTTATTATTTCTCTGCCGTTTTCTTCTATATATTCGTTGGTTTTACTTTTTAATTCATCGGCTACGTTAGATATAAGTTTATCGCCGATAAACATCGCCATCATACCCAAACTAGCCTTTTTCTTCAAAAAAACCTTTTCCCCTTGTTCGGCGATTATCGTCCCCAAATCGGCGGACTTTAACTCTTCGTATAGTTTGTCCGTTACGTAGTCTACGCCTTTTTCGCACAAAGTTCCGTCTTTGTCAAACTTAGATAAAACGTCTAAAAAAGTATAGTCTTTTAATAAAGATTTTACGTTAAATTCCATAACGGAAAACGATTTTTTTATATCTTCTTCCGTAAACAAATTTTCACCTACGGCTTTGCCCACCGCTTTTGCTATTTGCGGTTGCCTTTTAGGTATTATCCCCGGAGTAAACGGAATTTTTAATTTTCCTATCCGTTTTTGTTTATAAGGTCTAAATAGCATTTTAACGGCTATATAGTTTGTTACGTAGCCTATTATCGCGCCTATTATAGGGCCTGAAATTATTTTTAAAACGTGTAAAAACATAATTTTCACCACTGATTATTATATAATTATTTGCCATTTATGTCAATTCATTATAAATATATATATTTTAATTTTTGCATTGACTAAAATTTATAAAAGGTATAATATATTAACAATATAAGGAGTTGTTATGAAAAGTTTAAAAAGAATTTTAACTTTAACGAAAGTGTTTAAAATTTTATTTAAAATTGCGTTTATTTGCTCGATAGTGGGCGTAAGCTTAGGCGGAACGTGTTTCGTAGGAATTTTAATTGTCGGCAAGAAAAATTTGTTGGAAATATTTAAAGATATAAATTTTGACGCAAGCTATAACCAAGCTTTATGCTCTACTTTATCGTTTGTAGCATACGCTTCGTTTTCGATAGCGTTATACTATAAATTTTATAAATATTGCGAAAATATTTTAAAAATAGGAACGCCTTTTGACAAGCAAGTCGTATTAAAAACCAAAAAAACGGCTATTTTAAGTTTAGTTTTATCTATCGTTTGCTCTATCGTTATAAGTATAATTTGTAATTGTTTTAAAGTTAAAGACAATTTTACTCATACGCTTTCCTTAGGCTACGCGCTTTTTTATTTAATTATTTATTTCTTGTTGGATTACGGAGCGGATATAAACGCAAAAAATATACCCGACGAATCTATTTCAGAAGAAAAATACGAAGAATAATTTTAAAAAATTTTACTATAAAACGGCGAAAAACAAGCTTGATTTTCGCCGTTATTTTTATGCTTTATTTTCTTAAAAACTACTTCGATTTTTTTGAAATTTTGATTATTTTAACTTAACGCTTAAATCGAAATAATAAATCTCAAAAAAATAAAACGAACTCAAAAATTTGAGTTCGTTTTATTTGGTGCCGGAGATCGGAGTCGAACCGATACGGTTGTTACACCGAGGGATTTTAAGTCCCTTGCGTCTACCTATTCCGCCACTTCGGCATACTTTTATCGTAAGCTATTATATCATAGATATTTTTTCTTTTCAACTATTTTTAAGCTTTTTTTCTAATTTTTTAAAATTTTATTCCAAAAGAAAGACCGAACTTTCTATCTTTTAAAACTTATATTAAGAATTTTCAGACGCTTTAATTCTTTTATACATATCCTGCATTTTATTGTCTATTTCCGCAATTTTATTAGAACAATCCAGCATTTCTTCGTTTATCCCTATCGGAAGTCTAGACTTGTCCGCTTTATACCTTATATCGTGTTCTAAACTTGCCCAAAAGTCCATTGCGATAGTCCTTAACTGAACTTCCGCAACTACGTATTCAGTTCTATCAGACAAATAAACGGGAACTTTAATATCTAAATGCAACGAACGATATCCGTTATAGTTGGGAGTTTTAATGTAGTCTTGCTTTTTTACAAGTTCTATATCCGTTTGCCTTAATAGTATTTCGGCAACGTTATAAACGTCGTCTATATAATTGCAAACAACCCTTACGCCCGCAATATCGTTTAGGTGTTTTTTAGCGGTTTCTATCGTTACGGGAAGATTTTTTTTAATCAACTTCGCAATAATACTATCAGGGGATTTTAACCTGCTTTCTATATGGTGGATAGGATTTCTTGCGTATAACACGTTAAATTCGTTATTTAAAACTTCTAGTTTAACGGTTAGTTGTTTAACCGCGCTATCGTACAAGTTTTGCATAACTAAAATTTCGTGAGTATTATAAAATGTTGAAATATCCCCGTTTTTAGAAATTGCTTTTCTTTCCATTTGCCAACCCTTTTTACTATTTTTAGTGATTATATCATAAAATAAATTTAAACTCAATGAAAAATCTAAATTTTAAAGAGTATTTTAAAATATATTAAATCTCGATAAGTTTTATATCGTTTGTGCTTTCGAATACAGCGTTTTCGCCTTAAAGAAAAAATTTAAAAAAGCCTCGTCGCAAGCGTTAAACTGTCCGCGATTCTTCCTCCTGCGTTTTCAAATATCGGTGCGCCACCCTTTGTACGAGGAATCGAATCGTCCGTCGTAAGAATACCCTGCATAGAGAGTGAGCGAATCCGTAACCGCATCGTATCCGAATCTAATAATAATTTTTTTGTCTGAAATTTCGGTAAAATTAGATATAATGCTAGCTATTTTAAAAAATCCTATTACGTTTTTATCGTCGCTTTCTATACGAGCGTGCGTGTCATTAGTTTTAATAATATATTCTTCATTTTCTTTACTAGTTTTTACAGTTTAATACATTTTCTTTGCTTTATCAAATACTTTTTATGAATTTAAATTTTAATTTAATAATATTTTTTTGCAAATCAGACTGTTACTAAAAACTAAATATAGCAAAAAAGTTTACAAAATTTCTTTTTACGTTAGATTTAACTGCTTAGCCACTTAACAAAAAAGCGCAAAACGTATAAAGAATTTTTTACACAAAAGTCCACGGTTTACCCCTTACATAAATCATAAAAAACATATTATATTTAGGTTGTTAAATTATTTAAATCTTACAGGCGTTTTTAACACGAAAAATTTTACTATTTTATTTCTTACGGTAAGCGTAAAAGACGCATAAAATTTTTATATTACGAAAAAAACGACGGTTTTACCCGTCGGATAAAATTATAAACTTTGTAAGTATACGTTTTCTACAAGTAAAGAAATAAGTTGCCTACTCGTCGGTTTTTCATAAGTATAAACTTCGTAGCCAAGCACTTCCATTAGTCTGTTCTTTTTTTCGTGGTTGTAAGATACTTCTATCGCATGTCTAATGTTTCGCTCTATCGAGCATTTGTTTTCACCAAAAGTTTCTGCTAATCTCGGATATAATCCATTATTAAAATTCTCTATCAAAGAACCATCGTTAATTATTAAACTAACGCCTTCTCTTATATAACGGAATCCTTTTAAATTCGGCGGTATGCCTATTTTTAATAAAAGCAAACTTACCATTTCACCTATCTTTGCCTTACTTAACGTCATATTGTAAATCTCCCTATTTTCCCTTTTGTTATTTTATTATTTGATATTATATCACTTCATATGTACAAAATCAAGTAAATTTTAAGCATTTATGAAAAAGAATGTAGAATTATGAATGATTTTAATAAATTATGAATTATTATTTTTTTATAAAAATATATTTTTTTATATTGAAATATGTTAAAGTTTTTTTAAAAACAAGTTTAAAGGAAAAAAAATGTATAAAAATTACTTTTTTTGTCGATTTATATAAAAAAATAGACCGAACGAAAAAGCCCGTTATATCTTTTTCGTACGGTCATTCTTGCAAAAAGCACTTAGATATTTGCGAAAACTATTTTAAATCATAACAAACAAAAAGTTAACACATAAAAATGAAAAGAATTATTTGTTTTTTATTTTTATAGTGATATACATATCCCATTCCTTTATAGCACGATTATAATTCATTATACCGTTATTTATCAATATTTTTCTATAAAAAAACTATAAAATAAAAGTTTTATATTCTATATTTATTAAGACTTTTTAAATAAAATATCTTTTAGCCGTTTGCAAAACTTTAATTTATTTTACCTTTTAAGGGGGGAGACAGTCGAAAACTCTTAACCTTAAATAGTCGGATATAGACTTAGGATTATGATAATCGAATATTTATCACATATAATTGTCAATCTCCTATAAAACAGCTAAAACTCTAACCCACAAAAAGCTCAAAAATAGCCATTTACATTATTTGCGGAACGTTGATTATCAAATAACGTTACCCGTTATCGGATCGAACACATATGCATCGTTCATGGAAAAGGAAACTATAAGCTCGTCTTCCGTCGTAATTTTGTGCTTTGTATCGGTTCGACCAACCATATCCTGCCCGCAAAAATCGAAATGAATATTGTACTCACCACCTAAAAGTTCACACACCGTAGGTCTTACCGTAAAACCTTGCTTATTTTTTACTTTCTTTTTCAGCTCTATTTTTATACATTCGGGACGTATACCTACCGATACGGCGTGATTTTCAGTTAAACACTTTTCTAACGCTTTGAGCTTGTTTAAACAAATTTCGCGCTCCTTTGCAAACGGGTCTTCCTCAATTTCTTTCTTTTTGATTTTTTGCATTACATTTTTGAAAAATGTCGCAAACCTTACAAACACGTTCTTTTTCTTAGGCGTTACTTTTCTGTTCAATTCAAGCTCGCCCGTTGCCGACAGCGTTTTGCGTATCTCGTCACGCGCCGTTTCGTCGAAATTATCATAAAGTTTTTCATATTTTTCTTTCTCGCGCAAATACGCTTTGTCATGCTTTGCAATAAACGCTTCGTCAACAGGTATTAAAAATTCTCCGCAAGTAAGACGGGAATTGCTCCTGTCAAACTGCATATTGAAAAAGTTCATAGCAGGCGAACCGATAAATTTGGCAACGAACATATTGCACGGCGAGTTGTATATTTCCTCGGGCGTACCTATCTGCTGGACAAATCCTCGCGACATAACCACTATGCGCGTAGCCATAGTCATAGCCTCGGTTTGGTCGTGCGTAACGTATATCGTCGTTGCTCCAATGCGGTTGTGTATTTTTACTATTTCGCTTCTCATGGTAAGTCGCAATTTTGCATCTAAGTTTGAAAGAGGCTCATCCATAAGAAATACCGGCACGTTTTTAACTATCGCCCGTCCTAGCGCCACACGTTGCATTTGCCCGCCGGAAAGCTCTTTGGGTAATTTATCTAAATAGGGAATTAAATCAAGCTTTTCCGCCGTTTCGTACACCTGCGTTTTAATTTCGTATGGAGTATACTTACGGTATATAAGCTTTTTTTTCCCTTCTCTGTCCACCGCGCAAAAATTTTCGTCGAGCGTTACGCCGTTTTCTTTGTTTTTAATTTCGACACTTTTTGCTCTCTCTTGAATCTTTTCCCGTATAACCGAGCGTATTTCGACTTCCTTGCTGATAATCTCTTCAAGCGAACATTTTAAAAACGGCTTAAATATTTTTATTAAAAATTCTCCCGCTTCATAAGAACAATTGAATACAGTTGAAACTGCTTCGATATGGTCACGTTTTTTACGCTTTTCGCACGCCACTCTGCACATAATTTCCGCAATCTTACCAAACTCTACCGTGCCTAAAATTTTTTCCGTTTCTGCATTGGCAGACAAAATTCTATCAATAGCGGGCAAGGGATATTTTTTTATCGTTAAAGGAAAAGCGATATTGCTGTATACCGTCATTTGCGGATATAGCGCATAGCTTTGGAAAACTATTGCCATACGTCGCTCGTTGCTCGGCTTGTAATTTAAAAGCTCGCCTTTAAGGTATATTTCGCCTCCCGTTACGTCTTCGAGCCCGGCAACCATTCTAAGTGTGGTGGATTTACCGCACCCGCTAGGTCCAACGATAACGATAAATTCATTGCGTTGTATATTTAAATTAAAGTCGTATACGGCTTTTTCGTTATTTTGATAAACCTTTACGAGATGGTTAAGCGATAAGAACGTTTCATTTTCCGTATTTGTATTTTTCATATATACCCCCTGTTCTAACTTTCGGGTTACATTTTTATACCCGATGAAGCTAATCCGTCTATCATTTTGTTCTGTGTAAAAATAAATATTAAAAGTATCGGCATTAAAGTAAATACGCTTGTCGCCATAGATAAACCGACTTGCCCCCAACTTGTGCCGCCCGTATAGTAAACGGTAAGCGCATAGGTAACCGTACGCCACTCAGAGATTTCGCCCGACAGCAAGAGCTGTGGCCAAACAAGACTGTTCCAGCTACCCGTAAACGAAAACAGAATAATCATCAACGAAGTAGACTTGGCAAGCGGTGCGATAATGCGTCTAAAAATTGTCATTGTGCTAGCACCGTCGGCTTTCGCGCTTTCAACGATATCCTTAGGAATCGATAAAAAGAAACTACGCATCAACAGCATATTGAATATGCCCGTACAGCCCGGAAGAATCAGCCACATATAAATGTAAAAATAAGACGCCATACCCGTTAATTGAAACGAGTTTTTGATTTGCGAGAAAATGATAAACGAAGGCGACGTGCCGAGTATAGCAGGTACTGCCATCCATAAGAATAAGAATTTTAACAACTTATCCTTGCCTTTAAACCGCAGAAACACAAATGCAAACGCCGTAAGCAAATCAAACAAAACCGTAAGAATAACGGTGGCAATACTCGACCAAAGAGAATTGAGTATCCACTTCGGCATTGCGTCTATCGAACCGTTGCGAATTATAAAACCATTGTAGTGTTTTAGCGTCCATTGATCCCAAGAAGACGGGAAAATCTTTTCGGGATGCAATTGCAAATCAAGGTCGGACTTAAACGACGAACCCACCATATACAGCAACGGAAAAGCGAATATTACCGTAGCGATAAGCAACACTACAAGAGCGACGGTTTTTTCTCGACGTTCTGTTAAAGCTGATTTAGTGAGCTTGCTACGTGGAGACGCATATTTCTTTTTGCACTTTTCCGCAGGAAGATCAAAATCCGTAAACAGACTTGCATTATAAATGTTTGAACATAAACGTTCGCCCAATGACAAAAAACCTTTGTCCGCAAAATAACGCTCGCACTCCGCAGTATAACGGGGTTTAGGATGTCGCTCCTCGGTGCATTTCCTTTGAATTATGCCGAACATCATAACGAACAGACCGAAAATTAGAGTGCATGCACAGAAAAATCCCGTTTGTCGTGCATACGTAAGCCCGCCGGCTAAATACCTTTGTATAAACATCATAGGCGTAACAGATTCAACCACATTCGTGACGTCATTCAGCACGTATGGTTGTCCGTATAAGCCGAGCATACTGATTAAAGTCGTAAACAGACAAAGCGTAAGCGTAGGGCGGATATGGGGAAACGTAACATGCAGTATTTTACGGAACTTATTTCCTCCGTCCATTTCGCACGCTTCATATAAATTTTTGGGAACGTTTCTAAGCGCGCCCGAAAATATTACGAAATTTTTACCGCAATCGCCCCAGAGCCCGGCTATCATAATAACAACCCAACGAAGAATGTCCCCCTCGAACGGCTTACCTGACAGCCATTTGATATTCTTTCCCAACCATGCGTTTATTAAACCGTTATTGTTGCCTGCAAACATATTGCCGAATATAATACCGACGATACTGATTGATACAACGCTAGGAAGGAAAATAATTGCACGATAAATTTTATATCCCGGAGGGCGTTTATTGATAAAATACGCCAAAAACAGCGGAAGAATCAAGTGCAACGGCACAGCCACAACGTTGAATACCAACATTGGCAGAAACGACTTCCAAAACGTCTTGCTTACCTGCAAATCGAGATTAAACAAATTAATGAAATTCTGAAACCCTATAAACGTATTTTCTTCGGGAGAGTAAGGATTGTATTTCATAAATGAGAACACAATACCAAAAATAACCGGGATAAACGTAAACAATGTAAATATTATTAAATAAGGGCTTGCCATTCCGAGCGCAAGAAGCGTTTCCTTTCTGCGGTATTTTCTTCTTTCTTTGTTTTTAATTACCGTAACGTTATCCATTTGTCTTATCCTTATCACATTCCGGAAAGGTCGACCTGTCCGTTGAATTTTTCTTGATTAGATTCTATAACCTGCTCGTCGGTCAGCGTATTGGTGCTGTTTAAAACCGTTACTATAATCTGCCCGAGATAGGTGCGTAGTTCTGAAAAGAAAGGCGTCTGCCCCGTCGAGACAAAGTTATTTATATCGGGGTAAAATTGAGTAACGTAATTTTTCGCATAAAAGTTTTCGGTATATTCCGGTGAAGAAGTAACTTTATTGCATACGCTCATATGACCCGTTTCAACCCATTCCGTTTGCACGGACACTTCCTGCGAGAACCACTTAACAAACTCGCAAATCGCCGCTTTTTTCGTTATATCCGACACGACGCGTGTTATAGCAAAGAAATGCGAATCGCCGTAAATAGTGTCTGCATAAGGTTTGCTTTCGTCCATTGCAAACCATTTAGCCATACTTGTTCCGCCTATTTTGTCTTTCACTTTTTCAACGTCGTTATCGGTGTGTTGTTGTGCGTAGGACACCAAAAGCGACTTCATATCCCAAGGTAAACCAAAGTAAAACAAACATTTATTACCTAAAAATTCGGCAAGCACGTCCTTTTTCGACCTGTTTACAGGGGAATCGCCGGTGAGTAGTCTTATGGATTCTATCGCAGTTTTAAACGAATCAAGGTTTTTTCCCGTCGCCCATTCCGCATAATACGTACTTTCGTTATAAAGCTTGGCACCGTTTTGCAGAAGTGCCGTAACAAACAAATAGCTTTGGAACTGCTTAACCTCCGTCGTCCAAGATATCGGTGTATATCCTTTTGCTTTTGCCGTAGCGCACAGCTTGTCAAGTTCGTCGCGGTTTCTCGGAAGTACGCCACCACACTCTGCAAGTATATCTTTATTATATAACACATTCATGCTCTGCGCGTCAACAGGTATCGAATAAAGTTCATCCGTACCATATTTAGCAAAAGCCGACAGCGCTGTAGCGTAATCTTCGATATTAATTTCTATACCTGACTTCTCCAAAGCTTCGTCAAAGGGTTGAAGAAATTTAAATTCTACAAGTTGCTTTTGCCCTTCTTGATGCGACATAATAAAGTCTGGCGCGTTATTGTTATTTGTAATACGCTTTGCCACTTCGGTTTCGAATTGATCTTCACTTATTGTATTGCTAATTACATTTATTCTATCGCGGTATTTGCGGTTAAACTTAGCCACCAGCGCATCTAATACGCCTTTATCCTCCGCCGCAACCACGTTGGTAAATCTCAATTCAACGTTGTCGTACACAATGTTGCCGTTTTCGTCTTTTACAAGTTCACCTGTCGTAGTCCAACCGTCACTTTTTTTGCCTTTGCAAGAAGTAAATGCAAAAACGCAAACTAAACTCAAAACTACCGCAATAAAAATAGTAATAAATTTTTTCATCGTTTTTCTCCTTCTCTGTTATTAGTTAATTTTTTTGAAATGCAATACGAATCCGCCGTTTTCATACATTTTTACGGAAAGAGTATTGCTCTTGGTTACTCTGCCACCGTCCTGCTTTACAATTTCGACCTTGCGATCGTTTGCATTATCGGCGTCGGTATACTTAATAAGCTTGTATTCTCCGTCATTCAAAAACGATAAGTCTATGCTTAACGTTTTATCGTCAAACGAGTTTGCGGCGGCAACGAACCAATCTTCACCCGAGCGTATCGCCGCACAGTAATAATCGTCAGGCTCTCCACTTAAAAATACAGTATCGTCGTGACGGGCGGGCACGGACTTAAACAGCTCGTTAAACATTTCGTAGTAATAAGTTTCGGCAACGTCCGCCATAGAAGGCGAGCCACTCTCGAACAATACTGCAAGTGCCGCTTGATGCGCCACCGTCAATCGACCTTCTTTGGTCGGTAAAACTACCGGCGTAAAATCGGTAGGTCCAACGATTGCACGGGTAAACAGAGAATTGACGGTAGTCGTAGAATCGATAGCCAGCGATTCGTTACCCTTTATTCCCTCGTAATTTATCACGTTAGGATATTTGCGACGTATGCCCGTGGGCTTATTACAGCCGTGAACGTTGACAATCATCTTGCGCTTTGCGCACTCTTGAAAAATTGTTTCATACCAAGCAATCGTTTGCTTATCCTCGCCGCGATGCGGACTTTCGAGTGCATTTTGTCCGTCGAAAAAGTCTATTTTAATACCGTCAATTCCAAAGCTCGCCCAATAATCCAGTTTAGATTGCAAAACGTTGGTGTTGCCATAGGCAAAGTTAGAAAGTGAGTCGCACCAAACGACAACCTTTATTCCTTTTTCGTCTGCATAATTCATAAATTCACGGAATACGGCAGAATCAAACGACCAATCCCAGCCTGCGTCAAGAATTGTATACTTCCAGCCCATATCGTGAGCCAAATCAACGTAAGTTTTTTGCATTTCGTAATCTTTTTGAGTGCTATTGCCACCAATTTTAAGCCAGTTCCAAGCAGACGGACTTATATCCACCCAGTCGTAATCGAAGGTTTTCTTTTGCTCAGCCGTAAGCGTATCGTAATCTTCGGGTTTCCAATAATCAGTATCGTCGTAGAGCTTTTCAACCATTTCGCTTTCGACAACCGTTTTTAAATCCCCGACTATTCCAGTGCGCCAAGGCGATGAAAAAGGTACGCTTATTTCATAGTCGTACACTGCGGCGGATGCGGGATTGTGTACAAGTTTAAACTTACCCGTTCCTATGTCGCTCTCGTCTACTTCTAAAAACGAACCGTAAAATCCACTTCCGACAAGTTCTGATTCGGAAATGAGCGAATACGTTTCGCTACCCTTTACTTTATACAGCATCGGCATTGAAATTTTATCGTTGCCGACATTGTTTACGTTACGTCTAACATAGGGATTTTCATAAGCAAAAAGCTCGGCTTTTGTGTTTATGCTTACGTACGGTTGCGCCCACAACGTAGCTCCGTCAGGTACGTAAAACTCACTTTCTTCGTTTATTACGTCTATCTTCTTTTCTGCTCCGTCTATCGAGCGAATATTATATCTGAACGCATAGCCGTCGTCGTACACACGCATTATAACGTCCAAATAGAAATCGTAATTTTTGAGTGTAAGCGTAAGTTCGTTACAATCGTAATTTACAGTTTTGTGCTTGCCGGATTTGTTTTCGTAACTACCCTTTATGCGTTTCGTGTTTTCTCCTTCCACCGTAAACAATCTAAAATCGTCCTGTTTTATCGTAAATCCGAGCTTGCTCGGTAACACTGCAGTTACGTCGCCGTCTTTTACTGAATACGTCAGCTCGCCGTCGCCGTTTAAATTTATATCTGTCTTTAATCCGCCGTCGGGTGAAATAACCGTCCAATTACCTAAGTCGGTAGGTTTGGAAGTTTTTTTGGAACACCCCATAGCCATGCCTGCAACACTCAGCAAAACGAACGTAACACACAGTAAAACCGCTATATAGAATTTAATTTTCTTTTTCATACGCCCTCCTACAAGGTTACCAGACCGACGATAACGTACATAAATTTCTTAACTACTTCTGTGGCAGTATCTGCGTTTTCGCCGTCGAGATATGCGTTAATAAACTCAATAGCACCCGTAGTATTGTGAATTTGCTTTCCATATTTATGACCATAAAGAGTAACAAAATTGTTTGGGTTGGCTATGGTTTTCAACGCTTGTATTTTGCTGTTGGAGCTATTTACGAACTCGTCGCTTTCTACTACCGATTTTCTAACGGGATAATATCCTATCGTCCCATAACGCCAAGAATTTTTTGATACAAAATCGGCAAACACTGCACCTGCTGCAAGTTCTATGTTACTTACTCCAGCCGCCTTATAAAACGAAAGCCCCATAGTGTTAATAGGAATAAGGTCTTTAAATTCTCCGTCCGAATACAAACCTGAAATCGACATAATGCCTAATTTGTTTTCATTTAAAGTTTCGTTAAGCGAATACGACCAATTTATAAGACCCATAAACGCTTTACCTTCCTTTACAGCATTCAGCGTATATTTCGACCCGAACATGTCGTTGCCGTTCTGACCGGGCGCATCGTCTTTGAGCCTGCCGTGCAATGCACCTTCCTCGCCAAGCAAAGAATACATATTTTTAAGTCCGGTTACTGCGTTTTGAAAATTACTTTCATCGTTCCAGTCGTTTGTATATTTCCCGTCTTTATACACGTAGTATGGCGCTCCGTTTTGCACGAACGCCGCAGAGGAAGGAACTTCGTTAAAAGTCCAGCCACGGTTACTTATGAAAGTTTCAAATGCCTCGTTTGACTTTTCTCCTTCATAAACTTTTTTAATCAAAGCAGAAAACGATGAATAACTGTCGGGAAGACTATTGTCGCCGTTGTATTTTTTCATCAGATCCTTGTTATATACGATATATGGCGTTGAAGCAAGTAGTGGCATAGAGTACATTTTGCCGTTTACATAGCTATCTTGTGTGGCTTTTTCATACCACAAATTGCTGTCGTAACTTATGCCGGCGAGATCAAAAACGTCGGAAAGACAATAATAGCTTTTATATGTCGAAATCATTGTCGGCGTTTTCTGCAACCTAAGCGACATTGAGTCCTGATTATATAGTTCCGTAGAAAACGTAACGTGAATTTTACCTTCATAAGCTTTGTTAAATTCGCTTACAATCATTTGCGTGGTTTCGTTAGTATACATTCCAACGCCGTTCCATACGTCGATATTAACGTTTTCAAATATCGGTGCGCCACCCTTCGTACGAGGAATCGAATCGTCGTAAGAATACCCTGCATAGAGAGTGAGCGAATCCGTAACCGCATCGTACCCGAATGCCCACTTATCCGTACACTCTTTGTCTTTATACCAACCTTCGAACTTAAATCCGAGTCTAGAAACTTCGGGTGCGTCGGTGGCGGAAATTCGTTTTCCGTCTGCAAACTCTTTCGCCGTCGTTCCGCCTCCCGAATAATTACTGTTAAATATCACGCGGTGCATATCTGGATCTTTCGTCCAATACGCATATAGGGTAACGTTCCCGTTTATACGCTTTTTGAAGTCGTACGACGTAACGCACGCTTTGTCCGTATACCACCCTTCTATTTCCCAACCGTCGCGGTACGGTTTCCAATCGACCGCATGCGCACCGGAAACCACGTATACGGTTCTAATGGTTGCACCGTCGTAATTAGGATCATACCTTACAGTGTATTTTTTATTATCGGAAGAATTACAGCTAGAAAACGCTAGCGAACAGATTATTAAGACTACAGAGAGTAAGACGCTTAAAAATTTAACTCTTTTTTTCCCCATAAAGATAACTCCTTTTACTCTGACGGTGACATAGTCCAAGTAAAACCATTGAACACACCCACCGTACCACAGCTTTTTACGTTTACTTTCAAAGGTCCGGCCACGGAGTCGTCTATCGTTGCCGTATTAGTCACAGATAGAGTACCTCCCTTTTCGGCTATCGTATACGTAACCATATTGCCACTGCGGGAAATCGTAAACACAAACTCGTGCTCTGGTTCGAAAGTCGTACTTCCTTCTTTAACGGTAAACGCCTGCGCTTTATCGCCCGTTCCGACAAACATCTTATGTCCGTAAGTTGCATCCGGGGTTTTCCCGTTGAAATATATTCCCATAGGTGCTTCATCCACAACTTTATCGCCGATTTGCTTGTTAGCTTTAACTTCTGCAATTAGTCTGTTATTTCCGTAAGACCCCGTCCCCGTAAGCTTATATGTGAAGCTAAGCGTAAAGTCGCCGTTAAATTCAAGCGGTATATTAAACCATTTATTTGTACTGTTTTTTGCGTCTATTGTCATACCGCCGAGCTCGGCATATTTACTTTCGGCTTTATCGCCCGTTAATAAATTCGTTTCAGTTGCGTATACGCTACTTCCGCCAACACCCTTAAAGAATATCCCGGGAATGGTATCCACACCTACAAGCTCCGTATAAGTATATATATCGACAAGCACGTCGTTCACAAAGAAATAAAATTGTTCACCATCACGATAAATTGCAACCTTTAAAAGTGCACCGTCTGTATTTGCGGACACAGTGCATCTGCTTGGAATATTAAACGAGTATTTTTCATCTCTCGTCAAATCGTAATTCCCCGTCAAATTGTGATAAGCTACACGCAAATCGGTAAATATCTTGTTCGTACCCACCAAAACCTTTTGTACAATCCACCTAGTCGCATCTGCGTTAGAATGCGTTAATCCTAAGAGTATAGCACCCGATAAGTTTGCACCGTCTTTAAGTTTGAAAATCGTTTCCGCATAATATTTTTTACTTGCATCTATTCCGACGAACTGCGCCATCAATCCGTTGCCACTTTCTTTCGTAGTAATAACTTGTTTTCCTCCTATTATATCATTTACAAACGAGTCCGTTTTACCTTTGTTGGTTATCTCGTTTTTTAAAACGGGTTCGAATACTTTGATATTCAAAGTTTTTATAGTCTTGCCACCCGCAACAACGCTTACGCTTGTTTCTCCCACGCCTATGGCGTTAAGAATTATATTATTATCTCTGTTTTCTACTCTAACGGCGTTTTCGTTACTGCTCGTTACGGAAATATCTGCGCCCTGCGCTACTTCCCATACAATTGTTTCTTCGTCGCCCTTTGACATAACGCTTATATCATCGGAATTGAGATAATAATCCTCAGGTTGTGGAACGTCCCACTTCACGTCGGTATATTCGCCCGCAACCCCGTAATTATATATCTCTACTTTTACCGCTCCTTTATAATTAAGCGTGAACGTTTCTGTATAAGCCATTCCTCCAACGACGTTTTCCTTAACGGAAACCGTATACATTTTTCCAATACGCTTAATGTAAAAAGTAAAATCGTTATCGGGAAGTTTGCTTTCGGTGTTCCTTGCGAAAGCCCCCGTTTTGTTCGTACGCGAATAAAGATATGCGTTATCCTTATTTGCACCGTATCCCGTGAAATATGCACCGAGATCAAACAAATTTTTATTTGTCGTATCCTTTACGTATGTTTGAAGTCTATGACTTTGGTATTTAAAGTCATCATTGCTGTCATTCATAGCGTAGCTCAACGCTTTATAGTTAAACTCGAACTCAAAATCACCGTTAAACGATTGGCATGGCGCAAGTTGTAAACCCGTATACTGTGGCGCACCGCATACAAGCGTTTTACTCAAAGCGTCGAACCTTGTTTTTGCCTCTTCGCCCGAACAATAGTAAATTCCGTCGGCGTAAATATTTTCGTTTGCTCCCTTGAAGAATATTCCCGGAACAGAATCCTCAGTACTCAATGCATTTACGCTAATATCAACCAACGCATCGTTTACGTAAATATAAAAAATATTATCCATTCTGACCGCACTGATTTTACAGATAACGCCCTCTTTGGAAGAAGCCGTTATTTTACGGTTAGCAACAATTCCGCTTAAAGAATAAAGCTGATTGCCCGAAAAGTCGTAACTACCGTTTGTATCGTGATATGCAACACGTAAATCGTTCAAAGCATATGTTTTATTCACTAAAATCTTTTGAACAAACCATTTCTTTGCAACTTCGTCGGAATGAGCAACGCCTACCAAGAAAGGTCCGTTTACTTCGCCTTTTTGTCTGAACGTCATTTCGGCGAAGTATTGCTTTGTCTTAGCAGTATTAAACTGCGCAACCAAACCGTTAGAATTAGTTTTAACGGATAGGGTCTGATTTAAATCCTCTGCATATTCGTTAACAAAGAATTCGTCGTTAGCTCCTTTATTTGTAAGACTGGTTTTAATGAGGTTGCGGTACGCTTTAACCGCAAGTTTTACCGTTGCCGTTTTACTTTCGTCACGGCGGTCTTTAACTACAAAAGTCAGTTCGTAATTTCCCTGTTCGGGAACAGTAAACGTTTTATCTTCGAAATTTACCGTGATTTTGTCGTTACTTGCCGTCACGGTAACTAAATCCCCGAGGTCTACGCCGTCACACGACAACGCTTCCACTTCCGGCAAAGAAGCGGTAACTCCGGCTATAACGCCGATTTGTTCAAGCGTTTGGTCGACAAATCCGATTGTAGGAGCTTCTAAGGCGCTTACGGTCAATTCAACGCTGTCCGTTTTGCCGTTTGCCGTAACGGTTACCGTCGCATTACCCACCCCTGTGGCGTGTAATTTCAGTTTATCCGTTTCATCTACCGAAACTACACCCGACGCATTACTGGATACTTCTACATCTGTATTTGCAGAAGAATAATAATCGGGCGCAAGCGTTAGAATAAGCTTTCTGTCGGTGCCACCGACATACCATTTGCTCTGCAATTCGGTTTTATTGTCAATCGTAACCGATTCAAACGCAGGCGGAGGCGTTTCTGGACGAGTCGCATCGGGCTTTTTGTTACACCCTACAAACAGAGCTGTTGCCAACGCAATAACAATTGCCGAAATAACAATATAAAATTTGTTTTGTTTTTTAGCCATAATTTTCCTCCTTATTAAGCTGTTTTATATCGAACGTTACTAAAAACGACCGTTTTTTATTTTTTGCGTACAGTAATCCGCAACATACCCTTTCCTTCCATTGGGGTGCGATATTCTTCCGCAAGTTCGGGTCCGCATGAGTTGGATCCGATACCGGACATAAACAAGTCTAGACACAAATGCGTTGCCGTTTGCTTAGGTAACTCGTAATAGTGTCTCGCCATCATATAATCGCCTACGGAATGAGGTAATGCGGAAAACGAAAATTCTTTTCCTTCCACTTTCACTATCGTAGTTCCATCGGTAACTTTCATGTAATCGCAACCGTAATGACTTCCGTTTTCCTGCGGTTTAATATAATGCTGTTCAAGGTTTGTCACAGCGTCACAATAAACGTCTTTTATGCAAGCAAGCCGTTTATCGACGTAGCTCTCATAGGGTCCGAAGCCATAATAAGCAACATTATCAAACTTTTTATCAAGCGAAGTTTTGAACCCGACCCTCGGAGGATACGGCAAATCGTCCGCAAAACGGTATTCAAGCGATACTTCTACACCATCCGCAAAAAATTCGTATGCGAGAATAAAAAACATACTCGGCTCGTACCGTACCGAACTTAAATACCCATTAAACACAACTTTATTACCACTTATTTCATACGCCCGAACCTGCCCCGTCTGTTTATCGTAACGTGCCGACAGCCATTCGTTTTTTATATATCTGTCGTTATCGGTGGGCGCACGCATAATATTAAGTTCTAAGGACTGTTTAAAAATCTTTCTACCACTATGCGTAAAAGTAGATATTGCTCCGTTTGCTTTATCAAGTGTAAAAACGTTGTTTTTGCATTTAACGGTTATATATCTGTTTCCGTCCGTTATTTTAGCTTTACAATCTACTCTTTCGTCCGCATTATACCTTTCTGTGGTAAAGCCACTGCGTGCAAGTTCAAAGCCCTCGGGGATAAGCTCGCTTTCTTCTGACAAAAGCGAAAAAATGACTACGTGCGCAGACTTAACAGATAAAACAATTTCACTCTGTGGCGGAATATCTACGAATATACGTTCGACGTCTAAAACTTGACCCTTATCCTTGTAAGTAATTTCAAGCGTTCCTCTCACGTTTCTGAAAAACTGCCTCGATTTAACGGTAAGCTTAGTTCCGTCAAATTTAAACGTTACAGGTTCGTATATCTTTTTCATTTCATAAGAACCCGATTTAAGTTTGCGATCGGGCGCGACTATGCCATCGATACAAAAATTGCCGTCGTGCAAGTCTTCACCGAAATCTCCGCCGTACATAAAACCTTTTTTCGTTAATATACCGTGGTCTGCCCATTCCCAGACGAACCCGCCGACAAAGCGGTCGTTCGAACCCAAAATATCCCAATGTTTCTTGAAGTCCCCGGGACTATTACCCATAGAATGGCAGTACTCGCACAGTAGCATTGGCTTGTCTTTCATTTCGGGAATTGCCAAAAATTCATTCGACCAATCACCGCGCGGATACATACGGCTGACAATATCGACATATGTGTCGTACGTTATGCTCCAATTCTCGGCAACATCGTGCGCTCCCTCGTAATGTATAGGTCGTCCATCACAGGAACGCACCCACTCGGCGGCTTTTTTAAAATTGATGCCGTTTCCCGACTCGTTACCCAAACTCCACATAATAACGCAAGGGCGGTTGATATTAACCTTTACGTTGTATTTCTGTCGTTCGATAATCGAGTACTCGAACAAAGGGTCGTAGCCGACGTATTCCATATCTTTAAGATAATTGCCACCGACGTGTCGCTTTGCCGTACCATGGGATTCGATATCCGTTTCGGACATAACGTAAAACCCGTATTTATCGCAAAGCTGATAAAACTCAGGCATATTAGGATAGTGCGACGTACGTATAGCGTTAACGTTAAGCTTTTTCATCAAAGTTAGGTCTTCGATAATATTTTCAACCGTTACGGTCGCACCGGTGCGACAATTAAAATCGTGCCTGTTCACTCCATAAAGCTTTATCGGCTTATCATTGAAAAGATATATGCCGTTTTTAACTTCGGTCGTCCTTATGCCGACTTTCTCACCTATATATTCGTCTGTGGAGGATATAACCATATCGTAGAGATAGGGAGTTTCAGGACTCCACAATTTGGGTTCTTTTATCTTAAATATGCCACATTCTCCACACTTTACTTTCTTTGTTATTCCGGCAAGAGTAACTTCCGCACGTTCTCCGTTTGTAAGTTTAAAGGAAACTGTACCGTCTAAAGTTGTATCTATTTTATAATCGACGATATGATTTTGCGGACGCAACAGAATATAAACGTCGCGAAATATTCCCGTAAATCGCCATTTATCCTGATCTTCGAGATAGCTTCCGAAATTCCATTTGAGAACCAACACATCCAACTTGTTTTCACCGCTTTTTACAAAATTCGTTATATCGAACTCGCTCAAACGATGCGACACGTTAGAATAGCCTACAAATTGCCCGTTCACATATACATAGAAGCACGAATCTACACCCTCGAATATCAAGTAATTTTTATATTTTAAATGAGTTTTGAACGTACGGCTATAATGATAGCACGGATTCATATTGGGGGTGTATGGAGGATTGAACGGAAAAGGGTAGCATTGATCGGTGTACTGAATGTGGTCGTATCCGTGCATTTGCACACAGGAAGGAACGGGGATATTCGACTGTGTCGGTTTTTTGTAAAAATCGTCGCTGACGTCTAAAATCGTTTCATACTCCGTAATACCCCATTCGCCGTTTAAATTTATAAATCTATCGCTTTCGTGGCGAGGCGAAAAGACCGCTTCTCTTTCGGAAAACGGTATATAATAGGCGTGCGGTTCTAGCACGTTTATACATTTATCCTGTTCGTAGTATTTTTGCATATTATAACTCACAATAATTTTTTTGAATTTCTTTAACGTCAACTGCTCGTACGGTACAAGCGTTTTTTACGGACAACGCTGCCGCTATACCCGCCGAATAACCGAGAGCCATACAAATAGGCATTGCGCGATAGTTAGAATGCGCCATATGCGTACCCGATATATTTCTACCCGACAACAACAAATTTTCCACGCCTTTCGGAATAATACAGCCGTAAGGGATTGTATATCCTTTCTTTTGCGTAAATTTATCCTGTGCCCCTGTTTTATCAAGCCCAGAACCCGTAAGATTATGTACGTCAAAATTGAAATGCGCACCTTTTACTATCCAATCGTCAAACTCGCGAGCCTCAGTTATATCATTTTCGGTCAATGTTTTTTCTCCCATGAAATGACGTGTTTCGCGAATGCCCATTTGCTGTGCCGTTTCCAATAAATAACATTTTTCGTAACCGGGAGCATATTTGTGTAAAAATTGTATAATTTCCGTTATTTGAAGTTGACATGCAATTTTTGATTTTGTAATATCTTCAACGTTTGTTCCGTTTGCGTCGATATAATTGGTCATATTGCAAGTAACTACGCCGGGCGTATAAGTGGGATACAGTAAAACGTGCCCCATAGGGGGGGTAAGGTTTTTATGCGCCAAAGACTGCAATTCGCCTTTTGCCGTTTCAACGAGCGATTCGAAACTGTGCGGGAACACTGCACGTGAATAATCTACGCCACCCACCTTGAACATAAGCGTAACGGGTTGCATTTTTCCGTCACTCTCTCTTCCGATAAAAAATTCTGCGCCACTTTTTGCGGCTATATCGCCATCCCCCGTACCGTCAACGATTCGTTTTGCAAATATAGCCTGTCTGCCGGACTTCGATTCGATAATCACACCTTTAACTGCGTCGTTTTCCATTATTACGTCAGAAACAAATGTGTAAAGCATAATTTCAACGTTTGCTTCACGCAACATTTTCAAATATACAAGTTGTAGTATTTCAGGATTGATATACTCCTTAGGCTCTCTCCCCTCCGTCTCGGCTTGACGTTTAATAACTTCCCTGTACAAAGGGCAGTCCACAGTTCCCGTAAAATGGCTCATAAGCCCCGACGTCGACATTCCGCCTATGCATCCACCCTGTTCTACAATCAAGGTTTTCATACCCATTCTTCCCGCCGCGATTGCCGCCCCGAATCCCGCCGGTCCGCTTCCTGCGACCAATACATCCACATTTGCAACTACTTTTATTTTGCGTTGTTTTTCGGTATAAAATTCCATAACACACCAATCCTTTAAAATATTTTGAAATTTCTATTTTTTTGCTAATTTTATTGTTTTGTTATATTATGCCATAAGATTTTGTCAATTACCTTGATTATTCTGCTAAATAATCTATAAAAATCAGTCGAAACTATTTACAATGGCCTAACTTAATGATATAATTGCAATATGGAAAACTTACTTTATGATATAATTAATTACGTTCATCTGCTGGAATTCGATTACGGTCTTCAAGCATCGTTCGGCTTTTCCGATTTTCCCGCAAAACATAAGGAAATATTACTACCTCATATTTTACACGATAACGCATACTGTACTTGCGTTAAAAAATGTAACTTTCGCAAATGTATATCGTGTCGCAAAGCAGTGCTTCACAAAAACCCGCACGAACCGTTTTTCGGTAAATGCTATGCGGGTGTCGAGGAATATGTTTTTCCTGTTATTTTAAACGGTAAAGCGATAAATATCGTTAGTGTTTCGGGGTACAGAACGCAAGGCACAACACCTCCGAAATTCGATAAAATCGATGTAGAAGGAAAGATAATCCCTCAAACGCTCGAAAGCGCATATTACTCGTTAAACACTTCAATCCCCGATTTAAGTACCATTACCACCGCTGTTCAGCCACTTGTATATATGGTCAAACTGTATATGATGCTCGAATGTACGGAAATTAAAAAAATCGAAACAAAAAAATATCCCATAGCATATACTACCGCCTTAGACTATATTGCAGAGAATTATAAAAACAATATATCTATAGAAGACGTTGCTTCTTATTGTCATTTTTCAGTTTCAAGGCTCAGCCATATTTTCAAACAGTACGCGGGAATATCGATAACCCAATACCTTATCAAAATGAAAATGATAAAGGCGGTCAACCTTTTACTGTACACGACCGCCAATATTTCAAATATAGCAGCAGAATTAGGTTATAACGACCCTAACTACTTTACCTTACAATTTAAAAAATACTACGGCATGTCGCCGAAAACTTATAGAGAAATTAAAGAAACCCCGACAAGATAACCTAGTGTGAGGCTTTTTCGTTACACCCGTGCGAGCCAAGCAAAGAATGAATCTATGATTAGCTCAACACTTTAAATGTTTAAAATAGCTTTTACTTTTGCGCCCAACACGCTTGAAAATAAAACAACTCTATTTTGTTTGCCTTTTTCTTGTAAACTCTCCTTTACGGTTATCGCATATATGCGTCAATACCCTCAAATTGCAAAAATGTTTCTATTTTTTCTTAATCAATTATTTTGATATGTTTGGATAAGTGGCAAAATGTAATTTTTTAATTCACTTAATGTTTTATTTTGTCCTACAACTTTAAGCTTTTTCCAAAAGAACAACACCACCCTAAAAATGCTGGACTCACTTAAACCTCGGCTTTGAATGAAACCGTATTACTATTCACCACTTTCAGTTTAATGTTGTCACAAAAAATTGTCAAACTAAGTGCAACACTTAGGGAGTACTTGCTATTTGTTCCGGCGACCACGTTAAAGATAGTTTTTCGCAAGTTTAATTCATTAAAATTAAAATGAGTTTGTTTTTTCAATATCAACTTTATCGCTATACATTTTTAAATTATTTTTTCTTGAAACGTTTTATTATTTATCAAATTTTATATGCAATTTTTATTTACCGAAAAATAAACACAAAAAAACATACGCCGTTATTTCGTAAAACCGAAATAACGGCGTAAAACTTTTTAATTTTTTATATTAAAATCTACTAAATTTAATAATTTTTTATTTTAAAAAAGTTAAATTCTAATATTTTTTATTCGAAATCGGCTAAAAATGCTGATTTTACTTTTTCTAGACATTTTTCAGTGTGCTCTTTATCTTTGCCCTTTATGCAATAGTAAATTTTCATTTTGGGTTCTGTTCCGCTAGGTCTTAAACATATAAAACTGTCGTTTTCTAATTCGTAATACAAACAATTTATATCCTTAAATTCCAAATCGGAAACGCTTCCGTCTGCGGAATATCTTTTACCTTCTCTATAATTTCTTACAGCTAAAACGTTGAATATTCCAAAATTTTCTATATGCTTATTAAACATTTCGGTAAGTTTATTATTCATATCGTCCATTGCGGTTAATCCCGAGTACATAACGTTATCGGTTCTGTCAATACAATATCCGTATTTATCATAAATCCCCATAAGAACTTCATAAACGCTCTTACCTATATAAGTATAATAACAAACCATTTCGGCAAACAACATACTTGCAACGACCGCATCTTTATCCCTAGAATGAGTTCCCCTTAAATATCCGCAACTCTCTTCGAATCCGAATAAAAAGGTGTGAGAATGGTCTTGTTCGTATTGTTTAATTTTTTCGCCGATAAACTTAAATCCGACGGGAACTTCTACAAGTTCTACGCCGTAGTTATCTGTAATGCTTTTAGCAAGTCCCGTAGAAACGAAACTTTTTATAGCAACGCCGTTAGACGGCAAGTTGTTTTCTTCTTTAAGTCTTCTTAAAATGTAGTCGAGAAGTAAAATTCCCGTTTGATTACCCGTTAAACCTAAGAATTCGCCCTTATCGTCCCTAATACAAACACCCAATCTGTCGCTGTCGGGGTCGGTACCGAAAACCACGTCGGCATTGGTTGCGTTAGCAAGTTTAATACCCATTTCAAGCGATTCTTTGTTTTCCGGATTAGGAACTTTTACTGTTGAAAAATCGGGGTCGGGAGCGATTTGCTCTTGAACGACTTCTAAATTTATACCTAATTTTTTCAAAACCGTAGTAACGGGAGTGTAACCGCTACCGTGTAAAGGAGTGTAAACGATTTTGATTTTTTTACCTTCCTTTTTAACTGCTTTTTTAGATAACGATAGTTTTATAATTTGTTTATAATACTTTTTCTCGAAAGAATAAGGTATAATTTTTAAAAGCGGATGTTGAACGAGTTTATTTTTTATATCAACGAGTTCTACCGAGAAATAATCGGTAATTGCGGAAATGTATTTTACTACTTTTGCGGTAACTTCAGGCGACATTTGAGCGCCGTCTTCTCCGTAAACTTTATATCCGTTATATTCCTTTGGATTGTGGCTTGCGGTAATCATAATACCCGCGATAGCTTTATATTGTCTTACAGCATAAGAAAGCATGGGAACGGGGCGAGCTTCGGAATACAAATAAACTTTAATTCCGTTATACAATAAAACTCCTGCCGCGTCCATTGCGAAAACGTCTGAAAATCTTCTGGTATCGTAGGAAATGGCAACGCCCCTTTCCATAGCTTTTTTACCCAAAGATTTAATATATTCCGCAAGACCCTGAGTAGCTCTGCGGACGGTGTATATATTTATTTCGTTAGTACCGTAGCCTATAAGACCTCTCATTCCGGCAGTTCCGAACGCTAGTTCCGCGCCAAACCTATATTCTATTTCTTTTTCGTCGTTTTTAATAGAAAGCAATTCGTCGTTGCCTTCTTTACAAAGTCTGGGGTCGCTTAACCAATTATCATATTTTACTTTATAATCCATAATTAAATACTCCAACACAATGCCATAGTGAAAAGCCGATACTTTTAAAAGTATAGCTTTGCCGTATTTAAACAAGAAATAAACTTTATTTTAAGCAAATATATCTTTTAAACCGAATATTTAACGGCTAAAAATCCGTTTACTTCTTATAAATATACTAAAACAGCCTATTTATTATACAATAATTATAGTCGGTTGTCAAAAAAAATTTACGAATTTTATAATTTTTTACTTAATTCGACAAATTTCGCTTTTTTTTCCATATAAGTATTTTTCATAAAAATGGCGTCTTCCGCCTGAGTACCTGCGGACTCGGAAACGATATACGGTTCTAAATCCAATTTTAAAAGACTATCTGCGAGCGGTGGAAATTCCGGTCCGTACTTATCGTCTGCGAAAGTTAAATGGCGTATTTCGCCTTTTAAACCGTATTCGATTTTAGAAAAATGAACGTGAAAATTTTTCATTTTATCCATTCCCAGTTCGGAAATTAAAAAAGATAGCAAATCGGTATAATCTTTTTCTTCTTTTAATAATCCTTGTTCGCGAGCGTTGACGTGTCCGAAATCTACGGTAGGAATAAAAACTTTATCTGTTTTACATAAATCCGCAATTTCCGATACCGTACCTATTTGACCTTGCTTACCCATAGTTTCGGGGCAAAAAAGCATATCTTCGAAACCGCTATTGTAAATAGCTTCCGTAAGACGACAAAAATTTTCTTTTGTCCTTGAAAAAGCCTGTTCCCTTGTAGCTTTTCCTTGACTGGCAGGGTGAATAACTATTCTTTTAGCCCCCATTTTTTTACCCTTATCGGCGGATTGCAAACAATAGTTTATGGAATTTTGTATTTTTTGCTCGTCTTCGCTGGCAAAATTTATAAAATAAGGCGCGTGAACGCTTATTTCTAAGCCGTATTCGTCAAAAGCTTTTCTTATCGAATAAGCTTTTTCGTCCGACATGGTTACTCCCCTGCCGAACGAATATTCAAAACAATCAAGTCCTTTTTTTGCTAGCCAACGCGGAACTTGCTCGGTATGAGAAAAACCGTCGTTAAAAAAACTTTCCGAATTACCGCTTGGTCCGAATTTAATCATTAAAGTACCCCATATCTTTTTGTATTTGTTCTTTTAATTCTTCCGAATTTTTAAAAATTTTAATTTCCCTTAAATAATCTAAAAAATATATTTTTATTTTTTCGCCGTACAAATTGCCGTTAAAATTTAACAAATGCGTTTCTATTAAAGGTTTTTGCAGATTAAACGTAGGACAGTTGCCGAAATTAGTAAGACTATTATATAAAACTCCGTTATAAAGAGTTTTAGTTGCGTAAACCCCGCTTTTAAGCAAAATTTTATTTTTGTTTATAGTTAAGTTTGCGGTGGGAAAAACGCTTTTTGTTCCGACGCCCCTGCCTTTTAAAACTTTTCCCGTAATAAAATAGGGCGAACCTAAAAGTTCGTTTGCGGTTTTTATTTGTCCGTTCTTTAAAAGTTCCTTAATTTTTGCCGAAGATATTTTTACTCCGTTATAAGTTTGAGTATCGGCAACGATAAAGTTAATATCGTGTTTTAAGCAAAAATTTCGCAAAGTTTCTATCGTTCCTTCTGCGTTTTTCCCGAAAGTGAAGTCTTTTCCGCAAACAAACGTTTTTACGTTAAATCGACTTATAAACGACTGTAAAAACTCGATAGCCCCCATATTAAAAAAATCTTGCGTAGTTTTAGCGTAAATAACGTATTGCACGCCTAAATCTTTTAATAATTCCGCTTTTTCGGAAAACGTATATACGCTTCCTTTACTATTTTTGAAAAATTTACCTTTAAAAGTAAAAACCGCCGTATTATACCCTTGCGATTTAGCTATTTCTATTAGTTTTCTATGCCCGTTATGAACGCCGTCGAAAAACCCGAGCGCGACAGATAACGGTTTAGATAGTTTTCCATTAAAATTTTTTAACATCTAACGTACGCCTTTATTTTTAAAAGTCCGTCTTCGCTTTTGCCGATTCCTAAAAACTCTGTCGGCGAATAAACTCTATACAAACCTTGTTCTATTTTAATTTCGAATACGCCGTTCAGCATTTTTTTAGTTTGCTCTTCGGTTAAAAATAATTTTTCGTAATCCAAAGTTTCGTCGGGACGAATTAGGTATTTTTCGGGATTTTTCGCAAGCTCGTCCAACGTTACCGCGCTTGTTATACTAAACGCTCCGCTTTTGGTTCTTTCTAATTCCGTCATAGTCGCAAGCGACGAACAAGCATAGCCTAAATCCCTTGCAAGCGAACGGATATAAGTGCCTTTCCCGCATTCTATTTCAAAACGATATTCCCCGTTTTCGCCGTCTAAAAGTTTAAACGAATAAACCGTTACCGTTTTTGCTTTTAACTCAAAATCTATACCCTTTCTAGCCAAATCGTAGCCCCTACGCCCGTTTACGGAATTGGCACAATACTTTGGCGGAACTTGACTTATTTGACCTAAAAAATTAGGTAACGCCCTTTCTATTTCCGATTTATCGGGAATTTTATCGCAAATCTTTACGGTTTTGCCCGTTTTGTCCAAAGTGTCGGTTTCGTACCCGAATTTAAATTTAGCTATATAGGTCTTTTTTTTATCCGCAAAATAATCGAATAAACGCGTGCTTTTACCTACGGCAACGGGTAAAACTCCGCTCGCCATAGGGTCTAGCGTACCCATATGTCCGCAAGGTTGACCTACTAAATGCTTTATTTTGTTTACAATAAAAGTCGAGTTTGTGTTGCTCGACTTATACACGTTAAAAAATCCGTTCATTATATCCGTCTTTTAATCTTCGAGATAAAGCCCCGAAGTATATACTAATTTTTCTTCTACGTCTTCTAAATATCCGTGAAGCATAGCTCCGCTGGCGCAAACGTGTCCGCCCCCGCCGAATGTGGAAGCAAGTTTATTTACGTCAGCTTTTCCCCTACTGCGGAAACTAATTTTATAACTTTTATCTTTCGTTTCCATTATACTTATACCTATTTCAACGCCTTTAATTCCCATAGGATAATCTATAAATCCTTCCGTTACGGAAGTATCTAAATTAAAAGTTTGTAAATCGGCTTTTGAAATTTTTATTATCGCGAGTTTTCCTTCGTGATAAAATTTCATACCGCTCATAATTTTTAAAAACAGTTTTGACCTTTCGGGCGACTGATTTTTAAACATTTCTTGATTTATTTTATATAAATTCGCGCCCTTTTCCATAAGTTCCGCCGAATATTTAAGCGTTTGACTTGTCGTATTATTATGCGAAAAATTACCCGTATCGGTAACCATTCCGAGTAGCAAACAATTAGCAGTACACTCGTCTATCGGTAAATTTAACTTTTTAGCTAAGCTATATAAAACTTCACAACAAGACGCGTAATTTAAAATGTAATTGTATTTTGCGTAGCCGTCGTTGGAAATATGGTGGTCTATATTTAACGTAAGATTTTTAGACGACAAAAATACGCAACCTTCCCCCGTTTGTCCAATCGAAGCACAATCCATAAAGACGTATAAAGTATATTTTTTGTTTACTTCTTTGCAAAAAACGTAATTTTCCGCACCTTGCAAAAATAAGTATTTTTCGGGAATAGGATTATCGCACGTTACGTCCGCTTTTTTACCTAAATTCGTAAGAATTTGCTTTAACGCCAAACTAGAACCTATGGTATCTCCGTCGGGGCGGGTATGCGAAATTATTAAAACGTCCGAACAATTTTTAAATAAATTTAAAATAATTTCTTCACTTATTTTTTTCATTTATTTTCTCCAAAAGTTCGTCTATATGTTGACCGTAAGCGTAAGACGTATCTTCTTTAAACCTAAGTTCGGGAACGGTTCTAATGTGCATTTTGCTAGATAAAATTTTTCTTACCGCGCCTGCCGATTCCGTTATTGCGTTTAAAGTTTTTTGCTTTTTTTCTTCGCTAGCCGAATAAACGCTTATTATAACGTCCGCATATTTTAAGTCTTGTGTTACGTCTACTTCCATAACGGTAAACATTTCCGTAATTTCGGGATTTTTTATTTCATACTTTAAAATTTCGTAAATGTTTTTACGAAATTCGTTATTAAGTCGTCTTTCTCTTTTTTCTTTCATATTCGCTCCGAATTTTTTACCTAAAATTTTTGTCGTTTTCAGCTAGCGAAAATTTAAAATATTCGCTTTGTATTTTCCCGGCTTTTTGCCTTAAATCATAAACCGCCTGTAATCGAAAATCGACTACGGGCTGTTTACAAAAAAATTATTTTTTATCTTCTTCTTCGATATAGCACTCGATAAAGTCGCCTACTTTAATATCGTTAAAGTTTTCTATCGAAATTCCGCATTCTTGCCCCGCAGTCATTTCCGCAACTTCGTCTTTATAGTGCTTTAAGGTTAAAACGTTGCCTTCACAAATTTTTACGTCATCCCTATAAATCATAAGTTTACCATTTCTTACGACTTTACCTTCCGTAACCACGCAACCTGCTATTACGCCCACGCCTTTAATTTTAAACGTTTCCTTAACTTCCGCTTTACCTAAGTATACGTCGTGGAACTTAGGAACGACTAAGCCCTTCATTGCGTTTTGAACGTCTTCTATCGCTTCGTAAATAATTCTATAAATTTTTATAGAAACCTTACTTCTTTCGGCAAGAACTTTGGCTTTCGAATCGGGACGAACGTTAAATCCGATAATTATCGAACCCGACGAATCCGCTAGCGTAATGTCCGTTTCGTTTATCGCGCCTACGCCCGAGTGAACTACCGTAACTTTAACTTCGTTATCGGATAGCTTCATAAGCGAATCTTTTACCGCTTCTACGCTACCTTGAACGTCTGCTTTGATGATGATGTTAAGATTTTTAAGGTCGCCTTCCGCCATTTTGTTGATAGCGTCTTCGTAAGACATTTTTTGTTCTTTTATAAGGTCGAGCCTTTCTTTATTCTTTCTTTCTTGCGCGACGAGTTTTAAAAGTTTATCTTTATCTCCGCCCTTGACCGCATATATCGTGTCGCCTGCGTTAGGAACTTCGTTAAGTCCGATTATGGAAACAGGCATAGAAGGTCCTGCTTCTTTAAGCATACGACCTTTATCGTCTACCATAGCTCTTACCCTTCCGATTACCGTACCCGCAACAACGTCGTCCCCCGTACGCAAAGTACCGTTTTGAATTATGATATTCGCTACCGGTCCTTTACCTTTATCGAGTTTAGCTTCTATTATAGTACCCTTTGCCGAACGGTCCGGATTAGCTTTTAATTCTTTTAATTCCGCAAGCATAAGTACGGATTCGAGTAATTTATCAATTCCTTCACCCGTTTTTGCCGATACAGGTATCATCATAGTATCTCCGCCCCATTCTTCTACGAGTAAATCTTGCTCTGCAAGTTGTTGACGAAGTCTGTCTACATCGGTGTGTTGTTTATCTATTTTGTTTGCCGCAACTATTATGGGAACGTTAGCCGATTTAGCATGATTTATTGCTTCTATCGTTTGAGGCATAATACCGTCGTCGGCGGCAACTACTAATATGGCAATATCCGTAATTTGCGCGCCCCTTGCCCTCATTTGAGTAAACGCCGCGTGTCCGGGGGTGTCTAAAAACGTAATTTTTTCTCCGTTTATTTCAACGGTGTAAGCACCGATATGTTGTGTAATTCCGCCCGCTTCTCCCGCGGTTACGTTAGTGCTTCTTATTTTATCGAGTAGCGAAGTTTTACCGTGGTCAACGTGTCCCATAACGGTAACGATGGGCGCTCTTTTAACTAAGTTTTCTTGGTCGTCCGTTTGTTCGTCGAACTCTTCGCTTAACCTTTCTTCCGCGCTCTTTTCAAGCTTTAATTCAAGCTCTACTCCCGCTTCCGAAGCTATATATTGCGCTACGTCGAACGTTAAAGAATCGTTTATGGTTTTCATAATCATTTCTTTAAACAACATTTTGGTAATTTCAACCGCGCTTACGCCGATTTTTTCGCTTAACTCTTTAATCGGAATTTCTTCTTTCGTGATTACCGCGTGGTCTATTTTAGTTACAGTTGCTTGCGTAACGTCTTTCTTTTGTTTTCTTACTTTTCTGTATCCGCTTTCGTTTTCATCGAAACCTTTATTGTTCATTTGCTCTTTAGCAAGAGTTCTCTTGTTAGGAGCTTTTTTATCTTCATAACTCTTTCCGTTAGCGGTAGTTTTCTTTTTGTTTGTGAAATGGCTGTTTTTTGCGTCTTTGGGAACGAACGCTTGCGAGGTGGACGCCATAGGTTTAAATCCCGTAGGCTTATTTGCGCCAGTTGCGCCTGCGTTTTGCCTTAAAGGTCTATCACCGCTAGGACGTCTGTTTGTGTTTTGTCCCCTTTCGTTATTGTTAGGACGGTATTCCTTTTTCTTGGGTTCTTCTACGGGACGTTGTAAAAACCTTCTCTCTCTTGCGGGAGCGTTTCCGTTACTTTCGGTTTTTACGACGACTACCCCTACTTTAGTGTTTATGGTTTTAGTTTCCGTTTTAGGAGCTTCTACCGTCTCTTCACCTTCGACTTTTTTAGGGGATTCTTCGGGCTTAGCTTGGGTTTCGACTACGGCTTCTTCTTTTTCCGCCTTCACTTCTTGTTTTTCGCTAGCGGGAACTTCTTTTATTTTTTCCGTTTTCTGTTTGCTAGAAACAGGCTCTTTAACTTTTTCTTCAACCTTTTCTTCAACGACCTTGACTTCTTGCGCTTGTTCTTGCGCTTCTTCTTGAACTATACTCTTTTTAGCTATATCGCTCATCTTTTTATCAAGTTCTTTGTTGAGTTTTATAAGAGAACTTTTCTCCGACTTTAAGGAAGATACTACATCTTTAACGACGTTGCCCTTTGCAAGTTCTAAAAGTTCTTTCATAAATTTATTGTCAGCCATCTATTAAACCTCCTTGATACAACGAAAAATCACCGTCTATATTTTCCGTTATCGCATCGGCAAGACTTTTATTGCCGATTGCTACCGTTTTACATTCTTCACAAACGTATTCCGTAAGCGACGCGTTGCAAATTAAAAGCGGACAAGATTTTTCTTGCGCCTTTTTCACCATTTTTTTAAAAGTGTTTTCCGCAATCGCTTTTTCGATTATTATTAAATATATTTTTTTGGTTCGCTTTTCTATTTCGTTAATACCGATAGTTAGCTTCCCCGATTTTTTACAAAAACCTAAATAAGTTCTTATTTTGTTATTCAAGAGCTAATAACTCCTTTATAAGATTATCGTAAATCTCGTCGGAAATTTCTATTTTTAAAGCTCTATTTAAAAATTTCCCTTTTTTTAATTTGGAAATACAGGCTTCGTCCTTACAAACGTAAGCTCCCCTGCCCGATTTTTTACCCGTCAAGTCAAGTTCGGCTACACCTTGGGCGTTTCTTACTATTCTGACAAGCGTTTTTTTATCCGCTTCTTCCTTACAAACTATGCAAGTTCTTTGCGGTTTTTTCTTTTGCATTACTCTTCTCCGTTCTCTGCTTCTTCGTTTTCTGCTTCTTCTTCGTAATCGCCCGAAGCCGTTGCTACCGATTGACTTTTTATGTCAATCTTCCAACCCGTAAGTTTAACGGCAAGTCTTGCGTTTTGTCCGTTTTTACCTATTGCGAGCGATAATTTATCGTCGGGAACGACGACTTTTGCAACTTGTTCGCCTTCTATTGCGGAAACCTTTAATACCTTTGCCGGCGATAAAGATTTAGCGATATATTCAAGCGGATTTTCGCTCCATAAAATAATATCTATTTTTTCTCCGTTTAGTTCTTCTACTATGGCGTTTACCCTAGCTCCCCTAGGACCTACGCAAGCGCCAACCGCGTCGATAGAACTGTCGGGACTGTAAATTGCGATTTTGGTTCTTTGACCGGGTTCTCTTGCAATTGACTTTATCTCTACAAGTCCGCTTCTAATTTCGGGAACTTCGTTTTCGAATAATCCCCTAACGAGTCCCGGTGAAGTCCTTGAAACCATAATTTGCGCGTTTAATCCTGAATTGCGAACCCTTTTAACGTAAACTTTTAGTTTTGCGCCTATTTCGTATTTTTCACCCGGAACTTGGTCTTGCGGAAGCATAACCCCGCCAACGTTTCCGCTGCCTATTTCAACGTAAACGTTTTTATCTTCTACTTTTCTGACAATACAGCTTTGAATTGCGTTTTCTTTATCTTCGAACTCGGAAATAATGCTATCCCTTTCGGCTTCCCTTAATTTTTGTCTTATTACTTGAATTGCCGTTCCGCTGGATATTCTGTCGAATTCGTCCTTAGGTACGATTTCGGCAAGTTCTACATATTCGCCGAGTTTTGCCGTTCTTTTTATTTGTTTGGCGTCTTCAAGCGAAATTTCTTTATCGGGATTTTCTACTTGTTCTACAACCATTTTCACAACCGAAAATTTTATAGAATTTTTTTCTTTGTTTAATTTGACTTTTACGTCGAAAGCGTCGCCTTTAAGTCTTTTGTATCCGCAAGACAAGGCGTTTTCTATCGAGTCGAGAAGTGATTGTTCGTCAATACCTTTCGTTTCTACCAATTCGCTTAACGCGTCAAAAAAATCTTTGTTTATCATTTTTATCTCCTTAATATCCGAGTTTTTCGTATTTTAATCAAATTCTACGGCTTCGTTTATTTTAGCTATTTGATTGTGGTTTATTTTTAACTTTTCTCCGTTACGTTCTATTTCGACGTAGTCGGGAGTGTAAGAAATAAGTTTTGCGGTAAAACTTTTTTCGCCTTTTAACTGCGCGAAAAGTTTAATTTCAACATTTTTGCCTATTCTCTTTAAATAATCTCTTTCCTTTTTAAACGGTCGGGTTAGTCCCGGCGAAGAACAGTTAAGCGTGTAAGCACTTCCGTTTGAAACGTCTATTTCGTCTAAAAGCGGATCGATTAAACTATGCAACTTTTCCAAAGTGTCTAAATCTATTCCGCCGTCTTTATCGATATAAAAAGTAAGCGACGGATTTTTGCCCGTTTTTACTTCCGCTTCCACAAGTTCGCAACCGTTTGCTTCTATTACGGGAAGCACGGTTTTTTCTATTTCTTGTAAGTTTTTAAAATCCATTTTTCTCCCTATAAATCTTTGAGAGCAACCGCAAATCGGTTACTCTCAATACTGCTGTATTAACAAGTTAAATATATTATAACACTATATTTTTAAAATGGCAAGCATTTTTTTAACTTTATAAGCTCAATAAATAATTTTGCGGTAGCGTGGGCGTCCGATAAAGCCCTGTGGTGTAAAAATTGAATTTCAAAATAGTCGCAAACCGTATTCAACTGATAATTTTTAAGTCCTTTTAAAGTGTTTCGGGATATTTCCAAAGTATCTAAATAAGAGTTTTCCAAATAATATCCTTCCCTTAAATAGTGATTTTTCATCATACTAATATCGAAATTCGCGTTATGCGCGACTAATATCGCGTTTTCAACGTATTTATAAAAGTCGGAGCAAATTTCCGAAAATACAGGTTTATCCGCAACCATTTCGTTGGTAATTCCCGTTATGGACGTAATTTTTTCGCTTATATTTACCTGCGGATTTATTAAAGTGGTAAAACAGTCTTTTATTTCCCCGTCCACAATTTTTACCGCGCCTATTTCGGTTATTCTGTCGTTTAAAACGTCAAGCCCCGTAGTTTCTACGTCGAACACGACGAAAGTTTTTCCCATTAAGCAATCGGGAATAAAATCGTCTTGTTTAAAAACGTTTATTTGCGTTGCGTCTTGCAATTCTTGCGGGAAAATTTTTTTATAGTTTGCGGGTGCTTTTTTACCTTCTTTTCTTTCGGGTACGAAATCGGCGGGAAAATCGCATAAACCGATATTATTTATCCTATAACTCGGTCTACCGTTATATTCTTCCATTTCTCCGTCGAATATAACTCCGTCCCCCTCTTTTAAAGCTTCTACGAATTTAACTTTATCTTTTCTGGGGAAATAATGCCCCGACAGGTTTCCCGTTTTGTCCGTAAACGAAATTAAAAACCAATCTTTCCCTTTATCGTTAGTTCTTTTTCTTACTTCGGTTATAATTCCGCATACGGTTACTGCCGAACGCAAATTTACGGCGTCCGCAATATAAACCGCAACGTCGTTGGTATCGTAAGATATGTAAGAACGCACGTTTTCTACTTTTAAAGTTCTTAGTTTTATCCTTTCGAAATCCGTTTCGTCGGCTTGCTCTTCTTTAAAATTACTTTCTCTTTCGCTTCTTGAACTAGTGGTTATTCTTATCGGCTCGCAAAAATTTTCGTTTAAAAATTCTTTTATATCGTCGAATATTTTTCCGCCTTTAAAAATATCGTATTCTCTATCCGATAAAGCGATATTTAACGTAAAAGTTTGCGTATCGTAACAAAAATCTTCCTTTTTTATAGCCCCGATTAAATATTTTCTAGTACTTTGAACGTAGTCGAACACCATAAGTTCGACTAAATCTTTATCTGCTTTTACTTTTTTTACGTCTACCGTTACAAAACCGAAAGCGTTTGGCATATAGCTTTTTATTTTTTCCGAAATAGCGTTTTTTACTTGTTCGCTTATGCTTTTATCGTTTATTAAATTGACGTGAACGCTTAAATTTTGCTTATTTATTTTTACGTTTTTTATTTTAATTCTCTCTATGCTTTCGTCAAATTTTCTTATATCCGTAAGCATTTCTTGTAATTTATGGTTGGTTGACAAATTCTTTTATTTCCTTTAAAAATTCTCTTTCGGCTTCTTCCGATTTTATGGTTTTATACACTTTCCCTTTTTTAAATATAACGCAACTGCCTTTTCCGCCAGCTATACCTAAATCGCAATCGCTAGCTTCCCCCGGCCCGTTTACCACGCAACCCATTACCGCTATTTTTACGGGTTTCGATATATTAGAAGTAAACTCGCAAACTCTTTCCGCAAGTTTTTCCATATCATACTCCGTTCTTCCGCATGTCGGACAGGAAATTATTTCGGCGTAATTTTTGTCAAGACCTATTGCGCGAAGTAAATCTTTACCCGCATAAATTTCTTCTACGGGATTAGCCGTTAAAGATACCCTTATCGTATCGCCTATTCCGTCAACGAGTAGCGAGCCTATTCCTACCGCGCTTTTTATAATTCCCATTCGCTTAGTTCCCGCTTCCGTAACACCTACGTGCAACGGATAAGATGACCTTTCGGCGATATATCGGTAGGTTTTTATAGTGGTGGGAACGGAAGAAGTTTTAGCCGAAATTACTATATCTTCCACCCCGTATTTTTCTAGTTGAGCCACCCTTTTAAGCGCGCTTTCTCCAAGCGAAATTTCGTTTTTACCGTATTTTTCCAAATACTCTTTTTCAACGCTTCCGCTGTTAGAACCTACCCTTACTACGCAATTATGTCTTTTTAAACAGTCCGCAACCGCCTTCACGTTTTCTTCCGAACCGATATTGCCGGGGTTTATTCTTACTTTATCAACCCCGTTCTCGATAGACGCGATAGCGAGCCTATAATCGAAATGAACGTCCGCCACTAGCGGAATACGTATTTTATCTTTTATCTTTTTTATGGCGTCGGCGTCGGAAAAATCTTTTACGGCAACCCTTATGATATCGCAACCCGCTTTTTCTAAATCTAAAATTTGCGATACGACTTCGTCTACTTTTTCGGTTTTTATATTCGCCATAGACTGTATTGCTATTTTATTTCCGCCACCTATTTTAACGTTACCTATTTTTACAATTTTACTCATTTTTCACTCTTTTATGGTTCATCGCAAAAGTTCTTTACGCTTAAAAATATTTTAATATCAAATTTTATCGCTTACGTAATATATTTCAGTCAAGAATTCATTTCGTAAATAAGCCTTAAACCGTCCAAAGTAAGCCTTCTGTCAACGACGTCTATGCTAGAAGTGTGTCGCGCTATTATCTCGCCTAAACCGCCCGTCGCAACGACGATGCATTCTTCGTTTAACTCTTTTTTCATTTCTTTAACTATTTTTTCGACTACGCCTATATATCCGTTAATCATACCCGCTTGCATATTCGTAACGGTATCGGTCGCAATTACTTTTTCGGGCATAACAAGCTCGATATTCGGAAGTTTTGCAGTTCCGTTTACCAAAGAATCCAAAGAAGTTTTCATACCGGGAAAAATGCTTCCGCCTAAAAATTCGCCCTTAGAATTTACCGCGTTAAAAGTAAGCGCAGTTCCGAAATCTATGCAAATGGTCGCTTTTTTGTATTTATGAAAACATGCAGATGAATTTACTATTCTGTCCGCCCCTACTTCGTTAGGATTTTTTACGCAAAATTTAATCCCAGTTTTTATTTTCGTGTTTACGATTATAGGATTTAGCCCTAAATAGTCTTTACACATATGCTCCATAGTGTAGTTTAGTTGCGGAATAACCGACGACATTATTACGCCCTTTATATCGCTTTTTTTAACGTTTGCGCCGTTAAGTAAGTCGGACAAAATTACCCCGTATTCGTCGGACGTGGAAACGTTTACCGAAGATACCCTGAAAGTCGCTTTTAAACTATCTTTATCGTAAATAGCGTATTTTATGTTGCTGTTGCCTATATCTATACAAACAATCATATTTCACCTATCGTTTTTTAGAATATTGTAAAGCTTTTTTTGTTTTTTTGCAAGCGATAAAAAGAACATTCCGACTTTTAAAAAATAATAAGCAAAATATGAGTTATATTTTAATAATTTTTTTTAAAAAAAAGGAATTGTAAGCAAACGCTCGTAACATTTTTTATATTTTCGGCGTAGTATATATTGACGACGGGAAAATTAAAAAAAATTTACATATATTTCCGTCAAAAATATTTCGGAGGAAATAAAATGATGAACTGTTTCGGTTTTGGCGATAATTGTTGCCTTTATATACTTATAATTCTTCTTATATTATGCCTTTGCGGTAACGGCTGTTTAACGGGAATTTTCGATAAGATTTGTTCTTGCGGTTGCCTTCCGCTAATACTTGTGCTTCTTTGTTGTTGCAAAGATAAATTCAAACCCTTTATGAACGGTTGCGGTTGCAAATAAGAACAAAACTATAACACGAAAGCGGGATAATCTCCCGCTTTTTGTTGTTTTATTTAAAATCCTAAAAATTCTACGCCTTTTAAAAGAATATCGTTAATAAGCTCCGTTCTTAAAGAATAAAAAATAACTTTGCCTTGCCTTTTTATTTTTACCGCCCCTATATTTTTAAGCAATCTTAACTGATGCGAAACGGTCGTTTGATTTATACATAAAACCTGAGAAACGTCCGTAACGCACATTTCGCTTATGGATAAAGCGGATAAAATTTTTAATCTCGTTTCATCTGCGAAAACCGAAAAAAAACAAGCTAAATCGCTAATAACTTCTCCGTTCGGAACGTAAGAAACTACCATTTCCTGAGTTTTTTTATCAAGTAACATTGCGTTTGCCATAATTAAAGCTCCTACCTTTTTTTACCGAATATATTTTAAAACTTTAATGCAACGTGTGTCAATATATTCATATATTATCAAATGCGCAAATAAAATATAAAAAAGACGAATTTTATCGTTTAAGGAGGTTTTATGACGAATACAAATAATTTGGCTTTAATAGGATTATTGTTTTTACTGGTAAACAATAACACTATCACTAACACCCAACTGCTACTTTTGTTAGCCCTACTTTCTACCACGAGTTGCCTATGCAACAACAATAACTAATTTAAAAACGCATAGCTTTTTACGGCTATGCGTTTTTAGTTATTTTTTAAAATTTATTTTATAAAAGATGCGTCTACGTTTTTACCGACTAACGATACGGCGAGTTTGGAAAAGTCCATTTCGTTTTTAATATAGTTATTTACCCTATCTAAGCTTAAATTTTCCATTGCCTTTATTCTACTTTCGTTATCGTAAACTTGTCCCGTTACGAGCAAGTATTTTGCGTATAACATCATAAGCGTGGCGGTACTTTCTTGCGCCATTACGTTAGAAGCTAAATTTTGGTTTTTTGCGCCGATAAACTCTTTTTCTCCAACTCCGTCCGCCTTAAATTTTTCTAAAATTTTCATAATTTCGCTGTACGCTTTTTCTATTTTACCAGAGTTAAGCCCCGAATAAATAACCAACGAACCCGTGTTTATATAAGCCGACGGATAAGCGTAAACGGTATAACAAAGTCCTAATTCTTCCCTAATGCGTTGAAACAACCTACTGCTCATTCCACCGCCTAGAATAGTAGACGCAACGCTTAATTCTTCGGTGTTTACGTTTAATTTTTCGCCCCTAAAAGCTAGACCTAAATGAATTTGCTCTATATCCTTTTTTACTGTTTTTACCCCAAATTTTATATCGCTTGCAGGCACTAAAATTCTATTACCCGTAGGAAGTTTGCCTTCCACGTAGCGTTCTACCAAACTTTCCGCTTGTTTTTCGTTTACGTTGCCCGCAAAAACTATAACCGTATTTTCTGCGGTATAGTATTTTTCTCTAAACTTTAAAATATCTTCCCTTTTAAAGTTTTTTACGTTTTCTTTGCTTCCGAGTATCGTTCTTCCGTAGCCTTTGTCAGAAAAAAAAGCTTCGCTTAATAAGTCTAGACAAAGTTCGTCGGGGGTGTCGTCGGACATATTTATTTCTTCTATTACCACGCCTTTTTCTCTTTCGAGTTCTTCTTCGGGATAGGTGGAATTTACGTATATATCCGATAAAATTTCAAAAGAATCGTCTATTTTGTCGGTAGTCGATTTTATATAGTAAAGCGTTACTTCTTTGGCGGTGTACGCGTTTAGCCTAGAACCCAAATATTCCGAATCCGCACTTATAGAAAAAGAATCTCTTTTAGCCGTGCCTTTAAAAGTAGTATGCTCTATAAAGTGAGAAATCCCGTTTAACTTTTCGCTTTCGTACGCGCTTCCCACGCCTGCCATTATTCCGCAACTAACGGAAAAAAGCTGTTCGTTTTTAACGACTATCATTCTAAGTCCGCTTTTGAATTTCTTAAAATAAACCATTTTTAATCCTTTATTAAACTTTCGCTTACGCTTTTTACGTTTAATCCTACGTTGTTATAATATTCTATTATTTTGTCAAGCGAATTCCTTACCGCTTGCGAACAGTTAAGCAAAACAAAATCTCCGCTTTTCACGTTGGAAGTAGCCCTTTTAAAAACCGAAGTAGAGTTATAATTTTCGCCTAGCGTGTCTATCGTCCACAAAACGGTAGTATATCCGTATTTTTCCGCGACTTTTAACGTTAAAGACGAAAAAGACGCGTTAGGTGGCATAAACAATTTCATTTCTTGCCCCGTCATAGATTTAATGAGTTCGTGATTTACTCCTATTTCTTCCCTAGTGGATTTTTCGTTGAGCGTTTTAAAATCACGATTATAAAAACCGTAATTGCCTAATTCCTGATTTTTGTCGAGCAGATAAAGAATTTTATCTTTATTGTCGTCCGCCCAACTTCCGCTTACGAAAAAAGTTGCTTTTACGCCTTTTTCATTTAAACAATCGGCGATAGACGTAACGGAAGAATTATCGCAACCGTTATAAACAGTGAACAAAAGCGAAACCTGATTTTTTTCTTTATTGCCGTTATAAACGGCGCAATAGGTCGATTTTGAACTTATAGGCATACTTTTTGCCGAGTAAAACGCAGTGAAAACTACGAACGTTATTAAAATTGCAATAACCGAATCGGTTAACCGTCTGATAACTTTTTGCGACATATTTTTTACCGTTATATTTATATTCTTTTATAACGAAAAATATGAATTTACTCTAAATAGTATTTACTTTTTTTAATTTTTATTGCAAGTTTTTACTTATTTCCATAATTTTGCGAATCCTATGATTTAAACAACTTTTGGAAATATTTAAGTAAACGGCAAGTTCTTCTAGCGTTGCTTGCGGATACTTTTCCCTAAAAACGCAAACTTGCCTTAACTCTTCTTTTAAGGAATTTATTCCGATAGTATTATTTATTAAAGAAATTGCGTTGCGTTGCGTAATAGACGCGTTTACGCTTTTATTTATGTTAGACAATTCGCAATTCATTTGTCTGTTTATGTTATTGCTGACTTCCCTAGCGCGGTAAACGTCTTTAATTCCGACCATACTTTTTTTAGCGTCTAATAAATATAAAACGTCTAAGATTTCTTTTACGGAATTATAATACACTACGGCTAAGGAATTTCTTTCAACGGTTTTACTTAACACGTCGAAAGACGCCATAAGCGAACAAAAGTCTTGCGCAAATACAAAATTAGAAAAAACGAACTCTAAATGATAACCGCTTTTCCCACTTTCAGACGGAATATTTACCGTTCCGCACGCCAAAAACAACGCCTTTATAAATTCCCTTTTACAGCAGTCGTTTTCGACCAAATATTTATCTATACCTAAGTTTACGCTAAGTCCTTCCGCCGAAGAAAATACTATACCCGTATCCTTTAAAACATCAAAAGACTTGTCCGATAAAAATTGCAATTTTAACTTTTTTTTGGATTTTTCTTCAGTAGGCTTTATACCGTATAAAGAATAAATATCTTCCGAATAGCTTTTTAAAATTTCTTCGTTATCGCCCGATAAAGAAAAACCTATCGTTCCGTTTTCAACAATCAAAGTCCCCGCCCCTTTTATGAACGCGGAAAGACCTGCCAACCTACAACAAGGTTGACGGCTTTTAGAACTTAATATTTCCTTTTTTACGACGCTAGAAAAAGTCATAATTTTTCCTTAAACTCTTGAAATCTGAATTTTAAAGTATTATCGCCGACGTTTTTTATCCTGTCAAGCGGAATATTTACCCTTTTTAACAGCTCGTCCGCCAAAAGAGTATCGCCTACTCTATCGGGCGTGTGCGCGTCCGAATCTATTACGAAATTTACTTTCGTGTCTAATACTTTTTGCCATTCTTCGTCCGATAAGTGAACTTTTTTTGTATTTATTTCCATATACGTTCCGTAGTCCGCGCAAACTTTGGCAACTTCCACGGCGTCGGCGGGAAACAAATACGAAACGTGCGTTAAAATATCTATCGGGTTATTTTTTATCGCGTTTATATATACCTGAGTATTCCTTTTAATCAACTTATCGGAGGGTTTTTTCTTAAAAGTTCTTGTAAAAAAATTTCTTCCGAAAAAGTTAAACCATTCTTTTATTCCGTCGTACAAAATAAAGATATGCGCGCCTGCCAAAATCATATCTAATTTTTCGTAATCTTTTTCTTTTACGTCTATTTTCCCGCTTATTCCTAAAATATTAGATTCTATACCTAATTTTACTTGTATCCCCGTTTGTTCTTCGGCTTGCAAACAGTCTTTTTTCATTTGCTCTAACTTTTTTCTTCTCATACCGAACGCAGGGTGAGAAAAACCGTGGTCGGATATGGTAATTCCTTTTAAACCTTTTTCCTTTGCCGATATTGCGTTATCCAGTATCGTACCCTTTCCGTGAGAATAAACGGTGTGAGTATGAAAATCGTAATTAAGTTGCATTAAACTCTCCTATGTATTTTAATTCTTCTTGCATTAAAATTCCTGTATTTTTATAAACTTCTTTTTTGACGTAACTAATTAAATCGTAAATATTTTGAGAAGTCGCTTTCGTAGAAGTTATAACGTAATTCGCGTGCTTTACCGATACCGTAGCTCCGCCTATCGTATAGCCTTTTAAGCCTGCTTCGTCTATTAGTTTGCCCGCAAAATAATCTTCGTTTTTAAATACCGAACCGCAAGACTTGCCTTTGGGCGATTTTACTTGCCTTATTTTTTTATAATGTTCTATTTTTGCCGTAATAGTATCGTAATCCCAAGATTTTAACACAAAGCCGACTTCCAGCACCGCTTCTTCCGAAAATCTACTGCTACGGTAATCGAAATTGCAATTTTTATTGTTGTATACCCCGTTTTCCCCCACGACGTACGCAATGCAAGACGATACGCTTTTGTTAAAACAACCTGCGTTCATGCAAACCGCTCCGCCCACGAATGCGGGAATACCTACGGCGAACTCTAATCCGCTTAAAGAATTATCGCGCGCGAGTTTTACCAAGTCCGAAATTTTTACCCCGCACTCGGCTTTTATAAGATTGCCTTTGACTACTACTTTATTTAGTAAAGAAGTGTTTATGACTATTCCGTGAAAACCGTCGTCGCTGACCAAAACGTCCGAACCGTTGCCCAAAACGAATACGGGAAAATCTTTTTTAAGCGTTAATAATTGTTTAAACTGCGATAAATTTTCCGGAAAAAACATTACGTCGCAATTTCCGCCGACGCCGTAAGAAGTATATTTGCCTAAATTTTCGTTTATTGCGTGCTTAAAGTTTTTTGTAATTGCGCCGTACTTTTGTTCGGAATACATATTACTCTCCTATTATATCAATATTTTTATTTTTTTTCAATCTTAAAAAGTTATTTTAAATTCTTTTGAAAAATTATTTTTTTAATTTGATATGCCTTTGTTTAGACAAATGCCGTCGCATAAACGTGCTAAGCGTGTATTTAACAAAAACGACGGAAAATCAACTTTCGGCGGAATTTATTTTATTTTTGCTTAGAATCGAAAAAAGAAGCGAATTTTTTAATTTCAACTTTTTCCGCCTGTTCTAAAACTCCGTCTTTATATATCCCCGTTTTTTTAACGGGAAGCAAGCCTATTTCCCCAAGCCTTGACTGCACTTCTTCCGTGAGCATATACGACAAAAAACTTTCGCAGTAAGAAAAATTTTTTTTGTTTTGAGTGGTAATTAGCATATTTTGCGCCAAATCCGTATACTCGTCTAAAACTTTATATTCGAATTCTACTCCTTTATTGCTTAAACGATATAAATCTCTTTGCGTACCCAGTAAATCGCATTTACCTTTTAAAAACTCGCTATAAGCCGAATACGGCGAATAGGTTTTTACGCTTTCGTATCCCTTTATATCGTAATGCTTTAACGGATTATTATATTCCCCATGCCCGACCGCAAGATTTTTATTTCCGCTACCTATTAAAACGTAAACGCCGTAACACCAAGCTATTCCGTAACTTTTTTTTCCCAAGTTTACGGTTTTATAGTTCGAACTGAACGAAATAGAGTTAAGGTACGGAATAAAAAAATCCATTCCCGCCCCGCAAGACACCATATCGGGGACTTTTGTTTTTAAAGCCTGTTCCGCCCCTAACGGAGTATAATTTATCACCGAAACTATAACGCCTTTATGTTTTTTTTCGTATTTTGCGCCCGTTTTAAGTAAAAAATCTTTTCTTGAACCCGTACCTCCTTCGAAAGTGTCGATATTCCATAGCTCTAATATAGTTCGATATTCTTCGCTTTTAACGCTAAATCCTTCTCGATTTATTTTTTTTAAACTTACGCCAAAGGCTAGTATGCAAATTAAAACGCAACATATACAAAGCGCAATAGTCTTTTTCATAAGTATATAATATGAAAAACAGCTAACCATAATGATTAGCTGTTTCTTTTTTTTAAAAAATTTTTATTTGTTTAATTCGTCTTTTAAAGCCGAGCTGAATTTTAATACGGGCTTCTTGCAAGCGGCAATCGTAATTTTTTCGCCCGTTGCAGGGTTAACGCCTTGTTTTTCGGCAACGTCTTTAACTTCGTAAGAACCAAATCCTACTACTTGAATTTTATCGCCCGCTACAAGCGTTTCTTTAACTACGTCTGCATATGCGTTTACAAATGCGTCTGCGTCTTTAATGGTAAATCCCGTTTTTTCTGCAATAGCTTTAACAAATTGAGTTTTATTCATATTATTCCTCCGTTTTTTAATATTAGTATTATAACATATTTTTTAAAATAATAAAAGAGTTTTTGAAAAATTTTACATAAAATTTACTTGTTTTTTAACGCAAAATGCTTAATTATAGCGTCAGCGGTTTTTTCGCCTATTCCGTCTACCATCAGTAGCTGTCTTTTTTCGGCTTGCGACACAAGTTTTACCGAACCTATAACCTTAATTAACTCTCTCGCTCTTTTTTCACCTACGCCCTCTATTTCGGCAAGTTCGCTCTCTAAAGTTCGCTTATCTCTTAAAGACCTATGAAAAGTTATTGCAAATCTATGCGCTTCGTCCCTAATACGTTGGAGCAATCTTAAAGAATAATCTCTGTGATTTAAAACGACGGGCTGATTAGAATATATAGTGTAAACAAGCTCTTCTTTTTTTGCAAGCGAAATTAAATCTATATCACAGCCGTATTCGTCGAATATTTCTTTTACGGAAGACAGTTGCCCTTTACCGCCGTCGATTATTATTAAATCCGGCTTAGGAAAATGCTCGTCTTTTAAAACGATTTTTTGCAATCTTCTTTTTAAAACTTCTTGCAGACATGCAAAGTCGTCGTTGCCGACAACGGTTTTTATTTTAAATTTCCTATATGACGTTTTATCCGCTTCCCCGTTTTTAAACACCACCATAGAACCTACTTTTTCCGTTCCGCTAGTGTGGGAAATATCGTAACACTCCATAGTAAGCGGTGTTTTTTTTAGATTTAATATTTCTTTTAAATGCTCGCAAGCAAGTACCGTCATATCTTGCTTATGTTTTATTTTACCTATATATCTTTCTAAATAGTCTTTTGCGTTGGCAAGCGCCATATCGCACAAAGCTTTTTTATCGCCTTTAACGGCGTAATTTATTTTTACCCTTTTACCGCTTAATAGATAAAAATATTCTTCTAAATCTTTTGCTTCCGACAAGGGAATATTTACTATTATTTCATCGGGAAATTCTTTACCCTTAACGTAATATTGCTTTAAAAAAGAAGATAAATATTCTTCTCCGTCTATGCCCGTTCCGTCAAGCGAATAGCAGTTTCCGCCAAGCATTTTTCCGCTTCTCGTAATAAGCACGCCGACCGCCGAAAATATTCCGTTACCTGCTAGCGACACTACGTCCGCGTTTATAAACCTATTTAACGACACTAGTTTTTTACCGTCTATTTTTTTCAGCATTTTCAGCTTTTCTCTTGCGTCTAAGGCTAGCTCAAATTGCTCGTTTAACGCAAAATTATTCATTTTTTCGGTTAAAATTTTTTCGGTTTCGTCGGTTTCTCCTTCTAAAAAGGATATTGCCTTTTTAACCGCTTGCATATATTCTTGCTCCGTACAATAATCGGCGCAAGGGGCTAGGCAGGTTTTTATGTGATAGTTTAAACACTCTTTTCTTTTTTTGCCGTCTAAAACGAATTTACAAGAACGTAACTTATATACGCCGTTTATTAGGTCTAGCATTTCACCGACCGATATTCCGTTCATAAACGGACCGTAATATTTTGCTCCGTCCTTTTTAATTCTTCTGGTAATTTCAAAGTACGGAAAACGATTTTTTAAATTTATTTTTAAGTAGGGATAAGTTTTATCGTCTTTTAAAAGTATATTGTATCTAGGCTTGTATTTTTTTATTAAATTGTTTTCTAAAGTAAAAGCTTCGTTTTCGGTATCGGTTAAAATATAATAAAAATCGACTACGTTACTAACCATAGCCGATACCTTTTCGGGTTTTATGCCCGAACGAAAATATTGACTTACCCTATTTTTTAAATTTTTAGCTTTCCCGACGTATATTACGGCGTTTTCGCTATTTAACATAACGTATACGCCCGAATGGTCGGGTAATAGTTTAAGTTTATTTTCTAATTCGCTCATCTAAATACTTTAACAATTCCCCTTTTTCGTTTTTTACTTTTTCTTCTATAACCGCGTCAAGTAAACAATTTAACGCTTCCCCCACGTTTTTTCCGTCTATAAACTTGTCCCGCAAATCCGTACCGTTTACGGCTAATTTTTTAAGAGAATAACATTCGTTTTCCCTTTTTACGCTAGCTAAAATGCTTCTTAAAGCGTAAATATGTTTTAACCTTTTATGAACAGCCCTTTTACTGTGCGCTTTGGCGTCCGCTTCTTGTAAATCTAAAAGCAGTAAAAACTTTTTTTCGCCTAAATCTCTTAAAGCTTTTTTTACAGCTACGGAAGTTTCTTCTAAAACGTCGTCGTGGCGTTCTATTAGTTTAATTACGGTAAAATAAGTTTCCTTATCTACTTTTAACCTTTTTAAAACGTTTTTTGCAATTTCTACGCTCTTTTTAGGGTGTCCGTAAAAATGTCCGCGCCCTAAATCGTCAACGGTAAAACATTCGGGCTTGCCTATATCGTGCAAAAGTAGCGCAAGTCTTACCGTTTTGTCTTTTTTGGCTAGCGCAACGCTTTTTGCGATATGTTCGTAAACGTCGAAAGAATGAAATACACTTTTTTGGTCAAAGTTAAAACACGGTTTTAATTCTGGAATAATCTCCGCGAAGAAATCTTTAAACTTCATAAGAACGTCAAACACGTTATTTCCGCATAAAAGTTTATATAACTCCGTTAAAACTCTCTCTACCGCAATATTGTTTATTAAACTTTTTTCGTCTAGTATCGCTTGCGCGGTTTTACTTTCCACGTTGAAAGACAGCTGAGAAGAAAACCTTAACGCCCGCATTAACCTTAAAGCGTCTTCTTTAAATCGGTCGTAAGGATTAAATACGCAACGAATAAGCTTATTTTTTAAATCTTCTTGACCGTTAAAATAATCTATTACTCCTTCCGTTTCGGAATACGCCATTGCGTTTATTGTGAAATCGCGTCGGGATAAATCCGTTTTTAAGTCCGAAACGAAGTTTACGTCCGACGGATGTCTGAAATCGTTATATTCTCCGTCCTGTCTAAACGTAGTAACTTCGTAATTTTTACCGTAAACTATTACACCTACCGTTCCGTGCTTTAAACCCGTTAAAACTTTTTTTTCGGTTTCGAAAACGGCTAAAATCTGTTCCGGCAAGGCGGAAGTTGCCACGTCTAAATCGTAACACTTGCGTTTGAGCAAATAATCTCTTACCGCTCCGCCTACCAAATAAGCTTTAAAGCCATTTTTTATTAACTTGTCGTAAACGTATTTAAAGCCTTTATCCTTTACCATTTTTTTCACCGTTTTATTAAAGAAATATTTATTTCCCTACGCAAAATTTAGAAAATATTTCGTCTATAATGCTTTCGCTTGCAGTTTGTCCCGTTATTTCTCCTAAAACACTCCATGCGTCCCTTACGTCGTATTCTATAAGTTCCAAAGGCTCGCTATCTATTTGATTTAAAACTTTTTTTATACTCTCTAACGCCCTTTTAAGCGCAAGATAATGCCTTTGTTCTATTATTAAATCGGCAGATAAATCTTCGGTTTTTCCTACACCCAAAGAAAACATACGATTTTTAAGCTCTATATTGTCGCCGTTTAAAGCGCAAAAAGTTAAATCGTAGTCCGACTTTTCTAAAACTATTTGTTTATCCGATTTATTACACACTTTAATTAACGGAACTTTTATAGCGTTTAATATTTCTTTATCTTCTCTTGTTAAGTTTTGACTTCCGTCCATTACGAATAAAGCTAAATCGCAATCGTCTATCGCCTTTTTAGAACGCTCTATCCCTATTTTTTCTACTTCGTCTTCGCTGTCCCGTATGCCTGCGGTATCGTATAAAACGAATTTTACTCCGTTTATATCGAGTTCCCCTTCCACTATATCTCTCGTAGTTCCCGCAACCGACGTTACTATTGCTTTATCGCAATTAAGTAAACTGTTTAAAATGGAACTTTTACCCGTATTCGGGCGACCGACCAACGCGACTTTTACTCCGTTTTTTATTTTTCTACCGCTACCGAAAGAATCTATTAAATTTTCAAGTTCAATTTTCAGGTTTTGGCAAGTGTTTTTAAGCTTGTCCGTAGTAAATTGCTCTAAACCTTCTTCGGGATAGTCGATATTCGCGCCCATTTCCGCCAAACAATCGGTAAGTTCTTCCTGCATTGCGGAAATCTTTTTAAAAAGCCTTTCTCTATATAAATTATACCCTGCTTTTACCTGAGCGGTATATTCGGAATTTATCATATCGATAAGTCCTTCGCAAGACGATAAAGATAGTTTTCCGTTTAAATACGCCCTTTTGGTAAACTCTCCGTTAGTTGCCATTCTCGCCCCAAGCGATAGAGTTTTATTTAATATGCCTTGCGTTATTGCAAGTCCGCCGTGACAATGGAATTCAACCGTTTCTTCTCCCGTAAAAGATTTAGGGGCGTAAAATACGACCATCATTCCGTAATCTAAAAAATCACCGCCGTCTATTTCCCCGACGTACATTACGTTAGGTTCGTAATTTTCAATTTTTTTAAGCGGTCGAAACATTTTTTTAGCAAGAGTTAAACTTCCCGCCCCGCTTATTCTTATAACGGCTACTCCGCCGACTCCGTTTGCGGTGGACACCGCCGAAATTATATCACTCATCAGTTAAACATATCGTCGTCGGACGAATCGTCGCTTGAATTATCGTTTTTATTCGTATTTTCATTCGAATAAAAATCGCCTGCATTTTGACTTTCTTTAGTATTTTTACTTTCAAACTCCGAAAAAGGTTGTTCCTTTTTGTCGGAAAATTCCGCAAACGGCTCTTCGCTTTTATACGTTCCGTTAAACGTTGAATTTTGATTTCCGTTTGAGTTTATCCTACCGCCGTTGTATACGTATGGATTTACCTTATAGTCCATAACGGGATTTTTTCTAGTGGTGAACACTAAAATCGGGAACATAAATCCAAAAAATATGCATAATACGGATACACCTATCGGCGATTTCGTATTATAACGCATATAATCGAAAATAAAGAATATGAATAAAACCGAATTAAAAAGATTTATTAACCAACTAAAATAATTTAAGAAATAGTTGGTATCTCCCGTATATAAATACTCGCTTATTGCGTAATCATCTTTTTTATGATTTTTAAACATAAGCTTTAAAATTTTATTGTAATACACTAAATCGGTTATTAAATCCAGCAAAAACCCCACGAGTAAAGTGGAAACTAATAAAAGTATAAATTTATTCTTTTTTATAGACATTATACTTTCGGATTTAGTGAATTTTGAAAGCATTACGAATTGATATATGGGGATAAACGCCAAAAATCTTTTTCCCATAAATCTATCTTTCATTTTGCGTAGCAATCCGAAAGCTATAAATAAATACATCATAACGAAAACGGCTATAATGGATAAAGCTAATATCCAACTTGCACTTTTATAAAAGTTTAGGTTTTTTATTATATCGCTTTTGTCTAACGACGTTTTTAATGAAAATATAAAAGTGTTTAAAATATCTAACATTTTCTCTCCTTAAATAAATATAAACGCTATTCCTATTATTATGGAAATCGCAAGCATAATCACGGGGAAAATTTTGTTTTTATCCTTATTAGCAGATATAAATTTTTTCCCGTATAAAAATAAAGCTCCGTCGTTTAAATATTGCTTTATTTCTCCCGTTTTGTAAGCGTAAATTTCCTTTACTACTCCATCTTTTTCATCAAACAAAACGGCTTTTTCATTTGTGGAAATCGCTTTATTTACCTTTACGGTTTTCTTTTCCGTTGCCACCATTAGCTTAACGAAATAAGTTAAACCGATTATTATAAAACATATCCCGAATAAAACCGCAGTGCTACGATAAAACAAATACGCGTTATAACTTTCTTCTTTTAAATTTTCGGACACTATAGATGCTACCATTATGAAAAAATTATACGCCCCGTGCATAAAACAACTAACCATAAAATTTTTAGTTGCAACTAGCGCCAAGCCTATTGCCATTCCGCCTAACATTTGCAAGAGTATTTGGGATACGTTTCCGTGAAAAATAGCAAACATTATTCCCGAACAAATTATCGCAAAAACTTTCGAGTAATTTTCGAGCGACCTAAATATTATGCTACGCATTAAAGCTTCTTCGCATATTGCAGGTAAAACCGTTGACAATACGAAAATATCTATTAAAAAACTTGCTTTTTCCGATAACGATAAATTTTCCGTATCGGGAACGTAAGAAGTTTTTCCGTCAAAGAATACCGTTTGATAATCTTCCGCCATTTGCCGGTGCACACTTTCAAACACGAAATAAATTCCCATAGCTAAAATTATAGCCATAAGTATTTGGATAAAATTAAATTTACACGCGTACCCACCGCCGTTAAGAACGCTTACTCGCCTTATTTTGGAATATATAAAAGCTATTAAAAATATATAGCCTTGCGATATTACAGTTAAAACGCAATTTATAAGAAAATAGTGATTTATTATGGTTTCTCTACTAAATACGGCGTTTATAATTTTAGTCGACGAAATAGATAATAGAAAAAAAGCAAATAAAAATATAATAAACACTATCCCTGCGTCCTTTTTTGCAAACGTATTGGGATTATAATTTTTTTTATTATTAAATTGTGGAGCAAAATCGTTTTTTACTTTCATTATATTCTCCGCAACGTCTTTATTTTTTTAGTAAATTCTTAAAATTGCAACCTGTTTTTTAATAAGCTCTTGCAAAATAAACTATGCGTTTAGCTTTCTTTTTACAAACCGCGCAAACGCAACCTTCCGCGCTGTCGGAAGAAATTACCCTTGCGGTAGCGGAAGTCTTTTCTTTTATAAAATCTTCGCACGCTCTGTCTTCGCACCAAGGAGCTTTTACGAAATTGCCGTTTTCTACCGCTTGTAAAATTCCGTCTACGTCGTCGGCTTGTTTTATGCGTTCGTCCCTATAACGTCTGGAATCTTCAAGCATTTCTTTTTGCATTCCGTCAAGCATAGTCTTTAAAGTTTCTAATTCGTTTAAAGAAATAAATCCCTTTTGGAAATTATCTCTCCTACAATAGCAAATTTGATTGTTTTCTATATCTCTCGGTCCTATTTCAACGCGGATAGGAACTCCTTTCATTTCCCATTCGTTGAATTTTCTTCCCGGACTATTGTCGGACGCATCTAATTCCGCCCTTATACCCATTTCTAAAAGTTTGTTTTTAAGTTCTTTGGCTTTTTCCAAAACTCCTTCTTTGTGCATTGCTACGGGAATTACTATTACTTGTACGGGAGCTACGACAGGCGGTAATTTTAATCCCCTTTCGTCGCCGTGAGCCATAATTAAAGCCCCTATCATTCTAGTAGAAGTTCCCCAAGAAGTAGAATATCCGTATTTTAAAGAACTGTCTTTATCCAAAAATTTCATATCGAAAGATTTTGCAAAGTTTTGTCCTAAATAATGGCTCGTTCCCGCTTGTAAACTCTTGCCGTCAAGCATCATAGCTTCCATTCCGTAAGTGGCTACAGCTCCCGCGAATTTTTCTTTTTCGGTCTTTTTACCCGTTATTACGGGAATTGCCAAAACTTCTTCCGCAAATTCTTTATATACTTGTAGCATTTGTTGAGTATAGTCTTCCGCTTCTTCCGCAGTTGCGTGTACGGTATGTCCTTCTTGCCACAAAAATTCGCTTGTTCTTAAAAAAGGTCTGGTGGTTTTTTCCCAACGCACTACGTTACACCACTGATTTATTAAAATAGGTAAATCTCTATAAGATTGCATCCATTTAGAATACATACTTCCTATAATGGTTTCGCTTGTAGGACGAATTATTAGTTTTTCCGCAAGTTCTTCCCCTCCCGCATACGTTACTACCGCTACTTCGGGAGCAAAACCTTCTACGTGTTCGGCTTCTTTTTTTAAAAAACTTTCGGGTATAAGCATGGGAAAATACGCGTTTTTAACGCCTTTTTTCGCAAAGCGTTTGTCCATTTCTTTTTGAATTATTTCCCAAATAGCGTACCCGTACGGACGAATTACCATTGTGCCTTTAACGGGACCGTAGTCGCACAACTGAGTTTTAATTACAACGTCCGTGTACCACTTTGGAAAATCTTTTTTTATATCGGCTATTTCTTTTACAAATTGATTATCGTTTGCCATATACTTCTCCTAATGCAAAATATACGAATATTTTAACATTTTTAATATCATTTTGCAAGGGATTAAATATAATAGAATTTTATATTTATTTAATATTAAACGATTATTAGCTTTATTAAACCTAAATATTCTTTAAAAAAATCAAAATTTTACGCTGATTTTTACTAGTTTTTTAAGCTTTTTTGACGCAACTTTACAATAAACCCTTAAATTACGACAGCAAAAATAAATTACGACTTTAAATAAAAAAGTCCGGCGTTAATTAACGCCGGAACTAAAAAGCTTTATATTACCGAAAAAATTGTAAGCTTATTTAAATTTTTAAATGTTGCGCTTAGTTTGACAACTCCTCGATTTTATCGATTTCTTTTTTGATTGCATTTATAACTTTATTTTTATTTAACCACCAATCCCTACTCCATACTCTGTAAATATTCCAACCGCGACTTTGCATAAACGTCGGGTGATATACGTCTCTTTCTAGGACGCTTTCGCTACTGTCTTTTGCCGAATAATCGAATTCTATACCCAAAATATATTTATCTTTACGCTTATTGTAAATTGCCAAAGGAAGTTTGTAGTCGGCATTACCGATATTTCTTTCTACCGTATAACCTTCTTCTTTCAGTAACTTTTCAATTTCGCTAGCCATTTTACCGTTTAAGTCATCGCCTTGCAATTGCTTGTCCGGTAATAGATTGTCCAAAATAATCGAAGTTTCTACTTTGTTCCCGCTTGCAACCGCTCTAACATATTTTAGATATTCCTTAAACAGTTTCGGTCCCATATTTTTAGTGCCGGCAACGTTAAGTTCTTCCGGTTCGATACTTGTAACGATATATATTTTTTGTTTTGCTCTGGTAATAGCAACGTTTAAACGATTTTCTCCGCCTTCGTTTGAAAGTGAACCGAATCTTGCGACAACCTTGCCGTATTCGTTTTGAGCATATCCCGTAGAGAATATAATTATATCACGTTCGTCGCCCTGTACGTTTTCTAGGTTTTTAATAAACAAACTTACGTCTTCGCCATTTTCTTTTCTGTTTCGTTCTAACAGTAACGCCATTTTAAACTCAGGATCTTGTCTTTCCAACTTATCTATTGCGTCTTCAATAGCATTTTCTTGCTCGATATTAAAAGTAATAATACCGATAGTACCCGTACGTTTTTTATTTTTTAACAATTTTGCAAGTAAGTTGGTTACGGTTTGGGCTTCTTTCTCGTTTTTAGCACCTATCCACCTGCCATCGACTTTGATACGTTCAATAGGACTTTCTTTATTATTTTTGGAAATATCCGGAGCAATTTGTAATTTCTTACCGTAAAAAGCATAGTTACTGAAATTAATTAAAGATTCGCTTCTGCTACGATAATGGTAAGTAAGGTTGCTACTAAAATATCTGCTTGTAGCAAGGTCTAGTAAACTCTCTACTTCCAAAGCCGCTTGGGTAGAATAGTCTAAATCGTCTAAATCTTCGTTCCCCATATAACGTTTTAAAAAGGTCGCCGTCGGTCTTAATTGTTTGCTGTCGCCGGCAACGATTATATGTTTACCGCGATAAATACACGGAAGAGTGTTTTCGACAAATACTTGTGACGCTTCGTCAAATACCACGTAGTCAAACATTTCACGTTCAAGCGGTAAAATTTGACTTGCAATTTCCGGACTTAATAAGAAACACGGGAATAATTTTAACAAATAATCTTTATATACCTGCATGCATTTTCTTATAGGCCATAAATTTTGTTGTTTCGATATTTGATACAAAAAATTTTTGCTGTTTTCCGGATTTCGGTAAAAGTATTCTTTGTATTCGTTAGCATTTTTCTCATAACATAATTGCTTGTTAAATGTTAGTTGTTCGCCTTTTAAACTAATAATTCTATTGCGAATATTAACAAAATCTGCAAGTTTTGAAAGTTCTTCTTTATGTTTATTTTCTAAACTAATAATTTCATTGTAAGTTCTAAATACGGTTATCTTATTAACTATATATTTAAAACCCTTATAGTTGTCACTGTTTTTATAAGCAAACTTTAAAATAGATTTTTCAGACTCCGTAAGTTCGTTTAAGCATATATTGATATCCCTAATTTCAACGTAATCGCTTAATGCTTTGCCTAACATTTTTAAGTACATTGTATTACCCGATACAATATTATCCAGCGTTAACAAGTACCCTTTGGGTTCTAACACTTTTTTCAATACTTCATAACCTGCAATATATTGTTTAAGGTCTTCTAAGGTGTCGTTAAACGTGCTTTCGATTTCCTTTTCTATCTTATTAACCTTATGTTTTACAAACGGATACATCGGCAATACAACATGGCTTACGTTAAGTTTAGAATATAATGACGGGTATTGTGTTGTGGCTATAAATTTTGTTAAAGGACGGTAATTAATATTTTCGCTATCGGTGTGTTCTAGGTAATAACTTAATAAATCTCTTGCATAAGGACGTTTGGTCATATCAAACGGAATAAATTTATTGGACGCCACGCTTTTAATAAGATTTTGGGCTTGATTTAACGTATGTATATCGATATCGCTCTTTATATAATCAATTAAAGGATTGATTTGTTTTTTTTCTAAAAATTTATAGTACAAATCGTCTTTTTTCTTGTCTTTAATAAGTTTTTGCGCTTCGGTTATTTCGTTAAAGTCCATATCCATAAGCTCTTTTGTTTGAAACATATTTTTATAAATAGCATAATCTTTGCTATGTTTACCGATAATTTCGCTATTGGCATACATCTGTTGTAAAGTCAATCCGAAGGGTTGTTGTTCAAACAAAATGTTATTAATGGTATCGAGTTCGGCACTTTCATTATCGATTTGATTTTGTAATTCATGGAATTTATCTAAAAATGCAGTTCCTTCGATTTGCATTATAGCTTCATGTTCTTGTTTTGCTTTTTGATAAAATTCGGATTTGGCTTTATCGCTGTCTGCTATTATAATTGCTTTTTGATTAAGTGTTGCAAGACGATTATAAACAACGTCGAGCGCCGCCTTTTTTTGACTTACGACCAAAACTTTTTTACCCTTTGTAAGAGCGTCGGTTATAACGTTAACTATGGTTTGACTTTTACCTGTTCCCGGTGGCCCGTAAATAACCATGTTAAAGTTTTTATTAAGGTTTTTAATTGTCTGTTGTTGGGCATAGTCCAAAAAACTAATCGGAAAAATATCCGTAGATATTTTCTTACTCTTTTTTGGTTGTTTCGTAAACAAAAGTTCTTCTATAGCAGGAGTAGTAAGCTGTTTCTTTTCCAAAACTTCGTAGTCGTTATATATGCTATTGGTCATTGGAAATCTACCCATAACGCAATAATTTTTTACTTCCAGGCTTTTATATTTTACTTTTGTAACGGGTTCGAACGGTACAAACTCCGTTTGTTTAGAATATCTGACGTTAATATCAAATTTTTTTAAATAATCGATAACGTCTTCGACTTTTTTAAATCCGCAAGATTTTAAGTTGTCGAACTCGGTTTCTAGGTCATCTATATTTAAATGTTTTTGTGTGGCATATGCAAACAACAATACTTTATTAAGTTTAATAGGTTCGTCGGACAACAACTCAATAGTTGCCGTGGTGTCGTTTTCAATATTGACAGTAATCGAAAATAATATTAACGGCGCTCTGACTTCAAGGTCTTTTCCGATATATCCTTCTACAAACGGATAGCCGACATAAAGTTCGTATCTGCCAGTTTCACGCTCAAACTCTTCTATCTCACGTTTTAACTGCTTTAAACAATTAATTTCGTGAATCATAGCACGTTTTAGTTCTTGATTTTTAGCTCTTTCTATCTTTAAATAGTCGGTTTTTTCTTCGCCGGATTCGTTTACGTAAGTAGTCTTATATTTTGACAATTTTTTTTCTACGTTTATTTTTTTGTATATAAAATCTTTTCTGTCTTTTCCGATAACTTCAAATTCCAGTTTTTTACCCGACCATAAAAAGTCTATCAGTGAATCGGCAATTTTTTCGTCTTTTGCAAACAAGTTACCTAAGTCATAGCTAAATTTATTGGTAACCCTTTTAGAATAAAGACTTCTATTTTTACCACTAATTTCTATCAATCTTTGTTTGTAGTGTTTATATATTTTACTCATAATTTACCTTCCGAAAAAATATTAACATATCTATTAAAAAAAATAAAGAATTAACATAAATTATTATAATTTTATTAAACATGACAAAATATTTTAAATAACTACAATTATTGTATAATAAAAAACATAAATTAAGCAATAAAATAAAAGGATGTTTTTGATTATATTGTTTTATATTTATCAAAAGTAAAAACTTAACCGAATATTTTGAAAAAACACATAAAAAGGAACATTGCTTTTAACTATACAATGTCCCTTATTTTTGGATTATTTCAAAAAACTAACCCTTTCTCGCTTAGATTTAATTAAGCTATTTCTTTATGAACTATTTTTGGTTTTTCTTTACCTTCTACAACGTCTTTGTCTATTACGACTTCTTCTACCGTTTCATCCGAAGGTACGTCGTACATACAATCTAACATTAAGTTTTCAAATATGGTTCTAAGTCCCCTTGCTCCCGTTTTTAGCTCTATCGCTTTATGCGCAATGGCTTTAACGGCTTCGTCCTTAACGGTAAGATTTACCCCGTCTACTTCAAACAGTTTAGAGTATTGTTTAATGAGCGCGTTTTTAGGTTCGGTCATAATGGAAACCAACGCTTCTTCCGTTAACGCGTTTAAAGAAACCGTAATCGGAATTCTGCCGACAAGTTCGGGAATAAGACCGAAGTTTGTTAAATCTTGTGGTTGTAAATCTTCAAGTAAATTGCTTTCTTTTTCGTTTTTTAAGTCTATACTTGTACCAAATCCCATTCCGTAAGAACTTTTGCGTTTAGCAATGATTTTATCTATTCCGACAAACGCTCCCCCGCATATAAACAATATGTTTGTGGTATCTATTTTAATAACTTCTTGTTGGGGGTGTTTTCTTCCGCCTTGCGGTGGAACGGACGCTACGGTTGACTCTATAATTTTAAGTAACGCTTGTTGAACGCCTTCTCCCGAAACATCTCTCGTAATAGAAGTGTTTTCGCTTTTTCTTGCAATTTTATCTATTTCGTCGATATATATAATACCTTTTTCTGCTCTTGAAACGTCGTAATCGGCGTTTTGTATTAGCTTTAACAAAATATTTTCAACGTCTTCCCCGACGTATCCCGCTTCCGTTAAAGTAGTTGCGTCCGCAACCGCAAAAGGTACGTTTAAAATTTTAGCAAGCGTTCTGGCAAGCAACGTTTTCCCGCTACCCGTTGGCCCTAATAAAAGTATGTTGCTCTTTTCGATTTCGGTATTGTTTTTTTCGTTTTCACTTAGTAAACGAACCCTTTTATAATGATTATATACCGCTACCGACAAAACTTTTTTGGCTTTTTCCTGTCCTATTACGTATTTGTCGAGCTCTTCTTTTATTTGATTGGGTTTTAATAAATTAAGTTCCGTTTCTTCTTTAAATTTATTGTTTAAATCGAGTTCTTCTTGGCATGCGGAAATACATTCGTCGCATATAAACAACCCGTTAGGACCTGCAACCAATTGCCTTACGGCGTCTTCTTCTTTATTGCAAAAAGAACATTTGATACATCGTTCTGTATTTTTCAAATTATTCATATTAACTCCTTTACGTTTTTATCTCTTATCGTAAATTCCGTCAATTATGCCGTAATTTAACGCTTCTTCCGTCGTCATATAATTATCTCTGTCGGTATCTTTCTCTACTTGTTCGTAGGGTTTTCCCGTATTTTCGGCTAAAATCGTGTTTAATTTCTTTTTAGTTTTTAATATTTGTTCCGCTTGAATAGAAATATCGCTTGCTTGACCTTGCGCTCCGCCTAAAGGTTGATGAATCATTATTTCCGCGTTTTTTAAAGCAAAACGTTTGCCTTTCGTTCCGCCCGCAAGTAAAAACGCCCCCATAGAAGCTGCCATTCCTATACAAATAGTGCATACGTCGCACTTGATATATCTCATAGTGTCGTAAATTGCCATTCCCGCAGTAACTAAACCGCCCGGCGAGTTTATATACATAGCTATATCTTTAGTGGAATCTTTGGATTCCAGATATAAAAGTTGCGCCACTACGGAATTTGCAAGTTGCATATCTATTTCGTCGGCGATAAATATAACCCTGTCTTCTAACAATCTCGAATAAATGTCGTATACTCTTTCGCCCCTGTCCGACTGGTCAATTACGGTAGGTATATAATTTTTAACCATTTTTACTCCTATAAATAATTTTTGAAAACAAAAGTTTGCAGAATTCCTTCCGCAAACTTTCCTTAGTAAATAATTAAGCGATATTGTTGTTAGCCTTTAAGAAGTCGAACAATTTTTCTACTATAATAGAATGTTCTATATATTGGAACTGTCTCGGGTCCATAGATTTTTTATATTCTTCCACTTCTTTTCCGACCGATTTTGCTTGTTCGGCAACCTTCGCGTCTATTTCTTCTTGACTGGCAGTGATGTTTTCCTTTTTGATTATCTCTTCTACGACTAATTGTTGTTTAACTCTCTTTAAAGCGACTTCTTCATAACCTTTGCGGTATTCTTCCATGCTTTGTCCTAAATATTTAAGATAATCTTCTAACTTTAATCCTTGATACATCATTCTATACTCGGTTTCTTGTATAAAATAATCTATTTGTCTTTCAATCATAGCTCTGGGAATATCAACTTCCGTAGCGTCCGAAATGGCAACAATCAACTTATCTTCGGTTTCGTTATTCGCTCTCGCATCGTTTGCTTTTTTAAGTTTTTCAATCGTTTTAACTTTCCACGCTTCTAAGTTTTCTTCTCCCGTAGCTTCTTTAATGAATTCATCGGTAACTTCGGGGAGTTCTTTAACTTTTATTTCGTGTAATTTAACGGTAAATACGGCTTCTTTGCCCTTTACTTCTTCCGAAGGATAATCGTCGGGGAATTTAACGTTAATGTCTTTTTCTTCTCCGATATTCATTCCTACGACTTGTTCTTCGAATCCGGGAATAAAAGTCTTGCTTCCTAAAACCAACGTTTGCTTTTCGGCTTTTCCGCCCGCAAATTCTACTCCGTCTATTTTTCCACAGTAATCTATTACCGTTATATCCCCGTCTTTACAAGGTCTGTCGGTAACGGAAACTTCTCTCGAATTTCTTTCTCTTAGTCTTTCTAATTCTTTATTTACGTCGTCTTCCGTAACATTATACACAACTTTTTCGATATTTATACCCGTATACGCGCCGAGCTTAACTTCGGGTTTTACGGGGATAGTTAAACTGAACGTTACGCCGTTGTCGTCAAGCTTGTCGATTTCAACGTCGGGACGGTCTATATCTTCGATAGACTTTTCTTTGGATAAAAATTCTTCGTAATATTTGGGTAAAGCGATATTTACCGCGTCTTCGAAAAATACGCCCTTACCGTATAATTGTTCTATAACGTGTTTGGGAGCGTGTCCTTTACGAAATCCGTGAATATTGAATTTACCTTTATTTTTATTATACGCTTCCGTTATTGCGTCCGCCCATTCTTTTGAATCTAATGTTATTTTTGCTACAACCGTGCTTTTTTCACCGTTTTTAAAAGTGTACTTCATTTTATGCTCCTGTTTCTCGATTTTTTTGCAAATCGCTATACCATTCTATCACATAAATATAAAAATGAAAAGCATTTTTTACTCTTTTTCGTTATTTATTTTACTTTTTTACGAATTATATATATAATAGCGTTAGTCGAAAATTTATTCTACGCGAAAAAAACCGCTAGGTAGGGAAAAAACTATGGCGTTAGACGCTTTTAACATAAGCAAAACCGTTAATAAATTAAACGAACTTTTAACGGGTGCAAAAATAAATAAGGTAAACCAACCTAATAAAGAAGAAATTACTTTATCGGTTTACTGCTGTGGAAAAACCTTAAAATTAGTTATAAGCGCGCATGCAAAATACGCGAGAATCGCTTTAACCGACCTAAATAAAACAAATCCTCTAGTCGCGCCTAATTTTTGTATGTTACTTAGAAAACACCTATCAGGCGGAGAAATTAAAAATATAAAACAATTAGGTTGGGAAAGGATTGTAGAAATTACGATAGAAAATAAAAACGAACTGTTTGAAAAAAGCGAAAAAAAGCTTTACGTTGAAATAATGGGCAAATATTCAAACGTTATTTTATGCGAAAATTCTACGATTTTAGGCACTTTAAAAAACACAACGCTAGAAGTAAATTCGGTAAGACCGCTTTTTACGGGATTAACTTATACTTTACCTAAAAAACAAGATAAAATAGACCCGTTCGACAAAGAAAAAGCGTTAGAAATTCTTGAAAAATATAACGGTGAAAATTTAGGCGATTATTTATTTAAAAATTTTTCGGGGCTATCGGTAACGACTTCGCAAGAAATCGCTCATAGGTTTTCCAAAATTATTTCAGTTGAAAATTTTTACGAAAATTTTGCTGATTTTTTAAGAAATTGCGAAATAAAACCTTGCATTATTACTTCTCAAAATTTTACGGATTTTTCTTGTTGCGATTTAACTTATTTTAGCGAGCAAGAAAAAACCTTTTACGAAGATTTGCTTATTTGCCAAAAGGATTTTTTTGATAAATCGGAAAGCGAAAAAGATTTTTCTTTAAAAAAGAATTCTTTGCTAGCTAAAATTTCTTCACATTTAAAAAAAGCGGAAAAAAAGCAAGATGCAATTTTTGAAACGATTGAAAATAGCGAAAAATTCGAACAAAACAGAATTAAAGGGGAACTAATTCTTGCAAACGTTTATCAAATAAAAAAAGGCGATAAACAAGTTGTATTATTAAACTACTACGACCAAACGCAAATTAAAATTGATTTAGACGAAAAATTACCCCCCGCTCAAAACGCGGAAAAATATTTCAAAAAATACAATAAACAGAAAACGGCGATAAAATATGCGCAAAAAAATTTATCCGAAATTCAAGACGAAATTAAATATTTTAATTCGGTAAAATCGGAAATAATAGCTTGCGAAAATATTTCGTCTTTAAAAGACGTGGAAAGCGAAATGCAAATACAAAAACTTATTCCGCAAAAAGAAAAGCCTAAAAAAAGCGAGCCTTTTAAATATTTTTCCTATCAGGGATTTTTAATACGAATGGGTAAAAACAACGTTTCAAACGATTTATTAAGGGAAGACAGTAAGGGAAAAGATTTGTGGTTTCACGCAAAAAACTATCACTCTCCGTTCGTTGTCGCAAAATACGAAGGAAAGGAATTTACCGATAATTTAAAATATTTTTGTGCAAGCCTTTGCGCCTACTATAGCGAAAATAGATTTAGCGATAAAACAGAAATCGACTACACTTTAATTAAGTACGTTAAAAAACCGCCGTCGTCAAGACCGGGAAGCGTAATTTACTCCGCAAACGAAACGATTATCGCCAAACCTTTAAGTCAAAAGGAATTTGAAATAAACCAGTAATTTTAAAAACGTTTGCAAGTATAATTAACTTATTAAAATAAAATCGTTTACGTTAAAATTTACGGCTTTCGGGCTAGCCCGAAAGCCGTATTTATTTTAAAATATTACAATAAAATTATTTAAAATCTTACAAACCGATTTGCAATTTTATTTCTTTTCCGTTTAAGTATTCAAGCATCGAGTTTCTTTCAAAATTAAAAATTATTTTATACGCAAACAACTGTTGATACTTGTATTTATATTTTTTATTTATTTCTTCTTTACCGTATTTTCCGTCACCCAAAATAAAATTACCCACAAACGCCAAATGACACCTTATTTGGTGCGTTCTTCCCGTAACGAGTTTAACTTCAAGCAAACTATTTTCTCCGTCAAAATTTAAAACCTTATATTCGGTTACGATTTTTAATCTTCCCGCTTTATAATCGGGATAAACTTTTACGAAAGAATTTTTTGCGTCCTTTTTACAATAAGCCGTTAAGGCTTGCTGTTGCTTTGGCATTTTTCCGTATACTTTGGCAAGGTAATACTTTTCGATTGTTCTTTGCTTTAAAGCTTTAAAAAGTTCGTCGTACGCGGTGGCGTTTAAAGCGAAAATTATAAGTCCGCCCGTATTTCTATCTAACCTATGCGTAAAAATCGCGGTAGGAAATTTTTGTTTTACCATTTCGTAAAAATCTACCGATTCAATTCCCTGCTCTTTATTGCAAACTATTAAATTTTCGTCTTGATATAAAACTGATAAATCTTTTTTAATTTCTTCCAAATAGAAATCGAGCTTATCGCCTTTATTTACGCAAATATCTTTATTGGTTCTCACACCGTTTACCTTTACGTCTTTTTTACGTAAAATCTTTTTTATCTGATTAAACCCTATTCCTTGACGAAGAGCTATTTCCGAAATTAACCCTTGTTTTTCTACCGTTACGCTTTTTAATTCCATATAACACCGCTGTAAATATTATAACAGCGATTAAGAAAATAATCAACGATAAATAATTTTTATTTAACGTTTTATAGCATAAAAATCCGCCTATATATCCGATTAAGGTATTTCTTATAAATATTTTTAAAGAAAAAGCAAAATCACTTTGCTTTTTAAAATAAGCAAGCGCAACGAAACAAGGCGAATATAACGAAATAAACACGCAGTAAGAAAAACGCGAAGCAAAACTTAAACCCGCTCTTGATAAATTTAAAGAAGAACACGCGCCTATTACGCCTTCTTTGGCAAAAATTCCGCATATCGCGCCCACGCTGTAACGCCAATCGTATATCCCCAAAGGATAGAAAACAAAACTTATTTTTTTAGCAACGAAAGCTAGCATACTTTCCGATAAATTTTCACAAAAACTAAAATTTGCGTTGACCGCCGTAAATAAGGTTAAAGATACGGAAATTAAAGTAATTATAATTCCTACTTTTTTTACGAAATCGCCCACCGCCTTAAAACTCTTTTTAAAAATAAAACTTACTGGCGGAAAACGCAAACAATCTAACTCTTTAATGAGCGGTTGCCTTTGCACGCCGTAGATAAATTTTAAAGTTACGGCAAGGAAAACAATTATAAAAATTTGCAAAACGTATAGCGAAATTACCGCGATAAAGTGTTTATCGAAAAAAATCTTACATAAATATATAAGCGTTGCGTTTTTTGCCGAACACGGCACGAAAGACAAACAATCCATAGTCCTTTTTTTAATTTTTTCGTTTTCGCAACTGTTGCATAGTTCGCACGATAACCCTGTACAAGTAAGCCCGGACACAAGCGGAAACAAACATTTTACGCCTAAGCCTAGTTTTGATAAGCTTACGCCTACGCAACAAGAAGTACGCTCGGCAAATCCGCTTTCTTCATATAAAGAAATAAATAAGTTAAGAATAAATATTTGCGGTATAAAGCTAAGTACGCTACCTACCCCTTCTATTACGCCTTTAACAATAATTTTTTTAACTAATTTCGTAACTCTGCCGTTTAAAAACTCATACGCCCCAACGGAAAATTTTTCTGTTTGAGCGTTTAATTTATCCGATAAAAAACTTCCTAACGAATATTTACCTATCGAGCAATATAATGCACCACATGAAAATATAACAAAAAAAAGTAAGTTAAAAAAGGAATTTAATAATATTTTATCTACGGGATTAAAATTGTCTTGTTCTATTTCTTCGTCTTTTATTTCTTTTACGATAGGTAAATTTTTTACGCTTTCTTTAAACGCTTTAACCGACTTTCTATCGTACGCGTTTACGCAAAAACATTTAATTCCAAAAATGCGTTCGCACTTGTTTATTAAACTTACTTTTTTTCTTTGCGTTTTAGTTAAAACTACCGTAAATTTTAGTTTTTCTTTTAATAGTTCCTTGCAAAGTTTTATTCCGTTTTGTAAAGAATTTATATCTATTACCACAACTATTAGTTGGTTTTTTACGCTTTTTATTGCGTCAACGCTGTTCTTCTCTTCTAACGAAACGGGATTTAACGAATAGATTCCCGGCAAATCGCTTACTAAAAATCTTTCGTTATCGAACATATAGCCTGACTTTTTTACCACGGCAGTTACTCCGTGCCAGTTTCCCGTTTTTTCGTCTACTTTACATAACGCGTTATATAACGTTGTTTTTCCGCTGTTGGCGTTACCCGTTAAATAGTATTCAAACATATTCTACCATCACCTTTTCAGCAACTTCGTTTTCTAAAACGATTACCTTACCGCTTGCTACTACGCAATTTATTTTTTTTGTCTTAAAAGGCAAAAAACAAAGAACGTTCGGGGACAAGCCTAAACGTTCTAAATATATATTATAAAATAATATTTTTACTATTTTTAATTGTTTGTTGCAAAGCGCAAAACGTAAATTCATACTTTATTTTATGTTTTACAATAAAGTATTATTCGTCTATTTCGTCAACTTCTAAACAAGTATCCGTATTTTCTTTTTGCTCTTTATTGACTTTTAAAACGTGGTCAAGTAATGCTAAAACCGCATCTTTCCCGTAACCGTTTTCGCTAGACACGCCTATAATATTTGCGCTACCCATTCTTAAATAGTCCGCCAAAACTTTAAGTTGCGGTTTGATTTTAGATTTACCTAGCTTATCGCATTTGGTAGCTATTACCGAAAACGGAGTAAGCGTTTGGTGAAAGTATCTAATTAAATCGCAATCGTCTTGCGTGGGATTATGCCTTACGTCGATTAAAGAAAGCGCGTGAACTATTTGCCCGCAAGAAAAAAATTCTTCTACGGTCTTAGCCCAACTGATTTTTTCTTCCTTGCTGACTTTTGCAAAACCGTAACCCGGTAAATCCGCTAAAATAAACTGACCGAAATCGAAATAATTGACAAGCCTTGTTCTCCCCGGTGTATTGCTCGTTCTTGCAAGCTTTTTTTGGTTTGCAAGCATATTTATAAACGAGCTTTTACCGACGTTGGATTTTCCGCATACGGCAATTACGGGTTTATCGGTTTTTATAAACTGTGCGCCCGTTTTTGCCGACGTAATAAATTCCGCCTTGACTATTTTCATTTTTACCCCCGTTTAGTCGTTTACGAATGCGTTTTTGTAAACTTCGTCGTAGTCTTTTACGGGAATAAAATTGAGTTCGGAAGCAATACAATCGGGAATTTCTTCTATATCTTTTTCGTTTGCCTTAGGAATAATGATATTTTTAACGCCTATTTTATAAGACGCCAAAGCTTTTTCCTTTAACCCGCCTATAGCAAGAACTCTTCCGCGTAAAGTTATTTCGCCCGTCATAGATACGTCGTTTCTAACTTTTCTACCCGTTAAAGCCGATAAAATTGCCGTTGCTAGCGTGATACCCGCGCTAGGTCCGTCTTTAGGGGTAGCCCCTTCGGGAACGTGAACGTGTATATCGTGTTTTGTAAACGCGTCTTCTTTTATTCCGTACTTTTGCGCGTTGCTTTTTATATACGAAAACGCCGTTTTAGCGCTTTCTTGCATAACTTCGCCGAGTTTACCCGTTAAAATTAAATCGCCTTTGCCTTCCATAACGTTTACTTCTATCGAAAGCGTAGTTCCGCCTACCTGCGTCCACGCAAGTCCCGTTGCAACGCCGATATCGTTGGTTTCAACTTTTTCGTCGGGTTTAAATTTAACGTTTCCTAAATATTTGATTACGGCTTTTTCGTCTATTTTTCTCTTTTTATCTTTTTTATTTAAAGAATATTCGGTTGCAACTTTTCTGCAAACGGAAGCGATTTCTCTTTCAAGATTTCTCACTCCCGCTTCTTTGGTATAACCTTCTATTATAAGTTTAATTCCTTCGTCCGTAAAGTGAATTAAATTATCGTTTAATCCGTTTACTTCTATTTGTTTTGGAATTAAATAACGCTTTGCTATTTCTTCTTTTTCTTGATAAGTATATCCCGAAATGGTAAGAACTTCCATTCTGTCGAGTAGCGGTTGAGGTATAGTATCCAAACTGTTTGCCGTAGTTACGAACATAACCTTAGACAAATCGTAAGGAATTTCTAAATATCTGTCCCTAAACGTGGAATTTTGTTCGGGGTCTAAAACTTCTAACAACGCGCTTGCGGGGTCGCCCCTTAAATCGCTGGATATTTTATCTATTTCGTCAAGCAAAAATACGGGATTCGCACATTTCGCTTCTTTAAGACCGAAAATTATTCTACCCGGCATTGCGCCTATGTAAGTTTTTCTATGCCCTCTGATTTCGGCTTCGTCTTTAACTCCGCCCAAACTCATTCTTACAAAATTTCTGTTTAACGCCCTTGCTATAGAACCCGCGATAGACGTTTTACCTACCCCCGGCGGTCCTACTAAACAAATAATAGGTCCGTTTAGCTTACCCGTTAATTTGTATACGGCAAGATATTCTAATATTCTATCCTTAACTTTTTCAAGACCGTAATGTTCTTTTTCAAGTACGCTTTTAGCGTATTTAATATCGCAATCGTCTCCGACGCAATTAAAAGGTAAATCTATTATCCAGTCTAAATACCCCCTTAAAACAGTGTAGTCGGGGGAAGAAGAATTCATTCTAGACATTCTCGATAATTCTTTTAACGCCTTTTCTTCTACTTCTTTCGGCATTTTTTTTGCTAATATTTGCGTTCTTAACCCTTCTATTTCGTTTTCGTCGTCCCCAAGCTCGTTGTGAATTGCTTTTAATTGTTCCCTTAAATAGTATTCTTTTTGGCTTTTATCCATACTATCTTTTACTTTTTCGGCTATTTTCTGTTCGACTTCTACAAACTCGTTTAAAGCTTTTATTCTTTTTAACAACAATAAAAGTCTATCGTTTAAATTGTCGGTTTCTAAAATTTCTTGCTTTTGAATTTCCGTCATAGGAACGTTAAAAGTTATTATATTACAGTACGCATGACTACATTCCGTAATACTCTTTAAATATTCCAATTTTGGATTTCTTTTCTTTTGAAGGTCTACCAAATCCGAAAACTGTTGACTAATCATTTTGCACAAAATAGCGGTTTCGTTATCAATTTCGCCTTCGAACTCTAATTCTTTTACCGTTACGAACGTCATTTCGCCTGAATCGTTAAAAGATTCGATTTTTACCCTTTTTAAAGCTTCTAACATAATTCTTTTCGTACCGTTTGATAAATTTATACATTCTTTAATCGAGCATAATACCCCTACGCTATATAAATCGTCGTATTTAGGCATTTCTAAATTCGGGTCTTTTTGCGCGACGACAACTATATATTTATCCCTTTCCAAAGCCACGTTCACCGCGTTGACGGAAGCTTGTCTTCCGACTTCTATGCTGACTCGGTTATCCGGTAACACTACTAATCCTTTTAACGCAATTAAAGGATAATCGTAAGTAATTTCTTGTATATCTTCCATAAATTTCTCCTTATTATCTTAACCGTAAATCATAATTCTTAAACCATACTAAAAAATATTAATTTTAATCCAAATTTTATTAAATAAATTTTGCAATAGTTTTTTATCTAAGATAAAATCGACGTAAATTAAATTAATCAATTTAATACAACGAGTTTTAAAATAAATACTCCTATAAGCAAAATTTTGAAAATCTACATAAATTACTATTTATAATATATACTTTAAAAAATTCGAACAGTATCCAACCTTACCATTATATCAAAAAAACAAAAAAAATCAACAATATTTATACGATGTTTTAAAAAATACTCATATAATAATTATATAGACGTATAAAAAAAATATATGCGACGCAATCGTTTAGACTGCGTCGTTTTGTAAAAAAAATTAAACCAAAAAAAACAGATTAACATCCGTATCTGTTTTTTAGTTCGGCTAAGCTATCTAACCAAACCGTTGCGTTTGCGTCGCTAGGCATACGCCAGTCGCCACGCGGGGACAAAGTTACCGTTCCAACCTTTACGCCGTCCGGAATACACGACCTTTTAAATTGTTGAGAGAAAAACCTTTTAATAAATATTTCCAACCACTTTAAAATAGTCTTAGCGTCGAACTCGTCTTTAAACGTATCTAACGCTATTTCGAATATTTTTTTGGGAGAAAATCCCGCCCTTAAAAAATAATACAAGAAAAAGTCGTGTAAAATATAAGGACCTACTAAATCTTCGGTTTTTTGCTTAATTTTATCGTTTTCGGCAGGGATAAGTTCGGGACTTACGGGAGTTAAAAGTATGTCCGTTAAAACGTTGCCTATTTCTTTTCCGTACTTTTGAGCTTCGTATGCGACTAAATGCCTTACAAGCGTTTTAGGTATGGATACGTTTACCGCATAACTTGACATGTGGTCGCCGTTATACGTTGCCCACCCTAACGCAAGTTCGCTTAAATCTCCCGTTCCTATTACTATTCCGCCGTTTTTATTAGCTATATCGAACAAAACCTGAGTTCTTTCCCTTGCCTGACAATTTTCGTACGTTACGTCGGTAACGCTTTCGTCTTGCCCGATATCTAAAAAATGCTTTAAAACGCTTTCTTTAATATCTACTTCTTTTAAAGTTACCCCTAAAAGTTCGGTTAGTTTAATAGCGTTGTTTTTCGTTCTAGTGGTAGTTCCGAAACAGGGCATAGTTACAGCCAAAATATCTTTGGGGTCTTTTCCGAGCAATTTATAAGCCCTAACCGTTACGAGCAATGCAAGCGCACTGTCAAGCCCGCCCGAAATTCCTATAACCGCGTGTTTGCAATGAGTATGTTCTAACCTTCTTTTAAGTCCGTTAGATTGCATAGTCAAAATAAATTCGGCTCTTTCGGCAAGCCTTTCTTTATCGGTTGGAACGAACGGCGTTTTGTCGTATTTCCTTTCGGGAGCGAAATTTGACGTTTTTAGGTCAAATTCCACCTCGTCGCATTTAGGAACGTTAAACGAGTACTTAAAAAATCTACTTCTTTCGTGTTCTAAAAATTCAACGTCTACTTCCGCAATCGCGTCTTTTCCGGAAAATAACTCGGTTTGATTTAAAATTTTCCCGTTTTCGGCAATTATATTGTGCCCCGCAAAAACCAAATCGGTGGTCGATTCACCATAGCAAGCGTCGCTGTAAACGTAAGCGCATAAGTTTTTTGCGGATTGCGTAGAAACTATTTGTCTACGATATTCGGCTTTTCCGATAACTTCGTCGCTGGCGGACAAATTACAGCAAATAGTCGCCCCGTTTAATGCTTGTACGGTTGACGGCGGAATTGCAACCCATAAATCTTCACAAATTTCAACGCCGATTTTCATAGACGGAAAAAGCGAGTTTTTATATACGATTTTATTCCCGAACAATACCTTTTCTCCTAAAAAATCTACGTAAAAATTTTCTTGCGGACAAGGACAAAAAACCCTTGCTTCGTAAAATTCGTTATAGTCGGGAAGATAATTTTTTACGTTAATTCCCAAAATTTTACCATTGCAAAACGCAACTGAACAGTTATATATTTTTCCGTTAACCCTTAATGGCGAGCCTACGAAAAATATGCAATTTACGGACTTAGAAAAAAATTTTAATTCTTGTAAAGCGTTTTCAACGCTCGACAAAAGAGCGGACTGATAAAACAAATCCGACATGGTATATCCCGTTAAACACAGCTCCGAAAATACAACTACCGAAACGCCTTTTGCATTGCATTCTAAAAGTTTATTTTTTACTCGCGTTAAGTTTTCATTAACGTCGGCAAGTTTAATATCAAAATTGACTGCGCCGACTTTTACCGTTCCTCTATTGTTTAATTGTTCTTTTTGTTCGGTAAGAGCATTTTTTAATTTTTCGTAAGTATCGATTTTTAAACACGTTTCACCCGAAAAAATTTTATTTACCGTTCCCAACGGAACTCCGCTTATTTCCGATAATTTAGCGTTCGTTATTCTTTTTTGCTTTTTTATTTCTTTTAATACCTTTAAATCAAACATATTTTGCCTTTTTATATATAAAAAATTATAAATTTCTATTAGCTATTTTATCAAAAACGATAAATTTTTGCAAGTTTTATATATGATTTTTATAAAATTTTATACAATTAAAAAAACTACGCCTTAATAAGCGTAGTTTTGCCCTTTATTTTATACCGTAAACGTCTTTTAAAACGATAGGCGTATAGCTTTGAATTATTTTTACCACTTTTCCCGAACAATCTTCCGTGTAATCGGGAACATTTAAACCTACTTCGCCGTCCTTCCACATTTCTATCGCCGTTTCTACCGATTGCAAAACGCTTTCGGTTTTTATCCCTGCCAAAACAAAACAGCCTTTATCCAACGCTTCGGGGCGCTCGGTAGACGTTCTTATGCAAACTGCGGGAAAGCTATGGAAAAACGCGCTTTCTTCGGGCAAAGTTCCGCTATCGGACACAACGCATTTTGCGTTTATTTGCAAATGGTTATAATCCGAAAATCCAAACGGTTTTAAAGAGCGAACTAACGGATGAAATACGAAATTTCTTTTTTCTATAAACTTTTTGCTTCTCGGATGAGTCGAATATATAATAGGAACGTTATACTGTTCGGCTAAGGCGTTTATTGCATTCATTAAAGAAAAAAAGTTTTCTTCTTTGTCAATATTTTCTTCTCTGTGAGCGGATAAAAGAATATATTTACCCTTTTCTAAATTTAATCTTTCCAAAACGTCGCTAGACTGAATTTTTTTAAGATTTGCCCTTAAAACTTCCGCCATAGGCGAACCCGTTACGAACGTTCTTTGCTTAGGACGACCTTCACTCGCGAGATACCTACGCGCGTGTTCCGAATAACACATATTTACGTCGCTAACGTGGTCTACAATTCTTCTGTTAGTTTCTTCGGGTAAGTTTTCGTCAAAACAACGGTTGCCCGCTTCCATATGAAATACGGGAATATGCAATCTTTTTGCGCTTATTGCCGATAAACAAGAATTAGTATCCCCTAGTACCAAAACCGCGTCAGGCTTTTTTTCAACCATAAGTTCGTAAGTTTTTTCTATTATGTTTCCCATAGTTTGACCTAAATTTTGCCCTACTACGTTTAAATAACAATTAGGCTTTCTTAACGCCAAATCTTCAAAGAAAATTTTATTTAATTCGTAATCGTAATTTTGCCCCGTATGCACGAGCGTTTGGTCAAAATACTTATCGCATTTTTTTATGGTTTCGCTTAACCTTATTATTTCGGGACGAGTGCCGATTATCGTCATAAGTTTTAATTTAGACATATTTCTCCTTATAACAGTCCTACTTCCTTTAACTGTTCTTGAACGTACTGTAACGTTAAAAGTTTTTCTTTAACTTGCTCTTTTGTCATTTGAGTTGTATTGTTAGAGTTAAATTCGGAAAGTTTTGCTCTTTTTACGTTGCCTTCCGTAAAATATTTATCGTAGTTAAGCGTTCTTTTATCGCAGGGAACTCTATAAAAATTGCCCATATCTTCCGCCTTTGAACACTCTTCGTTAGTTAAAAGCGTTTCGTACATTTTTTCACCGTGTCTTATTCCAATTACTTTTATAGGATTATCCGCGTGGAACAATTCTTTAACCGCTTGCGCCAAATCTCCTATCGTACAAGCGGGGGCTTTTTGAACGAGTATATCGCCAGAATCCGCATGTTCGAACGCAAACAAAACTAAATCTACCGCTTCTTCCAAACTCATAATAAATCTCGTCATTTCGGGAGCGGTTACCGTAAGCGGTAAACCTTGTTTAATTTGGTCGATAAATAGCGGAATAACGCTTCCCCTAGAACAACAAACGTTGCCGTATCTGGTTCCGCAAATTAAAGTTTTATCGGGAGAAACGGTACGAGATTTAGCTACGAACACCTTTTCCATCATAGCTTTACTTATCCCCATCGCATTTATCGGGTATGCGGCTTTATCCGTCGATAAACATACTACTTTTTTTACTCCGCACTCTATACAAGCGGTCAACGTGTTATCCGTACCTAAAACGTTGGTTCTTACGGCTTCTATCGGGAAAAATTCGCAAGACGGAACTTGTTTTAACGCAGCCGCGTTAAAAACGTAATCTACCCCGTACAACGCTTCTTTTATAGATTGTAAATTTCTTACGTCGCCTATAAAAAATTTAAGTTTATTGCAAGAATCGGGAAAAGTCGCTTGATATAAGTGACGCATATCGTCTTGCTTTTTTTCATCACGAGAAAATACTCTTATTTCCTTTATATCTGTTTGCAAAAATCTTTTTAAAACCGCATTCCCGAAAGAACCCGTTCCGCCCGTTATAAGCAAAGTTTTATCTTTAAAAATACTCATATATTCTCCTTTTCGTAAGCAAAAAATACTTATATATTTTTTTAAAAACGCCGTAAGTTATTACGAGTTTATTTATTTTAAAAAACGAAATTTTTTTATTTTTCGTATACGTCGTAAGTCGTTACGATTTTTGCAATTTCGTGTTTTATATCTCCGTCTTCTTGATAAGCTTCTTTAATTAAAACGTCTAAATTTTTCATAAACTCTTCTTCGTCGAAAACTAAGGGCTTGCCTATGCTTATAAGTTCGTTTTCGGTTTTTTGTAAACCTTCTTCGTCCATTAGTCTTTCTTCGTAAAGTTTTTCTCCGGGGCGCAATCCGCAAATTTTAATAGCAATATCTTTGTTTGGCTCAAAACCGCTTAATCTTATAAGTTTTTCAGCCATATCGTAAATTTTTACGGGTTCCCCCATATCCAAAACGAAAATTTCTCCCCCCCGGGCGTAACCGCCCGCTTGCAACACAAGACTTACCGCTTCCGGTATTGTCATAAAAAATCTGGTTATTTCTCTACTCGTAACCGTAACGGGACCGCCCTGCGCTATTTGTTTTTTAAACAGCGGAATTACCGAACCGCTAGAACCTAAAACGTTTCCGAATCTTACCGCAACGAATTCCGTTTTAGATTTTTTTGCAAAAGTTTGTATTATCATTTCGCAAATTCTTTTGGTTGCGCCCATTACGTTAGTCGGATTTACGGCTTTATCGGTAGATATTAGCAAAAATCTTTCTACGCCGAACTCGTCCGATACGCTTGCCACGTTATACGTCCCCAAAACGTTGTTTTTAACGGCTTCGTTAGGGGAATCTTCCATAAGCGGAACGTGTTTGTGCGCCGCCGCGTGAAATACTATTTGCGGTTTATATTTTTTAAATACATCTTTTAATCTTCCTTTATCTCTTACGCTACCTATTAGCACAACTATATCTAAGTCGGGGAATTTTTTTCTTAATTCTTGCTGTAAAACGTAAACTCCGTTTTCGTTTACATCAAAAATAATAAGCTTTTTAGGGTTGACAACCGCTAGTTGCCTACATAATTCCGAGCCGATAGAACCGCCTCCCCCGGTAACCAAAATAACCTTATTTTCAACATATAGGGCAACTTTTTCTACGTCGCAAACGATTTGTTCTCTGCCTAGTAAATCCCTTAAATCTACTTCTTGAATATCCGTAAGAGTTGCTTTCCCGCTTAAAAATTGATATAGCCCCGGAACTTGTTTTACAGGAATTTTAGTCGCCACGCATTTTTCGTAAATGCCTGCAAGTTGTTTTTTTGACAAGGACGGTATTGCAATTAAAATCATTTGGACGGAATATTTGTCTACTATTTTTTTAAGCACGTCCGTATTGCCTACTACCTTTACCCCTTCTATTCTCATTCCCTTTTTCTTCGGGTCGTCGTCTACGATACAAACGGGATTTATGCTGATTTTATCGGTAGAAAAAATTTCTTGTAGTAAAATATTGCAAGCCCCACCCGCTCCGACTATTAAAGTACGGGTTGCGGTATGCTTATCTTTTAAGAAAAGAAAATGCCCTATAATTCTTTTAAAATAAAACCCCAGTAAAAATAAAACCGAATAAGAAACGTAAACGAAAAAACACCAAGTGTATTTAACGCCCTTTAAAAAAAGAAGTTTATAGAATAAACAAAATGCGAAAAGGGTTAAAATTATTATTATGAACTTAAATAATTCGTTTATTCCCACGCGCCTTAAATCGTAAGACATAACGTCGAAAATAAAAAGTAAAGCAAATAAAAGAACAATGCTTATTATAGTTAACCGACCTACATTTCTATAAAAACCGAAAAACGAATATATCCCCGACACCGCATAAAAAGCAAAGTACGAGCATAACACCAAAGTTATACTCGTATATAGCAATATACTTATTGATTTTAAAGCTTTGTTAGAATACCATTTCATTTTCGCCACCACTCGTTCAATTATAAGCTTTTTATCGTTTTTTGTCAATGAGTTACCGAAAAATTTGGCGAATACTCTCATATTTTGCTACTTTTTAAACGTTTAAAAGCAAACTCGTTTAACAAAATTTCTTTTTCTTTATATATAAAGGGATTTTTAACGCAAACGTTGATTTTTAAAAAGCAATGTGTTAAAATAAAAGGGAATTTTGCTTATATATTAAGGAAAAAGATAAACAAAATTTAATAAATATCAAAAACGGAAAAAACGATGAAAAACGAAACAACCGCAAAAAAGAAAAATTATTTTGACGAATTTTTAGATAAATACGGTCTTTACCTATTATTTATCGCAGTAATATTCGCATTGTTCTTTTACTTATTAAAGCAATTTGAAATATACCCGTTTGGCGAAAAAACAATTGCAAATTACGATTATTTAGCGCAAATCGCACCTAGTTTTGAAAACTTTTATTATTTTTTAGAAGGTAAAACTTCGCTATTCTACGTAAAAGACTCGCTAGGGGGCGTAGATATGTTCCAGTCCCTTTGTTTTATGGCGTTATCCCCGTTTACGATAGTAATTTTATTGTTCGGAAAAGGCAATACCTACAACGCGATGAGTTTTGTACTTCCGCTAAAAATAGCGTGTATAGGTTGCTCGGCATTATTTTATATTAAAAAAAGATTTCCTAATATAAATTCTTTAGTTGCTTTTTCAATTGCGCTATTGTACAGCGTGTGCGGATACGTAGGAACGGCTAACACTTACATCAACTGGATGGACTTTTTAATTTACATGCCGTTAGTGGCGTGGGGATTTAAAAGACTAATTGATACGGGAAGCGTAAAACTTCACGCAATATTCACAGCGTGTATGATTTACACCTGCTTTTCAATAAGCAGTTTTTCACTGTTTTTAATTTTCCCGATTTATATACTCTATATTTTAATCGTTTGCGAAAAAACGGATAGAAAAAAACACGTTACTAATACGATAGTAAGTTTATTGTACGCAATAATTTTAGCTTTACCCGTTTTAGTACCCGTGCTTATTTCTTCTTCTCAGTCGTCGAGAAACGTAAGTTTATTCGGGCAGTTGGACGACAGTTTATCAAACGACTTAGACCATACTTTCGTAAAACTAACCTATATTTTAGCCGACACTTTTTTACTTATCTTCGGCGTGCTTGCAATAATTAAATCCAGACACACAAAACTGGGGAAATTTTTAATAGTCGGCGAACTTATAATTTTAGCTCCTATTTTAATTGACGGTAGCTGTTACCTACTAAACGCAGGTTCTTACAACCACTATGCAATGAGATTCGGATTTTTAAACGGATTTGCTTCCCTTTACACTTGCTGTTTATTTTTCGAAAATAAAGATTATTCTAAATTTATAAATTGCATAGAACCCGAAGAACCCGTAAAAGAAACGACCGATACCGAAACGGGAGAAGAAAAAAGCTTAACCGTTTCGCAAACGCTGTCTTCATTTAAAATAGTGAGGACGTTAAAGGCAAATAAGAAAAACAAAAACTTTTATATTTCTATCGTTGCGATATGTTTGTTTACTTTTATCACGATATATTTCACCACGCTTTTAAAAACTATTTTCGATAAAGCGGACGAGCTATACACCATAGTAGACACCGATAGAAGCGACAATAACTTCTCTTCGCACTACGCTCACTCGGAAGGCGGTTTTAACGTAATTGCTTGGGTATTTTTACTCGCGCTAATTCTAGCGGTTTTATCATATATTTTAGTCAAAAGAAAAGCCATTTACGTTAAAGCTTGCGCGATAATTCTTACGATATTTGCGTTAGGTCAAACGGGATTTATATATTCCACTTTAATAGAAGGCAATCAAGCGGGACTGGGGAATTATACCAGTTTTACCGAATTTACAGATTACTTAGAAGACAACGAAGAAGATTATAAATATTACAGAGTTGCAGACTACAAAGGATACGTCAGCTCGAACGTCGGGTTTGCCAAGAACGTTAAAATATTTTCTGCGTTTTCTTCTAACATAGATAAACGAAATTTTCAAACCGCATACAATTTAAACTACATTTCGCAAGTTACAGGTTGCGTAGGAGTTGACAGCGGTGGAAAATCGTTTTTAGGGGATTGCTTATTAGGGGCAAGATACGTTTTGGTTCACGACAACAACAACGGCGACGCCGACAAGGACGAAAAGAAAAACGTACCTAAAAATAGAGCGTATTTTAACAATATTAAACATTTCGAAAACGGATTTAACGTTTACGAAAACAAATACGCTTTACCCACTTGTTTTACTTTTAATTCCGATACTCTACCCGATTTAAACACCGACGACTACTTTGAAAGTATGCAAAACTTATATACTTTTTTAGGCGGAGAAGGCGATTTGTTTACGGAAGTCGAAATTGACGACTACGTTTCTAAGGGCGATAGCGGATATACCGTAAAACACATAATAGACTTAGAAGGCGAATGGTTTTTAAAATTATCGTTCCCGTCAGACTACGTTATAACTAAAAACGGAGAAGAACTAGAAAGCAATAAAATTTCTTTCGGATATACGGTTATTCAAGACGGCGGTTTTTATTGGACAAGTACGATTGATTGTTCTAACAAAGAATTATCGGAAGATTTAGTAAAAAAACACGTTTCGTTTATGGTAATAGAACCCATAAAAATGCAAACGCTTTATAATAATTTATTCTATAAAGACGATAGCTTAAACCTTTACGACCAACATATTATAAGATATAACGAAACGAAAACGGGCGTAAACTTTACCGTAAAAGACGCCAGCGAAAATCAGTACGTTTATTTATCTAACGTAGTTTTAAAAAACAGTAAACTTAAAATAAACGGCAAAAACGCAACGTTTATTGAAAATAAAGCAGGACTTATGATTTTTAAACTCGAAAAAGGCGATAACACGGTTAAAACTTCTTACACGTCGCCCTATCCGTTTATATCGCTTGCTTGTATGGTCGTTTCGGTATTGCTCGTTTTAGGTTTAACGATGCTCAGAAGAAAAACAAAGTTCTTAACTTACGACGCAACGCAAAGCGTTTTATACTACGCTTCCGCAGTACTTACTACGGTGTTAATAGTATTCTTTATCGTTTATCCGTTAATTCTTTTTATAGACAAGGCGTTTTTAAACGTAAACTTAGGAAGAATTATATCTAAACTTTAACGCAAAAACTTACTTGCAACGATTTTACTATTTCTGCAATTAAAAACTTTAATGTTTAGCGAAAAAACGACAAGAATAAAACTTACTAAAAAATAACGTTTTGTTATTTTAATTTAAGACAAAATTTAAACCCGAAAGAAAACTCTTTCGGGTTTAGTTTTTTTTAAATTGTTAGTCGTCCCGTATTATTCTGTCGTCGCGTTGAAATTTAAAAGAACATTTAATACCTTTACCTAGAGAAACGAATTTAACCGTTATAGAAGTAACGTATTGGTTTTCGTCGATTTGGCGTAAAACTTCTCCGTTAATCGACACTACGGAAATATAAAATCTTTCTAATCTGAAAGGCGTAGAACTCCTTTTTATGGTAATATTTATTTCTTCCCCTTCCGGAGCATAGCCGATTTCGTTTCCGTTTTTATCCGTTATAATTACTTTATAAAACTCTTTTGCTCTAATCGGGTCGTAATCGTATGAATTAACAAAAGTAGTTACGTTAATTTCGTTTCTGTTTTTAGTAAATGTTATTTGTTTTTTAAATATAATTTTATTAGGTTTATCAGAATAATATTTTTCGTTGTTAAACTTTATAAAACCTACAACGCACTCGTTTTCGTTTTCAAGCGTGTTTGCGTTTTTTTCTATAGTTAAATAAGCCGTTTGCCCTAACGATATTACATTTAGTTTATTTCCGTTTTCGTCTTGATAATATACGTCGAATAAAGAAGAGTGTTCCTTAGTTGAAAACTTTACCTGATTATATAACAATTTAATAAAAATGTCAGTACTTTTAGTTGCTACACTTATATTAACTATATATTTACCGTTTTCGTAAGTAAAAAAATACTCCTTTCCGTCAACCGTCAATAAATAAGGTATAAAATTTTTTTTGTCGTTTTGATTAACCGGCGATAATGATATAATCATATTTTCTCTGTATATGATATTTTCTTCTTTTCCGCCTTTTTCATTAAAAAATTCGCATTTGAAATATTTTTCGGCATCCGTTAAATCATAAGAAATAACTGAGTTTACATAAATTTTTTTAGTTGCAGAAGGTTTTTTGCAACCCAAAAAAGTAGTAATTATTAAAAATAATGCCAATATTAAAATTAACTTATTTTCTCTTTTCATCTTATTCCTTTAAATTTTCCGTTAATTCGGAATATATACACCCGCAAAAATTTTGCCTATACAAACCGTAGATTTTAGAAAGTTCTACCGAACGTAAAAATCCGCCGTTCTTTTTAAAATCCGTTTCCAAATATTTAACTTTGGAATTTCCCGTTAGCGTTTTGCCCGTTTCATTTATAAATTTTGCGTTTTTGTGCGGACTTACAGATAGCGTAGAACAAAAAACGTCAAACCCCGACTCTTGGGCTGTTTCAAGAGTTTTTTTAAGTCTTAACTCTATACACTTTTCACACCTTTTACCGCCTTCTTTTTCTTTTTCCAGTCCTTTTGCGACCGAAAAAAATTCTTGCGGATTGTATTTCCCTTCTATAAATTGAACGGTGGGAAAATGCTCTTTTATTAACCTTATTTGTTCGTTTTTACGTTTTTCGTATTCTTTAAGCTCCGTTATGTTAGGATTATAATAAAATACCGTTACCGAAAAATAATTTATTAAAGCTTCTATGCAAGCGGTAGAACAAGGCGCACAACAAGAATGTAAAAGCAACTTTTTTTTATCGCCCGTAGGCTTTATAAATTGTTCCGCCATAGCTCGTCCTTTTAAAATTCCATTTGTAAAAAATAAGAATTTTTTAACTTTACTTAAAATTTTAACCGAATTTATATTTTAACGCTTTCGATTAAAAAATATTAAAATTGCAATCATAAAAAATAATCGGAAAAAGGGGAAAACCCCTTTTACCGAGAGATAGCCTATAAGCCGAGTTCTGTCATTTAATACGGTTATCTATCTAGCTTCGCCGTTACCGACGAATTCAAGCGACGTTTTGCGAACAAGTCGGGGCAAGCGACCCCCGTATCGACCGTTCCTATCTTGCTTCGGGTGGGGTTTACACTGACGCATATACGTTACCGCAATGCCGGTGAGCTTTTACCTCGCCTTTTCACCCTTACTCTTTCGAGCGGTTATTTTCTGTTGCACTTTCCTGAACGTTACCGCTACCGGACGTTATCCGGCACCCTGCTTTATGAAGCTCGGACTTTCCTCACGGAAACTTAAAAGTTTCCCCGCAACCGTACAGCTAACTCAAATACTATTATATCATTTAATATATAAAAGTCAAGTTTTATTCAAAACCATTTTTCGAATAAAACTTGCTTATAATCTTTATACTTTCGTTAAAGTTTTATTTTCCGTTTAACGAACGGCTTTTTATTTAATAACACGAAAATTTTATTTTTTATTGTTAAAACTACCGTTAAGCACGTTTGATATGTACGTATAATCCCTTAAATTTTCCTTTTGCTCGTTTATCGCGTTGCGACACGTCTTTTCAAGCAAGAACGCAAAATCCGAAAACGTATCGCAAAACAAATAGTATGCAAGCGACCCCGGAACGGTATTTATTTCGTTTACGTAGACTTGTTCTTTATCTATTAAATAATCTATCCTGATTATTCCCCTAAACCGACAAGCTTCGTATATTTTTTGGGAAATCTTTTTAATTTTATCCGATAAAATTTTATCTATTTTAGCAGGGAACTCCCTAGGAATACTACTTTCGTATTTATCCGAAAAAGATAGAATTCTACTGTTATTTTCGCATTTTTCACATTCGGAGACAATAGTCTTTTGCCCGTCGAAATAGCAGGCGCAGTTTATTTCCGTAAAAAAAGATAAAGCTTTTTCTATAATTACCTTATCGTCGTACTTAAACGCTTTTTTTAAAGCTTCTGATAATTCTTCCGCCGTTTTAGCTAGTGTTATACCTATGCTAGACCCCAAAGACGCAGGTTTAACTATTATGGGAAAATTTAACGGCTTTATTTTTTGATTTAAATCTACTTTATCCAAAAACTCTTTTTTAGTTAAAGAAACGTAAGGTAAAGATTTTATTCCGAGTCCTTTTAACACTATTTTCGTTCTTTCTTTATCCATTGCAAAAGAAGAACAAAACGCGTCGGGTGAAGCGAGCGGAACGTTATAACTTTGGCATAAAGAAGAAATCATACCGTCTTCTCCGTTTACTCCGTGCGTACAATTTAGGGCGCAATCTATTTTTACGGGATTTTTTAGCTTTCCCCTTTTTACTTCGTACATTATATTACTTCCGCATAAAAAGGTTATTTTTTTACATTTAGAAAAATTTCCCTTTTTAAAAAAATATAAACTTTTAAACCTTTTATCTGTAAGCCATTCGCCGTTTTTGGATATATAGACGGGGATTATGTTAAAAATTCCGTCCAAAGTATTTACGGAAAGAACTCCCGTAATTATTGAAATATCGTGTTCCACGCTTTTAGAGCCAAACAAAACCATTACGTTTAACATATTTATTCTCCTTATAAAAAAACCGAAGACTTTTCGTCTTCGGTATAAATCGGTATTCAATTTATTAAAATTCGTAAAATATCGACGTTAAAATTATTAAAGTCGTTTATTTGAAAATTTAAGTTTTATCGTTAAAATCGTTTATTAAAAATTAGGTTTAATAATAAAAATCAACTACTCAAATTTAGGTTCGATTATTAAAAACGGTCGGTTAAATCGTTTTCAAATAAAATAACGTCCCCTTCTTTTACTATTTCCGCAAGTTTTTCTTTGGCTTTTTGCAAACTGGCAACAATTTTCACTTTTTCCGCATCAAATTCTCCGCCGAAAACAAGTCCTTCTCTTATGGCGTTACAGCTACCACCTTCCACAAGTATAACGTAATCCGCCACATTTGCCATTCTTACGCCAAAATCGTAATTTAGTTTGTTTTGCTCTAAGCCTAGTTCCGTCATTCCGGGGGTGATTATTATTTTTCTACCGCTAAAATAACTAAGCGTTTCCAACGCGCTTTTAGTTCCTTCTACGTTAGAATTGTAACCGTCGTCTATTATTGTAACGCCGTTTTCGTTAATTAAATTAAGTCTATGTTCAACGCTTTTTAAATTTTTAATTCCTTCCGAAATTTCTTGCAAAGTAAGCCCTAACTTATACGCAACCGCGCACGCCAACGCTACGTTTGAAATATTGTGCCTGCCTAAAATTTCGGTTTGACAAGTTACGGTTTCTCCGTCTATCGTCAAATCGAAAGAACTTCCGTTTTTGTCGGCTTTTACGTTGCTTACTTTTACCAAAGCTTTTTCGTTTTCGCCTGCAAGAAATTTTTCTTTTTTAAAATCTTCGTAAAGTTTTAAAACGTTTTCGTTATCGGCGGTAAAAACGCCCGTTTGGATAGACGGATATTCCATTATTTCGTTTTTAGTTTTTATTACGTTTTCTAAATTACCGAACGTAAGCAAATGTACGGGGGCAATTCCCGTTAAAACCCCTATTTGCGGTTTTACTATTTCACATAGCTCTTTTATATCGCCTTTTTGTCTTGCGCCCATTTCCGCGATAAAAACTTGGGTATCGTCTTTAATTAGTTCCGCAGACTTACATATTCCCATAGGAGTATTGTAAGAAGACGGCGTTGCCACTACCCTATATTTAACCGATAAAATATCCCTTAAATAATTTTTTACGCTGGTTTTTCCGTAACTTCCCGTAATTCCTATTTTTATAAGGTTCGATTTATCTAAAAACTCCGTTACTTTTTTAACGAATTTTTTGTTTATTCTTTTTTCGATAGGTTTATTTATCGCGTCCGAAACAAATATTAAAAACGGCATTAAAGACGGAAAAATAGTAACGATTGCAAATCTTTCTAGCTTGAAAAAGTCTGAAAAATAATAGAAAATTAAATTTTCTAAAATAAGTAAAGCAAAGAAAATTATAAAAGATATAACGCAGTAAGTTGCAATTAGTCTTTTAATCCTGTTAGTATATTTTAGCGGAACTTTATTTTCCATTTTTCTCTCGCCCAAAAGCGATAAAACTATGAAAAACAAGTAAAATACAAAACCCAAAAAAGTAAAATAATCGTTTTTAATAAACGCGAAAACAACGTTGAACAAACAAAACGCAAAACAAGACAATAACGATAGCATTATAATTTTCATTACGAAAACATTGTTTTTTTTGTTTATCCATTTAAAATAATCGCTTGCGCAATAGTTTTTTTGCTGAATACATTGTAAAAATTTGTATGAAAGAAGAAGCGTTGTCACTACCGCAAAAACGGTTAATATTAAATACGCTACCACGCTTTGTCCGTTAAAAATTTGTTTTACCGTTGTAAAATCTCTCATCAACATTACATTTCTCCTAACAAAAATTCTCTTGCAACGCTATTAAATTCGATTTTTTTATCCACAAAGGCAAAATGCCCCGCGTTTTTTAAAACGAATAATTTGCTGTTTTTTATCCCTTTTTTCATTCTTTTTGCTAAATATAAAGGCGTGGTTTTATCTTTATCGCCGTAAATTAGCAATACTTTGTTATCTATTTCTTTTAATTTATAGTCTAAATTTTCGTTTACTATATAAGTAAAACTTTTTTTCATTACGGGGGATAAAGTTTTATATTCTTCGCTACCCATTTTGTTTATAAGTTTACTTTTTGGAAAAAATTTTTTTAAAAATTTATAAAAAAATACTTTTATTTTATATTTTAGCGTTTTTTTGGTTTTTAAGCCCGCTCCGCCCGTAATAATTATTTTGTTCGCTTTTTTTCTTAACTCATCGCTTTTTAAAACTATTCTCGCCCCGAAAGAATGAGCTATTATATCAAACCCGTCTTTTAAATCGACGGCTTTTATAAAATCTAAAACGTCGGAAACGTAATCGTCTAATTTATAAGCTTTCTCTAACGGTTTATTTTCCCCGAATCCGCTTAAATCGGGTGCGTAAACCTTATAATATCTCGAAAAATATCCTATTTGCGAGTTGAAACTAAATTTATTAGATAAGTAACCGTGTAAAAAAAGTAGCGCTTTCCCCTGACCTTTACTTATATAAGCTAACATTTATACCTTTACGGGCAACGCCGTATATTTTAGGCTATTATAGTCTAGTCTTTATTTGCTTTAAAAGACAAAAAACGTTCTTCTTTTGTATTTAAAAATTTATCGCTAACGAATTTAAACGCCGATATTAGCTAAAAGCTTTTTATCGATAACGCCTTACGCAATTTACACGTAGGGTCTTATAAAAATTTAGTTAAGGGACAAAACCATATTGATACAGTCTTCCCCGTCGGGATAATACTTTTTTCTAACTCCTATTTTTTTAAATCCGAATTTTTTATAAAGCGAAATTGCTTTTTCGTTGGAAGAACGGACTTCTAAATAAAGATTTTCTAATTTTTTTTCTTTGCAAAAATCGACGCACGCTTGTAGTATTTTTTTAGCATACCCTTTATTTCTGAAATCGTTATCAACAGCGATAAAGCAAAGCTCGGCGTCGAAAGGCGAATACGATATTGCCCCGTACGCGATTATTTTTTCTTTTACTATTTTAAATCCCTTAAAATTTCCGCTAGAAAAGGAATTTAAAATCATTTGTTCAGTCCAACCTTCACACTTAAAAATGCTTTTTTCTAGGCTTGACAATTCGCGCGCGTCTTGCGGTAAAATATGCTCTAACATTTTTCGTTTTCTTCCGCTTGACTTTTTTTAACGTACAACGGAATTAACGTTTCCCTATCGTAAGTAGCTTTATTTAAATTATCGTCTACCGCGTTATATAATCCCTTTACTAAATCTATATCTTCGTCAAAAAGTCCGTCTATATGTTTATCTGCGACTATTTTATACTCTTTTGAAAGTTCTTTTACTTTTTCTAAATTTATAAATTCCGCTTTTTGCGGAACTCCGTCAACGAATTTTTGAGAATAGTAGTTAAAGTTTTTTGCGTCTATTAACGCTAATACTTTTTTTCTATCGGTATTATATGCCAGTACATCAAACTTGGTTACGCCTAAGGTCTTTTTGTTTAAAGCGTAGGTAAACGCCTTTACGGTAGACACGCCTATTCTTATACCCGTAAACGAGCCCGCGCCCGTTACCGCCACGAACGTATCGAAATCGGCTAGAGTTTTTCCGCATTCGTTTAATAAATCTTGAATGGTTTTGTTTAACACTACCGAATGACTTAAATTGCAATTCGGCAAAAATTTATATTTTTTCTCTCCGTTTACGTCGCATGCTACCGTAAGATAAGAAGACGACGTATCTATTGCTAAATAACTCATAACTCTATTTCTCTCGTGTTTTCGTCTATTTTTTTAATCGTTACCCTTTTTACTTTTTCGGGTAAAACTTCTTTTATGTTTTCGCTCCACTCTATTACGCAAATGCCGTTCGAGTAAAAATAGTCGGTTAATCCTAACGCTTCCGCATCTTCTCCGCTTGACAACCTATAACAGTCGAAATGGTATAACTTGCCTTGATAATCGTTCATATACGCATAAGTCGGACTTGTTATTTCTTCCGTTATTCCTAACCCTTTGGCTATTCCCTTAGTAAAAACGGTTTTGCCTGCGCCTAAATCTCCGTCTAATAAAACTACGTCCCCGCCTTTAAGCGTTTTTGAATATTCTTCCCCTAATTTTATGGTTTGTTTATACGACTTTGTTATTTTTTTCATTTCTCTTTTCGCCACTTTTTATATCGTATTTATTTAAAAACGCCGAAACTCTTTTATATACCGCAAAGGTTATAAGTCCTACCGCTATTATTCTTATCGCGTTAAACGGAATTACCGCTAAAAATATATAATATAAATAAAAATTATCGGCAGTTATCCCTTTATAAAGACTTTTACACGCTCCGACTATTATTTCAAAATTCCCGTTTACGAAAAAATGAACGTAGGCTTTTACCAAAAACAAGTAATTAGCTAATACAGCCATAAATATAGAACACGCTCCTCCTATGATAATAGCGATTAGCGCGCCCTTTTTGTTTTTATGCTTATTGTAATACAGTCCAGCAGGTAAAACTAGTGCTACTCCGTTTAAAAAATCGGCAAGTTCTCCCACTCCGCAGGTTTTACTAAGAGGAAGTTTTATTAGAATTTTTATCGCGACTACGACTATGCTAATCGGTCCGAACGCAAAAGCGCAAATAAGTGCAGGTACGTCCGAAACGTTTATTTCTAAAAAAGAAGGAAACAGCGCGGGAATAGGCAAATTAAGCAAGTACAAAACAAAACTTAATCCTCCCATTATGCCTATTATTGCAATTTTTTTTGCGTTAAGTTTTAATTTTTCCATAGAATACTCCGTTTCTTTGGAAAACTCCCGCTAAAAAGCGGGAGAAAAAAATTACTTTTTCCATCCGGACTTTTCCGATATAATTTCAAAATAGAAACGTTTTTCGGTTTACCGTCGGTCGAAGAATTTCACTTCGTCAAGAAATTTTATAAATCAAGGAAGTTAATTTAATAACTTTTAACCTTGAAAACATATTTTAATAAAATTTCGTCGCAGACTATACTGCCGGTGGAGAATTTCACTCCGCCCCAAAGATATTTAATTTTTGCCAAATGTACGGCATTAAATTTTTAAATTAAAAAGATTTTTGCTTAGATTATTATTTTTTAAAATTACATACTTTGTTTTAATTCTCTAATTAAATCTACAGATTTAGAAGTAAATACTCCGTCCGTATCTTTTAACAGCGTAACGGTTTCTTCCGTAGAAAGGTCTTGAGCACCGCTAATGATTTTTATTGGTTTTTTAAGCGATTTTTTTACAGTTTGTATCACGTCGGAAGAAAAATCTTCACCATAGAAACCGGTAGTAATATAAATGTTAGTTAAATTATAAGAAGAAATTATTCTTATTACTTTTTCTAAGTCTTCTGTTATAAATCTAGAACAATCTAACATAACGCTTACTTTTTTCTTTTTGCCAACGGAAGATAACAGCTTTAAAATTCTTTCTGTTTTTCTTGCCTTGCAAAATTTTAAGTCGCTTAAAGAAAGTACGGTCACAATTTCCGAAACGGGTTTTTTTGCAAATGTTTTTACAGCGCGAATAACCATGTCTATATCGCCCTCTCCAAAAGGATATCCCACAACAACCGCAACTCCAACCGAAGAATTAACAAAATTGTTAAGTAAAGTAGGAATATATCCGGGAAGCGAAATAACGGAATTTAACTCTTCCTTTATGACGCTATCGGCAATATTCTTTAACTGTTCAGGTGAAACTCCGCCACGTAAAACGGGATAATAAAGTTTCTCCCTTATCTTTGCAACCCTGAAATTGTTGTATTCTTCTTTGGATTGTTGTTCCGTTTGCCCTAAAATATCGTTAATAGTTATGTTTTCGTTTTCCATAATTAACTCCTTTTTTCGCTTTTTTTCGTCAAAATATAAAAAATAGCGATATTTTTTTTATGTTATTATTTCCTTATGAAAGGATTTTTAATTGCAATTTGTATTTTTTGTTTTTATATGACCGTAGCTTACGTCCTTAAAGCTTATAAACCTAAAATAGACAGTCAGCCTAGTCGCAAAACAAAACGGGATAAATACGATTTACCCTTTAAAAACGTAATTCAGTTTAATAAACCGCCGAAAAAACGTTAAGTATTAACGTTAAAAATAACAAAATATTTTAACGCAAAATTTTAAATGATAAAATTTTTAGCCTTTATCGTTAAAAATACGACTTTTAAAAATAATTTTTTAATAACACGTCAAGTTTTAGCCGTTTAAATTTAGTTCTCGTCGGTGAACGTTTCAACGTTATTTTCGTCTTGCCAAAGTCTTTCTATGCGGTAAAACTCTCTCGATTCTTTATTGAATATATGAAGTATTACTCCGCCGAAATCGACTACTGCCCATCTTCCTTCCGAAATGCCTTCTTTTCTAAGAGCTTTTACGCCGTTTTTTTCGGCTTCGTCTTCGCAATATTCGGCTAACGCCTTTACAAGCGTCGGGTTAGGGGCGTCCGCTATAACGAAATAATCTGCTATAACGGTTTTTTCCGAAACGAATATTCTCGTTACGTCTTTTGCTTTTTTGTCAATTAAAGTTTTAATTAAAATATCGCTTAATTGTTTACTTTCCATAAGTATCCTTTATATATTTTATCCTTTATAAGTCTATTTTACTACTTTTTTACAAATTTATATTATTAAAAGTTAATGCTTTTATTTGTAATATAAATAAGCTTGTTCCGTTAAATAATAAATTCCCGATTGCTGAAGCGAAAAATACAAATCGCAAATACAATCGCGAAAACCTTTTTCAAAATCTTTTTCAACGCTTGCCCTTAACTTTTCAACCCCGTCGAAATCTCTTCCGCGCTCTATTACGTCGGCGGTAAAAACAATTTTTTCTATTAAATTCATGTCCGCCTTACCCGTAGTATGGTATTTTATGGCGTTTATTATTTGTTCGTCTTTAATAGCCAAAATATTTTCCGCAATAAACGCACCTAAAAATTGATGGACGACTTGTTTGGGAGCGTTATTTAAAGTAAATCCGTTAAAATCTTTATAATTTAGATATTTAGCGTTATCGTGAAGAAGGCACGCAATTTCCACCTTTTTTTCGTCTACTTTTAATTTTTTAGCCATTTTTTTACCGCATAATATTACGCCTAAGGTGTGCCAACGCCTTTTTTCGGGTAAAATTTGCGATAAATAATAATAAAACCTATCGGGAGTATACAAATTTTTATTTTTGATATATTCTTTTACTTCTTCCGTAATTAAGTTTTGCGTATCAAGGTTTAAATAAATTCTACATCTTACTTCCTGCGAAGACACGTCTTTGCCCTTATAAGAAATTTTTAAAACCTTTTTACCATAAGTTTTTTCAAAATTTTTTATTGCGTTTTGCGTATTTCCGCCGTTAGTTCTTTCAATTAAAATAATCCCTGCGTTTTGCAATATCTTTTCGGGATTTTTCCATTCCGAAAAGCACTCCAACATATCCGTACCCATTGCAAAGTACAAATCTTTTTCGGGATATAGATTTTTAAAATGCTCTACCGTAATATAAGAATATACGGCTTTTTTATCGCTAATTTCAAAATACGAAATTTCTACGTTAGAAATATTCTTTAAGCTTATTTCCAGCATTTCTTTTCTATAAAATGCGGAAGTCGTAGTTTGCGCTTTATGCGGTGGTTGGAAGTTCGGAATAACCACAACCTTTTCAACTCCGTTTAAAAGCGTAAGATTTTTTATTACGTTTATATGTTCGCTCGTTACGGGGTCGAACGTTCCGCCGTAAAGAATTATTTTCCCCATAAAATCATTTTAACATATTTTATTTAACAATTCAAGTTTAATAACAAATATTTTTGTCAATAATCAAAAAGGGTGGATTATGAAATTATCGGATATTTTAGATTGCGTTTTAAGTTTTTTTACTCTTTTAATAATTACGCTGGCTTTATCGAGAATAATAGGAATTAAAAAATTTTCCTTTTTCTTTTCGTTTATAATTTCGGCTATTTTCACTTTCGTGTACGCAAGAATTAAAGTAAAAAAAAGAAAAGTTTACTTTGCTAATTCAAAAGAAGAAAAACTGCTTAGTAAGATAAACGTAAAACTTAAAATGAGCGACGAAAAAACTAATCTTGAATTTTTATCCGAGCTATTTACCATTTTAGGATACTCGCATAAAAAAAGCGTGAACAAACTTATTTATAAAGATTATTCGGTTTTCATTTTGTTTAAATTCGAGCCTATTTTAAGGGACGAAATATGTTCTGTTTATAAAAAAACAAACGTTAAAACAAAAACGGTTATTTTTTGTTCAGACCTATCGGAAGAAAGCAAAAACTTTGCTTCTAACTTAAACAAAAAAATTATAGTTTTAAACGATAAATGCTTATTTACGCTTATGAAAAAAGTTAAATTTTACCCCGACGTATCTAATATCCCAGACAAACCAAAAACTAAGTTAAATAACGTATTGACGGCTTTTTTACTAAAAAAGAACTACAAAAGATACATCGCTTACGGGTTGACGCTACTGTTTACTTCTCTATTCGTATTTTATCCTTTAATCTACGTTTTAACAGGTAGCATACTTTGTGTTTTGGGTTTGATAGGAAAATTCTACGGAAAAACGGAAGAACAAGAAAACGTTTTCCCTTAAAAATTAAGGGAATTAATTTTTAAAATAATTAAATTTTTTGTTCCTAGTAAAGTACGCTAAACGATTTGCGTAAACGTTACTTAAAACAATTTTTTTAAAAATTAAATATACTGTAATTACTGTCAAGCGTTTTAAACACTAATGTTTTTGCCCGCAAAACGGACATACTCCATTGCTCAAATTGCCTTGCAAAATAATTATTCCTACGATAACTATAATCAATATAGCAAACATTGCTATTACTTTAAAGTGTTTTTTCATAGTGTTTTTTAACGAACGTTTCATAATCACACCGCCTTTTTGCGATAATCCGCATTAAGAAGTAAAAATCTTATCGCTCCAACTGATTGAATTGCCGTTCCTACAAAAGATACGAGTGCAGTCAAAACGGAAAGCGACCCTATAGAACATTTAGGGTTTCCCCCACAATAAACCGAAAGTATTTTATCGTTTTTCATACCGAGCGCAACGATAAAAGCAACCGTAAGCATAATAGAAGAAATAGTAGAAAAAGCAACGGAAACGAAAGACAATCCCTGCAATTTTGTAGTTCTTACTATAACAAGAACGATAACAGCCAAAACGTTTAATATAAAAGCCGTTAAAGTTACCGCGCCGAGCGTTTCGCAAGAAGTTTTAGCGTAATAGTAAAAGGGCATCGCCAAATCGCCGTAGATTTTATCGACGGAAGAATATTCGTCAAAAAGTATAGCGGCGATAAACGAAAATCCGCTTGCTTTCACTTCTATACCGTAATCGGAATTGTAAACGTAAACCCAGCTAAAGAAATAGCATACGATTACAGCCAATAATACCGCAATCGCCCAACCGTAAAAAGGCAGAAGTTTACCCGTTGATTTTTTATACTGTAACGCAACGTTTTCGCGCGCCCTTTTTTCTCTTTCTCTTTTATTTGCCATAATATCCCTCCGTTATTTCGTAACGTAATAATTTAGATTTGAATAATCCGATATAACGCTTACTTCGCTTACGTCGAAAGTAAGAAATTCGATAATTTCGGTCGAGTTTTTATTTATACTGCCGTCCGCATTGTAAGCGTAGACGGTTATTTTCGTTTTTTTCGTAGAAGTAAGCGTACCTCTTAAATGTATCCACGACTTATCGTTGGTATCTTCGCTTTGATTTTTAGGTTCGGGCAAACTGCCGTCATAACACAAAAGAAAACCTATTACGGTGTCTTTGCCACACTTACA
>DHLF01000005.1:120901-197742 GCA_002405165.1 Christensenella sp. UBA4675
AAACAGTCGAATTCGATATTTTTGTTCAGATATTGTTCGGGATAATACTGCATATTCGTCATTACGAGAAAAAACGTGCTTTCGTTCAGTTTGTACTCTTTTTCTTTCGCACACGAAACGAACAATAAAACGAATATTGCAAGCAATCCGCAAAAAAGCAGTCTTTTTCTCATTTAGCACTCCTTCTTAAAACTTATCCCCAATAGATAGAAAATGCCGAAACTTACGATATCCGCGGCAACTATCGTAGAACCTACCGGCGTTCCGTATACAATGGATATCAAAATTCCGAGAACTGCGCATACGACCGATATACTTGCCGAGCAGATTACAACAGACTTAAAGTTTTTGAACACACGCATTGCCGATAACGCCGGAAAAATAACGAGCGCGGATATAAGGAGCGAACCGACGAGATTCATTGCAAGAACTATGATTACCGCAACGATAACGGCAATGACAAGATTGTAAATGCCGACTTTTTTGCCTATTGCTTTCGCAAACGTTTCGTCAAACGTTACTGCAAATATGCGGTTGTACGTAAGGATAAAGAACACAACGACGAAAACGGATAATCCCACGCAAAGCCACACCTGATTTTTTGTCAAGGTGAGTATCGAAGTAGAGCCGAACAACGTACTGCATACGTCGCCTGAAAGATTTGACGAAGTGGAAAAAATATTCAGCAAAAGATAACCTACGGCGAGCGAACCTACCGAAATCATCGCTATTAGCGCGTCGCCTTTTATTTTTGCGTTCTGCCCGACGTGTAACAGTAAAACGGCGGCGACAATCGTTACGGGCATAACGATAAGCATATTGTTCGTAAGCCCGACTACTCCTGCGACAGCCATTGCGCCGAACGCAACGTGGGAAAGCCCGTCGCCTATATACGAAAAGCGTTTTAATACGAGAGTTGCGCCGAAAAGCGACGAACAAAGTGCAATCAGAACGCCCACTATAAAAGCATATCTTACAAACGGAAATTGAAAGTATAAAGATATTTTTTCAAATACGTCCATTTTTTAGCCCTCCGCAACGGTTTTTTTGCAGTAAACGCTGTTTTTGAATTCGTCTGCGCTACCGAAAAAACAAGGCGAACCTACGGTTAAAACGTGAGTTGCATACTTTACGGCGGCGGTTATATCGTGCGAAATCATAATAATCGTCATTTTCTGTTCTTTGTTGAGTTTGTCGATGATATCGTATAATTCCTGCGTTACGATAGGATCGAGCCCCGCAACGGGCTCGTCAAGCAAAAGAATTTTTTTGGCGGCGCAAAGAGCCCTTGCAAGAAGCACTCTTTGCTGTTGTCCGCCCGACAATTCGCGATAACACCTTTTGGATAAACGTTCTATACCCAAAAGTTGCATATTTTGTTTTGCCGTTTCTTTTTGCTTGCGAGAGTAGAACGGTCTAAACCCGCATCCCGACAGACAGCCCGATAAAACGATTTCGTATACGGACGCGGGAAAATCCTTTTGCGCGTCCGTTTGTTGCGGAATATATCCGATTTCGGTTTGCTTTACGTCCTCGCCGAAAGTTACGCTTCCGCCGAGCGACTTTATTAGCCCTAAAATCGTTTTCATAAGCGTGCTTTTACCCGAACCGTTTTCGCCTACGATATAGAGATAATTACCGCTTTCCACGGTGAAATTTATGGTTTCCGCAACCCTTTTCCCGTCATATCCGACAGTAAGATTTTTACATTCGAGTTCGACCATTTTATTGCTCCTTCTTGCGTCAGGCGTTAACGCCCAAAGCCTCTTTTAATACTTTAAGATTCTTTTCCATAACGGAAAGATAAGTAACGCCGTTTTTGACGTCTTTCGACGTGGTGGACTGCATAGAGTCGAAGGTAAGAATTTTTTGGTTCTTTGTCGTGGTATTATTTCTTACCGTTTCGGCAATTTTATGTTCTCTGCCTTCAATCGTGCATACTGCGGGAAGAGATAATTCGTCTACTTTCCCGGCAAGAAAGACTATCGTTTCAAAACTTGCTTCCGTTTCTGCCGAACAACCTGCAAACGCGGCGTAATATTTCAGATTGTAATCGTCCACAAGGTAACGGAACGGGAATCTGTCGCCGAATACGAGAGTTTTGTATTTTGCGTTTTTAACCGCCGAAGAATATCCTTTGTCGAGAGTGGCAAGTTTTTGCTTGTATGAGGCAAAATTATTTTCGTAAGTCGCAACGTTGTCTTTATCGAGCGCGGAGAGTTCGGAAGTTATCTTTTTGCAGAGAATTTCCGCATTTTTAAGCGAAAGCCAGACGTGTTCGTCGTTTTCTTTTTCGTCTTCATGGCTATGTTCGTGCTCGTGTTCCATTCCTTCGACGGTTTCTTCCGTTTTTACTTTGTCGCCTAAAACTTCGAGCAGATTGATAACTTTCATATTTTTGTTGGTTGCGTTTTTAAGCGCGTTATCAACCCAAGCGTCGGATTCGCCGCCGACGTAGATAAACAAATCGCAAGTGGAAATCTTTGCNNNNACGGACGGCTGATAACTGTGCAAGTCTACGCCGTTGTCGAGAAGAAGAGTAAGTTCTACGTTGTCTTTATTTTCGCCGAGTATTTCGCTTACCCAGTCGTATTCGGGGAATATCGTGCAGACAACGGACAATTTGTCGTTTTTATTTTGGTTATTGTTTCCGCAAGCGGCAAGACCGAAACAGCCGAGAGCCATAAGGCAAGCCGATATGATAATGGTAATTATTTTTTTCATAAATTAAAAATCTCCTTAAATTCGATAAATTTCTTGATTTTGGGCATGAAAAAACAAGGGTATCGTTACTTTGCGCGTAAAAAGCAAACTGCTCCCATAGCCGAGAAAAATTCGAACCACTTTAAGGCTTGATGTGTTCAAATCTCTCTCGACTAAAAGCAATCGAAAAGAAACGCAATAAGACCGAATAAATATATTCGGCTTAACCCTTGTTCTCGAAATTTATTAAATTGTAAGAATATCGCTTAAAGAAACCGGCGTAACAGCCGTAATCAAATGCTGTTTTTTTACCTTAACGGCAAACAAAGCGACGACACAAAAAGCAAATAAAGAACCGACGGCTGTGGCTTTTTTCGCTCCACCGCTCACTTCTTCGGCAAGATGTAAAACGGCACAGACGGGACAATCTGCTCCCGTGCAGTCGTGTTCGTGATTCTGAGTTATAAAATCCAAAGAAAGCAAAACGGCAACGACAAAAAGAACGGTTAAAAGTATTGCCGTTATTCTACGTCTTTTCGTCATACGCTTATGCCTCCTCATTTTATTTTTTAGATTATTTTTTCGAGCAATTTTCGCAAACGCCCGAAATTACCGTCGCGTTGTCGTTTACGGAAAAACCGTAACTTTTCTTCAAAACCTTTTCAAGTTTATCGCTGTCCGCTTCGCTTAAATGAATTACTCCTCCGCAATTACTGCAAATCAAATGCAGATGACCTTCGCAATGTGCGGTAGGATTTAATCTGTAAATCGACTTGCTTCCGTCTTTTGAAAGTTCTCTCGTGATTTTGCCACTTTCGGTAAGTTTTTCAAGATTGCGATAGACGGTGCTTTTGTTTACGTCGGGTAATAACTTTTCGTAAATCTCATCTGCGGTAAAATAATAAGCGGAAGAGAATACGCTTAAAATCAAATCCCTTTGTTTCGTTTTATATTCTTTCAAGTCGTCTTTTGCTCCGTTTTTGCATATGTTAACATAAAGCTCGTTAGCTTTAACATTTGCAACTGATTTGCATATTATTATAAAGTTTTTTCTAACTTTGTCAAGTGTATTGTGAAAAAAAAATTTAATAAAAATCTAAACGGGGCCATTAAGAGAGTTTTACTCCTATGGGTATAATCTTGCAAGAGTATCCGAAAAAACGTTAAAAACGAATCTGGCGTTATTAACGCCAGACCCAAAAAATTTTTAACTACTAAAAACCGTAGATTTATATAACTTTTTTCTTTCTAAGTGTTGCTCTTAGTTTAATAATTTACTTTTGTTTTTATGGCAAAATTATTCTTCTTCGCCTTCGTCTTCTCCGACGGCGGTAATTGCGACGGTTACTATTTTATCCCCGTCCGTTTTCATAATTCTAACGCCTTTCGTAGTTCTTCCTATCTTTGGAATTTCACTTGCGCCCGTCCTTATAATTACGCCGTTTTCGGTTATTAACATTACGTCTTCTTCGGGTAAAACTTGTTTTAAGTTTACTAAATTTCCCGTTTGTTCGTTAAATTCTCCCGCTTTAATTCCTTTACCCGAACGTCCTTGCAAGCGATAATCTTCTATATCGCTACGTTTACCGTATCCGTATTCGCTTATGGTTAAAATATCGTAACCTTCTTTTACGACTAACATATCGACTATTCTGTCGCCGTCCGATAAATTCATGGCTTTAACGCCTTGACTGGTTCTACCCGTTTCTCTAATATCGTTTTCGTTGAACCTTATTACTTTTCCGGAGCTTGAAGCAATCATAATTTCTTGCTCTCCGTTAGTCATTTCAACTGCGATAACGTCATCGTCTTCCCTTAACGTGATGGCAATTTTTCCACCCTTTCTTATACTATCGAATTCGGTAAGCGGAGTTTTCTTGATTAAACCTAATTTAGTAGCAATTAAAATGTTGCCGGTAAAACCTTCTTTCCAAGGAATCATAGCCGTAACTTTTTCGTTTTCGTCTAGTTGTAAGAAGTTGACGATAGCCCTGCCCCTTGCGGTTTTTTGAGCTTCCGGAATGTTGTATCCGAAAGAAGTAAATACTTTTCCTTTATTAGTAAAGAACAATACTTGGTCGTGCGTGGAACATACGAACATTTTTTCAACGAAATCTTCTTCTTTGGTCTTGTGCGCCGTTACGCCTCTTCCGCCCCTATGTTGAGCTTTATATTCCGAAACGGGTAAGCGTTTTACGTAACCTAAATGCGTCATAGAAATAACTACGTCTTCTTTATCAATTAAATCTGCGTCTACAACGCCCGAGAAAGAAGCAATTTCGGTTTTTCTCGGCGAAGGATACTTTTCCTTTAATTCCGTTAAATCTTTTTTAATTATGTCGTAAATTCTCTCTTTTTTAGCGAGAATATCTTGTAAGTCGGCGATGAGTTTATCTAGTTCCGTCAACTCTTCTTGCAACTTTTCTACTTCCATAGAAGTTAAACGTTGCAATCTCATATTCAAAATAGCGTCGGCTTGTCTATCGGATAAGTTAAACTTTTCCATTAAATTAGACATAGCGTCTTGCCTTTCCTTAGAACGTTTTATTACTTCTATTACTTCGTCTATGCTTGCAAGAGCAATTACCAAACCTTTTACTATATGTTCCCTTTCTTGCGTTTTATTTAAGTCGAATTTCGTTCTTCTGGTTATAACGCTTTCTTGATGTTTAATGTATTCGGCAATAATTTGCTTTAAACTTAAAACCTTAGGTTCTCCGTCTACTAACGCTAAGAAATTTATTCCGTTTCCGACTTGTAAGTCCGTGTGTTTGTACAAAGTGTTGAGTACGACCATAGGTTGAGCGTCCTTTTTAAGCTCTATAACTATTCTCATACCCTGTCTGTCGGATTCGTCGTTTATATTGGATATTCCTTCTACTTTCTTTTCTTTTACTAAATCGACAATCTTTTTAATAAGCTCTTGCTTATTTACTTGATAAGGAAGTTCGGTTACGATAATTCTCGTTCTCGTGCCGTTGTTAAATTCTTCCGTATCGCACCTAGCTCTTAAAGTAACGTGTCCTTTACCCGTAGCGTAGGCTTGTTTAATTCCGCTTCTGTCGAGTAATCCGCCCGTAGGATAGTCGGGGGCGGGAATATACTGCATAAGCTCGTCAACCGTAATTTCGGGATTGTCTATTTGCGCCAAAATCCCGTTTACACATTCGGCTAAGTTGTGGGGCGGAATAGCGGTTGCCATACCTACGGCTATACCGTCAGAACCGTTTACCAAAAGGTTAGGATACCTTGACGGAAGAACGCAGGGTTGCATTCTCGTATCGTCAAAGTTAGGATAGAAATCGACGGTGTTTTTATCGATTTCCCTTAACATCTCCAAAGCCATTTTACTCATTCTGGCTTCCGTATACCTATACGCGGCAGCACTGTCGCCGTCTACCGAACCGAAGTTTCCGTGTCCGTCAACCAAAGGAAGATTGATAGAAAAATCTTGCGCAAGTCTTACCAACGCGTCGTAAACCGAACTATCGCCGTGCGGATGGTATTTACCTAAAACGTCTCCGACAATGGTAGCGCATTTTCTATACGCTTTGTCGGGCGTTAAGCCTAATTCGTTCATAGAGTAAAGTATTCTTCTATGAACGGGTTTTAAACCGTCCCTTACGTCGGGAATAGCTCTCGATACGTTTACCGCCATTGCGTACGCTATAAACGATTTTTTAAGCTCTTGGTCTACTTCCGTATCCAAAAGTTTAGTTTTTGATAAAGTATTTTTAAACTCCGCCGTCAACGCTTCGCTTGCCGTAGTCTTTTTTAACATTTTTTTCTCCGTTTAATTTATTTTAAATTAGCTCAGTAATGAAAAAGAGTGTAAGTTGAAAATTTAAATTACCTAAAATTTTTTAACTTATACGTTACTCTACGTTTTTGTAAAGTGTAAATAAATATTTAAACTTGCTTACAAACGTTTTAGCCTATACCTTACGCTTCGTTTTCCGTAAGTGTAATAAATATTAAAACTTGTTTACAACTAGTTCGACCTACACCTTACTCCCGTTTACGTAGATTATAATTAAATATTAAAACTTTCTTACAAAGACTTTAACTATACTTACGAATGTCTTTGTGGAACGTAAGTTAAATTTTAAATAAACTTGCCTGTAATTTTTTATTTTTAATTTACGCCCGTTTCCCTTTACGTTTTATATAATTTTTTCGTTAAAGTTAAACTATACATCTAACTCGGTTACGAGTTTTGCATTTTGCTCTATAAACTTTCTACGAAGTTCGGGCTCGTCCCCCATAAGCATACTAAACGTGTTGTCCGCTTGAACGGCGTCCGCCACGCTGACTTTAAGTAAAGTTCTGCTAGCAGGGTCCATAGTCGTTTCCCAAAGTTGTTCGGGGTTCATTTCACCCAAACCTTTATATCTTTGAATATCGACTTTTCCGTTTTGAGCTATAAAATCTTCTAATTCCTTATCCGAATACAAATAAGTTTCTTGCTTGCCCTTAGACGCTTTGTAAAGCGGTGGTTGAGCGATATATACGTGACCTTGTTCTACCAACGGGCGCATATACCTGAAAAAGAAAGTTAAAAGCAAAATTCTTATGTGGCTTCCGTCTACGTCCGCGTCGGTCATAATAATAATTCTGTCGTATCTGATTTTGGAAATATCGAATTCTTCTAACATTCCACCGCCAAACGCAGTTATCATGCTTTTAATTTCTTCGTTTTCCAAAACTCTGTTTTGTCTTGTCTTTTCTACGTTTAATATTTTACCCCTTAGCGGTAAAATAGCTTGGAAACGCCTATCTCTTCCTTGTTTTGCGCTTCCGCCTGCCGAATCTCCTTCGACTAGGAATATTTCGCATAGCTCTGCGTTTTTCTCCGAACAGTCCGCTAGTTTTCCCGGTAACGACACGCTTTCAAACGCGCCTTTTCTGGTTGCTTCTCTCGCCTTTCTTGCGGCTTCCCTTGCGTTTCTTGCCGTTAAACATTTTCCGATAAGTTCTTTCGCGCTTTGCGGGTTACAATCTAAAAAGTCGGCAAATCCTTCCGTCATCGCTTTGGTTACGATAGCTCTCATCTCGCTGTTTCCGAGTTTGGTTTTGGTTTGACCTTCGAACTGCGGTTCGGGCAGTTTTACGCTGATTACAGCCGTAATGCCTTCTCTGACGTCTTCGCCTTGCAATTTATCGTCTTCTTTTATAAGGTTAAGCCTTTTTGCCGTATCGTTTATAATCTTCGTTAAGGCATTTTTAAAACCGTCTACGTGCGTTCCGCCTTCTTCGGTGTTAATATTGTTGGCAAACGCAAAAACTTGCTCGTTATAGCCGTCGTTATACTGAATTGCAATTTCTACTATGTCTTTATCGTAAACTTTTTCAAAATAGAATACTTGCGGAAATACCGTAACTTTGTTGGAGTTTAAATCTTCTACGAAATGTTTAATTCCGCCTTCGTAACAAAATTCGTCCCTTCTTTCCTTTCCTTCTCTCTTGTCTTCTATGTTTATTTTAAGACCCTTATTTAGATACGCAAGCTCCCTTAAACGAACTTTTAAAGTGTCGTACTTAAACTCGGTCGTTTCAAAAATTTCCGCGTCGGGCATAAATGTAACTTTCGTTCCCGTTTTGTCGGACGCGCCTATATCTTGCAACTCTCTTTGCGGTATTCCCCTATTGTAAATTTGTTTAAAGTGTCTTCCCTTTTGGAAAACTTCTACTTCTAGCCATTCCGATAAAGCGTTTACTACCGATAAGCCTACCCCGTGGAGTCCGCCCGATATTTGATATCCCCCTCCGCCAAACTTTCCGCCTGCGTGTAATTTCGTAAGAACTACTTGTACAGCCGATACTTTTTCCGTATGGTGGATATCCGTAGGTATTCCCCTTCCGTTATCTATTACCGTACAAGAACCGTCGCCGTTTATTATTACGTCTATTTCGGTACAATAACCCGCAAGAGCTTCGTCTATCGAATTATCTACTATTTCGTGAACCAGATGATGCAATCCCCTTTCGTCCGTAGAACCGATGTACATTCCCGGTCTTTTACGAACAGGGTCAAGCCCTTCTAAAACTTGAATCTGACTTTCACCGTACTGTTGTTCGACTTTGTTTAAGTTAGACATATTTTACTCCTTGTTTTTAGCTTTTATTTTTTAACTGAAAAGTTTATTTTTCTTTATATTACGATATAAGTATATTATATAATAAAATAAGGGGATTGTAAAGAAAAATCGCAAAATAATTTCTTACTTTGCGATTTTAATATTATTTTAAAATTTAATTTTCCGTATACTCTGTTTTTTGCTTTTCAAAATTTATAAGTTTTTCTTCCATTTTGGCAAGTCCCTTAAAAAATTCGACGTTTTTTAGCTTATTGCATTGATTTTTTATCAGCTTTGCCCATTCGGTTTCTTTGGTGTAAACCCTATAATAATAATTTATTCTCATATCGGTAAAAGAGTTTTCGGTTAAAGAATTTAAAACTTCTTCTTTATCTTTATCGACTTCTTCTTTTAAACCCATAATAACCGCCAAGAAAAACTTTTCTTTTTTAACCCTTTCATGTATAGCTCCGCTTGTTCTGGTCGTTAAATCTTTTGAATAAACGTAAGCTCTTTCTATTTTGGAAGAATCTATCAGCTTTAAAAGTTTTATCAGTTCCACCGCTTGCGAATATTCTCCGCAAGATACGTATATTGACTGCTCGGGAATTTGAGCCGGCGAGAGCCCGTTATACAAATAAGATTGTATTACCGCTAGCGACATCGCCGATTTATATTTTTCCTTACCTTTTAAAAGTCCGAAAAGTAAAGCTCCGTCGCCGTTATCAGCCAAAGGAATTAGGTTGATAATCAACGTATAGGCGGTTATTTCACTTGCCACAAAGAAAAAGTAAAAAGCGTTTCCGCCGATTATACAACCTAAAAGTACGCAAATTATCAAATACAAAAAAACGAATAGATTTCCGCCGATAGTAAGCTTAATTAAATCCGAACCCGCATTTTCCGTAACGGTTGAAACCATAGATATTTCGCCCGATTCGATAGGACTACAAAATCCGAATTTTATTTTGCCGTTTTTTCTATAAAGTTTAAAACACAAAACTTTTCCTTCCACGAAGACCATTTTACAAATTTTACCGACGATAAAATGTCCCAGTTCGTGAAAAAAAGCAGAAAGAATGTAATGACAAATAAAACCGAGCGTAATAAATAACGCGAACTTTTTTCCTAAAATAGCGAGTACTAAAAATACAGCGAAAAAGGCTATGTTCAAAAAATATAAAACCAACGATATTATTTTTTTACATTTTCCGTTTTCCATATTAAATACCCTTCTAAATTATCGCTCGTACTAACCGTTACTTTAAAAATATCCGCTTTTAGCATTATGTTTTTTAAAATTAACGCTCCGTACTTTAATACCGTTGCCCTACGCTTGTCCACGCAATATTTTTTGCATATTTCTTCGCAACTTACGCTTATTTCTTTTAAAGCGTATTCTAAATTTTCCCTATCTATTTTAAAGCCGTTTACTTTATCGTCCGAATACGTTTTTAAATTTAACAAAACGCCTGCAAGCGACGTTGCCGTACCGCCCACGGCGTAAAAAAAGCTTTTAGGAATATTTCCGTACTCAGATATTTTATTATCTAAAATGTTTTGAGCTTTTTCTAAATTATCTTCGCTTTGATTATACAATACGACTGCGCCTAAATCTAACGAATGAGAATAGCTAATATCATCGGTTTTCACGATTATTTCGCTACTCCCCCCGCCTATGTCTATTACACCGCCGTTTACGCCTCGCAATACGCCCGTAAGAGCAATTTCGGCTTCTTGTTCGCCTGACAAGACGTCTATTTTTACACCCGTTAGTTTTAATGTTTCTTCAACAAATTCATTTCCGTTTAAAGAATTTCTTACCCCCGCCGTTGCGAACGCGTATATAGGATAATTATAGACCTTTGCTTCTTTTACAAAATCGTTTATCGCCACTTGCGTCCTTTGCATAGAATCTTGCGACAACAATCCGTCCTTTTTGCCAAGACACATTTGACTAACGGTAGACTTTTTAAATAAAATTTTTCCGTCCGCTACTAACATATAACGGACGGAATTAGAACCTATATCTATAACGGAAGCGTTATACTTTTTAGTAAAATTCTCCATTACGATTTTTTCCTTAACCCGAGCTCCCTAGCTCTTTCTTCTATCGTTTCGTCTAAAAGCCATCTCTCTATTTCGTCTTCCGTATTGTTTTTTTGCTCTTGTAAAAGCGATATTTCTTTTTCAAGCCTAGACAGTTCTCTTTTTCTTACGCCTATTCTTATCGCTTGATATATTGCTATACTCAAAAACAATACTAACATTACTATTGCAATCGACACCGCCGACTTTAACGCCCTTTCTCTTTTTTCGTTTGTCATTATTTTTTACCTTTTTAGTTAGTTTTATTTTTTTTATAATAAAATTATAACTTTTATTTACAAAAAAAGCAACGACTTTGTGAAAACTTTTAACGTAAAAGAAAAATCCTATTACTACTCCTACGCATAGATATAACCTTAAATTAGGAAAACTTAATTTTACAGAATAATATAGAAATAAAACCGATAAACATGCGAAAAACAAAAAATCTCTTACGCCGTTTATTATTTGATTTTTAAACGCAAACGTTAAAACGTAAAAAATTTCGTATATTACTCCGCTTATTATCCCAAACGCCACGCATAAGAGAAAAAAGTTTATTTGATTAAACGTAACAAACACTATTTAACCAACCTTTTAAAGAAATTTCCTGCGGTTTTATTTTGGTAAATAACTCTATTTATTTCTCCGTCAGCCATAAAATTTCCAGATTGTTTTTGAAAATTTACAACCTTTAAATTTTGCCCGTAAATTATTATTCTTTTGCCGTTTACAAGTTTTAATCTTATTTCCTTATCGGAAAATCCGTCTACCTCCCCGACGGCGGTTGCCGACAATCTTTTTTGATTTTCAATTGTTAAAGTATGTTCTCCCATAAAAACGCCTCCTTTTACATTATATTAGAAAAACGCCTTTTAAAGAACAAAAAAACTTGCTTAAATTAAGCAAGCTTTTTTTATTATATTTTTACAAGCGAAGCGCTTGCGATAGACTGTCCTACGCGTTTTGATTTTTCGTCGGGAAGTATTAAATCTATTTCTAAATTAAATTCTTCTTTTAAAACTTTTTTAGCGTTGTCTACTATTATTTGTCCCGCTCTGCCCGACACTACTCTCCCCATTATAAGTAGGTGCTTCATGCCGTAGAACTTGTGATAAAACGGCAACGTATAACCTAAGAAAATTCCTATATTTTCGTAAATTTCTTCGGCTAATTTATCGCCTTTTTCAAGTAATGACTGAACTAACGATAATTTCTCCGCTTTGGTTAGTTTTTCGTCGAATTTTTTACCCGCGTTTTCGTAAAGCCTGATAACTGCGTCTTGAGAAAAATATTTACACCCTACGCCTTTATCCGTACTCCATTCGTCTACTTCCGCGTTTTCGTTTAAATCTACGGGGCAAAAAGCAAGTTCGCTAATCCAACCGTTTATATCGCCTTTTTCGTTGATATAACCTACGGCTTCGCTTGTTCCCATAGCCATTCCCATAACGGATTTTAAACCTAAACTCATACTGCCCGCTAAAGCGGTAATATCGCCGTCGTTGGCAACCGCGTAAGGTACGTTAGGAAAAGTTTTTTCTATTACGTTTACAAACGCCTTTTGGCACTTTTCTAAGCAATTCGTTTTATCTACACCCAAAAACAAGCTGGAAACCATTAAACAGTCGTCTATTATAACGCCTGCGCTGGAAACGCCTATGGCGTCTACCTTGCCTAAATGACTTTTAGCTTTATTTAAACCTTTTTCTATCATTTCGTAATGATAATCGGGATTAGTTTGCGTTTTGGGATTCCAAACAATTTCTTCGCTGTAAATCGCTTGCCCGTCAACTACGGCGCAAATTTTAAAATCGCTTCCCCCGGCGTCGAACCCGATACGGTTTCCGTTTGTGTGTCCGCCCAAACTTACGGGGTTTTCTTTTGAAATAAAAGTTTCGTCGGAATATATTACTTCGAAATCTTTTAGATAACAAGTAGACATAAACTCGTTATCAAACGCTCTTTCCCCGGTTTTGGAATAAGCTCGTTTAAGTTTTTCGTATAAAACGGGCGAACCTTTAACAAAAATTTTATACCCGCCGACTATCCATAAAACGGCTTTCACCATCCTTTCGACTATTCTATAATTTTCTTCGTCAGCGACCCCGTCGGGATAAACGGGCATACTGAAAACATAGTTATATCCTTTATTTCTTTCAACACATACCGAAACGCTTGCGTTTGAACCAAAAGATTTAACCTTTTTTATAAAGTCGTTATATTCGACAATTATGGGTTTAAAATTTTTGTCTAACGTCGGAATAAATTTCATTTTCACCTTTTATTTGGAATGAATTCTTTTTAATTCTTCGATAGGTAATTTAGGTTTTCTGTCAATTGTTAAAAGTCCGTTAATTTCTTGCATTACGTCCGTTAATTGAGTTACGCAGAATCCGCTTATGCTCTTACATGCGTAAATTCCGTCCGTAGTGTCTTCGTAACGTTTTAAGTATTGTTCTACGGTGGTAACTCTATCGCCGTATCCCCACGCTTCTTTTTCTCCGCCCGAAAACGCTATTCCCGCATATTCCGACAAAATTACAGGTTGACCTTCGTAATGATAGCCGTTTGCAAATACTTGACGGTTTGACCTAGATTGACTTACGCTGTTAGCACATCTTTCCTCTATATTGCCGTATTTTCTTACCATTTCGCTTCCGCAAGAAGCATAATCGTGTATGGTAACTATATCGCTCTTCGTATGTTCCCAACCGTCGTTAGAAATAACGAATTTTGTTTGATCTAACGCTTTTACAAGATAATAAGCGGATAACGTAAACGCTTGTTGTTTTTTATCGTCTAAAACGTGCATTATACCCCAACTTTCGTTAAAGCATACCCACGTCATAATGGACGGATGCGATTTATATTGACGAACTATTTCTAACCATTCGTCCATAACCCTTTCTACTTCTTCGTCTCTAAATTCGTAAGGAGAAGGCATTTCGCACCATGCGTATAACCCCATTACGTCGCAGTAATAGTAAAATCTTTCGTCTTCTATCTTTTGATGTTTTCTTACGCCGTTAAATCCCATTTCTTTCATTAAGCGTACGTCTTGTATAATTTCTTCGTCGCTCTTAGGCGTTAAATCGCTATCAGGAAAATATCCTTGGTCTAAAACCATACGGAAATAAACGGGGTCGTTATTTACAAGTATTTCTTGTCCCCTTGTCGTATATCTTGAAATAGCAGTATAAGAACCTATCTCGTCTATTATTTTTCCGTTTTTCTTTAATAAAATCTCTACGTCGTATAAATTAGGAGAATGATGATACCACCATTGTACTCCCCACCAATCTTTGGTGTTTAATAAATTTAACGTGAGTTTATCTATTTTTTGTACGATTTTCTTTTCGACGGACGCAATTTTTTGCCCCCTGAAAGAAGCCGAAATTTCTATGGATAAATCTTCCGAAATATTAGCGACTTCGTATTCGAAAATAACCGCGTCTTCGCAAAAAGACGAAGAAGAAGTTAAAGTTTTAACGTAACTTAAAGACACTTCTTCCGCCCAAACGGTTTTCCAAATACCCGTAGTGTCGGTATACCAACAGCCGTAATTTTCGTCCGCGCAACGTTGTTTTCCACGCGGTTGATATCTATCGTAACTGTCTTCGCACTTTACTACTATTATATTCTCAGATTTTAAAAAGTTCGTAATATCGAAAGAAAATCTAGTGTAAGCTCCTCTATGCGTTCCGACGAGTTCTCCGTTTACATACACTTTGGTTACGTAGTCTGCCCCTTCGAAATTAAGTATCAATCTTTTCCCGCTTTTTTTGGAATATGATAATTTTTTTAGATACCAAACGTTTTCACAGGGCTTTTGTTCGTTAATTCCGCTAGCCTTTGTCTGATAAACGTAAGGAACGATTATTTTTTTGTCGAAAGAAGTTTTTTTATACCATTTTTCTTTATCTCCTACGTTTTCGTAGTCGAACGCAAAGTCCCATTCTCCGTTTAAGTTAATGAAACTTTTTCTGACCATTTGCGGTCTTGGATAGTTGTCGATATGACATTTAGGTAAGTTTAATTGTTGCATAATTCCTCCGTATTTTATACGTTTATTATTATATAAGGCGAATCGACGTAATACTTGCCGTCGCCTACGCATTTTATTTTAATTTCTCCATGGTAATCGTCCGGATAAAAAAGACAATTTACCGTTAAAGATATAACTTTGTTTGCATAAGCTATTTCGTAACTATCGGCTTTTAAACAAATTTCCCATTCTAAATATCCTTGCTTATTTTCGGTTATTTTGGGTTCGGGTAATTGATACGGCACGATTTTCTCTTTACAAGAAGCAAAGATTATTACAAAAATCAGCGTAATGCAAACTAATAACTTTTTCATTTCTTATTCTTTAATTGTTCTAATTCTTTAACGAACGCCGAAATGTCCGCAAATTGACGATAAACGGAAGCAAACCTAACGTAAGCTACTTCGTCTAAGTCTTTTAAAGCTTCCATAACCATTTCGCCTATTTGTTTAGTCGTTACTTCTTGCTCCAAAGAATTATATAATTTCTTTTGAATATCTTCTACGATTTTATCTATTTTGTACATCGGAACGGGACGCTTTTCGCAAGCTTTTACTATTCCGTTTTTAATTTTCGTGGGCGAAAAAGCTTGTCTTACTCCGTTACCCTTTACTACGAGTAACGGCGTAATTTCTATCGTTTCATAAGTCGTGAAACGCTTACCGCAATTCGTACATTCTCTCCTTCTTCTAATAGACGCTCCGTCTTCCGCCGAACGAGAGTCGATAACCTTGCTGTCAATACAACCGCAATAAATACACTTCATATATTCTCCTAGGTATTAAAATTTTAATTTAAAACAAAATAATTATATGGTTATGTTTATTTTCGTAAGAATTTTATGTATAGTTTACGTCGTTGCCGTAAACGTTTACTCTTTTTTACTTTTACGCAATCAAAAAAAGTCTGCCGAAGAAGGCGAAAAACGCATTAACGACGTCCGACTTTACGTTACCGCAATTTTAGGCGGCGGTTTAGGCGTTTACGTTGGAATGTTTTGTATGAAATATAGGTTAAACAACTTTTTTTTAATGGTTTTAATGCCGATATTCATTTGCGCAACCGCCTTTTTAGTGGTTTTCGGATTTATAAACGATTTCGGTTTTAACTTTTAATTTCGTTTTTATTTTAAGCAATTTAGCATAAATAAAAATTTCCTAACGACCCTTTTATTATTATAACAAATAATTACGCCCATTTCAAGCGTTTTTTTCTTTTCGTTATCTTAAAAAAGGTATTTTTTTGACATTTAAAAATTTTAAATTTATTTTTAAGTAGTTATAACGATTTTTTCAATTAAAAGGCGGACTTTTTCCCAAAAAGTCCGCCTAATATAATGCTAAATCAAATTTTTATGAAAGTAAAAAGTTTAGGTTTTTATGAAATTATTTCTTTAAAGTTATTATTTATTCGTCTACGTCGGAAACTGCTATCGTGGTGCTGTCTTTAGGGGCGTCTAATTTAACCAAAACGGTATCTTTACCTATTTTATCCACGCAAGAAAGTTTTATTAAAAATTTATTTCCGCCCATAAACCTGCCTTCTTTAATTATAATACCGACAACCACACCTTGCGGATATGTAAAACTTACGTCGCAAACCCTACCTAATTGTTTACCGTCCGTAACGTTGATAACTGTTTTTTTCTTTAAATCACAAACGGTGAATTCCATATCTTTATCCTTTATTAAAATATATTAAAATTATTTTTAAATATTCTTAAAATTACGGTTTACGCATTAAATATAGAAAAACATATTGCTTTAACGTAAAAAACGCAAAGGATTTAACCTTTGCGTTTAACATGTTAAAAACTTTTTATTTTTTTCTATTTACGTAAGACGTATGCAAAACTTCGTGAGCCTTATGACTACCCGGTTTTTCAAACATTTCTTTGTAAACTGCGTCTACCGCGGTGGATTTATGAGATTTTCTCGCTTCACAATTTTTATCTATATCGTACAAAACGGAAGCTCTTTTTTCTCTGTAATCTACGTTTCTTCTAGTGTACGCGTCAAGTATAGGTTGACCGCCACCGTTTATACATCCGCCCGGACAGCACATAATTTCTACGAATTGATAATCGGCTTTTCCGTCCCTTATTTCTTCGCAAATTTTTCTTGCGTTGGTAAGTCCGCTTGCAACGGCAACCTTAACTTCTTTATCGCCGACTTTGTATGCGGACTTTTTAATTCCTTCCATACCCCTTACTTCTTCGTATTCGATTTCTTCAAGGTCAGAACCCGAAACTACGTCCGCAACCGTACGGAGAGCCGCTTCCATAACTCCGCCCGAACTTCCGAAGATTACGCCTGCGCCCGTATATAATCCGAGTGGCATATCGTATTCTCCGTCGGGTAAGTCGTTAAAGATAATTCCCATACTCTTAATGGCTCTTGCAAGTTCTCTCGTAGTTAAAACCGCGTCTACGTCGGGATAGCCCGAAGCAGACTGATCGGCTCTTAACTTTTCAAACTTTTTAGCGGTACAAGGCATTACGGATACCACGTAAATATTTTTGGGGTCTATACCTAATTTTTCCGCATAAAACGTTTTTACTACCGCCCCGAACATTTGTTGCGGAGATTTACAAGTAGAAAGGTTAGGAATAAGTTCGGGAAAAACACCTTCTAAATACTTAATCCAACCGGGAGAACAAGAAGTTATCATAGGTAAAGTCCCGTTGTTAGAAAGTCTGCCTAACAATTCCGTTCCTTCTTCTAAAATAGTAAGGTCTGCGGCAAAGTTTACGTCGAAAACGTAATTAAAGCCCATTAAACGCAACGCTTGAACCATTTTACCTTCTACGTTAGTTCCGATAGGATAGCCGAATTCTTCGCCTAATCCCGCCCTTACGGAAGGAGCCGCGCCTACTACTACGACTTTTTCGGGGTCAGCCAAAGCGTTAAGAACGTTATCAACTTCGCTTCTTTCACTTAACGCGCCTACGGGGCAAACGTTTATACATTGTCCGCACGCTACGCATTTGGTATCCGATAAAGGCTCTTCGAACGCGCACGCAACGTGAGTGGAAAATCCCCTTTTAACCGTTTCGATAACGCCTACGTCCGACACTTTTTGACAAGTAGCTACGCATCTTCTACATAAAATACATTTATCGTTATCTCTTACTAAATAAGACGTAGAATCGTCTTGTTCGTATTCGTTAGTTACTCCGCTGAACGCCCCGAATTCGCAACCGTAATCTTTTGCAAGAGTTTGTAATTCGCACTTCCCGTCCCTTACGCAAGAAAGACATTCTTTTTTATGGTCGGACATAATGAGTTCTAACGTGGTTTTTCTTTCTTTTCTGATTTTAGGAGTGTTAGTAAATACTTCCATTCCTTCGTTTACGGGATATACGCAAGCGGCAACGTTGCTTCTTGCACCTTTAACTTCTACGACGCATATACGGCAAGCGCCTATTTCGTTAATTCCCTTCATATAGCAAAGGGTAGGAACGTTAATTCCGATAGACTTAGCCGCCTCTAAAATAGTCGTCCCTTCGGGTACGCTTACTGAAATATTGTTTATTTTTAAATTAACCATATCTTTCTCCTTAGCCTCTTTTTATAGCGCCAAACTTACAATTAACCATACAAACTCCGCATTTTATGCATTTAGTAACGTCTATTACGTGGAGCTCTCTTACCTTTCCGTTAATTGCGTTTACGGGACAATTTCTTGCACATAGCGTACAACCTTTACATATTTCCTCGATTATAGTATACCTTATAAGTCTTTTACATACTCCTGCGGGACAAACTTTGTCTTTAACGTGAGCTATATATTCGTCTTTAAAATAACGCAACGTCGAAAGTACGGGGTTAGGAGCGGTTTGACCGAGTCCGCAAAGAGAATTGTTTTTAATATAGTAACAAAGCTCTTCCATTTTGTCTAAATCGTCCATTGTAGCCGTTCCTTCCGTAACTTTGGTAAGCATTTCTAGCAATCTCTTGTTACCTATACGGCAAGGAGTACATTTTCCACAACTTTCGTCAACGGTAAATTCTAGGAAGAATTTAGCTATATCGACCATACAGTTGTCTTCGTCCATAACGATAAGTCCGCCCGAACCCATCATAGAACCGATTTGCATTAAAGAATCGTAGTCGATGGCTACGTCTAATTTTTCAGCGGGAATACATCCGCCCGAAGGTCCGCCCGTTTGAGCCGCTTTGAACTTTTTGCCGTGAGGGATACCACCGCCGATTTCGTAAACGATTTCCCTTAAAGTAGTACCCATAGGAACTTCTAATAAGCCCGTATGTTTGATTTTTCCGCCGATTGCGAAAACCTTAGTTCCCTTACTTCTTTCCGTTCCGATTTGAGTAAACCAATCCGCGCCCTTTAAAATAATTTGGCAAATATTAGCGTAAGTTTCTACATTGTTTAAAAGCGTAGGTTTACGGAACAATCCGCAGTTTGCGGGGAACGGCGGACGGGGACGCGGTTCGCCCCTATGACCTTCTATAGAAGTCATTAAAGCGGTTTCTTCTCCGCAAACGAACGCGCCTGCGCCTAAACGCAATTCTATATCGAAATCGAACCCTAACCCGAAAATGTTTTTACCGAGTAAACCCATTTCCCTAGCTTGCTTAATTGCAATATTTAACCTGTCGACCGCAACGGGATATTCCGCTCTGACGTAAATGTAACCTTGTTTTGCGCCTATCGTGTAGCCGGCTATCGCCATAGCTTCTAATACGGCGTGGGGGTCGCCCTCTAAAACCGAACGGTCCATAAACGCGCCCGGGTCGCCTTCGTCGGCGTTACAAAGAACGTATTTTACGTCGCCCTTTGCCATTTTAGTGAACATCCACTTTTTACCCGTGGGGAATCCTGCTCCGCCACGACCCCTTAATCCCGATTTTAAAATTTCGTCTACTACTTGGTCGGGCGTCATTTCGGTTAAAACTTTATATAAAGCTTGATAACCGTCCCTTGCGATATATTCTTCTATAACTTCGGGGTTGATTATTCCCGAATTATGTAACGCTATTCTTAATTGTTTTTTATAAAAGTCCGTTTCAGTATAAGATTTTATGCTTCCGTCTTCGTTTACGGTTTCTTCGTAAAGATATTCTTTAACGGGACGACCGTTTTTAAAGTGTTCTTCTACGATTTTGGTTATATATTCGGGTTGTACTTTTGCGTAAAACGCACCTTCGGGATAAACTATCATAATAGGTCCTAACGCGCAAAGACCGAAACAGCCGACCATATGAATATCGACTTTATCGCTTAACCCTTGTCTTGCGACTTCTTCCTTCATTTGATTCATCATTTCAAGGGATTTTCCGGAAGAACAACCCGTACCTCCACATACGAGTACGGTATATTTACTTGCTACCCCGTGCGAAATTCTGGCGTGCATTTCGGGAGCTAATCTATCTTTAATTTCGTTTAAAGTTTTTATATCCATTTTTAGCCTTCCTTCTTGTATTTTTCAATGATTTCCACAACGCTGTCAGGCGTTACCCTGCCGTAAACTTCTCCGTTAATCGTCATAACGGGAGCAAGTCCGCAACAACCTACGCAACGGGTTGCGTCAAGCGAAAACATTTTATCGGGAGTTACTTCCCCGCCCGAAATTCCTAGAATTTCATGTAATTTATTGTAAACGTCGCCCGAACCTTTAACGTAACAAGCCGTTCCCAAACAAATTCCTATTTGATATTTTCCTTTTGGATATAACGAGAATTGCGAATAAAACGTCGCTACTCCGTAAACTTGCGCCAACGATAATCCGAGTTCGTCGGCAATTATCTGCTGTACTTCCTTAGGTAAATATCCGTAAATAGCTTGCGCCCTTTGCAACGCCATAATCGTCGAACCTTCTACGTTTTTGAGTTCGGCTAGCATAGAACGAAGTTGAGCTTCTTGCTCCTTCGTACCGTCGAAAGGTATTACAATTTTTTCTTTCATAAATCCTCCAAATGTTATAGAATCAAAAATTAAATTCCACTGTCCAAAATTTATTTTAACATATTACGATTATCCCGTCAATAGATATATATAAAAAAATATATATGACGATATTACATTTTATATATTTGAACGAGATTTTTTTTCATATTTTTTTTAAAAAAAATCTAAGAAAAAACAGAGAATTTATAAAAAACCGCTTTAAAACGCGTTTACGCCGACGGCTTTTTGCCGTCGGCGTAAATAAAAAATAGAATTTAATTATTTTAAAAAAAGCGATTTGATATGGTATGCACCCCATAAGTTAAGCAAAGAAGAAAACTTTTGGTTACGCATCAATTCTATCGACCTTAATTTTTATTGCTGTGAATAGGCGCAGGAATTCTTCCCCCGCGAGCGATAAATTTATCCGCCCCGAAAGAATTTATTTTTATTACGGGAGCTCCGCCCAAAAGTCCGCCGAATTCTACCCTTTCACCGACTTTTTTACCTACCGCAGGAATAACTCTTACGGCAGTAGTTTTGTTATTGACAACGCCTATAGCGCATTCGTCCGCAATTATAGCCGAAATTGCGCTTGCGGAAGTATCTCCGGGGATTGCTATCATATCTAAACCTACCGAGCAAACGCACGTCATAGCTTCTAGTTTTTCTATGCTTAAAGCACCCCTTTCTACTGCGCTAATCATACCTGCGTCTTCGCTTACGGGAATAAACGCGCCCGATAATCCGCCAACGTGAGAACAAGCCATAACTCCGCCCTTTTTAACCGCGTCGTTTAAAAGAGCTAAGCACGCCGTCGTTCCGTGAGCGCCCACGCTTTCTAACCCCATAGCTTCTAAAACGGAAGCCACGCTGTCGCCTACCGCAGGAGTGGGAGCTAACGATAAATCTACTATGCCGAATTTTGCGTTTAATCTTTTAGCCGCTTCTTTGGCGATTAACATACCTACTCTCGTAATTTTAAAAGCAGTTTTTTTAACGATTTCCGCCACGTCCGTAAGACTTGCGTTTTCGGGCAAGTCTTTTATAGCTTTTTCTACTACTCCCGGTCCGCTTACGCCTACGTTTACCGTACATTCGCCTTCGCCGATTCCGCACATCGCGCCCGCCATAAAGGGATTGTCTTCTACGGAATTTGCAAACACTACGAGCTTTGCGCAACCTATACTGTTCCTGTCGGCGGTAATTTCAGCGGTCTTTTTAACTATTTCGCCCATTTGTTTTACGGCGTCCATATTTATTCCCGCTTTCGTAGAAGCTACGTTTACCGAACAACAAAGTTTATTGGTTTCGGCAAGTACTTGCGGAATGGTTTGTAAAAATCTTTGTTCCGCATTCGTAATTCCCTTTTGCAAAAGCGCGGAATATCCGCCTATAAAATCTACGCCCGTTTCTAGCGCGACTTTGTCAAGAGTTCTCGCAATTTCTACGTACGCCCCGCTAGAAGCACCTATTACCGAAATAGGAGTAACCGATATTCTTTTATTTACGATGGGAATACCGAATTCTAACCCTATTTCGTTACCGATTGCGACTAATTTACCCGCAAGCCTTGTGAGCTTGTCGTAAATTTTGCGACAGGTTTTTTCTCCGTCGTCCGAAATGCAATCGAATAAACTCACCGCAAGAGTTATAGTCCTTACGTCGAGATTTTGCATAGATATCATATTTATAGTTTCAAGTATTTCGTTTTTTGCTATCATATTAAACCTTAAATTCTGTGCATTGCGTTAAATATTTCTTCTCTTTGAAGTCTTATCGACAAACCTAATTTTTTGCCCATTTCTTCAAAATGCTTTTCAATTTCGGCAAAATGAACTTCCGCTTTATTAAAATCTACCAAAGCTATCATTACGAAATATCCTTGCATTAGCGTTTGAGAAATATCTTCTATATTTCCGCCTATTTCGCTTAAATACGCGCTTACTTTAGCTATAATTCCTACGTTGTCTTTTCCTATAACGCTTACTATTGCTTTCACGTTTATTCTCCTTTTAAAAATCTCGTGGATTTTTTATTAGCTTACATTCTAAATAATATCTTTTTTCTTCCGCTTCCCCCATTGAAAAACTTTTTCTAGTTAAAATTTTTCTTTGAGAAATATAAGAAAATAAATCCTCTTTTTTTAGTTTAGGCATAAAAACCGCCACCGAATTATTGCCCGCAACTTCGATTGCGTGATTTTTGCCGTGAACGTAATCTTGTATAACTCCGCTTTTTTTAACGAATTTATCTATCGCTTTTTGAATATCGGATATTGCTTGAGGCGAAGATGACGAACAATTTATTTTATAAAAATTACCGCGATAGTATAGTTCGGTTTTGCTTTCCCCTAAAACTTCTTTTCGCATAAATTCTATAAAGTTTTCGCCTGAGTTTTTAACCACCCTATGTATAGGCTCGAAAACGATACCGTCGTCGTAAAGATTTTCAACTTCGCATAAGCAATACCTTGCAGGATGATTTTCCCTTTCGCGTTCGGATAAATTTTTCTTTATTTTTTCCCAACAAAGTTTTGCCGTAGCTATAGAATGATTTCCGTCCCCTACGGCAAACGTAAAAGAATTTCCGTTATCCGTTTTAGTTTTTTCTATCAAATCGACTAAGCTTTCGTCATCAACCAAATATCCTTCTATTTCTCCGCCGTTAGAATTTAATTTTCCGCCGTAAAGCTTTTTTAGAGTATCCCTTTTTGCATATAAAGGCTCTATTACGCTTTTCTTTTTATCGTCTATTAAAAGTATCGCGTGCGGTAATTCCAAAACTGCATTTTCCCTGATTTCCACCCTGACAGGCAATCTTTCGGGAACGGTTGCTTCCGTAGCTCTGACTTCTAAAAAGTCGTTAAAGTCGTACTCGTCTAAATCGATAGAAATTACAAGACCTAATCTCTTTCTGCCGTAAGCGGTTTTTCTAACGGTTAAAACAAAACCTTTTTCTTTAACGAAAATTCCGCTACGATAATATTTTACCATAGTGGAATTTATGTTTTTAATTCTCTCTTGTTGATTTTGACCTATGTAAATTTCGGGATAAATTATTCGTAAAGTGGAAATATCTCCGCAAAAAGAATCTAGTTTTTCCCAGTAATCTTTTTGCGAAGTAAATTGGTCGCACGCAATGACCGACCATTTTTCAAGGTCGATTTTATCGTTTGGAAAAAGTATTTCGGGCATGCGTATCAACATAAATTCATCCTTTTTGTCTTTTCGTTTTTAATGCTTTAAAATTTTATTAAAATTTATAAACTTTTTTAATTCCGTCCGCGTTATAATCGGTAAGTTCGGATACCCCCATAAGTACCGCGCCCATACCTTTTTTATCTCCGCTAACGTATTTTTCGGCTTTAAACGCTTTTGCGATATTTTCCGCCGTTTGTTTCGCACTATCGAACAAAACTAAAATTTTGTGAGCGTAATTTCCGTCTAAAACAACTTTGGGATAATTTACGGAATTTACGATATTTCCGTTTTCTATGAAATCTACTATTTCTTTTGCAACCATAACCGCGCAGTTATCTTCCGCTTCTTCCGTAGAAGCCCCTAAATGCGGTATGCAAACTATGTTCTTTTTATTTAACAAATCAGCAACGGGGAAATCGCAAATATATTTAGATACTTTTCCGCTTTCGCAAGCGCTGATAATATCGGAATTTACCACTATTTCTCCACGACTGAAATTTAACACTTTAACGCCGTCTTTCATTTTTTCGATAGCGTCTTTATTTATCATTCCCCTAGTAGAATCGTTTAGCGGAACGTGGAAAGTAATATAATCGGCTAACCCGTATAATTCTTCGGGAGTTGCAACGACTTTTATTCCGTCCGTTTCTTTAACGAACGGGTCGTAACCTACTACTTCCATTCCCAACGCTTTCGCGCTGTCGGCAACTTTTCTTCCTATTGCGCCAAGACCAAAAATTCCCAAAGTTTTCCCTAAAATTTCACAGCCCGCAAAAGCTTTTTTGCCTTTTTCTACTTGTTCGGCAACGGTTTTTTCCCCGTCCGATAAAGTATTTGCCCAAGCTATCCCTTCCGATATGGAACGACTTGCCAAAAATAATGCGGAAATTACTAATTCTTTAACCGCGTTTGCGTTTGCGCCCGGCGTGTTAAATACTACTACCCCGCGTTTTGCATACTCGTCGCAAGGAATATTATTAGTGCCTGCGCCTGCCCTACCTACGCATTTTACGCTTTCGGGTAAATCATAACCTTGCATTTTAAAACTACGCAAAATTATAGCTTCGGGATTTTCACTTTTGTCTACCATTTGGTATTTGTCTGCAAAAACCGTTTTAACAAGCGGACTTATTTCGTTTAATTTTAATACGTCTTTCATTTTTATCTCCGTTATGCGTTTTCTTTTTCGAATTTAGCCATAAATTCTATAAGCTTGTCTACGCCTTCTTCGGGCATTGCGTTGTAAATAGACGCTCTCATTCCCCCGACGAGTCTGTGTCCTTTTATGGAACAGAATCCGTTTTCTCCCGCTTCTTTAATAAACTTAGCGTCTTTTTCGGGGTCGCCTGTTACGAACGTTACGTTCATTATAGAACGGTCTTCTTTATTTACGCTGTTTTTAAATAATTTGGAATTATCGATAAAGTCGTAAAGCTTTTTAGCTTTTCTTTCGTTGATTTTTTCCATAGCTTCAACCCCGCCCAAAGCTTTTAATCTGCGGAATACGAGCATTGCGATATAAATGGGGAAACAAGGCGGAGTATTGTATAAACTTCCGTTACTTGCTTGCGTGCTCCATTTTAAAATGGTGGGAACGTTTTTCATAACGTTTGCGCTGTCGTCTACCAAAGATTTTTTAGCGATTACTATCGTAACTCCTGCGGGAGCAATATTTTTTTGCGCCCCTGCGTAAATTACTCCGAATTTACTTACGTCTATTTTTCTCGATAAAATATCGCTGGACATATCCGCAACGAGCGGAACTTTTACTTCGGGAAACTTAGTATATCTCGTTCCGAAAATAGTGTTATTCGAAGTAATATGTAGGTAAGACGCGTCTTCCCTTACGTCGAATTCCTTAGGAATATATGTATAAACCGCTTCTTTAGAAGAACACGCTATATGAGCGTCTATTCCCATAGTAACGGCTTCTTGATACGCTTTGTTTGCAAAGTTACCCGTTATGGCGTAGTCGGCTTTTCCCGTTTTTCCGCACAAGTTCATTACAACTTCCGCAAATTGTTGACTTGCCCCGCCTTGCACAAACATAACGTAATAATCGTCGGGAATATTCATTAATTCTCTTAACAAACTCTCCGCTTCTTGAATTACCTTATCGAAAGTTTTTGTTCTATGACTCATTTCGGTAATACTCATACCCGAATTATCGTAGTCAAGCAAATCTCTTTGAGCTTCTTCTAAAACTTCGAGCGGTAACATAGACGGACCCGCCGAAAAATTATATACTCTTTTCATCTAACACCCTCCGAACCGTCAACCTATACTTATTTAAACGGTTGACGAGTTTTTATAATGATTATTTCTTAAACCTGTTTATTATATCACAATTTTACTTTAAAATAAAGCATTTTCTTTAAAATTTATATAGTATTTATATAGATTTATATAAAATTTATATATGGACAAAAGAAAAACCGTAAAAGTTTTGGTCTTTTACGATTTTTTATATTTAATGTTGTATAGCACCGCTTGAATTTTACTTAGATTATAAAATTTTACCTTTGACGAAACCGTAACTATATCGTGTAAATAAAAGAAAAAATACACTACCGAAAACGGAATTACTATAACCATAAAAAGTATTATCCCGTCATTTAGGTCTATGGGAATAAACAAATAGCACAAAATTAAAATTAAAAAATACGCGAGTTTAAAAATCCCCGTTTTTACGTCGTTTAAATAAAATCTATCTAACCCGAAAAACCCAAAAAAACTAAGTAATTTCGCTTTTTTTACACTTTTAAAATTTAACGTACTAAATTCGCTGAAATATTCGTCATTCGTTTCTTGTAAACGCTTTTCCAAAGAACGAATATTTACGCTTTCGACGTTTTTTGAAAATTCTTTCGTTAAATAGTTTATCTTTTCTCTTTCCATATTTACCACTTAAACGGAGTTACCTGATAAACGTAATAGTTAAGCCAATTACTGTATAATAAATTAGCGTCGCTAGCCCATTTATTTTCGACTTTTGTTTTTTCGGAATTTAAAAAGTAGTTTTTAGGCGGTTTAGGATTTATACCTTTCGCCAAATCCCTTTCGTATTCTTTTTTAAGGGTATCCGCGTCGTATTCGAAATGCCCCGTAACGAAAATATATTTATTGTCGTTAGATTTTATGATTGACGCTCCTGCCGTTTTAGAATAAGATAAAACGCTTAATTTATCGCATTTTTTTAATTCCTGCATTTTAACGGTAGTATATCTCGAATGCGGAATAAAAAACCTATCGTCAAACCCCTTTAAAAGCGGTTCGAAAGGTTTAAGTTTGGTATGTCTATAAATTCCAGATAACTTTTCCTTTAAACGATATTTTTTTATGCCGTATAAATAGTAAAGCCCCGCTTGCGCTCCCCAACAAATAAGCATTGTAGAAGTAACGTTGGTTTTTGTAAAATCCAAAATTTCCTTTAATTCTTCCCAGTAATCTACCTGTTCGAACTCTAATTGTTCTACGGGCGCGCCCGTTATAATCATTCCGTCAAAGCGTTTATCTTTTACTTGGTCGAAAGTCGTGTAAAACTTTTCTAAATGCGCCAGCGACGTATTTTTACTTTTGTGAAATTTCGGTTGTAAAAAAGTTACGTTTACTTGCAAGGGCGTATTAGACAACATTCTGAGTAATTGCGTTTCGGTTTCAAGCTTTGAGGGCATTAAATTTAAAATCGCAATCTCTATGGGGCGAATATCCTGCGAACTCGCCCTTTCTTCGTTCATAACGAATATGTTTTCCGCTTGCAAAGTTTTGTATGCGGGTATGTCTTGCTTAATTAAAATCGGCATTAAATTTTCTCCAAAGCTTGCCTAATGTCGGCAATTATGTCTTCCGCGTCTTCTATTCCGACGGACAATCTTAAAAGATTGGGCAAAATTCCGCAATCTATTAAAGCTTGGTCGGATAACTGTCTATGCGTGGTGGACGCGGGATGTAAAATACAGCTTCTTACATCCGCAACGTGAGTTTCTATTCCTATCATCTTTAACGCTTCCATAAATTTAACCGCGTTATGTTTGTTGCCACTAAGACCGAAACTCATCATTCCGCCTTGTCCGTTAGGTAAATATTTTTTAGCTAAATCGTGGTATTTATCGTTTGGTAACGACGGGTGTTTTACCCATTCGACTTTATCTTGTTCCGCTAAAAACTTAGCTACTTTTTTAGCGTTTTCGGAATGTTTTACCATTCTTAGTCCTAACGTTTCGCAACCTAAGTTGGTTAAAAACGCGTTTTGCGGACTCATCATCGCGCCTAAATCTCTCATAATTTGCGCCCTACACTTAGTGCCGAATGCTGTTTTTCCTAAATCGGCGTATATAAGTCCGTGATAGCTTTCGTCGGGCTCGTTAAAATCTTTATAACGAGCATTTCCTTTAAAATCGAAATTTCCTCCGTCTATTACCGCTCCGCCCAACGCAACGGCGTGTCCGTCTATATATTTAGAAGTAGAATAACAAATAACGTTTGCTCCTAATTCGAACGGACGGCACAGCGCCCCCGTTACCAACGTGTTGTCTACCGCAAACAATACCTTATGTTTTTTAGCTATTCTCGCAATTTTATCGAAATCCAAAACTACGATTGACGGATTAGCCAACGTTTCCGTAAAAATTATTTTGGTATTATCGTCTACTAATTTATCTATGTTTTCTTCCGTGTCGTCGGGATTAAAAAATCTTGTTTCAATTCCTAACTTTCTTAACGTTACGTCGAAAAGATTAAAAGTCCCGCCGTAAACCGCCGAAGAAGACACTATATTATCTCCTGCATGGCACACGGTTAGTACGGCAAACAACGTAGCGCTCATTCCCGAAGACGTGCATATAGCGCAACTTCCGCCTTCTAACGCCGTAAGTTTGTTCTCTAAAACGGCAACGGTGGGATTTGCAAGCCTTGTATAAAAATATCCGTCGGCTTTTAAGTCGAATAAATCAGCCATATCGCCCGCTTTTTCATATAAAAAAGTCGTGCTTTGAACTATCGGCGTTACTCTCGCTTCGCCTTGTTTTGGCTTATATCCTTCTTGAACGCATATCGTGTTTATATTTTTCATTCTTGCTCCTTAACTGCATATAATTCGGCTAAAAAAGTTAAAAAATCCGAGACTTATATCTCGGCTTTTATTATATCACGAAAAAAATTCGTTTGCAATTTTTTTAATTAAGTTTTATATATTCGTAAGCTTTTAATATCGGTTTAGATAAAAACGATACGGTAAAAAGCGCGGAAATAGTTTGCGTAGTCATTATCGGAAGCGAAGAATAAAAATAAGCGTATGTCGCTTTTTTACTCATCTTTAAATATAACGGCGTAATTATATTGTCTATCATCGTAAAACATACCGTTAAAACACAAGCGGTTAAAACAAATATTAAAAACTTCCACCAAATAGTTAAATCTTTTTTAAAAACCTTTCCTATAACGCCGTAACATACCGCAAGTAAATTATAGTAGATTAAATATAGTATTATTACCGTCGGATAAAAACCGAATACCAAACATCTTAAAAGCGAAAAAAGCGTCATAACTATCACACCCCTTGCTAAGCCGAAATAAAAACAAAAACATACGGATAACACCGTTACTATTTCTACCCCCGCAATTCCGCTTAAAGCAAGTTGTCCGCCTATTAAAAGAGCACAATATACGCCTAGTAGCGTAAGCTCTTTACACGTTTTCATCAGCCTATCGTATAAACGAACAAAATTATATCTCCGTCCGCAATAGCTTGTTGAGAAACCCCGTAGGACGCGTAATCTCCGTTTATATACAACGCCCAGTAAGAATTGTTTTTAGCCCAACTTGCCGTTTCGCCGTTTATAGTTTCTACAAAAAAACCGTAACCGCTATCGCTTCCGCCGTAAGAAAAATCGGCGTATAAATCGCTACATTTTTTCATGGCGTCCAAAACGTAATAACCTTCCGTTTCAAGAAAATAACTATCCGTTTTACGTTCCAAAGAACCGTAGTCTACTTTTATCGCCACGGTCTTAACCCCTTCGTGAGTATCGTTAGGATTTTTACACGCCAAAGAAAAAACCGAGCAAAATATAATTGACAAACCAATAAATAAAGATAATAGCTTTTTCATAACTTTCTCCGTTTTTTGTTTTTTCTATTATAATTAAACGTTTAAACTTTGTCAATTAAAAGCTTTGTCGATTATATATTTAAGCGTAAAAACTCACGTTTTTACGCTTAAATTTGAATATACTAAAACTCTTTATAAATTCTAAGACTATTTTACGATTTTCATAGAAAATCAATAAACTACGGCGTCCGTTAAAGTAGAATATTCGCTAACTGAACTCGGCGAAAAAATGAAACCTGTTATAAACGCCCTTACCGAATGGGGCAACGTTTACAAACAGGAATATCAAAAAAATATTTAATTTTAAAAATATAATTTTTTATAGATTTTTTTTACTTTTATTACTCTTTTATAATAATTTACGCTTTCTTTGTACGGAAAATCACCACCCGAAGAAAGCCATTTTTTTACCACGCCTTCCCCTGCGTTGTAGGCGTATAAAACGTGTTGTTCGTTTTTAAATTTTTCAAATAAATAGGATAAATATTTAACGCCAAACCGAATATTATCGGAAGGGTTAAATAAATCGTAATCGTCTTCGCCAAGCATATCCGCAACGAAATTCGCGGTAGACGGCATTAGTTGCATAAGTCCTTTCGCCCCTGCGGAAGAAACTGCCTTTTTATTAAAAGAACTTTCGCAATAAATTACGGCGTACACAAGGCTACGCTCTACGTTGTAGGCTTCTGCATATTTTTTTATCGTTTTTTTATACCTATAAGGATAATTTATTACGACGGTTAAAACTATAAATAAAAATGCTACCGTCCATATTAAAATTACTTTTGATATTTTTCGCATAGCGTAAGCACCTGTTTTTCCAGCGAAGGCAAATCTTCGTCGTTATATATAACAGTATGCTTAATTTTTGAATTTATAACGTATTCCTTTTGACTGTTTATCTTTTTTAAGGCAAACTCCTTGTCAATTCCGTCCCTTTTTTTTAACGCGTTCACTTGCTTTGTTAAATCACGTTTAACAAGCCAAACTTCGTTAAAATAAAGCTCGGGATTAGTTATATCAGCAAGAAGCGGAATTTCGCAAAAATACACTTCGTCGCCGTAAGTTAAGCTTAGTAATTTTTGCATTACTTTTTCGTGCGTAATTTTATTTAACAACGTTCTTTTACTTTGGTCGTTAAATATAATTTTGCTTACGCTTTTTTTATCAAGTAAAATTTTATCGCCGTTTTTTATAGGATTTATTCCTAGTTTTTCTGAAATTTCAAGCACAAAATCAGCGTTGTTTAAAATAAGTTCGTTATAAATTTCGTCAGCAGAAAAAACTTTACAACCATTACGTTTTAAAATATTGCAAACTTCGGTTTTACCCGAACCTATTTTGCCTGTAATTGCTATTCTCATTTTACTTCGTACCAATTATTTCCGCTATTTACGTCCGCTTCCAGTTTTACGGAAGTAAGCGGAATACTTTCCATTTCTTCTTTTAAAATTTTCTCTACTATTTGCATTTCTTCTTTGGGACAATCGACTACTAATTCGTCGTGAATTTGCAAAACTAACTTTGCTTTTAAATTTTCTTTTTGAAGTCTTGAAAAAACTTTAATCATTGCAAGTTTTATTATATCCGCGCTACTGCCCTGCAACGGCATGTTCATAGACGCTCTTTCCCCAAACGCCCTTAAATTTTTATCGGGCGAATTTATTTCTTTAATATAACGCTTTCTACCCATAAAAGTTTTAACGTAACCGTTTTTTCTGGCGTATTCCACGTTAGATTCCATATACGCTTTAACTTCGGGATAATGTTCGAAATATTTATCTATATAATTTTGAGCAGATTTAGTGGAAATTTTTAAGTTTTCGCCAAGTCCGAATCCGCTTATACCGTAAACTATTCCGAAATTTACTGCTTTTGCGCTACGCCTTTCTTCGCTCGTTACGCTTTCAACGGGTTTATTAAAAACTCTGCTTGCAGTAAGAGCGTGTATATCCACTCCGTCCGAAAACGCTTTTATTAAAGCTTTACAGCCCGAAAAATCCGCAAGCAACCTTAACTCTATTTGAGAATAATCGCTACTTACAATACAACCGTTTTCGAAACGCGAAATAAAAGCTTTTCTCAATTCTTTGCCTTCTTCGCTACGAACGGGAATGTTTTGCAAATTCGGTTCCGAACTGGAAAGTCTTCCCGTAGACGTTAATGTTTGATTAAAAGTAGTATGAATTATATCACCGCTTTTTTTAACTATTTCTATCATGGCGTCTATATAAGTGCTTTTTAATTTAGCGACTTTTCTATATTCCAAAATCAACGCGACTAACGGATGAGCGTCCGCAAGTTTTTCCAAAACTTCCGCTTTTGTGGAATATCCGCCCGTTTTTAGTTTTTTTCCGCCCTTTAAACCTAATTTTACAAACAATAAATCGGACAACTGTTTGGGCGAATTTACGTTTATTTCACTGCCCGTGTAAGTATAAATTTCGTTAAGAAGATTTTTTAATTTTTCGTTGTAAGAAACGGACATTTTATTTAAACAATTTTCGTCTACTTTAAACCCGACGTTTTCCATTTCGTACAACACGTCGCACAAAGGAAGTTCCATATCGTAATATAGCTTTTCCATATCTTGCGTTTTAAGTTCTTGTTTTAAAGTTTTACAAATTTCGTTTAACGCGTATGCGGGAAAATCGGGCGAATAAGAATATTCTTCGCATAAGCCGTTTATGGTAAGTTCTCTTCCCGTAAACGCCGTTAAATATTTCAAAATAGAAACGTCGTCGCAAAAACAATTTATTTTAATACCGTATTTTTCTAAATGTCTTCTGGTTTTTTTCTTATCTAAAAGTACGCATTTTTTTTCGGAAGCAAAATAGTCTTTAAAGATAACACTTACGTCTTCTGGCGAAATGCCTTCGTCCAAAAAGTTTTGCGTAAATGCAATTTCGTATTCTTTTTCGCCGTTGTAAAAATTTATTTTATCATCGAAAACAAAACTTACGAAATCGCTTTTTTCAAGAATTTCTTTAGCTTTCCCGCTATCGGTTAAAATAATTTTTTCAATTTCGGTTTTCTTTTCTTCCTCGCCCGATAAATCGAAATTTAATTTTTTTAATATATTTAAAAATCCTAGTTTTATAAACAAACGTTTAGCTTGTTCACCTAGCGGTTTTATTTCTAAACTTTCTAACGGTAACTCTAAGGGCATACTATCGCAAATGGTAGCTAACTTTTTAGATAAAAACGCGCTTTCTTTGCCGTTTTCTACCTTTTCTTTAAGCTTACCTTTTAATTCGTCCGTATGCTTATAAAGATTTTCAATAGAAGAATAAGTTGAAATTAAACTCAAGGCAGTTTTTTCTCCTACGCCTTCTATACCCTTTATATTGTCGGACTGGTCGCCCATACAAGCTTTTAAATCTATTACCTGTTGCGGTTCAACCCCGTATTTTTCTTTAAAATTGTTTACGTCGTAAACGTCCGTTTCGGTAATTCCGCGTTTTGTAAAATATACGCTAGTATGCCCGTCCACTAACTGAAAAGCGTCCCTATCGCCCGTAAAAATGGCGGTTGATAAAGAAATTTGCTTTGCGTAGCTTCCTATAATATCGTCGGCTTCAAACCCGGCTTTTTCATAGTGCGCTATTCCCATTGCGTCTAAAACTTCTTTTAAAAGCGGAATTTGTACGGCAAGTTCCGTCGGCATAGGTCTTCTGCCCGCCTTGTATCCGGCGTATTCCTTGTGCCTAAAAGTAGGCTCTTTTCTGTCGAACGCAACTAATAAATATTTTGGCGACAAATCCTTTTCTATTTTGAACAGCATATTCAAAAAAGCGTAAACGGCGTTCGTGGGCGTGCCGTCGGGCGAAGTAAGCAAAGGCGTTGCGTAAAACGCCCTGTTTATTAAGCTGTTTCCGTCTATTAAAACAAGTTCCATTTTTACTCCGTGAGCGATTAAACAGTTCGCTATTTATGATAGGTAAATTAAATTTTCTTTAATTCGGCATTATTAGTAACACGAAAAGATATTCTGCTATATAGTAAAATCTGTTTTCGAAAAAATATTCGGCTAGTTTAGCATTACCTAGCTAGCCGAAAAAGCTTTTAAAGCGTTATACCGAAAATATTTGCAATACTATTTAAAACGTTTTCGTTTTCGGAAGTTTTTCTTTCCGTTAATAGTCCTTTAATTTTTTCTTTATCGCCTACGGTTATGTTGCTTATTTTATAACCGCTTTGATTTACTTTGTTTATGGCGTTTTGAAGTAATTCGGAATCTAAAACCGCGTCTATCATGTTGTTTGCCATTTCAGAAGTCAATTCGTCGGCTTTTTTAGCACATTTGTAAGTCGCTATAAACGTTTTATCCGCTTTTAAACACTCCGCGTCTAAATCTCCGCCGTTTTGTTTAGTTAAATACAATTCGTCGAATATATTTACTACAACTTCCGCCAACGCCTCCGCATTGCTTCCGCCGTTATCTAACGTAGCTTGTTTCATAAGCGGTCTTGTATACTGCGTCCAACTGTCGGGTTCGATAAAATTCATAATAGCTTTTATCTGAACGCCGTCGCCCGTGTAAGTGTTGTTTTCCAAAGTATCAAGATAGGTAAGCGTTTCGTTTAACGCGCCGAATATATTTAACGCCGTTACTAATTTTTCGTTAGCGGTATCCATTGTGGAAGCTTTCATTTCTTCCAACAAAGGATTTATTATATCGAAATATTTTTGGTCGTAATCGCCGACGTAATCGTGAGCTTTTTCGCCTAATTGTACCGTAACGTAATTTAATAAAACTTTTGCGGTTAAAACGCTGTTATCTCCGCTATAATCGTCTACACTTTTAACCGACGCCCTTATTTTAGCGTAATCTATATTATCTTCTTTTTTGGTAAGTTCGAAAAAATCTTTAACGGAAGGCAATAATTCTATTGTCCCTAAAACTTCGTTTCTTAAATTAGTGGAATAAGTCGTATCACCGTTAAGCGTTTTATATTTTATATTTGTTAATTTATTGAATATTTTATCGCTAAATTTTGCGTTAAAAGAAAATAAAAAATGACTTCTTAACTCTTTTGCGCTATCCGTTGTTTTTACAAGTTGCTTATAGTCGTCTTGATAACTTTCTTCTTTAGTATAAGTTTGCGCTTCCGCTAAAACTCCGACGTAGCCGTTAAGCGGACAAAACGTTCCGTAAAACGTAATAAACGCACCGATTAAACTAATTAAAACTCCAACCGTTTTCGATATGCCTTTTCCTATTAAATTATGGTTATTTATAGCTCTTCCGAAAATAAGCTTAAAAATCAGATAAATAAAATAGGTGAGTTTAGAAATAAGATAAAATATTATAATAAACGCAATAGGCATAACCAAAGCCGTTGCCAAAGCGTCTATATTACCCGATAATTGAGTTATGTCTATATCAAATTTAGATAAATCTATACTATTTATAATTTTCTCGAATAAACTAGTCTTTTTAATGACGTTAAGCGTTAATATGGTGAGCGGAATACTTAAAACGATAGTCGCAACCCTTATTGCGGATTTTACTATACCCCGTTTTAATCCCGTGATAACGGCAGATAAAAGCATTAAAATCAAAATCCCCGTAACGCCTAATATTACGTATCTTTCCATTATTCTCCTATTCGGTAAAGCGTTTTACCGCTTTATTTTTGTATTTACAAAACTTGATTTTATAATCACCGTCTTGAATTTCTTCCCCTTCTTCTATAAGTTCCCAGTTAGAAAGTTTGTCTAAATTTTCAAAAAATACTTCCGCTTGTCCGTCGGCTAAAACTTTTGTGATATAAGCGTATTCGCAATAATCGAGCATAGTTTTATAAAAAGTAGCTCCGCCTATTACGAATATTTTTTCACTGTCGTATTTTTTTAATTCGGCAAATAAATCTTTTAAAGAGTGTACGCAAGTCAAGTCTTGTCTTTCTACTTCTTGCGGACAAAGCGTAATGTTTACCCTGTTTTTTAAAGGTTTAGAATTAGGGAAAGACAAAAGAGTATTATATCCCATACACACGACGTTACCCGTCGTTTTTTCTTTAAAATATTTCATATCTTCTTTTAAAGAAAAAAGCAGTCCGTTGTTTTTACCTATACCCCAACGGCTGTCTACCGCAACTATTAACTGCATTAAATTGCGACCTCCAACTTTTCGTTTAAAGTATTACATTCGTATCCTTCTAATTTAAAATCGTCCAAAGTAAAGTCGTAAAAATTCTTTACGTCTTTATTGATTTTAAATTCGGGAGCTTTAAAAGTAGGATTTTCTATAATTTTTTTAACGATGGGAACGTGTCTGTCGTAAATGTGCGCGTCGCAAATAACGTGAACTAATTCTCCTACTTGCAAAGAAGACACCTGCGCGAACATATGGAGAAGCACCGCGTATTGAACAACGTTCCAGTTATTTGCCGTTAGCATATCGCCCGAACGCTGATTGAGTATTCCGTTTAGCTTATTTCCGCTTACGTTAAACGTCATAGAATACGCGCAAGGATATAAATTCATTTCGTGCAAGTCTTCGAAGTTATAAATGTTAGTCATAATTCTTCTGCTCGACGGATTGTTTTTCAAATCGAATAAAACCCTATCTACTTGGTCGAACTCGCCTTCGGGATAAATGCTTTTTTTGGCAAGTTGATAGCCGTACGCTTTTCCTATCGTTCCGTCCGCTCCTGCCCAACTGTCCCAAATGTGAGAATGCAAATCCGCCACCTTGTTGGACTTTTTTTGCCAAATCCATAAAATTTCGTCTATACAAGATTTAAAAAAAGTTTTTCTTACGGTTATTATAGGAAATTCTTTGCTTAAATCGTAACGATTTACTATTCCGAATTTTTTAACGGTATGCGCAGGAGTGCCGTCTGCCCAGTGCGGTCTTACCTTTTGGTCGGTGTCCCATACGCCGTTTTGAATAATATCTTTACAATTTTCTATAAACACTTTGTCTGCGTAACTCATTAAAAATTCTCCTTAGTTTTATTTTTAAACTTTTTGGCAATTATTTTTTGCCTTAACTTTAAAGGCGTTATTTTATTGAAAAAATAAAGAAGTTTGTTATAAAAGCCTACTATTACTTTGTCTTTATTTTTTTCTAACGCTTTTACGCTTTTTCTTACTACTTTTTCGGGACTTTGGGAAGACAATTTTCCCGTTAATCCCTGTTTCTTTATATCTGCTTTTATATCTTCTCTCGTAGGAACGCTACCGAATAGGGCAACCGTTATTTTTACGTTTTTATTTTCTCTTTTTATAGCCGTAAAAAAATCCCACAACGCCCTTTTAGACGACGTATAAGTCGCAAAATACGGCATAGGAACTATCGCCGTTAAAGAAGAAATTGCTAAAATTTCTTTTACGGGGAAATTTTGCAAGCAAAATAACGTTATCGAAAGCGGAGCTTCGTAATTAGCCCTTAGTTGCGTAATTAAACTTTTTTGATTAAAAAGTTCGAACGCCTTTTGATTGTCGTTACCCGCGCAGTGGATAATTCTTGTAATAATTATTCCCTTTTGCTTAATAAACGCAAACAAATTTTCTCTACTATCTTCTTTATCCAACTCGCACGGGAAAGTTAAAACGTCTTGTCTAGTAGAAAAAGAATTTTTAATACTTTCAAGCTTTTTTTCACTTCTTCCCGTAAGCAAAACGTTTTCACCTTTGCTTAAATAGATTTTTGCAAATTCAGTTCCTAAAACACCGCTACCGCCGGTTATTAAAGTATAAGCAAAATTATCTTTTTCTATTTCACTCATATTTATAGTGTATATTAATAATATAAAAAAGTCAATTAAATCCGTTTTTTTCTACGTTTTAAGCTAAAAAAAATTAGCCGAAAGTAAAAACTTTCGGCTATCATTAAACCGGTTTAAATTTAAAGTCGGTTAAAAACGCAAAAAAATTTAAACGACTAATAGCTTTTAATTATTCTGCTTTAATATTTCTATCCTTTAACGCTTTTCTAATTTTTATAAACGCCGTTTTTTCTAAACGGGAAACGTAAGAACGGGATATTTTAAGCAAAGACGCCACTTCCCTTTGAGCCATAGGAACTCCGTTTTTAAGTCCGTAGCGTAAAACCATAATTTTATATTCCCTTTCGTCTAAACACTCTTTAATTATTTCCAAAATTTTTTCAAAATATATTTTTCTTTCTACTCCCGTGATAACGCTGTCGTCTTCGTCGGATAAAAGGTCTATTAAAGAAAGTTCGTTGCCGTCTTTATCCCTACCTACCACGTCGTTTAAATAAACGGTGTTGGAATATTTTTTATTTGCCCTGAGTAGCATTAAAATTTCGTTTTCTATACATTTAGCCGTGTAAGTAGCAAGTTGCGTGCCTTTATTTTCGGAATAAGTGTTTATAGCTTTAATTAACCCTACCGTGCCGACGGAAATTAAATCGTCGTTATCTTCCGCGCCTTGATATTTTTTTACAATGTGCGCGACTAATCTTAAATTGTGTGAAATTAGTTTTTCTTTCGCTTGTAAATCGTTATTTTCTTTATATTGCTTTAAATAATATTTTTCTTCTTCGCTTGTAAGCGGTTTAGGAAAAGTGTTTCCCCTTATAGCCGAACACAAAAAAATTATTTTGCTAAAAATAAAGCTTAAAAAACTAAAAAACATATTTTTCTCCTATTGTAAAGAAAAATATGCTTTTTTTCGACAAAATATGTTTTTATTCGATAAATTTCGTTTTTTAAATTAAATTCTTAAAATGTCGCCTTCTTTTAATTTTAAAGGACTTTTTATATATAACGTTTGCTGAACGACTTTCGCGTCTAATACGTCGTTGCCGTTTTCGTCCGTCATTTTATCTACTTTCAATTTTTTTAAAAAGTTATCGTCGGGGGATAAAACTTCTAATTCGTCGCCAACCTTAAAACGATTTCTCATCTCAACTATTACGCTTTTTTTATTTTCGTCGTACCCTTTTACGACTGCAATAAACTTAGCCGTGCCTTTGGACTGAGAATTTTCGTGATTTACCGTTTCTAAATTTTGCCCGAACGCATAAGCCGTAGTAAACGCCCTATGAGCCGTTTTTTCTAATTCATCGATATATAGGCGGTTATTTTTATAATTTTCGCCGTTTTTTACAAGGTCGTCTATCGCCCTTCTGTAAGCGTTTATTACGGTTGCAACATAGTATTCGCTTTTCATTCTTCCTTCCACCTTAAACGACACTACCCCGCTATCTATCATTTCTTTTAAATGGTAAATCATATTCAAGTCTTTACTGTTTAAAATATAAGAACCGTGTTCGTCTTGAAGTAAAGAGCAATAATCTCCGTTTTTACTAACTTCCCTAATTTCGTATTCCCATCTGCACGCCTGAACGCAATCGCCTAAATTTGCGTCCCGTTTGTTAAAGTATTCGCTTAACAAACATCTTCCGCTATAACTTATACACATTGCGCCGTGAGCGAAACATTCTATATCTATATCGGGTACGTAGTCGTGAATTTCTTTGATTTCTTTTAAGGATAATTCCCTTGCAAGAACTACCCTTTCCGCACCAAAATCGCGCCAAAACATAACTGCTTCTTTATTAGTAACGTTTGCTTGCGTGGAAACGTGTATTTTTAAATTTTTAGCAACGTTTTTTATTAGTCGCATAATGCCTACGTCGCTTACGATTACCGCGTCTACGCCTATTTTTTCTAAAAACGGTAAAAATTCTTTTGCTCTTTCAAGAGACGAATTATGCGGAAAAATATTTACCGCAACGTAAAGCTTTTTGCCTTTTTCGTGAACGTATTTTACGGCTTTTTCTATTTCTTCGTCCGAAAAATTATCCGCTTGCGCGCGTAAGGACAGGCTTTTTCCGCCTATATACACGGCGTCCGCCCCGAATTTTATTGCCGTTTTAAGTTTTTCAAAATTGCCCGCAGGCGAAAGTAATTCAATCATTTTTCCTTTATATACCGCTTTTTATTCCGTTTTTATAATGCAACCTATTGCGTTTTTATAAATAGTACAAATTTATTCCGTTTTGCCTTTATATATACTGCAACTAATTCCGTCGCCCGCTCTTATAAGCTCGCTTTCGTAGTTGCCCGAATAAAAAACGTATTTTAAATACTCTCTCATATTTACGACTATCGTTTTTTGTCTATGTACAAACGGAACTTTATTTTCTATATATCCCCTAAATAAAACGTTGTCGGCAAAAACTAAGGCGTTTTTTTCTAACAAAGGTTCTATTAAAACAAGATTTTTTTTGTATTTGCTTTTTGCACCGTCCAAAAACACGAAATCGTATTTATCTTTTAATGTGGGAATTACCGCTAAACTATCCCCTAAAAAACTTGTTACCCTATCTTCTACACCGAATAATTTAAAATTTTCCTGCGCTTTATTATAGGAATTTTCCCTTATTTCTATCGTTGTGATTTTGGCGGAAGAGTTTTGAAGTAACGCAATGGCGCTCATTCCGACGGCAGTGCCTATTTCCAAAATATTTTTTGGATTTTTCTTCTTAACTTTTTCTATTAGATACTTATACCCTTCGTCGAGAATAGTCGGAACGCCTTGCTCGCGATATTCTTTTCTTAGCTCTATTAAATCTTTCATGTTACATTTGAGTTATTATAGGAAGAATTACAGGACAATGAGTAAGCTTTTTAAAGGCGTAATTCCTCATAGTTTTTCTGACTACGTTTCTCATTTCCTGAGTATCTTTAAAGGATTTAAAATCCGCCCCGTTTACGTTTTTAACGATTAAAGCTTTAAGTTCTTCTATATTTTTTTCGGATAACGTAGTCCCTTTATTTATTATGTCGGGACCCGAAACTATTTCGCCCGTATCGGCGGAATATCCTACTACGGCAATTATAATTCCGTCTTCCGATAGATGTTTTCTATCTCTTACGACTTCTCCGTTGTCGTCTATATTGCTACCGTCAACAAGCCTTGAACCCGCTTGGAAAGGTTCGCCTTTTTTCATGGATTTTGCGGTAAGTTCTACCGTATCGCCTATTTCGGCAATTAGAGTATTGCTTTCTTTCATACCCATACCTTTGGCAAGTAAAATGTGCTTTTTTAAATGACGATATTCGCCGTGTACGGGAATAAAAAATTTGGGTTTTATTAAAGAATGCAATATCTTTAATTCTTCTTGAAACGCGTGTCCCGAAACGTGAATTTTCTCTAACGATTCGTAATAAACTTCCGCGCCCATTTTATATAGGTTATTTATAACTTTATATACGTTTTTTTCGTTGCCCGGAATGGGAGAAGCGGAAATAATAATAGCGTCGTTAGGGGTGATTTTTACTTGGGGGTAATCGCCGTAAGCCATTCTCGTTAAAACGCTCATGGGTTCGCCCTGACTTCCCGTAGATACGATAACTATATCTTTATCCGCAAAATTTTTACTTCTTTCTATATCGACTAAAATATTTTCGGGAATAGTGAGTTCGCCTATTTTAGACGCTGCTTCTGCTACGTTTATCATACTTCTACCCGAAAAAGCAACTTTTCTTTTATATTTTTGGGCTATATTGAGTATTTGTTGAAGTCTGTGAACGTTAGAAGAAAACGTAGCGATAATTATTCTCTTTTTAACGTTTTCAGCAAAAAGTCTGTCGAAAGTTGCCCCGACAACCGTTTCGCTAGGTGCGTATCCCGTCCTTTCCACGTTGGTAGATTCGCACATTAAAAGAAGCACGCCCTTTTTACCTATTTCGGAAATTCTGGTTATATCCATTACTTGACCGTTGATAGGCGTTAAATCTATTTTAAAATCTCCCGAATGGAATATTACACCTACGGGCGTTGTAATAGCTAATGCACAAGCACCCGTTATAGAATGGTTTACGTTAATAAATTCAACTTTAAAACAACCAAGACTAATAATAGAACCGGCTGTAACGCAATTAAAATTATAATCCGAAATTTTATGTTCTCTCATTTTGTTTTCGGCTAGCGTAAGCGTAAGTTTAGTACCGAAAACGGGAATTTTTAATTCTTTTAAAAGATACGGAAGTCCGCCTATATGGTCTTCGTGTCCGTGAGTAAGCACTACTCCCCTTACCCTGTCTTTGTTTGCGATAAGGTAAGATATATCTTGAATTACCAAATCTATACCCGGCATATCTTCCGTAGGAAACGCAAGCCCCGCGTCTACGATAATTATATCTTTACCGTATTCGAACGCAGTCATGTTTTTTCCTATTTCGCCTACTCCGCCTAAAAATCTGATGAATAATTTGTGTTTGTTTGGTTTAGTTTTCATTTAAACTCCGTTTTTTTAAAAATTTGAAAGAGCCTTAAAGCAAGACTCTTTCAATACCGAACAAAATATCATAGCTTTCATTAAAAACTATCTATCTCGTAAAATTATCGTTTGTGATACGATTAACTTAAAATATAACCGCTTTATTCTATGCCTACGCCTAATTTATATTAAACGAATAATGCTTAAAGCTTTGATTGCCATAACGGTTATTACGTTTTTCGTGGCTCTTGCTTGTTTTGTATTAAAAAGAGACAAAGGTAAAACTACGTTTCGTATTCTTTTAAAGTAACTAACAACTTCTCCTTTTGTTCAACGTATTTTTCCAGCTTTTGTTTTTCGGCGTCGATTAAAGTTTTGGGAGCTTTTTCAACAAACCCCTTATTGTTAAGTTTTCCTTGCGCCCTTTTAATTTCGCTTTCGGTTTTTTCAATTTCGCCCTTTATTCTTTCAATTTCTTTTGCGAAATCTACTAATTCGCCTAGCGGAATGAAAATTTGCGTGCCCGAAATAATATCTGCTTGACATTTTTCTTTAATTTCTTCTTTTCCGTTTACGAAAATAATATTTTCAACGCCTGCAAGCTTGCAAATATTTTCTTTGCAAGAATTTATTATTTTTTTGCTTTCCGTTATAACGAATAAATCGACTTTTTTGCTAGGAGCACAACCAAGCGTGTTTTTAGCGTTTCTTACGCTCTTGATTATTCCCATAACAAGTTCCATATCGCCCGCCACCTTTTTGAATACTTGTTTAGAGTTATAACGGGGATAATCGCTTGTAATAAGTCTTCCGCGGGCGCCCGGAAGCGAAGAGTAAATCTCTTCCGTAACGAAAGGTATAAACGGATGAAGAAGTTTTAACGTTTCGCCTAAAACGTAAACCAAAACGCTAACTGTTTTAGCTTTCTCGGCTTCGTCGCCAGAATAAAGCGAACTCTTACAAAGTTCTATATACCAGTCGCAGAAATCGTCCCATACGAAATTTTGTAATTCGCCCGTAGCGTTACCTAATTCGTATTTGTCCATATTTTGCGTTACGGTTCTAATAGTCATATTGAGTTTGGATAATATCCATTTATCCGCTAGACTTAGCTCGCATTCCGAAATAGGAATAATTTCAACGTTTTCGGCGTTCATCAATACGAAACGAGAAGCATTCCAAATTTTATTGATAAAGTTTCTGCAACCGTCTAGTTTTTCTTTTAAAAATCTAGTGTCGTTACCCGCGCTAATACCGTTTATAAGCGAAAATCTTAACGGGTCGGCGCCGTATTCGTCAATAATTTCCAACGGGTCTATTCCGTTACCTAAGGACTTGCTCATTTTTCTTCCTTGACTGTCCCTGACTATTCCGTGAATAAGAACTTCTTTAAACGGAACTTTTTTCATATGTTCAATTCCGCTGAAAATCATTCTTGCAACCCAGAAGAAAATAATATCGTATCCCGTAACTAACAAGTTAGTAGGATAAAAATATTTTAAGTCTTCGGTTTTGTCGGGGAAACCGAGCGTGGAGAAAGGCCATAACGCCGAAGAAAACCAAGTATCCAAAACGTCTTCGTCCTGCGTGATGTTTTTACCGTTGCATTTAGGACAAGTGTGTACGTCCGTTTTAGAAACGATAACTTCTCCGCAATCGTGGCAATAATACGCGGGAATCCTGTGTCCCCACCAAAGCTGACGAGAAATACACCAGTCTTTAATGTTTTCCATCCAGTTATAGTAGATTTTTGTAAATCTTTCGGGGATAAAAGTAACTTTTTTATCTTCTACCGCTTTAATTGCAGGGTCGGCAAGCGTTTTCATTTTAACAAACCATTGTTTGGAAATAATGGGTTCTACACTCGTATGGCAACGATAACAATGCCCTACGTTATGGGCGTGCGGTTCGATTTTAACCAAATTACCTAGTTTTTCAAGTTCTTCTACCGTTTGTTTTCTCGCTTCGAAACGGTCTAAACCCTCAAACTTGCCTGCGTAAGAATTCATAGTTCCGTCGTCGTTCATAACCCTTATAACTTCGAGATTATGTCTTAATCCTACGTTAAAGTCGTTGGGGTCGTGCGCGGGAGTGATTTTTACCGCGCCCGTACCGAATTCGGTTTCTACGTATTCGTCGTAAATTAAAGGAATTTCTTTGTTGACGATAGGAAGAATAAGCTTTTTACCTTCTAGTCCCTTATATCTCGGGTCGTTAGGATTTACCGCTACCGCAGTGTCGCCGAACATAGTTTCGGGACGAGTGGTAGCTACGGTAACGCTACCGCTACCGTCGGCAAAATCGTATCTGATATGCCATAAGAAAGAGTTTTCTTCCGCGTACTCTACTTCCGCGTCCGAAAGCGCGGTTCCGCATACGGGACAGAAATTTATAATTCTGCTTCCCCTATAAATCAATCCTTTGTTGTAAAGGTTTACGAAAACTTCTTTTACCGCCTTGTTACACTTATCGTCCATAGTGAAAGAAAGTCTGTTCCAATCGCAAGAACAACCTAGGTGTTTTAGCTGTTCTACAATTCTTCCGCCGTATTTATCTTTCCACGCCCAAGCTCTTTTTAAAAACTCTTCTCTTCCGATATCGTGCTTGTCAATACCTTCCTTGCGGAGTTGGTCGACAATTTTAACTTCGGTCGCGATAGAAGCGTGGTCGGTTCCGGGGAGCCATAACGCCTCGAACCCTCTCATTCTCTTATAACGAATTATAACGTCCTGTATGGTGTCGTCTAAGGCGTGCCCCATATGAAGTTGCCCCGTAATATTCGGTGGGGGAATAACTATCGTAAAAGGAACTTTATCGTAATTGACGGACGCCGAAAAACACCCGTTTTCTTCCCAATCTTTGTAAATTCTATCCTCAAATTCTTTGGGATTGTAGGTTTTTGCCATTTTCATAAAAAAATCTCCAAAAGGCTTTATCGTTTAGCGGAAAATTTTTATAAATTTTCCGTTTTGCTCGTATCTAGGTTATTATATAGTAATTACCTATAATTGTCAATAAAATGACAATCGTAAAAACGTCGTTTTTTACAAAATTCGAGCTTTTTTAAACGCTTCGACTAAGAATTTTACCGTTTTAAAACGCAATTCTTTGCCGATTATTCTACATTAAGAAGTTTTACCCCCTTAACTAAAAGCCTTTTGGAGTTTATTTAGTTTTTATCCGAACATTGCAAGCAACGCTTTTCTTTCTTGCTCGGTAGTTGAGTTTTTAATAAAAATATCGTCTTTTATAGCTTTTTTCGCGTCTTCTGTCGATAATTTCTTTAAATAATTGCCTAAAATTTTAACGATTTGCAAAGAATATTCTTTTGCTTTATCTTTATCCGTCAAAGAGTTCCCGTAGGAAGTGTTTGCAATTCTAGAAAGTTCGTTGTATTCGTCCGCCAAATCAAAATCGTATCTTTTATCTATTGCGTTTTTGCTTTGTTCCGCCCTTTTTTCAGCCTTATCGGTTTGGTCGTCGATTAAAGAAACGGTTGCGTCGTACTTGTCTTTTAAAACGTTTAATTTATCTTCCTTTTGTTTTTCTATATCGCCCACGACTTGCTCGGCGATAGACGAACGAGCTATATCGTTTTTAAAAGCCTTTTCGTTAGAATTGACTTTTTTTTCTTCTTGACCGCTTTCTACATCAAGTTTGTTATTTAAATAAGAAGCTTTGCCGTTTGCAAGTTTTTCTTTTGACTTATTCTTCACATCGTCTAATTTATCTTGAACGGCGTTATATTCGTTTTGATAATCTTCTTCTAAAATTCTTCTCGCGATTTCTTTAATATCGTCGCTTGTAAACCTTGACAAATCCGCCTTAGAACCCTTCTTGTTAACGGTTTTATCGAAATAATCGCTTTTTGCTTTTTCTACTTCTTGTTTCATTTTATCGTAGTCCGATTGATTCGAACTTGTCAAAACAAGTTCCGCTTGTTTTTTTAATTTATCTAATCTCATTTTTCTCCTTTTAAACGTAAAAATTACGCTTGGTTATATAAAGTTGCTTACCGTCGAAAAGCGTACGTTTTTCACCGCCGTAGCATATAACGCTTTTAGTTAAATTAGCGTCGTATTTTACGAAAACGCCGTTTTCGCTGGCAAATAAATTACCGCTATCGTCAAAATAATAATCTTGTCCTTCTTGTAAAACGTAATCTTTCATAACACTCCTTTATTCAAAAAGATTAAAACACAGTCTTATTTTTCCGTCGCCGTCCCTAAATACCGCTTTTGAACCTTTAATCGCGTAAATTTTACTTACGTTCTTTTTTAAACTCGTTTTCGTAAATACGCCGTTTTCATATTCGTAAGAACTTAAAACACCCTTTTTAACGACGTATAGGCGGAGTTTTTCTTGATAATCTATTTTTACGTCTTGACCTTCTATCTCTGTGGAAAGCTCAACGCAAGATAAATCCTGATAGTAAATTTTAACCTTTACTTCTTCTCCCGAAACGTAGCATATATATAGTAAATCGCCTTTGCAAATATCTCCCGAAGGACTTTCCCCCAAATTTTCTATTAAAACAAGACTTTCCCCGTCGTACTTATATAATTTTAACTCGCCGTCGCAACTAGAAAAAATAAAACTGGCGTCGGTAAAATTTACGCTTTTAATTATCATTTCGTCTAAATATCTTACTTGACCGTAAACGGCGAAAATAAGTTTAGTACCCGCTTGACAGTTCGTAGTAACTTTTACCGTCTTTTTACCTTCGTCAAGAGAAAAATATTCGCCCAAAATTACGGGAACGGAATTTATAAAAATTTTAATTTCTTTCCCGCTTTCCGACTCCGACACGGGAGCTATTTTTACTTTCCCGCCGTTGCAAAAAAAAGAAAAATACGCATTTTTTTCACTTTGCGTTTGCTCTCCCGAAACGGTAACGTAAAAATTTAAGTAAACGGACAAATTACTATTTGCTTGTTGTTTGGATAGTTTTTCGTTTAAATAATAAATTCGTTCTTTTAATGAGTTCATTTTTCTCCTTAGTCAAAATAGCAATAAGTTATTACGGGTTTTGCTATTAAACAATTCATCGTTTGATTTATAAACGAAAACTTAAATTCGTTACCCTTAACGCAAGTGTTAATCGCCACGGGTTTTCCGTTGCCTTTTACTTCAAATTTTCTTTTAACGTTTTCCGTTTCTATCACTACGGTTACGCTCCCCTTTATTATCGCTTCTATTTTTTTAACGGTTTTGTTGATACACGGCAAACCGAAATCGGTTTCAGGCGTAATCCACACTTTTTTCAAAGGCGATAAATCTACCGCTCCTATTTCCGAAACGGTATAAAGTTCGGCTCTGTTTTTTATTACGAATATCGGCATAGATAAACTTTCCCCGTTTAAAGCAAGCAAGTCCGTTATATCCGCCCCCTTAGAGCAATACGTATTACTTTCCGTTATCGAATAATTTATTATTACGTTTTCAATTTTTCCGTCTAAAAGCATTTTGCATTTTAAATAAACTTTTCCGTTATAATAAATACCTTTTGCATCGTCGTTGTCGCACGGACTTAAAAAAGCGTCGTACCTAGACAAAATTTTACTTACCCCCGATTGCGTAAGCTTATATAATCCTTCTTTTGCAAGAAAAATAATTCCGTCAGCGCAAGGGGTAACGGATTCGGGATAAATTTTACCCGTAGAAGAAAACAAATGGTCTACCGAAAATTGTTTTTGGTCGTAAAAAGCGGATAATCTCGAAATTCCAAAACTTCTAAACACATATAAATACCCCATAGAGCTTACAATTTTTTGCAACGCTCCCCTATAATCTTGAAAGTCTATATAACCGCCTTCGGTTAAAGAATACGAGAAGTTAAACGGGTTAAAATCTTCGGAAAACAAAAGTTTAGTGCCTTCTCCTTGAGTGGTAACGAACAATCTTTCGTTGTGGATACACATATCTTTTATATTAGGCGCGTCGTCTATTTTTTTAATAGTAGTTCCGTCGTAAACGTATAAACCTTCGGTTTTTCCCGAAAGCAAAAAAACGTCTTTGTCGTCGTATTTATATTTAATTCCGCAAGGTTTTTCGCTAAAAGACACGTTTAAACAAACGGGAGAAGAATTATTTAAAGAATATGAATATATTTTTTTATCCGAACAATACGCTAAAATTTCGTCTTTATATTTTCCTAACGTCGCGTCGAATTTTTTAAAAAAATACAAACCCGTAACGGCGAATAAACTAGACGGAAAACTACAAACGGCGTTATCGGTGAACTTAGCGATTTTAAGCCCCGTTCCGTCTTTTAAAGTGCCGTCCGAACAATCGAAATTGTACGATACGGACGCATACGATAAAGGTAAAAGTTTATCGCTGACTTCCCCCGTCATTCCACCGCGAAAATCGGATAAAACCTGCCTTTTTGTCTTTAACATTATACGAATCTCCTTTCTTTAATGTATTTTGAACTAATAGGAATTCTCGTTTTAAGTAAAGTTTCAAACTTGTTACGCCAAAGCAAAGCTTCTTCCACGGAGCCTTCTTCAAGGTAAAATTCCGCGCAAGTTCCGTAAGTCAAAAGTTGTAAATCGGATAACTCGTCGGGAATAACGTCGTCGAACCCTATTTTATCGGGAAGATAAAAGTATTTAACCTTTATCTCCCCTTTTGATAAAACTTTAAGGGATTGCGGTAGAAGTTCGCAAAGTATTTTTTGTCCGCGATTAGTAATCGATATTATTTTTAAAATTTTATTTTCAAAATCCGACAATTTAATTGTTCCGTCGTCGGTAATAAAAGATTGTTCCTTTACGAGTCTTAATTTATCGCTCGCAAGCTCGGTAAGAACGAAGTTTAAAGCCGTTATCAAAGAATTTTTATCCCTTTCGCTTTTTACCGTATCGTCCGTAATTTCTTCGGATAAAAAGGTAATTAAATCTTCTCTGCCGAGTATTACGGCAACGTTTTCCAATACTTCGCTAGCTTTCATAATGCACCTCTAATTGATATATAGCCTAACTTTACGCTTCGGTAATGCCCGAAAGCATTGCTTGACCGCAAGGTTTTGCGCAAATTAAATCCGCATATTTTACAAGCGTTGCGCTGTACGTAGGCTTACCCGCGTTTTGTTTTAAAATCTTTCCGTCTTCGCCTTCTAACCATTGCCAATCGCAAAGTTGATGTAAAGTAAAGTCTTCGCTGTTTAGTAAATACATAGTTCCTTCGGGACAGAATCTATCGGATATAATCGGAATACCGTTATAGGAAATAGCCTTGTATCCGCCTTGTAAATCCATAACGTCGATATTTCTCTTATACGTTGCCAAATGGTTTTGGAAAGCTCTTTTAACGCCCGAAGAACAAACAATCATATCTACTTTACTTCCCGCGTTTTCTTCCAAATAGTCGATAGCGGTTTGAATAACCGTTTCGCTTATTGTTCCTACGCCTGTTTTCATATAAGGAACTAACCATTTATGAGTGCTTCTGTCTAATCCGTAAAGAGTACCCGTAGAAGAAAAGATTGCTTTAAGTCCCGTAATTTCCTGACCGTAAGAACCTTGAACGGTTACGATAGAATCTTTGGGAACTTCGGTAGAAGTTAAAGCCGTACCCGAAACGGTAATGGTTTTCGCGCTTCTGTCAACCGATAAAATTCTTCTTGCGGTAGCCGAGCTTATTGCCGTGCCTGTGCTTGCCCTGAAATCTACTACCATACCTTCTATTAAATTTTTAACGCTGTCTACGGTGATAACTCCGTCCGTAACGGAAACTACCGAGCAGAGTTTACCCGTTCCGTCGCCGAACAACATTCTTCCGAAGTTGTAGGAAGAAGCGTTTAAAAGTCCTTCCATTTCCGCGTTAAGTAAATTTACGAAAGCTCCTACGTTGTTTTCGCTTGCTCTAACGGCTTTATCCGAAATTTCGATTTTGCCGTATAAGTTTTTAAGCGACAAAACGAATTGTTCGTAATTATTACCCGCAGAAGAAGGTAAATCGCCGTCTTCCGTTCCCGCGCCTATACCGCCGTTAATGCCGTACTGGGCAAGTCTTCTGATTTCCTTACCCCAAACGTCTTGGGTAGATTGTTTAATTTTTGCCAAAAAGGGATTTACTCCTGTGTTTAATTGTTGCGTAACGACTCCTAAATATAAACTTTTAAGAGCTTTATCCGCGCTACTCATTGTTACCATAATTTTTTAATCTCCTATTAAAAATTTTTTTGCAAGTTCTCCCGCTTCCGAAAGGGAAGTAGGTTTTTTAGGCGGAGTTCTTACCGCCTGACCTCCGCTTATCAGTTTAACCGAAGGAATAAACGTTTCCGTTTTAATTTCCGTTTCGTCTTTAATTTCTGCTTCGTCAAAATTTTCCTTTTGCGTTTTTGCGTCTTGAACTTCGGACGGACTATTCTCTAATTGAATCTCTTTACTTACGGCTTGTTCTTTTTCCGCGTTAGACTTACTAAGCTCCTTGATAATTTTACAGCGTTTAGTGAATTCTTTTTCTAAAAGCTTGTATGCCTTAACGAGTTCTTCGGTAGAAGAAAATTTATCGGGTAAATTCTCAGTCATTTAAAACCTCCTTTAAGGACTTAGCCATAAGTTTTTTATGTTCAAGGATATGTTTCATTATCATCTGTTTAATAGTCCCGTCTTTATCGTCCAATTCGTCGGATAAAACGAAAGCGGTATGCTCGGAAACGTGTAATCCGTGGTCGTCTATATCGGACGGAGCGATATATTCTTTGTTTAAAAACCCGATATTTTCTTTTTCGGCTTTATTGATATGCAAAGAAGAAATATCCCTTGCGTTGTCAACGCTACCGAAACCTAAAATTTCGAGAAGTTTTGTTTTAGTACGCTTGTCTATTTTTCCTTCGTCATCGTTTAAAAGACCCGTTTTTAACAAGTCGTACACCGCGCTTTGCTTTTGCGCGGGAGTATAAGACAATTCGTTTTCCGTATCGAAAGTTACGTCGTCGCTGGTTATATCGTTTTTGGTAAAGTAAAAAGTTTCTACCTTTTTTTGTCTACCGGCAACGGCTATTATTCTTTTCGTAACGGCGAATTGTTTATATAATCTAATAAGTTGTTTAGCTACTTCTTTAATGGCGTTTTTAACGTTTTCAATCGTAAATAACATACGGTTATCGTCTTGCTCTATCATTAGTTGCAACGCTACACCGCTCGTTATATTTTCGATTGTCGTCCCCGAACGAGAGAGTTCGCTTACACCGCTTATAGTAGTAAATTCGTTTTTAAGCGTTTCTTCTTCGTAGTTAAAATCGCCGGGCATAGAGTTGTAACTCATCATTTTAGGCGGTTCCGCGCCTTGACGATAAACTATTATTTTACCGGGATACAAACCGTCTTCCGCAAGTTCGTCCGTATCGACCGCACCGTCTTCTACGGTTAAAACGCCCATACTAAGCCTATTTAAAAACTCGTGTTTTCTATTTTTTACGGCGTTAAACGCCCTTTGCACGGGAATTATTCTCTCTATAACGCTAATTCCGAAAAAAGAACCGTTCATAGGAAGACACGTTTGTTTAACGAAAGGAAATTCCCTTTTACCGTCAACGCCGTTGATATAAGGTAGCTCCCCAACGTAAAGTACTTTGTCGGCGCAAACGGTAACTATTCTGCCGTTAGGAAATTTTCTATTAGGCTTTTCGTAACGCTCTATAACCAAAGCGTAATCTTTTAATTCGTCGTTGTTAGAATAAGAAAATCCCTTAGAATTTCTACAATAAAAGGAGTTTATTTTTTCACCCTCAACTTCTACTCCGTATAAAGAATAAATATCGTCAACGTGCATAGCTCTTGCGTGAATTAAAGATTTACAATCGGAAATTTCCTCGTGAGTTAAACAGTCGGGATAAATTTCAAAAGGCGACACAATAGAAATTTCTGCTTCTCCGTCGTGGTATACTTTGCCGTTTACGTCCTTTCTTTTTTTGCCCGTTTCGGGATTCCAAAAAACTTTATAAAAAGCAGTTCCCGTTATTTCGCTCCAATTCGTAGCTTTGCCAACCACTTTATCAACGTCAAGTTTAATACATAAAGAATTTAATATATTAGAAACGATTTTCGCCGTTTTAACGTCAGATTCTTCGTCACCCGTAGCCCTTACACTCATTTTAGGACGAACCTTATTTAACCTTGAAACTCTTGCTTCCACGATAGGCGCAATATGGTTATATACTTTTCTTGACTGCCAAAAATACTCTTTGGAACTATCCCTTATTTCGCCGTCGGGGTCAATATCGGAATACTGATTACCCATTAAAAAATTTATATTTAGTTCCCATTGTCTTTCAAGGCTTAACCTTTCGCTTGCTCTCGCGGAAAAATCAGCTTTGACTTCAGCAACTAAATCTTCGTAAAACTTAGCGTCTTTTTTCATTTTTTAATCCCCTTTCGCAAACGAGTTTAGCCATTTCGTTGTAAATTTCCGTTAAACATTTTTCACAAATATTTAAACCGCTTTTAAAATTTTTATCGTATGAAATTTGGCGAAATGCAATTCTATTACAACCGTCTATATCGCATACAACGTTATTTATTTTTCTTATTTCCATCTTCGCTCTCCTTTAATAGTTTAATAAGTCTTATTTTTTCTTTTTCCAGTTCTTCCAACGATAACGCGGAATAATCTTCGACCGACTCGATAATCATTTTAATTGCCACGCAGTCGGGGGGGACTTCTTTTTGCGTTACTTTCTTTTTAGTTAACACTATTTCTCCGTCGTTTTGAGAATACTCTTCTACGACTTCTTGCGTTTTAAAGCCTATTGCTTTTTTAAATAACGCTTTTTTTGCTTTTTCCTTTTTGTCCACTATTTCACCTTCCTTAACAGCCGAAAAACCCGTAAAAATTTAGCCAAGCAACGCTTTTGCGTATTTTAATATTTTTTTTCGTATATACACGGTTTTTTTATTTTTTGTCGGCTAAAAGTTTTATCAATTAGGTTTATTCAGCTTCATTTTTTTAATTCTCCTTTCTTTATCTATTTGAATTACGCTTTTTTGACCTTCGGGCGCGGAATTTTCAGGTTTGCTCATAAGATAATATCTCATTTCGTCTAGGCAATGGTCGTCGTATTTTTTTGGTAAATCGCCCACTCCCCACCAGTAGCTTTTTAGTTCTCGAATTAAATTTACGCAATTTTTAAATATAAAAAGCTTTTTGTTTTTTAAATATCTTTTAACTCTGTTTATCCCCGAAAACATATCTTTGTTTACCTTTGGATTTGCAAGTATTCCGTTTTCGTAAAAAAGCTCCGTTACACTTTTTTCACTTGCCAGCGTTTTTTGGTTCGCTGCCGAATCTATCAAAGCGGTTATTCTTCCTTTTGCGTCTTTTCGCCAACCTATTTTTTCACAAATTTCTTTAATTTTTTGCGAATGATAATCTACGGTCTTACCTGCCTCGTAATGTTCGGCGACCACGTATACGTTATTATCGTAATCAACGCAATACCAATGGCACGATAACGGGTTGTTTAAACCGGGGTCAATCGACAAAGTATCTTGCCAATCGTACGGAACGGGAAAAGGCTCTATAACGTGAACGTTTTCGTCGAATTCGGAGTACACCAACCCTTCGTTTGCGTGAAATCTCCCGTATCGTCTTGACTCCAACTCGTCGTCCGATAAAGAAGAAGTTAATAGACTTAATTCGTCTTGATTTAAGTAAGGATTGTCCGCCCATTCCATAAATTCGCACCAAACCTGCGGATTGTTGCTTTTGTTTAAATAAATTTCGTCGTAAATAAACGTAAGCCCTTTTAACGGCGTCATCGTCCCAAAAATATCGCCCGTTTTATCGAACACTCTCATACGGCACTCGTCGTAAATATCTTTCGGGGGTTCTTCGTCGAACCAAACGAAATCTAAGGAACTCCCTTGAAACTTTTCTCTACCTTGTTCGCACGTTTTAAAACCTATCGTAGAAATTCCGCCGAAAACGTTTTTTACTTTTATTTGGTCTATAATTCCGCCCGAAGGATTATCTTTTTTACCGCCCGACATAATAATTTCGGCAATCCATTCTTTTTTAAGGTATTTAAGAATTTTTTCTTGCGCGACGTCCCTTTGCACTTGCGAACTTAAAGAAACCACCCACCCGAAAACGTTATTTTTATTCTTTCGGTACGGGTGAATACCCCTTGCCATGTAAACGGTTTCCACCGCTCCGCATTCGGTTTTACCGCTTCTGTTTCCGCCGAACACCCAGCGGTTACGCTTTAAGCATTTATGAAACGCGATTTGTTTTAAATGTTTTTTCTCTCCCGTATTGTAGCGGTCAAGTTCGCCAAGGCTTTTTCGATTTTTTATTTCTTCTTCAATCTTTAAGATTTTTTGTAAAATTTCGTTATTTGACAAAACTTGATTTTTTTCTCCTTTTTTTTCGGTTAAATTTTAAAATAAAAATGATATAATTTTTTTACTATGAAAAAATTTATCGCAATAATAATAAGTATATTTTTGCTTTTCCCTTCGGCAAACGTAGTTTACGCCGAAGGCGGTTATTGCGGTTATTCGAGAATACTTACGACCGATACGGGATTTTATTCCGACATGAACGGTTCTTACCTAAAATTTTATCTTCCCTACGGGTATTATGTAAAAGTTTTAGAAGTCGGAAGCACTTACACTAAGGTTAGCTACATGAACGAAACTTCTCAATTTCCGTTTTTAACGGGATACGTTAAAACGGTAGATTTAATAACCACGGATAAAATACCCGTTTCACCCTATCCGCTACTTTCGATTACCGTAGTAAGCGACGACGTTTTGTTTTCTGACAGTAATTTAAACTATTCCAAAATAGGAGTTTACGCAAATTCGCTTGCCGTTTACTACGGTGAAATAAAAAACGCCAACGACGAAGAATTAGTTTACGTTTATTGCAACGGCTATTTAGGGTATATGAGAAAATCCGCATTTGCGCCGTTCGTAGTTCCAACTCACCCCGACCCGATACAAACTTCTTATTCTGAAAGCGAAAACGTATCCGTAACTAAGCAAAAAAATTCGTCTATGCAAATTTTAGTAGTTGCGGGAATATCTATAACGGTAGTAGCCATCGTTTACTTTTTATTTCGTCCTTCCGATAAGAAAAGAATAGAAAAAGAAGACGAAGAAGATTATATAAGGTAAACGGAACGTGGCGATAATCGACTTATACACGGCTTTTTGTTTTTGTCGTTTAAAAAAGTTTATTCAAAACATATAAATACTCGTTTATTAAAAACCAACGCTGTTTTGATAAGTCTACCGAACTTTAATTAAACAAAACGACTTGATATATTTACCTATGCATTACGTAAAACATTATTTTTCCCACACGTGAAATAAACCCTATTACAACAATTTTTTAGTTTATAAAATGATTAGCTTTAATTGCCAAATACGGTTTATAAACCTTTATTTTTACCCGTTAAGCCGACCACACCTTATTTACAACGGAAAAACTATTTATAGGTTCTCCTTTAACGCAAGAGGTGTCGGAAATTAAATTTTTCTCGGCAATCAACCCTTTTTCCGATAAACTTGTTTCTGAAATTAAAACTTTTTTCTTTTCATCGGTATTTTTAGCTTTTAATTTTCTTGCGTCGTAACGCTCTTCTTTTTTGCAAACCACCGAATAAATAGAAGCTATAAACGGAACGCTTAAACAAACGTTGTTAAACCAAGTTTCGGTCAAATCGAACACGTTTAACGTGCTAGAAAAGTTTTTAATAAATTTTTCTTGCTTGCGATAATATTGCCTTTCGTTTAAATAAGATAAATCTCTGTCTACACCTAAATATTTCTTTTCAAAAAGTTTCGTTTCTTCTTGCGTAAAACAGCTTATAATTTTTTCTAACCTTTGCTTTAAATATTGCAAGGTATATTTTTTATCTACCATAGACAAAAGCTCGTCCGCCAAAACGTAAGTTGACTTAAACGAATACTTGGAAGAGTACGCCCAGTATTCTACAAGCTTGTCGTACTCTTCTATTTTCTCGTCTATCCTTTTGTATGAATACAGTAAAGCCTTTTGATAGTTGTACATATTTCCCCTTTTTGTGTTGTTTTTATCGAACATTTGTTCGAATTGCAAATTTATTTTAACACAATTTTTTGTCCAAAACCGACCCGAGCGACACAAAAAATAAAAAAAATTAAAAAAACTTGTTAAAGAAAAAAAATAATGCTATAATAATAGCATTATGAAAAAGACGCTTTCGATAATAACAATTTCATCGTTTATAATATGCTTGTTCTTAGCCTTAAATTTCGGAGGAAAAGTACTGGCGGAGAACACTAACAAATTAAAAACTCAACCTTTTATACCGTCAACGTACTTCGAATACTACTCTTTGTCGTCGCCTATAGACGTATGCGAGGATGAAAATAACGTTTATATAGCCGAAAAAAACGCCATAATAAAATTTGATAAATCGTTGCAAGAATACAAGAGATTTTCTCTTCCCGATATGACGATAACCCAAATAGGTTGTTACGAAAACGTAGTTTACTTTTTAAGTTCTTCCATCCTTTATAAAGTTTCGCCCGAAGAATTTAATAAATGCGAGAAAGTAACTATTTACGATAAAGACGAAGAAGCCAATCGTGACGTTTCAACGTGTTTTTACATTTCGGATATGTTATACACAAACACCAGTTCCGACATAGTAATAAGTTCTTTTAACAAAGAAACGAATAATTTCGAAATCAAAGAAAAACATTCTTTGGGGAAAACCGTTACAATTGCCGTAAATCAAAGAAAAGGCGAAATGTATTCAACGCTATATTACTTTGACGAATTTTCTTGTTACGCCTTATATAGAAACGGCGTAAACGAAAAATTATTCGACGCGTCGGTTTCGTTTGCGCAGTACTATAACGGCAAAATTTATTACGTTACGACTAACGGATTATTTGCATATTCTACGGAAGATAAAACTACAATCGCACTTACGGAATCGGACGAAAACAAGGCGAATACAAGCGGGTTTTACATTTTTCAAGACAGAGTTTTAATTTGTTATCAAGAATTGAATTTAATAAAAGAATTCGATTTAAGAACGTACGAATTTACAGGTAGAATAGTAACAACATATTCGGATAAGACCAACAGATTACCGCAAACAGTAAAAGAAGTGGTAGCGGACGGAGATTATGTATACGTTTTAACGCAAGACTCGTCTTCTATCACTCAACTTATGAAGTTTTCCGAAACCGAAAAAAAATATTATAAAATAAATGCGGATTTATCTTTTTACCCTAAAATTTTTGCGGTTACGGGAAATACTATAATACTGGCAAACGGAACGGATGCAATAAAAATACTCGAACAAGGTGAAGAAGAAAACGGAATTATACCCTGTGAAGAAAAATACTCCTTAAAAGGAACTAACGCTAACAACGTAGTAGCGGTAGACAGTTTCGAAGGGGACTTTTATATTATTAAAAACACTACCGTGTCCGACAGTAAGCAGTACCCTACCATAGTTAAAGTTGAAAAAACGTCGAAAAAATATAATATAAACGTAAACTCCTATAAATATTTTAAGCAAAAGGAAGGAACGGCAAAAACATGTACGATAAACGCCTTTGGCGAGATATTTATTATGATGACAAACGGCGAAATAGTTAAATACGATTTAATTAACGACGCATGGGAAAAATCCGAAATATCAATTCCCGCAGAAGCTACTAAAATTCAAGCCGATTTCGAAAGTTTATATTATAATCTAGAAGAAAAAATATTTAATGCCAAAACGCACGAAGGTTACGAATTAGAAAAGAACAAAAATTACGGAAACGGCAATTTGGTTTCATTCGAGTTTAATTGGGATTTATCAAAAGTTTTCTTTTTGTACGAAGGTCATTTAATTTACACTTTAGACTTGCCTTTAAAAACGCCAAACAATTTCGAAATTCCCGTCGGATACGGAACCACTTTAATGACGAGCATAGAAACAACAACCGTAAACACGGGTGCAAAAATGTATGAAGTCGAAAAAGGAAACAATAATTACTTTAATTATATTTCCTACAAACTTTCAAACTCCCCCGAAGAGTACGTTATAATAGATAAAAGCGAAAACGACTTCTTATTGATTGCAAACGGAAAAACTACTTATATAATAAGGAAAGCAGACGCCGATATAACAACCGTATCCGAAGAAAAAGGCGAATATAAAACAGGATATTATTTGGCAAGCGCAGGAATTTATTCAATTCCGCAGTTAAATCTCTCGTTTAAAATAGCTCAAGCGGAAAAATACGAAAAAATAAACATAGAAAAAAAATATTCCGTAGGCGGAAAAGAATACCTACTTATTAAAAGAGAAAACGGTCAAAAAGGTTTTATAGAAAAAAACTTTATCGCAAAAGAAATTTTGGAATTAACCGAAAAAACTTCGTTTAAATTTTACGAATGTAAAAAAACCTCCGTTTACGATATAAACGGCGAAATAATAGGCGAAATTCCTAGCGGAAGCGTTGCGGTTTATTCGTTTAAAGACGGAATGTATAAAATAAGATTTTTGGTCGGGGAAGACGGCATAGGCTATATTCCGTACGACGCAATAATTATAAAAAAAGATAAAACTATAAGAAACACTTTGCTTTTAATGATTGTTTTATCCGCGTTTTTAATAACCGCGGTATATTTACAAAACAGAGCCAAAAGAAAAAGATTAAACAACTATTAAAAATTAAAAATCCACCTGTTTTTGCGGGTGGATAATTTTTTTACAAAATAAAAACGCTAGAATTTACCTAGCGTTTTATTATATCTAAAATTTATAAATCATTCGATAATATTAGCCTTTTTTAAAGTATTTAAAAACTCTTCGACGTCTTTTTTTGCAATTTCTTCCGAAACATCATATTCGTTTAAAAGCGTTTTTATCAAGTCTTTTTCATTCTCACCGTTCTGTAAAGCTTGCCAAAGAATAGTACCGCTTTGATTTAAAGTAATCATACAATTATAATCTTTAACGCATTCGCCCACGGCGACGACTGCGGAAAAATCTCCCATATTTCTTAAAGCAAATTGTCCTTTAAATTTCATAATTCTCCTATAATTCTTTTAATTCGTTAAAGCATACGTCGTATGCTTGTTTACTTATATCGCAATTTAGCAAATACACGGGAACGGTATTTATCGCTTTTTCAATAAGTTCCAGCGTCTTTTCCGATTCCTTTATGCTTTTAGGTATAAAAACCTGCTTATACAAATAAGTAAAAGCGTGTTTTTTATCTAATTTTTTTATTTCGTTAAACTTTGCTTGCCGTAAAATTACAAATGCTTTTACAACTCCAAAGTCGTTTACGTACTTATTGTTTTTCCCCGACAACGGCGACGAGTAAGCAAAAACTTTATTTTCTTTAAACAAATAAAAAGGTTGATCGTCGTTTATAACTTTGGTTGCAAGCGGACAATATTTTTCCCACAACTTAGCGTGAGTGCTTTTACCCGTTCCGCTAGGGGCTAAAAAAGAGTAAACGTTTTCTCCCGCTTTAATCGCCGACGAATGTATTCTTAAAACGTTACGGTTATTTAAAAGCCAAAGTATTACATCTTGAAACAGAGATAATACTTTATCCATAAAGTCGCCGTTGTACTCGTTAAAGTCTAGCGTGCAATTTTCATTTTCAAAAGTAATAAAATCTTTAAAATAATCTAATAATTTATCATTGTAATTTTTAACTAAAAACACAGTTTCGGCTATTTTTATTTTCATTGTTCTTTCGTTAACCGCTTTCTAAACTCAATAGGCGAAACGCCTGTTTTTTGTTTAAATATATTTGAAAAGTTATACTCGTCAGAAAAGCAAAGTTTATCGCTTATTTCAAATATTTTCATCGAAGAATTTTTTAAAAGTTCTTTTGCCATAAAAATTCTTTTATCCAACAAATAATTATAAGGAGTCGTATTATAATATTTTTTAAACTCCCTATTCATTTGGGATTTAGAAATATTTATTTCCGCGCACAAGTCGTTTAAAGTAATTTTTCTATAAATAGACGCGTCTAACCTTTCTTTAACGTTGTTAGCTAAGGACGACGTTATTTTTTCGTTGCTTATTTTTTGCGATAAAGAAAACAATATTTTAAAAATTATTCTGCTTAATCCTATGGAATATTCATCGTGATAAGGGTGTTTTTCGGCGTAAGAGATAAGTTCCGTAAAAAACTTTTCACAATCGGGGTTATGTATAACCACTTTATCGAATAAGCCGTACGCACTTAAAAATGTGTCTAAAATACCGCTGAAAAAATTTATCCACATTTTTTTATAAGGTTCTTTTTTGTCTGCACCGTAAACGTGAGAAGAACCGGGTTTAAGCATATAAAAATCCCCCGCTTTAACGTAATACGTAACCCCGTCTTGTTTAATATATCCTTTACCCGAAACAACGTATTCGAAAACGTAATAATCCAAATGTTTTCTTTGAATAAAGTAATCTTTATCGGGATTAGTAATACCTATGGATTCTGCTCTTATAGGATAATTTTTATCCTTTTCGTAATCCAAAAATATTATTTCTTCCTTTTCGCAACTGCCGTAAACTATGTTTTTATATGGGTCGGGTTTTTTGGTATCGTGTCCGAGCATATAATTTCCTCCGAAAAAATTATGCAACTATTACACATTTTTTTATTTTTTTTGCATATTGTAACTTTTCTTTTTTTTATATTATAATGTAAGCAAGTTTAAATGTCAATAGTGTTTTTTTACGGAAATTTTTAAACAAAAAAACGAAATTATAATAAATCTTTTTTAAAAAAACACGATTAACGCAAACTAAAATTTAAGGGGGTAAAAATGAAAAAGCTTTTTAAACAAGTTTTAATTTTACTAATGTGTTCGATTTTCTTTTTGGGCGCAGTGTCTTGTAAAACGAGGGGTAGCGACAAATTGTCTAAATCATCCGCTGTAGGCTCGTCCCAATCAAGCTCCGACGAAAGTTCATCGGGAACATCGGTTAAGAGTTCGCTTAGTTCAAGTTCGTCTAGTTCATCAACGACGAGTTCGTCTGAAAAAAGTTCAAGTTCATCGGAAAAGAGTTCTAGTTCATCTAGTTCTAGCGAAGAAGAAGGTTCTTCTAGCAGTTCTTCGTCGAGTTCTAGCTCATCTAGTTCTAGCTCGTTCGACTTTTCTTTGCCAACTTTGTCTGACAACCCAACTACCGAAAGGGGCGAAATAAACTCTTTAACTTACGGAGATATAAGGGTTCAGTTATTATCCGACACCTTAGTCAGAATAGAACAAAAAGGACCTAAGGGATTCGAAGACAGGGCGAGTTACATAGTATACAACAGAGATAACTGGACGACCGTTACCTATACACAAGAACAAACTTCGGACGAATATGTAATAAAAACGCAGAATTACATTGTAAGAATACCTAAAAATTCTACTGCGGAAAGCGTTTACGTAACCACTCCGACAAATAAACTATTATATAAATACGACGGAAATACGGAAACAAACGTATATCTTCCCTCCCCGTCGGAAGAGTTAAAGAGTTGGTATTTTACGGATAGTCCGAGAATTATACCGTCGTCGGCAGGATATTCGGTAAACGGAGAGCCTTTGTCGGGATGGGATTTCGACAACGATTCTACGGATATATTCGTATTTTTACCGGGTGGAGATTATAAGCAATTTACAAAAGACTACACTCGTTTAACGGGTGAAAGCGAAATGGTAACGTTGCAAACGTTGGGATACTGGGATTCGAGATATTACGAATACACTGCGGAAAGCGCATTGCAACAAATAAACGACTATCTTGACAGGGGATACAGTATAGACGTACTAGTTATCGACACCGACTGGCGTGACCACACGACGGGATTAAACGGAGTCGGATACGACGTAAACACCGACCTATTCCCCGATATGGCAGGATTTTTAAAAGAATGTCACGATAAAGGCGTAAACGTCTGCTTTAACGACCATCCCGAACCCGTTTCTGGGACTACCAACGGACTTGACGAAGCCGAAGTAGATTACAGAAGTAAAAAACTTAAAATGATTTTAAGTTTGGGAATAGATTACTGGTGGTACGATAGAAACTGGCCTACTTGCTTAAATTCAGCCGACCCGAGTATTTCGGTTTACGCATTCGGAATGTACGCGTATCAATTTATCACGCAAGAATATTTTGAAGCGGAAGTACAAGGAAAAGAAGAAAAATACGCTAGAAGAGCGTTAATAATGGGCAACGTAGACGGTTGCTTGCACGGAAAATGGAATTACGCGTCCGATATATCGGCTCACCGTTATTCGATACAATGGACGGGAGATATAACTTGCGATTCCAACGCTTTGGCGCAAGAAATATACGCGTCTATATTCGGCGGAGCGGAAGTAGGAATACCTTATATGTCGTCCGACATAGGCGGACATACAGGCTCGGGAGTTACGAACGATATGTACGTTCGTTGGTTCCAGTACGGAGCGTTATCGACTATTTTAAGGGTACATTGTACGGCTTATAAATATATTAAACAAGAAGGTCGTATGCCGTGGTTATTCGGCGAAACGGCGGAAGAAGTTGCGCACACTTATACGGATATGCGTTATAGATTGCTCCCCTTGTATTATTATTTGTCATATAGAAACTACTCTACGGGACTTCCCATAATGGCAAGAACGGATATTAACTATCCCGACTACGAAGAAGCTTCCGCAAACGACCAGTATTTATTAGGCGATTACGTTTTAGTTGCGCCTATTGCGACTGCGGGATATGAGAAATTAGTCCCCGACGACCAACTTTCTTACAACGAAAGTCAAGGATTAATGGGCGAATATTACAATAACAATTCGTTAAGCGGAACGCCCGCGTACACTCAATTAAACAGCAACGTATTCTTTGACTGGGGCAACGGTTCTCCGCAAAACTTACCTTCCGACAACTTCTCGGTAAGATGGTCGGGAAAAATAAGAATAGGCGAAAAACCCGCTTCTCTTGCGTTCTACGCCGACGACTCGATAGTAGTTTATATAGACGGAAATAAGGTTATAGACGGTTCTTCCGTTTACGACACTTATCTATCTACTCCCGTTTACACCGCGAATTCCGAACACGACATTGTAATAGAATATGCGGAATTCGGTGGCGGAGCGCATGTTTATATGTATTATTGCATTCAAAATAACGGAATAGTCAGCACTAGAACGGTATTTATCCCCGACGGAACGTGGATTGACGTATGGACGGGCGATAGATTTGTAGGTCCTAAATCTTACGAGTTAAGTTACAACCTTAAAACTTCTCCTATTTTCGTAAGAGAAGGCGCGATAATACCGCTTGCCGAAAATATGAGCAACACAAACGAAAAAGTTTGGAAGAACATGTGTCTTGACGTATATCCGTCCATAAACTACGAAGCAAGGGCTACGATTTACGAAGACGACACTAAAACCGTTGCGTATAAAGACGGTAAATTCCGTACTACCGACGTAACGATGAAATATTATTCGGATTTAAACTCATTAGTAGTCGGAATTTATTCCGCAAAGGGTTCGTTCGACGGAATTAGAGCGATTACGGAAAGAAATTGGACTATAAGATTACACTCTAATCCGGAATGGGGAGAAATTACTTCTATAACGATAAACGGAAGAGAAATTACTCCTACCCTAATAGAAAAGTCTAGTAGCGGAAAACCGTTCGCGTTTAACGGGGCTTCTCTCGACGGAGACGTGGTAACGTTTACTTTCCCTGCAAACGTATATGAAGATAGCGTAATTATGATAAAATACGCTAACGTTAAAACTACTGCTTCTAACACGCAATACGACAAAACCAGCGTTCCCTTCACCGTTGAAAGCGACGAAGCGGGCGACGGATTAGATTTAAACGCAAGTAACGTTATCGACTACGTTTCTTTCGGAGAAGTAAACGCAACTACGGGAATTTATAAAAAGAATTCGCCTATAACCTATTCGTTCCCGAGTTCTTACGACACAAAATGGATAAACAGCGACTTCTTCTATAAACAATTAACTTTAAACGGAAAAGACACATTATCGTTTACGTCCATAGCGTCGCAAAGAAACTTTGAATTTACTATAAAAACGATAGGAAAACCTGCTTATTACACACTTTATTTAGGTGGAAAATACTCTACGGCAAGACTTACCGTAAGCGATAAAGCAGGAAACAGAATAACCGAAAGCTTTGGCGATTTATACGGAAGTTACGTTAGAAAAGTAACGATTTACGTATCCGACGCAACGGTATCCACCCTAAAAGTAACTTACGCAATGCACGCTTCCCTTCCCGACGGAGTAGGAGCTGCTGCAAGCGGAGAAGTTGCGGGTACGGGTTCGGGACAAGGAACTATATCTTTCGTTTCGATGTTTGCTTGTCTAGTTACGGAAGGCAAAACTCCTTCCATAGTAGTTTCGGACGGAGCGGTTAGCGCAAATACGGCTTCTCAAACGACGGCAAACGGTAGCGAAAACTTAACCAACTTAGGAGCTTCCTTTGGCGAAAGCACGCTCGATTGGATGCAATTCGGCAACGACAATAACGTAATGCCCGTAAGCAAAATCAACGGAAATTACATTATAAACGCAGATTTCCCGAATATTCTTTCTTTCGACGACTACGGTATGACCTTATCGTATAACGACGGCGACAAACTTTGCGCTCATACGGGTACGAGTAAGGGAACTGCTTCCAACTCGACAATTACGTTATCGGTTATGGTTGACGAAAGCGTTAAACACATAAGAGTATACGCAGGCGCTTGGAACTCTTCCGCAACGATAAAACTTTATTCGTCCAACGGAAAATTACTTGCAAGCTCTTCTAAATTCACCGCAGGTTCAACTTCTAATTGTCAAGTAGTAACGTTTGAACTTACGGTAACGGAAAAAACGTTCGTAATAATTAAAAACGAACCGTCCGACAGAGCTGACGTAGGTAACGTATCGCTTGCAGGAATAGCAATAACAGGTCAAGCAAAACAAGCAAACTCCGAGATAAAACTAATAGAAGCTTCTAACCCGAATTCGGCAACTTACGATTTAACCGAAGAAGGTACTGCCGACTGGGTATACTTTGGAGCAAACAAACAAAAAGCTAACGCTGACAACATTTCTACCGACGTATTATACGGCGGATTAAGAACTGCGGGAGATTTCTCTTCTACCCTATCTTATACCGACGGTGAAGACGGTAGCGCAAGCGGATTAAAAACCGCAAAAGGTTTCGATTTCGCTAAATTTAACGTAACCTTAGCTAGCGGAGATTATATGTTAAAATTCTTCGCAACGGCGGGAACTTGTACTTTAAGCGTATGTATACTAGACGAAAACGGCACCGTTCTTTATAACGGAAAAACGTTTAACACTTTAGCCGAAAACGCAAGCGCGGTAATTAAATTGTTTATATCCGCAACGGTGGAAGAAACTTTAACCGTAGTGTTCTATAAAGACGATAGTTCGTCGGGCGTAGCGGGATTAAGCGCGGTAGCCCTTGAAAAAGACGCGGTTGTCGAAATTTTAACGGTAACTGCAAGCGCAAGCGTAACCGATACTCAAAGCGTTTATTTAGATAGTTGTTCTTCTTACGACACGCTTTATTGGGAACACTATTCCAACGCGGGAACTAACGTAATGTTAAACGCAACCGACCTTATTACTTCTAATAACGCGGAAAGCGGAAACGATTTCTACGATTACGTATCGCTTTCTTGGACAAACGGAAAAGACAATAACGTTTGGTGCGGAAACACTAACGGAAAATGCTTAGGCTCGGAAATTTCGATAAATATCAACGTTAATCCGTCCGTTAAAGAAATACAAGTATTCACGGGCGCTTGGAGAGCTACTAACGTAACTTCTTTATATCATAACGGCGAACAAATAGCCGTCGCTCCGTCCTTTACGGCAGGAGATAGCTCGGCTAGAAAATTAGTAACGTTTGCATTCTCTACGAATAAAGAAACGACGATTACTATTAAGATAACGCCGTCCGATATAGGCGACGCAGGTAACGTATCTTGCGTAGCGATAGTAATAGCGGGAGAAAAACAAACGCCTATAACTTCGCTTTCTATGACGAGTACGGAAATGACCGACTTTAACACGACGCATATCAATTTAACCGAATTAGGAACGTTAGATTGGGCGTACTTTAACACTCAACCCCATTCCGACAAGATAGAAGAAATGAACGGCGGAAATTTAATTGACGTAACTACTTTAAAAGTACAAGATAATTTAAAATTCTGGGACTATAAAGCAAGTTTCTTCTGGTCGAACGGAACAACGCTTATAGGCAACCCGACTGACGACGACGTAGACCAAAGCGTCGGCGGAACGAACAACGGTGTAAACGGAGCGTACGTTTCGATTGACGTTACCGTAAACGAAGGAGTAAATTCCGTATATTTATGGATAGGCGGATATTCTGCTCAATATTATTTAGAAGCCATAAATTCCAACGGAAACGTAATATTCTCGCAAAAGATGCACGACGAAGTATCAAATACGTCTTTTTGCTATCAAACCAATTTTACGGTAAATTCTAGCGGTACGGAAACGTTAAAATTCGTAGTATATAGAACTAGCGGACAAAACTGTTCTATGTGCGCGGTAGCGGTAGCATAAAAGTAAGGCTATAAGGCGGTTATCAAATAAAAAATATAAATAACCGCCTATAAAATTTAAGGAACTAATTATATTTTTTAAAGATAAAAATAGATTTTAAAAATATATAGCTAAAATTTTAATACACAAGCATAAACCTTTCAAAGAAAAATCTAAGATAAATTTTTCCCTTACCCCAAAAAAATATCACAGCTAAAAGCTGTGATATTTTTTAATGTCTTGGTGAATTATACTATTAAGTGCAACAGTTAGGAGCAAAAAAAGAAGTTCATATAAATCTATGGTATAATAGTTTTAGCAACAAAACAAAAACCAAGGAGAAATATATGAACTACCACCATTTTACCATAGAAGAACGCTGTTGTCTACGAGAATACTATGTAAAAGGAAAAAGTTATCGAGAAATTGCGAAATTATTAGGGAGAAACGTAAAGTATCATTAATAACAATACTAAATACGTCTTTAGTCTTTTTGTCATTTTTTCTCCCCTTTAGTTTATTTTTCCATCTTTTGCTTCTCTCCTTTTCTTCATTCGTAAAATATTTATACTCCTTTTTAAATTACTATCCATTTCGCGTATAAGCTTGTAACGTACTCGTCAGGAACTTGTTGTCTTGAGTTCAACAATTCTTCCCAATCTATATCCATTTTGCTTATAGGCGTACTGAAACTAAATTCGTTTATACATTCTTTTTCTGTATACCATCCGCTAAAAGTATATCCTTCTCTCTCAGGTATTGGCGGTATTTCTTCTATCAGCTCTCCGTTTTCTATATCGTCTATCCAATAATAGTCTTCTTGCGGTGAATTTTCGTAATTCCAATGAAATTCTACGTTCGCAGGTCTTAAAAAATAAACCTTATTCTCAAAATCTAATTCTTCTCCATAAACAGTTCTTAAATAATCAATGTGTTCATATATTTTTTCATTATATAATTTTAATCTCATGTAATTAATATTGTTGTAATGTGCTTTAATTGTCGCAATATATTGAAAACCATAACAATTAATTATTAATTTAAATTTTTTTTCATAATTTTCTTTATTTTCAAACTCAACACAAGCAACAAGATTTCTTACTGTATTGTTATAACTGCCACCATCTTTTTTTATCAAGTTTTCTATTAATAATTTTTTCATATTTGAAGTAATAAATTTACTTCTAACAAGTTTATAACCTGAAAAACCTCCACCCCAACCTCCAAAACCAATATTTTTTTGATTTACCGTGTTTGGCAATACTATTGTTTCTTTTTGTTTCCCTTCAGCACTTAAATCAACTATTAAATAGGCATTTATTTCTTTATTTATAGCATATACATAATCACCTATTGTTATTTGTTCATATTCTAATCCTTCACATCCTGTTTGCAATAAGCATATTCCAAATATATTAATAATTAAAATTATAAAACAAGTTATTTTTGCTAATAGCCTTTTCTGTAATTTATTCTCCATAAAATCTCCTTATTCGCTATTTTTTTATAGTTTAAAATTTTTTCATCATTCATTCGTAAAATATTTATACTCCTTTTTAAATTTTTATCCATTTTGCATATAAACAAGTTACGTAATTATCGGGAATATTATCTTCAAGCAAAAAAACTTTTTCCCAATCTAATTTCATCTTGCTTATAGGCGTACCAAAATTAAATTCGCTTAAACACTCTTTTTCAGTATACCATCCGCCAAAACTATATCCTTCTCTTTCAGGTATCGGCGGTATCTCTTCTATCAGCTCTCCGTTTTCTATATCGTCTATCCAATAATAATCTTCTTGAGGTGAATTTTCGTAATTCCAATGGAATTCTAAGTTTGTAGGTCTAAAATAATTTATAATTTTGTTTAAATCAAAGCCACTATAATTTTTCTTTACTTCAATATAATCGGCAATATTTTCCTCAAAAACGTTTTTTCTCATATATATAGTACTTTGATTATTATAACTTTCATAATTTATTGCATTAAATAAACCATAATTAACCACTGTTTTAAAATTTATTTTATTAAATGTGGCACGATGGATAATATATTTAATATTTGAATAATTAATTAAGTTTTTATTAATATACGAATACTGCATATTAATATATTTTTCTATCATTAACTTCTTTAATTTTTGTGTTGTTAATTGAGACATAACTAATCTTCCATTAGTATTTATCTTAATTAAATCACCAAATTCGACTTCCAAATTGTCAACTAAATTATTATAAACAAGAATTTCCTTTTGCTTGCCTTCTTTTGATAAATCGACAACCCAATAAATTGGGCTTTCATGTAAATCTGTTACAATAGCATACTCATAATCTCCTATTGTAACTTGTTCATATCTTTTCCCCTTACATCCTATTTGAAACAAACTTATTACAAATATATTGATTATTAAAATTATAAAACAAGTTATTTTTGCTAATAGCCTTTTCTGTAATTTATTCTCCATAAAATCTCCTTATTCGATATTTTTTTATAGTTTAAAATTTTTTCATCATTCATTCGTAAAATATTTATACTCCTTTTTAAATTTTTACCCATTTTGCATACAAAATTTTCCTTTTTTCTAACACTATTTTACAAAATATTTATGCACAATTCAATACTCTTATAAAAAAATTTTAAAACCCGTTTACCCCCTAATTCCCTTGACTTATTATATTATAAATATTATACTTTGAGTTGTAACTCAATAAATGACTTAAATTTATAAAAGGCAAAAAATGATATCTAAACAAAAAGTAAAAGACCCCAAAAAACCCATATTAACGGCGTGCGTAAAAATGTTTATAGAAAAGGGTTTTAAACAAACTATGATATTATCTTTCATGTGATAATATCTTCCGTTTGTGTTTTTGTTGTAACTGGCAGGTCGCAACTTTTATTATACACAAACGGAGAATTTTACTCAACGGTAAACCTTTACTGAACCCCCAGACTATCTGGGGGTTGCTCACACAAAAAAAGGCGTAGCTAAATGCTACGCCGTTTTTGAATGTGGTATTTTTTTAGTTTTTTCCTTAAATTTAATCTCTATTTAATTTTAATCTATTCAACAATTTTCTATCGGTGCATAAGTACCCCGCACCCGAAACGTTGCTATATTCGGGATTATCGTCTATTATGGTTTTTACATCTAATTTTTGTTCAAAATATTCTTGAAGTCCTACGATTTTAGACATTCCGCCCGACAAAAATATTCCCGTCCTGTTAATTTCTCCTAACGCTTCCGGCGGAAGTTTAGCCATAATTTTTTCCGCAACGTTTATTATTAAATCGAAAAATCTTTTTAACGGTTGATAAACGTCTTTCGCTTCTACCGACAAAGGTCTAGGTCTACCCGTAATAACGTCCCTACCGTTTACAACGTAACGCAATTCGTCGTTAGTGTACATGCTTCCTAACTGAATTTTCAATTTTTCGGCAGTTAGCATACCTATTTTTAGCTTAAAGTTATTTTCTATAAAGCTTGCCAACATAGAATCTACGTTTTGTCCGCCCAAATTTATGCTTACGCCCGTAATTACTCCGCTAGGCGAAACAGCCGAAATATTAGTTGTTCCACCTCCCAAATTGATAATAAATCTAGGGCAATCGCTATCAGCCATAATATTCATACCGTAAGCCGTTAAAATAGGCGATTCTACAAAAGCTACGTTATATACTCCCAAAGAACGCAAAAATTTATCTATCGACATAATTTTATCGCTATCCGTACCGCACGGAACAGACATTACCACGTCTTCATGAAAATACTGAATTTTATCGAAATATCCTTTTAACATTTGCCTTGCCAAAGGAACGTTATCGATAAAGCCTTCAAAAACGGGAAAAGTTACTTCCGTATCTTCAACTGCCATACCGTAAAGCTTTTTAGCGTCTTCTCCCAAAGCCTTAATTTTCCCTTTTTCCCTACTCAAAGCAACCGCGCTAGGTTGTTCCAAAACTATTCCCATACCCGTTTTGTAAATATAGGTATTGCTAGACCCCATATCCAAAGCGACTGCGTTTTTCATACTATCACCTTTAAATCTTTTAAAATATTCTCTATTCTCTCCGTCGGAAACCCTACTACGTTATCGTAAGAACCGACTATTTTTTTAACGAATTTGCCGTTTTGAATTGCATAACCGCCCGCTTTATCCAAACCGTCTTCGCTTGAAACATAATCTAAAATTTCGGTTTCGGATAAATCGTTAAATATAACCTGCGTTTTTTCAATTCCGAAAAACTCTTTTTTACCAAATATAACTGCATAACCCGTTAATACTTCGTGAACCGAACCCGAAAGTTTTTTTAAAAAAAGTTCGTTTTGAGCTTTATCGATAGGTTTTCCTAAAATTTCCCCGTTTAACGCGACAACAGTGTCTGCCCCGATAACTACTTCGTCAGGAAAGTTTTTCGCAACGGCAAAAGCTTTTAGTTTTGCGTTTTCAAGGCAAATAAGTTCAGCGTTTCCAACCTTTATTTCTTCCACTTCGGGAATAATTATTTTAAAAGACGAAACTAATTTTTTTAGTAATTCTATACGTCTTGGCGAACGACTTGCAAGTATCATAAATACATTATACCTTAAAGCTTTGTTTTTGTAAAGACAATTTAAAAAACGCAGAAAAAAGCATAAAAAAATTTTATGTGTAAAGCTTAAAAATTTTTTCGGGCGGACAATTAAGGCGTTGATTTTTTAAAATAGTTAATGTATAATTTAACTAGGAGAAAAAAAATGATAATTTTTCACACGGCAGATTTACATTTGGACAGTTCTTTACAGACTAGATTAAGCGTTGACAAAGCCGAAAAATTTAACGCAAATTTAACGCAAACTTTTCAAACCATATGCGAAAACGCAATTAAGGAAAATGCGGAAGTAATAATAATTGCGGGCGACTTGTTCGACGGTAAAAACGTAAACGCCAACGTTTTAAACAGAATAAAAAAAGTAATAGAAAAATATATAAACGTATTGTTTATTTACGTTTACGGAAATCACGATTTTGACGAAAGAAAAAATATTTTCAAAGATTTTTCCGAAAATTTTATTGTTCTTAAAAGTGGCGAAAGTTTAATAAAAGAAGACGTAACCTTTTATTCTTATTCTGCCCCTCTGCCTTTATTTAACGAAAATTTATACAACGTCGTAATAGGACACGGCGAAACGGTAGATTACGAAACCTACGATAAAGATAAAATAAGTTTACCGCTTAGTAAAAATAAAAACGTAGATTATTTGGCACTCGGGCATTATCACGACTTTAAACTTGCCAGTTTAGACCAAAGGGGGAAATACGCTTATTGCGGTTGTCCCGCAGGAAGGGGTTTTGACGAATGCGGACAAAAGGGATACGTAAAAATTGATACCGTAACACGCGTAGTAAAATTTGAACCGCTAGAAAATCCGCTTTTTATAATCGAAAATTTTGATATTACAAACATTTCTATATTGGATTTAGAAGAACAAATAAAAAACAAATTAACCTATCCGTCGAATTCTTTCGTAAGGGCGGTAATAAAAGGAAAGGTTCAAAAAGAAGAGCAAACGGATTTTAGTTATATAAAAAACTATTTTGAGAACAAGTTTTTTTATTTCGAATTAAAAAACGAAACCGAAATAGACTACGACGAACTTATAAACAAAGGCGATTTTTCTTTAAAAAGCGAATTTTTAAAAGTAGTAAAAGCGCACGGGGACGAATTAGAAAAAGAAATTATCGAAAAGGGGTTAAAGCTTTTAAAATGAAAATTAGGAGTTTACATATAAGCGGATTTGGGAACGTAAAGGAGCAAGATTGCAATTTTTCGCAAATTACGCAAATAATTTCGGAAAACGGAAGCGGGAAAACCACCCTTGCCAACTTTATAGAAATTATGCTTTACGGAATGAACGCCAAAAATACTGCCGATAGAGATTTTCTGCCTTGGAACAATTCGGTTTTCGGCGGGACTATGGAGTTCGAATCGAACGGTCAAATATATAAAGTAGAAAGAACTTTCGGTCAAAAAAAATCGGACGATACGTTTAAATTATATAAAGACGGAAAACAATCTTTCGATTACTCGGAAGAATTGGGACTCGAACTATTTAACTTAGACAGAGAATCTTTTCATAGAATATGTTTTTTTGACCAAACCGATTATCAAAAAGGCAAAGTATTTATATCCGAACGTCTTAATTCCGTAATCTGCGCGACTGACGAATTTAACAATTTTAATTCTATATGCAAAAAAATAGAAGACGAAATTAAGGAATATCAAAATAGGCAAAATAGAGGAAAAATTCCTACCGTCAAGCAAAATTTATTTGATACGGAGATAGAGTTAAGAAACTTATCCGATAAAAAAGACGAATATTTTACTTTAAAAAACAGTTTACAAGAACAAAAAGAAAAACGTGAAAAACAAAAAACCTTATTATCTGCTTACGAAAAAGAGCGGGACGAATTGCTAAAACAGTTATCTTCTTCCAAAGTAGAAGCGAAAATAGAATCGCTAAAACAAGCAAGACAAAGAATAGTTCAAAAAATACAAAAGTCAAACGAAATATTAAACGAAAACACAATTAGTGAAGAACAAGTAAACGTTTATATAAAGTTTTGTGATGACGTAGAAAAAAAGACAAACGAACTAAACTCTTTATCAAAAAGCTTTTTGCCCGTTTCGGAAAAACCTTTGCCAAGTGATGAAGAAATAGAAAGCGCCGAAAAATCTTACCACAATACAGGTAAATCTTCTTTTTCGTTCTTCTTACCACTTTGTATAATACTTGCCGTTTTAAGCGTAGTTTTGTTTGCGTTTAGCTTTATAAAATCCGTAAATATACCCCTTTTAACAGTTGCCGTTATATCTACAATCGGCGCAATTATTTTTGGAGTTATCGACTATAAAAAACACGCTTTAATAAAAAGGCAAAGACAATCCGTAACCGACTTTTTAGGCAAATACGGATATATGAACTATTCTCCGTCATCGGCGTTTCAAGCTATGAAATCGGACAGAATTTCGCAAACGCAAACGCATAACCAAAACCGACTTTTGCAAGAAGAAATTTCTAATATCCAAAACGAAATTTCATCTTTAAACGGACGTATAGACAGGTTTATTTACAGTTTTACCAATTCCGCAACGGATAAGCTATCTTTTCTATACGAGCTCAAAAACGTAATAAAAATAAAAGAAGAAAATCTTGCAGAACTAAAAGATATAGATAAAGAAATATTAAAAATTCAATCGGAAAACGGCAATGAGAATTTAAAAACGGAATATCAAAATAAGCTAAACCAAATTAAACTTTTAAAAACGGAAATTGACGAAATAGACGAAAATATTTCGCGTTTATCTTCTTTAATGGCGGTAGCTTTGGTAGATAGCGAAAAATACGATAATTTATGCGTAAAAAAGCAAGCTTTAAATGGAGAGCTTTTACAATTAAACAAAGAAAAGGAAATAGCCGAAAAAACTTTGGAATACTTAAAAGAAGCCAAAGAAAACTTGACTAAAGGTTGCTATGAACCTTTAAAAAAATCTTTAAAAAAATACTGCGAAAGTCTTTTTCCCACTCTTTCGGGCGTTACTTGCGACGAAGATTTTAACGTTACTTTTTTAGTTAACGGTTTAACGAAAGACTCTCATTCTTTATCGCTGGGACAACAGCAATTAGTAAATTTTTCTTTAAGATTAGGACTTATAGATTCGCTATTCGATAAGGAAAAACCATTTATAATTATAGACGACGCTTTTTGTCCGTTAGACGAAGAAAACTTTAATCTTTGCAAAAAATTATTAAAAGAGATTTCTAAAACTTTACAAATAATTTATTTGACACCGCACCGTTCAAGAAGCTTAACGGATTAAAATTTTTTATCTTTTTCTTTAATATGATAATTTTTTAAAACTAAAATACGGCAATGCTAAATTAGCGTTGCCGTATTCGTTTATTAAATATTATTTTCTTACAATCTTATTGTTTTCAACTTTATAGTACTGATTTGCCGTATCAACGTAAAAAGTTGCTTTTTCACAATCTAAAAATGCGTCGTCCGCAATATATTCTACGCTTGCGGGAATATTTACTACCCTTAACTCAACGCAGTTTGCAAAACATCTACTCTCTATTCTCTTTAACGTTTTTGGTAAAGTACCTACGTTTATAAGGCTTACGCAACATTCAAACGCACTGTTTTTTAAATCAGTTAAGTTATCGGCCCATTCAACGGTTTGCAATTTTCTACAATTATAAAAAGCATACTGACCTATAACCGTACACGTAGAAGAAGCAATTTTCGTAAATTCGGCATTTTCAAAAGCAAAACCTGATATTTGAGTAACCGATTTACCATCATGTTTTGTCGGCAAAATAACCGTTCCGCTAAATTTTTCGTCGCTCTTTGCTTTTATTCCGTAAGTATCATCAGCTAAAAGCGTGAAAACAAACTTACTCTCGTCAGTTTCTATATCTGTTTTTCTTTTTAAACCTACGTTACACGCCGTAAGCGATAATAATAGCGAAAACGCAATAATCACGGCAACGCTTTTAAAAATTTTACGCATACACTCTCTCTTAATTATTGATAAAATTATAACCTACAAAAAGTAGATTTTTGTTTAACAACAAAATCTTTAACTAACTTGTATTATATGTTATTTTATTTATTTTGTCAATAACTATTTAACTTTTTTTATGACTATAAGGCTTTAAAACCTTTAAAACTCTCCGCTTTTAAAGTAATTATTAAACTAAATCCCTTATCAACGCTTTGAACGTTTATTTCGGGCTTAGAATTTACTATCATATAATCGTTAAAAACGCTCAATAAATCGCCAAGTAACGCTTCTTTAAAATTTTCGGAAATCCCTAATCTGTCAACGGTTATCATCGTGTTTATTTTATTTAATTCGCTTTTTTTCATCTATTACAATTCCTTTTAAAAGAAAAAAACTTTTTTTGTTTATAATATTCTATTATTTTACTTTTATTTTCCGTAATATTATCCGCTAAAACGCTAAAAACCTTGTTTACGTATGCGCTTCCGTCTTCCGTAACGCAATTAGTAAGCAAACTATCGCATTCGGGAATAACGCCTTTAATATTGCATTTTAAAATGGCGGAAACGTCTTCGTGAGTTAAACATTTCCCTTCCGAAGCCAAATCCCCTCTCATTCTATTTATTATTACGGAAACGTTTTGCATTTCGTACGCCCTTAAAATCGACAAAACTTTATCGGCGTCCCGCACGCTGACGGAATACGGAGTTACAACCACTAACGCCGAATCCGACACGCAACACGCCCTATGAAATCCACTATCTATTCCCGCAGGGCAATCGATTAAAAAATAATCGAATAATGGGCTTAATGTATCTATCATAAGCTTTAAATTTTGGGGATTTATTTGAGAATTTTCAAACGAATGAGTACTTGCAACTAAAAACAAATTAGTAATTTCAGTTTGAATAATAGCCTGTTTTAATCTGCATCTATTATTTACCGCGTCGATAACATCATAGTTAATATTTCCGTTTACGGCGCAAATTGCGTCTAAACTGTTAAGTCCGAAATCGAAATCGAATAAGCACACTCTAAAACCTTTTTTTGTCAAAGCTCTTCCTAAATTTGCGCAAATAGTGCTTTTACCCACTCCGCCTTTTCCGCTTGTTATAAGTATAGTTTCAGCCATAGCATTCTCCTTTATTAGAGAATATACTTTTCCAATTGTCGAATAACGATATATTTTATAAAATTATGTCAAGTTTTAAAATATGAATAAAAATGTATTTATAAATTATTAAAATACAAAACGATTAAAAAATCCTAACTGCAAACGCAATTAGGATAAATAATAATTTTTTAATAAATCAATAAAAAAACAAGAAATAACTTTTTCGTCTGATAGATACT
>DHLF01000005.1:197850-248304 GCA_002405165.1 Christensenella sp. UBA4675
ATTCCAAAAAATCAACAAAACGATAGCAATTTTTTTCGTTAAATAATATAAATAACAAAAATTTTACAATAAAAAAACGAGAAAAAATTTTCTCGTTTAAATTATTAAAGTATTTCTTTAACTTTTGCGCTCTTACCGGTTCTTTCGCGTAAATAATAAAGTTTAGCTCTTCTGACAGAACCTCTTTTAACAACGTCAACCTTAGTAATTTTAGGCGAATGAATGGGAAACGTTCTTTCTACGCCGACACCGAACGAAATTCTTCTTACCGTGAAAGATTCTCTAATTCCGCCGTTCTTTTTAGCAATTACGATTCCTTCAAATACCTGAATTCTTTCTCTCGTACCTTCTATAACCTTAACCGATACTCTTACCGTATCTCCGACGTTGAAAGAAGGAACTTCTGCTTTTAAATTTTCTTTTTCGATTTGTTCAATTATAGTCATTTGACTTACCTCCATATACAAGACGTTCGTTGTAGCATGACAAGAGGACCGTCCGAGTCGAATGTTATTGTACCATACTGAAAAAAATAAATCAACTTTTTTTATACGATTTTAATAAAAATTTTATTCTAAACTTGTTATTAAGATTTAATATATAAAAAAATTTATTTTTTTCCTAAAAATGAATATAAATTACACTCCAACTTTCCGTTGTAAAGTTTTCTTTTTTTACACTTTTTTCCAAATAGATTTTCAAAATCGGTTACGCTTGACAAAACGTATGCGGACCAATCCGGCAAAGCGGAAAACATTTTACCAAATGCTTTATAACAAGAAACGATTTGTTTTCTCGTCATCAACCTTTCGCCGTACGGCGGATTTGTAATGATTACGCCGCGACTACGTTTGCTCGTAAAGTTACGCATATCGTCGTTTATAAATTCTATATACTTACTTACCCCAGCTTTTTTTGCGTGATATTTAGCAAGTTTAATTGCGTTTTCGTCTATATCGTACCCATAGACTTTTAAATCGGGAATATCTAAAATATCGCTATTCGCCTGCATTTTTACTTGCTCGAAAATTTTTATATCAAAACATTTCCAATGAAGAAAATCAAAATCCCTATCGTTTCCCGCAGGAATTTTTAAAGCGTGTCTTACGGCTTCTATTAAAATAGTACCGCTTCCGCAAAACGGGTCGCATAATATTCTGCCCGCTTTCCAAACCGACAAATGAACCATAGCCATTGCAAGAGTTTCCTTTAAAGGAGCTTCTCCGACCAACGTTCTATAACCGCGTTTATGAAGTCCGTCCCCCGACGTGTTTAATAAAACCGTAACTACGTCTTTATAAATTGCAATTTCTATTTTATATTCAGCTCCGTCTTCTAATAGCTTGCAATTATAAATTTTTTCAAGACGGCTGCACACAGCCTTTTTGGTAAGACTTTGAATTGAGGATAAAGCGAATAATTTACTCATAACGCTTTTAGCCGAAATTATTATTTTCGCATTTTTATCTAAATATTTTTCAAACTCAATTTTTGAAATTTCATCGAAAAAAGCGTCAAAATTATCACATTTAAAGTTTGCAAGTTCTATTTCAACTCTACCTGCCGTTTCTAATTTTAAATTTAGAATGGCAACGTCAATAAACTCACCTTCAAGCGTTCCCCTACCGTTTACAAAAGGAACTTCGGGGTACCCTAATTTTTGTAATTCTCTTTTTGTTACGGCTTCTACACCGGAAGCCGACGTAATACATATTTTCATATTAAAAAGCGTGTTCTATCACGTTTACGCCTTGTGGCGTAACTTCTACGACTATAAAATCCACGTCGCAATCCAAAGAGTTTTCCGAAAGATAAATTTGAGCAAACTCTCTATATTTTTTTTGTTTACTTTTATCTACTGCCATTGCGGGAGTTCCGAAATTATCGTTAGTTCTGGTCTTTACTTCACAAAAACACAAAACGTCTTTTTTTATTGCTAAAACGTCAATTTCGGCATACTTATTTTTTAAGTTTTTTCCTAATATTTTATATTTTTGCTTTTTTAAAGCTTTAATGGCTAGCCGTTCTCCTTTTGCTCCCAAAAGTTTTTTATAAAGGTTTTTCTGTGTATCGGGCAAGGTCCTATCTCCTTTATTGCCGTAATATGTTCTTTCGTTCCGTAACCCGCATTCTTTTTAAAGTTGTATTGCGGATAAATTTTATCATATTCCGCCATAAGTCTATCTCTATAAACTTTTGCCAAAATAGAAGCGCAACCTATAATATAAGATAACGCGTCGCCTTTTATAACGCTAAGTTGCGGAATATCGGTATTTAATTTTACTGCGTCTATTAAAAGTACGTCGGGTTTAATTTCTAAACTTTTTACCGATTGCAACATACATTTTTTAGTCGCATTTAAAATATTTATTTCGTCTATTTCTTTTTCGGAAATTTCGGTTATCGAGTACGCTACGGAACAACTTATAATTTCGTCGTAAAACTTTTCTCTTTTTTTTGCGGAAAGTTTTTTGCTGTCGTCAACTCCGTCTACGAGTTTTGTTAAATCCATAATAACCGCGCAAGTAACTACGGGACCGGCTAGCGGACCTCTACCGACTTCGTCTATACCGCAAATATATTTATATCCCTTTTCTAAACAATATTTTTCGTATTGTAATTTATCGATTTTTTCAGTTATTTTCTCTTGTTTTGCCATAGTTAAACTTTATTTCAATCAAAAAATAAATTATTTCGTTATTGAATATATAATAAATAAGCTTATTCCAAACAAATTTTTCCTATCCTACCCTTACGGAAATCGTCTATTAAGGAAGAAGCGCATCTAGCATAATCGTACTGACCGCCTTTCATCAAAAATCCCCTATTTCTACAAATATCTTCGTAAATTTCAATAGGCGTTTTTTTTGCGTCTATTTTATATTTTTCTTCTAATTTTTGCGGACAAATTTGACTAAAAGATTTAATCATTTCTAAACATATTTCTTCTTTATCCAAAATATCGTCGTTAATACAACCAATAAACGCAAGGCGTCTTGCCAAGTCTTGATTTTCAAAAGACGGAGGCATAGTTCCCGGCGTATCCATAAGTTCAACGCCGTCCGTTTTTAACCATTGCGTATTTTTTGTAACGCCCGCTTTATCTCCCGTAACCGCTTTTTTTTGACCGCACAAAGTGTTTATTATCGTAGATTTACCGGTGTTAGGAATACCTATAACCATAACCCTTAAAGGTCTATTCCCTTTAAGTTTATATCTCTCTATTTTTTCGGCAAGTTGAGTTTTTAATACTCTTAAAGCGTTACTGACCGTTTTTTTATCAGTTCCCGTGACACTGACGGCAGTCATAGACTTATTTTTAAACTCGCTTAAAAGCCTTTTTAAATCTACGCTTTCAACCAAATCGGATTTATTAAGCGCGTAAACTATCGGTTTAGAATTAAAAATACCGTTAAGCTTAAAATTTATACAAGAAAACGGAGCTCTTGCGTCGAGAACGTAAATAACTCCGTCAATCAATTTTGCGTTTTCCGATATTTCTCGCATTGATTTACTCATATGCCCCGGAAACCACTGAATATTTTTCATTTTTACCCCATACAGTAGAATTTTACAAACGTAAAAAGACTTTTATTATGCGAATTTTTACGATTTGAGCTTAGGAAAATTTACACCTATGTTTAATTTGTATAAACAATATATTTTATCAAAAAAACATCTTAACAAAAACTTTTTAAAGCAAAAAATAGAATTATTTTTCAAGTAAATCAGGTCTTAATTTTTTGGTAATTTCCAAAGATTTTTCCGCTCTCCATTTATCAACTTCCGCGTGATTACCCGAAAGTAACACGTCGGGGACTTTAAGCCCCATAAACTCTTGCGGTCGAGTATATTGAGGATATTCAAGCAATCCTTCCGAAAAACTTTCTTGCGAAAGAGAATCGGAACTAATAACCCCGTCTACGTATCTTGCTACTGCGTCGGTTATAACCATTGCAGGTAGTTCTCCGCCGGTTAAAACGTAATCGCCGATAGATATTTCCCCATCGAAATACAAATCCAAAACTCTTTGGTCAACGCCTTCGTAATGACCGCATAAAATAAGTATACGCTTATTTTGAGCAAGCTTTTTTACAAGGTTTTGACTTAGTTTTTCTCCTTTTGGTGAAGTATAATATCTAATCGCTTCATGGTTAGGGTCTACGCTTTCTACACAAGACGCGATAGGTTGAGCCATCATAACCATGCCCGCTCCGCCCCCGAAAGGCGAATCGTCGCACTTTTTATGTTTATCAAGCGTATATTCTCTAATATCGGTAACTACTATTTCAAGTATGCCTTTTTCTACCGCCCTACCTAAAATACTCGTTTTAAGCGGAACGAACATTTCGGGAAAAAGCGTGAGAATATCAATTCTCATACAAAATTACCTCGTCGAGTTTTTTCCCGTTTACGGTTATTTTTTTGTTCTGTATATCTATTTTAGGTTCTAACTGTTTAATAAAAGGAAAACTTGACCTTTTGCCGTTATTTTCGCAGTAATATACGTCAACTTTGCCCGTTGTAATATCAACGATTTTTCCTATAATTTTATCAGTATCGGTTACTACCGTACAACCTAAAATATCAACAACGAAAAAGCTGTCGTCTTCCTTTACTATATCTTCCCTTAATGCGAATAAGTTTTTATTTCTTAAAGTTTCGGCTTCGTTTCGGTCGGCAATTCCCCTTAAAGACATAAATAAATCTTCTTTGTTAGAGCGAATATTTAATACCTTATATTCTTTTCCGTCAATGAAAACGTTTTTTACGTTCGATAAACTGAAAGCCGAATCGCAATAAGTTTTAACTTTAATCTCTCCCTTAATGCCTTGCGGTTTGGTAACCGTTCCGATTAAAAGTTTTTCTTCCATTAAAAAGTTTCGCCTTTTTCTTTTATTTCGATATTGTATTTTTGTTTGGTTTCGCTAGCTTTGGTTTTTACTAACGTTCTTAATGCCTTAGCGATTTTTCCTTGTCTACCGATAACTTTTCCCATATCGGAACTAGCTAAAACTATCGTTACGTTTACGGTATTCTCTTCTTGATTTTCTTCAACTAAATATTCTATTTCGTCTTTTTTTTCGGCAAATTGTTCGACGATATATTTAATCATATCCAGCATATTAGTTCTCCTTTTAATTGCAAATAACGGCGAAATTCCTAAAATTTAAGGAATTATGCCGTATTTTACATAGATTAAATTTTACGCGTAAATTCGCTAATTATTTCTTTTTCTTTTTGGGATTAGTTTTAGAAGGCGAAAGTTTTGCGCTTTTTTCGATAACGCCTGCGTTAATCAATAAACTTCTTACGGTTTCCGTAGGTTGAACGCCCTTTGCAAGCCAAGCTTTTGCTTTTTCAGCGTCTATAACGATTTCAGCGGGGTTGGTTAAAGGATTATAATGACCGATTTTGTCAATATAAGCTCCGTCTCTTGCCTTTTCAGCGTCAACAACTACGATACGATAGAAGGGGCTTTTTTTATCTCCCATTCTTGTCAATCTCATTTTTACCATTTTGTATTTCCTCCAAAAATATTATTTTATTTAAAACGGAAAGCGGTTTAATTTACCGTTTTTCATTTGTTTCATCATCTGTTTCGATTGCTCGAATTGTTTAAGAAGTTGATTTACTTCTTGAATAGTCGTTCCGCTTCCCTTAACTATTCTCATTTTTCTGGAATAATTGAGAATTTGCGGATTCTCCCTTTCTTTAATCGTCATAGAAAGAATAATTGCTCTCGTGCGTTTAATTCTCTCTTCGTTTACGGCGTTTTCGTCTATTTTAACGTTTTTACCTTGACGCATCATATTTTGCGGAAGCATAGACATTAAACTTCCTACTCCGCCCATTTTTTGTACCGTTTCGAACTGTTCTAGGTAATCGGAAAGAGTGAAAGAGTTTTCTCTCATTTTCTTTTCCATTTTTTTAACTTGTTCTTCGGTAACGCTTTCTTGCGCCTTTTCTATTAAAGTTAAAACGTCGCCCATTCCAAGAATTCTATTCGCCATTCTGTCGGGATAGAAAGGTTCTAAATCGGTTAGTTTTTCCCCTACCGAGCAGAATTTAATGGGTTTACCCGTAACTGCCTTTACCGATAGACAAGCTCCCCCTCTCGTATCGCCGTCGAGTTTAGAAAGCACAACGCCCGAAATTTCCAAACGCTCGTTAAAAGTTTTAGCAACGTCTACCGCAACTTGACCTATCATAGCGTCGATAGTTAAAAGTATTTCGTGAGGGTGAACTTTTTCAACGATATTTTCAAGCTCTTGCATAAGCTGTTCGTCTATTTGCAATCTTCCTGCAGTGTCTATGATAACGGTATCGTATCCGAATTTTTTAGCGTGTTCAACACCTTTTTCGGCAATTTTAACGGGATTTGTATTTCCCATTTCGAAAACGTCGCAACCGGCGTTTTTACCGACGACTTTTAATTGATTTATCGCCGCAGGTCTATAAACGTCGCACGCGACAAGTAAAGGCTTTTTACCTTGTTTTTTTAATAAAACGCCCAACTTTCCGCAAAGAGTGGTTTTACCCGCACCTTGAAGACCGCACATCATAATAATAGTGGGCGGAGCGTCCGCTACGGTGAGTTTCGAATTAGTAGAACCCATAAGTGCGATGAGTTCTTCGTTTACGATTTTTATAACTTGTTGAGCGGGACTTAAACTTTTTAAAATTTGCTGTCCCAACGCTTTTTCGCTTACCTTAGAAATGAAGTCTTTCGCAACGAATAAATTTACGTCCGCTTCCAAAAGCGCAATTCTTATTTCTCTCATTGCCTGCTTTATCTCGGATTCCGTAAGTTTACCCCTTTTTGTAAGTTTGGAAAATACGTTTTTTAATTTTTCGCCAAGCGAAGAAAAAATAGCCATTAGTCCCCCAAAATTTCTTTAATTTCTTTTTTCAATTCTTCCAAAGAATTTTCTTTTGCCAAAGCATTTTCAATGCGATTTTTAGTTTCAACCAATTTTAAAACGCTTTCGTATTTGGTAAGGTGCTGTTTTGCCTGTTCAATACTGTCCAGGCACGCCGAACGCGATATTTTTTTCATTTCCGCAATTTCCGCAAGCGATAAATCGCAAGAAAAATATAAATTTACTATTTCTTTTTGCTTTTCAGTCAAAAGTTGACCGTAAACGTCGTTTAAAACGGAAAATTTAATTTTATCCATAACACACTGTCAAGTATTATTACTTAACACCTTTATTATATTGATTATTTAATGCTTTGTCAACGGTTTTAACGCATTATTTAAAAGATTTATATATTGATTTAAACTAATTATTTTCTCTGTCGTCTTTAACGGATAATTCTTTTAAAGCTTGCGCGCTTTTTTTAGGATGAAAAATAAAGCAGTTAAATCTATGAATCCAACACAAAAACAGCGGGTAGCGATGTTTTTTACAAAACGGATACAACTTATAACAGGTTTTTTTGTCAACAAAAAATCTTGAAAATGCGTAGCGAATTTTAGCAAAAGGCTTGCGTTTATCTTTTTCTTTTTTATAGCGTCTTATAGCGACTGCTTGTCTTGAACCGTGATTTTCGCTTAAAAAAACGGTTTTGGCTAAATTTTCGTCAACCGACGAATTGGAATTTTCAAACCAACTTAACGCAAGATTAGTTATATTTTTATCTGTTTCTCCCAGCCATGCCCTATCTAAAAGTATGCCTATACGTTCGTAATCGACGTTTTTTAACTCTCTTTTTAAAACGTATATATCCGTAATTCTTCTAATTCCCGCCCCGCTAGACAAAAAATGTTTATATAGGTGAAGAACGTTAAACAAATACAAATTCGTATCGTCTAAAAAGAAAGTTAAATTGTCGTTTGTTAAAGCAATTTTAAACGGATTATTTAAAACGGATAAACATTTTACGCCGTTTTGAAAAGTTCGTTGAGAGTAAAAAAAATCGGTGTGAATTTCTATTAAATTTATGCCGTCGGTAACGGAAATTTCTTCTTGGTTTTCATCGGTTAAAGTGTATCCGTTTGAAAGTAAAAGCGTTTTTATTTCGGATAATTTTTCCTTTTGAACTATAAAATCTATATCGGACATCATTCTAAGTTCGGGCGACGGATAATATTTTTTTACTTCCCTGCCCTGCGCGCTTAAATGTTTATATCCGTTTTCAGATAGTAATTGTTCTATTTTATCACCAGCAACGGTTTGTTCGAAATCACGCTCTAACGAAAGATAATATTTATTTCTCCACTTTTCGTATAATTCGTTATCGCACTTGTTTTCAAGCTTTTGAATACCCAAAAAACTAATACCCGCAACTTCGTGAGCGCAAGCGAGTTCGTAAACGTTTTCAAAACTAACGTCTATCGGTTTTTCTTGCGCGCAAGTATCGTTCAATACGCTTTTTATTAAGTTTATAAGGTAAAAACCGTCTTTTAAAGAATACATAAATTTACAAAACTACTCTTCTAAAAAATCGTTTTCTTTTAACTTTAAAACAAAGTCGTTTACGCTTTTTAAGGCTTTTTCGTACTCTACGTCGTATGTGGAAACCAAATAATTAGCAATTTCGGAAATAGATTTCTCACCTTTAATACAGTCCCAAATATCGTTAGCGGTTTGATTAAGAGTGATAATAATTCTTTTATCGGCGTTTTCCTTGCCGGTAGGAACAACGACTATTTTGCCTGCTATTTCTCTTTTTACAAACCCTTTTTTAATTTTCATACTATCTCCTTTTCCCCGACGAATTTTAAAAAATTTAACATAAAAAGTCTAAAACGCCTTTTTTAAAATTTATGCGTTTTAACGCTCACTTTTAATAAGTCCGTTAAACGCAACTTTAAAAGCGTCGCTATTCATATTGCATTTTAGCTTATATGCAGGAATTTTTACAAGTTCTTCTAAAAAATCAAAAGTTTTTTGCATTGCTTTTTCTTCGTTCGGCAGATAAATTTGCTTTAATAAAAGTTTTAATTCTTCGTCTTTTTCTATTTTTTTTATGTTATTGTCTTTCCCACGTTCTAAAAAACAAAAAGAAGTTACTTTTTGAATTATTTTTCCGCCAAAACCTTCTTTTCCGCGCCAAGGATTTCCGCAAGCGTACACTCCGCCATATTTTATCCAAAGCACGGGTTTATCGCCGTTTATTACTTTAAGCGTATTTAATTTTTTATGCCATAAAGAAATATGCGTAGTTTTTCCGACCCCGCTTTCAGCGCAAAAAATAATGCCGTTTTCTTTATATTTTATACTTGCCCCGTGAAAAACGCATCTATTAAAACTCGGTAATTTTTCGGCGATTTTTCTAAAAACGTCTAACATTTCGCAGTAATCCAAACTGCCTTCTCCCCTTTCGAATAATTCACGAGCGTTATCCATAGAAGAAATTATTGTAATGTCTATATTTTCAGCGTTTTCCACCAAAAAATCTTCGCAAAAAAGTTTAATTTTGGGACTTACGCATAAGATTTTCACGTTTAATTCGGCAAAACGAACGACAAAATTTTCCATACTATTTAATTATAACACAAAAAAACGCTCGTTTCAAGACAAAAATTATAATATAACTAGCAAATAGCCGTTGAAATATCGTTAAAAATATGTTAAAATTTTAAGTGCTATTTTAGTTTAAAAATATAAAATATCAAAAAGGAGTATGATATGAGAATTCTTATTGCCGAAGACGACGCAAGTTTGCTTAAATCTTTAATTTACGTTTTTAAACTAAATAAATACGAAGTAGACGGAGTATCTAACGGATTAGACGCGTATGATTACGCTTCCAGCGGGGAATACGACGGATTAGTTTTAGACATAATGATGCCTTCATTAGACGGAATAAGCGTTTTAAAAAAATTGCGTGCGCAAGGAATAAACACTCCTACCCTGTTTTTGACCGCAAAAACCGAAATAAGCGATAGAGTGGAAGGTCTTGACGCAGGAGCGGACGACTATATTTCCAAGCCTTTTTCCACGCAAGAATTACTTGCGAGAGTAAGGGCGATGCTTAGAAGAAAAGACAACTTCGTTCCCGAAATAATGGAATACGAAGGGTTAAAATTAAATAAATCTACATATGAACTTTCTTATTTAAACAACGTAGTAACGCTGGGAAGTAAAGAGCTACAAATTACTGAAGTATTATTTTCACGTAAAGGAAATATCGTTACGATAGAACAACTAATCACTCACATTTGGGGCTGGGATACCGACATAGACACGAGCGTAGTGTGGGTGCATATATCTAATTTAAGAAAGAAAATGGAAAGCATAAACGCTCCCGTAACGGTAAAATTCATAAGAAACGCCGGATATGTTTTGGAGAAAATTAAATGATTGAAAAGCTTAAAAAAAAGTTTTTAATTGCTTTACTCGCTTCGGTAATCATCGCCGTAGGAATTATTTACTCCATAATAATATTTACAAACTTAAAGCAAACTAATATCGCTTTAGATAAAATAACGGACGAAATTGCCAATAATAACGGAAACTTACCCGAAGAAACGGACGATTCTACCTTACTCGTTTCGAAAGAATCTAAAAGAGCCTTAGTATATTTTACCGTAAAGCTAGACGGAACGGAATATTATGCAGAGTTAAATCACGCTTCCGGCGTATCAATAGAAAGTGCAATAGGTTACGCAAAAAAAGCCTTATCCAAACCGAAAACACGCGGATGGTTAGGAAATTATAGGTATAAAGTATACAAAGACTATCAAAACAAAAAATGTATAGTGTTTTTAGATGGTTCAATCAATAAAGGCACGACGAAAATTATTATAGTCAACGAAGGAATAATAATGTTTTCCAGCGGACTTGCGGTATTTTTGATTCTTGCCATATTGTCCGAAAAAATTCTTTCGCCCATATCGGAAAGTTACGTTAAACAAAGACAGTTTATTACGGACGTAAATCACGAACTAAAAACGCCCTTAACTTTAATAAACACGAATTTAGAAATAATAGAAAGCGAAATAGGACCTAACGAGTGGATTGACGACGTTAAAAAGGAAACTGCACGAATGACGGAACTCGTAAATCAATTAGTAACGTTAAGCCGAATGGACGAATCGCCCAAAATGGATTTTATAAAATTCGATTTAAGCGAATTGTTAAACGGAGCGGTAGCGGAATTTAAACCTTTGGCAACTAGCGTTAGCTTTGAAGAAGATATTGCACCCGACGTTATTTATACGGGAAACGAAGATTCCATTAGAAGACTTATAGGAATAATGCTTGACAACGCCATAAAATATTGCGACGTAGGCGGAGTTATTTCTATAAAACTTACAAACCATCATCACCCCGTCATTTACTTTGAAAACACTTATAGCAAGGTAAACGAAATAGATTTGTCAAAATTATTCGATAGATTTTATAGAGCGGATAAATCTAGAACAAATAGGGGAAGTTTCGGTATAGGTTTAAGCTTAGCGAAAAACATTACTCATTCCCATAAAGGGGACATAACTTGTTATAAAAAAGATAATATAATAGGATTTAAAATAACTTTAAAATAAATTAAAAATTTTTTAAATTTTTAGTTGTGATTTAGTTTATAAGCATATAATAAAATCATAAAATAGGTAAAGATAAATTTCAATTTAAGATTTTATCTCATTTAAAAAGCACAATCCATATTTACATAACTTCATTCTCACAACCTCCTGAAAAAGACGGAAAAATTTTTCCGTCTTTTTTCGGTTCTATTGTAGAATAAGGTACTGATAAAAATATTTACTCTACATTATTTTTAACCCCATAGTATATTTAAAAAAACTTTTCTGAGCTTTCAAAAATTTTTTAAAAATTTAGATTTTTTTAGTTTGAATTTAGTTAGCAAATATATTATGTAAGCGAGAAGACTAAATCATCTTCTTATTTTTTTCCTTTTGTGGCTGTCCCCTATTTCATAGGGGACGGTTTTTTACGCACTTAACTACGCACTTAACCGCGATAATTTACAAATTTTCGCAATTATTTTATAAATAACTTTTAATTTAAAACTTTTTTAACACTTTTACAAGCGTGTGATTTTTAGCTAAAAAAGCGTGTAAACCGTTTTGATTTACACGCTTTTAATTTTTTATTAAATATATTTTATAAGCATTTCCGCAAGTTCCGCTTTCGTAGATAATCCGACCGTTTTTTCCACGGGTCTACCGTCTTTAAAAACGATAATACAAGGAATGCTGGCAATTTTGTATTTATAAGCTAAACTTTCGTTTTCGTCGACGTCGACTTTTGCAAAAACGACTTTTTCTTTTAATTCTTGCGCAAGCTCGTTAAAAATAGGAGCTTGCATTCTACAAGGAGAACACCAAGTAGCCCAAAAATCGACCATAATCGGTTTACTTTCTTTTTCGATAAATTCGTCAAAATTTACGTCCGTAAGTTGTTTAATTTCCATTTTTTCCTCCTAACGATATTATGCGTTAAATAATTTATTTTTTACTTTATAATTTTTTCCAAAAGCGTTTCACAGTTAAACGACACTTTTTCTTGCGTTCCGTTTTCCATATCTTTTAACGAAATTTGACCGTTTTCGAGTTCTTCTTCGCCTATCGTTCCGACAAATCTCGCCTTAATTTTATCGGCGTACTTAAACTGAGCTTTTACGCTTCTTCCCAAATGGTCTATTTCTGTTTTAACGTTATTTTTTCTTAAAAGTCTAGCTACTTTAAAAGCTTGTTCGTAAGCCTTTTCGTTCATCGTACAGATATATAGGTCGACTTTTCTCTCTTCGGGAATACTTACGCCCATAGTTTCCATTAACATTAAAACTCTTTCAAGCCCCATTCCAAAGCCTACGCAACAAGTAGGAGCTCCGCCTAATTGCTCGACTAAACCGTCGTATCTACCGCCCGCACAAACCGTACCTTGCGTGCCGAGAGCAACAGTTATAAATTCGAAAACGGTTTTGGTATAATAATCCAATCCCCTTACAATCATAGGATTGACTTCGTATTTTAATCCCGCAATATCTAAGTAAGATTTTACTTTTTCAAAGTGAGAAGAACATTCTTCGCACAAAAAGTCGGTGATTTTGGGCGCGTTTAAAGTGTATTTTTTACAGTCTTCTTCCTTACAATCTAACATTCTTAGCGGATTTTTTTCGTATCTCGTTTTACAAGAAGGACACATATCTTCAATAAAGGGAGCAAAGTATTCTTTTAAAGCTTTATTGTAAGAGCTTCTACAAGTTTTACAGCCCATAGAATTTATATTGAGTTTTACTTCTAGTCCGAGCGTTTTTAAAATTTCATCCGCAACCAAAATAGTTTCGGCGTCGGCGGAAGGATTGCTAGCCCCGTAAAATTCTATACCGAACTGATGATGTTCTCTCAATCTTCCCGCTTGCGGTCTTTCGTAACGGAAAACGGGAGTAATATAATATAATTTTAGCGGTAAAGCGGTATTAGATAAACCGTTTTCTATAAAACTTCTGGCAACGCCCGCAGTACCTTCGGGCTTTAAAGTAATGCTTCTACCGCCTTTGTCTTCAAAGGTATACATTTCTTTATTGACTATATCGGTAGTTTCGCCTACCCCCCTTAAAAACAATTCCGTATATTCAAAAACGGGAGTGCGAATTTCTTTAAAGTCATAGTTATCCGCAATGCGTTTTGCGGTGTTTTCTACGTAGTGCCATTTGTACGATTCGGACGGAAGAACGTCTTTCGTACCCTTAGGAATATTTACCATTTTTTCTCCGAGTTATTATAAAATATATTTTTTCAAATTTAAGTCTTTAACTACGCTTTGTAAGTGTCCGTTAACGTAGTTTTTATCTATAACGACTTTGCTCATAGGATAATTCCCGCCCGCATTAAAAGAAATATCGTCCAAAAGATTTTCCATAACGGTATGAAGTCTTCTCGCGCCGATGTCTTCTTTTGTTTCGTTTAAAGAAACTGAAACTTCGGCAATTTCTTCTATTGCGTCTTGCGTAAATTCCAAATCTATATTGTCGACTTTTAAAAGCGTATTGTATTGTTTAGTGATAGCGTTTCTGGGTTGAGTTAAAATTTTAACGAAATCTTCTTTGGATAAGCTGTCTAATTCAACGAGAATCGGGAATCTTCCTTGAAGTTCGGGAATTAAATCTTCTACCTTTGAAACGTGGAAAGCGCCTGCGGCGATAAACAACATATAGTCGGTTTTAACGGGACCGTATTTGGTTACGACGGTAGAACCTTCTACTATTGGAAGAATATCTCTCTGAACGCCTTCTCTCGAAACGTCCGCGCCAGAATTTTGCGAACCTTTACCCGCGATTTTATCTATTTCGTCAACGAAAATAATACCTTCTTCTTCGGCTCTTCTAACACCTTCGCTTGTAACGGCTTCTTCGTCGATAAGTTTTTCGGTTTCTTCGCCTAAAAGTAACTGTTTAGCTTCTTTTACGCTGATTTTTCTTTTTTTGGTGCGTTTGGGCATAAAATCGCCGAATATAGAACCTAAATTTATTTCGGCTCCGCTACCGGGAACGAGTTGCATACCTTTGGGAGCGTCCGCAACTTCTATTTCTATAATCATTTCGTCGTATCTGCCGTCCGAAACGCCTTCCGTAACGTCGGCTAAATATTCTTCGTCCGATTTTTCGGAATTATCTTTGGGCATAGCGACAACTACGGCTTTCGCGATTTTTCTATTTACTATTTTTTCGGCTTTTGAAATAACCGTTTGGGTTTGTTCTTCTTTAACGAGTCTAACGCTGGTTTCGACTAAATCCCTTACCATAGATTCAACGTCCCTGCCGACGTAGCCGACTTCCGTAAATTTAGTAGCTTCTACTTTTATAAAAGGAGCGTTTACGAGTTTTGCAAGTCTTCTTGCAATTTCGGTTTTACCTACGCCCGTAGGACCTTTCATAATAATATTTTTAGGGGTAATATCTTCCCTTTCTTCTTTGGTGAGTTTACTTCTGCGGTAGCGGTTACGAAGAGCTATTGCAACTGCCCTTTTAGCTTTATCTTGACCGATAATGTATTTGTCTAATTCGGCAACTATTTGTCTTGGGGATAATTGTTCCATATTATTCACCTACCTTTACTACGGTTATGTGAGAATTGGTAAATACACATATTTCGCTTGCAATTTTCAAAGCTTTTTCGGCAATAACGTCCGCGGGATAGTCGGTTTCTTGGAACAGGGCACGCCCTGCGGATAAAGCGTAATTTCCACCGCTTCCGATAGCGCAAACACCGCCGTCGGGTTCGATAACTTCACCCCCGCCGGAAACTATTAAAATGCTGTCTTTATCGGCGACAATCATCATAGCTTCTAACTTTCTACCCATTTTGTCGTTTCTCCACAGCTCTGCAAGTTCGACTGCACTTCTCATAAGATTGCCCGAATATTTATTTAGCATACCTTCGAACTTTTCACATAAAGAAAAAGCGTCGCTGACAGAACCTGCAAAACCTATAACTACTTTATCGTTGAATATTTTTCTTACTTTTACGGCGTTATTTTTAAAAATAGCGTTTTCGCCGAACGTTACTTGTCCGTCGCCAGCAATTGCCGTTACGCCGTCTTTCTTAACGGCACAAATTGTCGTGCCGTGAAATTCAATACTCATTTATTAACTCCTTTATTTCTTTTATTTTTTGTAAAGACCTTAAACCTATTCTTTTTTTCTTTTCGCTTTTGTCCCTGATTTTTTCATCAAGCGGAACTATTATTCCGTAATTTGCGTTCATCGGCTCGAACTTGCCGTTATCGGTAGTTATAAAGCTTTGTAACGCTCCCAAAACCGTTTCGGGCGGGAAAATAACGGGAGTTAAACCCTTTAATTTTCTATCTAAATTTATAGCGCACATAAGTCCGCTAGCCATACTTTCAACGTAGCCTTCTACTCCGCTTAACTGTCCTGCAATAAAAATAAGCGGATATTTTTTTAAAGATAAATCTTTATTTAAAGCTTTCGTAGAATCTATGTAATGATTTTTGTGCATTACGCCGTATCTTAAAAACTCGGCGTTTTTTAAAGCGGGAATTAAAGAAAATACCCTTTTTTGCTCGCCGAATAATAAATTCGTTTGAAATCCTACTAAATTATATGCTTCTCCCGATAAATTTTCTTTACGCAGTTGTACGTTTGCGTACGGGTGAAGATTAGTATGCGGAGAAGTAAGTCCCGTAGGTTTTAAAGGTCCGTATCTCAACGTTTCCTTACCGCGCATAGCCATAACCTCGATAGGCATACACCCTTCGAACACGGCGGATTTTTCAAAATCTTTAAGTTCTATTCTTTCGGCTTTTATAAGTTCTTCGTAAAAAACGTCGTACTCTTCTTTAGTCATAGGACAGTTGACGTAATCGCCGACGCCGGGCACGCCGTACCTATCTTCGAAAAACGCGTTTGAAAAATCTATTCCGTCAAACGAAACGATAGGCGCAATCGCGTCGAAAAAATACTTAGGTTGCCCCGTTAAAGAAGATATATAATCTAATAACTTTTCGCTCGTTAACGGCCCCGTAGCTATAACGGTGGGAACGTCGGGAGCAAAATCTATGCGTTCTTCGCATATAAAATTTACGCCCGCTTGCTTTAACTTTTCGGTTATTTCTTTTGAAAATTTTTCTCTGTCAACGGCGAGCGCGTTCCCCGCAGGAACGCTTGTAGAATCGGCAACTGATATTAAAAAACTGCCTAGCTCTCTCATTTCTTGCTTTAAAAGTCCGCAAGCGTTTGAATACGGGTCGTTACCTTTTAAAGAATTTGAACAAACTAATTCTCCAAAATTTTTATTTTTGTGCGCGGGAGTAAATTTGTTCGGCTTTAAATCAAATAGGTTAACTTTATAACCCTTTTGAGTTAAATAGTACGCGCATTCGCATCCCGCAAGTCCTGCGCCTATAACGTTGATATCTTTCATTTGCAATCTTTATTAGAACATTTAATTACGTTGTCTTTACCCGTGTAAACTAGCGGTTTACCGCATTTAGGACACAATTCTCCCGTAGGCATATCCCAGCTCATAAACTTACATTCGGGATAGTTAGAACAGCCGTAAAAATCTTTTCCGCCCTTGGTTTTCATTTTTTGGGTGGGATTTTTACATAGTGGGCAAATTCCCGCTTTTTCTACTAAGCTCTTAGTGTTTTTACATTTTGGACAAGACAAATATTTGCCGAACTTACCCGTTTTAATAAGCATGGTTTCACCGCACTTACTACACTTTTCTTCGCTTTTTTCTTCGTTTTCGTTTTTAATATATTTACATTTAGGATAATTTGAACAAGCTAAAAACTTGCCGTATTTTCCGTTTTTATAAACAAGCCTAGAACCGCAAACGGGACATACTTCGTCTGAATATTCTACGTTTTCGGAACGCATATTAGAACAAACGGGATAATTTGAACAAGCTAAATATTTTCCGTACTTACCCGTTCTTCTTACCATAAACGCCCCGCACTTTTCGCATTTAATATCGGTAATTTCGTCCCCGTCGCGAGAAGCTTTTATGAGTTGTTGATTAAACGGCGGATAAAAGTCGCTTATAAGTTGATGCCAGTCCTTTCCGCCTTCTTCTATTTCGTCAAGTTTGTCTTCCATATTGGCGGTAAAGCCTATATCCATAATTTCGGGGAAGAATTTAACTAACAAGTCGGTCATTTCGAAAGCTATTTCGTTGGGAACGATATTTTTGCCTTCTTTTTTGGTATATTTTCTCTTTGATAATACGTTTAAGATAGAAGCGTAGGTACTAGGTCTGCCTATTCCCTTATCTTCCATAGCTTTAACTAGCGTTGCGTCCGTGTATCTTACGGGCGGTTTTGTAAATTTTTGCTCCGCTTTAAAATCTTTTGCGCTAAGCACGTCCCCTTCCTTACAATCGGGAAGTAAATTTTCGGTGTCTTCGTCAACGGTAAGGGGTTTATAAACTATGGTGTATCCTTTAAATACGGGAACTTTTCCGCTAGCTTTAAAAGTGTATACGTCGGAATTTACCGCAACCGTTACGTTATTATATTTAGCGTCCGCCATTTGCGAAGCGATAAATCTTTCGTAAATAAGTTTATATACCGAATAGTGATTTTTATCCAACAATTTTTTAACTTGTTCGGGCGTTTTGGATAAATCTATCGGGCGAATTGCTTCGTGCGCGTCTTGCGCGGATTTTTTGGATTTGTATACGTTTGGCTTTTCGGGAACGTATTCCTTGCCGTATTTGTCGGCAATATATTCAAGCGCCTTATTTTGAGCGTCGACCGAAACTCTTGTAGAGTCCGTTCTGATGTAGGTAACTAACGCTAAGTGTCCTTCGGGCGTTTCCAAACCTTCGTACAAGTGCTGAGCAATGTTCATAACTTGCGGAGAAGAAAGCCCTAATTTTGCGTTTGCGTCCTGTTGAAGAGTAGAAGTCGTAAACGGCGGATACGCCCTTACGGAAGTAGTGGCTCTTTTTACTTCTTTTACGATAAAAGGATTGTTTTTAACTATTTCTAAAACTTTTTCGGCTTCTTCTTTGCAAACGGGTTTGTATTTTTTACCGTCTTTTTCGACTAATAAAGCTTTAAAATCAATCTTTTTCTCGTCGGACAAAACTGCGGAAATATTCCAATATTCTTGCGGAACGAAAGCTAAAATTTCTCTTTCTCTATCGACTACTAATTTAAGCGTTACGGACTGAACTCTACCCGCCGATAAACCGTCTTTAATTTTTTTACATAAAAACGGGCTTAACTTGTAACCGACCAACCTATCCATTACTCTACGAGCTTGTTGAGAATCGACTAAATTGTAATTTATATCCCTAGGGTGAGCTATTGCGTTTTTTATAGCTTTTTCGCTTATTTCGTTAAATTCTATTCTTACAGCTTTGTTTTTTATTCCCAAAACTTCTTGCAAGTGCCAACTTATCGCTTCCCCTTCTCTATCGGGGTCGGTTGCAAGAAAAATTTTATCGGCTTTAGAACTTTCGTTTTTTAAACGCGTTATCGTAGTTTTTTTATCTTGAGAAATAACATAATTAGGCTCGAAATTGTGAAGTACGTCAACGCCTAATCTTTTTTCGGGCAAATCTCTTATATGTCCTCCGCTTGCGTCTACTTTGTACTTTCCGCCCAAATATTTTTCAATCGTCTTTGCCTTAGATGGCGACTCCACTATTACTAATTCCATATTTCTCCTTTAAAATTAAAAATGCGTCGGCGAATATTCGTCCGCTCCCGTTTTTATTATCGCTCCTTGTAATTCTAATAACACGAGCGCGGTTAAAAGTTCTTCGCTTTTCATATGCGAAACTTCTATTATTTTATCAACCGAATTTACTCCGTCCGAAATTAAATCGTAAACTTGTTTCGTTAGAGGAGTAAACCTTTTTTCTTTTTTATTTTCGTATATACCGTATTTTGTTTTAAAATCTTGAATATCGGTAACTAAATATGCTCCGTTTTTAATTAAATCGTTGCAAAGTCTACCGCTTTCTTCGGTAATATTATACGGAAGACAACAAACGTCTTTCCCTAAATTTAAAGCGTTTTCGCAAGTGGATTTTACCCCGCTTTTAAACGAACCGCTAACCACAAACAACATATCGGCAAGCCCTGCGATAATTCTGTTTCTTTGTTCGAAACTATAACTTTTAACGCTGTCGGCAGGCGAATATTCACTAATAACCAATCCGTTTTTAGCAATTCTACGCACCGAATTATAACTTGTTTGCGGATAGATTTTATCAAAACCGCCCGCTAAAACGCAAATAACGTTTCCGTTTTCTACGCTATCCATAGCACAACACTCTACGCCTTCGGAATTACCCAAAACTATTACGACTTTTTCGCTTACCGTTTTAGCAACTTCTTTCGCAAACGCCAAATACGGGGATAAAGTTTTTCTAGAACCCGCTATTGCAAGCGTTTGTTGAGCGTTTAAAAGTTCTAAATTTCCGTAGCAATACAACGCTAACGGATAATTTTCCAAATCGAAAAGCCGTTGCGGGTACTCTTCGTCCAAATACGTTACCGCTTCTAAATCTTTATAGGATTTAGCTAAAAAGTCGAAATACTGCTCCGTCATTCCGTACTTAAACGGGTCCTTTTTGCTTCCTTTGCCCCATTTATCTAAAAGTTCGTAAGCAAAGTCTACGTTTTCGAACATAATTTCGGGACTAGAGTAACGCGCTAAAATTTCCCTTTTTTGATTATAGCTTAAAAAGTTAAAACTGTCTAATATAATTAAAGCTTTTTTATTCTTTTCAGTACAATTTTTCATTTGTCTGTCTGCTTCTGTATCCGCAAGCTTCTAAAACGTGCTTAGCTAAAATGTCTTTACTTTCGTCCATATCGGCAATGGTTCTTGCCACTTTTAAAATTCTGCTTCTTGCCCTAGCGGTTAAATTAAACCTTTCGTAAGCGTTTTTTAATATTTCGTTACATTCGGGCGATAAAACGCAATATTTACGGATAAGTTTTTCGTTCATTTCCGCGTTGGTCTTTACGTTTTCCCCTTCGAAACGCTTTCTTTGTATTTCTCTCGTTCTATTTACCCTTTGTCTTACGATTTCCGAGCTTTCTTCCAAATCGGTAGCGGATAAATCGTCGTACTTAACGCCTTCTACTTCTATTTGTAAATCTATTCTATCAAGTAGTGGTGCGGAAATTCTTGCCCTGTATTTTATTATTTGCGACGCAGTGCAAGTACATTGCGCGTTTTTAACTCCGTAATTTCCGCACGGACAGGGATTCATACTTCCGCACAACATAAACGACGCAGGATAAACCGCGTACGTCTTTGACCTTGCTACCGCTATTACCCTATCTTCTAGCGGTTGTCTTAAAGCTTCTAACACGCTACGGGGATATTCGGGCATTTCGTCCAAATACAAAACTCCGTTGTGAGCAAGACTTATTATTCCGGGTTTTGCGTCTGCCCCTCCGCCTATCAAAGACGGTACGGACGCGGTATGGTGCGGAGTCATAAACGGACGATGAGAAATAATTCCCTTGTCTTTTGCAAGTTTCCCCGCAACCGAATGTATTTGCGTAGTTTCCAAAATTTCTTCTTTTGTCATATCGGGCATAATAGAAGGAATACACTTTGCAAGCATAGTCTTCCCCGAACCGGGAGAGCCGACCATTAACACGTTGTGTCCACCGCTAACGGCAATTTCCAACGCCCTTTTCGCGCCGTATTGACCTTTTACGAATTTTAAGTCGGAAGAAAACTCGTTTAAATTTTCGCTATTTATTTCAAGACTTTTTTTAACGAATTCAATCGGTTTTTCGCCCTTTAAACAGGCAACCGTTTCGGACAGCGTTTCAACTGCCAAAACGCAAACGTCGTCTATAAAAGACGCTTCTTTTTCGTTTTCTTTCGGTATAATAAAATAATCGTACCCCTGACGTTTAGCCGAAATAAGCATCGGCATAATTCCGTCTATAGAACGAACTTTTCCGTCTAATCCCAATTCGCCTAAAACCACGAATTGTTTTTCGTCTGCAAAATTTTCGTCTTCGGCTTTTATAACGGATAAAGCGATAGCTAAATCGAAATACGCCCCTTCTTTTTTCAAATCTGCGGGAGCTAAATTTACGGTTATAGCTTTATTCGGAAAAATAAAACCGCTGTTTTTTATCGCCGAACGAACTCTTTCTTTGGATTCTTTTACAGCCGTATCGGGAAGTCCTACTATATCGAATTTAGGAAGTCCTTTATGTATATCTACTTCTACGTCAACTTTAATACCCGTAAGTCCGTTAAGAGCGTAGCTTATTCCTTTGGATAACATTTTTCACCTCTATTATATTTTACATTATTTATAGATTTTTGCAAGCAGAAAACGAAATACTTTGTTTTTTTTAGTGAAAAAAGAAAAAAGTCGTCTAAATTAAACGACCCTTTTCATAGGAAATATTTTTAATGCTATTAAATTTGAAATAGTTTTTAAAGCTAAAATTAGGTTTGCGTATATAAAACGCGAATTTTTTTATATACAAAAATATGGCAACAACGTAGCTAATTACGGGAAGCGATTTTAAGTTATAAAATATCCAAGATATTTTCACGCACAACTGCTTACATATTCCGCCTAAAAGTTTAAATAAGTCTTTAAATTCTTTTAAGCGTTTTACAATAGCCGATATTTCGTTTTTTATACGGACTATATTTAAACTTAAATCATAATTACACGCAAGTATTAATACTTTTAACAAAAAAACTAAAAATAATAATGTAAGAATATAAAAATATATTTTCTTCATAACGTCCTTAATAGAGAAGTTCGTCCATTTTACTACAACGACTTTGTTTTGTAAAGCTTTTTGAATAAATTTTTCCCCGTTTTTTTAATTTTAAAACGACTTTTTTTAAAAAAATTGACAAAAAACGACTATTCGTTTATACTTTTTTTAATACTTATTGAATTTTAAGGAAATACTATGGTTATACTTCAAAACGACTGGGACGACGTACTCCACTCTCTTTTTCATGGCGAACTTTACGCTAAAATAAGAGAATTTTTAAAAAAAGAATATTTTACTAAAACTATTTATCCTCCTATGGAAGATTTATTCAACTGTTTTAGATTAACGCCTTACAACAAAGTAAAAGTAGTTATTTTAGGTCAAGACCCCTACCACAATAAAGGGCAGGCTCACGGATTATGTTTTTCGGTAAAAGAAGGCGTACCCGTTCCCCCGAGCTTAGGAAACATATATAAGGAAATATCAAACGAGTACGGAGTCGAAGTAAAACCCAAAGGTGATTTAACGCCGTGGGCAAAGCAAGGGGTGCTACTGTTAAACACCGTTTTAACGGTTAGAGAAAATCAACCTAATTCTCATAAAGACTGCGGTTGGACGGCTTTTACGGACGAAGTAATAAAAAGTTTAAACAAACACGAAAAACCCATAGTATTTTTACTTTGGGGCGCAAACGCAAGAAGTAAAAAGAATTTAATAGACAGGTCAAAACATTTAGTTTTAGAGTGCGCTCACCCTAGTCCCTTATCCGCTTACAACGGATTTTTCGGGTGCGACCACTTTACGCAAGCGAACAGATTTTTAATCGAAAACGATTTAGAACCTATTAAATGGTTTTAATATTTTGTTGCAAATGCAACGTTTAAAAAACTAATCTTACGATATAATAAATAAAAAAAGGAGTATTACAATGAAATTTGCATTATTCGACGCAAAACCATACGACAAGCCGTCTTTTGAAAAATACGGCGAAGAAAACGGAATTCAATTTAAATTTTTTGAAACCAAACTTAACGCCGACACCGCAAAATTATGTAAGGGATACGACGGCGTTTGCGTATTCGTAAACGATACCGTGAATAAAGAAGTTATAGACTTATTACACGAATACGGAATAAAGCTAATAGCTTTAAGATGTGCCGGGTTCAACAACGTTGATATAAAATACGCGTATAAAAAAATTCACGTGGTAAGAGTACCCGCATACTCTCCTTACGCGGTAGCGGAACACGCAATGGCGTTACTTCTTACAAACGTAAGAAGAATTCATAAAGCGTATAACAGAACGAGAGATTTTAACTTTTCTTTAAACAATTTAACGGGATTCGACTTACACGGAAAAACCGTAGGAGTTATAGGAACGGGAAGAATAGGAAAGGCGTTTATCGACATATGCAAGGGTTTTGGAATGGAAATACTTGCTTACGATAAATTCCCCGACCAAACAGCAAACTTAAACTACGTTAGTTTAGACGAAATTTTTTCTAAAAGCGACGTTATAAGTCTGCACTGCCCTTTAACGGACGAAACAAAGCATTTAATAAATGCGAAAAGCATTAAAAAAATGAAAAAAGGCGTTGCTTTAATAAATACGTCAAGGGGAGCTTTAATAGACGCCGAAAGTTTGGTTGATGGCATAAAACAAAGAATTATCGGTTGCGCTTGCCTAGACGTTTACGAAGAAGAATCGGATATTTTCTTCGAAGATTTTTCGGGACACATAGTAAACGACGACGTTTTGGCAAGACTTATTTCTATGCCGAACGTAATAATTACTTCTCACCAAGCGTTTTTAACGCAAGAAGCACTTAATAATATAGCTAAAACAACGGTTGAAAATATTTTAGAATTTTTTGAGCGCGGAGCTTCGGTAAACGAACTCTGCTATCGTTGCGGAGAAAGTTCTACCTGCCGTAAATTAAGAAAAGAAAAATGTTTTTAATTATCCAAATTAATAAATAGTTTTAACTTGTTAAAATTAATACAAAAATTTAAGTAATAAACTCAAACAAAATACATCGGGGGCGTAAACGACTTTTACGCCCCCATATTTATTTAGTTCTTACACTCTTTATTTATTCAGTTCTTACGCTCTTAAACAGTTTTTCATTTCTTTTAAAGCGTTTTTTTCAAGCCTAGACACTTGCGCCTGCGACAATCCTATTTCCTTTGAAACTTCGGTTTGTGTTTTTCCTTGATAATATCGCATATAAATTATATCTTTTTCTCTATCTTCTAACTTTTCATACGCTTGCTGTAACGCCAGTCTTTCCGTCCACGCGCTATCGTTATTTTTTTGGTCTTCTATTTTGTCCATAAGTTCTAATTCGTCCCCGTCCTTGCTGTAAACTGGTTCGAATAGCGAAACGGTATCCGCAATGGCGTCCAAACAATAAACGACTTCTTTTTCGTCGGTATTCATTCTTTTAGCTATTTCTTCCATACTGGCAATTTTGTCTTCCGCTTCTATTTCAGCTCTTACCCTTAAAACGTTATAAGCCGTATCTCTTATGGAACGCGGAATTCTAAGCGAGTTATATCCCCTTATAAGCCTTTTAACTTCCCCCATAATCATAGGGACGGCGTAGGTAGAAAACATTACACCGACGCTTAAATCGAAGTTGTCAATCGCCTTAATAAGCCCTATGCACCCTGCTTGAAATAAATCGTCCGCGTTTTCTTTGGCAGAAGGAAAACGTTTTATTATAGACAATACCAAACGCATATTGCCTAAAATAAATTGTTCTCTCGCCTGCTCGTCGCCACGCCTTGCCTTTTTTAACAATTCGGTTGCCTCATCACCCGAAATAGTCGGCAAAGAAGCCGTATCTATTCCGCAAATAACCACCTTATTCACTTAAAACACCTCCGTTTTATGTAAATAAGATGGTTAAAAATATGTTAGATATTAAGTTGCAGTAAATTAAACAAACTTTTTTTAAATAATAATATTTACTTTAAATGCGTTCGATTATGGAAAATAACTTAAAATGCTTTTAATGTTTCTAATACTACTTTTTAAAGCAAATCTTTATTACGAATATTTTATTATTTCTTTTTTTAATTTTTTTACTATTCTCTTTTCGAGTCTTGATATGTACGACTGCGAAATTCCCAAATAATCGGCAACTTCTTTTTGCGTCATTTCTTCTCCGCCTGTAAGACCGAATCTTAACGCCATTATGGTAGATTCTCTTTCGGTCAAACTTTTTAAAGCGTTTTTTAAAACGTCTTTTTCTCCGCTTTCTTCAACCACGTCGAAAACGCTGTTTGCGTCGCTACCCAAAATATCGGATAAAAGCAGTTCGTTACCTTCTCCGTCGACGTTTAAAGGTTCGTCTAGCGACACGTCCGAATGGGTTTTACTAACTTTTCTTAAATGCATTAAAATTTCGTTTTCAATACACCTAGAAGCGTAAGTCGCAAGCTTTATTTTTTTATCCGTATCAAAAGTTCCCACCGCTTTTATAAGCCCTATCGTGCCTACGGAAATTAAATCGTCAAGCTCGATTCCCGTATTTTCAAACTTTTTAGCAATGTATACGACTAACCTTAAATTATGTTCTATAAGTTCCTTTTTTACTTGCTCGTCCCCACCGACAAGTCGGTCTATACGTTCTTTTTCTTGCAATTCGTTAAACGGTTCGGGTAACGTGTCTTGCCCGCACATATAATGAATTTCGTCCGCCGAGCGAAAAAGTTTAAGTATTTTTGCAAGTAGTTTTAGCATTTTAACTCCTTTTTATACGTTGATTATAGCGGGATGCAAAATAACGTCGTAATCGTCCGTATAAACCATTTTGCTAACGCCTAAATAAACGTAGTCGTAAACTATTTTTTCTACTCCGTAAACTATTACTTCGTCTATGGAATACACTAGCATTTGTCCATCTCCCGAAACGGTAGAAAAATCTAATTTACCGTAAGGTTTGCCAACGTAAAAAAACATATTCAGTTTTTTAAAAGTTTTTTCGCTTATAATTATTATGGGCGAACCCGTTTTTTTATCGAACAGTCTATTTCCGCTATCTATAAACCCCGTCATAGAAAACGGCTTGCCTTTTACGACTATTTCCATTTTTCTAATAAAGGGAAAAATATTTTTCTTTTTGTAAACGCTGTGGGCTATTTTAACGCAAATTTTAGAAATTATAACCGCTGTTAAAATTATTGCCGACAAAGGAATTTCAGCTTTATAAGATATACTTGCGTCTTTAAATACAAAATCTAAATTTAAAGCGTAAAGCATGGCTATAACCGCCCCGCCCGAAACGAAAGTTAAAGCTAAAAAAACGCCTAGGGCTAAAAAATACGCCCTAATACTTTTATATTCTCCTGCAAGGAAAATCATAACGAAAGCAAGTAAAATTTTTATAAAAAAAATTAACAACGCATTTATCCCCGTAAGCGGTAATAAAATAGCGGTAACCGTTCCGAGTATCGCCGTTAAAATTATTCTTAAAAATTTAACCTTTTGCTTTATTATGTAAAAAGTTGATTTCAGCAATAAATAGTCTATAATCAAATTATCTATTATTGCGTATTCTATGTAAACGGACATAGCTTAATTTTAAGGTTTTTGTTCGTGCGAATTTAAAAAGATAAGATAAAAAAAACGCTTTTCTTGTCGAAAAGCGTTAAAATTTTAAAATTTAAATTAGTCTTTGTTTTGTTCTTCTTGAACTTCTTCCTTAGTTTCTTCTGTTACTTCTTTGTCTTCTGCTTTTTCACCTTGTTCTTCAACTTTTTCGGGAGAGAAGAACGCAAGAATTCCGAACACTACAAAAGTTATAATTTTAGCAATGCTTATAAGTCTTGACAAAACGTAATAAAAATCGTAAGAAGAACTTTTTGCTAATCCTAAAATATTATATATTAAGGAAAGCAACATACTTAACCCCGTAAAAAGTAAAGAAATCAAAAATACTTTTTTAACTTCTTTTTTAACGTCTTCGTCTTCGGTTTTTAAATAAACGTAACCACCGCAAAGGGCAAAAATTACTAAATTAACGTACGCACCTGCCCATAAAATAAGTTTTAGCCAATTCTTTTTTATCTTTTCCATAAAAACACCTCTAAATTAATAACTATTAAAAATTATATAAAAAAAAATATAAAAAATCAATAAGTATTTTAAATTTTGTAAAAATATTTTGTGTAGAATCACAACACATATTAGACAAAGTAAATTGTTAAACTAAGTGCAATACTTAGAAAGAAAAAAGTTAAATAATAGTTAGCAATATTTTAAAAATATAAAAGACATTAAATATTGACTTTTATTTTTTATTATTATACAATAATAAAAAAGGATGGGAGTTTTTTTATGAAAAACAAAGTATTTCTATTTATTGCGATTTTTGTTTTATCGCTTACTTTTTCCTTGCCTTTCGTTGCATGCAAAGCAGGGAAAAAAGAAGAAGTCGTAGGCACGTACAAACTTGTTACGGACACCCGCACCGCCTATCAAGAAGAAACCGTAGACAATATAGAAAAATACGGCAAAGAAGCATATTTAGTTATAACCGGCAAAACATACGGGTATTACGTTTATAAAGACAATTATTCTTCTGTTTTTGCAAGGGAAGTTAAACTAGAATACACTTACAACGACGAAGGCAATATATCTTTAATAAGTTTTATAACGGGCGAAGGTAAAAATGCACATACTTTTAACGTAGACGCTCAAAAAAGAGTAGCCCTTATATCACGTTGGCCTTCGGCGACAAAGCATATCGACGCATACGATATTCAATACAATAAAGTAGACAAAGCCACAGACCTTTCTTACGTTAAAAATATTTACAGTAATTTACCGGTATTCGGCTATGATTTATACGATTATAACGGGTTGTACTGTGCAGAAATTACAAACGAACTTCAAAAAAATTACAGCGAATATATTTATAAATATTACGACGTTGATTCCGCAAACTGTAAAGCAACGCTTTACTACGCTTTAAAATCAGACGAAAAGCCCGTTGTCGTAACCGATTTAGCCGTTACATTCGAGCGTAACGAAGAAACTGATAAACCCGTTGCTATAAGTATAGGAGAAATTAAGTATACTTTTGTGTATGCTACTCCGACCAGACCCGTTAAAGTTACGGTAGACGGCGAAGAAGTTGACGTAAACGAAGAGCTATACAATTACAATTATTTAGAACTTTTGCCAAGCGAGTATGACGCTTATTTTCAAAATCTTATAACAGAATACAAAAACTCCTTGCAAAATACAAATAAATAGTAAATATTATTTTATATAAATTTTATATCCCCCGAACACGTTAAACTCGGTTCGAGGGATTTTTTTGTGCTTTCTACACTAAAATATAATACAGCGTAGAGTTTTTATAAAATTTTTTGATAATAACTTACCGACAATTTTTTACCGAATTTAATTCCCACGCCTTCTAATTTTCCTACGCAACTAAAACCCATTTTCTCGTGAAAAATTTTGCTGTTCTCGTTTTCTTCGGTTATCAAAGAAATTATATTTTTATAGCCTAATTTTATAGCCGTTTCTTCAATAATATTATAAAGCTTAGTTCCTATTTTTTTATTTAAGCAATTTTTATCTAAATATATCGATAAATCAACCGTGTATTTGTAGGCGGAACGTTCGTTAAAACTATTTAAGTACGCATATCCTAAAACTTTATTATTTTCCACCGCAACGAAAAACGGATAATTTTTAGCTATCTTTTTTATTCGCTTATAAAATTTAAAAAAAGTTAACCTTTTTTCTTCAAACGTCGCGGTAGTATTTTCGATATAATAATTATAGATATTCAAGCACTGTTTAATATCTTTTTTAAATAGTTTTTTTATTTCCATAATTTCCTTTAAACTTTTAAAAAGTTTAGCAAACAACATTTTGTTTTATTCAATTATGCTATTTTACTGTTTTTTTGTCAATAAATTTTAAAATTTTTTTACATTAAAAAACCTAAAACGCCAAATACGCATTTTAGGTTAAAGAAAAATTTTTAAATTATTTTAATTTTTCATAAATTATATTTGCCAAAGTAATATCGTGAAGCGCAATACCAACGCTATAAGCGATAATGCGTTCGTCGTCGCTTTCTCTACCCTTTACTTTACCGTTTACAACGTCGCAAATTTCTTCAAACTTTTTAAATTTATTAAAGTTTTTAAAGCCTTTTAAATGTCCCGTATCGTCACCGAAAATTTTATCGAAAGCCAAATCGCAATCCATAAAACCCCTTGTATGAATCGAAACGATTAAGCACCCTTTTTTATATTTGTCGGGCGTAGTAAAGTCGTTTTCTTGATAGGTAACGGCGGATACTATTACGTCGCAATTATCTATTAAAGAATTATAATCTTCATAAACTTCAAAGGTAACGTGTTTTCTATCTTTATATTCTTCGATTATTTCTTTCGCTCTGTTTTTATAATTAAAAATTCTTATAATAACGTCGTGGTCAATAGTGTCGATAAAAATTTTTAAAGCGAGCTTCCCGACTTCGCCAAGCCCTATAAACGCTATTGTTTTAAAATCCTTTTTTGCAAATAGGTATACGGAATGAATTCCTACCGCCGACGTACGAAGTATAGTTAAGTAAGAAGCGTCCATAACCGCCTTTAATTGACCGTTTGATAAATCGTACAGCATTAAATTAGCGTTAAGCGACGGCGTATTATCAGGATATCTATTAACCAATTTTACTCCGCCCACGTTTAAAGCAGGAATACAGCAAGGCATTGTATTATAAAAAATACTTCCTTTTTCGTCTAAATGAATAGACGTTTTTGGCGGTAATAAACTTTCTTTTTTATGTTTTATAGTATTACGATTTTTAGCAGTTCAAAAGAATCGATATCAATTTTCTTTATCTGTTCATCGGTTATGTATCTCATATTTAGTCCTTTTATAATTTACATATACTCAGTAATATATAAAAATTTATTTAAAATGTAAGAAATTGTGATATGCACCCAAAAGTTTTTCATTACTGTCCAATCTTTTGGGTTCACATCAGAGTAAGTATACAATAAACTAAATTTTATTTCAAGCAATAAACAAAAAAAACATCCCTTCGGATGTTTTAGCTTTTTAAAAAATTAAATTTAAAATATAAAAATGTTTTTGGTGGACCATCGGGGGCTCGAACCCCGGACACCCTGATTAAGAGTCAGGTGCTCTACCAACTGAGCTAATGGTCCAAATATAAAAGCAGATATAACGCTTCTGCTTATGGCGACTCATTTCCTTTTGTTCTAAAAGCACTTATGAGTAAGTGGTGATCCATCGGGGACTCGAACCCCGGACACCGTGATTAAAAGTCGCGTGCTCTACCGCCTGAGCTAATGGACCGTCCGTTTTAAATAAAAATATAAAGTTTTTTGGCTGGGGTGGCAGGATTTGAACCTACGAATGCGGGAATCAAAATCCCGTGCCTTACCGCTTGGCGACACCCCAATGTAAGTTTTTAATGGGGCGAGAGATGGGAATCGAACCCACGACCTCCAGGACCACAATCTGGCGCTCCACCGATTGAGCTACTCCCGCCGTTTGTTTTGGCGCGCCTGAAGGGATTCGAACCCCTGACACCCGCCTTAGAAGGGCGGTGCTCTATCCAGCTGAGCTACAGGCGCAAACTGAACAATTTGTGAGTTTGGCTCCCTTTAAAAACTATAATGGAGCGGGTGATGGGAATCGGACCCACGCAGCCAGCTTGGAAGGCTGGAATTCTACCATTGAACTACACCCGCATTGACACATAATGCTCATAAATAGTACCAAAATATTATTAGTTTGTCAATCGTTTTTGTCGAATTTTTACAAAATTTTTAAAAAAATATTTCTTTTTTACTTTTGCTTGAAAATCCGACAAAAAACAGCTTAAAAATAGTGTTTTTAAAATTTTTTAATAAAATTTTTATCCTTTTTCTATATTTTAACATAAATTTGTCATAGCATACAAAACCTATTTTATAGCTTTTAATAATTCCTGTATTGCCCTTGCCCTGTGAGAAACCGAATTTTTTTCTTCGTCCGAACATTCGCCGAAACATTTTTTTAAATCGTAACTATAAAATAACGGGTCGTAGCCGAACCCGCCGGTTCCGCGTTCTTCAAACAAAATTTCCCCTTCGGTTTTTCCGAAAACGCAAATATTTTTATCTTTGGTAATCATAGTAATACAACATACAAAATACGCTTTTCTATCTTTTCCGTTTAACTTTTCAAGAAGTTTTTTCTTATTTGCCTGCATGTCGTGATTTCCCGCATACCTTGCGCTTTTTACACCCGGTTCTCCGTTTAAGGACGAAACAACCAAACCGCTGTCGTCGGCAAGTACGCTTAGTCCCGTATAGTCGTAAACCGTTTTAGCTTTTATGTAAGAATTTTCTTCAAAGGTATCGTATTTTTCGTCTATTTCGCCGTTAAAGCCAACGTCGGCAAGCGAAAGAATTTCGTATTTATCGCCTAAAATTTCTTTAAACTCCCTAATTTTTCCCTTATTTTCGGAAGCGATTACAAGTTTTTCCATTTGCATATCTCCTTAAAAGTAACAAATGAGCATATATATTAAAAATTTACCTATATGAACATTTATAATATGTGAATACCTTTACATATATTAAAAATAAAGATTAGCCTTTATCCTAAGGCGAAACCATAAACAAAAAACAATTAAACCTTAAAAAAACAACGCGTTAAAAAATTTTAAACGCGTTGTTTTCATTTAAAAATAAAATTTTTATTTTACAAATTTTATTCAACGGTAACGGATTTTGCCAAATTTCTAGGTTTATCCGCGTCCTGTCCCCTACAACGAGAAACGTAATACGCAAACAGTTGGAAAGGCACTATTTCCACTAGTGGCATTAAAGCTTCGTCTACGTCGGGTAAAATAACGGCGTCGCAATAAGAATATTTTTCGTCCTTAGTAACGACTAAAACGTTTGCGTCCCTTGCTTCTACTTCTCTCAAAGCGTTTTCCATTTTAGGAACTAATTCTTTTTGCGATTCCAAAATAACTACTAAAACCTGCCCGTCAATTAAAGCGAGCGTACCGTGTTTTAATTCTCCGCCGGCGTAACCTTCGCTGTGAATATAAGTTATTTCTTTTAATTTTAAAGAAGCTTCTACCGCAACGGCGTAATCTAAAATTCTACCTAAAAAGAAAACCGAATGAACGTCGTAATATTTTCTAGCCAAGTCTACAATTAAATCTTGTTTGTCTAAAACGTTTTTTTTGATTTTTGCGGGAACGTACTTTAACGCGTCCATAAAATTACATTCTAATCCCCGTAACTTAGCAACTTTTTCAGCCAAATAATAGAAAACCACTAATTGAGAATTGTAGCTTTTAGTTGCGGCAACCGCAGTTTCGATTCCCGCCTTGGTAACTATGGTATAGTCTGCGTAATGTGTGATAGAAGAATTTGCAACGTTGGTAATAAGTAAAACGTACGCGCCCGTTTCTTTGGCGATTTTAACGCCTGCCAAAGTATCCGCGGTTTCTCCGCTTTGGGAAACGGCAATAACTAAAGTTTTATCGTCTATTAAATTTTCGTTATATCTAAATTCGCTTGCAATGTCCGTTTCACATCTAACGCGAGCGTATTTAGTGAAAAGTTGTTTACCAACTAAACCGCTGTTATACGCCGTACCGCATCCGATTATTTTAATTAAATCGGTGTTTTTTAACATATAGACTAACTTTTCGGGTAAAATTAGGTTTTGTAAACTCTTACGAGTATTTTCAATTGCAAAAGGAATTTCGTTTATTTCCTTTAACATAAAACTTTCGTATCCGGCGGTGGACAGCTGACTTTTTTCTACGTCTACAACGGTAATTTCTCTATCTGTTTTTATACCTTTATCGTTATAAACTATTGCTTCGTCCCTTTTTACTTCCGCAAATTCACCGTCTTGAAGATATATAATTTTGTTAGTGTAATCGGCAAGAGCGGGAATATCGCTTGCAACAAATCCCTCTTTATCGCCAAGACCTATAATTAAAGGATTGTCTTTTTTAGCAACTATTATTTCTTCGGGATAATCTTTACAAATTATCGCAAGAGCATAAGAACCGCACAAACGTTTTAAAGTCTTTTTTACCGCGGACAAAAAATCGCCTTGATAATATTTTTCAAGTAGGTGAACTATAACTTCCGTATCCGTTTCAGAAGAAAACTTTACCCCGTCGTTTACGAGTTCTATTTTTAAATCCAGATAATTTTCAATAATACCGTTATGAACTACGGCGAAATTTTTAGTGTAATGCGGGTGAGAATTTTCATCCGAAGGTTTTCCGTGGGTAGACCATCTGGTATGCCCTATTCCTATATTTCCTAAAATATTTTCACTGTCTTTTTCAATAGATGCAACTCTACCTTTTCTTTTAACTACATTAAACGAACCATCGCACAAAGAAGCCATACCTACGGAATCGTACCCGCGGTATTCAAGTCTTCTTAGTCCGTTCATTAAAACTTTATTACATTGTCTTTCTCCAATGTAACCGACTATGCCACACATTTTATTTCCCTCTCTTCATTTTATTATATTATAAAAGAAATAAAATGTCAATACATGCAAAAAATATGCGTTTTTGCAAAAATTTTCAACAAAAAAGGTAAGCTTATAAAACTCACCTTTATTATATACTTTTTACAATAAAATACAGATAACTCCGCCTTTCCCTTCGTTTACGATACGACTTACCGTTTTTTTCATTTTTCCACGAGCTTCGATAGGCATTGCATTAAGTTTTGCCGAAACGCTGTCCTTAACGAAATCGCTCATTTTTTTACCGAAAACGTTTATATTGCAAAGGTTTTCAGGCGATTTTAGATATTCGTCTTTTAAATAATTAACGTAATTTTCGCACTGTTCTTTATTCCCCGAAAGCGGTGTAACGGAAGCGTCTAAATCTATTTTCATAACGTGGTAGCTAGTGCTTTTAGCTTCTATTTTAACCCCGTATCTAGAACCGCGTTTAACCAAAATAGGTTCGCCTATTTCCAAGTCGGAAGAAGTAGGATTTACTATACCGTAACCTTCTTGTTCTATTTGCGGGATAGCGTCTTTAATTTTATCGTAACATTTTTTAGCTTCCGCCAAATTTTTAACGTAATTTATTAAAGAAAATTCGTCTTTTATGTCTTGCCCGCTTTCTTCGCTTAAAACAGAATAAAAAAGTTCGGGCTTAACGTCTATTTTAACGTTGACTTCGCCTTCTCCCAAATTACAATCTACGCTTTCGGGCGGGATAACGTTTTCTACGGACGAAAACGCCGTTTGAAAACAAGCTCCGTCTTTCATTTTACAAGCTTTTTCTCCCGATTCTCTTAAAGCTTTAATTAAATCTTGAATAATTTTACTCTCGTAAGGCAAAGCGTTTAACCAAGTAGGAATTTTAACGTTGCAAACTTTTAACGGAAATTCTAGTAAAACTTTTTCGAGTAACGAATTAAAATCGCTTTCCGTAGCGTCCTGACAAGACATCGCGACTACCGTTACTCCGTACTTTTTACATAAAGAATTTTTTAGTTTTTGCGCCTTTTCTCCCTGTGGTTCGTTAGAGTTTAAAACCACGATAAACGGCTTATTGATGGCTTTTAACTCCCCTATTACCTTTTCTTCGCTAGGAACGTAGTTAGACCTGTCTATGTCGGTAAAACTACCGTCGCATGTAACTACTATGCCTATTGTAGAATGTTCTTTTATTACCTTTTCTGTGCCAAGCTCCCCTGCCTTGTCGAACGGCATAGGTTTACTTTGCCAAGGCGTTTTAACCATTCTGGGTTTTCCGTCTTCGCTTATTCCTTGCGCGCCGTCTACCATAAAGCCAACGCAATCTATCATTCTTACCCTTGCGCTAGCCCCCGCCCCAAGCGTTATGCTTACCGCTTCCCCAGGAATAAATTTAGGTTCGGTCGTCATAACCGTTCTACCTTGCGCGGACTGCGGTAACTCGTCTACCGCTATTTGCTTTTTATTCTTCCCCGAAATGTTGGGAAGCACGTTTTTTTCCATAAATTTTGATATAAAAGTGGACTTCCCCGTCCGAACCGGACCTACTACGCCTATATAAATATCTCCGCCCGTTCTCTCGGCAATATCCCTGTAAATATCGTAACGCTCCATAAAAATAAAAACCTCCCGTAACTTCAAGCTAATTAAAGTATATGAAAGGTTTTTTTGAAATATGTTATTAAAAAAAGTTTTTTTGAAAAATAGTTTTTAATTAAAATATCGCTTTTTAAAAAGGGGTTAAATAAAATTTTTAACGCTAAAAACACTTTATTTATTCTTTTGTTTTTTTAATTTAGATTTAAACTTCATATTTTTAATCATTTGTAACCAATTTGTAGGGTGTTCCTCGCCCTTTATAAGCCTTACTATATTTACTCTATGCGCCCACCAAGTGATTACTATTATTAAAAATACCATAAATTGAGTTACGTAAAACACCCAATTTAAAGTTATAGCGTTATTTACGCATTTTAAATAAAATTTATAGCAAGTTACTATTGCCGACGGCGTTGTAGCTATAAAAGAACCCATAGAGCCCATATTCGTTAGCAAAATAAAAACTATTGCCGACACGCCAAAAATTACAACCCATAAAGGTTGAGCAACCAAAAAAACGCCTATCGTGGTAGAAATACCCTTTCCGCCCTTAAATTTTAGCCAAAACGGGAAAACGTGTCCGCAAACCGCACCTAACCCCGCTAAGGCAAGCGCAGTATCTTGCAAACATAAACCGTTAGAAGAATAATATACGTTTTTAAATATAAGTTTTGCCGTTAAACACGGAACAACTCCTTTCATAATATCTAAAAAAAGTATTAAAACGCCTACTTTCATTCCGTAAGCTCTACTCATATTTAGCATACCGGGGTTACCGCTCCCGATAGAACGGATATCCTTTTCTCCGTGATTTTTTACTCTACTTATAATAATAGCAAAGTTTATGCAACCTATAAGGTAAGAACAAACGGCGATAACTACAAAATAATACCAACCGTTAGAAATACTCATGGTTTTCATTCTTCGTTCTCCTTCTTTTCTTTTACGATTAGTCTTATAGGAGTTCCCGAAAAATCGGTAGAATTTCTTATAACGTTTTCTAAAAATCTTTTATATGAAAAATGCATAAGTTCCGCGTTGTTTACGAAAATAATAAACGTCGGCGGAGCTACTCCGTCTTGCGTAGCATAATAAATTTTTAATCTTCTGCCGTGTTTTGTAGGCGGGTCGGTCGTGCGAATAGCGTCGCCTAAAATATCGTTTAAAAGTCCCGTAGAAATTCTTTTTTGGCTGTTTTCGTAAACGCTTCTTACTAAGGATAAAACTTTTTCTACCCTTTGTCCGCTTTTAGCCGATATATAGACCGACTTATAGTAATCCATAAACGCTAAATCGCACTTTAATTTTTCTTCAAACTTGTTTATTGTATACGTATCTTTATCGACTAAATCCCATTTATTCATACAAATAACGCTGGGTTTACCTTGTTCGTGAACAAATCCGCATATCTTTACGTCTTGTTCGGTTAAACCTTCTACAGAATCTATTACGATAAGCACTACGTCAGCTTTTCTTATGGAATTAAATGCCCTTACTACGCTATAATATTCTACGTCTTCGTAAACGGCTCTTTTCCTTCTTATTCCCGCAGTGTCTATTAAAACGTATTTTTGTCCGTTTACGCTGAAAGGCGTATCTATGGAATCTCTCGTAGTTCCCGCAATAGAAGAAACAATAGTTCTATCGTATCCGAGCAACTTATTGACTAAACTGGATTTACCCGCATTAGGTTTCCCGACGACCGCTATACGCAAAACACCTTCTTCTTGTTCGTCTTCTATTTTATCGAAGTAAGAACATACCTTATCAAGCAAATCTCCCATTCCTTTTCCTTGTTCGCTTGAAATTCCGTAAGGTTCGCCAAGTCCTAATTCATAAAATTCCGACAAAAGAATAGGGTCGTAATTATCCATTTTGTTTACTGCTAAAACTATGGGTTTTTTTGACCTACGCAGTTTTTCCGCAACGTCCCTATCGGCTTGAGTTAAACCCGTGCGCGCGTCGCAAAAAAATATTATAACGTCGGCGGTTTCTATCGCTATTTCGGCTTGCTCTTTTATATGTCGCCACATTTCGTCGTTGCTTTTAAGTTCTATTCCGCCCGTATCTATTAGGGTAAAATTATAACCGCACCACTCGGCGTCGGCGTAAATTCTATCCCTAGTAACACCCGGCTTATCCTTTACGATAGCTTTTCTATCTCCGCTTATTTTATTGAAAAACGTCGATTTCCCGACGTTGGGTCTGCCGACTATGGCAACCAACGGTTTACTCATATTTCTCCTTGCGAGTTTTTCTCGTAATCTTGTACTTTTCTATCCTTTATTATATATTATAGACAATAATTTGTAAAGAAAAAAAATAAATTAAAAATTATACGATTAAATTAGCCGAATGAAATTGTTTAAACTTCATTCGGCGTATATAATTTACGTTTAGCGTTTGTTGAGTTCCGTAGCGAGTTCGTCTAACTGCTTTAAGTTTTCTTGACTTAAAGACGATAAAATTTTAACTACGGGTTCTACGAATTCGATATTTTTAGATTTCGAAAATTTTTCTTTGATAATTCTTGCAACGGTCGGTGCCCAACTGCCGTTTTCGATTATACCTATTTTTCTGTTTTGATAATTTCTTTCGGTTAAAGCTTCTAAAAACGTATTCATAAAGGGGAATACGTCGCCGTTATAAGTCGTAGAAGCCAAAACAATTTTTCCGTATTTAAACGCGTCTTCCACACATTCAGCCATATCGCTTCTAGCTAAATCCGCTACGACTACCTTAGAACAACCTTTCTCTTTTAATTTTTCTTTAAGCTCTTCTACTGCTTTTTTAGTGTTTCCGTAAACGGAAGTGTAAGCTATAAACACTCCTTCCGCTTCTACCCCGTAGGAAGACCAAGTATCGTATAAGCCTATATAATAGCTTAAATTATCTTGCAAAACAGGGCCGTGTAAAGGTAATATCTTTTCTAATTTAGCTCCCGAAAGTTTTTTTAATAAACTTTGTACTTGTACTCCGTATTTTCCGACTATTCCGAAATAATATCTTCTAGCTTCGCAAGCCCAATCTTCTTCTACGTCTAACGCCCCGAATTTCCCAAACGCGTCAGCCGAAAACAACAGTTTTTGCTCTTCGCAATACGTAACCATAACTTCGGGCCAGTGAACCATAGGCGCGAATATAAATTTTAAGCTATTTTTGCCAAGACTTAAAATTTCTCCGTCTAAAACTAGTTTTTTGTTCTTTATTTCTCTATGGAAAAAATTATCGAACATCCCAAAAGTTTTTGCGTTTCCGATTACAGTAACTTCGGGGAAAATATCCAAAAATTCAACTAAATTTGCGCTATGGTCGGGTTCCATATGAGAAATTATTAAATAATCGGGTTTTTTACCGTTTAAAACTTCTTTAACGTTTTTTATCCACTGCTCGCAAAAATTTTTATCCACCGTATCGAAAACGGCAATTTTTTCGTCTAACAAAACGTAAGAATTATATGCCATTCCGTTCGGAACTATATATTGCCCTTCGAATAAATCTATTTCGTGGTCGTTTACTCCGACGTAGTAAACGTCGTTTGTGATTTTCTCCATTTTTTTGTTCTCCTTATTGATACATTGTCTTAATAAGGATATTATATCAGAAAAAAACTTAAAAGTAAATTATTTTTACAATTTTTTTAAAGGGAAAAAATATTACCTTATTATATATAAATCTATCTCCAAAAAAATTTTAAAAAAATTTAAAAAAAGTTGTTAAAAACGCTTTACAACTTTATCGTAATAAAGTATAATAGGCACATAAATAATTTAGCACGATAAAGTGATAAAGCAAAGGAGAGAGAAAAAATGAAAAAAATAATATCTGCTATATGTCTAACGTTAGCTTTAATATGTTGTTTTTCAACTACCGCTTGCGGAAAGAAAAGCAAATCCGATTTAGAATACGTACAAAAGAAAGGAACGCTAATTGTAGGAATTACCGATTATAAACCTATGGACTACAAAGAAAACGGACAATGGGTTGGATTTGACGCTGACTTAGCAAAATTATTCGCTGAGAAAATCGGCGTAAACGTAGAATTCGTAGAAATTGAATGGAATCAAAAAACCACTGAATTATCTAGCAAAGCTATTGACCTAGTTTGGAACGGAATGACTTTAAGCGATGAACTTAAAACCGAAATGGACTTTTCGGTTTCGTACGCAACGAATATGCAAGTAGCGGTAATAAAGAAAAGTAATTCGGAAAGTATTAACAGCGTAAACACAGTAAAATCTGCTAAAATAGCGGTAGAAGAAGGAAGCGCGGGAGATACAGTTGCAACCGGCACTTTACAAGCGTCGAAAATAAATAGAGTTACAAGTCAAGTACAATCTATATTAGAAGTTAAAGCAGGAACGAGCGAAGTTGCCATTATCGATTACACTATGGCTTACAGCATAATAGGAAAAGGAAGCTATGAAGATTTAATGATAGTAAACACTAACGCGGTATCTTTTAATCAAGAATTATTCGGAGTAGGGGCTAGAAAGAAAAGTAATTTAGTTTCTAAATTAAACGAATTCTTTAAAGAAAAATATCAAGACGGAACTTTGGCAAGACTTGCGGAACAATACGTTTCGGTTGCGTTAAACGACCAAGCTTTGGGAAATCTTTAAAATTTAGTTTAAAATACAAAAGTTTAATTTAATTTACAAATTAGTCGGGTTAAATTTATCGTTTTAAATTTAACTCGATTAACTGCGATAAGGAATATATGAAAGCATTATTAGACGTAACAAAACAGTTGTTGCAAGCATCTGAAACGACTTTATTGTTATTTTTTCTCACAATTATAATAGCATTGCCATTAGGGTTACTCATTTCGTTTTGCACGACTTCGAAATTTGCCCCTTTGCGAATCTTTTTTAAAGTAATAGTTTGGATATTAAGGGGAACGCCTTTAATGTTGCAGATTTTTATTATATACTACGTTCCCGGACTACTTTTCGACTTTGTATGGCCTACTATGAATACGGGTTGGGCTTGGTTTGACAAAACCATTTCCACAAGATTTTTGGCGGCGTTAGTTGCGTTCTCAATAAATTATTCGGCATATTTTTCCGAAATATTCAGGGGCGGTATTCAATCTATTAGTAAGGGTCAGTACGAAGCTTGTCAAGTTTTAGGACTAACAAAAACGCAAGCGTTTTTTAAAGTTATTTTAATGCAAGTCGTAAAGCGTATAGTTCCGCCTATGAGTAACGAAATAATTACCCTAACCAAAGACACGTCGCTTGCGAACGTAATAGGGGTTGTAGAAGTAATTTTCGTAGCTAAAAAATTATTGAGAGAATATATTTGGGCGATATTTTATTCGGGATTGTTCTATTTGATTTTAAACGGACTTTTAACGCTACTATTTAACTACGTTGAGAAAAAACTCTCTTACTATAAGGTGTGATTATGGCTTTTTTAGAAACTAAAAATTTATGTAAAAGTTTTGGAGAAACCAAAGTTTTAAAAGGGATAAACTTTACTATGGAAAAAGGTCAAGTAGTATCCGTAATAGGTTCTTCGGGAAACGGAAAAACGACGTTACTTAGGTGTTTAAACTTTTTAGAAACGGCTGACGAAGGAGAAATTTATCTTGACGGAGTAAAAATTTTTCCCGTTGAAGAAAAAACCACGAATTCCAAAACGTTAGGAATGGTATTTCAAAACTTTAATTTATTTCCGCAATACAACGTTTTAAACAACGTAACGCTTGCGATGAACGTTAAGAGCAAACGCAAAATTAAAGAAAATTCCACTTACTATAAAGCTAAAAAGAAAGAAAATATGCAAAACGCTAAAAGCGAAATGAAAAAAAATTCGTTTTTTAAAAAAATAGGTATATTTTTAAAAGCGTTTTGGAAAAATTTTACTTCTTACGATAAGAAAAACGATTTAAAGCTAAAAAAAGCCGAAAACGCAGAAAAAGCCTTGCAAATTATAGAAAGAGTAGGTTTAAAAGAGAAAACAAAAAATTACCCTTGCGAACTTTCGGGCGGACAACAACAAAGGGTTGCAATTGCAAGAGCGCTTGCCCTATCCCCCGATATTTTATGTTTCGACGAACCTACTTCCGCCCTAGACCCCGAACTTACGGGAGAAGTTTTAAAAGTAATAAAACAACTTAGGGACGAAGGCAGAACTATGATAATAGTAACTCACGAAATGAATTTTGCCAAAAACGTATCGGATAAAATAGTGTTTATGTCGGACGGAATTATAGAAGAAGAAGGCTCGCCCGAACAACTATTTAACAATCCCCAAAGCGAAAAGACAAAAGCTTTTTTAAACAAATCTTCGCAAGAAGAGTATTAAGGAGTTAAAATGACGGTTAAAAATTATAAACCTATGATAGACGAGCTTTATAAAGAAATATTAAAGCTTGAAACTTTGGAAGAGTGCGAAAAGTTTTTCTCCGATTTATGCACGATGAAAGAACTTGAATCTATGAGCCAACGCATAAAATCGGCGAAAATGCTTTTAGAAGGAAAAACCTATAATGAAATTATAGAACACACGGACATATCCAGCGCAACGCTTTCAAGGGTATCCAAATGTATCAGATACGGAGAAGGCGGATATAAAACCATAATTGAAAAAGAACCTTTAAAAAGTAATTAAGAAACAATTAAATTATTAAAAACTGCGGGGCGTAGCAAAATTTTGCTACGCCCGAAATTTATAGTTTTTTAACTTTAATAACAATGTTTTTAATATTTAAAGCCGAATTTATCTTTAAGTAGGGCTATAAGTCGAAAAAAGCATATTTAAGCTATAAAAAAACGGTTTACAGAAGTTTTCGAAATAAACTAAAATAATTAAACCATAGATTTTATATAATCTTATTTTTTACTCCTAACAGTTGCACTTAATAGTAAAATTTACCAAAACATAAAAAACTTTTACGTGTAAAACGCAAAAGTTTTTTATTATTAAGAAAAAAATTATTTTTTATTATTGACGTTGTTAACCATAGAAATGGCGTCCGTTATGGTTTTTTCCATTGCGCTCATTCCGTATCTGTCAACTTCCGCTTTATTCTTTTCTCCGTGATTTAAACAGCCTGCCCCGCCTATACAACCGCCTAAGCACGCCATACCTTCTATAAAGTTAGCGTCGAGCATATTTTTACCCTTTTTAAGCAACGCTATTTTGCAAGCTTCTATTCCGTCGCAAGAAACGGGTTTAAAGTCGAAATCAATATTTTGTTCTTTTAAAGCTTCTCTAACGGCGTCCGCAAGACCACCGCTTCTTGCAAAGATTCTTCCAAAGTAAGAAGCGTTTTCTAATTCTTCTTCGGCAAGCGTAGTAATATCAATATCTTTACTGTCGAATAAAGCTTGTAATTCTTCAAAAGTAATGGCAACGTCAACATACGGTTTTACGCTTTCCTTTTGAACTTCTTTCTTTTTCGCGGTACATGGTCCTATAAATACGACTTTGCAATCTTGTTCGTGTTCTTTTATGAATTTTGCAATAGTCGTCATAGGCGACAAATTGTGCGAAATATATTGTTTAAGATCAGGATTGTTTTTTTCGATATAATCGACGAACGCAGGACAACAAGAACTTGTTAAAAATCCTTTTTCAGCAAGTTCCCTTGCTTCCGCATACGCGACCATATCCGCGCCTAACGCGGCTTCAACTACGGTACGAAAACCTAATTGTTTTATTCCCGATATTACTTGACCGAGTTTTGCGTAAGTAAACTGACTTGAAATAGAAGGAGCGACTACTGCAAAAACTTTATATTTTTGGTTATTTTGACTTTCCTTTATAGCTCTAATTGCGTCCAATATAAACGATTTATCGGTAATAGCCCCAAACGGACAAGCGTAAACGCAAGCACCGCAAGAAATACACTTGTCGTTGTTTATCATAGCTTGTTTTTCGTCGCCCATGGTAATAGCTTTAACTTTACAAGAAGTTTCGCAAGGGCGTTTAAAATTCATAATTGCGCTATACGGGCAAACTTTTGCGCAGGATCCGCATTCTTTACATTTAGTCTTGTCTATGTGGGCAACGTGCGCGCTGTCGAACGTAATAGCCCCGAACCTACAAACGTCTTCGCAACGGTGAGCAAGACAGCCCCTGCACGCGCTGGAAACGGTATATCCGCCTACGGGACATTCGTCGCAAGCGATATCGATTACTTCTATAACGTTGTCGTTATTTTTATCTCCGCCCATAGCTATTTTTACCCTTTCGGTTAAAATTGCTCTTTCTTTGTAGACGCAACAACGCATAGTAGGAATTTTGCCCGGAACTATAATTTTAGGAATGTCTATAGCGTTTTCCGCAAGTTTTCCTTCCCATTCCTGACGGGCAACTTCCCTTAAAACTTTGTACTTTAAATATTGAACTTTTGTATCGAACTTTCTCATAATTATCCTTTAAAAATAATTTACTCTTATTCTTTTACCCATTTGTTTAAGACATTTGCTTAATTCTTCAACCAAAGTCATTTTAATATTGAAATTTATAGGCAAATCGGGATTTTGATGAGCGGGATTTACCGCTCTGCCAACGTAAAAATTTATATCGGTTGCTTCTTCGAACAGTAATCTGCATATTAAAGAAGCTCCGTCGTGTCCGAACCCCCATTGTTCGTAAAGGTTATTGTCGCCGACCGCGTCTTTTGCGTATTCAACGACTTTATTCATAGTAATAACGCCTTCCGTAACTAAATCTACGCCTTCTATTTCGGCGATAGGCGGAATTCCGCTTTTATCGAAACTTAAACTCGTTTTTAACGGCTTATTTAAAAATTTAGCTACGATAGAAGAAGTCGTCCCCCCGCAAACAATATGTTTGCCTTCTTTTGAAAAGAATAACGACATCATTCTTTGGGTATCGTCCCTGTCGCTCGGCGGACCGAAAAGTATGTTTACCGCTTGTCGTTTTCTAACTTTTATTATGCAAGCCGTAGCGTCGTCGCCGGGCTTATAATCGTAAAGTTTATTTACTTCGTCAATCAAAATAGTCGCAAGCGATTTTGCCGAATATCCGCCCGCGTAAACAACAGGAAGCATATAATCGGCTATTTCTTCTCTTTTCCATCCGAAATTATATAAATTCCCTATTCCTGCGTGCGGACAACCGTCGCTCAAAACTATAAAAACGTCGCCGTCTTTAAGCGAAATGGTGGAATTATATACTTTTTTTCCTTCTATTACCATTTCGGTACGGTTGTACTCGAAATTTTTGCCGTCCCTTAAAATAATCGTTTTCGGGTTGTCGAATTCTATTATTTCGGCGGAAACGTTATCTACGATTCTAACTATCGTAAAGGTGGAATAAGCAACCCCCCTTACCGAACAAACGGGCAAAGTTTTTACGATGGTTTGCACGCTTTCTTCCAAAGACAAGCCTTCCGACATCATAGTAGAAATAATTTTAGACGTAAGCGTTGATAAAATACTTGCTTTTACCCCGCTACCTAAACCGTCCGCCAAAACTATTACCCTTGAATTTTCGCCTTGTTCCACAACGTCTAAATGGTCTCCGCAAAGCTGTTCTCCGTAGTGGTTTACGCTTTTAAAGCCTATATCGACGCATAAATCATTCATCGGTAATGGACTCCTTTAATTTTGTTAAAGCGATTTTGGTTTCCGCAACCGTTTCGCCAAGCAAGGAAGCAATTTCCTGAACGATACGCATTTGTTTATCCACAACCTTGTCTGCAACTTCTATCGTTTGACGAGAAATACTTTCCTTTTTCTCTTTTTCGCTTTCTTCTTCGGTTATATCTCTCATAATGCAAACGAGCAAATGATACGCTAAATCGTAAACTACGGTTTGTTCGACGTATTTATTGTAATCGGCAAGATAGGTTTTTTGGTTTCTTACGCTACGCTTACTTTTTAAAACCTTTTCGAAGATAGCCGTATCTAGAATACGGCTGACGCTTTCTCCTAAAACGTCCGAAGCGCGTTGAACGTTGGTTATTTTTCTAGCAACTCCGTTTATTTGTTGAACTTCTAAGTTTTCGTTTACGACTATAAGTCCGTTAGGAGTGTTGTTTACTATACAATCGGAAAAGCTTTCGGCTTTATCCTTTAAGTAAGGCAAGCACATAGAAATTTCGGCTTTGCCCTGATATATGGCTATTGCCTTTTCTCTGCAAGAATCGTATCCGCAAGAACCGCAATTTAGTTCGTCTTCCGGCTTAAATTTACCCATTTTATGTAAAATGTCGGTAATTTCATAATCCATCGGTGGAACGTTGTTTCTTACAATAGGCGGAAAATATTTTCTTAGTTCGTTACTGTCGGGCTGAACAACGTCAAAATCCTTTTTACCCGCATAATTTGCTATGGCGAAATAATCTTGCAAAGGCGCTCTATGATATTTTTCCATAACCGGACCCCCTGCACAACTTCCCACGCAAGAGGACATTTCTATAAAGCAGTTGTGAATTTTACCGCTTTCTAAATCTTTTAAAACCGAAATGCAGTTTTCTATTCCGTCTATGGCTAGGTATTTATAATCGGAATTAAAATTCATTGTCTTTAAAATTCCGCCTGTCGTCGGGAATAACCTAGCTAAGCTTTTTTCGGTTACGTCGATTTCTTTTTCTAATATTACGTCTTCTTTTTCGAACCATTTAGCCAAATCTTCGTAAGTTAAAACCGCGTCAACTATACCACCGCTAGTTTGAGCTTCGTCTTTTTTGGCAACACACGGCCCTATAAATACGACTTTTGCGTTTTTTATTCTTTGTTTAATGTTTATTGCATGCGCCTGCATAGGCGATAAAACGTCTGCCAAATAGTTAAGCGACGACGGAAAATACTTTTGTATAAGTAAATTTACGGTATGACAACAAGAAGAAATAATAACGTCTTTATCCTTTCTTTTCATCATATTTTCGTATTCGTTTTTAACGATAGTCGCCCCTATTGCCGTTTCTTCCACTCCCGAAAAGCCGAGCTTTAATAAAGCTTTTCTCATAGCGTCTATTCCGATTCCGTCGTAATTAGCGACGAACGACGGAGCAAGAGAAACGTAAACGGGTGCGCCCGACTGAATTAAAACTTTAACTTTTTCGGTTTCGCTTGTTATTTCTTTTGCGTTTTGCGGACAAACTACGAAACAATGTCCGCATAAAATGCAATCTTCCGCTACTATGTGAGCTTGGTTTGCCGAAAATCTTATGGATTTTACGGGACAGTGTCTTATGCACTTGTAACAGTTTTTACAATTCGATTTTTTTAACGTAAGACACGACGTCATAATAGAACTCCTTTAAAAAATATTAGGTAAATTTTTTCTCTATTTTATCAACCCAAAAATTCTCGAAATTAGTAGGCGTTATTCCCGTATAAATTTCGTCGCCCACCTTTACCGTTACGCCTATTCTATTACATTTTCCTAAGCAAAAGCTTCCCGCAAGCGTAATTTTGTCGCTGTACCCGTTAGAAACTTTTTCTTCTAACAATTTTACTATTTCGGCTGAACCTTTAAGGTAGCAAGAACTCCCCACGCAAATTTGTATAATCATACTTACGCTCTTGCTAAAATTTCTTTATCGAAAAAGCTTTCCGTATCTTCCGGCGTTACCGAAAAGAATTCGTTATCAACCGTTACGCAAACCCCTTGTTGACATTTCCCCATACAAAAAGTTCCGTCTAATTTTACTTTTTCCGTTAATTCGTTTTTTACAACCAACTGTTGTAACTTCTCTACGACTATTCTAGAACCTTTTATATGGCAAGAGCTTCCTATGCAAATTGTAACGCTAATCATTAGTTTTCTTCTCCTTTAATAACTTCTTTTAAATATTTACTTAAATCTCCGTTCTCCGACGAATATTTTTTATAGTTTGAAACGTAGTAAATAAATATCCATTTTTTTATCGCTTTTTTATCTTCTTCGACGTTAGCGTAACCGTTTAAATAACTTTCCGCCAAACTTTTACCGTATTTTTCAAAAAGCCTAAAAAAAGTCGTAACAACGTCAGAAAACTTGTCCCCGCAATAACTATTTTCCCAACCGAAAGAATATAACTTTTCGTTTAGCGTAAGCAATTCTGAAAAATCGAAACCGGCGTGGCATAATTCGTTTTTGTTTTGCGTTTCGTTTAATAATTTTAATGCTTTTTTCCTAAATTTTTCATCGGGACATTTTAAAATTTCACTTTTGAAAATTTTGCGCCCTGTAGGCAACTTATCCGTATGAATTTTATGGTATTTTTTTTGAAAATCTATAAGTTGTTGTAAAATTAAACTTTTTTCGTCGGTTGCAAAAAACAATTTTTCAAGAATTTCGCCTTTTACAAACTCAGCGATTATCGCTTGATTTTCACCTATTTTTTCTATTCCTTTTATTTGCGGAACACTAACCCCTAACGAGTAAACTAAAACTTGTTTATAAGCTTCTTCGTAAACTTCGGCTTGGCTTTTTAAATAGTAGAGTTTTACGCAGTTTTCTCCGTCTTTATAAACGGTTTTGCCTGTGCTTATAGAAATTATTCTATCCAAAAACCTTCTCCTTTCCTTTACTATACGTCTTTATGCAAACACGCCGAATCTTGCTATCTAAAAAACAAAAAAAACTTCAAAAAGCAAATCTATACAAAATAATGCAATTATAATGCATCTTATATATATTATATCATATTTTAACTTATAATGTATATATAAATATATAATATCGCTATATAAAATTTGATATAAAGTTAAACAACAAAATTTAAAACAAGTAGAGAAGCGGTAAGCGTCGGAACAATAGTAATCGTACCGAATTTTACAAATTGTAAAAAAGTAATTTTTACGTCGTAATTTTTTAATATATTCATCCACATAATGCCCGCTAAGGCTCCTATCGGCGTTAAATACGCGCCTAAATTAGAACCTATTATACAAGCGTATACTTCTTTAAGTCCCGTGCCGTTTTGCAAGACCGAACCAAATAAAACGCTCATAGGAATATTGTTTAGCAAGTTACACGATATGGTAGAACAAACGCCGTAAGAAAAAACTCCGCCCTTATTTAAAAATTTATAAATTTTATAAGTTACGCCGTTATATTCTAGACTTGCAACCAGCAAAAACATAGAAAGCAGAAACGGAATTAAAACATAAGGAATTCTTTTTGCGGAATTCTTAATAATGGTTAAATTTTGCCTTTTAATCGACTTATAGGCAAATATTATTACAAAAAGACTTAACGCTCCCATTAAAGCTATAAGCCACATTTGCAATTTTAAAAACTCCGAAACAGCTAAAAGTAAAGTGCAAACTATTAAAAAAATAAGCCCTATAATTACCATAGGTTTTTCGGTTTCTACTTCTACTATTTCCGCTTGAACGGGTTTAGAAAGTTCTTTTTTAAACGTAAAATACAGTGCTAAAAAACTTACGACTCCGCCCGCCAAAGAAGGTAAAATCATTGCTAAAAAGTATTTTGAAAACGTAATGCCCGACTTTAAAGCAAGATAAATATTTGTAGGATTTCCTATTAAAAGCGCCATTGAAAAAGTGTTTGCTGAAATAAATTCTTCTAATAAATAAGGCAAAGGATTTATTTTAGCGTTTTTACAAAAACAACAAATAAACGGCGTAAACGTAAGCACGACTATATCGTTAGATGTGAAAACCGTTAAAACGGATACCGTTACAAATAACAAAACAAAAAGTTTAGTTTGACTTTTCCCCGCCTTTTTTAAAGCAAAACTAGCAGTAAGTTTAAAAAAGCCTGCTTCGTCCAAAAAAACGGAAATAGCCGTCATAGAAAGAAATAATATTAAAATTTTAACGGGATTAACGCTACTACCGTTCCATAAAGCGTGCAAAACTTTTTTCATGGGCAAACAACCGCTTATAACACAAAGAATAGCAAAAAAGCAAGTTATAAACGGATAAAAAGGTATTTTTAATTTTTTTGTTTGCGCGCCCGTTAGCACGCAAGTAACTAACCCCACGCACGCTAAAAGCGAATAAATTACACTTAAAATCATAATTTTTTTATATCACGAAACTTAAAAAAATGCAATTATATATAAATAATATTTTAAATATATTTATAAAAAAGGTTTAAACTCAAATCTTTAATTATTGTCAAATAATAAAACTAACGTATTTTACCTTTTTAACTTTTTTATATGAAATAATTATAACTAATTTAAACAAAAATTAAATAAAACTTTTTTAATTATTTATAGATATTTCACGTTTGTAAAATTCCCCCCTTTGCTAAAATGCAAAAGGGCTTTTTAGGTTGACAATTATAAACTTTTTATATGTTTATAAAAACCGCTTCTATTCATTTTAAGAGATGACAGAGCTTGTGTTAACTTTATCTCTTTTTTCTTATATTCGTCAGCTATTGCTTGAAAATTTTTTGAAAGTTTTAGTTTTGGGCGACCTAGGTGTTTGCCCTTTTCTTTTGCTATTCTTATACCTTCTGCTTGACGTTTCTTTATGTTCTCCCTTTCGTTGTCAGCTACAAATGATAGTGTTTGTAAGACTATATCACTTATAAATTTCCCGACCAAATTTTTACCTTAGGATAGCAAAATCATTCATTTTAGGTTTTAACAAAGATATAAAAATAGATAAACATAATCTAAAACAATTCGATTCTCTGCCTTTCGCCCAAGACGGAACACTTGAACAAAAACTTGATGAATTATTTAAAAACTAATAAGTTTTAAATTAAGAACGGACTTTGCTCCGTTCTTTTTTATTCATAAAGATTTAATGAATTGTTTAATGATAAAACAACTATCAATCATTTAAATCCAAAGAAACTATTTAAAATAGCACTAATAATCATATTTTGCAAAATAGAACTTTATCGCAAAATTTTTTTGAAAATAACTATTATAAGCACGTCTACGCATTAAACGAATTTAAAAAAATAAAATTACTAAACTAAAAAAACAACTGAGAAATTCAGTCGTTTTTTTGGTACTCCCGACGGGAATCGAACCCATAACTGCCCCTTAGGAGGGGGCTGTTATATCCATTTAACTACGGAAGCTTATTTAATTGTAAAATATATTTACCACGTAAGTTTATTAAACTGTAAAATCCATAATGGATAGAACAGGTTCTGTTGAGCCGAGCGATAAAGTTTTGTGTAAACAAAAATTTAGCGCGAACGCCGTCGGGTTAGGGTCCCGACTTATCCATTTAACTACGGAAGCTT
>DHLF01000005.1:248333-314254 GCA_002405165.1 Christensenella sp. UBA4675
GAAGCTTATTTAATTGTAAAATACATATTAACTACAAAACATTCTGTTTTAAATATGCTTAATTGCAAAAGCTTATTAAATAATAAATTAGTATTTATAATACTACAATTTTAGCTGTATATATGTGTTAGCCACAAAAATTATATAATTAAATTATTTTATAGCTCTACAATCTTTTTATTAATAAGTTTTTAGACTTCTTGTATATAATAACATAAACCTTTGACTTTTTCAAGAAAAAATCAAAGGTTTATTTACTTTTTTAGCTTATTCAGCATTTTAATTTATATATTTAATTTTGAAATTTCATCGTATAAACTTGCTTCCGATAAAATTTTTAACACTCTTTGCGGAGAAAAATTTTTTATCGTTTCACCCTTTTTATTTAGAATTTTTACTTCATATAAATACTCGCCATCTATACGATTTAATAATTGCTTAACAGTAGTTTTTTCTCCCACGGCAATGGTTTTTATTTCCGAACATTTTACTATATTTTCTTGTTTAAACCTTGAATAATATTTTACGTATTTATTGTCTTTTCCGTTTGAAAATGCCCCGAACAAAATAAAAAACGCAAAAAATAATATAGACACGTTAGTTTGCCATTTTATTGCCGAAACAATAAATAACGCAATAAGTCCTAAAACACATAAGCAAGACGCCGTTTTACAAATAATAATAGCCTTTTTTCTTGTAATTAAGCAAGATAACCCCGCAAGTAAAACTCTTCCGCCGTCCAAAGGATAAGCGGGAATAAGATTTATAAAGAACAAAGAAAAATTTGCAATAGCTATTTCTTGCGTAAACGAATACAAGTCGGGAAAAATCCACCAAAGCGCAACGCATACAAAGCCTATAAATAAATTTACGATAGGACCTATTATGGCAACGGAAATTTCGTCTTTAAATCTTATTCCCGAAATATCGCCGACAATTACCGCTCCATATGGCATTAATTGTACTTTAACGAGCATATAGCCTAGTTTTTGAGCCTTACAATAATGCCCGAATTCGTGCAATAACGCGCTTAAAGAAAACACTAAAAAAGAAAATACTTTGCCAATAGCGACAAAGTATATTCCGAATAATATAAACAGTGGATGAACTGAAAATTTTGCTTTTAACCCCATACGATACAGCCGTTAGAAATAGAATAATCGGTAATTAAGTTTCCGTTGTTAAACATTTCCACTTTAACTTCGCTTCCTTCCGAAAATCCTATCGGAGTAGTGGAATAAATTTTATAACCCTTATCGTAGAAACAACAATCTAATCCCGAAATAACGCTTTTAAATTCGTCCGTATGTTCGATAGTCATTTCCCATTTCCCGTCTTTTTGCGCAACTAGCGTTACCTTACCCGCAACGGGAGAATATACCGAACCTTTACCCGAAACCGTCATAACTCCGTTATCTATGCTGACTGCCCTATCCGCAGTGGGAGAAACAGCTTCGAACTCGTTATAATTCATAGTGATATTTTTTTCTTTGTTAAAAACGTGCTTTAACATAGTGTTCATCGCGCTATTTTCCCAAAAGATATTTGTAAGAAGAATAGCAACCACCAAAGCAAAAATAGTTATTAGTTGCGCCGTAACTATGTCGAAACCGCGTTCTTTTCTTTCTTTCGGCGGTTTTTCTACTTTTTGTTTTTTAACGTTTTCGCTTTTAGCTTTATTTCCGCGTTTAAAAAACGAAAATAAATTTTTTTTGCGTTTTGGTTGAATTTCCACAGCGCTTTCTAATTGTTCGTTTACTTTTTCTATAACCTTTTTCTTGATGTCTTTTTTCTTCTTTAAAGGTTTAACCGTAATTTCACAAGAAGAAACGGGAATTTCTGACATTTTTGCGTATTCGATACTGTCGCTCATAGTATGCACCTCTACAATTTTAGTTTGGATTTACCCCTTAGCGATAAACCTATAATAATATATATTTAAAATTATATATTTTAGAACTATTGACGAAAAAAAATTATAATGATATAATTTAAATATGGACAAGCATGAAAAAGACTTGAAAAAAGAAAAAAAAGAACAAGAAAAAAAACGCAAAAAAAAGCTGGAACAACAGCAATTTAAAAATAAATATTTCGAGTTTTACGACGATATAAAAATCTCGGACAGACAAGATTGGTAGGTGAATTATGGTAAGACATATAGTAATGTTTAAATTTGACGACAAAAGCAAAATTGAAAAAGCCAAAGAACTTTTACTTTCTATGAAAGAAAACGTTCCAACCGCTAAAAAAATAGAAGTCGGGGTAGATTTTTTACATTCTGCCCGCTCTTACGACGTGTATTTATCGGTTGACGTAGAAGATAAAAACGCTTTAAACGAATATCAAAACGATAAATATCATTGCGAAGTAGTTAAAACTTATATGCACGCTTACGCCGTTGCAAGCGTTAGCTTAGACTATGAATTTTAATTTAAACGTTAAATAATAAAATTTAGTTAAACGGCGGAGCCGATTTATTTTAAATCGGCTCCGCCGTTTTTAATAAAAAATTATATTTAAGATAACAATTTATTATATACTACGGGCAACGGTTTTACCGTTGCCCGTGCTTACAAATTTTATTTTTATGCTTTTTTCATCTTCGCGCTGAAAAACATACACAAAGAAGTGATAATTAAATAATAAGGAATACCGTTTAAAATAAAATACGTCAATTTAATTAAAAATTCGTTTTTATTCGTTTTAGCAATTATAAAGTAATATAATACACTACAAGCTAAGAAGAAGAACGCTCTAAAATATTGATAGAAAGTAGTATTATACGGATTTCCGAATTGGGTAATAGATAAAATAATACCTATTGTTAGGAATACTCCGCTACCTATCATACAACATAAAGAAGCATTTTTAAGCAATTTGTCCGCATCCGCCACAAAATCCGAAAGACTTTGAATTTTATCCGCTTCTAAAATTTCAGAGTTTTTCGAGCAAGCCAATAAACTGAACTTTGCAAGGTAAACAAACGAGTAAACGATTACGAAATTTAAAAGAATTAAAGTCCCGATTTTTACAAAAACGTGACCTGCAGTAGTTCTCTTTGAAAACAACGAGAAAAAAGTTATTATAGAAATAATGGTAATTATCGTAAGATAAACAGTGAAAAATAAAACTCCTCTGGTAATTTCAGGACTTATTTTCAAGCTTTTACTTGCGTCGTTTATAACGTTACCTAATATTTTATCGGAAAGATTAGTCATTGTTTTAGCGAACTTTTCACCGAATAAATTAGAACTTGCTCCCCAATAACCAGAAGTTAAAACGAACAAAATTCCAATTAACAAAGCGAAAATACCGAAAACTATATAACTTTTTCTTACTTGTCCGCCTTCTACGGAAGAATATTTGCTTTTTGCTTTATTTTCAGTAGCTACAACGCTTACGCTTTTGCTATTTTTTACAACGTTGTTTTTACTCTCAGCCTGTTTTTCTTGTTTTTTTAAAGCTTTTTTATCTATTTTGTCATCAGATAAAAGCTTACCGCAAGCAGGACAGTAAATAAAATCGGTACGGTCTACGACTTCACCGCAATGTTTACATCTTTCCATATTTCTTCTCCGTTATTTATTATACTCCCGATTATAGCATATTTATACAACTAAGTCAATATTTTTAATTTTTTTTAATATATCTTAACAAAATTTTTAAAAAATAACGCAAAATTTTCGGACGAATGATTTTAATTAAATCGCCCGCCCGAATAAAAATATTTTTAATTTTTAAAATTTAATTTTTGCCTTTAATTTTACGTCCGAAACGTTAGACGCTACTAAAATTTCGAAATCGCCGTTGTCGGCAATCCATTTATCGTAAGCAACGCTATAATAGCTGAAAGCGTCTTTATTAAGTTCGACGGTAATTTTTTTGCTTTCGCCCGCTTTAATTAAATCTTTACTGAACGCTTTTAACTCCTTTTCAGGTCTTAAAACGTAAGAAAATACGTCTTTTACGTAAATTTGAGAAACCTCTTTTGCGTCGAAATCAGACTCGTTTTTGACTATATAGCTTAGCTTTACGCTAAAATCTCCCGTTTTTTCAACGGTTAAATCGGAATAAGTAAAGCTTGCGTAAGAAAGTCCGAAACCGAACGGATAAGCGACTTCTTTTTTAAACGTATCAAAGTATCTATACCCTACGAAAACCCCTTCTTTATAGACGTTTACGAAATCGTTACCGAGTCTTGAAGAAGTGGTATAATCGCTTTCGGATTTAGCGAAAGTTTCCGTAAGTTTACCCGAAGGACAAACTTTGCCCGCCAAAATATCGCACGCGCTTTCAACTTGCGTTTCGCCCGCAAACCCCGTATATAAAATCGCTTTTACGTCGCTTTCCCAGTTAGAAACGTCTACCGCGCTACCGCTTGACAAAACGACTATCGTATTTTTATTTACGGAAGCAACGCTTTTAATAAGTGATTCCATTCTAGGTTGCAACTTCATAGATTGCCTGTCGAACGCTTCGCCTTCCGTTATCATATCGTTACCTGCTAAAACAATTGCCACGTCGCTATCGTAAGCGTAAGGTAATTTTTCGGCAACATGATATAATTCAACTTCTCCACGCCAAAAAGTAAACGCTTCTAAATTTGTAATTTCTGCGTTAGGCATAGATTTTTTTAGACAATCACCGAAATCGTCAAACTCGTGGTCGGATTGAACTCTCGCGCTACCGTCGGCGGAAGTAGGCATTCTATCCGCCCTTAAAGAAAATAACGCTATTTTACAATTTGGTTTTAAAGGAAGAATTCCGTCGTTTTTAAGCAAAACTTCGCCTTCGTCCGAAATTTGTTTGGCAATTCTTCTACGCTCGGATTTATCGGTAGTTATCTTTCTTAGCGTTTTCATTTCTTGCAATTTATCAATCAGCGTTAAAACGTTATTTACGCAAAAATCAATTTGCTCCATAGTTATTTCGCCGTTGTCGTAAGCTTGCTTTAATTCGTCGTAACTTTTATTTCTAAAAGGCATTTCTAAATCAACAGTAGCTTTTAAAGATTTTACCCTATCTCTAACTGCGTCCCAATCGGAAACAATTAGTCCGTTAAACCCTAATTTTTCCCTTAAAACGCCTTTTAAAAGTTTTTGATGTTCGGAAACGAGTATACCGTTTAAACGGTTATAAGAACACATTACGGTGGTAGGATTAGCTTTTAAGGCAATTTCAAAGGGTTTATAATAAATTTCGTTAAGCGTTCTTTCGTCTACTTCGCTAGAAGTAACTAACCTATCCTGCTCGAAATTATTTGCGCAAAAATGTTTTAAAGAAGTTCCTATTCCTTTATCTTGAACCCCGTCTATATATCGTTTAGCCATAGTTCCGGCTAAATAAGGGTCTTCCGAAAAGTATTCGAAATTCCTTCCGTTTAACACTTGTCTTTTGATATTTACGCCGGGAGCTAAAATTACGTCTACGTCGTTTTCTATACAGTCGTCCGCAATACACTGCCCCATTTCGTACGCTAAATCAGTATTCCACGAATTAGATAAAACGTGAACGCAAGGATACGCCGTAGATTTTACGGTATAATATTCTTCGTTTTCGTTTTTAGCCATTTTTCTTAAACCGCAAGGTCCGTCCGAAACGCTTATTTTATCAAGCTTTCCGTTAAAGTCTTCCGTAGACCAACAGTCTTTACCTGTTAAAAGTTTTAACTTTTCTTCTAACGACAATTTTACATTTTTATTTTTCATAGTAGTTATCCTTGTTTTGATGTTTTAAGTATATCATAAAAGTTATTTCATTTATTCTCAATTATTGCAATAAAGGTCTTAAAAAATGCAGATTTCTACTTTACGGAATAACAAAAATCGCTCCGCATTTAACGGAGCGTAAAATTTATTTAATTTCTCTTGCAAAAATAAAAGTATTTAAAGATTTTTGATTTTTAGACGATTTTTTTTGAATTACGTTAATGGGTGCAATTCCTACGAATTCCCAACCGTCTACCGATTCTTCGTTGATAACGTCGAAATAATTTTTTATACATTCGTCGTCGCTTTGAAGTTTGTTTACAACAATAACGTTTTGAATTGAAACGTATTTATATTCTTTCATAATTTATTCTCCTTGTTTTTCATAATATTTGGGGTGCGCAAGTCCCGCTAAAATGTCTATTTTTCTTTCAAAATCAACGTCACCAAGCTCTTTGAAACCTTTTCCGCCTTTTTCTACGGATATTTCGTGTCCCTTTACCGCCCACGCGTTTTTATTTAAAATTTCGAATTCTTGCTCTGTTAAAACGGTATCGAATTTCTTTCTCGGAAAATCAATAACTTCTAGGGGAATTGCAATTATTTGATTTTTAAAGCATAAATCTATAAGAGTTTTTCTTTCTTCTTCGCAAATTTTTCTCGGGTTAAACGCTATTGCGTCATACCCGCAATCTTTTACCTGATTTATAACTTTTTCCTCTTTGCCTGCGACCGAATTTCTTAACTCGTAAAAACTTATTGCGTTTATTTCATTTGCGAATTTAATAACGTCTTTGTAATAAGGCGTAACTTTTATTTCCAACTTGAATTTTTGTTTTAAAATTCTTGCAAAATCGAACTCGTAAAAATAATTGTCGAAGTCACTTAAAAGCGTTATTTCTTCTTCCGAAAACGCCATTCCGAGTTTTTGTAGACTTTTAATTAGTTTTTCGCCTTTACCGAAAGAAGATATCATTTTTTTAGAGCACGCAAGCCAAACGTGCCTATCCGTTACGGTTCCGCCGGATAAAGATTTTGTCAAAGGGAAAACGTCTTTTAAAAAGCTTAAACGAATTTTATAAGCGTTTAATTTTTTATTAAGCTCCGTTACCATTCCCAAGACTTGTTCTTTATGTTTTTCCCTATACGGTTTTAAAAATTTGCTTACGGTTTTTAAATATCCGCTAGCTATACCCGTAATTCCGCAAATAGAAATGTTTTCGTCCGCTATATGCGGTTTAACCCTTAAATCCGCGCTTACAAGCCCGTGTATAGAAAATAATTTACACCCTTTTAAAAATTCTTTTGCACCTTCCACCGTTTCGGTATCTAAAATTCCCGCTAATCCTAAACCGTTTTTATATCCTAAGTAAGCTAGCATAGACGGAGAATAAGAAGAAAAAGAATATGTGCTTCTTAAACATAAAGAAGTTTTATCCGAGCTTTCTATTTCATTTATTTCCTTGCGTAATTTTTTTAAAATTCTATGACGAAATATTCTGTTTTTTGAATTCAGACTACTTACAAGCTTTTCTTTTTGCATATTTACACCTATATAATAATTTTAATACAGCTTAGCTTTTTTGTCAAGCATAACAGATTTTTTTATATGGACAATAAAAATTTTTAAGAAAAAGTGCAAAAAAACGATAAAAATCCTAATTTTTACAAGAAAAAATTAAAAAGAATATTGATTTTTATTTTTTTTATGGTATAATTATAACATTAAAATATTAGTGGAGGAAATAAGATGAATAAGAACGAATTTATCAGAGCGTTTGCGGATAAATTAGGCGTTACTATTAAAGAAGCGGAAACTAATTTCGACGCTTTCGTAAACACTGTAACCGATTGTCTTATGAAGGGCGAATATATTCACATCTCCGGTTTTGCAACGTTTGACTTAAAAGACAAAAAACAAAGAGACGGAATCAATCCGTTAACGGGCGAAAAAGTCGTTATAGAAGCTTGCAAATCACCTATCGCTCATTTCAGTAAAAGCTACAAAAAACTATTTAACAAATAATAAAAATTTCGGCCGATTATTCGACCGTTTTTTTGTAAAATTAAACTAAACGCTTATATTTAACGTAAAGTAAATATAATTCAACAAAGGAGAAAAAAATGAAGTATTGTACTAAATGCGGAAACGAACTTATGGATGAAGCAGTTATTTGCCCTAAATGCGGTTGTATGGTAGAAGGCGCAAATTTAAACAACGTTCCAAAACAAAACGAAGCCGATGAAAATTTGTTTACTAGTGGCAACACGCCAACACCGCAAGATACAACAAAAACTTCTAATTACGTTACGGTAATTAAAGTCTTTTTAATTTTAGGATGTATTGCTATGGCGGTATTTTCTTACGGAATAGCGTTAGCTTGGTGCATACCTATGACTATTTATTATTTTAGACAAGTAGAAAAAAAACAACCTATTGGCATGGCTTTTAAAATTTGCACGCTTTTATTCGTTAGTCTAATTGCGGGAATATTTATGCTATGCGATAAAGAATAAAATAAAAAAATTACAGGGCGAGTTTTAAAAATAAAACTCGCCCCACTTTTATGCGAATTGCGTTTAATTTATAGGTTTTTTAAAAAAGTACATATTACTATTTCTCAATTATAAGCTTTTTTAAAAAGTCCGTCTTTATTGCAATAGAATAATATTTCTCCCTTGCCTTTATTAAAAAATCTTGCGCAAGCGTTTTGTTCGGGATAAAGCTTAACTATTTCACACCTGTCGTAAGTTTTATACGCAATAAACGAAATATAATGGGTTTTACTCATAGAATGATTTAAACTGACGAATATTTCGTTCTCTACTTTTTCAACGGTTAGCTCATGTTTGTCGCTAGCTTCTTCCGCGTCTAAACTCGGCAAATTTACCCCGCAACATACGTTTAAATTTTCCCCCATTGCAAAAATAACGTTATTACATATGGGGCAAACAGAAAAATAAGATTTTAGCATATTGCAAGATTTATTTTCGTTTACGATTTGCGTTCCGCTCATAAGTTCCGTTACGGAAACGTTTAAAATTTTTGCCAAAGGTTCTATTAGAGTAATATCAGGCAATCCCCTACCCGTTTCCCACTTACTTATAGTTTTATCGCTAACGCTTAGCTTTTCGGCTAAATCTATTTGTTTTAAATTTTGTTTTTCTCTTAATTCTTTAATTAAATTTGCGGTTAAGTAATTATCCATATTTTCTCCTTATTAAATTCAACTAAAAATATTTTAATCCACTTTTTTTAAAAAAACAACCTACTTATCGTAGACTAGCCAACTTATAACTTAAAGAAAATTATTAAAATAAACGAAAAAATTATTTTTAAACCGCCCCAAAATGTAAAGCTTTTGGGGCGGTTTATTTGAGTTCAATTTATATCGCTTTTAAATCTTCTTACGATATTTAAGCTTTATATATAAAAGTAAGTTTTTACCGTAACGTTTTCATTAGCGTTATCGGTTTTTATTATATCGTAAGCGTTTTCAATTTCAAAATACAATAAACCCTGACAATTATCAGATAAAATAAAAGTTATGCTTAAATAAATAATAGCCGTTTAAGTAACAATTCTAACCATTTACGAAATACGTTATTGTAACCATTTTTAACGTTTATTAAAATTTATTTATAAAAAAATACAAAAAAGACGGGCTATAAGACGATTAACTTATAACCACAACCTAAAATATCTTCTTTTGCATCAACTTTAAATTCTGTATAGTTTAGCACAATAAATATCCACCAGCATAGCTGGTGGTTTTTCATTTTCGGGCAATTAGCCCTAAACTATTCTGGCTTACGCACAAGTGCGTATTTAAACGACCTGCCAGTCCTGCATTTTTTACTTGCTACCCGTAAACGGGTCTCTTGGGTCAAATATACTTATTTGTTCTGCTTGCTTATCTTGTTCTAATTGATTTTTTATGTACTCCTTTATTGCCTTTGTATCTTTCCCTGATGTATCTACGTAAAATCCCCTGCACCAAAATTCGCGATTTCGGTATGCAAATTTCATATTTCCATATTTTTGAAATATCATTAGACTGCTTTTACCTTTTAAATATCCCATAAATCCCGAAACGCTTTATTTTGGGTGGTATTGATAATAGTAAATGTATATGGTCCGGACATACTTCTCCTTCTATAATTTCTACTCCTTTCCATTTGCATAGCATCCGTAGTATATCTCTTATTTCCTGCCTTTTATCTTCGAAAAATACTTTTCGACGATATTTGGGCGCAAACACTATGTGGTACTTGCAATTCCATTTCGTATGTGCTAAACTATTTCCTGTGAATATTTCTTTTTTCATATATCCTCCGTTTGTCTTTTTGTTGTAACTGGCAGGTCACAACTTTTATTATACACAAACGGAGGATTTTACTCAACGGTAAACCTTTTCTGAACCCCCAGACTATCTGGGGGTTTTCTCATACAAAAAACGAACTCAAGATTTTCTCTCGGGTTCGTTTTATTCTTGTTTGGTGCGGGTAGCAGGACTTGAACCTGTACTCATATGAATAAGAACCTGAATCTTACGCGTCTACCAATTCCGCCATACCCGCATTTAAAAGTTGAATTACCCATTATCCCCCCTATTTTAGAAAATATTATAATTCAACTTTTTTATTTTTAATTTTTAGTTATCTATTCAACTCGCCTTAAAGGCATTTTTAATTAAATAGGTCTTTTTTATTATGACAAAAAATTATCGTTTTGTCTACCAATTTACTCCCACTCGATAGTTCCGCTCGGCTTTGGAGTTAAATCGTATAATACCCTATTTACACCTTTAACTTCTTTGGTAATTCTTGCTGTTAGCTTTTCCATTAAATCCCAAGGAAGTCTTTCTACGCTTGCTTCTATTGCGTCAACGGTGTTTACCGCTCTTATAACGACAAACCATTCGTAAGTTCTTTTTCCGTCGGTAATTCCCGTAGATTTAAAATCGGGAACAACGGTAAAATATTGCCAAACTTTGCCTGCTAAGCCGTTTTTTTCAAATTCTTCTCTTAAAATAGCGTCCGATTCTCTTACCGCTTCTAATCTATCTCTCGTGATTGCGCCTACGCAACGGACTCCTAGTCCCGGACCGGGGAATGGTTGACGGAATACCATATTGTCGGGAAGTCCCAACGCTTTTCCGACAACTCTTACTTCGTCTTTATAAAGATATTTTAAAGGTTCTACAAGTTTAAAATTTAATTCCTTAGGAAGTCCGCCTACGTTGTGATGAGCTTTAATCCCCTTACTTTCCAAAATATCGGGATAAATTGTTCCCTGACCTAAAAATTCTATTCCGTCTAATTTTTTAGCTTCTTCGGCAAAAACTTCTATAAATTCTTTACCTATTATTTTTCTTTTGGTTTCGGGATCGGTAACGCCTGCGAGTTTATCTAAAAATCTATCGACTGCGTCAACGTAAATTAAATTAGCGTTCATTTCGTCTTTAAAAACTTTAATTACTTGTTCGGGTTCGCCCTTACGAAGTAAACCGTGATTTACGTGAACGCAAATCAATTGTTTACCTATCGCTTTAATAAGTAAAGCAGCCACAACCGAAGAATCTACTCCGCCGGACAAGGCAAGTAAAACTTTTTTATCGCCGATTTGTTTTTGCAATAATTTAACTTGTTCGTCGATAAATTCTTTTGCTAGTTGTTCTGTCGTAATTCTTTGCATAGAATCCGGTCTTTTGTCTTCCATAATATCTCCTTAAATTGTCAAGAAAGTCTTGATAAAAAATTATTTGCCTTATTTAATTCGTTGTTAATCGTTATATAGAACGACTTTTGCTCTTCTTTCCCCGTATCGTCCGCAACGATTTCTTGTAATTTTTCGGACAGCAATGAAAGTGTGGTTTTGTCTTTATTCTTATAACAATTTGCCGACAATACGCTAATGGCGCTGTACTTTGCGCAATATTCGGGGTTGCCGTCTTTATATTCGATAGCAAGTTCCAGCGCTGTTTCCACACTGTTTTCTTGCCCCGTAACGTAATAGGATTTAATATAACTTAACGTAAAATCTAAGTAATATTCATCTTGATACTCGGCTTTATACTCATCGTTGGCGAGTAATTTTTTGCCGTAAGTTACGACTTTTTTATCGTTTTTAACGATGATAGAATAGTCTATGACTTTTTGCAAATTTTTAACGGTAGGTTTTCTATGGTACTCAATTTCATAAAGTTTACAAGCGACCTTATAATCACCTAAATTAGAAAATACTTTCGCAGTTTTTTTAGGAAACAGTATGATAGCGGTTCCTACAATTATTAAATATATCGCAAGCACAACAGCCAAAGTAATTGCGCCCACTTTTAAAAGTTTTCTTTTCATACGACTCCGAATAAGAAAATAGTATTTCTTTTAAACTTTCATCATAAAATATCTACGGAGATAAAATATGAAAAAAGTAATTTGTTTAATTTGCGTTTCTATTTTGCTGATATTGCCCTTTACGTTTGGTTGTTCTTGTAAGACTAACCAAGTAGAACAAAGTATTTCACAAATAAGAAGCGACGTTTTTAAAGGCAAAAGCCAAAATTATACCGCAGAAGCTTATAGCGAAGAAAAAGAGTTTCCTTTTTTAAACGATTGCCACGTCGGCAATAAAAAAACGTGCGTAGTAATTAAAATAAAAGATTGTTCGATTTTAAATTTAAACGCAAAGATAAGTTATTCTAACACGACTTACGAAACGGCTTTAACGTATAATAACGTTTCGAATTCTCTTACCGCTACGGTAATAGTAAACTCCTTACCCAAAAATTCGCTTATTTTAAGCGTTATTTCGCAAGACGGCGAAGAAATTATCACGCTTACTTCCGTAAAGCGTAGCGATACCATTTCGCCCATAAAAGCCTTGAAAAGCGTTGAAAGTAAAGAAAAAGATTTTATAAATTCTTTATACGATAATAACGTTTTTAAATGCGAAATTTACATAAGACTTTTAGCGGAAGGCGACTACAATTTTTATTACGTAGGATTTGCAAGCGGAAACGGTAAAATAACCGCATATTTACTTGACGCCTGCAACGGAAAAATAATTGCGGGTAAAAACGAATAAAAGCCGTTTATTTTTATTACGTTTAATACGTAGAAAATCTAAAAAATTTTAAATTTTTGCGTTTTAAATAATATATTATATTATTTAAACCTAATAACAGGCAAAATAGAAAAATTAAAGAACGGCGTAAAAACAGTTGGCTAACTTTATCCGACTATTTTTTATTTTGTTTTACGTTTAATCTTTACTCTACCGCTATGACTATAGTGGCTATGTTTTCCTTTTTTTGAAATTACGAAAACGATAATCGCAGTAATTATAACGATAACACCTACTACTATCGCAACTAAACAAACTATTTCCTTAACGGTCATTTTATCTTCGTTTTCTTCTGTTTTTAAAGATTTTAGTTCGTTGATTTGTTCCCTAGATAAATCTTGCCCGTTTAATTTTACGGTTTGAGCGTTGGCGAATAAGTTACCGTACCCGTTATAAGAAGACGTCAAAGTTTTACTGAGAATTACGGTATTTAAATTCGGACAAACGGAAAATACTCCGTTTTGGAAATAAGCGTCCCCTTTCAGCTCGACCGATTGCAGATTTTTACAGTAAGCAAACGCCCCTTTTTCAAGCGAAACGTTTGCAGGCAAAACTACGCTATCTAATGATTCGCAACCGTTAAAAGCCTGTTCTTTTATGGCCGTAACGCTATTCTGAATATCTACTTGCTTTAAATTTTTACAAGAAGCAAACGCCATTTTACTGATTTTTTTAACGCTATCGCCTAAAACTACGCCTTCAAGACTTTGAACGTTCATAAACGCCCCGTACGGGAGCGAATCACCCAAAATCGTTATGCGTGATATTTGGGAAACGTAATAATCTTTTTTAGCAACTTCGGTCGAATATTGAGAAGCTTTTAAAGCCGAATCGAAATAATCTCCACCGAATAAATATCCAACGTTTGAAAAATTAGAGTTAAACGCAAAAGTTAAATCTTTTAACTGCGAACAGCTTTTTAAAGAAGCGTACCCTAGTTGCGTTTCGGCAAAGTTTGCTTTTTCTATACTTGAATAGGCAAAAGATTTATATTCCGTTTTTCCCGTTTCGTTTAACTCTTCGTTTTCAAAACTAAACGTATTGATAATCGACTTATAGAATGCTTTTTCTTCTATTGTTAAATTATTTGAATTGACGGTTACACTTTTAGCTTTAAACCCGTAAAAAGCGTTTTTACCGATTAAACTAGCGTTTATCACTAAATCTTTATCGCCTAAATTAACGTTTGCAAAAGCATAATCGGCTATTGTTTTAACGTTAAGTAAGGAAACGTAATCCGATTTTAAAGTCGGATAACAAATAAGCGTTTCTTCGTCTTTGGAATACAAAACTCCGCTAATGAATGCGTAATACTCGCTGTTTCCGTTTATATTATTCAAATTTTCCGCACTATAAAATGCTCCGTAAGAAATACCGTTTTCTTCTACGTTAGATAAGTCTATTTCGGAAATTTTACTACCGCTTAAAGCGTATTTTTCTAATCTTTTGGTTTCGGTAGAATTAATTTGAGTGACGCTCGTTCCGCTTAACGCGAACTTTCCTATGGAGCTAGGCGAAAAATTTAGCGTTGTAAGCTTTTCGTCGCCGTTAAAGCAAAAATCGGACAACTCTACCGAACAGCTTAAAGTAACGCTTTCAAGTTCTTTACAATTTTCAAAGGCGTTTTTACCCAAATGAATTTCGGACGCCGTAATTTCTATTTTGGTTATTTTACTATTTTTAAAAGCCCCGTCGCAAACGTAAACTTTATCCGAATTTACCACCACTAACTCCGTTTGATTTGGTTTAAAGCCGAAATAGTAGTCGTCTATCGACTCTTTTACGTTATCGCAACCGTAAAAAACGTCCCTTTTAAAAGTACAATTACCTATAATGCTAACGATTACTAAACTACAATTTTTAAACGCTTCTACGCCTACCGAACAGTTGTTTAAAGTAACAGATTGTAAATTATTACAGTTTTCAAAACCATCCGCGTTTATTTCTTTTACATTTTCTATTCCTTCAAAGTTCTCTAATTTTTCGCAATTTTTAAAAGCGTTTTCATCAATGATTAAACCAGTTCCGCGATAAATTACGGTTTTTAAATTTACACAATTTATAAAAGCGTTTTTACCTATATATTTAACCCCTTCGGGTATAACTATACTTACAAGTTTAGAACAGTTTTTAAAAGCTCCTTCCGCAATAACCTTAAAAGAATCGTCTAAAACTACGTTTTCGGGCATTTCCGAGCTGTAATAGGTAACTTGCTCGCCTACGAAGTGAATGCCTTTTTTAAATCCGAATTTAACGTCACCCGTAGACGAAGACACTCCTAAATCCGAACCGTTTTCGTAAAAACTTCTCTCTCCAAAAGTTATTTCGTTGCTGTTGCCGTTAAAGATTAAGGTTTTAACGTTAGTTTGACTATTATACCCGTCAACTCCTAAATTATACCCGTTTATATATTTTACCGTTGACGGAATAACTATTTTAGTTACCGTAAACTTTTTACTACTTATTCTTCCAAAAGCCCATTCGGCAATAACTCTCGTTCCGTCTTTAATATTGTCTATCGCGCCGTCCAAAACGTAAAGAACGTCTAACAAAATATCGTCGTAGTATAAACACACGGTTTCATCTAATTTTGCGTTTTTGTTTAAATCTTCTAAGGCGTTAAGATACCAACCCGTATTGTAAAAAGCAAGAAATCCGACGTAAGTAACGGTACTCGGAATATCCAAATCGTAAAGCGAAATACAATTATAAAAAGCGTTTCTTCCTATGTAGGTGGTTTGCTTGGAAAAGTACACCTTTTCTATATTTTCACAGTCATAAAACGCCCTTTTACCTATTTTTACGCAGTTTTCACCCATATTTACGGAATAGAAGTCCATACCTTCGAACACGCCTTTCGTGTCGGTAGGCTGAACGTCTTTTATTCCTACTACTTTTTCACCGTTATAGTACTGCGGGATATCAAGATGTTTTTGATTTCCTTTATAGTTTGTAACGTAATATCCGTCTTGACCTAATTCAAAATCGAACAAGTCGTCTGCGGTAAGAAGTTCTTCGTCCACTTCGGAGTTTTGTTTTGTAACGGTCGCCCTAACCTCATCGGATTTATCAAAAAAAGACAGCAAGAAAAAAGCGCTTATAAAAATAAGTACCGCTAAAAGAAAAGATGTAATTTTTTTAAAGTCGATTTTTTCTTTCATAATTCAAAAAGATAATAAAAAGGGCTTAAAAAAGCCCTTTTATTTAAAACGTTTTATCAAAAAAAGAAACAAGGTCTAGTCCGTCGAAAACGGAATTTAAAGGGTTATTTCTATAAATTAACCTACTTAAATAAGTGGCGTCCAAAAACTCGTTTGCGTTTACGAAATAATTACTACCTTTAAAAGTGTGAATAAAAGCAAACACGCAAAGAATAAGCGCGCAATAAATACCTACGTTTACTACAACACCCAAAACGGAATCGAACACCGCGAATCCTTTTAAATCTCTACATTTTTTTACAAGTTTTCCGAGCAAGAAAAATAAAATTCTTATCAAAGCGTAACTTATAATAAAACCGATTAAGACAAATATCGCCATTGCAATGTAATTAGCTACGGTTTGCGGGTCTTTTATAACGGCGTTTTTTTCACCTAACATTCTACCGAAACTTTCTTCTAATCCCGCTTGCCAACCGATTTTATCGTAAAATCCGCAAGCGTAAATTAAGTAACCTAACGCCCCTGCGACGCCTATTGCAAGTAGCGCGAAAATTACCCCGCCCATAGAACCGCTGAAACCTTTTTTTATGCTGTATACGAGCAGTAATATAAACAATGTAACTATAATTATGTCTAAAAGCAAACTACTAATAACTTCCATAACTCTAACCAAAAATAAAATAAATTTTCTTAGTATATTATATAATATACTGTATAGTTTGTCAATACTTCTTAAAATTTACGAAAAAATTTATTTGTTAAAAGAATCTTTAAGTGAAACTACTTCCGACAAAAATACGCCTTTTTCGTCGTTAAACAACTTATAGTAGCCTTTTCTCATCATTTGGAACACATTTCCGTCGGGAGAATTAGCTACGTATTTTTCGGTTTTGCCATGCAAAATTTCCAAAGAATCGTAATTTAACCTTTCTCCGAAATCTTGACCTTGATATTCGGCGTCTTTAAGAAGGTATTTATATTTTCTTATTTCGTAATCTACGCAATCTTTCGCGTTTACCCAGTGAATAGTCCCCTTGCATTTTAATCCGCTAGAATCGTTACCGCTTTTAGAGTTTGCGTAATGTGTGCAATAAATAGTTTTTACGTTACCGTTATCGTCAAGTTCCACGTCTTCGCACTTAATTATATAAGCGTTTTTAAGTCTTACTATTCCGCCCTTTTGAAGTCTGAAATATTTCGGGGGCGGACATAAAGAAAAGTCGTCCCTATCTATATACAACTCGTTTGAAAATGATATCTTTCTTTTTTTCGGGGTTTCGTCGTTAGGATTTATATCGAAATCTAGCTCTTCTTCGCCTTCGTAATCGGTTAACACTACTTTCACGGGGTCGAAAACAGTCATAGCTCTTTCCGCGTGAATATTCAAATAATCTCTTATAAAATGCTCGAAATACGACACTTCTATTTCGGAATTGGCTTTACATACTCCTATTTCTTCGCAGAAATTCTTTAACGCCTGCGCAGGAACTCCCCTTGCTCTTAAACCCGTTAAAGTGGGCATTCTCGGGTCGTCCCAACCGCTAACGACTTTTTCGTCTACGAGCTTTTTAAGATACCTTTTGCTCATTACGGTGTTAGTTATGTTAAGACGAGCAAATTCTATTTGTCTTGGTTTTACTTCTACTTGCGTATTTTCGACAACCCAATTATATAAAGGTCTATGGTCTTCGAATTCGAGCGTGCAGATAGAATACGTTACTCCTTGCATAGAATCACAAATAGGATGAGCAAAATCGTACATAGGATAAATGCACCATTTATCGCCCGTTCTATGATGAGTAGCGTGTAAAACTCTATAAATTACGGGGTCCCTTAAATTTATATTAGGCGACGCCATATCTATTTTAGCCCTTAAAACTTTTTCGCCGTCTTTATACTTGCCGTCCCTCATTTCTTCAAACAGCTTTAAGTTCTCTTCTACGGTTCTGTTTCTATAAGGACTTTCTTTCCCCGGTTCTGTTAAAGTTCCCCTGGTTTCCCTAATTTCGTCGGCAGTTAAATCGCAAACGAAAGCTTTTCCGTCCTTTATAAGCTTTACAGCCAAAGAATAAATTTTATCGAAAAAATCGGACGCGTAATGAATTTCGTACCATTTAAAGTTTAACCATTCTATATCTTTTTTAATTGCTTCTACAAACTCGGTTTTTTCTTTGCTGGGATTAGTGTCGTCAAAGAAAAGATTGCACATTCCGTTGTATTTTTGAGCTATTCCGAAGTTAAGACATAAACTTTTTGCATGTCCTATATGCAAATATCCGTTAGGTTCGGGCGGAAAACGAGTATGAACCACCGTATTTACGCCTTCTGCCAACTCTTCGTTAATAATATCTTCGATAAAATTTTTAGATTCCATTGAGCTTTCTCCGTATAAACAAAGATTATTTATATAAATTTTAACACAATCTAGTAATTTTTACAATTATATTTACTTGACTTTATATAATTTTTTTACTAGAATTACATTTATAAGGAAATTTAAGGTGATAATTATGGATAACAAAAGCGTTACGATGGAAAAAATAGTAAACCTTTGTAAATCGAGAGGTATAATTTTCCCCGGAAGCGAAATTTACGGCGGAATGGGCAACACTTGGGACTACGGTCCGGTTGGCGTTGAAATTAAAAACAACATTAAAAGAGCTTGGTGGAAAAGATTTGTACAAGAAAGCGACAATTCATTCGGTGTAGACGCAGCTATTTTAATGAATTCCAGGGTTTGGGACGCAAGCGGTCATACTGCTTCTTTTACCGACCCCAAAATGGATTGCAAAGAATGTAAGTCCAGACACAGAGCCGACAATTTGATAGAAGCTCATTCTAAGGGAAAAGTTAATCCCGACACTATGAGCAAAGAAGAAATGGAAGCCTATATTAACGAACACAAAGTAAAATGTCCTAATTGCGGAAAGTTTAATTGGACGCCCATTAGACAATTCAACCTTATGTTCGAAACTTCCAGAGGCGTTGTAGAAGACAGCAAAGACACTATTTACCTTCGTCCCGAAACGGCGCAAGGCGAATTCGTAAACTTTTTAAACGTTCAAAGAACGACAAGGGCGAAAATCCCGTTCGGTATTGCGCAAATAGGAAAAGCTTTCCGTAACGAAATTACCCCCGGTAACTTTATTTTCAGAACTATCGAATTCGAACAAATGGAACATCAATGGTTCTGTAAAGAAGGCACAGACGTAGAATATTACAACTTATTTAAGAAAAAAGCTTGGGACTTTTTAATAGATTTAGGCTTTAACGCAGAACATTTAAGATATAAAGACCACGACAAACTTGCGCACTACGCAAAATGCGCGTGCGATATTCAATATTTATTCCCAATCGGTTGGTCGGAACTTAACGGAATTCATAACAGAACGAATTACGATTTATCTCGCCATCAAGAATACAGCGGAAAAAATATGCAATACGTTGACCCCGTAACCAACGAAAAATACGTTCCTTACGACGTAGAATACTCTATCGGAGCGGACAGACTTATGCTTGCGGTTTTATCCGAAGCGTACGAAGAACAAACGCTTGACAACGGAGAAACGAGAGTCGTTATGCACTTCCACCCCTATTTGTCGGCTTATAAAGTTGCGGTTTTACCCTTGCAGAAGAACTTATCCGAAAAAGCAAGAGAAGTTTACAAAAAACTCACTCCTTACTTTATGTGCACCTATGACGAAGCGGGTTCTATAGGAAAAAGATACCGTAGACAGGACGAAATAGGAACGCCTATGTGCGTAACTATCGACTTTGACACCTTGGAAAACGATACCGTAACCGTAAGGGATAGGGATACTATGGAACAAATAAGATTACCCATTTCGGAATTAGTTGCTTACGTTACCGAAAAAATTAAATTTTAAAACGTAAAGAATTTAGTATTTATATGTATTTTTAATATTTTAAAATTTAACAATAAAAATAAAATATTTTCACAACGTAAAGATATAAATTTTACAAATTCAAAAATTTAATTATAAAGTAATATTTTACAAAAATAAAAAATTCCACAAATCAAGTGGTTTTTAAATTGAAGATACGGCTTTTTGCTAAACGCAAAAAGCCGTATTCTTTACTATATTTTTTACTCTTTAAACTTTACATACCACAAATAAATTTAATAAGCTTTTAATAAAAAGTTTTTTTGTAATTTTTTATCTTATCCTATTAAAAAAATTTATTTGTTCCAAAATTAAAAATACTTTTAAAAAAAATCCCTTGCGAATTTTGCAAGGGATAAAATTTTATTATATTAAAATTTAAGATAATTACTTATTTTTTAAGTATTCGTCAATGGATTTTGCACCTAATTTTCCTGCACCCATAGCAAGTATTACCGTAGCCGCGCCCGTAACGGCGTCTCCGCCGGCGTAGATACCTTCTACGGAAGTAGCTCCGTTTTCGTCAACTTCTATAACGCCTCTATCGGTGTATTTTAAGTTTTCGGTAGTGTTTTTAATCAGCGGATTAGGGGAAGTTCCAAGCGCCATTATAACGCAATCTGCTTCTATGTCGAATTCACTATCCTTAATTACTACGGGTTTAGCTCTACCCGATGCGTCGGGTTCGCCAAGTTCCATTTTTATACACGTTACGCTTTTTACCCAGCCGTTTTCGCCGTTTATGGCAACGGGGTTAGTAAGTAGAGCAAAATTTATGCCTTCTTCTTTTGCGTGCAATACTTCTTCTCTTCTTGCAGGAAGTTCTTTTTCGGTTCTTCTATAAACTATCGTTACGTCCGCCCCTAACCTTTTAGCGCAACGAGCAGAATCCATAGCAACGTTTCCACCGCCTACTACGATAGTCTTTTTAGCTCTATAAACGGGAGTAAAGCTGTCTTCTTTATAAGCTCCCATTAAATTTATTCTCGTTAAAAATTCGTTTGCGGAATAAACTCCGTTTAAATCTTCGCCCGCGATATTCATAAATCTTGGCAAGCCCGCGCCCGTTCCGATAAAAATAGCGTCGTAGCCGTATTCGTCTTTTAATTCGGTAACGGATATGGTTTTACCTATTACGCAGTCGGTAACGAAATTTACTCCAGATTTTTTAAGATTTTCTATTTCTTGTCTTACAATGGCTTTAGGCAAACGGAATTCGGGAATACCACTCATTAAAACTCCGCCTTCTACGTGTAAAGCTTCGTAAACGGTAACGTCGTAACCTAAAACAGCAAGCCTGCCGGCACACGTTAAAGACGCAGGGCCAGAACCTATAATCGCTACTTTTTTCCCGTTTTTTTCTACTGTCGAGACTTCGCGCGAGCCGTTTTTTGCGTGATAATCGGCAACAAACCTTTCTAATCTACCTATTCCTACGCTTTCGCCTTTAATTCCCCTTACGCATTTTCCTTCGCATTGGGTTTCTTGCGGACAAACTCTTCCGCAAACGGCAGGAAGGTCGCTATCGCCTTTTATTATTTGATAAGCTTTTTCAAAATCTCTTTCCGCAACGCTTTTAATAAATTCGGGGATTCTTATCCTTACGGGACAACCGCTTACGCAAGGAGTATTTTTACAATTTAAACATCTTTGAGCTTCGCTTACGGCTTGTTCTTCGCTGTACCCGAGAGCAACTTCTTTAAAGTTTTTATTACGAACGTCGGGTTCTTGTTCGGGCATTTTATTTTTTACGTTAGAAGTGTTAATCATTTTTCGCCCCCTTTAATAAATTACAAACGTGAGCGTCTTTTTCTCTTTCGTAGTTAAAATACGTTCTAGAACGCGCTATCGCTTCGTCAAAATCAATTTGATGACCGTCGAATTCGGGACCGTCTACGCAAGCAAATTTCATTTTTCCGCCTACGGATAACCTACAACCGCCACACATTCCCGTTCCGTCAATCATAATAGGATTCATACTCGCAACCGTTTTAATTCCGTATTCTTTCGTAAGTTTACAAACGAATTTCATCATAATAAGCGGTCCGATAGTTATTACTTCGTCGTATTTTTCTCCGCTTTCTATCAAAGATTTCAAAGCGTCCGTAACTAAACCTTTTTCGCCCCAACTACCGTCGTCGCTCATTCTTTTAAATACGTTAGAAGACTTTTCGAATTCGTCTTCCAAAATAACCAAATCTTTATTTCTAAAACCGATTATGGAGTGCACTTCACAGCCGTTTTTATAAAGTTCTTGCGCAACGGGCAATGCTATCGCGCTACCGACTCCACCGCCGACTACCGCTACTTTTTTAAAGCCTTCCGTTTCGGTTGCGTTTCCCAAAGGTCCAACGAAGTCCGTTATATAATCGCCTTCGTTTAAAGAATTTAATAACCTTGTAGTTGCTCCTACTATTTGGAAAATAATCGTAACCGTTCCGTTTTCTCTATCATAAGAAGCTATCGTTAAAGGAATTCTCTCTCCTTCATCGTTCACCCTTAAAATGATAAATTGCCCTGCTTTTGCCTTTTTAGCAACGAGCGGAGCGTGGATTTTCATTAAAGTAACGTTTTGATTAAGTATTTTTTTCTCCGTTATTTTAAACATATTTTTCCCCTACAATATTTTAATTCTTGCCGTTTTAATTCTAAAATAAACCGATGTCGAACGCGAATTTAATACGCAACTTTTCAAAGAACAAGTTTTTTAATTTTCTATAAAATTTTATAATTTATCCGACACAATTAATTACGAAAATAAGGAACTATCACGCGTAACGGTAACAGTTCCTCTTGCCTAACATACGTTTTAAAATTAGTTATTAGCTTTCTTTTCTTTAATTTCTACAACTTGTTCGCCATCGTAATATCCGCATTTAGGACATACTTGGTGAGAAGCTTTTAACTCTCCGCATTGAGCGCAAGTTACTAAATTTGCACTATGAGCTTTATAATTGCTTGCAAATCTTTTATTTCCTCTCTGTTTGGAAATCTTTCCCTTTGGAACTGCCATCTTTCTATACCTCTTTTTTTATTTTTAATTTAATCTACGGTTATATTTTTTAATGCGTCGCAATCGTCTTTGCAATAAATTACGGTCGGTTGACTGAAAAGCACGTTGTCTTTTATCAATTCCCCTAAATCTAATCTTCCCGACTTATACGAATACTCGTCTTCCATAGGTCTTTCGCTAAATATCTCGTCAAACTCGACTGCTACGGGTTTTTCGGTTTTTTCCAAACATCTTACGCAGTTACCTAAAACCGTATAAGAAATTTCTCCGAAAACTACGACGTAATCTTCCTTTAACTCGACTTCGCATTTTAAAACGGCGTTTTTGAATTCGTAATCGGGCGATAACGCCAAATTTTTATCTATTTCAAACTGAAATTCAAATTTTTCGCTCGTTTTACCTTGTCTTTTAAGCAAATTGATATCTATAACCATATTAGCTTATATATTTTATCTTATTTTAACTCTATTGTCAACGATTTTTAAAGCTTGTTAAGTTTTTTCTTAATAATTTCGCAAACGCAATCGTCGTAAACGCCTAACGGAATACATCCGTTATATCCCGGTAAAAGAAGTTCGTAAGTCGAATAAGGCAATTTCTTTTCAAAAAACCTTTTCGTAGCCGTTATTCCCTGTATTTCGGACGCTTTTATTATATATTTATTTCTTACCAAAAAACCGCAAGAAAACAAAAGTTTAGTTTCCCCTATGCTGTAATATCTATTTCTATAATACCCGAAAAAGTAAAATACGGGGAAAAATAAAACGAGCATTAACGCAAAGCCGTATAAAAAGCTTGCGAACGTTACTAACGCTAGCGACAAAATAAGCGGAAATATGCAATAAAAATACGTCTTTTTAGAATTTTTTTTCTTTTCGGAATTTTCACTTCCAAGCAGTGCGTTTTCTATTTTATCGCAATCGCTTTTAGTTAAACAAAACGGAATACAGTCGTTATGAATTCCTTCTTTGCCCGAATTTTTCCAAATAACGTACAACGCTTCCAACCCGAATAAAAACGAAAATAGCGACCTTACTCTTTTAATTCCGACAATCGTTTTTAAATCGTAATTTATTTTTTGTCTTGAAAGCCTATAATATTCTAGGGTAAAGTTATCGCTTATTCTTATTTTAAAATTTCTATACATAAAAAATTTAAAGAAAAAATAAATTGAATAACTTATTAAAACTCCTCCTGAAATTATAAAAGAAGCCATAACTATTACTTTTTTTGCTTTTTTATAATTAAAGTTTAAAGCTTCGTATCTATTAGGTATTTCTTTAATCGTTCCGCAAATAGCGGGGGTTAAAATTAAAAAAATCACAAAGCAGTAAAAGCACAAAACGCAAAGCTTTAAAACAAGAGTTTTCAACTTATAGGCGGACTTTATCTCTACTAAACCGTCTTTTTGACTTTTAAAATAATACGGCAAACGGGAAGAAATTTTTTTATAAACGGACTCGCTTATCGTCATTTTAAACAAATCGTTTCCGTCGGTAATTTTAATTACTCTCGTATTAAAATATAAATGTGATTTAAAAATATTTATTCCGACAACCTTAGACAAATCGAATCTTTTATACTCTTTTTCGTTTTTATATAAAATTAAAATTTCACTGCCGTTTTCTTCTACTATATCGAAAGATTTTTTATCGTAATCTATAACAGAATAGCATAAGCAGATAATTGCAAAGCCCGTAGAAATAAAAAAACACGCAAAAATTTCAAGCCAAGTACTTAAAAACAACGAATCCGACAAAGTTACCAAAATTAAAGTAGATAATACGAATGTGAAAACAAAAGCTAAAATAGTATTTTTAAACACGTTGGTTTTACTGAATTTATATTTCATTTTGACCTTCCTTTTCTTTTAAAATTTTAGCTTTAACTTGTTCGGTCAGCGCGTTTAAATCTTCAAAATTTACGTTTTTTAAAACGTATTTCTTTTCCGAAACTTTAATAATCGTTTTACCTAATCCGAATTTAAATAGCCCCTTAACCTTTTTAGTTTTTATTTCGTTTATATCGGAAATTTTAACTATTATACTTTTTTGATTCGGATAACCGTCCTTAATAGTAAGCGTTTTTTCGTCAAGCTCGTAGCCTGACCCAACGTTTAAGAAAAATCCCCTTAAAATAAAAAAGTATCCGATAACTGCCGTCGTAAAGCAAATCAACCATATTATGGGCATGAAAAATTGCGGAGCTTTAAAATACCAAAAAAGTAACGCTCCCTCTATTCCCGCCCATAATAAAAAGCCGAATAAAACATAGGTCAACTTTATTCTAGTATCGGATTTTTTACCTTTAAGGGTCATTTTTCTCTCCTTAAACTTTATTTTATAATTATTTTACCAATTCTTGCGTATCGCGAGCTATAACCAATTCTTCGTTAGTGGGAATTACCAAAACTTTAACGGGAGAATCGGGAGTAGAAATTTCGTTTACGCCGTCAATATTTTTAGCGTTTTTAGCTAAATCGGCTTTAACACCTAAAAATTCCAATCCTTCCAAAATTCTTGCTCTCATAGGAGCGTCGTGTTCGCCTATACCTGCGGTGAAAACTATACAATCTAATCCGCCCATAGCGCAAGCGTATGCTCCGATATATTTTTTACAGCTGTACGCGAAGATTTTAAGCGCAAGTTCTGCTCTTTCGTTGCCTTTGTTAGCTTCTTCGGTTAAATCTCTGAAATCGCTGGAAACTCCGCTTACCCCGAACACTCCCGATTTTTTGTTAAGGTAAGTATCTACCGCGTCTAAATCGAAATTGTGTTTTTTGCAAAGGAATTTTACGATAGCGGGGTCTAAATCTCCCGACCTCGTACCCATAGGAACTCCGCCCAAAGGCGTAAAACTCATGGACGTATCAACACTCTTTCCGCCGTCTACCGCGGTTATTGACGAGCCGTTTCCTAAGTGCATTGTAACGATTTTTAAATGTTTAATATCTTTATTCAAATACTTGCTAGCTTCCGCCGAAACGAAACGATGACTCGTACCGTGGAACCCGTATCTTCTTACTTTGTAATTTTTATAATCTTCGTAAGGAATACCGTAAATATACGCGTAATTCGGCATAGTCGAATGAAAAGCCGTATCGAATACCGCTACCATAGGAACGTCGGGCATAATTTCCTTACAAGCTAAAATTCCCGTAATGTTTGCGGGTTCGTGCAAGGGAGCAAGCTCCGTATTTTTTCTACAAGTAGCAATAACTTCGTCGTCGATTAAAACGGAACGGTTATAATCTTCTCCGCTATGTACTACCCTATGTCCTACGGCGTCTATTTCTTTCATAGATTTAATTGCGCCGTATTTTTCGTCGATTAGCGTATTTAAAACTAATTCGATTGCGGTTTTATGGTCGGGCATATCTTTTTCGATAACCACGTCCTTTCCGTCGAACTTAAACTTTAAAAAAGATTTTTCTAGACCTATTCTTTCGCAACCGCCTTTTGCAATCGCTTTTTCGGTATCCATATCTATAAGTTGATATTTAAGCGAAGAACTACCCGCGTTTATAACTAAAACTTTCATGTTTTTCTCCTTAAATTATTTGAGTTTGTAATGCCGTAATCGCAACAGCGGCAACTATATCTTCCATATGGCAACCCCTAGATAAGTCGTTGATAGGTTTAGCAAGTCCTTGACATAAAGGTCCTATTGCTTGGAAACCGCCTAATCTTTCGGTAAGTTTGTAGCCAATATTTCCTGCGTCAAGGTCGGGGAAAATTAAAACGTTCGCGTGTCCCGCAACGGAAGACATGGGAGCTTTTGATTTAGCTACGCTAGGAACTATAGCCGCGTCTAACTGTAATTCTCCGTCAGCCTTTTCTTCGGGACAAATCTCGTGAAATTTCTTTACCGCATTTACTACTTTGTCTACGTCCGGATGTCTTGCGCTACCCTTAGTGGAATGAGAAAGAAAAGCAATTCTCGGGTCTATTCCCGCAATCATTCTCGCGCTTTGTGCGGAAGACGCGGCAATATAAGCAAGCTCGTCACTGGTAGGATTTTGATTAAGACCGGAGTCAGCGTAAATAAAGCATCCGTCTTCGCAGAAAGGATTTCCGCTTTCGGGGGCAACCATTAAAAAGTATGCCGAAACGATAGGAGTATTCTTAGAAGTTTTAATAACTTGTAAACCCGGTCTTAAAGTGTTGGCGGTAGAGTGGCACGCGCCCGAAACCATTCCGTCTACGTCGTCAAGCTTTAACATCAAAGCGCCGTACATAGTATAGTCTTTTAAAATCGTTTTTTTAGCGTCTTCTACGGTTGCGTATTCCGCAAGACCCGTTTTTTTATTGATTTTTCCCGCTCTTAAATCGAATAATAATTTTGCGTATTCGTCGGTTTTAGCGTTCGTTACGGGGTCTAAAATATTAACGCCCGTTAAATCTATTTCGGGATTAGCTTCTTTGATAGCTTTCTCGTTTCCGAGTAGCGTTATTTTAGCCACGCCTTTTTTTACGGCAACGGAAGCCGCTTCTACTACCCTTTTGTCTTCCGATTCGGGGAGTACTACGTGTTTTTTTAACGCGATTGCTCTGTCGTAAATTGAATCCATAATTTTTGACATAATTATCTCCTTGATTTTACAAATTCTCTTGTAAAAATTTTTTATTTAGTTTATTATATATAAATACAACTACTTATCATTATATAATAAAAAAAAGGTTTTGTAAATAACAAAAAAGCAAATTTTGCGAATTTCGGAGAGAAAATGAAAATATGCGCTACGGTTGCGGAATATAATCCGCTCCACAACGGACACGAATATCATATAAAACAATTTAAGAATTCCGATTTTGACTTTACCGTAGCATTATTAAGCGGAAATTTTACTCAGCGCGGAGAAATTGCGATACTGGATAAATTCACAAGAAGCGTACACGCCGTAAAAAGCGGGATAGATTTAGTTATAGAGTTGCCCACAATATTTGCCACCGCGAACGCGGAAAACTTTGCAAAGGGCGCGATTAAGCTTTTTAATTACTTAAAATGTTCAACTCTCTCTTTCGGGTGCGAAAATCCCGAAACCGATTTTATAACGCTTGCTCAGCGCGTAAAAGAAGAACCAAAAAGCTTTAAAGACGCTTTAAATAACAGCTTAAAGTCGGGCTATACGTTCGTAAAAGCTAAAAATTTTGCCTTAAAACAAATAGGAATAGACTGCGACGTTTTAGATAAACCTAACAATATTTTGGCTTTGGAATACGTTTCCGCGCTTTTAAACGGGAAAAAAGATTTTTCTCTTTTACCGATAAAAAGGTTAGGAGAAGATTATTTAAGCTCTAAACAAGCAAGCAACTATTCGTCCGCAAAAGCGATAAGGGAAAACTTGACTAATAAAGAATTTTTAAATAAAAACGTTCCTTCCTTCGTGAAATGCGACTTACCCGAAAAACTTCCGCAATTTGACGATATTATTTTGTATTCTCTTTTATCGAATTCGAAGTCCGTTTTAGCAAGTATTCCCGACTGTTCGGAAGGGTTAGAAAACAGGCTTAAAGCTTACGCGAAAACAAGTTTTACTTACGACGAACTTTTAAAAAACGTTTCAACCAAACGCTACACGCAAGCTAGAATTAAAAGAATTTTAATTTGTTCGCTTTTGGGGATAAATAAAGCGCTTTTAAAAAACGCCTTAAAGGGCGATTTATATATAAAAGTTTTGGCGATAAACAAAGAAAAACTAAATATTTTATCTTATTTATCCACACTTTCCTATCCCGTTTTAACCAGAAAAGGAGATGAAAAACTATTGACGGGTACAGCTAAAAAATGCTTTGAACTAGACGAAAAGGCATGCGAAATTTATTCGCTTATCGCTAAAAAAAGAATAAACCCGTTTGAAATGAAAATTGTTTAAAATTATTGACATAAATAAATAATGGGTATATAATAATTTAGTAAGAAAAAAATTGCGTCCTTTATAAAAAGTTTGCAATTTTTTATTTCAAATAAAGACTAAGACGGAGAAGCGTTTTTGCAGTAAAACACACAGAGAAAAGGCGAATGGTGAAAGTCCTTTTGTTTTAGCGAATTTCGTACCGCTCCCGAGTCGTTTTCCCCAAATTACAGTAAGGAAAACCGTTTAACTTGACGTTACAAGAAAAAGTAATAAATCAAGGTGGAACCGCGCAAATTGCGCCCTTGACGGGTAAAACCGTTAAGGGCTTTTTTATTTTTAAAACGCATTTACATGGTTTACTTTAAAAATTTTTATCAACCTAAAAACGAATAGGAGATGTTTATGAAAGTTATTTACAACGACGGCACCGTTAAAGAATGCCCTAAGGAAGACGAATTACACGTTTTAAGACACTCTTGCGCGCACGTTATGGCGCAAGCCATTAAACGTTTATTCCCGCAAGCGGACTTTGCTTACGGCCCCGCTAACGAAAAGGGATTTTACTACGATGTAGATTTAGGCGAACAAAAACTTACGGACGAAGATTTAGCTAACATCGAAAAGGAAATGAAAAAAATCGTAAAAGAAAATCTTCCGTTCAAAGTATTTTCTCTTCCGAGAGAAGAAGCTATCGCTTTAATGGAACAAAGACAAGAAAAGTATAAAGTCGAACATATAGGCGACCTTGATAAAGACGCCAGAATAACTTTTTATCAACAAGGCGAATATATAGATATGTGCGTAGGCCCGCACGTTTGCTACACTAAAGCTTTAAAAGCTTTTAAGATAACGGGACAGTCAGGCGCGTATTGGAAAAACGACAGTAACAATAAAATGCTTACCCGTATTAAAGGAACGGCTTTTTCGACCAACGAAGAAATGGAAGAATATTTTAAAATGTTGGAAGAAGCCGAAAAAAGGGACCATAGAAAAATCGGCAGAGAAATGAATTTGTTTATGCTTTGCGACGAAGCTCCCGGTTTCCCGTTCTTCTTACCAAAGGGTATGGAACTTAAAAACGCTTTAATAGATTACTGGCGCGATATTCATAAAAGAGATAATTACGTAGAAGTGCAAACTCCTATGATTATGAATAGAAAACTTTGGGAAACGAGCGGACATTGGGACCACTACAAAGACAATATGTACTCTACCGTAATAGACGACGAAATTTTCTGCGTAAAACCCATGAACTGCCCGGGCGGAGTTATGGTTTACAAAAATCGTCCACACTCTTATAGGGAACTTCCTTTAAGAATAGGCGAATTGGGTCTAGTTCATAGACACGAACTTAAAGGCGCGTTACACGGCTTGTTCAGAGTTCGTTGCTTTACGCAAGACGACGCTCATATTTTTATGACGAGAGAACAAATAACCGACGAAATAGTAGGCGTAGTACATTTGATTAACGAAGTTTACTCTAAATTCGGGTTCGATTATTTCGTAGAATTATCTACCCGTCCCGAAAACAGTATGGGTAGCGACGAAGATTGGGAATCCGCTACTAACGGATTAAAACTTGCGCTTGAAAAATTAAATTTACCCTACATCATCAACGAAGGCGACGGAGCGTTTTACGGTCCTAAAATCGACTTCCATTTAAGGGATTCTTTGGGAAGAACTTGGCAGTGCGGAACAATACAATTAGACTTCCAAATGCCGTTAAACTTCGAGCTTGAATACACCGACGAAAACGGCGAAAAGAAACGCCCGATTATGATTCACAGGGTTTGTTACGGCTCGATAGAAAGATTTATAGGAATTTTAACCGAACACTTTGCCGGTAAATTCCCGACGTGGCTAGCTCCTACACAAGCAAAAGTAATACTCGTCAGCGAAAAGTTTAAAGAATACGGCGAAAAAGTATATTCGGCGTTAAGACAAGCGAAAGTTCGCGTAGAGTTCGATACCAGAAACGAAAAAATAGGATATATGATAAGGGAAGCCCAAATGGTAGATAGAGTACCCTATATGTTGATTATCGGACAAAAAGAACAAGAAACTAACACCGTTTCGGTAAGAAATAGGGACACCAACGAAACCATAACTTTATCTTTAGAAGATTTTATTGCTAAAATTACTAACGAAATAAAAGAAAGAGTTTAATTATTTTTAATGCAAAAATTTTTAGTAATTAAATATTATTTTAGTTTTACGTAGACTGAAAATGTTTAAAAAATTTTATTTCACTTTTAAAAATTATTTTATCACGTTTAAAACGTCGAGCAATTTTGAAGTGCACCCCAAAAGTTGGACAGAAATGTAAAACTTTTGGAGGTGCATTTTTTATGGCAAAGAAAGGTCAAAAATTTACAAAATACTCGCCGGAATTCAAATTATCCGTTATACTGGATATGCGCAGGGATAATGCTTGGCAAAGCAAAGTAGCAAATTATACCGCACGCCACGCCGAGAGTTATTGCGATTAAAGGAATAAAACGTTTAAATTTTTCGTTTTATCCTACCGCTTGTTTTATAACGGCGATAACTATATAAACGACGGCTATCGCGGGGATGCTAATTGCGTTTAAATAACCTTCCATATTTTTCTCCTTTGTGTTTTTACGGATTACTCCGCTTACTTACAAACAATAAGACGAATAAAATTGCGATTAAAAATTTTTTAGATCGTTTAACCATTTAAATCTCCGTTTTTATCTATTTCGTTTAATCAAAGTGTCTAATTCAAAATAATTTTTAAAATAAAAAGACGCAAAAAAACTTTTTTTTACGCCTTGTATCTTTTTTTGTTTTTCATAGGCGCTTCCCCCCTACGCAAGTGTCTTAAAGCAAAAATTATATATTATTTTTTAAAAAAATATTCTCTACAACGATTATATCTTTATGTGTACGTTTAAGATTATACCACAAGCAAAAAAATTTTCAAGTTTTAACGATACCAATTTATCATAATTCAAAAAATTTAAAAAGCCTTTTTTATTTAAAAAATATTTGTTCAAAATAGTCTTAAAAAACAAGAAGTTAGGAGCAATGCAAACAGAAAGTCCGTAAAAAATTAACAAACCGTCCTTTATTAAATATTTGATTCTTGACTTGCAGTTATGTTCTATATGCTTTTTAGTTAAAATTGCTCTCTAAAAAAATGCTTGACATTTGATAAAAATATTCTATAATGGTATGCAAAAGAATTGCAAATATCGATGAAAAGATGTATGCACCCCAAGGAGAGATAAACCTTATGAAAGAAAATAGAAAATTGTTAAAAGACGTACTCGACGATATTCGTCAGGATATGAGCGATGAAGAAGTACTTAGTCTGCTTGCAGATCGTAAGATTTCTGTACGCCCCGAAAGCGAGAAGAAATATACTCTGGGACAACGAGCAGCAGACGCTATTGCAAGATTTGCAGGTAGTTGGGCGTTTATTTTTTCCTTTATCGGCGTTCTCGTCCTTTGGATGGTCGTAAATGTAATAATGGCGTCAAAAGCATTTGACCCATATCCGTTTATACTGCTTAATCTGGTATTGTCTTGCGTAGCCGCTATTCAAGCACCACTTATTATGATGAGCCAAAATCGTCAGGAAGAAAAAGATCGCAGGAGAGCCGAAAACGACTATAAGGTCAATCTGAAAACCGAAATTATGATTGAGGCATTGTACGATAAGGTTAATGCTATTCTCGCCAAACAGACGACACTCGAAAAACAATTACAATCAGAAGATAACGACAATCTTAAAGACAGGTAAATTAAAAAAAATATTTTTTTGTTGTTCGTTGTTTTTGTTCCTAAATTAATCTCTTTCATTAAAATTTCCCTATGTTTTACGGATACTATGATTATTCTCTTGAAGATTGCGCAGGATTAAGTCGTTTATTAGTCGGGAAAATCGTTTTAGATGAACTTTACGGAAAAAAAACTTGCCGAACACGCCAACCCCCGCCGACGTAATCGCAAAAGATTTACGTTAAATCATAAAATATATCGCTAAAAAAGAATTTAAACTCATAAAATTATATTTTACAAATAAAAAACTCGTTTAAACTTTTAAGGTTTAAGCGAGTTTTCCTGTACATGGTTTATTTATTTTTAAATAACTATTTATATAGCTTCTTTTTGCGAACCCGTAGGATTTGTTATACTGTACCCGACGTTGACCAGATGGTCCCCTATACGTTCAAGTCCCGATATAAGCGATGAATAATAAGGACTACATTCTACGCTACACTGCCCTTCCGCAAGACGCGTAAAATGCTCGGCAGTGAGTTTTCTTTTAAGTCCGTCCACTTCGTTTTCAAGTTCCGAAAGTTTAGTTAAACGCGTTTTATCTCCTGTTTCGAAAGCGTCCCTTGAAATAGTAAACATTTCTCTTACCTTATCATACATTTCACGTATTTTTTCTTGCGCTTGTTCGGAGAAAGAAAGTCCTTTTTTACGCATATCTTCAACGAATCCGAAGAAATTCTCGGCGTAGTCGCCTATCCTTTCAAGGTCGTTTAAAACGTGGAAATAAGAGCCGATTACCGTTTCGTCGCTTTGTTCCGTATCTACCGATAACTTTATTAAAAAATCCGTCAGCGCGGTGTTGGTAAAGTCGATTAACTCTTCATTTTTATGAATTTGTTCGCCGTCATCCGTACTTTTAGTTTCTTCGGCAATAAAGGCTAGTCCTATATTTTTTTCAACTAAACTCATCATATATTCAATTTCTTTTTTAACCTGCATTAAAGCAACGGGAGTCATAGAAAGTAGACGGTCGTCTACGTATTTAAGCGCAAACTCTTCTTTTTTCTCCGTTTTATCTTTAATAACTACGCGCGAAAAACTTACTAATTGTTTTACAAACGGAAGAAGAAGGCACGTTGTAGACACGTTAAATATAACGTGGAAGATAGATATACGCATTTGAAGAGCCATCGCGTTATTGCCGGGAACCATTGCCGACAACATATTTACAACGGGTTGACGGAATATCCAAATAATTATCGTAAAAAATGCCGTTCCTATTACGTTAAACGTGAAATGTATAAGAGCAACTCTTTTAGAATTTGCGTTTGCCCCGATTGACGCAAGCAGTGCGGTCACGCAAGTTCCGATATTTGCCCCGAGTACGATAAATAACGCCAAATCAAGGGGTAAAACGTTATTTCCGACCATCGTTATTACAACGCCCGTCGCGGCGGAAGAACTCTGTATTAAAGCCGTAAATATCATTCCTACAACTATAAGAAGCAACGGAAAATCAATTACGCTAAATATATGTTTAAATAAATCTTTAACGAGCGGATTGCCAAAAGCTTGCTCGCTACTCATAACGTTTAATCCAACAAAAATTAAACCTAAACCACAGCAAAGACTGCCTGCGATTTTAACTTTTTCTTTTTTAGTAAAGCCCATCAACACGCCTACAAACGCAAGCACGTACATAACCATATTGAAATAATCGCTTTTAAGAGAAACTAAAACGCCCGTTACCGTAGTACCGATATTAGCGCCCATAATTATGGGAGTTGCCTGCATAAGCGTCATAACCCCTGCATTTACAAGTCCTATTACCATTACCGACGTTGCGGACGAACTTTGAATAATTGCGGTAACTCCCGCGCCTATTCCTACGCCCGAAAAACGATTGTTGCTTATCTTTTCAAGCAATTTTTTCATACCGTTTCCAGTACATTTTTCCAAAGCGTCGCCCATAAAATTCATTCCCACAATGAATACGCCCACACCTGCAAGTAACCAAATTAAACTTTGTATTAACTGCAAAATTTCTTGCGCTCCCATATTATTTTTCTCCTGTAATTTAACAAAATCTCTATTTCATTTACTTATTAAAATTAAATTATATTTACAAATCTCAACGCTTTAAATATAACAAAAATTAAAGATTATTACAACCTGATACATACCACAAAACATTTATTTACGTAGATTTTACAATGACTTTACATAAACTTTACAAATAAAAAACACAAGAAAAATATACTAATTAGTTAAATAGAACACATATAACTTATTTTTTTGCAACAAAAATATTTTACAACACAAGAGTCTGACTCAAACTTAAAAGTTTGAGTCAGACTCTATTTAGCAAACTTTTAACCTAAAGTTAGGTTTTTTAATAAAACAAATTTTTTAAAAATGTTTTATACAAAAATTCTTTAAGTTTTATTATTGAATACCGCTTCGTTAATTATTCTTGCAAATTCGTCGTAACCGTCTGCATTTAAATGTATACCGTCATCTCTAAAGTATTCCGTTCTTACTTCGCCTTTTAGCGTGAAAGTATCAAACATATCTATTACGTTAAGCCAATCGGTATTTTCTACAATTGCTTTCATTTCTTCTATAAAGCGACCGTACTCATAGTTGAATGCGCCGTTTTTATAACAGTTCGGAACTGCCATAGGGTAAATATAGTGAATTTCGGCATCAGGAAAATCAGCGTGCATTTTGTCTAATAATTTAACCATTAAGCTTGCGACATATGCGCCCGTATATCCAATATTATTGATATTTTTACCGCCTAGGAATATCAAAATTATACTTCGCTTCTATTCGTTTTGTCTTGTGATAAAACGATAAATACATATTTGACAGTAAGTGCGGAAAAATCAAAATTTTGGCAGAGTGTATTATTGTTTAACATATCAAATTCTATATATTGCTTTTAAATATTTTTTATATACTAGCTTTATTTTTTCAATTTAAAATTTAACAAATTAACGTAGTGCAAAAGCGACGGCAGTTTTGCCGTCGCTTTTAAATAGTATTTTTTTTAAGTTAACCTTTAAGTCGATAAAAATATGACTTTGCATTAAAGAATAACTCAATAGAATTTATTGTAAAAATAAACTGAGTATAGCAATTTATCGAAAAAGTTATCAAAGAAAATAATACGAACCCCGATTTTGTTTCGGTGTTCGTATTATTTTCTTCTGGCGGGCAAGTGGTGATTGCGTTTGAACTTTTTCTACTACTTCTTTCGTATCGTCTATGGTCAATTTTTCAATATCTTTACCACCGCGAATATTGAAATAAACAACTGTATTGTCGTCACTGACGAAAACTTGGCTTACAAGGTGGTCTATAATTTGCTTTTGGTAATCTTTGTCGTTTACGTCGCCTTTGAGCAATTCTTCAATAAACACAAGCAAGTCTTTCTTTGTAAGCTTATAACCGCGCTCTAATTCGAGTTGTGCTTTTTGTGTTTCGAGGTCGTTAAGCAAAACTTCGTATTCCGCCATTTTCGTTTCAATAGAGTTTTGCAACAATACGCTTTTCGCTTTTACAAATGCGTCGGTAAGTTCGGATACTTCCTGACGTATTTTTGCTATCTTTGCCGTAATGCTTTTCAAATTTTGCTCGTCGGTTCGTTTATCGTAATATGCAAGAACATCGTTCACGGCTGTTTCCGCATTTTCGGGATTGCTCAAAAAATCTTTCACGCAAGAGGTAACATATAATTCGAGATTATCTTTGTTTTCACGCTTTTTATCGCATTTACCGCCGCGGCGTTTTTTACAAATATAGTAGTGATGTTGCACACCCGTCTTACTTGTTCCTCCGTCGGCTACCATTTCGGTTCCGCAATGACCGCAGAATAATTTACCTGTAAGCAGATAAGGCACTCTTGCAGTTTCTTTGCCTCCCAAAGTGTATCTATTTTTAGCAAGTCTTTTCTGCACGGCATCGAATGTTTCTTTGTCTATAATCGGCGGATACATATTGCTACACTCTCTACCACCGAAAGTAAACGTGCCTGTATACTTTTGATTAGTCAGCCATTTATCGAAGGATTTGCCTTTCAGCAGTTTGCCTTTAACACGATAGCCCTGTTCATTGAGCATATCGGCTATTTGCTTTTTTGTGTAGCCCTTATTGTAATAGTTGAAGGCAAGTCTTACAAGTTCAGCCTCTTCTTCGTTTATTACAACTTTTTTGTAAAACTTATTCGTTTTACCGGGAATCGGTTCGTTTTCGAGTTTATATCCGTAGATAAGCGTTCCGCCACAATATGAGCCGTTTGCCGCACTTATATCAAGTCCGTCGCGGACACGTTTGGAAAGTCGTTTGCTGTATTTTTCGGCGTTCCATTCCAAAAACATTTCGTAGAATTCGCCGCCTTCGTCTTCTGCAATCGGTTCAAGCGCAGACAAAACTTTGATACCTTCTTCTTTCAGCATTTCTTTATACATAATGCTGTCGCGACGATTTCTCGCAAAGCGGTCAAACATATACACGACGATATACTGAAACGCTCCGCTTTTAGAGTCGGCAATCATCCGCTGAAAAGCAGGTCTTGCGTCGTTCGTTCCCGTGCGCGCCTTATCCGAATAAATATTTACTATGTTGATATCTTTACCTTCGGCAAATTCTTTGCATATACGGACTTGAGCCTCGATACTTTGCTCGTTTTGACTTTGAGAACTGAATCTGGCGTAGATAACTCCGTTGTCCATTGTTTTTCCTCCGAGAAGATTTATTTTTTCGGCAAATGAACTATCGGGAAATGGCGGAACAGTCAAGGAATAAGTATAAAATATTGCCGTATAAGTCGATTAACTCATAGTTTTCAGCGATATTTTATACCCTTGACGGAGCCGACTTTTTCCGATACCATAATACCGAAAAATAAAATCGAAAAATTCCAATAATAATTTTATTCGTTTATCGGCACAAACGTTTTCATAAATCTTTTTAACAAGAATGCGCAGAAATACGGGAAAGTGTATATCTTCTCGCTGTAACCGATGTTATTCGCCGACAATTTGAAACCATACGCAATGTCGGGATATTTGTCCGAAGAAATCAGCGTTCTTAAAGATTTTGAGCGACCGCCTTTTGCTTTTACTTCTACCGGTATCAGATTGTCTGCCGAACGGATGAAAAAGTCTTCTTCGAGCGTGGCGTTTTCTTTTTTGTAATAGTAAAGTTTATAGCCTGCTTTAACCAATGCCTCGCCGACGATATTTTCGTATAGCGCGCCTTTATATACTCCGAGATTTTTATTCGCACGCAAATCTTCTTGCGATTCTTCGTCCAAAAGGGAAACGAGCAAGCCCGTATCGCAAAAATACAACTTAAATTTGTCAGTATCGCAATTCCCCGAAAGAGGTAATTCAACGTCGCTTAAGCAGTAGCATACGTTGACGATGCCGGCGTCTACAAGCCATTCTGCGCAACCGCGATAATCACGGAATCTTGCGTCTTTATCGATTTTTGAAATTTGAAACTTTTTGTTTTCTTTGGCAAGCTGAGATGCGATACTGTTGAAAACGTTCAGAATTCTTGTCTGATCAACGCCTTGTGCGTATTTTCTTATATCTTCCTTGTAATCGGCTATAAGTTGATGTTGAGTGTCGAGCGAACCCTCAAACGTTCCTTTCTCGATATAATCTTTCACAACGGCAGGCATACCGCCGAGAATCACATAATCGAGAAAAATTCCGTGATAAACAGACATTTCGAGTTCGTTAAACGGGGTAAATGTTTTCATATGTGAAAGCATATCTTCTATGGTATCGTCGTTATAGCCCTTCGCCCACAAAAACTCTTCAAAATCCATAGAATACATCTCATAGTCGGTTTTGTATCCCACGCTGTTGCTCTCGATTTTTTTGTAATTTACCCCGAGCATAGAACCGCTGCAAATCACGTCAAAACGTCCGTCTTCCTTAAAGAACTTCAAAGACGTGGCAATATCCGGGAACTCTGTTATTTCGTCGAAAAAAATCAATGTTTTGCCGTCGATAAACTTTTTGGAAGGATCTAACAACGAAATATTTTTTACAATCGCCGAAGCGGTATATCCGTCTACGGTGATTTTTTTATACTTTTCGTCTTTTACGAAGTTGATTTCGATAAAACTCTCGTAACCCGCTATTTTTGCAAAATGCCTGATGGATTCGGTTTTTCCTATTTGGCGGCATCCCTTTACTATTAAAGGCTTTCTGTTTTCATCTCCTTTCCACTTCAAAAGGAAATCGTCTATTTTTCGTTTTAAGTAGGTCGTTTCCATAAAAACCTCCCGATACTTTTGCAGATATTATACCAAATAAAAAAGCCAAAGTCAAGCCTCTCACACATTTCAATAGTCAACAATACAATATTTTTCACATTTTAATAGCGAATTTCGACTTTATTCTACACGTTTTTGATTAGCTTAATTTTTATGGTAATTTTACCACAAAAATTAAACAGATTGCGATACAGCCGTTCGGTCATTTGTATAATGCCGAGCGGCTTTTTATTTTTGTTATGGTTTTTGTTCGATTTGCATGGATTGCTTGCAATCAATGTCTGAAAATTCACGGTCGTAACCCGAAGTGCTTGGTAAAGTCTGTTACATTTAGTTTTTCATTCGTGTATGCTGTTCTCGCACAACAAAAAGACATCACATCGAAGTTACGCGGCGGTTACGTTAAGGTTACTGCGGCATCACAAACTGGAACATTTCCGTCACGCCGATGTTCTGGTAATCGGCAAAATCACAGTGTAAAATTTTCTTGTAAAAACTTTTTCAAAGTCGCAAAGATTTGGCGAGTTTGACTTTTAGAATAAATGCAAAAGTTGTTGCTATCCACAAAAACAAGGTTTAACAGATAAAAACTTTACCTTGCAACCTCTAAAAATAAATCCGAAAAATTTTTCAAATAGGAAAAAAATCTTCCTATTTGATTGCTAAGATAAGGTTGCAAAAAGATTTTTAATTGGGACAAAAGGTGTCCTGTAATGGGCTTACACTTTTTATAAAATAAATTTTTAATTGTTGCAAAACCTGCAACGGTAAAAAATTACACTAAAAACAAGAAAACAAACGGGAGACGATAAAATGAACGAACAATACCAAAAGGTCGCATACATAGGGCTTAGAAGAAAAGACGGCAGTTACGCCGTCAATATTCCGCTGTATGTAAAACTCGACGAAGTAGACAAAAAGGACATGGATGAATCCAGAGAGGAAATTATCCACAAGGTTACGGAAATTATGATGCGCAGGTATGAAAAGCAACTTGCGGAAATTATGAATTCCAAGCGACCACCGCCGACGGGAACGAAGTAGTATTTTTGTTCAATCGTTTTCCGTTGGTTTAATAAAAAATAACCTTGCATTTGCGCAAGGAAAGGAGGTAAAAAATATGCCATATCAAAAGTGTAAGATATACAACGACGGAAGTCATTTCATAGCGATTCCGCACACGACAAGACCTGCCACACCGAAACGCTACCACCCCGAAGAAGTAATCGAGATCGTAGACGATACATCGCAACAACCGCAGTTTAACACATATAAGTGTAACGCCGAAACGGCTTTAATGGCACTTAACGACACAAACGAAGTCGATTCGGGAGAATGCTCGGAACAAAGCGATAGTCCGCACACGGACGAAATTTCGACGTCCACGGCTACACGAAAGATAACACGCAGACAACTGTTCGACGAACTGTGTGAAGAATGTAATAGTCTTAAAAAGCGTGAACGTAAAAGATATATTTACGACCGTATGAAACAGTATTTCGCAAACGGCGAAGCTGCAAAGCAATACGTTGACGGTCAGTTTGACAGACTGAAACGCAACGCCATCGCAAAGCGCGTCCGACTTGTTCGTAAAGTAAACCTGCAAACATTCAACTATTTTTGCACTTTCACCTATGATAATGCCAAGCATACCGAAGAATCTTTCAGAAAGAAATTATCCGATACGTTCAAGAAAATGTGCTACCGCCGCAAATGGAAATACGTCGGCGTGTGGGAACGTTCTCTGGATAAAAAGCGATTGCATTTTCACGGACTGTTTTATATTCCGCCAGACGCAATGGTCGGCGAACTTGTGGAAGTAAAAGACTACTCGCCCGTAAAAGGTAAAGTGCAAACGACGTACCAGAATACATATTTTAACGAACGTTTCGGCAGATCAGACTTCAAGGAAGTGAATGAACACGTTTTAAGCGAAGCAGTGAGATACATTATGAAGTATCTCGAAAAAGACGGCGGAAGAATCGTCTATTCAAGGGGCTTGCCGCAATATTTCATATCCGACATTATGGACGACGACGTTGCCTGCACCATAGGACAAGAGGATAAGAAACTGCTGCTCTTTGACAACTTCAACTGCTGGGACGAAGGTTGCCTTGTGGGGCAAGTAAGCAAAGAAGTGATAGACCAAATGCCGAAAACAAATTAAAAGGCGCACACACCCCACAATAGCCTAAAATGAAATGCGCGCGGACGGAGAAAAAGGCGAAATATCGCCAAGCGGTTTAGCGGCGACTTCGCCTTCCGTCCGCGCTTTCATTTATCTATACGGGCGGTTGCGTTTAATTTGGCGGCAGTTTTTGCGGCGTTCAATAGCAAACCGAAGTTCAGTCAAATTCGATTTAGTTGGTCGGTTTGGGTTTGTGCTTGGGCTTGTCTGCGGCGGAGCGAAGCCGAGCCGCTCTCGTATCAAGACAAGCCCACGCTACGGTGCCAAAATTCAATTTTACAATCAAAAAATCCAACAATTTACAATCCAAGGAGAGTGATATATGACATACAAAAACTGGCTCAATGAATGGCTTACCCATTACATAAAGCCCTCAAGTAAACAACGAACTTTCGAGCAATATTCGAAAGTGGCTCAGATACATATTCTGCCATATTTAGGAGATATTGAACTAACAGACTTAACGCCGTTTGTTTTACAAAAGTTCATTACTGAGCTTACAACGAACGGCAATAAACGTACAGGCAAAGGTTTATCTCCTAATTTCGTAAAAACAATTTTATCCGTAATTCAGAATTCGCTTAAAACGGCGCACTTAGTAGGCTATTTGCCCGAATACTCGGCGAATAAAATTAAACGTCCTAAAATCGTTGAAAAACAGGTCGAATGTTTTACGATTCAGGAACAAAAGAAAATCGAAGAAGCCGCGTTATCCGCAAAAAAAGATAAATACCGCGGAATTGTTTTATGCCTTTACACAGGACTTCGTATCGGAGAATTGCTTGCTCTGACGTGGAACGACGTGGATTTTGAGAAAAGTATTTTATCCGTTACGAAAACTTGCCACGACGGAAACGAAAACGGTGAACATATCAGAATTATCGATACCCCTAAAACGGAGAATTCAAGGCGACAAATTCCGTTATCCAAAACGCTCGTAAAAATGCTGAAAGATATGAAAAAGAAAAGCAAATGCGAATTTGTGATTGCCGACGGCGAAACGTCTGTTTTTATCCGCAGTTATCAACGAACATTTGAGCTGTTGCTTAAAAAACTCAAACTGCCACATAAAGGCTTTCATTCGCTACGACATACGTTCGCCACTCGAGCCTTGGAATGTGGAATGGACGTAAAATCCCTGTCTGAAATTCTCGGACATAAAAATGCGACAATCACGCTCAACCGCTACGCGCATTCTTTGTGGGAACATAAGGCGGAAATGATGAATAAATTGTCTAAAATGCTATGAGAAACACAATGTAAAAATGTGCACCTATTATCCAGATAGATGCACATTTTATATTAGTATTATAAAGATTTTTATGTTAGAAGTCAACCTGTTTTAACGTCCAGCCGCTAAAAAGTGATAAGAAACAATTTTTAATGTATTATTTTTGTCGCATGTTCTCTCTTTCGTGCATCTATCTGGATATTTAATGCTCTTAAAGTATTTGATGATGTACATTAAAAAGATGCGAGAGGTATAGGGTTATGTCAATCAAAAAAATCAGCTTTACTTTGGTAGTTTTGTTTGTTTTGTTGGCGACTTCGTTGCTGCTTGTTTCGTGCGGAGGAAACGAAAACAAGAAAATCGATTACTCAAAAACAAACGGAACATACTATCGCTTTGTCGATGAGGAACTCGACAAAAACGAATTTTTTACTTTGGACAACGGCAAATGGAAAGATGAAAGCGGCACAGTCGGCGAATACACAATAACCGATACCGCAATAAAATTCAACGTAAATTTAGCAGGAGAAAAAACGGAATTGTGTAGCGGCACGCTGTCCGAAGGAACGTTGAGCATAACCGTCGGCGGAGAAACCAAAATCTTCAAAATAGATAGCGGTTCCATCCCCGTAGGTGACAACAAGAAACTTGCCACACCCGAAATCGAAGTAAAAATCGATGTTATCGGTTGGAGTGCAGTTGCAGGTGCGCAAAAGTACGTGTTGACGGTAGACGGAGACGAATTCAACTTCGAGCCAACCGACGAGCTTTCCTACACAATGAAAGACATCGCGGTAAAGAAACACGAAATAACGCTTGTAGCAAAAGCCAAACGAGAAAAATACGACTCCGACATCGCTACGTTTACATACAACTTCGATATGTTTGCCGACGGCAACGGAACGAAGGAAACCCCTTACGGCATAGCGACAAAGGAACACTTCTATAATATCGGTAAATTTTCCACCGCCAACTTTGCAATAAAGGCAAAGAATAGTTTCGACGGAGCTATTTTCGATGGTGACACCATCGATTTCTACGGCAAGCTTACTGCGGAAGAAGATGCGGCCATCAACAACATAACGATAACCAAAAGTTTGTTTAACCTCAAAGACGAAGCAAATATCGACGGAGTTAAACTCAACAATATTTCCGCATCGGAAATCAGCATAATAGCGTCCAACAAAGGATCGATAAAGAATTGTTCCGTAAACGGACAGTTTGAGGGCAGCGTTTCATATACCACCGCCATTTTGGTAGGCACAAACGACGGTCTGGTGGAGAATTGTTCGATTAGCGGCAGTGCCAAAGGATTTTGCACGGCAATAAGCCAAAACAACAGTCACATTGTAAATGTGCAAGCCGAACTAGACGTCGAAATCAAAAACGAGCAAACGGGTAGAATAAACTACCCAACATACGGTTTTGTTTGCGGCGTCAACTACGGCAAAATAATCTCGTCAAAAGCGTTGGGTAAGATAGTTTTTGATGTGTCATACGAGGGCAACTCGATGGGAAGTTCCGACCTATACTCTTCTATAGCAACGTTTGTAGGAGAAAACAGCGGCGAAATTACCGAGTGTTATTCCAATGCAAACATAGAGGGAAATATCTACGACAAGTACGATTCCATCATGATAGGCGGCTTTGTCGGCACCAATGTAGGCGGAGATGACGCCGTTATATCGAAATCAGCTTACGACGGCAAGATCGATTTGACCGTAGACAAGAACACTTGCAAAATGACGATAGGCGGGTTTGTCGGAAGCGTAAACGAGGGCAAAATCGAACACAGTCTCGTTGCAAAAGAGATATCGGTAAACTGCACAAAGTTTGAACAAGACAACTACGGCTGGTCTGCCTCCCGTTGCAGATACGGTGGCTTTGCCGGACGCAATGCAGGATTTGTATCCGACAGTTATGCCGTCGGTATCGACATAAGCGGAGCGGAAGGTTCCGTCAATAATTTCAGCAATGAGATGGGCGACGGGAGTAAAAGCAACTGTTTCGACGCCTCCGGCACAGACATCACATTGTTTGAAGACTACTGGTTTGTACCGAGAACGGGAGTGCCCGTTCTGTTGGCTTTGGCAGACGTGAAAGCCATCGAAGACGCATGCGACGTAACCCGCAACGGCAACACATTGAAGTGGAACGCGGTAAGTGACGCCGATTACTACGAATATAAGGTAAACGGGATAAGATTCTTCACTTCGGAAACAAACGTGACACTGGAGTTTACATACAACGGAGACTACGAAATTCTCGTTCGTCCTTGCTCCTACACATATTTGCCGGGCGAATGGACTTTGCTCACCCTATCGGTAAAAGAACTTACATTCAATGTGGAATCAAACGGGATTGCCACAGAGAATAAATTTTACTTCGCCGACGGATACGAATATACAGTGTCGGATCTCGGCTCGACGCGTATCGGACACACATTCAAAGGTTGGGAATGCGGAGAAAACAAGTATTCGGCAGGCGACGTGATTACCATTTCCGAAGATATGTATTTTGACGGAAAATTCTCCGTAAATTACTACAACGTAAAAGTTTTTACGAAAGCTTTGGACTCCGACACGGGCAAACTTGTGTGGAAAAGCATTTACGACGAAACTTTGGCTTACGGAGCAACTGTTAGTTTGCTCACTCCGACAATAGAAGGTTGCGACGCCGCTGGATACGAATTTGTCGGCTGGGGCGACAGATTGGACGTTTTCGGGGCTCCCGTCGGCGAAATGAACTACACCACCGTCCCGGACTGCAACATCATGGCATACGCCAAGTTTGCAATGAAGTCTTTCAAAGTAACCTTCAATTCCAACTACGAAGGCGCAATGGATACAGCCGAATTTGAAGTCGAGTACTTCACAGATGTAAAAATTAGCAATTTCGCAAAACCCACTCGCAGAGGTTACACGTTTGTAGGTTGGTACAAGGAAACAACTCTTGAAACTGCGGCTACCAACTTCAGAATGGAAGCAAACGATGTCGCACTCTATGCAAAGTGGTCGCTAGACACCTACAAAGTCGAAGTAAACCTTAATGGCGGTATCGCAGACGGCGAAATTCCGTCTTCATATACAGTGGAAAACGAAGCATTTACTCTGCCGAAAGTCACAAAGAAAGGCTACACTTTCGATGGTTGGGTTACAGGCGACGGCAAAACACTGACAGTCATCGACCCGTCGACAACAATAGGCGACATTACGCTTACTGCCGCGTTTACGGTCAACAAATACAATCTGACTCTCAACACGACAAGCGACGGTGTAAGAGACGGCGAATGCACCGTCACGTTCCACTACGGCACACCCTCTATCGTTTTTCCCCAAACGGAAACGATAACGGTAAAAAGAGGAGCTACAATATCCGCGCCCGAGCAGAGTTCCTACGACAAAACAATTATACACGGCTGGTACACAAAGGACAAGTTTGATTCTGCTAAAAGCAGTTACGACGAAAAAGATTACTTTGATTTCAATTCCACGCCGATTTACGACGACCTTGATTTATATATGGACGGAGTAGACATCGACTACAGCCAATACAGCAAGTACAACGGCTACTCTACTTCGTCGTCGACTTACGGCAGTGTGGGAAAGAATTACGGCATAATTTGCGACAAGATTGACGATAAAGAAGGGCTTAATACTCAACACTTCCGCGCAAAGTTTATTGTAGGAACATACGTCAAAGTGTCATCGTCGTGGCTAAAAGACTACCGAAGCGATTTCCGTATAGTTGTAACAACGAAAGACATTTCCGGGGCAGGCAGCGACACAAACTTAAAAACGTATTTCAAAGCGAAATTGATCAATTTGTCGACAAACGAAGAGTCGGAATTTACAATGATAAGACGACCGGATAATGCCACCTCGCAAGGGCATCATTACTATGTTTTATCAGTGAAGAACGACAAGAATACCAATTACAAAACACTTACTTGCGGAACTGCATACGCAATCGAAATAGATTGTCTGAAAGACGATTACATAGAATCGGTGTATATTGCGGCAGAAAAACCGTACTTATACAACGGCTACGGTAATGGCGAGTTGTATGCAGGCAACAAAGAAGTGACCTTCGGCGAGCCTATCGGGGAATTGCCCGTTTTGAGCAAAGTCGGCTACACCTTTGACGGTTGGTACCTCGGCGAAGAAAGAGTAACCGCCGAAACGATAATGACCTATGACAAAGACATAGCGTTGAAAGCAAAGTTTACTCTGATAAAATACACCATAGAGTATGAACTTAACGGCGGTACGCTACAAGAGCCGTATCCCGCCGAGTACGACGCCGAAAACCCGATAATGTTTAGCTACGACAATGTGCAACCGAAAAAAGAAGGATATGTATTTATGGACTGGTACACTACTCCCGACTTTAAGGACGGCACAAAAATCGGACGAGTGACATTTAGAGATAACCCTGGCGGAATAAAGGTCTATGCAAGATTTGAAAAACTTCATACTCTTTCATTTGCCGTCCCCGACGACGCGTCTGCGATAGAATCGCAAAAAATGATAGCAGGAAATAGAGTAACTTTGCCGCAACCCACAAAAACGGGTTACACGTTTAACGGATGGTACACGGACAGTGAATTTACAAACAAAGTGGATAATTACTACGTCATGCCGGACTCCGACATCGTGTTGTATGCAAGATTTACGAAAAACGAAACAACATCAGAGTAACAGTAAAGTAAATCAATATTCGTATAAATAAACCATATTTTTACTGATATTAAAAAAATATAATATTTTAGCAATCAAAGGTGGCGAGAATAATAGGTTTTCTCGTCACCTTTGCAACTCTGCTTATTGTAGATTGTTAATAAAATTGAATGTAATTACAAATGAAAGAACCATATATTTAACGTAAAAACGCTTTATGCTTGCGTTATACCATATGCGTATTTCAAGTATTTACTCGGTGCAATTTTCATTTCTTTATCTGTAAATCGCCGTATATCTTTGACGCATTTTGATAAAGTATTCGTACACCGTCGCTTACGCGCGAGATAAAACTCTGCCTATTTCGGGATAACTTAATCCTTTTTGGCGGCATTCCAAAGCGATACGCATATTCTCGGTTAAATTCAGGCTTACAACAATTTTTTGTATAAAGTATAATCTTGTACGACTTCTTCCTTTATTTCGTATGACGGCTCGCTTACGGGCGTTAAAGCGTCAAGGCTTACCGAACGATAATAATCTCTTGTTTTCAAATTTATCAACTTCATCATTTTACGAATACAGGCAATCTCGATAGTAATCGGCTTGCCTTTTTTGCTGTAACCGATAATGTCATTCAAACGCTTTCCGTAATGTTCGCAAAGACACAACGCGCCTTCTTACACTAAATCGTAAGAATCGCTTAAAGCATAGCCTAATTTGTTTTTGTGCTTAATATCGGCATATAGGTCGGCATACATTTTTTGTGCGCGACTTCCCAAATAACCTATCTGAAAACGTAATTCCATAAATGCTATAAGTTCTGTCATTTCAAGCACATTGTTTTGAGTGATTTCTTCTTTCATAACGCTGAAATCTAATATTTTTCTTTTCATTTGGATTTACCTCCGTCTTCTTCGTTGCAACGCAACGAAATTTATTTCGCCTTTCGGCAAAAACGGAAGTAGCACCGGGAAAAGATAGAAGTATTTTTATTTATTGTCGCTTTCACGGAAGTCAACGAACAGCACAAAATTGTTGCGTAAATATAAAAAGATGTTACGCGTCAATTTACCGCATAATCTCAAAAACGAGCAGAACTCAATATAAATCCAATTTTTAATACCTTAAAGTTTTCAGTAACAATTTTTTGCCGTTGACTTCCGATTTTCACTGTGCTACAACGTATACCCGAAAGGCAAAAAATCGGACAATAAACGGCATAGAAAAAAGGCGGTAGAATCAACTTTCTATCGCCTTAAACCGTGTCTATTTAGTTATTTTATAAAGTTGCCGTGAGTATCTCTTTTTTGCGTCAGATAATGGGTTGAACGCTTTATTTCATACTGCTTTGTTTGAAAAACGATACCTGCAACTCCTTTCAGACAAAAGTAAAAGAGCCACGTGTTCAAACGCGACTCTTCTTGGCGGAGAAACCGAGATTTGAACTCGGGCTGGCTGTTACACCACTACTCCCTTAGCAGGGGAGCCCCTTCAGCCACTTGGGTATTTCTCCTTATGCTGAATGTATTTTTACCGTAAAATTATAAATTTTTCTACGATTGTTTAAATATTTTACCATATTTTTTTTGCATTGTCAATCGTTTTTTGTTTTTTTATTCAACGCTTTTCTATTCTTTTTTACCACCTTACTAACGCCTTTTTTAACACGCTAATAATTCCGTCGAAAATTAAAGATAAAAATAACGCCACAAAACAATATGCGAAAAGTATAGGCGTATCCGTAAACATATTCGATTTTGCCACGTACATTGCCATACCTATCGAATTTACCGTAAAACTTATAATTTCGGCAGAAATAACCGCTTTTATACAAAGCCCTCCGCTAACTTGTAGCCCTTGTAAAAACGCAGGAGTTGATAGCGGAACGTAAACTCTTGCGATTTTCTTTATAAAAGAACCTTTAAACGTTTTAGTAATTTCTATAATTTCTTTATCAATACTTTCTATCCCGAAAACGGTTTGAGAATATGTTATCGGAAAAGCCATAATAAAACCTATAACGACGGGAGTTTCTTCTTTTCCGAAAATGATTAGTACGACTAACGTTATAGCCATTACCGGAATAGATTTAAGACAAGCTATAATAGGCTTTAAACAAGCCCTAAAAAACTTATTAAGTCCGCCTATAAGTCCGAAAACAAGCCCTAAGACAGCAGATAATAGCAAACTTTTAAGTATTCTTAAACAAGTAAATCCTATCTTTTTGTAAAAAGATTTTTGCCCCGTTAAATCTATTAAAGATTTTAAAACGTCAGATAAAGCGGGAAAAACGTAATCTTGAATTTTATTTGCCTTAACGTAAATTTCCCAAAAGCTTAAAACGGCTATAAAAAACAATATAGCCGTTAGTAAATATTTATTTTTTTTAATTATACTTTTAATTTTTTTCATAAAATACGCCGTAGGAATAACTTTCTCCTATCGCATTTAAGAAATTAGTAATTTCATCTATACAACTTTTATTTACCGCAACGAATTTTTGACTCATTCTCTTATACGCCTTTTTTACGATTGCGCCTTTTAAGGCAGACTTCCCCGTTTGTTCCATAAAATTACCTAATTCTAAAGCGTGATCTTCGCTTTCGTTTAAATAATTTATAGAATCTCTTACTCTATTTAAAAATTCATCTATAACGTTTTCTTTTAAACTTGATTTTGCAAAAACGCTAGCTTGCGGAAATCCACAACTTTCCGACGCTTCCCACAAATCCGAAATCGAACATAAAATTTTAAGTCCCGAAACTTTCATGCTCGCACCTGTTACGGCAGGTTCGCCTAAAATAGCGTAATCTATTGTTCCTTCTTTTAACCCCGCTTGAATATCGGGAGCATTTGACGGATTGATAGTACAGCTAACTTTCGCCTTATCTAGCAAATACTTAAAAGATTTATCCGGAACTGCGTTTACCCCTATCGAAGAAACACTTTTCCCTGAAAATTGCGATAAAAATTCCGAACAAGTCATACTATTTTTATCAAAAACCGTACCTTCTTTTGCAACAATATATAAATTTCCCCAACTTGTAACGGCACAAAGTTTGTATTCACCGGTTTGCATAGAAATCTTCATACCTATATCAGTAGGAGCAATTATAAAATCTTTCTCACGTTTTAAAAATGTTGCTTCTACGTCGCTTGCGGAAATAATATCGCAAGAATATTTATCGTCGTTTTTCATTATTTCCGCTATTGCCATTACGGGAGCTCCGTCGGGAGCGGATACCGTATAAGTCGTTTTCTTGTCTTTTTTACAACTTGCTAAACTAAATAGAGTTATTATTGCAAGTATTAAAGCTAAAATCTTAAATCTTTTCATTCAAATCCTTTTTATTATTGACTTTTTTTATCCATTATAATATACTAAACGAAAAAAAATAGTTGCAAATGCAACAAAAAGAAAATTTATGAAAAAAGATTTAACTAACGTAAAATTATTCGAAGGAATATCACAAGAACAAATAGAAAGTTTTTTAGATTGCGTAAAAGCCAAAGTGTTAAATTTAAAAAAGGGGCAAACGCTTTATACGGTGGGACAAAAACCCGAAAACGTAGCCTTAGTATTGTCGGGATTTTTATTCGTAACGCAAAGTGATTACTGGGGAAACAATACGATACTTTCAACCGTTACCGAAAATAACGTTTTCGGCGGGGGTTTTGCCTATTCAGGAGTGGAAAAGATACCCTTTTCGGTAGAAGCAGGAACTGACACGCAAGTTTTATACGTAAATAAAGATTTACTTTTAAGCCCGTGCGGTAAATGCGATTATCACAACAAAATAATTATAAATTTGATAAAAATATTGTCGGCGAGAAACGTATCTTTAATCGAAAAAATTAAAAATTTATCGCAAAGAACGACTAGACAAAAAATTTTATCCCTACTATATTCTTTTTCGGTTTCGACTTCCGATAAAAAAATTATTCTACCATACACACGCCAACAAATGGCTGACTATTTATGCGTAGACAGGGCAAGCCTTTCGAGAGAACTTTCTTTGTTACAAAAAGAAAAACTAATAAAATATCATAAAAACGTTTTTTTCCTTTTAACGGATTCTTCTTCCGTTTACGAATAACTTTATTAAAATTAGAATTATTTTTAAAAATTTATTTGATATCAAATTACAATTTTATCGGCTTAATTTTTATCGTTAAATTAAAATTTACATAGTTTTATACGTTTTAAAATTTTATAGCAAATTACAAAATTACAATTTTGCACACAAAAAGCGGAAAAACTTTTAATTTTTCCGCTTGTTTAATTTTAAAACGTTTCTTCTTTTGATTCTTTTTTATTTTTTTTAAAAAATAGCCACATCATTCCCATTAACTGCAACGGTATTCCTATTATAAATATAACGCCTTTATTTTTAAACGAAAGTAGTAAAAACACATTTAAAAGAAGCGTCCAAATTAGCCCCGAATACATTATGAAAATTAAAAACTTACTTTTCCACACACAAGTGAAAATTAGAAGCAATACGAATGACAGCGATAAAGCAAAAGAAAAAATTAAATATTCTCTGTTAAAACTCGGCGCTAAAAAATTTACGCAAACGTACGCTAAAACGGCAACCAACCAAATAATACAGGTATAGGCAATACTTATTACTATTTTATTACGAAGAAAAATTCGCCTACTTCTAGCTTTCGGTTCTCTTAAAAAGTCGTTTATTTCTATCTTAAATAATTCCGCTAAGTCGTTGAGAACGTAAATATCGGGCAAACCTTCTCCCCTTTCCCATTTAGAAACCGCTTTATCCGAATAATTTATTTTTTCTGCAAGTTGTAATTGCGTTAAATTATTTCTCTTTCTATAAAACGCGATATTGTCCCCTATAACTTTTTTTAGCTTCTCGTGTTCCATAATAATGCAATTTTAGCACTCTTTTATTATTTTGTCAATACTTTTTAACGATTCTACCCGCCGTAGAGTCGAAAATTGCCGATTCTACTTTTGTACTTTTAAGCGTAGAATTAACCTGCTGTTGAGTAGGTTTATTTTTTTTGACCGTTTTAATATAATATTAAACGTAAGGTAGAAAAATACGCGTATCGTTACTGAAAAAAAAGTTTTTATTAAAAACATTTAAAAATATAAACAAAAAATAAAGCTGATAATTAGAAAAATTAAAAGGCTACCACAAACGATAAAAAGTTAAAGACAACGAAAAAAATATTGTTAAAAAAATTAGAAATAACAATAACCGCTATAAAAAACGGCAAACGCAATTTAATTTTTTACTCTTTACTGTAAAAAATTAAGCCAAAACGTACAAATGTATATAAAAAAGTTAAAATAAAACTTATAAAAAAACTAATATAGACGGAGATTTAAAATGGCATACAGAATTTTTACCGATTCTTCGGCAACTCTTCCCGACGAAATTATGAAAGTTTACGAAGATAAATTTGAAATAATACCCATAATGTACACCTATGACGGAAAAGATTATCCTTCTTACGAAAAAGGTAAGAGCAACGATTTAAAATCTTTTTACGATTTACTTCGCACGAAAAAGAAGATAACTACTTCTTGCATAAACGAAAATACTTTTATCAACTATTTTGAACCTTTTTTAAAACAAGGAACGGATGTAATTTACTTGGGATTTTCTTCGGGACTTTCCAGAACATATGAATGCAGTGTAGACGCGGTAAAAATACTACAAGCAAAATATCCCGAAAGAAAAATTTTGACGTTAGATACGCTTTGCGAATGTATGGGACTCGGGTTATGCGTTTACCGCGCTTTAAAAATGCAAGACGAAGGCGCAAGCATAGACGAGATTTATAAAACTGTATACGACGAAAGATTAAAAATAAATCATATATTCACCGTTGCCGATTTAGGATACCTATATAGGGGCGGTAGGCTTTCAGCAAGCAAATATTATATTGCAAGCATTATAAAAATTAAACCTGTACTTCGTATGGACGAACAAGGTAAATTGGTAGTATATGCAAACGTTTTCGGTAGAAAGAAATCGCTTATTGCATTAGTGGATAAAATGGAGCAAAAAATAGTCGATAGCGAAAATCAAACGATTTTTATAGCTCATGCCGATTGTTTAGAAGACGCTTTATTCGTAAAAGATTTAATTTTAAAAAGAATAAAGGTAAAAGAAATACTTATAAATTATATAGACCCCGTAATAGGCAGTCATTCGGGGCCCGGAACAATGTCAGTTTATTTTTACGGTAAAGATAGAAAGGTAAAATAACACAAACCTAATAATCGCAAGTTTTCCTGAGCTGTAAACAATATCATTTATTTACATCGAAGAATAAAATAATCCTATTTCCTATTTATCGGTAATCGTTCAAAACTCAAAAACTACGTCGGTAATACAGTAAAGATAAAAAACATAGTTATTTGTAGCCGTATAGTTTCAAGTTGTGTCAGTTTTTTACGATGAAGTACGGCGAAGATAAAAAAGTATAATAATAAAAACCCAAATATACGTAACCGTTCAAATCAAAAAACTACGTCCTAATTTTAGGCAAAGACAAAATAAATTGCCCTATATGCCGTTTATCTATATAATTCTTTTAACAACATATATGCCGGAAAAAGCGGACTTATTTTAAGTCCGCTTTTTCTATTTTATATTTGCGACAGTAAGAACGTCTAAATTATCATAAATTATTTTTTACCGGTAGAACCAAATCCGCCGTTTCCCCTTTCGGTATCGTCTAAATCGTCAGACAAAACGTAATTCACGGGTAAATAAGGAACTATTACCATTTGAGCTATTCTTTCCTTATCCTCAATTTCTTTATCGCTGTTTGAATGGTTATGAATAGCGACCATAATTTCACCCCTATAATCGGAATCTATAACGCCGACTTTATTTGCGGGCGCAAGTCCACTTTTACATGCGATAGAGCTACGGGCGAATACAAGCCCCACGTAACCGACGGGAATTTCTACGGCTAGCCCCGTATGAACAAACACCGTTTCCCCGCTTTTTATAACTAATTTTTCGTTTTCTAAACAAGCGTATAAATCTGCCCCTGCGGAAAACTCCGTAGCAATTTTAGGCAGTATTGCTTTATCGTTAGTTTTTTTAATCCTTACGTTTATTTTTTCCATTTTAATCGCTTCCGATAACATTAAATAATTTTTTCTTTTTGTATTTTTGCTTTGTGGCTTCTCCGCCACGTAAATGTCTTTCTTGTAAATTTATATCCAATAAATACCTAACTTGTTTATATAAAGACCTGTCGTAAAAAAAAAGTTTTTCGCTTAAATCTTTATGAACGGTAGATTTACTTACCCCGAACGCTTTTGCCGTTTCTCTTACGGTAGAACAATTGAGTATAATAAATTTCGCCTCGTTAATAATTCTTGCGTAAGTATCGTTTCGCATTAAAAATCCTCTTTTACTACACGATATGACAAAAATTATTAAATTATTACTATCTATAAACTCTATTATTTTTAATTATTTTGGCAAAAAACGCTAATTTAACGTAAACGTATTATGATAGTTAGTCCGATAATTTTATAACGAAAAATCGTTTACAATTCTTCTACGACTAATCTCTCTAATATTTCGTTGTATTTATCTAGATACACAAGTCCCGTTCCCGGAGTTGTAACGCTTGCCGTACCGCCGGCAACCGCGCATTTTAAAATTTCGGGCAAGTCTTTTCCCTTTTCGATTTGAATACACGCCGCCGCAACCATACTATCTCCCGCCCCGACTGTTGAATTTACCGCCACGGACGCGCTTTTACAAAAATAGCTTTTTAGACCGTTAGTTAAAATCGCGCCTTTTCTTCCAAGCGAAAGTAAAACGTTTTCTGCACCAAGATTTATCATGTACTTGCATGCTTCCAACATTTCGTTTACGGTTTCCAAGCGTTTGCCTACGGTTCTCTCCATTTCTTCCAAGTTTGGTTTAATAAGATAAACGCCCGTTTTTACCGCTTTAATTAAAGCTTCGCCTTCCGTATCGACTATTTTTTTTACGTTAGACGAAATAGTCGAACAAAGTTTTGCGTAAAAATCGTCGCCGACGTTTTGCGGTAAAGAACCGCTCATAACCGCCACCGAACAGTTTTTAGACTTTTCCGCAACGATTTTAATAAGTTCTTCTTGTTTTTCCAAAGAAACTTTTTCGCCTTTGTCGTTAATTTCGGTCATCATAGATTTATTATCTATAATTTTATAGTTTACTCTGGCAAGACCGTCGCTCCATACAAATTCGTTTTTAACGTTTTCTTTAGCGCAACAGGAAACGAATTGTCTGCCGTTGCCTTCGTACATAAATCCCGTTAAAAAACTTTCTCCACCCAATCTTTCAACGCTTACTGCAACGTTTAAGGCTTTGCCCGCGTAAGTTTCTTGTTTATTGCGAATTCTGTTCATTCTTCCGACGTTTAAAAAATCGAGCTCTATCGTAACGTCTACGCAAGGATTAGGACATATCGCCAAAATCATTATATACCCCTTTTAACTATTAAATAAGCTGTTTTAATCTTTCCTTTTTAGATACGTTTTCGACAACGTCCGGAATTTCTTTATAAAATTTATAATTAGAAACTTCGTAAGCTTTTTTGTAAGCAAATGCAAGTTTATATTTTCTTACGCCGAAATTTACTAGTGCTTGTAGCGCCCCTACTACGTCGTTTACCGTAGTATAAAGAACTTCTTCTTTTCTACCCGCCTTAAAAGTAATATCGCAATTTCCTAAATATTCCGTTTCCGTCGGATTTTCAGCGGCCTTTTTTATTTCTTCGGCTATTTCGTCTTGAAATTTGCTTTCGGGTTGAAATATTACGGTACAATTAACTTCTATTATATCGCTCAATTTTAAAACGCTAGCGCCGTTTACGATTATTTCTTTTTTGTCTACGACTATTACGGGAGAGTTTTTAGTAGGATAATTCCCTAAAACTCTCGGCAATAAAATTAAAAGCATTAAAACTATAAAGCCTAAAATCATAACCAACATTAAATTCTTTTTAATTGCAAACAACGCGGTTAAAGAAGCAAATACCAAAACGGTTAAAATAAAGAATAATAAAAATTTTTTACGCTTTGATTTATTATATTCTACATTTGGAAAAAATTCTTTCATAAAGCCATTCCTTAACAAATAAATTTAACGATATTATTATATACTAAATAACGCTTAAAGTCAACATTACCTAGTAAACTTAAATCAAAATTAAAAGCATATCGATTTATTGAAAATTGTAAGTTATTCTTATTATAATTCACGTAAAACTAAACTTTTAGCAAGTCAAATTTAAAGGAAAATACTGAAAAACGGACTTTTATTTTAACTACAAATTATTAAAAAATATTCAAAATACATAGCGCATACCCGAATACGCTTTTTACAATGCACTTTTATAAAAGAAGTAAAAGAAATATAAAACTACTTCTTTTTAAACTGCTCTAATCTATCTAACCTTAACTTTTCAAGAAATTTAATAGTTTTGGAGAATACGCTTTTACTAACTGCAATTATATAACCTTATAGGCGATAACAACGAAAAGCGTTTTATTCGACTTACTGCAATTATTGCCGGAAAAACTTAAAAAGTTAGTCTATAAGTTGATTTAAGGTCTTATGGGCGAGCGGAAAACCGCTCGCCCATATGTTTTAGTTTTTAATTCATTACTTTTTTATTGACTTACTTGACGTTTTTCAAAACGCCGTATTTTCACACTGCTTTAATCCACCGCAACTACTTAATACTTTTTTCTTGCTACCTTACCTATTTTTTAAGACGTTACGTCAGCCGTTTTACCCTGCAAAGTAACTTCTTCTACGCTATTGTATTTATCTTTTCTTATCAGTTTTTTTTCGATGAGTTTTCCGTTTTTATATACTTTTAAATACCCTTCGCTTTTATATCCGTTTTTCCCTTTTACTTTAACGTAACTTGTACCCACTTCTACTTCTTCGCTGTCTATCAGTTTTGTAGTAAAAGGAATTTCTTCCGTAGTTACGCTCTCCCTTTCGTAAGAATATTCGTTTTTAACGCCATATATTTCTACGTCTATTTTTTTACCGTCGGCTTTGGCTAAAATTACACTATATCCGTTAGTCGAATTTACGAATTTTAAATCCGCCCAGCCGTAAGACACCATTGCGTCAAAAGATTTTTCTACGTATGAAACGCTTAAAGAGTGCGGATGATATTCTTTTACCCCCATTCCCGATAAAAGAAGCGCGTTATAAACGGTTGACGAAACTTGACAAACTCCACCGCCTAACCCTTTCGCAAAAACTCCGTTTTCTATTATCTTAGCGTTTTTAAAACCGTTTTCTTCCGTTCGTTGCCCGACGGTTTTATTAAAGGAAAATACTTCTCCGCTTTTTAAAATTATTCCGTTTATTTTGCTCACCGCAAGCTCTATATTGTGCTTTCTCTCGTCTAGCGAACAAGAATAATCGGTAGAAAATTTACCCCTTAAATTAAGACACCTATCTAAGTAACTTTTACTAATATCCGCATAAACGTCTTCGTATATGGCAATTATTTTTTCTTTTTTATTTTTTAAAGCGTAATCTATACTTTTTTTTAGTTCTACCCCGTTTACTCTTTTCCCGTTTTTTTCTACTATCACGGAAATTTTTCCGCAAGTTTTATCTACTTTTAATTTGGCGTCCTTTGGTGCAACGTAGGAGTTAGCAACTATTCTCTCTATCTTGTTTTGTTCGTCTTTTAACTTGTATTCGCCGTTTTTACAATCTATATCGGGATAAGTAAAAACGTATTCCCCGTTTTCGGTTTTTACAGTTAAAGTATACTCTTGCGCGTATACCTTTTGCGTCGTCAAAGTAAAAAACAATAACAATACTATTAAGAGCGCAAAATATTTTTTCATACGATTATTATGTTTATTTTTTACAAAAAAATTCTTTCAAAAATTTTTTTAAATAACCATTGACAAAATTATATTTTTTTGATACACTATTGATACAACTTATCAATAAGGGGTAAATGTTTGGATAACACAAGAAGGAACACAAAGCAAAAACAAGCAATATCGGACGTATTTTATTCGCTTTATCACCCCACCGCCAACGAAGTTTACGAGCAAGTAAAAAAAGTAAATTCTTCTATCGGCAGAGCTACGGTTTATAGGTTTTTAAACAGACTTACGCAGGACGGGACGATAAGTAGAATAGTTTTAGACGAAAACGTTGTGGTATACGATAAAAACGTAGTCGAACACGCCCATTTTTATTGCAGAAATTGCGGAAAAATAATAGACGTACCCTTTAATAAAATGTTTAAAGATTACGCCGAAGAAATAAAGAAAACTAATAATTATTACGTTGAAAACATAGGATTCGAAATGTGCGGATTATGTCTTGAATGTAGTAAAAAAAATAAAGGAGAATAAAAATGAAAAAATTTGTATGTACTGTTTGCGGATACGTTTACGAGGGAGAAGAAGCTCCCGAACAATGCCCTATTTGTAAAGCCGGAAGGGATAAATTTAAAGAAGTAGAAGACAAACAAACTTGGGCTTCGGAACACGTTGTAGGAATAGCAAAAGGAGTTGACCAAAGGATAATAGACGGATTAAGGGAAAACTTTAACGGAGAGTGTTGCGAAGTCGGAATGTATTTGGCAATGAGCAGGGTCGCTTTTAGGGAAGGTTATCCGGAAATAGGACTATATTACGAAAAAGCCGCCCACGAAGAAGCGGAACATGCAAGTAAATTTGCAGAAATGTTAGGAGAAGTTATTACAAACTCCACCAAAAAGAACCTTGAAATGAGGGTTGACGCAGAAAACGGAGCTACATCCGGTAAAACAGCGCTTGCAACCCTTGCTAAACAATTAAATTTAGACGCTATTCACGATACCGTACACGAAATGGCTCGCGACGAAGCAAGACACGGAAAAGCTTTTAAAGGTTTATTGGAAAGATATTTTAAATAAAAAGCAAATTTGTTAACTAACAAAAAATAAAATACGTCCCAAAAGTAAGATAAATTTTTGGGACGCATTTTTATATGAAATAAAAAATAAATTAGTTGAAAATACTTAAAATTAAACAACAATTCCATTAAGTTTTTTTCAATTTAAATTGCATTTGTTTTTTTGTTTTTTTATCTCTTAAACTTACCGTTAAAACCGAAATAAATACACCTATAAGTCCGAAAACGACGTTTTTATCGGGAATACAGCGCAATAAAATACTTTCTAAAATCGTAGCAACGAACGGTTCTGAAGAAGTTAAAACTACAGCTTTCTCTTCTTCTACTTTTTTTAAAGATGCAAAGTAAAGCGAATATGGTATAACGGTACTCGTTAAAGCTATAAAAACGCAAGATAGCGTACAATTTATTCCGCAAGTAAATAACGCCGTGAATAAACTTTTTATCCAAAAACACGAAATTAGCCCGCCGAATATAAAAGAATAAAGCGAAACGCTTAACCCGTCGTATCCGAGTTTTATTAGTTTAACGCTACATATAGTAACCGCTCCGTTAAAAACAGCGGAAGCTATCCCCAATAAAAAGCCCGACAAAGAAAACTCGGCGGAAAACACGGAACTGGCAAAACAGCAAGAAACTACGCAACAAATTATAGACAACACGCAAACGGCGTTAATTTTTTTTCTTAAAAATAGTATCGAATACCCTAGCACGAAAAACGGCGTTGTATAAAGCAATACGCACGCAAGAGAAGCCCCCGAAACCGAAATGCAGTTATAATAACATATTGTAGTTAAAAAATTAAAAAGCCCCGTTAAAGCGAATAAAAATATATGTTTTATTTTGATTTTGAATAACCTTCTATCGTAAAATAATGCGAAAACGATAATGAATATAGCAGATAAAATAAATCTTATCGCTCCTACTTGATACGTGCTAAATCCGTAACAAAACAAAATTGACGCAAACAATCCTACCGTACCCCACAGTGCTCCCGCTAAAATTATTTTTATTTTTTCCATAGTAATATATTATTTTATTCGGCGTTAGATATTACTTTTTATCTACTTATTTAACGCTAGAAATAAAACAAAACTATTTTTAATTTTATTAGCGCAAAAAAAAGTAACGAAATTTTCGTTACCCTTTTAGTCGTTTTAGAATTTTAAAAAACTTTTATACATTATTATTAAAATCAAACGCATTACTTTCTACGGCATATATTCCTAAATTTTTAACGTTTTCGGCTTTTAATTTATCGCAGTTCATAAAAGCCATGCTTTTAATAGTTCCGCCGTTCAAACACGTTAAATTTACGTACGTTAATTCGCTACAACCGAAAAATGCGTTTCTAGAAATTTCAAGGCAAGCTATTGACAATTTACTAATGGTAGTACAACCTTCGAAAGCGCTTTCTCCCAAAGTTTCTACGGTAGAAGAAATAATCAATTCGTTTTCACCGAAACCCAATTTCGTGCAACCTTTAAAAGCGTTGTTCCCGATAGTCGTTACCTTATTAAAGTCAATACCGTATAATCCCGTGCAACCGTTAAATGCGTCGTCGCCGATTTTTGTTACGGAATCCGGTAAAACTATTTCGTCTAACGCCGTACAACCTTTAAAAGCTCCTTCCGGAATAGCCGTTACGGAAGAATTTAAAACAATTTTCTTTAAAACGGTATTTCCGCAAAAAGCATAAATAGGAAGTTTATTACCGATTAAAGTAACGGTCGTTAAACTACTAGGAATATAATACGTTTTTGTGTCCGTTCCCGAATTATAAGACTGTTCTACGGAAGTACAACCGTCTATTTGTTCTTCACCGAAAACGTATCCGAACACTTTTTCTTCGTTAACGGCGTCTGCGCTTTTACCGATAAAAGGCAATTCTATTTCGGTTAAATTTACGCAACCGGCAAACGCTCCCGAATTTATGGTTTGAATATTAAAAGTTCCGTCGGCGTTTTTTTCAAAAGATAATTTCGTAATTATTTTTTGATTTTTTAACGCGCCTTCTAAAATTTCTCTTACGGGAAGATTATTATACGTTGCGGGAACGACCATTTCTTTTTTAACGATTTCCCCATCTTCCATTTTGTCAGCGTCTTCGTCGGAAACTTTAAAACCCCTTATAACGTAATAATCGTCTTTGTTGCCGTCTTCGTCAACGTTCTTTTTCAATTCGTAAACAAAAGTAGTTTCCTTATTACTTACTCCGCTATCCTTTTTACAACCTATAAAGGTCATAACCGATAACGCTAATATTAAAGTTAGTGCGATACTAATGATTTTTTTCATAGTATTCTCCTTAAAAAGCATTTCTAATAAATTTTAGCATTTAATTATAAGTTTGTCAACTTTTATATAAATTTTAGTATATAAAATATGAATTTTAATTTATAAAAAATTTTTTTGCGAAAAATTTAAGCATAAATTTAAAAAAATTTATTTACAACCCGAACAGGTTTTACAATTTCCGCTACATTTTTTTATAGTTTTGCCCGTTGCGGAAAACATTTCTCCGCTATAACTACGCGCGCATTCCGCTTTACATACGGGACAATATACTTTTTCGTCGTAGTTTTTTACAAGTTCTTCGAACTCTTTATCGCAAACGGGACATCTGTATTGTAAAAACGGCATTTATTTCACCTCTATTATTTCTTTTTCGGTTACGATTATATCTAATTTTTCGTCGAAAGGCTCGCTTTCAAAATTATCTAGCACCTGCCAAGAATACGCCAAACCTATTTTTAACGAATTAGTACTTTTTAAAAATTTATCGTAATATCCTTTTCCAAATCCTATTCTATCGCCCTTTTTAGAACACGCGACGAGCGGAATTATACAAACGTCTATTTTCCCCGTGTACGCATTGCTTGACTTCGGTTCTAAAATTCCGTATTTGTTTAACTTCGTTTCTTCTTCTTTTTTTACGGCGTACATTTCTTCCCCGTCGATTTTAGGTAAAAGAACGAGTTTATTTTTAAGAAAATTTATTATTTTATCGGTTTTTATTTCATTTCGAAAATCAACGTATATAAAAAAACTCTCCGCATTTAAAAATGCGTTTATCGTCTTTAAAAGCTTAAAAACTTTTTCGCTTTGCTTTTTAACGTAACCTTTTTGCAACGCGTCCCTTTTTTTAAGCATTTCTTTTCTTATTTCTTTTTTAGTTTCCTTAATAAATTTTTCCATTTAATTTTTAAATAATTAAAGTTAATTTTACTTTCTTTTGCATTTTTCTTTAAATATTTTACTGTAAAATCGGAGATTTTATCTTCAAATTTACCATACGGTAAAATAACAAACTCATCGTTTAAATTACATACGGTTTTTATTTTTCTTTTTTGAAAATGTACGTACATGCTTTGTTTTAAGTCTACTTTTCCGTCAACTATCCCCACAACGAAAAGCTCGCCTTTTTTATAATAAAAAACAATATTTTTTCTAAACCATTTTTTATCGCAATATTTTCTTCTGTAAAATTCTTCGCTAGGCAAAAAATATTTAACCCTATAAGACAAATCGGAAAAATCGTTTACTTCGTTATAAATCTTTTTCCCTAACGCCTTATATTTACCCGCTAAACCGGGCCACTCGTCATATGCAAAATTCGCGGAAGAAGAATAAACTTTTTCATAATCGGGATAACCTGTAACCGATTGTTTATAAAAATTAACGCTTTCTTCAGACGTCGGCATAATGGTAAAATGACCCGCTGTTTGAATTTTATCGTAGCCGTAATTCAAAACTTCATCGGTTAAAAAAGAACGGATATTTCCCCAAATTAAATCTATATCGCAATATCCCCAAAAATCGTAATTTTTAACTATTTCGTAAAATATTTTACCGTAAACGGGCTTGTAATCGCACAATTTATAAGGGCTGTCCAAATTTATGGGAAAATCAAAGATATTTTGCGCTTCTTTTTTAAATTCTTCAAAGCTTTTATACAAAACTTTTACGTTTTCGGGATAATCGTATTTATCTCTATCGTCGGTAACAAGTAAAAAATTTACCATAGAATTATACCCCGCCGATTTTAAATAAAAATTAAAAAAATTCGGAAACTTTCCGAAATAACAAGTAATTAGCAAAATACTTTTCATAAAAAATATTATATCAACGGGCGTTTTTTTTGTCAATAACTAAAAAATTAAAAAACGAAATATTAGTCTTTTATTTATTTAAGTGTAATTTTGCTTGTAAAATTTATATAAAAAAGTTATAATAAGCATAGTACCGATTGATTAAATTTTTTAAAACGCTTAAAAAACTTTTGTCAACCGTTTAAGGAGTAAAAATGGATAAAATACAAACGACAATAGACTCTATAAGAATTATTTCGGCGCAAGCTATTGAAAAAGCAAATTCGGGACATCCCGGACTTCCTTTGGGGGTAGCTCCGCTCGGGTATGCGTTATTTGCAGACAATTTGGTCTTCAACCCGAAAAATCCCGACTTTGACAACAGGGACAGATTTATTTTATCCGCAGGACACGGCTCTATGTTGTTATATTCGCTACTCCACATTTTCGGATATAACGTATCTATGGATGATATTAAAAATTTCAGACAGTTAGGTTCTATAACTCCCGGTCACCCCGAATACGGCGTAACTCCCGGTGTTGAAGTAAGTACGGGACCGCTCGGTCAAGGAATTGCAAACGGCGTGGGAATGGCAATTGCGGAAACGATACTCGCCGATAAATTTAACAAACCCGGATACCCCATCGTAGACCATTACACTTACGTTCTTTGCGGGGACGGGTGTATGATGGAAGGTATAGAATCGGAATCGGCTTCCTTTGCGGGAACTAATAAATTAGGAAAACTTATCGTTTTCTACGATTCAAACAAAATTACCATAGAAGGAAATACAGACGCCACTTTTACCGAAGACGTTGCTCTCCGCCACGAAGCGCAAGGTTGGCAAGTAATAAAGGTTGACGACGTAAACGATGTAGACGCTATAAACAGGGCTATTTTAAAAGCGAAAGCCGAAAAAGAAAAACCGTCTTTAATTATAGTAAAGAGTATAATCGGATACGGTAGTCCCAAACAAAACACCGCCGACGTACACGGTGCGCCGTTAGGAGCTTCTGCCCTTGAAAAACTTAAAGAAAATTTAAACTGGACGCTCGAACCGTTTGAACTTCCCGAGGAAGTTAAAGCCATAGCTAAAACTTACATAAGAAAAGGTGCGAAAATCGAAAACGATTGGAACATTATGTTCGACGCGTACGCAAACGAATTCCCTAGCTTAGCGAAAGAATACGAAGAATGGAAAAAAGGCATCACGCCTAACAAAGAAGTTTTTGAAGAATTGTACTCTACCATTAAAGCCGACGCAACAAGGGGTTCTAGTTCCACCATATTAAATAAACTTTCGGAAATTATCCCGAACTTGATAGGCGGTAGCGCAGATTTAGGTCCTTCTAATAAAACGATTATCAAATCTAGCGGATACTACTCCGCAGAAAACAGAAGCGGAAGAAATTTTCATTTCGGCATTAGGGAACAGGCTATGGGCGCAATTCTTAACGGAATAAACGCTCACGGATTTTTAAGAGCTTACGGTTCTACGTTCTTTTCTTTCGTAGACTATATGAAAAGTTCGGTCAGAATGTCCGCGCTTATGAACTTAAATACCACTTATATTTTCACTCACGATTCTATCGGAGTCGGAGAAGACGGCCCCACACATCAACCCATAGAACAACTTGTATCTTTGCGTTCCGTTCCAAAAATAAAAGTATTCCGCCCCTGCGATTCAAGAGAAACGGTAGCCGGTTGGCAAATTGCGACAACTCAAGACGGTTGTACTTGTTTAATACTTTCTCGCCAAAGCTTACCTATGATTGACGGAAGCTGTGAAGAAGCAACAAAAGGCGGATACGTTATTAAAGATTGTAACGGCAAACCCGACGTTATTTTAATTGCGTGCGGTAGCGAAGTCGCTCCCACTTGTCAAGCTAGCGATATTTTAGAAAAAAACGGAATTAAAGCAAGAGTCGTATCTATGCCTTGTTCCAGCATATTCGATAGCCAAAGCGAAGAATATAAACAAAGCATTTTACCCAGCGACGTAAGAGCAAGAGTTTGCGTAGAAGCAGGTTCTTCTTATAGTTGGCATAAATACGCGGGATTAGACGGAAAAATCGTCGCGATTGACGAATTCGGCAAGTCCGCGCCCGCTTCGGTGTTATTCGACTTATTCGGATTTACCGCGCAAAATATCGCTAATACCGCTATGGGATTAGTTAAAAAAGCATAAAAACAGTCGATAATCAACTTATAGAGCGGTTTTCTTTATGGAAAACCGCTTTTTATATTTAAAATACCGATATTGATTAATACTTTTTTAAATAAGATACTTCGGGAAAATTTGTGCCGTAATATACGTCAACCGTTACGTCAACGTAAATCCCGTCGGGTTTTGCGTTTATTTTTATTCCGTCTAATTTTTCTTTTTTAACTCTTATTTATTTAATTTTTATATATAATATACAAATACACACAAAATAAAACGCCCGAAAATCGGGCGAATAATAAAAAATTATTTAATTAAATCCTTTACTGTTTTTTTCTCAAAAAAATCGGATATAAGTGTATTTAAATCTTCCCATAAAGGCAAGGTAAAACATTTATCTTTTCTTGGACAATCGTTTTCTTTCTTTGCTAAACACGCTACCGGCGAAATTGTCCCCTCGGTAATTTCCAAAATGGATTTTACTGTGCATTTTTCGGGCGGAACAGCCATTTTGTATCCGCCTCCTTTACCGTGCAAACCTTCTACTATACCCGCTTTGGATAATTCGGTCATAATTCCTTCTAAATACTTTAAAGAAATTTCTTGCCGTGAAGAAATTTCTTTAAGCGGTATATAATTCCCGTCGTCATGTTCAGCCAAATCTACAACTACCCTTAACGCATACCTACCGCGCGTTGAAATTAACATGTTTTCATCCTTTTAAATATAAAAATATTAGTCATTAAATAATGCGGTTGAGAAATATCTATCTCCGCTATCGGGTAAAAGAACGACTACGTTTTTACCTTG
>DHLF01000011.1 GCA_002405165.1 Christensenella sp. UBA4675
GGAAATGAATTCCGTTTCCCGTTCATGTTGTGCCGATATTATTAAAAAAAGTTTGAGTAAAATAGTTTGGTTTACGACGATAGAGTAAAAAAGTAAAAAGATAAGGTTTTATTAAAATTTATCTGTTTTCGTGATAAAAAATTAAAATTCAAATTCCATTTTAATTTCTTCTAGAAATTCTTTAATAAACGTTTGGTCGGTTTCAAAATATAAATTACATTCGTTTTTATATCTATCGTTGCTTTTTATATGACATTCTACGCTTATTTTATCGTAATTTTCAAAGACAATTTTTAAATTTACGTCGTTTTCATAGCTTAAATCGTCTAAAATTACAATGCCGTTTAATTTTTCATACACACTAAGTAATTTATCATAAAATCTTCTGAATGATTGAACGAAACAATAGGTATAAAATTTAACGTTAATAAAAGCCGATTTTGCGTTTATTATTAAATTATAACTGTTATCCGCTTCCGATTCGACTTCTGCGTAATATCTATCTATTAAAAATTCAATATAATCTTCGTTGTTTGTTAATTTCATAATTTTACTTTAAGTTTTCGGGATTTAAAGGTTTTAATTCGTCAAGAACGAAAATTCCGTTTTTACGAATAAGAACGTCGTCAAAATAAATTTCTCCACCGCCAAAGTTTTCTAACTGAATTAACACTAAATCCCAGTGAATACTACTAATATTTCCGTTAAATGCGTCGTCGTAACAACAACCGGGGGTAAAGTGAATAGAACCCGAAATTTTTTCGTCGAACAAAATATCGCCGATAGGTTTGGTAACGTACGGATTTACGCCTACTGCAAATTCGCCAACGTATTTTGCGCCTTCGTCAGTGTTAAAAATTTCGTTTAGCTTTTCTGTATAATTTCCCGTAGCTTCTACGATTTTACCGTCCTTAAAAGTTAATTTAACGTTTTCAAACTTTAATCCTTGTTCGATTGACGGAGCATTGTACTTAATAGTTCCGTTTACCGAATTTTTAACGGGGGCAGTGTAAACTTCTCCGTCGGGGATATTCAATTTTCCCGCGCATTTTACGGCGTTAATGCCTTTAATGGAAAAAGTTAAATCGGTTTCGGGCGCAACTATACGCACTTTATCGGTTTTATCCATAAGGGTTTTTAAAGCGTCCATAGCTTTATCCATTTTAGAATAATCTAAATTACAAACGTCGAAATAGTATCTTGAAAACGCTTCCGTAGACATTTGCGCTTGTTGCGACATAGACGGGGTAGGATAGCGTAAAACAACCCATTTAGTTTGTTTAACCCTAATATTATGATGTACGGGTAGAGAGTAAAAATTTTGGTAAATTGCCATTTTATCGCCGTCTACGTCGGAAAGTTCAAAGGAATTATCTCCGCCCCGTATTCCGATGTAAGCGTCCATATTTTTCATTCTAACGCTGTCTATATCCGCCCAAAGTTTGGTTTGTTCTTCGTTTAAGCCCGAATAAATCGCCCTTTGAATGGAGTTATCTATAACGTTTACAAAGGGGTACGCGCCGACTTTATACGCTTCTTCTACGATGGCGATAGGTAAGTCGTTAGGGACGCCTATTGCGTCAATTAAAACTTTTTCGCCTTTTTTAAGAGAGCAAGAGTAATTTACAAGGTTATGAGCAAGTTTTTTAATATCTTCGTTAATCATAAATCTCCTAAAAAGAAAAGTCTTTGTTAGAACTAACAAAGACTTTCGTAATTATTTGCTTAATGCATTTATTCTTTTTGCTAAACCGGATTTTTTGTTTGCGGCGGTGTTTTTATGCATAATTCCTTTATTTACAGAGGAATCGATAAGTGCAAACGTTGCAGGCATTAAAGATTTAGCGGTTTCAACGTCGCAGGCGTCTATCGCAATATTTAATTTTTTAATAGCCGTTTTAACTTCGTTCTTCGCGTCTTTATTGCATAATGTTTTAGCTTCCGTTACTAATACACGCTTTTTAGCGGACTTTATATTTGGCACAGTATATCTCCTTTTTCCTATTCTTCTTTATTAGCTTTAAATATTTTAACACATACGATTTTTTTTTGCAAGAAAATTTCGCTATTTTTCAAAAATTATTTATATATGCGAACTAAAAAAAATATAAAAAAATATTATGATAGTATGAAAATAGGTTTTTTTGACAGCGGATTAGGGGGAATGACCGTTCTTTCGCGATTTATCGCCGAAATTCCTAATAACGATTACTACTATTTAGGGGATAACGATAACGCTCCGTTCGGGGATAAAAGCTACGAAGAATTAAAAAATATTTTTGATAAAAACACCGAAATATTTTTAAAAGAAAAAATAAAAAACGTTGTGTGCGCTTGTAATACTATAAGTACTAATATATTAAAAGGAAAAAAGACTATTTACGGCGGGGTAACGTTTTTTCCAATTGTTCCCCATATAAATTACTCACTTTTATCTAGTGGGCAATGCGACGTTTTTTGCACTAAAAATACCGCTAAATTTCTACAAAAAACGACAAACGATATTCCGAATTTAAGGATTTTCGCTTGTAAGGGTTTAGTTGAACTTATTGAAAAAAACGAATTGGATTACTCTTCTTTAAAACCGTTTATTCCTACAAAAAGAAAAAACGTAAATCAAGTGGTTTTGGGGTGTACGCATTATCCTATCGTAAAGTCCGTTTTTAGAAAGTTTTACCCGAATTGTGTTTTTACCGACAACGTTTCAGAAGTTATAAAAGAATTTAATCAGTCGTCTTTTAGCGGTACTGTAACGTTTTTAGGAAATAATAGAATTTTTAACTCTTCCCGTTTTATTGAAATTTACAAAAAAATCAATAAATTTGGAAAAAATTTACCTAAAGTGGTTGACAATTACCAAAAGTGGTTATATAATATACTTACTCATTCTAATAAAGGGGGAAGTCTAACGTAAAATGGCAGTTATTTTTTGCGGAGAAAAAACGCATCAGATAGACGAAAAAAACAGAATAAGAATTCCCTCGTGTTTCAAGTCGGATTTAGGGGCGGGATACGTTTTCGGAAAAGGTCCGAACGGCGTAATAGACGTATTGCCTAAGGAAACGGTAGAAAAGAGATTGAGTTCCTTGCAAGAAAAACTTGGCGGAGAGTTTTGCGACGAAGAAATACAAGAGCTTTTATACAATTACGCGTCCAACTTTACGATTGCAAGCGAAGACAGTCAAGGCAGGGTTGTTTTACCCGAAGATTTAAGAACTTACGCTTGTATAAACAAAGACGTGGTAACGATAGGCGCGATAGACCATTTGGTTTTAATGAGTGCGGAAAAGAGAAAGGAACAGCAATCCAAACAAAGCTATTCCGACACGTTAAAATTGTTAAAGGACAAGCTTTCGGTAAAAAAAGATGGAATATAAACACGTATCCGTAATGAAAGAAGAATGTATGCAGGCGTTAAATTTAAAAAACGGCGGTATATATTTTGACGGAACGTTAGGCGGAAGCGGTCATTCCTACGAAATTTTAAAAAGAACATTCCCGCAAGGCAAGTTAATTGCGACCGATTTAGACGAAGTTGCGATAGAGAACGCGAAAGAAAAGCTATCTGAATTCGATAAAAGATTTATGCTTTTTCATAGAAATTTTAAAGAATTTAACGACGTTTTAGACGAAGCGGGAGTAGATTTAATAGACGGGGCGTTATTAGATTTAGGATTTTCGAGTAATCAGTTGAGTACCCAAAGGGGTTTTTCCTATATGGACAACCAAATTTTGGATATGAGAATGAATAAAGAAGCTAGTTTAGACGCCAGACAAGTCATAAACGAGTATAGTGAAGAAGACTTAACCGAAATTTTTTACAAATACGGTGAAGAAAAATTTTCAAAACTGATAGCGAAAAATATAGTAAACGCAAGAAAAACAAGAAAAATAGAAACGACGGGCGAGTTAGTTGAAATAATAGAAAAAAGTATCCCCGTAAGGTTTCAAACGGGCGGACATCCCGCAAAAAGGATATTTCAAGCCGTAAGAATAGAAGTAAACGGAGAATTAAGCGGACTCGATAAAGCCCTAATCGATATAGTTAAAAGATTAAAAAAAGGCGGAAGAATAGCGGTAATTACTTTTCATTCTTTAGAAGACAGAATAGTAAAAAACACTTTTGCCGAACTAGAAAAAGATTGCGTATGCGATAAGCGGTTACCCGTTTGCGTTTGTGGTAAAAAAAGGGAAATAAAGCTTGTAAATAAAAAACCTATCACGGCAACGGAAGAAGAAATCGAGTTTAATCCGAGAGCAAAAAGCGCGAAATTAAGAATTGCCGAAAAAGTTTAGAACAAGCGTTATATTCTAGAATAATTAAAGGAGAGAACGAATATGTATAGTTATGGTAACGATGACAAAAAGTTAGGTCAAGAGAGATTGAAAAGCTTTATTCGCTCTCCGTATGCCGTAAAGGAAGAAGAGCCTATTATAGAACAATCTTACGAAGACGAAAAGGCTTTCGACGAAATTTTAACTAATTCTGCAAACGAATTTAAAGGGGAAGAAAATTATTACGCTAATACCGTAGAAAGCGACGATTTAAAACCTAGCGTTGAAACGTTAGCTCACACGGGAGAATATAAAAGCGGTTACTATAAAAATCAATACAAAAGCGACGTTGAAAGCATAACCGAAAGTTACAAGCTTTCGGGAAAAGGCAAAATAGTTATAGCTATTTATTCTTTATTGTTGGTTTTAGTTTTTGCTTTAATTATCTTTAACGCTAAGTATTTAAGGGGAATGGATAATAAAATCCAAAATACTCAGCAAGAAGTAGTTAAAATTACTCAGGAAGTAGAAGAAGTAAAGGCAAAATTAGAAGAAGCAAGTTCGGATGAAACCATTATTTCAAAAGCCAAAGAATTTTTAAATATGGTAGAATCTTAAACGGACTAAATATTGTGATAATATACGGTCTTTACCGTTTTAAATTATTAAAATAGGAGAAAAAATATAAAAACTCAATATTCATTATCAACGGTACGAAAGAGGTTATTTGCGTTTATCATCGCAGTAACCTTTATTTTTTTGGTAATTTTTGTAAGATTATTCGTAGTTCAAATAGTTCAAGGTAATTCTTTGCAAAGAAAGGCGATTGACCAGTGGACGAGAGAGTTGCCCGTAATAGCAAAGCGCGGGGAAATTACGGATAGAAACGGAGTGGTTTTAGCTTCTTCCGGCGGTACGTATTCGATATATGGAAGAATTCGTTCTATAAAAGACAAAACCGCAACGGCAAAAGTATTATCGCAAGTACTGGATATGGACGAAGAGTCCTTAATAAAAAAATTTAATTCAAAAGTATCGGAAGTTACCGTCAAAGTTAATTGCTCTAAGGAAGAAATACAAAAGTTAAAGCAATATGACCTTGACGGTATTTATTTTTCTGTTTGTAACAAAAGGGTGTATCCGTATAACGACGCGCTGTGCCAAATTTTAGGTTACACTACTAATGACGGGAGCGGACAGAGCGGTCTTGAAAAATATTACGATAAATATTTAAAAGGTATGAACGGAGAAATTTTATACGAATCCGATTTAGTCGGAGTAGATTTAAGCGGGAAAGACCCTTATTACGTTAAAGCCACCAACGGCTTAAATTTACAGCTTACCATAGATTTCGACGTTCAATCGGCTTGCGACAGCGTTATGGAAGAAGCTATGGAAAAATACACCCCAAAATCCGCATCCGTAATAGTTTTAGACCCTAATAACGGTGAAATTTTAGGAATTTCAACCAAACCCGATTTTTCTTTAAACGAAGTTCCGAGAGATGATTTAACGGCTTTAAATAAATTGAGTAGAAGTACTTTAATAGTTGATAGTTACGAACCGGGTTCGACGTTTAAAATTATTACGAGCGCTATAAATATCGAAGAATATTTAAAGGGAAATTCAAAAGCCTTTTCGACTACTCATATATTTTCTTCTTCTAGGTTTAGATATGTTGGCGGAACGAAAATCAAATGCTGGTCAACTCACGCAAACGGGAAACACGCTAACGAAAATTTAGCGGAAGCGTTAAATAACAGTTGCAACCCTATTTTCGTAGATATAGCCTTGTCGCTCGGGAAAAGCACGTTTTACGATTATCTTAAAAAATTTAGTTTCGGACTTTCAACGGGGATAGATTATTCGGGGGAAGCCATAGGAATGTTAGTATCTGAAAGCGTGGTAACGGATAACGATTTAGCGAGAATAGGTTTCGGGCAAACGATAGCCGTAACGCCTTTACAACTCGTATCTGCCGTTGCGTCGGTTATAAACGGCGGAAAATATTACGTTCCGCATTTAGCTAAAAAAATTTATAACGACGAATTAAAGGTGAGCGAAGAATTTGAAAACAAAGTTAAGGGAATAACGATAGGGGAGCAAACTTCTAAAATACTTAACGGATATTTAGAAGACGTAGTAACCGTCGGGAGCGGTAAAAACGCTTATATAAAAGGTTATAAAGTCGCGGGCAAAACGGGGACGGCTCAAAAATACGAAAACGGTTTTATTGCGCAAGGCAAATACGTTATGTCGTTTGTCGGATTTTTCCCGTCGGATAAGCCCGAATATTTGGCGTTGGTTATAGTCGACGAGCCTGTCGGCGGAAATTACGGTTCTACCGTATCCGCACCTTTATGTAAAGAAATATTCGAAAAAATTATAAAAGTAAAAAATATAAAACCGAAAACGGAGTAGTTATGAAATTAAGCAATATAGTAAATAATATAGATTGTAAAATGATAGGTAAAGACGTAGAAATATCGTCTATAACTTTCGACAGTAAAAAGGTGGACGAAAACACTTTATTCGTTTCTTTAAAAGGCGACGGAGAAATAGGTCTTGCGCTTAAAAACGGGGCGAGAGCAATAGTTAGCAAAAGCGAAGTGATAGGCGTTACAAACGTAATCGTAAAAGACGAAAGGCTAGCCCTATCCAAAATATGCGCTAATTTTTACGGGTACAAAAATAATAAAATAAGCATGATAGGCGTTGTGGGAACTAACGGAAAAACTTCTACTTGCGTTATGCTTGCGGGAATGTTAAAGGCTAGCGGTAAAAGCGTGGCGACTATTTGCACGGGTAAGGTAACAATCGGCAACGAAGTGATAGAAACCGATATGACCACGCCCGACCCGACTGAATTGTTTGAATATATAGGTAAAATGATAAGTAAAAAAATAAAGTACTGCGTTATGGAAGTTTCGGCTCACGCAATATATTACAAAAAAACGGACGCAATAGATTTTTCTTATTTAATATTTACGAATTGTACGCAAGATCATCTTGATTTTTTTGAAACGTTTGAAAACTATAAAAAAGTAAAGATGAGTTATTTTACTTGTCATGCCGATAAGTACGTTGTAAATTCGGACGACGAAACGGGCGTTGAAATTTTGCAAAACGGCAAAGCACTTACGTACGGACTTAATAATCCTGCGGACGTTTTTGCAATAAACGTGAAACATTATAGCGATAAAATTACTTTCGTTTTAAATATGTTCGATTCGATAAAAGAAATAACTTTAAAAAACGTAGGCTTATTTAATTTATATAATTTTATGGGAGCTTCTACCGTGGCGTATTGCTTAGGCGTAAGCTTAAACGTAATTTCCGATTACGCCAAAAAAATGGACGTTGTAAGGGGTAGATGCGAGCTTGTGGGCGAAGTAAACGGCGGAAAGGTTTACATAGATTACGCTCACACGCCCGACGGACTAGAAAAGCTTATAAGTACGTTTAAAGGGATTTGTAAAGGCAAGGTCTATTGTTTGTTTGGTTGCGGTGGCAATCGTGATAGAGATAAACGTTCTAAAATGGGGATAATTTCGGGCGAAAAAGCCGATTTTACTATTATAACCAGCGATAACCCCAGATACGAAGAACCTTGTAATATAATAAGCGAAATAGAAAAGGGTATCAGGACGACTTACGGAAAGTACATAACAATTCAAAACAGAGCCGAAGCTATCGATTATTCAATAAAACTTTTAGGGAAAAACGACGTTTTGCTAATCGCGGGGAAAGGCGATGAAAATTATCAAGAAATAATGGGAACGAAACACGAATACTCGGATAGAGAGGAAATAAAAAGCGTTTTGAATTTATTATAGGGAAAAATGTATAGAACTTTTATCGTGATTTATCTTATAACACTAGCAAGCGTAATAATTTCGGGAGTTATATTTATTCCTTTTTTAAAAAGGATAAAGGCGGAGCAAAACGTTCTCGGATACGTTAAGGAACATTCTTTTAAAAACGGAACGCCTACAATGGGCGGGCTGTTTTTTATATTGCCGTCTATCGTTATATCGCTTGCTTTTTTTAAAGACGATAAAAGGCTTGCGCGTTTAACTTTAATAATAACTTTCGCTTATATGGTAGTTGGTTTTTTAGACGATTTTTTTAAGATAAAAAACAAACGAAATTTAGGGTTAAAGGCGTATCAAAAAATAATATTTCAGTTGTCAATTGCAGTCGTTTGCGCGGTTTTTTGTTATAAAACGGGTTTGACGGATATTTTTATTCCGTTTAGCAAAAAAAGCGTGGATTTAAAATACTGGTCTATACCGCTAATTATAGTCGTATTTCTCGCAACCACTAACACCGTAAATTTAACGGACGGCTTAGACGGGCTTGCAAGTTCGTCGTCGTTAGTTTACTTGTGTTTTATGCTTGTTTTATGTCTATTACAAGTAAATAAAGTCGAATACACTATAAATTACGCCGAATACATGAATTTATTTTATTGTATGGTAGTTTTTATAGGGGCGTTGTGCGGATTTTTGATTTTTAATACTTTTAAAGCTAAAGTTTTTATGGGTGATACGGGTTCGCTTGCTCTTGGCGGAATTATTGCTTGCGTAAGCATTTTTACGGGGAATTCGTTATATATTTTAATAATAGGATTTGTATTCGTGTTAAGCGGATTGTCTGTAATATTGCAAGTTGCGTATTTCAAATTCACACACGGCAAGCGAATATTTTTAATGGCGCCGTTTCATCATCACTTGCAACATAAAGGACTTACGGAAAGTAAAATCGTATATATCTATTCGGTAATTACCGTAGTTATGGGTTTAATAAGCATATTTAATTATGTTTAAGGAGATAAATGTATTTTAAAAAAGAAACTTTTCTTATTTTAGGCTTAATGAAAAGCGGAATTTCTTGCGGAACGCTTTTATTAAAACGGGGCGCGAAATGTTATTTTTACGAAAATAATCCTTTCGTTAAGCAAAAATGTAGTGAGCAAATTACTTCCTTGGGTGGAATAATTATTGACGACGATAAAATAGACGACGTTTTAAACGAAATAACCGTACTTATTTTAAGTCCGGGATTTCCCATCGACAACGCAATTTCAAAAAAAGCGAGAGATAGGGGCGTTAGGATAACGGGAGAGTTGGAACTCGGGTGCGAATACTTAAATTCTACGATAATCGCGATAACGGGAACTAACGGAAAAACCACTACTACCTATTTAATCGACGATATGTTAAAAAAATACGGAATTAAAAGCGAAGCGGTAGGAAACGTCGGAACGCCCGTAACGTCGCTTGTCGGAAAAGACGGTTTCGAAGACGTTGCCGTAACGGAAGTTTCCAGTTTTCAACTTGAAACTTGTAACAGAATAATTCCGCATATCGCGGTTATTTTAAATATTACGCCCGACCATTTAGAAAGGCATTATACGTTTGAAAATTACGTTTATATGAAGTCAAAACTTATTCAAAATATGCGTGAAAGCGAATATGCCGTACTTAACTACGACGATTTAAACGTAAGGGAAATGAAAAATAAAACAAGAGCTAAAATTGTATATTTTTCGCTTTTACAAGAAACGGACGGCGCATATTTAAGGGACGATAAAATTTTTTACAAAGGAGAATACATATTAGACAAAAACGAAATTTTATTAAAAGGCGAACACAACGTTTCTAACGTTTTGGCGTGCGTAGCGGTAGCGAAACTTATGGGCGTTGATACCGAAGTTATAAAAAATTCGTTAAAGACCTTTAAAGGCGCGAAACACCGTATCGAATACGTTACGAACGTAAACGGAATAGATTTTTATAACGATTCTAAATCTACAAATCCCGATTCCACTATAAAAGCGGTGGAAACTATGGAAAAACAAACGCTTTTATTGCTAGGCGGGAAAGATAAAAATTTAGACTTTAAACCTATGATGGAAAAATTAGGCGATAAAGTAAAAGGAATTTATTTGTACGGTGAAGCGAGATATAAGTTATACGAAGACGCGAGAAGTTGTAATATTTTAAATATTTCGCTTACTAATAATATGGAAAGCGCGGTAAAACTTGCTTTTTCGGACGCAAAAAGCGGGCAAACGATATTGCTCAGTCCTGCGTGTAGTAGTTTTGACGAGTTTAACGGATACGAAGAACGGGGTGAAAAGTTTATCGGGATTGTTAAATGCTTGCGTTAAATAAGAAAAAAGGCGATAAGTGGATATTAGTCATAGTAATTTTTCTTGCGTTATTCGGCGTTTTAATGATTTATTCGGCAAGTAAATATACAGCCGAAAAAGATTTAAACAATAAGTATTACTATGCTACCAAACAGTTAATCGGTTTTTTAGTGGGACTTGTGTTTATGATTTTCACTTCTTTTTTCGATTATCGCAAATATAAAAAACTTTATATAATTTTGCCTATAATATCCGCCGTTTTACTCGTCCTAGTATTTACCCCCGTAGGACAAGAAAGTTACGGGGCAAAACGTTGGATAAAAATAGGTAGTTTAACTATTCAACCGTCTGAAATTGCCAAATTTTCTTTCGTTTTATTTTGTAGCGTGTATTTAGGCGGTAAACCCGAAAAGGCAACGAGCTTTTTAGGGATTTTGCCCGTACTTTCGGTCGGTGGAATTTTTTGCTTACTTATAATGTTAGAACCTAATATGTCAATAACGGTATGCTTTGGTATTTTAATGCTAGTAATGATATATTTAGGCGGAATGAAAAAAAAGTTCTTTTACATAATAGCAATACCGCTACTTTTATCTGTTCCCTTACTTATAATTTTGGAACCTTACAGAATGAAAAGGTTGTCGGCTTTTATCAATCCTTGGAATTCGCCAAAGGGGGAAGGCTATCAGTTAATTCAATCGCTTTACGCTCTTGGTTCGGGCGGTTGGTTCGGCGTAGGACTGTTTAATTCAAGACAAAAATACAAATTTCTTCCTTTTTCCGAAAGCGACTTTATTTTGTCGGTTATAGGAGAAGAATTTGGATTTGTCGGGGTAATATTATTGTTTACGATAATATTTATTCTTATCATAAAAGGTTTAAAAATCGCAAGTAAAAGCAGGGATTTTTACAGCTTTTTACTATCGTCGGGAATAGTATGCGTCTTTTTTGTTCAGGTAGTTGTAAACGCTTTGGTTGTAACGGGAAGTATACCGCCTACTGGGTTACCGTTACCGCTAATTAGTTGCGGAAATACGTCTTTAATAGTTTTTATGGGCGCGTTCGGAGTTTTATATAACGTTTCTAAAAATAGCGACGAATTAACTATTTATTCCTAAAATTCATAGAATGAATTATGGGAAAAAAAGAATGTCTAAACTTATTATAAACGGTGGGAAAAAACTATACGGAAGCGTTGACGTGCAAAGTGCGAAAAATAGTGTTGTTATGCTTATTGCCTGCGCTGTGCTATCGGAAGGTAAGGTGGTTTTAAAAAACGTAAAACCTTTGTCGGACGTGATAAATATGTGTCGTATTTTAAATAATATGGGGGCGAAGTGCTTCTTTTGCGGGACGGATTTAGTGTTAGACTGTTCGTCCCTATACTCGTTCGTCCCCGATGAAAATTTGTCGCAAACGGTAAGATGTTCTTTCTTTTTAACGGGAGCGTTGCTTTCTAAATTCAAAAAAGCCGAAATGACTTTCCCCGGTGGATGTAAAATAGGAACTCGTCCCGTAAATATTCATTTACAGTGTTTAAAAAAATTAGGCGTTACTTACGCTTTGCAGGGTAATAAAATAATTTTAAACGGCGAAAAAATGCGTTCGGGGGTGGTAAATCTTACTTATCCGAGCGTTGGCGCAACAGAAAATTTAATAATGGCTTCGGTATTTTTAAAAGGCGAAACCATTTTGAAAAACGTTGCGAAAGAACCTGAAATAATAGATTTGCAAAATTTTTTAAATTCGCTAGGGTTTACCGTGAAAGGTGCAGGGAGCGACACGATAGTAATTAAAGGCGTAAAAAAAATAAAAAGCGAAACTATTGTTTTTACTCCCGTTGAGGACCGAATAGAAGCGGGTACTTATTTGCTTGCTACTCTCGCTTGTGGCGGTTATGTAGAAATAAATAATATAAATATAAAAAATATTTATTCTTTATATGAAAAAATCTTTGAAAATAATTGCAAAATAAGCGTTGAAAATGATAGAATATACGTAACGGCTTACGGCGGAGGGAAAAGCGTCGGGAAAATAGATACGGGGCCGTATCCAGCGTTTCCGACGGATATGCAAGCTCCGTTATGCGCATACGCGTGCTGTTTAAGCGGAAAAACTCAAGTAAGAGAACTTGTGTTTGAAAATAGGTTTTCTCACGTTGACGAACTTAAAAAAATGGGCGCGGATATTTACAGGCAAAACGATACCATATTCGTTAGTGGCTCTAACTTATACGGAAACGTCGTTTCGGCAACGGATTTAAGGGCGGGCGCAGGGCTTGCAATCGCAGGGCTTATAGCGCAAGGTCAAACGATAATTACTAATGCGGAAATGATTGATAGGGGATATTACAGGATAGAAAAAACGCTATCTTCTTTGGGCGCAGACATAGTAAGAAGTTACGTTAGACAAGAATAATTTTTTTAACGTTTTTTTCGCCGTTTTCGATAAATTGTCGTCTAAAAAATTGTTTGTGCGACTATGCTTGCATTTTTTAAAATTTACAATAATAAATGCTTTTATTTAAAGCTTGTTTTATTTGTAAAAATAGTGTATAATATTTTAATCGCAGATTAAAATATTGCAAAGATTAACGTCTAAATCGTATTATCGGCAATAACGTTAAATGTGAAAACGATAAAATAATATAAGGAGATTGTATGAAACACAAAAGACTTTTTGCTATTTCAACCGCGCTTGTGTATTTGGTGTTTATGATTTTATGTTTAGCGTACGCTTTTTCGGTTAAACATATAAACAGCGAATATATAATGCAAGCCGATAGCGTAAGGTATGAAAAAGTAGAAAAAATTTTGTCCGATTGCGAAAATAAAAATTTGTGTTTCGTAAATCTCAAAAAAATAAAAAACAATATAGAAAAGGACGCTTACTTAAAAGTTTTAAAAATAGAAAAAAAGTTTCCTAACAGTATAAACGTTACGGTAGAAGAAAGAAAAGAAATGTTTGAAATAAACGTGGACGGGCAATATTTCGTTTTAGACGAAAATTATTTTGTTTTAGCAAAAAAGTCCGCAAGCGGGAATAACGTTAAATTAGAATTACAAGAAAGCGATTACGATAAAAATTCTTTAAAAATAAAAGGAACTTTTAAGTTAGTGGCTAAGGAAACGGAAAATTGTATAGCTAAAATGCTCGATAATTTTTCGGATTGGAAAAATTTATTAACAAAAATAAAAATAGTTGAAATAGACTCTTCGTCTGATAATTATAGAGTTATTTTTTATACCACGCAAGGTTGTCAAATAGAAATAAGAAAAGCAAAATCTAACGGTGAACAAAAAGTTATGGTTGCGATAGATGCATACAATAAGTTGACCGACTTGCAAAAAACAGATTCTAAAATAATTGCGTTTTACAGTGAAAAAATGGGACAAGTTACAGCCGATATAGAAAAAATCACTATTGAAAAGGAGAATTCTAATGATTAAGGACGCAGTAGCCGTATTAGATATCGGTTCTTCCAAAGTAACGGTTACGTTGGGGGAACGGGGTGTAAACGGAACGTTCGTAATACACAGCAGTTGCGACGTTGAATACGCCGGTTTTGCCGAAAACGATTTTTCTTTGGACGCAAGCGACGGAATTTATATCGACGAAGCTATAAATACTGCGGTAGAAACCGTAAAAAGAAATTCGGACGTAAAATTTAACAGAATTTACGTAGGCGTTCCCGCGTTTTTTCTACAAACGAGAACGATAAGTCATAGCAATTCTTACGACAAAAAGACCAAAATCAACGCAAACGACGTAAAGCGTTTTATAGAAACGGGTTTAGTTGGCGTTCAAATGGACGGCTATTACAGGATAGATACGAGAGCCGTTTATTACACCCTTTCGGACGGAAGCGTTATAAATAATCCGATAGGGAAAAAATCCGTAAATTTAAGCGGAATATTATCAATAACATTTTGTAAAAGTAACTTTAAAGCGAAAATAGATTCAATTTTAGTAAAACTCGGCGTTTCCAGCGTTTTATACGTTCCGTCGCCACTTAGCGAGTGTCTTTATTTATTTAGCGAAGACAGGCGGAATAATTATAACATTTTAGTAGATGTAGGATTTTCTTCGTCGTGTTTCTGTGTTGTTTATAGAAACGGAATAGTATTTCAAAGTTTGCTTCCGCGCGGAGTAGGCGGTTCGGGAATAAACGCCGTATTTTTTCAAAATTTAGGCTTTGACGATATGGAATACGACGACTCTTTAATCGACGTCGTAGAAGACCTTAAACGAAAAGTTAATTTAGGCTTAAGGGGCGGAGATTACACTATTAATTATAACGGACAAGTTTATCGTTTTTCGGTTGATAGAGTAAACGGTTTAGTAAACGATTTCTTAACCGTTTTGGCAGAAGAAATTTCAGTATGTTTAGATAAATGTTCTTCGTTCTTATCCGTAGGAACGAGAATTAACGTTACGGGCGGAGGAATTTCGTTTATAAGGGGCGCGGTAGAAAGATTGAGAGATTTACTGGATAAAGGGGTAGACGTCGTTTATCCCAACGTTCCCAAATTTAAAAAGCCGAACGAAACTTCCAAATTTGCTTTATTGGATTACGCATTAAAAAAGCATGATTAAAATCGGAGGAATAATATGATTACAATTGCGGAAAAAAATAATAATACCGCTAAAATGATGGTTATAGGCGTTGGCGGAGGCGGAAACAACGCTGTAAACCAAATGATTGCAAAACAGGTGGATACCGTTACTTTCGTTGCGGTAAATACAGATTTACAAGCTTTGCAACAATCGAAAGTAGTAGAAAGCAATAGGTTGCAAATAGGAAGAGTAAAAACAGAAGGTCTAGGCGCAGGTAGCGACCCCGAAATAGGAAAATTAGCCGCGGAAGAATCGATAGAAGATATAAGAGAAGTCGTAAAAGGAATGCACCTTGTGTTTGTCGTATGCGGAATGGGCGGTGGTACGGGAACCGGTGCGGCGCCCGTAATTGCCAAAGTCGCAAAAGACAGCGGAGCTTTGGTTGTAGGCGTAGTAACCACTCCGTTTGAGTTCGAAGGCGCGCGTAGACAAGCTAACGCAAAAAAAGGTATAGAAAATTTAGCAAAATACGTAGATTCTATGATAATTATACCTAATAATAAACTTTTGACGGAAATAGCTAAAGACGGGGATTTGTCTATTGTTAAAGCATTTGAAATTGCGGACGACGTTTTAAGACAAGGTATAATGGGAATCTCTAACTTAATAGTCAATCCCGGACTTATAAATTTAGATTTTGCAGATATTAAAGCAGTACTTAAAAATCAAGGACTTGCTCATATGGGTATAGGTAGGGCAAAAGGCGAAAATAAAATTTACGATGCGGTTTGTCAAGCTGTAAGAAGTCCGTTGCTCGAAACGAGTATAGAGGGTGCAAAAGGTTTAATTTTAAATATTTGCGGTGATAGAAATTTATCTTTGGTAGACGTAGGCAACGCAACTAATATAATTAAAGAAGCGCTAGATGAAAACGCAAATATTATTTTCGGTACTTGTATAGACGAAAATTTAAAGGACGAAGTTTTGGTAACGCTTATTGCAACGGGATTTAAAATGAATTCGGATACTCAAAAGCCGAATAAACCTATTCCTACAGAACCGCCCGTAGTTCGTCCTATGCAAAATGTAAATACCGTTTATGGAGAACAAACTCCGTTAAGAGAGCAATCTCAAACTATAAAAGAATATCCTAGATACGAAGAACATTATAATTCTGCAGAAAAAAAGGAAGACCAAGAAGAAAACACTAACGTAAAAACTAAAAAACCGCCTGCTTTTTTAAGAAGGGTATTCGGTAAAAAAGATTGATAAATATAAAATTTTATTTAATAAGATTATTTTTCATTCATTAAAAAACAGTTAAACGTTAAATTATTATTTTAATCCTATTTATAAATTATTAAAAAATTACCCTTTAAGCGAAAGTTTAAGGGGTAAATAAATTTTTATGCTTTTAAACAATTAAATGTTTTATAAGCAATGATAATTTATAAAAAATATATTATTTTAAAAGAAATTTTAGTGTTTTAAAAATTTTCGATATGTATTTTTTTAACATGTTAAATATTGTTATTTATTTAAAAAAATTTGTTTAAAAAATTAGCTACTAAAAGTTTGTAAACTTTTAGTAGCTAAAATTTTTAGAAAATAACTAATTATTTATCAATACATTCCGCCCATTCCGCCGTTTGGATTCATTGGTTGTTCGGGAGCGGGAATATCGGTTACGATGCTTTCCGTGGTAAGCAAGGTAGACGCTATGGAAGAAGCGTTTTGCAATGCAGAACGAGTAACTTTTGTCGGGTCTATAATTCCGCTTTCTACTAAATCGACGTATTCGTTTTTGTAAGCGTCGAAACCGAAATAGGGTTTTTTAGCGTTTAAAATTCTATTGATTATAACCGAATCGTCAAGTCCTGCGTTTTTGGAAATTTGTCTGTTGGGTTCTTCTATCGCTTTAAGAATGATTTGCGCGCCCGTCTTTTCGTCTCCGCTTAAAGTTTTAATAAGCTTTTTAATAGGAGCTACTGCGGAAAGTAGAGCAACTCCGCCACCGGGAACGATACCTTCTTCAACTGCGGCTCTAGTTGCCGCCAAAGCGTCTTCTATACGCAATTTCTTTTCTTTCATTTCAACTTCTGTAGCCGCGCCTACGTTTATAACTGCAACTCCGCCCGAAAGTTTAGCAAGTCTTTCTTGTAATTTTTCTCTATCGTAATCGGAAGTTGTTTCCGCAATTTGATTTTTAATAGAAGCAATACGATTTTTAATGTTTTCGGTTGCGCCTGCGCCGTCAACGATAGTGGTGTTATCCTTATCTACGGTAACTTTGCTAGCTCTACCGAGCATATCAACGGTAACGTCTTTAAGTTCTATTCCCAAATCTTTGGAAATTACTTGACCGCCCGTTAAAATAGCTATATCTTCTAGCATTGCTTTTCTCTTATCTCCGAATGCGGGAGCTTTAACCGCTACGCAGTTGAAAATTCCCTTTAATTTGTTGACGACTAAAGCCGCTAACGCGTCGCCTTCAACGTCTTCGGCAATAATTAAAAGTTTTTGACCTTGTTGTGCCAAAGGTTCGATAATGGGTAAAATTTCTTGAATGGAAGAAATTTTCATATCGGTAATTAAAATGTAAGGATTTTCAAGAACCGCTTCCATTTTGTCGGTGTTAGTTACCATATAAGCGGAAGTATAGCCTCTGTCGAATTGCATACCTTCAACGGTGGTAAGCTCGGTTTTCATGGTTTTACCTTCTTGTAGGGTAATAACGCCGTCTTTACCTACTTTTTCCATAGCGTCGCTAATTAAAGCGCCTACTTCTTCGTCGCCTGCGGAGTTAGAAGCTACTTGCGCAATAGCAGTTTTTCCGTCGATTTTTTTCGAAATAGCTTTTAATTCGTCAACTGCAACTTCAACGGCTTTTTTAATACCTCTCTTTAAAATAACGGGGTTAGCTCCTGCGGCTAAGTTTTTCAAGCCTTCTCTGATAATTGCTTGCGCCAAAACTACTGCGGTAGTAGTACCGTCGCCCGCAACGTCGTTTGTTTTTGTGGAAACTTCTTTAACGAGTTGCGCTCCCATATTTTCAAACGGGTCTTCTAGTTCTATTTCTTTCGCAATCGTAACTCCGTCGTTAGTGATTAGCGGAGCTCCGTATTTTTTATCTAAAACTACGTTTCTACCTTTTGGTCCTAACGTAACTTTAACGGTATCGGCAAGGGTATTAACGCCTTTTTCAAGAGCTTTTCTAGCGTCTTCGCCGTATTTTATTTGTTTAGCCATTTTAATTCCTCCTATTATTCAACGATAGCCAAAATATCACTTTGGCTGATAATTTTAACTTCTTTTCCGTCAAGTTTAAAGTCGCTTCCCGCATATTTGTTGCAAAGAACTACGTCGCCGACTTTAACTTGCATTATAACTTCTTTACCGTCTATAATGCCACCGGGTCCAACGGCAACTACTACGGCGGTTTGTTGCTTTTCTTGCGACGCGCTCGGTAAGAAAAATCCGCTTTTCGTCGTTTCTTCTTTCGTAGTAGGTTCTACCACAACTTTATCGAATAATGGTTTTACAGTCATTTTTATATCCTCCTAGAAAATTAGCACTCTTTTATTTTGTTTGCTAATTTAATTATATACATTAAATCGAAGTTGTCAACGTTTTTTTAATATTTTTTTGTTTTTTTTAAAAAATCGGATAAATAGCGACGATATATCTTATTGATTTAATTTTAAATATATGATATTATAATAGATATATAAAGTCGAAGGCAAAATAAAAAAGGAGTACTATTATGGATAAATGGGAAAAAAGATTTATGGAAATGGCTGAACTCGTTGCCACTTGGTCGAGTTGTTATCAAGAAAACAGACACGTCGGGGCGGTAGTTGTCAGGGATAAAAGGATATTGACTACGGGATACAACGGCGCGCCTTCGGGAATAGAAAGCTGTAAAGATAGGGGAAGTTGTTTAAGAAGGGAAAGAAATATTGCAAGCGGAACAATGCAAGAAGTATGTTACGCCGTACACGCGGAGCAAAACGCTATATGTCAAGCTAGTAAATTAGGAATAAGTTTACAAGACGCGGATTTATATTGTACGCATCAACCTTGCGTAATTTGTTGTAGAATGATAATAAATTCGGGTATAAAGAGAGTATATTATAAGTACGGTTATCCCGACGAGTTTTCGCTTCGCCTTTTTAAAGAAGCGGGAATAGAGCTTATTAAATTCGAGGAGAAATAAAATGAATCCCATAGTTACGATTATAATGGAAAACGGGGACGTAATAAAAGCGGAATTATATCCCGATATTGCGCCCCAAACGGTAAATAATTTTATTTACCTAATCAATAAAGGTTTTTACGACGGTTTAACGTTTCATAGGGTTATAAAAGATTTTATGATACAAGGCGGAGATCCCGCGGGTAACGGAACGGGCGGACCGGGATACAGAATAAAAGGGGAATTTTCTCAAAACGGGCATATAAATAATTTAAAGCACTCAAGAGGAGTTTTATCAATGGCAAGAAGTATGATGCCAAATAGTGCTGGCTCTCAATTTTTTATAATGCATAAAACGAGTCCGCATTTAGACGGGCAATACGCATCTTTCGGAAAAGTTACGGAGGGAATGGAAACGGTTGATAAAATTGCCGACCAAGACACCGATTTTTCCGATAGACCTATAAAAAAATGCGTAATTAAAAAAATGACGGTCGAAACATTTGGAAAGGTATATCCCGAACCTGAAAAATTATAATGAAAAAAAAGTTTATATTGCTAGCGTTATTTTTAACGTTTATCGTATCGGTATTTTGTTCTTGTTTTTCTTCTAAAGACGACGAAACGAATAAAATTACCTTAGAAGTCGGTCAAACGTACGATTTTTATTACGAAGAAAACGCAAATTATTATTCTTCGGATAATCAAATTGCCACGGTAGACGAAAACGGACTTGTAGAAGCGAAAGCTGTTGGTAAATGTATAATTACGGCTAGCAAATACGCAAATTTTAAAAAACTTAATTTAACGGTAGTTGAAAAAAGCGTTCCTACTCCCGATTATTTTATTGTAATAAAAATAGGAGAAACTTATACTTTTAACGCTCAAACTTCGTCTGTTTCGGACGATGAAAGCATTGCTTTTATGGACTTACAGGGCGTAATTACGGGCGTAGGAGTAGGAGTTTGCCGAATTACCTTTACGGAAAACGGAGTTCAAAAAATAATTCAAGTTACCGTCCTTGTCGATTATTACGAAATAACGTATAAATACAATTCTCCTAAAAACGACGGCGTGGTAAAAGTTGCCGTAGGGGAAAAGATGTCCGTTCCAGACGTTTACGTGGAAGACGGATATTTTATCGAATGGTTTATAGACGAAGCTTGTACCGTTTCTTATAATTTTTACGATAAAGTTGAAAATGTTTTTACTATTTACGGTAAAAAATTTAAAGAAGTAAGCGACGGTTTTTTTGGTTTCGACGACTATAAGCCCGACGGAGTAATGGATAGCGAAGAAGAGTTCGTTAGATATTTGGATTATATTTATTTCAATCAAATAGAAACTGACATTTTCGTTCAAATGAATTACGACGAATATTATAGCTATACGAAAGAGCGTTTCACGAAAGTTTTAAGAAGTTCGACGATGCCGTTTGAATCTTTGTCGTATGCTACGAAAACGGTTAGCGGAAAGGAATACGTTGCCGTATTTGTAGAAACGAAATTTCCCAAGACTTTAAAAACTTATAAACCGTCTTCTTATCCCGAGCAAATATATGATATAGAGTTTTCTAAATTAGACAATTTTGTTAGCGTAAGAAGCGAAAATTTTGACGATTTTAAATATAATAAATTAGAAAAAACCATCAGCGTTGAAAACACAAATCAATTATTTTACGCTTTGGAGCATAGGGTAAAACCTATTCCCGTGAAAAATTCGGGCGCAGAGATCGCACTTGAAAAATGTAAAGCCATACTTAGAAGAATTTGCGACGATACTTTAACCGACGTTGAAAAAGCAAAAAATATTTATACTTATTTAGTAAAAAACGTCGATTACGTTCTTCCTACTTATAGAAGTAATTCGGACGCAATGGATTACGACGCGTTTTATGTGGAAGGCATTTTAAACAACGGTGCGGGCGTATGCGACGGAATAAGTAAAACTTTTAGCTGTTTAATGAATATGGAAGGAATTCGTTGCGTAAGGACTACCAGCGTAGACCATGCGTGGAACGAAGCTTTTATCAACGGAAAATGGTTTACGATAGACGCAACTCACGGAAACGTTTCGACGACCGACGGAAAAGAACTTTTAGCGTATAATAATTTTATGATAAACGAAACGATAAAAGAGTCTTACGGTTATGCAGATGATTTAAGAACGGAAATAGTAGCCGACGGCGTTTACGATTATTACGCTAACAGTTATTTTACTTATAACGGTACGACTTGCGACTATAATATCGGAAGCAAAGAAGAACTTTCTTATTTGTTTAGAGTTGCAAAGCAAATAGCGTTAGAAAACTCGCAAACGACGTTTTCGGTAAATTTTGTACTGGATTACGATAGCGGTACGGATTATTCGTCGATAGTAAGTTCGGCAAAAAGAAAAGCGGGAATGTTGTTGACGGGAGTAAGCGTTTATTTACTGTCCGAAACGGGGAAACCAAATTTAGTAGTAGTATTTAATTAAACGGAGATAGAATGGATTTTTGTAAATTTATTAAAGATTTCGGAATTAAAGGCGATTTTAGGGGATACAGAACTTTTTCCGGCGGAAACATAAATTCCACTTACGAGCTAACGGTTTTCGACGGTGAAATAAAAATTTTCGTATTGCAAAAGATAAATAAGTACGTATTTAAAAATCCCGAACAAGTAATGAGTAATATTGTTAAAATTACTGATTTTATGCGTGAAAATTACGACGGAGAAGAAACCGTAGACAAAATGGTTTTAAAGTTTTATAAAGACGTAAATACGGGTAAAGCGTACGTTGTGGACGACGACGGAGATTTTTGGCGTTGTTATTCTTTTATAGATAATTCGGTTACTTATGATATTTGCGTAGACAAAGATTTAATTGCGGAAGCGGGTAAGGCGTTTGGAAACTTTCAAAAAATGCTAAGCGATTTCCCTGCGGACGCGCTTTACGAAACGATACCTAATTTCCACAATACGGTAAAAAGATTTACTGATTTATTTCATTCTTTAATAGACGACGATTCGGATAGAGCTAAATCGGCGAAAGAAGAATTGACTTATTTAATAGATAATAGGTTTAATGCGGAAAGCTTATGTACTATGCTCGGTAACGACGAAATTCCTTTAAGAGTTACGCATAACGATACGAAATGCAACAACGTGCTTTTTGACATGGATACTGGAAAATCGCTTGCGGTAATAGATTTAGATACAGTAATGCCGGGTCTTGTTGCGTACGACTTCGGGGACGCGGTAAGGAGTATTTGTTCTCTTACCAACGAAGACGAAACGGATTTAGATAAGGTTTGTTTCGATTTAAACAGATTCGAGGCCTTTACAAAAGGCTTTTTATCGCAAGTTAAAGACGTTTTAACCGAAAAAGAGAAAAAATCTTTAACACTCGCGCCGTACGCCATTACTTGCGAATTGTCGTCAAGGTTTTTAGAAGATTATTTAAGGGGCGACAAATATTTCAAAATAAATTATCCTTTGCATAATTTCGATAGGGCAAAATGTCAAATCGCGTTAGCGAAAGATATTGCTAAAAAGCAAGAAAAGATAACGGAGATTATTAAAAAATACGCATAATGTTAGAACAAATTAAATCACCGCAAGACTTAAAGGCTTTGCCCGTTTCCAAATTAGAAGAATTGTGCGGTGAAATTCGTGAAAAAATAATAAACGTAGTAGAAAAAAACGGGGGACATTTATCTGCTAATTTGGGTTCGGTAGAGCTAATAGTCGCCCTATATTACGTTTTTGATTTTCCGAGAGATAAAATAGTATTCGACGTGGGGCATCAGTCTTATACTTATAAAATTTTAACCGAAAGATACGAATTATTCGAAACTATAAGAAAAGAAAACGGCTTAAGCGGGTTTCCTAATATTTTCGAAAGCGTTTACGATTGTTATTCAAGCGGACACGCGGGTTCTTCCATATCGGCGGGGCTCGGGTATTGCTACGCTCGAGATAGGCAAAAACAAGATTATTACGTTATATCGTTTATCGGGGACGGAGCTTTGGTAAACGGAGTTGCGTTAGAAGGACTTATAAATAATTCCGAAAAACCAGAAAAATTTTTGGTATTACTCAACGATAACGGAATGTCTATAAGTAAAAACACAAGCGGACTTTATAGGGCTTTAACGTCTTTAAGCAGAAATAAAACTTATTCAAAAACGATGAAAAAAGCCGATAATAAAATAGGAAAAACGTTTTTCGGAAAATTTCTTAAAAGAATTAAAAGCTTTATTAAGCGTATTTTTTCGCCGTTTGCGAGTTTAGAATTGTTAGGAATAAGGTATACAGGCGTTTACGACGGAAATAACGTAAAGCAAACAGTCAGACTTTTAAAGGATATAAAAAATTCACAAAGAATAAACTTACTTCACGTTAAAACCGTTAAAGGCAAGGGACTTAAAAAAAGCGAAAACGATTCTGAAAAATATCACGGAATAGGCAAGCATTTTACTTCTAGCGTCAATTCGTTTTCTTGCGCTTTGGGCGAAACTTTAACCGAAATGGCAAAAGACAAAAATTTTGTTGCGATTTCAGCAGGAATGTTAGACGGTACGGGATTAAAAACGCTTAAAGAAAATTATCCCGAAATTGTTTTAGATGTCGGCATTTGCGAAGAACACGCTTTAACACTTGCTTCGGGTATCGCGCTTGGCGGAATTAAGCCGTATTGCGCAATTTATTCAACGTTTTTACAACGCGCTTACGACCAAATGGTTATAGACGTTTGCTTGCAAAATTTACCTATTTGCGTTTGTATAGATAGGGCGGGACTCGTCGGCGCGGACGGTCAAACTCATCAAGGCGTGTTTGACGTATCGTACTTGTCGCATATACCAAACTTAACGGTTTTAGCCCCTAAGGACGTAGCGGAATTTAAAAGTATGTTAAAATTTTCTTACGACTTTAAAACACCGCTTGCAATTCGTTATTGTAACGGTAAAATAGAAGATTTCGCTTGCCACGACGAATTTTCTTTAAAATGGGAAAAAACTTTTGAAACACCTTCGGCAAAATTAACTATTTTAGCCGTAGGATATAGAATGAACAAATTAGCATTAACTTTTGCCGAAAGCTCGAATTTCGGCGTAAACGTAATAAATGCAAGAGTTATAAAGCCCTTAGATACTCAAATTCTTAACGATATTTCAACCCCTATTATCACGCTGGAAGAAAACGTGGTAAACGGTGGATTCGGACAATCGGTTTTGAATTATTATAATTTAATTGACAAAAATATTAAAGTTTTAAATCTTGGAATTAAAGACGAATTCGTTAAACAAGCTTCCGTTGAAAGACAGTTGGAAATAAACGGATTAGATATAAAAAATTTAAAAATTCAAGCGAAAAAGTTGATAAATTAAATATGATAATAAAATTACACGACGGCTGAATTTTCAGTCGTCGTGTAAAATGCATTAAATAAATTAAAATGGATTATAAATAAAATCTTCTTTGTTTAAAGTTTTTAACCCAAGCTTTCGTGTAGGCTTCAAGCTCGTCAAGGGTAGTTGCCGAGTAACCCCTACAACACTTAACGTATTCGCAAAGTAGACCTTCTATAAAAATATTTATTTCCATATCTAAGTAGTTTTTATTTTTTAAATCTTTATTTTGGTTGCATAATTCTAAAAATTTGTTAGACACGATAGAAGTTAATTTTTTTGCAGTAAAAATAAAATCGTTAGAATTACAAAGTTGTTTGTAATTTTCGTTATTTTGCTTAATGTAGCTAAACATTATATCTATAAATTGTTCTACGTTGGTCGGACTTAAAAGAGTAGAATTGTCAAAAAATACGTCTATAAGTTCGTTTTCGTAGTCTTCCGCCACGCCGTATATGTCGTTGTAGTGGGAATAAAAAGACCCCCTGCTTATTTCGGCTCTTTTACAAAGTTCGCTAACGGTAATTAAACTTAGTTCTTTTTTTTCTGCAAGCATTTGCGCAAATACTTTTTTTATGGTTTTTCTGGTTTTTTTAGAAGAATTATTCAAGTTTTTTGCTTTCATTATTACTCCTTAAATCGACAAATTTATTTACATTGTTTAAATTTTTACACCAAAATAATGCTTGTACTTGTTTTATTTTGTTATGGACAGTATAATGTATAATATAAAAAAAGTCAACAATGTTTACCTTTTGACGTTTCGGAGGAATTTACTAATGAAAAAATACTACGTTCTACATAACCCGCTGGCAGGAAACGGAAATAAAGACGAATCCTATAAAACACTAAAATTGTTTACCGAAAACGAAACCGAATTTTTAGAAATTACTAATTTATCGGGGTATAAAAAATTATTTGAAAGTATGCGTCCGCAAGACGTTTTGGTAATTTGCGGTGGGGACGGGACTTTAAACAGGTTTGTAAACGACGTGCCGTATTTGCCCGAAAACGATATTTTATACTATCCTACGGGAAGCGGAAACGATTTTTGGCGTGATTTGGCAGGAAAAGTAACAGAAGGCGAACCGTATAAAATAAACGAATATTTAGTAGATTTACCGTCGGTAGAGGTAAACGGCGTTAAAAGATATTTTTTAAATAACGTCGGCTACGGAATAGACGGATATTGTTGCGAAGTAGGAGATAAACTAAAACTCAAAAATCCCGATAAAAAAGTAAACTATACCGCTATTGCAATTAAAGGATTACTTTTTGACTTTAAAACCGTAAACGCAGAAATAACGGTAGACGGAGTACAATATAATTTCGACCACGTTTGGCTTGCTCCCACTATGAACGGTAAATTTTACGGCGGTGGAATGATTCCTACGCCTAATCAAGATAGGCTTAACGCAAACGGAGAATTGTCCGTTATGGTTATGAAGGGTAGAAGTAAAATAAAAACGCTTATGATTTTCCCTAAAATTTTTAAAGGCGAACACGTTAAATACAAAAAGGCCGTTACAATTTTAACGGGAAAAGATATTTTAGTTAAATTCGATAAGCCTACCGCGTTGCAAATAGACGGAGAAACGGTTTTAGGCGTAACGGAATATCACGCCGTATCAGGTAAAATTGCGGAAGTTAAGCGTGAAGTCGCATAAACGAAACGACTTACTTTTAAAATTTAAATTTGTACTATATCTAAAGGAGAAATATATATGTTTGAATTTAAAAAATTGTGTAACGAGTTCGAAAGATTGTCGGCTGTTGAAAGAGAACTTATATTAACCGAAAATTCAGTAAAAATATTCGCTAAATTGCGTTTAAGCGGAGAAAACGGAAAGGATTCCGCTCAAATACTTGCTTGCTTTTTAATTGCGTCCATCGTATCCGACGGAAAAGTAAACGAACAAGAATATATTTTAATGTATCCTGCTTTATGTAAAGTTTTCGGAACGAATTTCGATTTTAATCAAGTAAAAGAAATGGTTGAAAAAAACGTAAAAGACACTAAGGCGGTTGTAGATTTCACTAAAGAAATGTTAGAACTTTTAGCTTCTTCCGACGAAAGTTTAAGAGAAGATTTAATAGTTTTGTGTTTATGTATCGTTACCATAGACGGTAAAGTATCTTTTAAAGAAAGAAGATATATTAAAAAACTATTAAAATAAAAATTATTACTTAAAATGTTTAAACTCACTTTTTGACTTGATTTGAATTAACATAAGTTGTATAATATGCTTATGCAATATACAATATAATTATTAAATAAATAAAATATAAGGAGTTGTTATGAAATATCAAGCTCATAGAGGCGTTCAAAAAGAGTATCCCGAAAATACCATGATTGCTTTTAAAAAAGCGGTAGAGCAGGGATATGATATAATTGAGTTAGACCCCGCCGTTACGAAAGACGGGGTATTTGTTTTGCTGCACGACGGTGAAATAAACAGGACGGCAAGAGATAAAAACGGAAATGCTCCGAAAGAGCAAATAAAGTTGTCAGATATAACTTACAAACAAGCCGAAGAATACGAATACGGCAGTTGGTTCGATGAAAAATTTAAGGGTGAGTCTTTACCTCTTTTTAAAGACGTTTTAAAATTTTCCGTAGATAACGGAATAAGGCTTAAAGTAGATTGTAAATACGAATATTTCAGTCCTGAAAATCAAAAAGCGTTTTTTGATACGTTCGATTACGATTGCCATAATATAACTTTTAACTGTACGAACGAAGAAAGGGCAAAAGAACTTGTTAATCGTTTTAAAGCTTGTTCCATCGCATTTGACGGAGTTGCCGACGAAAAAAAATTGATGAGTTATAAAAACGCCGTCGGGGATAACGATTTAGAGATTTGGATGCCGATAAAGTCGGAGTTGACAAGTTGGTGGCAAGGTGATTTTTTAACAAAGGAAAACGTTAAAACGGTAGAAAAATACGCTAAATTATGCGTATGGATATTAGAAGACGAAAAGCAACTTGAAAAAGTAACTGAAATATGCACCCCTTACGCAATAGAAACGACGGGTGGAATTAAACCGAAAAAATGAGTACCATAGTAGAATATATAGATAAAAATAAAAATTATCCGCAATTTTTTGAATGTATAAAAAATAAGAAAATATCTGTTGTAAGCGATTTTAATACAAATAAATTCGCATTGGATTTCATAAAAAAATGTTCTCTTTATGCAAAGGAAATAATAGAGATATGTTTTGACGATAAAGATTTAATTCCCGACGAAAACGTTTGTAACACGGTAAAAGAAAAATCGAAAGACGTTGACTATATTCTCGCCGTAGGAAGCGGTTCTTTAAACGACGTTTGTAAATACGTTTCCACAAAACTTAACTCTTTTTGCGCGGTTTTACCTACGGCTTGTTCTATGGACGGCTACGTTTCTAAGGGTTCGGCTTTAATGGAAAATGGATTTAAGGTTACGGAAAACGTTAATCCGCCTAAATACGTTTTAATAAATGCGGATGTATTATTAACTGCTCCGCAGATTATGACGGCCGCAGGATTTGGGGATATTATAGGTAAATATACTTGTTTGACCGATTGGAAACTATCTAATATTTTAAACGGAGAGCCTATTAACGAAAAGGCTTTTTCTTTAATGGAACAAGCAAGAAAAGAGTGTGTGGATAGTTTTGACGAACTTTTAAAAAAGGATAAAAACGCAATATTAAAGCTAATGAACGCGCTTTTAACCGCGGGATTTTCTATGGCGATTTGCGGAAATTCAAGACCTGCAAGCGGTAGCGAACATCACATTTCGCATTATTTGGAAATGGATTTTATCCGTAACGGCAAACGTGTTCCTCCGCATGGGGTAAAAGTTGCAATCGGCACGCTTATTTCCATTGAAATATATAATTTTATCAAGGACAACGAAATAAAATTCGATAAATGCGAAAAAGTTTACGAATTGTGTAACGGGCTTCCTAAAGTGGAAACACTTAAAGAAATGCTTAAAAAAATAGGTTGCCCCACAAGATTTTCCGAAATAGGAGTTAGTAAAGAGCTTTTTGACGAAACAATAAAAAACGCTTATTTAGTCAGGGATAGGTTTACCGTTTTAACGCTTGTAAATAAATTAAATATTGTAGATAAACTTATTCCTATATTAGAAGAAAAATATTTATAATAAAAATATTTTAAACTTTTAGATGACTGTAAAATATAAAATTAGCGAGCTTTGCGTTTTGCAAAGCTCGCTTAAATTGGTGTCGAGAATGAGACTTGAACTCACATGGATAATCCATACGCCCCTCAAACGTACGCGTCTACCGATTCCGCCATCCCGACAAGACTTTAATTATTATACTTTTAAACTTATTTTTTGTCAAGAAAAAATTGTAAGTAATTGATAAAAAAAAATAAATGTGGTAATATATAAGTTAGTCAAGAATAATACTAACCATAGTATTGCTTTTTTATTTTTGTATTTTATTAAAACGTTAAACTCGCATTAGTCAAAAAGTCGTAATTTAATCGGCATATTTTAAGACGTTAAACAGGGGGTAAAATGGAAGAAGAAAATAAAGATCAACAACCTTTTGAACAAAACGGCGAAAATTTAGAAGAAAATAAATCTTCCGCCGAAAATTCTTCGGTAGAAAATATTGCTAATGGCAAAGACTTGTTCGGTTTTGACGATAAAAAGCAAAATAACGAAGTAGTCGTTATTTATGAACAGCCTGAAAGTAGTTTTAAAGACAAAAAAAATAACGACAAAAAAATTGCTCTTATATTTTCGCTAATAGGTTTATTGTTTTCCGTTTTTTTCAGCGGAGCAATTTTTAGTATCGTAGGATTTATTTTATCTATATGTAAAATTAAGCATGATAAAAAAAGTTCTCTTTTAAAATGGGCTTTAATTATTTCTATTTGCGGAATGATAATATATGGTTGCCTTACCGTGGCTTCTAGCGTTCTTTAATATTTTCGCAGATAAAATAACGGCTTAAATAACAAAATTAGTATTTTTTTATATTTAGCAAAATATATTCATATTTTTTCTTTAAAAACTCAAAATAGTTATAGGAGAAAAATGGATAAAAAAGGAGAATTACTGCTTAGTTATATAAACGGCATATGTAAGGCAGGCGAATACAAAATAATAAATTCGGGAGAAATAACGCTTTACAGTCCGCAACTTTTCCCCGATAAAGAAAGCGTGAGAAAAGCAATAAAACAGCTTGACGACGAAGAATATATAATAGTTAAATTTTACGACGGGGAGCAGTATTGTTTATGTTCTACCATAAAGGGAAAAGAATATTTTGACAATCAAAGATTGTATAAAAAAACGTTAAAAAAAGATAAAAGAATAGTTTTTTTTGCGTCGGTTCTAGGTAGTTTTTTAGGTTCTTTAATAACTCTATTCATTTTTTTGTTAGTAAAATAATATGTTAAACAAAAAAGAAAACGCCGTTATGGGGTACCTATACTCAAAATGTAAATCAAGTGGCGATTGTTTGGTGTCCGAGCAAGAAATTATAGTTGCGTTATCTCACAAATTAAAATTTAACGAAAAAACTTTAAATTCCACGCTAGAATCTTTAAGGTTGGACGGTTATATAGATTTAATTTATTCCGACAGAAAAGGAGAAAGAGTAATAGTCGTATCGCTTTTAAGTAAAGGCGCGTCTTATCCGAGAGAGAAAATTCAGCGGACAAGGCAACTACGGTTTAAAATAACTTGGGCGGTTATAGGCGCGCTAGTTTCGTTCGTGTTGGGAAGAATTTTGATATACGTTTTTAAATAATCTAAAATTAGGAAGAATTTGTTATAATTTTAAATAATTTTGCACAAGAAAAAAAATTTTAAAATACTTTTTAATATTATGAAAGAATTTATTTTACACAGTAAATTTGCCCCTACGGGTGACCAACCAAAGGCGATAGAAACGCTTACGGAAGGTTTAAAAGACGGATTAAGAGCGCAGGTTTTACTAGGCGTTACGGGGAGCGGTAAAACGTTTACCATGGCTAACGTTATAAAAAACGTAAACAGACCTGCGTTAGTTCTTGCGCACAACAAAACTTTGGCTGCGCAGTTGTGTAACGAATTTAGGGAGTTTTTTCCCGAAAATAAAGTTGAATATTTCGTATCTTACTACGATTATTATCAACCCGAATCGTATATTCCGCAGTCCGATACGTATATCGAAAAAGATATGTCTATAAACGACGAAATAGATAAACTTCGCCATAGCGCGACTTCGGCGTTGGCGGAGCGTAGGGACGTAATAGTAGTATCTTCCGTTTCGTGCATATACGGTTTAGGCGCGCCGGAAGAATATTTTAAGCTTGCCATAGAATTATACGTCGGGGACGAGATAGGTATGGACAAGCTTATTTCTCGTTTAATAGAAAATCAATACGAGAGAAACGACGTAGATTTCAGGCGTTCTACTTTTAGAGTAAAAGGGGACGTAATAGACGTAATACTTGCCCAAGACAGCGAAAGGGTTATAAGAATAGAGTTTTTCGGCGACGAAATAGATAGAATTAGCGAAGTAGATTACGTTACGGGTAAAACGATAAACGTTTTAAAAAGAGTAGTAATTTATCCTGCAAGTCATTACGCGGTAGAAAGTGAAAAAATGAAAAACGCTTTAAAAAACATTAAAGCGGATATGGAAAAAGAAGTGGCGGACTTTAAAAATCAAGGCAAGCTATTAGAAGCCGAAAGGTTAGCTCAAAGGACTTCTTACGATATGGAAATGATGAACGAAATAGGGTATTGTAGCGGAATAGAAAATTATTCGCGTTACTTCGACGGAAGAAGCGTAGGACAACCGCCCTTTACCTTGCTCGATTATTTCCCCGACGATTTTGTACTGTTTATCGACGAAAGCCATATGACCATTCCGCAAATAAGGGCGATGTACAACGGGGACAGGGCTAGAAAAGATAACCTTGTCGGTTACGGATTTAGGTTAAAATCGGCTTACGACAATCGTCCGCTTACGTTTTCGGAGTTCGACCAAAGGGTTGGGCAAATGATATGTATAAGCGCAACTCCCGCCGATTACGAATTAAATATTGCGGGGCAAGTTGCCGAACAGGTAATTCGTCCTACTGGACTGGTAGATCCGATTATACAAGTAAGACCGAGTAAAAATCAAATAGACGATTTAACGGACGAAATAAAAAAAGTTACTTCGAGAAAAGCTAGAACGCTCGTTACCACTTTAACCAAAAAAATGGCGGAAAAACTTACCGATTATTTAAAAGAACGCGGTATAAAAGTAAGGTATATGCACAGCGAAATAGACACTTTGGAGCGTATAGATATAATCAACGAGTTAAGGCGCGGAGATATAGACGTATTAGTCGGAATAAACTTATTAAGAGAAGGTTTGGACTTGCCCGAAGTAGAATTAGTCGCTATAATAGACGCCGACAAAGAAGGGTTTTTAAGGAGCGCGACTTCTTTAATCCAAACGGTGGGAAGGGTTGCAAGAAATTCCAACGGATATTGCATAATGTACGCGGATAACGTTACGGGAAGTATGCAAAAAGCAATAGACGAAACGGAAAGAAGACGGAAAATTCAGCTAAAATACAATCAAGAAAACGGCATAATACCGAAAACTATAATAAAAGACGTAGTAAATACGTTAGATTTAAACGCTAAAAAGAAAAAGTCGGAAGAAATATCTTTAAAGGATATTCCCGACGAAATAGAAAAACTAACGGCTATAATGAAAGTACATTCTGCAAATTTAGAGTTTGAAAAATGTATAGAAATAAGACAAACTATAGCCGACCTTAAAAAGAAATTGCGGAGCAGATGATGGACGAAATTATCATAGAAGGAGCAAGAGAGAACAACTTAAAAAACGTCAATTTAAAAATTCCGAGAGATAAATTAGTAGTGTTTACGGGGGTATCGGGAAGCGGAAAAAGCACGCTTGCGTTCGACACTATTTTTGCCGAAGGTCAAAGGCGTTACGTAGAAAGTTTGTCTAGTTACGCTCGTCAGTTTTTAGGGCAATTTCAAAAACCCGACGTAGACAAAATAGAAGGCTTATCGCCCGCTATTGCGATAGACCAAAAAACGACTAACAACAATCCGCGTTCAACGGTAGGAACGGTTACGGAAATATACGATTATTTAAGGCTTTTATACGCCCGTAGCGGAACTCCTTATTGCTATAAATGCGGAAGAAAAATAGAAAGACAGTCGGTTGACGATATAGTAGACAAAGTTTTAAAATTAGAACAAGGCAGTAAAATTATAATAAAATCGCCCGTTGTAAGGGGTAGAAAAGGCGAATTTACAAAACAACTTATAGGGTATAGAAAAAGCGGATTCGTAAGGGTTGAAATAGACGGAATAACATACGATTTATCTGAAGAAATAAAGCTAGACAAAAACGTCAAACACGACGTAAGCGTCGTAGTAGACAGGCTTGTCGTAAAGGACGGGATTGAAAAAAGACTGTCTGCGTCCGTAGAAACGGCGTTAAAGCTTGCGGACGGTTTAGTCGTTGTTTCCGTAAATTCGGAAGACTATTTGTATTCTACTAAATACGCTTGCCCCGATTGCGATATAAACATAGAAGAATTAGAACCAAGACTATTTTCGTTTAACAATCCGTCGGGCGCGTGTCCCGCTTGTAAAGGGCTAGGGTATACTTCGGTCGTTTCAAGAGATAAAATCGTAAAGGACGGAAGTAAAAGTTTAAATCAAGGCGCGTTGTCGGTAACGGGATGGAATATAGATACGGGCAAATTCGTTCAAGCGTATTTCGTGGCGTTGTCTAAAAAATACGGTTTCAGTATGGATACGCCCGTAAAAGATTTACCAAAACACGTTTTAGACGTTTTATTGTACGGTACTAACGGGGAAGAATTAGATATTTCTTATAATTCGCGTACGTTTTCGGGAAGTTATAAATCGGCGTTCGAAGGGGTAATTCCCAATTTAGAGCGTCGTTATAGAGAAACTACCAGCGATTACGCCAAAGGCGAAATAGAAAAAGTTATGGAGCTTTGCAAATGCAACGTTTGTAACGGGAAAAGACTTAAAAAGGAAGCGTTAGCCGTTAAAATAGGCGATAAAGATATTATGAGCCTATGCGATATGTCAGCTTTGGATATTTATACTTACGTAGAAAACGTTAAGCTCGAAAATACGAAAGCAAAAATTGCCGAACCTATTTTAAAAGAAGTAAAAACAAGGCTTAAATTTTTAACAGACGTCGGTTTGGATTATTTAACGCTTTCTAGGTCGGCTTCTACTTTATCGGGCGGAGAAGCGCAAAGAATAAGGCTTGCAACGCAAATAGGTAGCGGACTTACTGGAGTACTTTATATTTTAGACGAGCCGAGTATCGGCTTACATCAACGCGATAACGAAAAACTCATCGCGACAATGAAAAAGTTAAGGGATTTAGGTAATACTTTAATCGTGGTAGAACACGATGAAGATACTATGAAATCGGCGGACTATATCGTAGACGTAGGTCGCGGAGCGGGCGTTTTCGGCGGAGAAATCGTAGCGACGGGTACTTGGCAAGAAATTGCGAAAAACAAAAATTCTTTAACGGGCGATTATTTGTCGGGGAGAAAGAGTATTGTTGTTCCCGAAACGAGAAGACAGTCCGACGGACGCTTTTTAACGGTAAAAGGCGCAAGGCAAAACAATTTAAAAAATATAGACGTGTCTTTTCCCGTAGGCTTGTTTACCGCCGTAACAGGAGTGTCCGGTAGCGGTAAAAGTTCGCTTATTAACGAAATAGTATATCCGTATCTTGCTAACAGGCTCAATAAAGCTTCCGAACGCGAAGGCGATTGCGATAAAATAGAAGGGTTAGAATATTTTGATAAAGTAATAAATATCGACCAATCTCCCATAGGAAGAACGCCGAGAAGTAACCCCGCAACGTATACGGGTGTGTTTACGTTTATAAGGGAATTGTTTGCTTCTTCTACGGACGCGAAAGAAAGGGGGTTTACTCAAGGTAGATTTTCGTTTAACGTGTCGGGCGGACGGTGTGAAAACTGTTCGGGCGACGGGATAATTAAAATAGAAATGAGTTTTCTTCCCGACGTTTACGTTCCTTGCGAAGTTTGCAAAGGCAAGCGTTTTAATAGGGAAACTTTGGCTGTAAAGTATAAAGGAAAAAGCATTTACGACGTTTTAGAAATGACCGTAGACGAAGCGGTAGAATTTTTTGCAAACGTTCCTAGAATTTATAATAAAATCAAATGCTTGCAAGAAGTAGGTTTAGGATATATAAAATTAGGGCAAAATTCCACTACTTTATCGGGCGGAGAAGCGCAAAGGGTAAAGCTTGCAACGGAGCTGTCTAAACGCAGTACGGGTAAAACCGTGTATATTTTAGACGAACCTACTACGGGACTTCATACGGACGACGTAGCTAAAATTTTAAAAATTTTGCAAAGGTTTGTCGATAACGGAAATACGGTAATAGTAATAGAACATAATTTAGACGTAATTAAGGTTGCCGATTATATAATAGATTTAGGCTACGAAGGCGGAGATAAAGGCGGAACGGTTATAGCGAAAGGAACGCCCGAGCAAGTTGCGATGCAAGAAAAAAGCTATACGGGTCAATTTTTAAAAAAGATTTTAAATAAGGAGAATGACAATGGATAAAACCTTAACAAAAAAACAAATTAAGGCTATTGAAGAGAAAAAGATTCGCGAAAAAATGGGTGAAAAAGCTTATGCTCAAAAGCAAGTTTCAAGAAAAACGGAACTTATTGCAATGTATAATTTCGTAACTGTGTTTTTACTTATCGGAATGGGCGTTGCGTGTTTAATGTTTTTAGCTTTTTACGTTTTAATTCCTAAAATTTATAATTTAGTTTGTTTAATTTTGTTTTCGGTGCTATTCGTTGCTAGTATCGTTTGCTTTATTTTGTGGAAATGTTATTTTGGCAGGAAAATGAAAAGCGATATAGAAGAAAATAAAAAAATCATCAAAGAATTAACCGCTAAGGAAAACGAAAAGCAGTTAAAAATAGCCGAACAATTAAAGCGTCAGAGAAAAGACGTGATTTAGCAAAAAATCGCCTTGAAAAAGGCGATTTTTTAATTATTTCGTTTTTTTTAATTTTTTTAGTAATTTATATATAAATAATAGTCGGTAAGTAATTGACAAAAAAAGGTTATTTTGTTAAAATTTAATTCGTATTGAAAATAGTGGGCTTATGCCTAGAATGGGAGATAAAAATGTATAAATCGACGCTTTACCGCACGCAAACAAACGACCAATTATCCGAAAATGATATGGATAAACAAGTAAAAGTAGCGGGTTGGGTTGAAAATATCAGGGACCACGGCGGAGTTTCCTTTATTGATTTAAGGGACGCTTACGGCGTATTACAAGTTGTTCTTCGTAATACCGATTTACTTAAAGGTATTAAAAAAGAAGATTGTATTTCGGTTAGCGGAATAATCGAAAAAAGGGATGCGGAAACGTATAACCCGAAAATCGCTACGGGAACTATCGAATTAGACGCAAAAGAAATAACCGTTTTAGGCGAAGTAACGGAAGCTCTTCCTTTTGAAATCGCTACCAGCGACAACGTAAACGAAGAAGTAAGATTAAAATATAGATTTTTAGATTTAAGAAATAAAAAACATCACGACAATATCATTTTCCGTAGCAAAGTTATTTCTTTTTTAAGAAATAAAATGACGCAAATGGGCTTTACGGAAATACAAACGCCCATTCTTTCGGCATCTTCTCCGGAAGGCGCAAGGGACTACATTGTTCCTTCACGTAAACATAAGGGTAAATTTTACGCGCTTCCGCAAGCTCCGCAAATTTATAAACAACTTTTAATGGTTTCGGGCTTCGATAAATATTTCCAAGTCGCGCCGTGTTTTAGGGACGAAGACGCTAGGGCAGATCGTTCTCCCGGCGAATTTTATCAATTAGACTTTGAAATGTCTTTCGCGACCCAAGAAGACGTATTTGCTGTCGGACAAGAAGTTTTAACCGCGGTATTCAGTAAATTCGCGCCCGAAGGGGCAACCGTTACGCAAGCTCCTTATCCCATAATAAGCTATAAAGAAGCTATGCTTTCTTTCGGTTCGGATAAACCCGATTTAAGAAATCCTTTAAGAATTATCGACTTAACGGAATTCTTCTCTCGTTGTACGTTCGGTGCATTTAAAAATAAAACGGTAAGAGCTATAAAAGTTGCCAAAAGCGAAAAAATGACCAAAGGATTTTTCGAAAAAATGTTATCCTTTGCTCAAAGTATCGGAATGGGCGGATTAGGTTACTTAGAAGTATTAGAAGATTTATCCTATAAAGGACCTATCGACAAGTTTATTCCAGACGACCTTAAAGTAGAGCTAAGAAATTTAGCTTCTTTATCGGTTGGCGACGTAATATTCTTTATTGCGGATAATAAAGATAAAGCTCCTATTTTAGCGGGACAAATAAGAAACGAATTAGGTAGAAGGCTCGATTTATACGAAAAGAACGCTTATCGTTTTTGTTTCGTAAACGATTTTCCTATGTACGAAATAGACGAAGAAACGGGGAAAATAGGTTTTACACACAATCCGTTCTCTATGCCACAAGGCGGGTTAAAAGCTTTAACCGAAAAAGACCCGCTTGATATTTTCGCGTATCAATACGATATAGTATGTAACGGAATAGAGTTATCTTCGGGCGCGGTAAGAAATCACGATTTAAAAACCATGGTAAAAGCGTTTGAAATCGCAGGTTACGGGGAAGACGTATTAAAGGCAAAATTCGGTTCGCTTTATAACGCGTTTAAGTTCGGCGCTCCGCCACACGCAGGTATGGCTCCCGGAATCGACAGAATGTTAATGATTTTAAGAAACGAAGAAAACATTAGAGAAATTATTGCATTCCCCATGAATTCCAACGCGCAAGATTTATTGTTAGGCGCGCCTAACGACGTTACGGAATTACAGTTAAGAGAAGCTCATATAAAAATAAGACAATAAAAATTTCGGGCAAAAAGCGAAAGCTTTTTGCTTGATTTTAATAAGGAAAAATATGGTTAAAAAAGAAGAAATAATAACTTTAAGCAAGCTTGCAAAGCTAAAATTTACCGATGAAGAAATAGAGCATTTCACAAAAGAAATGGACGAAATTATAGATTTTGCAAACCGTATTAACGCTATGAGTTCTACGGGGGAAGAAGTAATAGATAAAGTTGTTCCCCTAGAACAGTTAAGGGACGACGTAGTCGTAGAAAGTTTACCGCAAGAAGTAATTACTTCTAACGTAGAATCCATCGACGGATTTTTTCCCGTTAAAAGGAGCAACGCAAAAAGATGAAAGACGTAATTTTTTATTTGTCGGAGTTATTGCATAGCGGAAAAATAACTTCTAGGGAACTTACCGAAAAATATATAGAACAAATTAAAAAAGATAACCCTAATTTAAACGCGTACGTTCGCTATACGTTCGAAGAAGCTTTAAAACAAGCCGATTACGCCGACGAACTTTTAAAATCGGGTAAAGCAAGCGTTTTAACGGGAATTCCCATGACGCTTAAAGACAACATTTGCACAAACGGACTGGAAACGACGTGTTGTTCTAAAATTTTAAAGGGATACGTTCCGTTTTACGACGCTACCGTTTGGAAAAAATTAAAAGAGCAAGGCGCGGTATTGCTCGGAAAAACTAATATGGACGAGTTTGCAATGGGTTCTACTTGCGAGTCTTCTTGTTACGGCACGGCGTTAAACCCCAGAGATTTAACGAAAGTTCCGGGCGGAAGTTCGGGCGGAGTTGCAAGCGCGGTTTGCGCTAATTTAGCGGGATACGGACTTGGTTCTGATACGGGCGGAAGTATAAGACAACCTGCTAGTTTTTGCGGAATAGTCGGCTTAAAGCCCACTTACGGGGCAGTTTCTCGTTACGGACTTATCGCGTACGGTTCTTCTTTGGATCAAATAGGACCGCTTTGTTACAGCGTTAAAGATTGTGCCGTGGTATTCGACGCGATTAAGGGAAAGGACGAACACGACTCTACGTCTATAAATAGTTCTAACGACACGATTTACGATAAATTAGGAAAAGACGTTAAAGGACTTAAAGTCGGCGTGGTTAAAGAATATTTTGACGGATTAGACGAAGAAATTGCTTTACCTATTAAAAACGCCATAGAATTTTATAAACAAAACGGCGCGGAAATCGTAGATATTTCTTTGCCTACGTTGCAAATTTCGTTGCCCGTATACTACATTATCGCGTGCGCGGAAGCTTCTTCCAACCTTGGTAGGTACGACGGAATAAGATACGGTTTTAAAGCCGAAAACTATTTAACCGTCGACGATATGATAAAGGAAACGAGAACGCAAGGCTTCGGGAAAGAAGTTAAGAGAAGAATAATGCTCGGAACTTACGTTTTAAGTTCGGGGTATTACGACGCTTATTATAAAAAAGCAAGAAGTTTAAGGGTTAAAATCAAACAAGACTTCGAAAACGCGTTTTCTAAATGCGATTGTATAATCGCGCCTACCGCGCCGAATACTGCTTTCCCGTTAAATTATGCGGGTAGTAACGTTATACAAATGTATTTGTCGGATATTTATACCGTTCCGATAAACGTGGCGGGCGTACCTTCCGTAAGTCTTCCTTGCGGAAAAGATAAAAACGGAATGCCTATCGGTATGCAAATTATAGGCAATACTCTTCAAGAAGAAAAAATCCTAAATACGGCTTATTTCTTCGAACAAAATTACGATTGCGGGGTAGAAAGTTTAGACAAGGGGGTAAAGTTATGAAATACGAAATAGTATCGGGACTTGAAACTCACGTTGAACTTGCTACTAAAACCAAAATATTTTGCGGTTGCACTACGGCGTTCGGCGGAAGTCCGAATACGCATTGTTGTCCCGTATGTACGGGTATGCCGGGGACTTTGCCCATTTTAAATAAACAAGTTGTAAAATACGCGATAAGGGCAGGACTTGCAACGCATTGTAAAATCAACCTTATTACGAGAATGGATAGAAAAAATTATACCTATCCTGATTTACCCAAAGCTTATCAGATATCTCAGTTTGACAAACCTGTTTGCGAACACGGTTACGTTACGCTTTCTAGCGGTAAAAAAATAGGAATAACCAGAATTCATATAGAAGAAGACGCAGGTAAACTCGTACACGAAGGCGGTTATACGTTCGTAGATTATAATAGGGGCGGAGTTCCTTTAATCGAAATAGTATCCGAACCAGATATTTCTTCTTGGGACGAAGCAAAAGAATATATAGAAAAAATTCAGCTTATAATGCGTTATATAGGCGTTTCGGATTGTAAAATGCAAGAAGGTTCTATTAGAGCGGACGTAAATATTTCGCTAAGAGAATTCGGGCAAACGACTTTCGGAACGAGAACTGAAATTAAAAATATGAACAGCCTTTCTCACATAGAAAAAGCTATGCGTTACGAGTACGAAAGACAAGCCGATATTTTATCGAGCGGTGGAAAAGTCGTTCAAGAAACGTTAAGGTTTAACGAAGAGGACGGCACTACTTCTTCTATGCGAGGAAAAGAAGACGCGCAAGATTATAGGTATTTCCCCGAACCCGACATAATTACCGTAAAAATAACCGAAGAAGAAGTTGAAGAAATAAGAAAATCTTTACCCGAACTTCCCGACGACAGATACGCAAGATTTATAGGCGAAATGGTGTTAAGCACCGCGACAGCAACGCAAATTTTAAAATATAAAAAAGTTGCGGACTATTTTGACGCAGTATGTAAAGCGGGGGCAAGCGCAAAAAATACCGCTAACTTAATAACGGGTACGGTATTTTCTTTGTTAGGTACCGAAAGCGATAAGGAAAAATTCGACGTTAAAATTGCCGTTTCCGATTTTGCTCAACTCGTTAAATACGTTGACGAAGGCAAATATTTATTCAATAACGCCCAAAAGACTATCACGAAAATGATGGAAACGGGAGAAAAACTAAGCGATTTAGTAAAGCCCGAAGACGTTGCGGGCTTCCCCGAAGATAAGCTTATAGAATTATGTAAGCAAGCGGTAGAAAAAAATCCCGTTGCAATAGAAAACTATAAGAGCGGAAATTTAAAGGCAATAAACGCGTTGTTCGGGTTCGTTATGAAATCGAGCGCAGGCAAAGCCAACGTTAAAAAAGCGGAAGAAATTATTAAGGATTTAATTAAATAAAAGATTTAATTAAAAAGAATAGTTGTAAAAAATTTCCATATTTTTATTGAATCGTATTATAATTATTGCTATAATAAAAATAACAATAATTAAGGGGATAAAAATATGGAGCAAATTTTAAATAACAATCAAAAACTTGAATCGCTAAAAGCAAAAAAGCAAGCGTTAAAGACTTCTGAATCGATTATTAAAAATTGTTTGTCTTTAATTATTATCGTTATTGCGCTTTTAGCGGTTATTTTATTAAAGGTTGTAGTAGTCGGTAGTGGCGGAACGGAAACCGTAAGCATATTCGATTATTTTGTAGACGGTTTTTCTAATGCGAAAGAAGAAATGCAACCTTTAATTGATTCGTATGCAGGACAGTCGGATTACGTTGCGAATATTAAAATTAGTTATTACGTTCCTTTAATATTTTGTATAGTGTTTTTCAGCATTTCAGTTTTATCTTTGGTATTTCTTTTATGCTTCTCTGTTTTCAAACTTACGTCTTCCATTGCAACAGGAGAGTGTAATGATATAAGCAGTTTAGCTTTTTACGCAGTCGGAGCGTATTTACTATCGTTATTTGCAATTCTTGGAGATTGCACCGTTAACTTAAAAAGCGTTTCGGGAACAAACGTCGTAGATATAAATGCAAAATTAGAAAATAGTAGTATTGCTTTATGTATAGTGATAACTGTTCTTACGGCTTGTTTATTTTTATTTAAGCAATTTTTAAAAGGAAAAGAAGGCTGGCAAGATAAAAATTTAGTCAGATTTATATTCTCTACGTTTGCTTTTGCGTTTTGTTTAGTAATTTCCATTCTTTTAAGCTTAACTTTTACAAGCGGGAATATATCTAACTATGGAGTAATTATTGACTTTGATTTTTCGTTAAACAGCTTTATTTCGTGGTTTACAAGCGATAATTATTACGATGGAAGCATAAAACAAACTTTTTGGCAAAGTATGATGAACGCTGATATTGCGTATATTTTTAATTACGTTACTATTTTAATAGCTGTAATTGCCATTGTAAGATACTTAATTGTTTTATGTGGCGGAAGAAAAGCGATATTCGATTACGTTATTTCTTTTACTTTATTTGTTATGACTACGTTATATTTTATTATCGGAATAATAGCGATAAATAAAATGACCGATTATTTTAGTTGTTTGGGCGTTGAAGCGACGTTAGAATGTGTTGCTTTAATAATACTATTATGCGTAGCGATATTTAACGCAATATTTAACGTTATGGAACTTATTGTTCTAAAAAAATCTAAATTAGAGCAAACTACGCAAGTAAAATAAGATTACAATTTAAATTTAAAAGCGTTTCATTTTTTTTGAAGCGCTTTTTTGCGTAAAGTTTTTGTAAAATAATGCTATTAAACTAGAAAAATGCCAAATTAAAGGCTACAATATAATTATAAGTAAAAATAGGGAAGTTTTTAGATATATGTGGATTCTTTTTGCTTTTTTGTCGGCGATCTTCGCGTCTTGTACAACGATATTATCTAAAAGCGGAGTAAAAGATACAAATTCGGACGTGGCAACCGCAATAAGAACTACCGTAGTTTTACTTTTAAGTTGGGTGGTCGTTTTAATTACGGGGGAAATTTCCGCAATTAGCAAAATATCGGTGAAATCCCTGATATTTTTATGTTTATCGGGAATTGCAACGGGCGCAAGTTGGATATGTTATTTTAAAGCTTTGCCGATAGGGGAAGTGTCAAAAGTTTCGGCGGTAGACAAATCGAGTATTATATTTTCCGTAATACTCGCAATGATAATTTTTCCTGCCGAAAGAGCCTTTTGGTGGTTAAAACTTATATTTTTATGCGTAATAGACGTAGGAACTTTTCTTATGACGCAATTAAAAAAAGGCGAAACAAACGGTAACGTTTGGTTTATTTTTGCGTTTCTATCGGCAGTTTTTGCGGGGCTTACTTCTATTCTTGCCAAAATAGGTATTTCGGGAATACCTTCTAATTTGGCGACTGCTATAAGAACTTGTATCGTCCTAGTTTTTGCTTGGGGTATAGTATTTGTCAGAAAGGAAGAACGATTTATAAAAATAGTTCCTAAAAAAGACCTTTTATTTTTATGTTTATCGGGAATTGCAACGGCTATAAGTTGGCTTTGTTATTATTACGCTATTGCAAAAGGTCAAGTAAGCGTAGTCGTTCCGATAGATAAGTTAAGCGTGCTTTTTACAGTTATTATGTCTATATTTATTTTCAAAGAAAAACCGACTTTAAAACTCGTGATAGGACTACTGCTTTTAACTGCGGGAACGATTTGTATGGCAATATTTACCTAACATTTTTTGTAATTTTTTTAAACGAAAAAATTGTATTTACAAGTTTTTTTAATGTAAATTAAAGCCCGCCCTGCTTAAAAGCAGGGCGAGCTGAATTATAAATTTAAGCTAAAAATATTATTAAATTTGTTTTTAAAATATTTAAATTATAAAACTAATAAATTTTTTAAGCGTTCCGCATAGTTTAAAATTTTTAAAATTAAACTAATTTCTTACAACTTGATAAAGAACGTAGGTTACGTATTCTCCGCGGTAATATTGTTTAACTCTGGAAACTTCCGTATAGTTAGAAGAAGTCAATTCATCTTTATAATTTTTCCATAGTTTTATAACTATAAAGTCAGCTTGTTTTTCTTCGATGTATTTTTTGCTTTCCTTATCCATTTCGTCTATTTTGCAATTCGTAGTGCAAAAATATTTAAAAGAAGGTGTTTGTTTTAAGGCGTAGTAAAAACCGCCGTCTAAAAAAGCGTAATTTAAAAGTTTAGGATTTTCTATATCGGAGTTATTTATAATTTCGGCAAACTTAAACTGAGCCGTATCTTCTTTCTTTTTAAGCAAATAATATTGATTACCGTTTCTAAAAAACGCTAAACAGCAACTAAAACATAAAGCTATGCTTGCAAGCGTTAAACTAATTATTTTTGCTTTTTGTCTAGATTTAGTCTTAACTTTATTTTTAAAGTCTATTTCAAACAGGGCAATGTATCCGAATACAGCAAAAATGCTCATCGGAACGGCGTAATAACGATACCACGTAGCGAAAACGTAAGATAAAATTAAAAACGAAATAAACGTTGCAAGTAATAAAAATCTTTCTTTAAATTTTTTCTTGAAAAATACGACTATTCCGAATATCGCGGGGATTGAAATTTGAAAATTGTTTAGTAACGCTAAGCAAATACCGCCAAGTCCCGAACCTATCGCATAGAAGAAATTTTTGCTATCCCTTCCCGTGTACACAAAAAGATTATCGTAAAAATAAACTTCGTATAAATCGTATAAAGCGTTATTTACGGCAAAATATATTATGCAGGGAATAGTAATAATTACTACGCCGAGCAAAATTCCCAAAATCATTTTTAAAACGTCTTTTGCGGATTTTTGCTTTATATATACTACTAAAAAATAAACAAACCAACCAACGAAAAACGCAAGAAGCGTAAATTTTACCCAAAACAAAAATCCGCCTATCAGTCCCATAAAAATATAGTCTAATAGCTTTAAATTTTGTTCGTTTTTTATTCTTTTTAGGGAAATATATAATGAAATTGCCAAAAAAGGCGTAGCAATTTCTTCTACGCTGTTTCCAACCGATACGGCAAAAGAAAAATAGGTGGACAGGTGAATAACGGTGCAAATAATTAAATTTTTCTTTAAATCTTTAATTCCGTATAATTCCAACGTTTTTTTGGTAAATATTGCAAAAATAAAAGATAATACTATTTGCAATAAATATAGACCTACGTAAGAATCCTTGGTTAAAAGATAAGCAAATCCGAAATAAAAATAAGTGTAAGGTCCTTTATGGTCGAAAACGTCCCTATACAATACTTTTCCGTTCATCATTGCCTTACCCATTGTGTAAAGACAATTTGGGTCAACCCAATCTATAACGGGATATAGATAGGATGCTTGCGAAACTATTGCAAGGGTAACGGAAGAGAGTAATAAAAAATATAAATATACGTATAAATTTTTAAATTTACTTTTAATCATATTTTCCTTAAAAAATTTCGTCTTTCGGTAAAAACCTTATATATTTTAAGTCAAAAAGAAGATTTTGTCAATTTTATTAAATAAATAGTTGTATAAATGATTTTTTGGCTGTTGGGAACGTAAATTCTAACATGTTTTAGCACGGAATAAGGATTTCCGTTAATATCCCCCTAACATAAAAAAATATCATAAAAAAATCAACTAATCAATATATAAAATTAGTAAAATTTTCAATTGTTGGCATAATTTTTTCTAATATTATATCACTTGATAAAATATAAAAAAAGACCAAAAAAAATTGATTTTTTTAAATTGTTCGTATTGACAATTTTGCTACGATGTTATACAATAAAAAACAAGAGAAAGTAAAAGTTAATAGTTTCACGCTTCATTGGTTTTCTTTTTTTGAAATTATTTTCTAATAACTTTCTCATTTTTTTTAGGCGGGGTAATCCCCGCCATTTTTAATTGTTAGATATGATATTAATTTGAAAATGGCAATAAAAAAACCTAAAACCACTTTCAAAAAAAGTACGTTTTAGGGTTGTTGGTGGAGATAACGAGATTCGAACTCGTGGCCTTCGCGTTGCGAACGCGACGCTCTACCAACTGAGCCATATCCCCACGTTGTGGCGCGCCATAAGGAATTCGAATCCCTAACCTTTGGTTCCGTAGACCAACGCTCTATCCAGTTGAGCTAATGGCGCATTAGTTTGCCTTTTTATTAAATAAAAAAGCTACAATCAACATTATGATTATAGCTTTGTATTTTTATTTTGTCAATTATTTTTAGCTTTTTTTTATTCTTTTCTCAATTTCGACTTTTGTTTTTTCAAATAACTCGTCAATTCCGTTAAAATCAACGTTCGCTATATAATATTCTTCTAGTTTTTTGTGTAATTTTTTTGCATTTTTTAATTCGATTCCAGCCTTTTTTAATAGTTTTTCTAAAAGATTAGCGTTGTCTTTATCTATATAATCGTAGTCTTTAATTATAAGTTCGTCTGTGTCGTCAATTAAAATTGCAAAAACGTCGTCGGGGTTTAAGACGTTATAAAAAGTCGTTATCGAATTATTGTTTTTTAGTAAATCGTTTTTTAAATTATTTATAAAAAGGGTATAATCGCAGGCGTTTAATTTAATTTTATTTATGCTTGTATACTTATTTTTATCTATAAAATCAATAAAACCGTTATCGTTTAAACAGTGTATAAAAAGCTTTCTTTCCGATTTTATTTTACCGTGTTTAAAAGAGTATAGTCTACTATAATAATTTCTTTTTTCTATTTCGGAAAATTTTGCTTCGTTAGATTTAATAATCTCGTAAATATTTTTGCCTGCGTTTAAATATTTATACAAATTATTGTAAATTTTCTTTTTTTCGTCAATTATGCTTAAAATTTCGTTAGAATGTTTTGCTACGTCTGAGCTTATAAATTCGCCGACGTTTATAATTTTATCGCAAACCATGGGTACGCTTGCGTCTATAACGTGCGGGCTCGTTCCGTCTACGATAGAGATGTTTTCGTTTACTAAATTTAAACCGTCTAGACTTTTAGGGTCGCTAGAACAATAAAAATATTCTATATTTTCGCATTTATCGGAAAAATATTTTGCGATATTTTTCATAAAAGTGCTTTTTCCCGTTCCCGAACCGCCTTTTATAACGTACCTAAAATACGGACGATTTACGTCCATTATACTGTCAAAATAATTTACAAATCCGTTGCCCGTGTTAGAGGCGCAAAAATAATTTCTTTCTTTCATACACTTTATTATATTCATTTTTTCAAAAGCGGTTACACATAAGACAAAAATAAAGCATATATTTGTTATAGGAGAGAGAAATATGTTTTTTTTCGATTTGCAGGATAAAAGAAATTATACGGTTAAAGAAATTTTATCAAAAAATTATAAAACGGCTGTTCTTGAAAAGACGAATGAAATTAAACAAGGGGACGTTATCGTATATTCGCCTGCAAAAAAATTCGATTTAACGGAAGCTTTATCGTTGCCGAAAGGAATTACAGTATACTGCGGAAACATTTGCGAGCAAATTCAAAAAATTTTTAAAGAAAAACACATAACCGTAAAAAATTTATTAAAAGACGAAATTTTTGCAATAGAGAACGCAAAACTTACCGCAGAAGGAGTTTTGTCCATAATTATAAGTAATACCGATAAAAGTATATTCGAACAAAAAATACTTTTGTTAGGCGGTGGTAAAATAACCAAAGCGTGCTGTGTTTTATTTAAAAAAATAGGGGTAAACTGTTCCGTTGCAAGTTTTTCTCAAAGCGAGTATTTTAACGCGTTTTATTATAGCGATAAGCAGTATTTAGGAAACGATTTTTATAAAGAAGTCGGGCTATATGACGTTATAATCAATACTAGACCGTTTTTATACATAAATGACGATAAACTCGATAAAATAAAAAAAGACGCTTTGTTTATAGAGACTGCTTCCGAAAATTGTTTAAACGTAACAAGCGTAAAAAATTTTAAATATTTTCTTGCTCCAAAGTTACCGCAAAAATTTTCTTCTTACAGCGCGGGGAAAATTATTGCCGAAAAAATATTAGGGGATATAAATGATTAAAAACGTAGGATTTGCAATAACGGGTTCGTTTTGCATGCATAAAAAAATTTTAAAAGTTTTACGAATGTTAAAAGAAAAAGAGTATAACGTTATTCCTATCGTTACGGATAACGTTTTTTATACGGATACCAGATTTGGAAAATCAAAAGATTTTATAGAAGAAGTAGAGAATATTACCGAAAGAAAAGTTGTAAAAACCATTGTGGAAGCCGAACCTTTCGGACCGAAAAATTTAATAGATATTTTAATAATCGCACCTTGCACGGGAAACACGCTTTCAAAAATTGCAAACGCAATAACGGATAACGCCGTAACTATGGTTGCTAAATCCCATTTAAGAAGTAATAAACCTGTTTTAATAGGCGTTTCTTCTAACGATGCGTTAGGTAAAAACAGCGAAAATTTAGGTAAACTTATAAATGCTAAAAACGTGTTTTTTATACCTTTTGGGCAAGACGATTTTATAAATAAACCGAATTCTTTAATATCCGACTGGAATTTAACTGAAAAAGCAATGGCGGAAGCCGACAAAGGTAAACAACTTCAACCTATAATTATTTCTTATTAAAACATTTTTATCCTTTTGCATATACATATAAAGAAGGAGAAAACTATGTGTATTATTACGAGAGAGAATTGTAGGTGTAATAGACCTAATAATAACAATTTAAACTCGCCCGTAACGGCGAGATACGTTATAGGAGCAACAGGTCCTAGAGGCCCGTTAGGACCTATCGGTCCGACCGGACCTACAGGACCGACAGGTATCGGAATAACGGGAGCAACGGGAGCAACCGGACCTACGGGAGCAACGGGAGCTACTGGCGCAACTGGCACAACAGGTCCTACGGGTGCAACCGGCGAGCAAGGTTTACAAGACGCGTTATACGCATCTAGCGGAACGGGTTCGGTAGACGCAAGCGCAATAATTCCCATTACTCAAAATACGGTGACTACGGATAGTACTTTGTCGGTAGAAGGTAATCAAGTCGTAATTCCCGCAGGAACTTATTTAGTTTCTTACGGTGTAGAAGGCGCCGATATTACTACCACAGGCGATTTTGGTATAACTTTATACGCAGGTGGAGTAGCTTTAACTAACGGAGCAATAAACGATTATGCTACTAACGGACAAAATAAATCCGTTTCTAAAACGATATTGTATCAAACGGGAACTGCTACGACCTTAGGACTGTACAATACTTCTAACTCTGCGATAACGCTCGGAAACGCGTTTATTACCGTTGTAAGATTTGAGTAATAAAATTAAAAAAATTGCGGTTTTAACCGCAATTTTTTATGCTTTAAATTTTACGAAAATTATTTTCTATTTTTAGACCACAATTTCATTCTTTGTTCTTTTGAAAGAATTTTTTTCCTAAGTCTTATACTTTTAGGGGTAACTTCAACTAATTCGTCGTCCGCAATAAATTCCAAACATTGTTCTAAACTTAAAACTGTGGGGGTAATAAGTTTAAGCGCTTCGTCGCTTCCGCTAGCTCTGTTATTAGTAAGTTGTTTTTTCTTACAAACGTTTACGACAATGTCTTCTTCTCTTGAATTTTCTCCGACAATCATACCTTCGTAAACTTCAACGCCCGCTCCTACGAATAGGGTACATCTTTCTTGCGCGTTAAATAAGCCGTATTGAGTGGTAGTTCCGTTTTCAAAGCAAACCAAACTTCCCCTGTTTCTTTCGCTAACTTCGCCCTTATATTCTTCGTAGCTGTCGAAAACGTGGCTCATTACGCCAAAACCTTTGGTGTCGGTAAGTAGTTCGCTTCTGTATCCTATTAAACTTCTGGAAGGGATTTTAAAAGTTAGTTTAGTTTCGCTGTTTCCGTTTGTGGTCATAGTTTTAAGTTCGGCTTTTCTCGCCCCTAACTTGTTCATAACCGCGCCCACGTATTCGTCGGGAACTTCTACTACTAATTCTTCTATCGGTTCGTAAGTTTTTCCGTTTACTTCTTTAAAAATAACTTTCGGACGAGATACTTGAAATTCGTAACCTTCTCTTCTCATTTGTTCTATAAGAATGGATAGATGTAATTCACCGCGTCCGTAAACTTTAAACGTATCGGCGGAATCGGTTTCTTCGACTTTCATACTTACGTTAGTTTCTATTTCTTTAAATAATCTTGCTCTTAAATGTCTACTCGTTACGAATTTTCCTTCTTTTCCCGCAAAAGGCGAGTTATTTACAATAAAATTCATAGAAATTGTCGGCTCGTCAATCGCAACGAAGGGTAGTGGTTCTACTTGGTCGGGCGGGCAAATAGTTTCGCCTATGTTTATTTTTTCAATACCGTTTACGGCTATAATGTCGCCCATTTTAGCTTCTTCGCAGGGGACTCTTTTAAGACCGTCGTATTGAAATAATTTTACTATTCTTCCCGAAGAAGTCGTTCCGTCCGTATGGCATACTACTATCGGCGCGCCTTGTACGGCTTTACCGCGAACAATTTTTCCTATTCCTATTCTTCCGACATATTCGTCGTAGTCAACGTTACATATAAGCGTTTGAAGTCCAGCGTCTACTTCGCCTTCGGGACAGGGAATTTCGTCTAATATCGTTTGCAAAAGGGGAGTCATATCCTTTCTTTCGTCGTTTAAATCCTTAACCGCCCAACCGAGTTTTGCACTTGCGTAAACGGTTTTAAAATCAAGTTGGTCGTCGTTTGCGCCTAAATCAAGGAAGAGTTCGAGAATGGAATCCATAGTTTTATCCAAATCTCCGCCTTTGTCGATTTTGTTAATTACTACGATAGGCTTTTTGTTTAAATTTAACGCCTTTTTCAAAACGTATCTGGTTTGGGGCATACTGCCTTCTACCGCGTCTACTAAAAGTATTACGCCGTCTACCATAGAAAGTATTCGTTCAACTTCTCCGCCGAAATCAGCGTGTCCTGGTGTGTCTACGATGTTTATTTTTACTCCGTTATAGTGAATGGCGGTGTTTTTGGCAAGAATAGTAATTCCCCTTTCTTTTTCAATATCCCCGCTATCCATAACTCTTTCGGCAACTACTTCGTTAGCCCTAAAAATATGAGTTTGTTTTAAAAGCTCGTCAACCAAAGTCGTTTTGCCGTGGTCAACGTGAGCAATAATAGCAACGTTTCTTATATCCGTTCTTTTTTCCATTGTTTATCTCCAAAAAATTTACAAATTTAAGTATAATAATTAGAGTAAAAAAAGTCAAATAAATAGCAAAAAAATAAATATATAATTTACAAAAATAAGTAAATATGTTAAAATAAGGCGGAAAAAAGTGGTAAATCAAATTTTCTTGTTTTACAATGAGTTTTTATGAAAAAATTTTTAAAATACTTTAAATCTAATTTAGGTTTGTTTTTATTAGATATAATTTGCGCCGTTTTAATAGCTGTTTGTAATTTGTGTTATCCTTTAATAGCTCGTAAAGCGCAAACTAGCGTTATTAACGGTAAACCGCTAAATTCCATAATAATAATTTTCGTTATATTATTTGTGATTTTTGCCTTAAAGGCTGTTTTTACTTACATCGTAAATTATTTCGGACATATTTTCGGGATTAAAGTTCAAGGGCAAATGAGAAAGGATTTATTTTCACATTTGCAAACTCTTCCCGTTGAATACTTCGACGAAAATAAAACGGGTAGCATTATGAGTAGAATCGTAAACGACTTATTTGAAGTTTCGGAGCTGTTTCATCACGGCCCCGAAGATTTACTCGTATCCGTAATGTCAATAATAGGCGCACTTGTTCTAATTTATTTAATCAATCCGTTTTTATGTTTAATTGTTTCGTGCGTAGTGCCTTTAATTATTTTGGTCGTAGTACTGTCAAGGAAAAGTATGCTTAAAGCCATGTACGAACAAAGAGTGAAAACAGCCGAAATAAATTCAAGAATAGAAAATTCTATCGGCGGAATAAGGGTTTCTAAAATTTTTACCGCCGAAGAAAGAGAAAATAAACGTTTTGACGAAAGAAATAACGAGCTGATAAACGCAAGAAAAGTATCTATGTGGTACGTTTCAAAATTTCATACGATTTTAACGTTTATAATGGATATGCTTTATCTGCTTGCTTTAACGTCGGGAATAATTTTTTATTTTTACGGTAAAATTTCCGCGCCCGATTTAACGGCTTTTATTTTGTATATCGTTATTATGATAAATCCCATAAAACAATTCCAAACGCTTTTTGAAGAAATACAAAACGGTTTAACGGGTATAAAAAGATTTAACGAAATAATGGCTATAAAATCCGAACAAGGATTTTCAAACACGTTGGAAATAAGTTCGATTGAAAGCGTAGAATTTAAAAACGTTTATTTTAAATATCCTAAAACCGATAAATACGTTTTAAAAGATTTTTCTTATACCTTTTTAAAAGGGAAAACGGTTGCTATAGTCGGAGAAAGCGGGGGCGGTAAAACCACGCTAGCGAGTTTAATTTTAAGATTTTACGACGTTGAAAAAGGAGAAATTTTAGTAAACGGAATTAACATAAAGGATATTTCTTTAAAAAGTTTAAGAGAAAACGTTAGCATTGTTCAACAAGATATTTTCTTGTTTGACGGCACTATAAAGGAAAATATAGAATTTTCAAAGGAAAACGCAACAAATCAAGAAATTTTGGATAGCGTTGAAAAAGCCGATTTAACAAAATTTATATCTTCCTTACCAAATGGTTTAGAAACGCAAGTAGGAGAAAGGGGCGTAAAGCTTTCGGGCGGGCAAAAACAAAAAATTTCTATCGCAAGAGCCTTTTTAAAGAACCCGAATTTCTTGATTTTAGACGAAGCGACTTCCAGTTTAGATAGATTTTCAGAAATTGAGATACAAAGTTCGTTAGAATGCTTGTCAAAAGGAAGAACAAATGTTATAATAGCACATAGGTTGTCGACGATAAGCGGTGCGGACGAAATTTTGGTCATAAACGGAAACGAGCTTGCCGAACGCGGAACGCATAAGCAGTTGATGGACAAAAAGGGCATATACTTTAATTTATATACAAAAAGTGAAAAATAGCATTATATACGAAAAAATAGCCGTCGGGCAACCGATTGCTATAATCGAGGTGTAGCGCAGTTTGGTAGCGCGCTTGGTTCGGGACCAAGAGGTCGTGGGTTCGAATCCCGTCACCTCGACCATAATTAGCGGTTTTAATCTTAAAATTAAAATCGCTAGTTTTTTAATTTAATTGTATGAAATCAATATATATTTTTAACTGTTTGAAATTTTATAAGTAAATTGTCAAATTAAGAGCAAAATTTAGATAAAAAACAGTAATATAAATCAATAAGGTTTTTGGAAATTTAAAAAGCCCGACAGCGAACGCTGTCGGGCTTTAATATTAATATTTATGGTTTAATTTTTATATTAAAAATAAAAAGTTGTTTTGTCGTGTTTTTTATAATACAAAAAATTATACCGTCGATATATTAAAAATATTGCTTAAATAAAAAATTAAATTATTTCCCAAACGAAAGTGGCGCTGTCGGATACGTTAATATCGTCGGGTGATATTTCTACGTTAGCAAGGCTCGCTTCGGATTTCATCATAAGTCTACTTTCTATTCTATAATCGGTATCGGAAACTAGGTTTAATTCTCCCCAGTTATAGTCTATTGATATAAGCTCTCCTAATTTAACGTTAGAAGCTTCGCAAAGGGTTTCGGCTTTTTGCTTAGCGTTTTCAGTTGCGGAAATTAGTAATTCGCGACTTATATTAGACGGATTTTTTACGGTAAACGAGATAGAAAGTTCGGGTTTTGCAAAGCATTTTGAAATAGTAGAGATAACTTTTGAAAGGCGTTTTGTATCAAAGTCAAATTCAATTTTTAAATTATGGTTGCAAACATAACCGCAAAAAACGCTTTTGTAAATTTCGTCTTTGGTTTTTATGCTTTCGTAGTTGGTTCTTACGTTAAATTTAGTGGTTTTAACTGATTTTTTTTCAAATCCTATATTTTCAAGCGAATTGTTTAAAAGCTCTATTTTTTCGGAAGCTAATTCCATCGTTTTGTCGTATTCTTTATTTTCCGTTTCTATTTTCATAGAAATAACGATAAGGTCAGGTTTTACCGAAATTTTTCCCATTCCTTTAATAGTTATTGTTTTCATTTATTCACTCCCTATAATTTTTAAAAATTATATCATAAGTTTTAAAAATTGTAAATAAAACTTCTCATTAGGTAAAAGCGTAATAAAAATTAAAATTTTATAAATAAGTTATACGAAATAAAAGACAAGCATAATTTACTATTAGGAAATATGCTTGATTTTTTGCCGGAAACAATAAAAAATATCGTGTTAAAAGCGGGAATTTATAACGTTTACGAAATAAGAATTAGAAAAAATTGTAAGATTTCTTTAAACGTAAACGGGAATTTTTTTGATTATAAATACATTGTAAGCGAAAAAGATATTTTACAAATAATAAATTTGGTTTCGCAATTTTCTTTGTATTCTTTTTCGGAAAACGTAAAAAAAGGGTATATAACGACAAAAAACGGCGAACGGATAGGCTTTGGCGGGCAATTCGTCTACGATAAAAACGGAATAGTAACAATAAGAAATATATCTTCTTTATGTATAAGAATTCCGCACGCAGTTTTAAATAGCGGAGAAAAAATTTTAGAACTATTTAATAACGGCGTTAAAAACGTTTTGATATTATCTCCGCCCGGAATGGGCAAAACGACTATGCTAAGAAATATTTCTTGCATAATTTCGGACAAGTTTAATAAAAATGTAGTAATGATAGACGAAAAAATGGAACTTTCGTCTTACTTTACAAATAAAGAATACGGTTCTCATACTGACGTTTTGTCAAACGTGAAAAAAAGCGACGGAATATATTTTGCTATAAAAAATATGCGTCCAGATCTAATAATAACCGATGAAATAAGCGATTTCGACGATTATTTAGCAATTTACGACGCTGTTTTTTGTGGAGTAAAAGTAATTTGTTCAATTCACTGCGAAACATTTGCCGATTTTGTCAAAAAGAGAATAGGAAATACCTATTTAAAAAACGGAGTATTCGATTATTACGTTGAAATAGGCGAAAAAGTCGGTAACGTAAAAAATATTTATTCGCATAAAGGAGAAAAAATTGATTAAATGTTTTTTGGCAATGGTTTTTTGTGTTTTATGCGGAATGATAATAACGGGAAAATACAAAAAGAAAATATCGTTAGTTGAATCGCTAATAAGGTTTAATAAATCGTTTTTAATAAACGTACAGTACGAAAAAAAGACGATACCCGAATTTATTTGTGAGTACGAAGATGAAAACGTAGTGAATTTATTGCAAGAAGTAGAATTGAGTAAAGCCGAAAAACGCAAGCCGGATTTAAAAAATTACGTTGATAAAGAGATATTAAAAGAAACGGAAAACTATTTTTCGGTTTTAGGTACGAGCGATAGCGAAACTCAAAAAAATTTTTTAGATTCTTACGGACAAGTTTTTGAAAATAAACTTACGGAAACACAAAAAAAATATTCGGGATTGATTTCGGCAATTCCTAAAATCAGCATTTTGATAGGGGCGACGTTTTTTATAGTTTTATTATGAGTATAGATATTATTTTTAAAATCGCGGGGATAGGAATTTTAATAACCGTAATATGTCAAATTTTAAAAAAATCCGAAAGGGAAGATATTGCAACGCTTGTAAGTTTAGTGGGGCTTATAATAGTTTTATCGCTAGTAATTTCCGTTATAAGCGATTTTTTTACAAGTTTAAAACAATTATTTAATTTTTAATATGATTTATAAATTGATAATAGTTTGTATGGCTATGGGAATAATTCTCGTTTGGATAAAAAACTATTGTCCCGATTATTTTGCCCCCACTTTAATAGCCTGCTCGCTAATAACGTTAGTTTTTATAAGCGAATTAGCTATAAAATTTTTTAGCTTTTTTAAAAGTATGTCTTCTTATGGAATAGACGAAAGTATTATCGTATTAGTTTTAAAAATACTTGCAATAAGCTATTTAATAGAATTTTCAGTCGGTATATTAGAAGATATGAATTTAAAATCTTTTTCGGATAAAATTGTTTTAGGCGGAAAACTGATAATACTAGCTATGATTTTTCCTATAATAAAACAAATAATATCCGTTTTATCGGGACTTATATGAAAAAAATTGTTGCAATTTTATTTCTTATTTTGCTCGTATGCTCATTTAACGGTGTTAAAAATGTAAAAGCGAGTACGGAAAATCAAAAAAATATAGATTATTCCGAAATTTTAGATGGGCTTAATCTTGACGTATGTGAAGATATTTTTAAAGAAAACGATTACTTTAAAAGCGTAAACGGTAAAAGCATTAAAGAAAAAATAAGTTATTTAATTTATGGCGATGCCGATTTAGATTTTTTTAGTTTATTTCGAAATTTTTTTAATGGCGAAATTTCTTCTTTAATGCCACTTTTGTCAATTTTATTTATCGTTTCCGTAATAGGCGGAATGAAAGACATAGTAAAGGTTGAAAACGGAAAGACGAGCGAAATAAGTAATTTTGCAATATATTTAATAAATTTATCGGTAATAGCAACGTGTTTTTCATTGGTAACCGTAAAGGTAAACGATACGGTGGAAAAGCTTACTAAACAATCTGAAACGGTATTTCCTATACTGCTTGCTTTACTGAGTTTTTGCGGGCAAACTTATTCGGTGGCTACGTTCAGTCCTGTTATGCCCGTTGTTGCGTTTATTACTCAAAAAATAGTCGTCGGAATAATGTTTCCGTTAATAACCGCGTTGACGGTAGTTAATATGGTAGGGAATATGGGCGAAAGCGTAAGACTAAACAAGTTTAGCGAACTGTTATCGTCCACTTTTAAATGGTTATTAGGTTTGGTGCTTGGAATTTTTACGATTTTTGCATCCGTAAAGGGAATATCGGCAAGTAAGACAGACGGCATTTCAAGATTTGCTTTAAGGTATTTATCGGGTAGCGTACCGTTAGTCGGCGGTTTTTTAAAAGACGGAACGGAAATTTTTGTTTTATCTGCAAGCGTTGTTAAAAATGCGTTTGGTAAATTTTTTTTATTTAGTGTTTTTTTTGAAATTTTTAAACCTGTAATTTCGTTACTTTGTTTAAGTTTTATTTTAAAGATAAGCGCATCTTTAATAGAGCCGTTTCAAACCGATAAAAGCGTTAATTTGTTATCGGCAACGGCAAAAACTTTTACATATTATATTGCTGTTTTGTTGACGATATTTTTTATATATTTCGTACTCATTTTGCTTATTATGATATCGGGCGGTTCGGTATGAAACAAATTTTAACCTGCATAATTTCGTTTGGAGTTATGATAACCTTAATATCCGTAATCGTGCCGGAAGGCAGAATGAAAAAAACTTCTACAAAAGCGTTGTCTTTTATAATTACTTTATTTTTAGTAACTTTTTTCGCTTCTTTTAATTTTAAAGGAATAAAGGAAAATGAAAACGCATATGTTTATAGCGAAAAAGATAGTCAAGAACTTTTATTAAAGTTTGCTTGCGATAAAATTTTAAAAAATGAAAAGGTTTTCGCGGACGAAATTATAGTGGAAACGGCGGAAGATAATTTTATATTTTCCATAAGCTCGATAAAGGTAAAGCGTCCGACGGACGAAAACGGCAAAGACGCCAAAGATAAAGCCGTAGAAATTATTTGCGAATATTTTAACGTCGAAAAAGAAAAGGTTTTTGTGTATGAATAAAGAAAAAAAGAAATCAGTCATAAAAGGAATAAAAAAAGAATATATTATCCTAGCGGTACTTTGTTTTATAGCCGTGTATTTCTTATTTTCGACTATTAAAAGCATAAACGGAAAAAATAAAGTGGAAACGACTACGCAAGAAGAATATTCCGACGTTTTGGAAAATAAATTAAAAAACGCTTTGAGTAAAGTGAAAGGAGCGGGCGATGTAACGGTAAAAATTTCTTTTAAAGGACCTGTCGAAAAAGTATACGCAACCGATAAAACTACGGTGGAAACTTCTTCCGTAAAAAAAACCGAAGAAAAAAATATTTTCGTATCGGGAAATTTAGTACTCGTAAACGAAATTTATCCCGAAATATTAGGAGTAATCGTGGTATCTTCGGGCGCGGATAACCTTACCGTTAGGCAAAACGTTATGGAGGCGGTCGTAACTTTTTTAAACGTAGATTGCTCCAAAGTTATTATATTAAGCGGAAAAAAATAAAAATTTAAAGAGGTATTAATTATGTCAAAAAAGAAAAAAATCATTATTTTATCGTGTATGATAGCATTGCTTGCAGTAACCGCAGTATTTAATTTTATTTTAACCGATAACGGTGTAAAAGAAACTTCTACCACAACGGCGAATTATTTCACGCAGTATAAAACCGAACGAGCAACCACCAGAAACGAAGAAATTTTACAGTTAAATCAGATTATCGCAAGCGAAAACGCTACGCAAGAAGCTAAAACCGACGCTTTAAATATGAAATTAAAACTAACTAACGCAATGGAAAACGAACTTATGCTCGAATATCTTTTAAAAACACAAGGTTTTGAAAACGTTGCCGTAACGTGCGGAACGACAAACGATAATGTAAACGTTATCGTTCAAAATACAGAGCTATCTCAAGACGACGCCATTAAAATTTATTCTATAATTTTAGAACAGTTAAAAGTTAGTCCCGAAAACGTAAATATAATCCCAATGTCAAAATAAAATTAGTCTAGCGAAAAATTTTCGCTAGACTTTTTGTATGAGAAAAACCCCAGATAGTCTGGGGGTTCAGTTTAAAAAAATTTTTGAAGGGTGCCATTGCAAAAGCGGAAGAGCTTGCAAAGGAAAAAAACGGCGTAATATTAGGGCAATTTGTAAATCCTGCGAATCCCGAAATTCACTATAAAACCACAGGTCCCGAAATTTATGACGATACGGACGGTAATGTAGATTATTTCGTTGCGGGCGT
>DHLF01000013.1:0-402 GCA_002405165.1 Christensenella sp. UBA4675
CAGGAGAAGTAGAATTCTTATCGTCCAAAAGCGCGAGCGACAATAGTTCGGTAAACAGCGAAAAAGCGGAAAAGATACAAAAATTGCAAATCGTTCCCGACGATGATGATTTGCCGTTTTAGAAAAAAGGGGAAAAGATGAATAGAGATGGCTTTGTTATTTTTAGAGCGTGGGTGGAGAGCATAAACGCTCTCCCCGAAGAATATCAGTTAGACTGTTATAAGGCGTTGGCTAACTACGGCTTGACGGGGGTTATCTCCGACGATATTACTCCCGTTACGAAAGCAATGCTTATTAGTTTTTCGTTTGGTATGGAAAAAAGTGTGGCTCGATATTCGGCGAACGTTGAGAATGGTCGTCTAGGTGGTAGACCTAAGAAAACCCAAGAAAACCCAACGATAA
>DHLF01000013.1:529-87432 GCA_002405165.1 Christensenella sp. UBA4675
CCCAACGGTAACCCAAGAAAACCTTAATGAAAATGAATATGAAAATGAATATGAAAATGAAAATATTATTAGTAAGAAAGTAAGTAAGAAAGAAATAATAAGAAAAAAAAACGCATACGCGTACGCGCGAGAAAGCTATGACGAGATAATGGAGCGAATGCATTGTTCAGCAGAGCTGACTAAGGCGTTAAGGGCGTTTATCCAGCATTGTACGCTTAACAAGTGTCTTATTACTAACGATAGGCTTATTCGTTTAATAGAATTATTAAATAAACGTGCGAGCGATAAGGATAGAATTGCACTGCTAAATAATGCGGTCGATAAGAACTATTTTGACGTTTTTAAAAGCGAAAAAAACGTAGCGGGTAAATCCGATTGTAGTTCCGCCCGTTTCGAGAACGAGAGAGAATACTCGCAAGAGTACTTCGACAGCTTAATTAGTTCAATCTAACAAGGAGTTTTATTAGAGAAATGATATACATATTAAACGTGATAATTTTAATTTTTTGCGTAGTTTTTCAAACGTACTTACTTATATCTTGGTTGAGAGCCGAGAAAAAGTTAGCAAAACACGGGGAAAGTACGCTTTATAAAACTGCGGAGAAAAAATGCAAAAAGAAATAGCGAGTTACATATTTTTACGCGGGAAAGTATATGATTACTGCGTGTATGAAAATGGTAAAGTTACAAGAACAGCAAAGAGAAGTTTAAAAGAAATACCTGTTGCTGTTTACCTAAATAAAGGAAGAGCTACAATAAAGGCTGGACAAAAGGAATTTGCTTTAAAACATATTGTAGCACAATTTTTTATAAAAAAATACAAGAAAGGGTTATGTGTAATATGTTGCGACGGAAACGAGTTAAATTGCGCTGTTAAGAACCTGCTTGTATGTGATAAACGCTTTTTAGGCAAGCGAACAGGATATTTAGGTAGGGCAAAGAAAATTGAAATCAATGGAGTACAATATCGTTCTGTAAGAGAGGGTGCAAAAGCGTTATTTTGTAGTCATCAAACATTGTTAGATTATATCAATCGAAAAAATAAAAATAGTGTATTAAAAGGGGTAAAAGTTCGATATGTATAAATTTAAAACCGAAAATATGGAAAAATTAAAAAAGAATAATAAAGCGATTATTTTAATGGCAAAACAGATATATGAACACGGCGACGACCCTTGCCAAGTTTGTGTCTTTAAGAAAGAATGTAACGAGAAATTAGCAGAAGATGATAACTACGAAATGGATAAGGAAGTTTGTTATAAAGGAATAGCAACATTTTTTAAAAAAAATTATTAACTCCGTTGTATGGCGTACAACATTTAAGAAATAAAAAATCACGATAAGGGAAAAATGACACAGAATAAAAGCGAAAAAATCATTAAAAGCAAAAAGAGAGTTAAAGACTTTGCCGAAGTATATACGCCGAGTTTTATAGTTAAAGATATGTGCGATTTAATACCAAAAGAAATTTGGGAAGATATTGAAAGCACTTTTCTAGAACCTGCGTGTGGGAACGGTAATTTTATCGTTGAAATTCTTGCTCGTAAATATTCTCGTTGTAAAGACGAAAAAGACGGTTTAAAAGCCCTTGCAAGCGTTGTCGGCGTGGATATTCAAGAGGATAATTGCGAAGAGTGCCGAGCAAGGCTTTTAAAACAATTTATGGAGCATTTCCCAAACGCAAACGAATTCGCCGCACTTATGGCGGCGGGGATATTGCAAAACAATATAATTTGTGGGGATACTTTAAACCCCAATGAAAAACTAAAAGCAATGGGAATTACGCCTTGCGAAGACTATATTAAATCATTAAAAAAAATTACGGAGTATGAACATAAATGAGTAAAAGTCGGCTTTGGCGACGATGAGGTAGAAGAATGAGAGAAATTTGGCAACAAATTAAATGTCCCGATGTGGTAAAGCAATATCACAGCATACAAGAGTTTATCAAAAAAAACGAAGATTACATAAACAAAATTATTACCGCACAAATAGACGCTGATTATAAAGGCGATTATGAGCGAAAACGAGAACTTTTGCATATCGAGGCGAATATGCAAGAAGTGGTTAATTTAATGTATGAAGTCGTTAGTTTTATAGAAAGTAAGTGGTTCGAGTGAGGAGAGAATATGAACATAAAAGAACAGTTGATAAAATACTGGAAAGATGCGTGGGTTGATGGAGTTATCTATCAATTCGAGCAAGCAATGCAGGAAATGGGCTTCGAAAAAAAAGACGGCAGAAAGAAACATCAGAAAAAGACCTACACGGCATACAACGATTACGGCAACAGGGCAACCTGCGGCGCATACGCTGACGATAACGCCGATTACGGAAATGAGATTTTTCAGGTGGTTTGCCGAAAATCGGCTGGTGATTACTTGATTATCAAATACAACGGAGAACGAGTCTTTGAGTGTGATTTTCGTGGCGTAATTCATTATAACGAAGAAAACTTACCAAAGTGCATTGAAGAGTATAAACCTTTCTTCAAGGGAATTATAGGTGACTAAAAATGAGCGATGTATTAGTTTCTATTCGCCCGAAATGGTGCGAGAAAATCTGCCACGAGATAGGCAAAACTGAAAACGGCAAGCCGATTTACGAGAAGCGTATTGAAGTTCGCAAGACTGCCCCGAAAGAAGTTCCGTTTAAGGCTTATATCTATGCGACGAAACCAAAAAGGTTTTATAAATGCGGCGCAGTTAGCACGAGCGATGAATTGCTATGGTCTGCAAACGGCAAGATTAAAATGTGCGACGGTTTTGAGTTTTGGGCGGACAGTGTGGTGTATCAGTGCCTAAACGGCAAAGTAATCGGCGAGTTTGTTTGCGATTATATCTACGAATGGCATAAAAAAACGCTTATAACCCTTTACGGAGACGACGAAACGTATTTCCCTATATTTGCGGACGATTTAGGTAAAACTTGTTTAACGCACAAAGACCTTAATAATTACGGCAAAGGCAAAACTCTTTACGGTTGGCATATATCTGACTTAAAGATTTATGACAAGCCGAAAGATTTGAGCGAGTTTTATAAACCTTGCCCGATAAAAGAAAAATACAATTGTTACAGTTGCGATTGTCTTGCCGATAACGATTATGGCGGCGTTTGCACAAACAATTTAACCCGCCCGCCGCAAAGTTGGTGTTATGTGGAGGAATTAAAATGAGAGAGATTTTATTTAGAGGAAAGCGGAAAGACAACGGCGAGTGGCAATGGCATAAAGAACACGACAACCCCGAACTTTTGGAGAGGTAAGAATGGTTTTAATATTTTACATAAGCATAATAATTATATTTTTAACTTTTTCATTTCTTTGTTTTGCTTCTTACGTAATGAGTAAAAAGAATAAAGAGCTAGAAAAATGGGAAAACACGGGTCTATTGTTTACTAGTGTTTTTAGCTTAATTTGTACGGTAGCTTTAATAGTTCTTTTAGTATTTTCATAAAGGAGAAGAAATGGAAAAAGAATTGACGATAGAGCAAATGGGAAAAGCAAATACGCTATTACAGGAATTAGTCGATAATTGTAATAAACGTTGGAGCGGTAAGAAAAGTTTTACAAGTTATGAAGCGTATGGATACGTAGATAAAATTTATGAAACGATACACGGAGAAAATAAAGATGAGCAAAAAAAGTAAAGCATACAAAGAGTTTAACGTATGTAAAAACTACGCCAAATTTTGCCCCATAACAAATAACTGCAACAACTGCAGAAATAGAGTTATGGGACGAATAAAAGACAAATTTGGAGTTATAAAATGCAAAAAAGCAAATGACATAAACGGGCAAACAAAATACGACTGTTTTGAATGTTTATCGGAAGGAAGTAGTCGGTGTAAAAGAGAATACGATTAAAAAGTATTCGCGGGGAAAATCCCAAATATAGGAAATTTTAAAAAGTGAATAAAAAGAGAAGGGAATTTTTAGAAAAAGCATTTTTCGAATATAAACAAAATCGAGAAAAGCTTTTAAATAGCGAAAAATTTAACGAGATAGCGGGGGAAATGTTAAGCGCGACGACTTACGATAGACCGAAGGTAGTAAGTTCTTGCAGGAACGTAGCGGAAGAAGTGCTGTTAGGGAGAATAGATAAAGACGAATATTTGTACAATTTAGTAAGGCTTGTAGAAATGACGTTAGTTAAGTATAGCGGGGAGTATAAAGATAATCTTATAAAAGCTTTATATTTTAAAAAAATGAGCGTAAACCGAACCGCTTACGAGCTGAATATCGACAGAAGCACGGTTTTTAGATGGAAAGAACAAATACTTTCTACGGCGGAAGAATTTGCCTTAGATTTAGGCGTATTGCGGGAAATCAAAAAATAGTCGCAAAAATTGCGACTTTTTGTTCGGATTTTTATGTTATACTAATATCATCTAAAAGTGTAAGGGTTGATTGTTAGGGCTTTTACAACGGTTCAGGCGTTGGTTTGAAAGCAATTATAAACTAAATAGATTCTTTACTTTTTAGATAGGTTTTTTACTCTTTTTATCTTTTGCTTCCGATACGGAATCCCTGCGCGGGATAGTTTTTTATAAAGCTTTTTTTGTAGGGATTCTAAAAAATCGGAAGATATAATAAGAAAAATTTGTGATATTTAACGGCGTATATGTAATAAGCCGTTATTTTTTTTGTGCTATAAAAAGAGAACAAAAACGAAAAATGTTCTAGTTTTAGTTAAATAAATGTTCTTTTTTTTGTGAAAACAAAGAAAAAAGTTACTTTTTTAAAAATTCTTGTTTCTACTTTTTAATCTAATATTTTTATATTAAAAATTATTATAAATTTTTTAAGTATAAAATTATTAAAAATTATAAAGAAATAAAAAGTTTTATTATTAAAATATTTATACTAAAAAGCAGATATTATTTTAAAAATATAAATATAAAAATTTAAGATATTATATGAGAAAATAAACATAAGGGAAATAATGAAATATGACTGGGTAGCGTTAAAAGGTGAATATATAAAAAAGAGTTTAACCGACGGGAAATACACGTTAAAAGACTTTGCGGAAGAAAAGGGAATAAGCTACTCTTTGCTTAGAAAAAAATCGGTAGGTTGGCGAGAAGAAAAAGGAACAAAACAGGAACAAAAAAGTAACAAACTTTTAGAGAAGACGATAGAAAAGCAAGTAGAAAGCGAAGCGGAGATGAATTTAAAGCATTATCTATTAGCGTCCGACTTAATGGGGAAGATAGAGCGAAAGATAGAAGAAATGCCGATAAGCGAGCTAAGCGCAACGCAAATAAACTTGTATGCGAAAACGTTAAAAGTATTACAAGACGTGCAAAGAACGGCGACCGACGCCGACCAAAAGAGCGGAGAAATAGAAAGCGTTGTAAACGAGTTTATGAAAGCCGTAGAAGAGAGCGAAACGAACGAAATAGAGCGAGATTGACGGGGTAGAAATGAAAGAAAAATTAAAAACGCTTATAAGTCGCTATAAAAACTCACCCGTGTTATTTGTGCGCGAAGTTTTAAAAGCCGAACCCGAAAAGGAGCAAATAGATATGCTAAACTCGGTAAGGGACAACCGAATGACGACCGTTAAAGCGGGACACGGGGTAGGTAAAACGACTTCTTTGTCGTGGCTGATATTGTGGTTTACGTTCACTCGACCGTTTCCGAAAATACCTTGTACCGCACCGACAATGCACCAACTTCGCGATATACTGTGGGCGGAGCTATCTAAGTGGTTATATAAATCTAAACTATTGCAAGAGCTGTTTAAGTGGACGGTAGAGCGATACGCGCTTAAAGGTCAAGAAGAGAAGTGGTTTGCGGTTGCCCGAACGGCTACGCAACCTGACGCAATGCAAGGCTTTCACGGGGAGAGCTTACTATTCGTCGTGGACGAAGCTTCGGGCGTAAACGATAAGATATTCGAGCCTATATTAGGCGCGCTAACCGGTCAAGATACTAAATTTGTGATGATGGGGAATCCGACTAAAACAGTCGGATTTTTTTATGATTCGTTTACAAAAAATAGGGCTATGTTTAACTGCCTTACGCTCAATGCGGAAAACAGCAATAGAGTTTCGGAAGATTTTGTAAAGTCGATAATCGAGCTATACGGAAGAGATAGCGACCCGTATAGAGTAAGAGTTATAGGTGAATTTCCCAAATCTCAACCCGACACGTTTATACCGCTTGAACTGCTCGAAAGGGGCGTAAATAGGTTTGCCGACGGCGACAAGCGAAACGAAAGCGAAGTAATATCGTTGTCGTTAGGGGTAGACGTAGCGCGATTCGGGGACGATGAAAGTACGATTTATCTAAGCAAAGAGTTTGCTAACGGCGAATGGGAAAGTACGCAAGTAGAAACGTTGCCTACGAATACGACGGTAGAGCTTACAGGGCGGACGAAAGCGCATATTTACAGTTTAAATCAACGCTACCCGACGATAACGGTAAACGTGAACGTGGACGGAACGGGAGTAGGCGCGGGAGTCGTGGACGAGTTAGATTCAAATCACGGAAACTTAAATTACGTCGTAAACGAGTTTACTTTTGGCGGGGACGGCGGAACGCTTGTAGACGAGCCTATTCGGTACAGCAATAATACGGGGCTTATTTGGGGGAATATAAAGCGATTATTGCTTGCCGACAAGCTTGCGATAGAAAACGATAACGAACTGATTTCGCAATTATCGGGCAGGAAATATTCGCTTACGGAAGACGGTTTTATTCAGCTTGAACGAAAAAAAGAAATGAAAAAAAGGAACGTTTCTTCTCCTGACAGGGCGGACGGTTTAGGCTTGTCGCTTGCGACTAACGTTAAGAAGTGTACGGTAATGCTAGATTATTAGGAGATAAAAATATGCTATACAATTTTGACTGGTTAAAAAGCGGGGCAATGTTTCCGCCGATAACCGAACTGGGAAGATTAAAGGGGTATAAAGACAATTCGGCGTTGTTTGAAGATAATTCGGAACTTGTGTTAAAGCCTTATAAAACAAGGCTAATGAGCCTAATAAACGCTTTTAAGGATAGCGATTTAACGGGTACGACGTTCTACGACACCCCTGCTTACTGGCAATTATCTACGATTAAAACGGTGGATTTAATGATAGGGGACGCTCCTACCGTTATATGTCCTAAAAACTCGGATAAGCTTGCAAAAGTTATACAAGATAGTAACTTTTTTGAAAAGCTAAACGAACTTGTGATTGATAACGATTCGTTAGGGGAGTGTTTAATTAGACCGTATATCAATTCTAAGGGCGAGCGTGATTTTGTGGCGCAAAGTCCGCTGATGTGGTTTCCCGTGGTAAATCCCGAAAACGTAAAGGAAGTAATTGCCGATACGCTTTGTTGGACGGTATGCGTTTTTCAAGACGCAAACCACCCCGAAAGGAATAAATACGAATTGCACGCCAAATTACAACGACGCGGAAGTTACGAATACGAATTTAGAAGATATAAAGTTACTTCTTGGGAGAAAGTAAGGGATTATATTCATAGAATTTCGGGCGAGCATTACGGAGAACAATTTTTCTATTATCTAGGTTCTTTAATAGAGAGAAAAATCGTTAAAACGGAGTTTGACCAACTCGTAATACAAATTTCGGGGATAACGACGAGTAGGACTTTACACGGAATATCTAACTACGAGAGAATAACCGCGTTGGTTGCGGAATTAGGCGTAAGGGAAAGCTTAGGTAACTTTATTCTCGACCAAAACGCAATACCGAGAATGGCGGCGCCCGACAGCGCGTTCGTTAGGGATAGAAACGGGCAGTGGAAATTAAAGACGGGCGGAAGAAGTTTTGTAGTCGCTCCGGGGGCGCAAGTTCCCGTGTACGTAACGTGGGACGGCAATTTAACCGCTAACGAAATAAGAATTGCCGAAATTAAAAAAACGCTTTTTTCTATGTGCGAAATGGGTTCAGTCGTAAACAACGACGAAATAAACAGCTCACAAGGGTATCAGGCGTTAGAAGTTAAATTGACTTCTCCTAAGGCGAAAGTGCGTAGAATGGCAAGTAAATTTCAAGCTCCGTTAAAAAAGTTGTTAAAGTACTTGTTGAACGACGATTCGATAGAAGAAACGGATATAACTATTATTTTCAATGAAGGTATTCCCACAAGCGAAGAGCAGAATAACAATTTGGCTCAGCAAAAAAGAAATCTTGGTTTTTCTTTCCGTTCGGTAGTTAAAGAGTATTACGGATTAGACGACGAACAAGCCGAAAGAGAATGGGAACTATTTAAAGAAGAGCAAGCCGATAGTTTTATGGAACAATTCGGACAAATGCAAAGCGGTTTTAAAGGGGAATACGGCAACGAAAACGCCGAAAACGATAAAACCTTTAAAGACAACGAAAACAACGACAAAACCGCTGAAAACGGCGAAAAGGATAACGAATAATGTTTTTTCGGGACAGTGAAGAATTTAGGTCGCTTATAACGGCGTTTAAAAAAGCCGACGAACGCGTGCTGTCTACGGTTTTAAACACCAACGCCGACAGCGTGGAAGAATATCGGAACAAAACCTTTAATTACGTAAATCAAGTAAACGTATCTTTAATGAAAAAAACGATTGCGTGGGCGGAAAAGGATATTCCCGTAACTTATCAGCAAGGTAGAAAACGGGTAAGCAAAGATATTGCGTTAGATACGGCTACAATGCTCGGAACGTTTGGGCTTGTAACTTTGGCTGACGTAGTTATAAAAGGTAGCAAACGCCCTAAAACGACTAAAAAACGTATAAATATACCGCCACCGAGCGACAACTTGTCGGAAAAGGAGCAAAAAAAAGTCAATTTACATACGGAAACGGCGTATATAGAGTTATCGCGTAGAGTACAGCACGCAACGGACTTGCAGAAAGAAAAAATAAATCAAGCGATAAATCAAATAGAAAAATCGGGCTACGGCGTAACGGTTGAACGGGTTAAAGATTTATTAAAAGACACGCTTGAAAAAGAAAATAAAAGCTTATTCGTAACGTATTCTAACGGTTCTAAAATGCCGTTGGAAAAATACGCCGAAATGTGCGCTCGTACGTCAAGACTTGAAACGATAAATACGGGAGTGTTTAACAGGGTTAAAGAACTCGGTTACGATTTAGTGCTTTGTTCGGTCGTGCCTAATTGTTGTCCGTACTGCAAAAAGTACGAAGGTAAAGTTTATAGCATATCGGGAAAAGATAAACGCTTTCCTGCCTTGTACGAAACGGCTTTGCAAAAGGGATATAACGTAATGCACCCTAATTGTAGGCACGAATTTACTTTGTTTGTAGAAAGTATGGTAACCGCTACCGACCTAAATAAACTAATTGCTAAAAGCAACCGTTTTGAAGAATTTAACAAAAATGATAAAATTTTTAAAATCTACAATAAAAATCAAGCGTTGCAACGGCAGTGGATAGAAGAATTTAGAGAATATAGCCGAATGAAAGCTTATTATAAGGAGATAAATAAAGAAATTCCTTATAAAACGCTAGCTTCGTTTAGGCGTTCTTATAGGGCGGACAAAAATTCAATGGCGTATAAAAAGGCGCATTACTGGAAGTTGTCCGAAAACCAAATAAAAAATATGCCACCGCCACCCTTTAACGCCGACGTAATAATGTCGGAAGATTACGTAAATAAATTTGCGGGTTTAGGGAACAAATTAGTCGTTAGGGTTTTGGCGAGAGAAGCTAAGCAATGTATTAAAAGAGCGGATAAAAGTACTGTCGAATTTGGAAGACTTATTGATTTAAACGGAAATATAGTTAAAAGAATTTCGGGTATGAATTCTTCTGCGGATTATGAAGATTTTAAATTTGAAAAGTACGAAAAGAATAGTTTAATTTTAGTGCATAATCACCCGCATAGTTCATCTTTCAGTTTTGATGATATTTTAACCGTTTCCCAGTATCCACAAATTAAAACAATTATCGCCGTCGGACACGATGGGACCGTTTATTCTTTAAGTATCGGGGACGGGAAAAGGGTTGACAGGAGTAATTATATGGATTATAATAAATATGTAAATTTAAACAATGGAAATATTGATGACGCATTAAAATATTTGTCAAAAGAATTTAAGTGGAGATATGAAAAAAAGTGAAAAATCACAAAAAAAATCTTAACATAAAAAAGAATAAATTAGAGTTTAAGATTACGCCTGAGCAAATAGAAAAAATTCGACCTTACGTAAAAGATATAGATAAAGTTTTATTACAGGGATATGATAGGTTTTCCGTTGTATTAGATGAAGCAATAGAAGCTAACTTAGACAGGAATTACAAGCATACCGAAACGAGTAAAATGCTAGAAGAAATATACCAAACCATACGCAAAGATTATATAGCAACTCTTCCCAAAGATGATAAAATTCATAGTATAGACGACCATATACCGACAAAAGAAGAACTTTTAGAAAGTCTGATAGACATTCCAAAAGAAGAACTTGAAAAGGCTTGGAATATAGTTAATGAGCGAGCGCAAAAAGAAGGCTTTAAGATTAAACCATTGCAAGAACACATAGATGAAATAGAAAATTACAAGAAAACTAGGAAATTACACAGTGAAAATTCATAAAAATCCTAACATTGAAAAAATAAAATTTAGGAAAGAAAAATGAAATTAAAATATATAGGAGAATCTTTTGGTGTTGATTCTTTGACTAATGGCAAAATATATGAAGCAAGCGAAGATAGTAGGGAGTTCTATCGGGTAATAGACGATAGTGGAGAAGATTATCTTTATTCAAAAACAAACCCCGCGCCTTGGGACGGTTCGAGTTCAGGTGGTAAATGGGAAATTATTAGTAAAGATTTAATAATCACAAAAGAACAAATAGAACAATTAAAGCCTTATATGCCAAATATAAAGGAAGATATAAAACTAGATATAAATAATTTTTTATTAAAGTTAGATAAAATTATATCGGAATTAAATGGTGTAAATAACACTTATACTGCTGAAAGCGAAAAGCTTTTAAAACTTTTCTATGACATTTATTTACAAAATAAAAGTGTATGAGCGTTGGTTTAAAAAAGCCTTATACGAATTATCACGTAAATATAAATGGAGATATGAAAGAAAATGAAAAAAACCAAAAAATTGCCGAATATAGAGAAGCATACAATAAAATTTAAGATAACTCCTGAGCAAATAGAAAAAATTCGCCCTTACGTTAAAGATTTAGATAAAGTTTTATTGCAGGGATATGATAGGTTTTCCGTTGTATTAGATGAAGCAATAGAAGCTAACTTAGACAGGAATTACAAGCATACCGAAACGAGTAAAATGCTAGAAGAAATATACCAAACCATACGCAAAGATTATATAGCAACTCTTCCTGATGACGGTAAAATTCATTTTATAGACGACCATATACCGACAAAAGAAGAAATAGAAGAGAGCTTGAAACGCCTTACCAAAGAAGAGCTAGACGCTATTGACAGGGAATTTGGTTTCACTCCAAATAATTAAATGGAGATACGATTTTGAGTGTTATGTAATCCTTATGGTGTCGTTTGTAAAAAGAAATACTATAAAAGTGTTGGAAAGAAATATGAATGAATACACAAAAAAACTAATTAAATATTTTGAAGATTTATTTAATGGTCAATACGACCCTTATTTATTTTCAATCGATTTTGCTGATTATTGTTTTGAACATTTTAACGATTTAGAAAACGAGCATAAAGGCTTAGGTGAATTTTTAGACCAATCGGTCCCTGATATTTGTGATAAAGGAGAACCGAATTTCGACCCTACTGATATGATTAGTGAGTTAAAACAAATCTATTCGGAAGTTTGTTTGAAATTTATATAGTTTGTTTGAGTGTTATGTAATTCTTTTAGAAGCGTTTACTGAAAAGTAGACGCTTTTAAAATTTTAAAAATTAAATAAAAAGATAATTTAAGGCGTAGGCGAAAGCTTACGTCTTTTTTATACCACGCAAGCTCCGCGATAGAGAGCAAAATAAATATTTTCTCATAGGTGGGAGAAAGCCACCAAAAAAAGTCAAGGGGGAATTATGAATTTTTTAAAAGGGTTGTTAAGCGACGAAACGATAAAGGAGCTTAACGAAAAATTAGGCGAAGATTTGTTAAAGCAAGTCGATGAAAAGTTGGGAGATTACAAAATAGACGCAGGGAAAGAAAAACTTATTCCTAAAATTGTATTCGATACCGACAAAGACAAGCTTAAAAAACAAATCGAAGAAAGAGATACGCAGTTAAAAACTCTATTAAAAGCTTCGGAAGACAATGCTAGTTTGCAAGCGAAAATATCCGAAATGCAAACGGCTAACGAACAAGCTAAAAAGGAATACGAGCAAAGCTTATTAGCTTTTAAGAGAAATAACGCGTACGAAAAAGAGTTAGCGGGATTTAAACCGAAGAATTTAAAGGCGTTAGACGCTTTAATTAACAAAGAAAACGTTAAATACGAAGAGAAAAACGACGAAATAATAATAAGCGGTTTAAAAGAACAAATAGACGCGTTAAGAAAAAGCGACGGATATTTATTCGACGGGGACAATACCGATATTCCCAACCCACAAAATCCGCCCGCAACCGACGAACTAAGCAAAGCGCAGGATAACAAACTAAGGGGATATTTCGGACTACCTATAAAGGGAAATAATTAAAAGGAGAATATTAAAAATGAACAGTATTGCATTAGCGGAGAAATACACTCCCGAATTAGACGAAGTTTTTGTGCAAGAAGCAAAATCTATCGACTTAGAAGACAAAAACGTGAAATTTGACGGAGTGGACACCGTTAAAATTTTAAAGGTAAAAGTACCTGACAACTCGGATTACAGCCGTTCTTCGGGGTTTGAAAACGGGGACGTAGAAGCAACGTGGGAAGACTGGAAACTCACGCAAGACAGGGGTAGAGAATTTAACGTAGACGCCGTTGATAACGAAGAAACCTTAGACCAAACCTTTGGCGCAGTAAGCGGAGAATTTATAAGAACTAAGGTAGTTCCCGAAACTGACCTTTATCGTTTTGCTTATTTAGCGTCCGTAAAAGGTATAGGCAAAGCAACCCCCGCAGTATATTCTACGGGCGACCAAGCAATTACGGCTTTAAACGAAGCTTCTGCGTATTTAGACGAAGAACAAGTTCCTACGGAAGGAAGACTTCTTTATATCACGCCCACGTTAAAAAGACTAATAGACGGTATGGAATTATATAAATCGCAAAAAGTATTAGAAGGCTTTTCTAAAATAATCACCGTACCCGGTTCAAGATTTTTAACGAAAATAGTTAAAAACGCTCAAAAGAAATACGTAAGGGCTACCGACGGAAGTTATATCAACTTTTTAATAGTACATAAATCGTCCGCAAAAGCAGTTAGCAAACACGTTAAGTTAAGAGTGTTCCTTGCCGACGGCGACGAAGGTACGGGAGCTAACCGCAATCAAGATATGGACGCTCATAAATTCCAATACCGTCAAGTACACGATATTTTCGCTTACGAAAATAAAGTTGCTGGAATTTATTTAAGCGCGGTACCTTTAATTTCCTTAACCATTTCGGCAGGAAGTAACGGAACGGTAGATAAAACCAGCGTTTCCGTACCTAGCGGAGTTCAAGCACGTATAGAAGATAACAAAATTATCGTAGGTGATACCGTTATAACCGCTACCGCAAGCTCGGGCTACAAGTTTAAGTCTTGGACGGGAATTACAAACGGCGTAGTTTCGGAAGCGAAAACTATTTCTTGCGCGTTCGAAGCCGAATAAAATTTTATTTCAAAAGCAAGCGTATAATTAGCGTTTGCTTTTTTTACGTCGTAAAAAGTAAAAGGCGGTGCAACTCCGCCATACGACACTAGAAAACATAAGGAGAATATAAAATGCTAACGGTGGGAATAGACACGTATTTAACGCTAGAAGAAGCTAATAATTACGTGGTTGACAATTATCCCGAATACGACGATTTGGCGGTTATTTGGGGCGTTTTAAGCGATAGAAATAAAGAAAGCTATTTAAGGTATAGTTTGGGACAAATAGAAAGTTTAGTATTGCAAGGCGTTCCGCTAGAAATGGGGCAACCTTTACAATTTCCTAGAAAGCGTTGTTATAAAGAAGCGACTTTTAATAACCCTATAATCCCCGACGAAGTTAAGGAAGCTCAAATAGAAAACGCTTTAGCATTATTAAATAAAGATTTATTATCAAGAAGTGACGAACAAATGAGAACCGCTGGTACTTTGGGACTTTTAAGAAACATAAAGTACGATAAAAGAACTATGGGAGAAGTCGGAATAAGTCAAGGGTTGTCGTCGGTTGCGTGCGTAGAACCGCAAAAGCGTTTAGAAAGCGAAGAAGCGCAGTATTTGTTAAAGGCGTGGTATTAAAGGGGGAAGTATGGTAACGGTTAGCGATTTATATATAAATTTACCCGTAACAATAACCAGCGACGACGTGGAGAAATATAACGGCGTTGTTTTAGAAAACGAAATAGCTGGGGATAGCAACCAAAAGGTGGCTATTTTTTTAGATACGGTACATAGCGTTATTTTTGATTTTTTAATCTATTCAACGGGCGAAAAGTCGATAAAAAACGCAATTATAGAAAAATATCCGCAAGTTCAAACCGCCATTAAAAAGGCGCTTTTAAAACAAGTTTCGTATTTGCTAGAATCGGGCAATATAGAGCTTTATAACGGCTTAGTTAAAAGCGTAGGTAACGTTGCGGTCGTCGCTACGAGCGACGTTATAGAAAAAATAGTTGCGCCGTCCGTTATAAACGTTTTATCTTCCGAAAAGCCTAATATTTTGTTTTCGGGAAGATAAGGGGGTAAAAATGTATTTAAACGACAGTTTTACTTTCGATTACGATTTAACGGCAAAGTTGGTTGAATCCGACAGCGGAAAAGAATTAGCTACGTTTAAGGCAAGAGAATTTTCCGAAAAAGTCGGTTTGGCTAGCGTTGTTTCGGGTGTGGGCGTTGCCTTTGACGGTCAATCCTACGCTATTGCCACTAACGAAAACGTTAGTAGGCTCGTTAAAGCTTTTTCTAGTCAAGTAATTATCGACTACGGAGAATTTACCGAAGAGTTTAAGGTCCTTTCGGTGGGCATTTTTAGGGACGGCGTCGTAAAGGGGGTTAGAAAAAACGATAAGTTCGAAACGGTTATTTATTTGGGATAAGGAGTAATTTATTATGCAAACGCTAACACCCGACGTTGCGGGAAATTTAATTCTTGCTATTTTTAAAGGAAACGCGCCCGTTAGGAAAACCCCCGGCGCTACGGGGAAAAGGGGAACTAATATGTTTTCACCATACCCCGGGAATTTAAGAAACAACGGTATTAGGTGGGAAAATTTAGACGCGCAATCGGGTAGGCTCGTGTTATCCGGACGCGACGGAAAAGTCGGTTATTTACCTTTTACGGAAACGACGAGTAAATCGCCCGGTTGGCAAGAAAAAAGCTTAAATGATTTTGTAAACTATTTATGTTCGGTATTCGGGGGTATAAGAGTATGAATAAAGAAAAACTAAATGAAATGGTAAGGTTAGAAGATTTAGCAAAGGCTTATTCTAAAATATTAAACGACTATTACGATTTATCGGTAGATTTTAATTTGAACATAGATAGAAACAAGTCCGCAGGATTTATGAGAGCCACTCGCCAACCTTACAAAATTTCCAACATAAAATCTGAGAGTATAAACGTAGTTCTCCGTTTTTATATATGCTGTGAAAATAAGGAGCGGTATTTAGACGAAATAGCCCTAATTACGCAACTTTGCGGGCTAAATAAAATGGACTTTAAAAGCAACGAAAACGAATATAAAGCGTATTCGTTTTTAGACTTTGCCGAACCTTTAAACGACCCGCAAATATCAATGGGAAAATGGTACACGACGGTAGAACTTAGGGGAACGGTACTTTGCACGCAAAAGGTAGGCGGAGTTTTAATAGGAAACGAAATAGAAACGGAAATAACGTTTCATCAAGGGGAAGAGAACGAAGTTTCGGGCAAATTCGAAGTCCTATCGGCTTCCTATTCGCTAACAAAAACACAAGAATCACCACAAATGGTTAACTCAACCGTTGCTAAAAGCTTTAACACTACGCAAGCTTATTCTTATGTTTATACGGTTTTAATTTTGAAGAATAAACTATGTGAAAAAATTTTTAAAATAATAAGAGGAATAGAACCGTTACAGCTGAACGAAAAAGTAGTTATAAAAGAAAAATTTCCGTCTTTTAGCGAAAATGAAACCGAAAATATTGTAACAAGCAAGGATTTAATTATGATAGATGGTAATATGGATAGAAATGCCGGCGCGTTTGTAACTGCAACTTTGTCTTTTCAAGAAAAATTAAATATATCTAATACTATTGAAGAAGATGAGAACGACTATTCACAAGAGGTTGGGGATTCGACCGGTGGAAGCGTTAGCGGAACTCCGCTTTTTGACCAATATCTTTCTTATTTAGAATCATCGTCAGATGATGACGATGGCGAAAATTCAGGGAATACAGGTGGAGAAGCAAGTTCTTATTAAGGAGTAATTATGGAAGATACGGTTATAAATTTATATTTTAACTATCAAAACGGAGGCGGAAACGAAAGCAATCCCGAAACTCCGGGAGTAACCCCAAACCCCCAAGAGCCTGACAAAAATAGAAAAAAACCAAACGAAAATGATAATGCTTTAACGGAAACTAAAGCTATGACGGCGTATTTGGCAAAGCAAGGGTTTTCTACTGTTAAGACAAGAATAAGCGCGGAATCAAGAAGTTCGTTAAGACAAGATAAAATAGACGCTTCTATGAAAATCGTTGGCTACGGAATAGGTTTCGCAACGAATCCGATTATAACGGGGGTCGCATTGTTTTTCGATTTGTTTAATCAACATTTAGAATATCAATCTAAACAACGACAGGAAGAAAGAACTCTCGGTATTATAAGAAAACGCGCCGGGATAGATAGGAGCAGGTAAAATGATAACTAATATTCAAATATGGAAAGTGTCAATTATTAGCTTATTTTTAGGGCAAAAAGAATACCGTCGTATTGATATAACCGACCAATTAGAAGCTCCTATATATGACACGACTCAATTAGACGGAGTATTAGATACTACTAGAATTTCTTTAGTAAATACCACTAAAACGCCGTTAAAAAGGTTTACAAGAATAATAATTTATGTTACCGACTTAACAGACGGTAAAAAAACAGTAGAAAAAATATATCGCTACGTCAATAATGATAAAGTGGAAAACGTAAGTAGAGGTAATAATTCTATTTTTCGACATAACGTAGAATTAATTGAAATTACTAAAATATTAGAGCGTAGAGACGTTCCTAACCTAACTTTTACTAACTATTTATCTTATAGCGTCGGTAAAGGCTTGCCTATGACTCCTGAACGCGACGTCAGGGTTAAAATTTTTTCAACTGTTACAAACGAAGAAATAAATGATGATTTCTCATATAATTGGATTTATCAAGGCGTTAAATGGGGATATACTAATGATTCGGACAAGTTTTGCGGACCTTATTTTGTTTTGAGTTCTGATACTAGTAAAAATAAAGTATCTACTAACGTAAAAATGAACGTAAAAGCAGTAGTTAGACGAAGCATTATTGCTTTATGGACAAAAAAGGAAAAGAACTTAGCTTTAACGTCTTATTACGTTAATACTCCTACCGACACAATAGATTTAAGTTCTTGCGTTGAATTTGAATTTACTTCCGAAGGAACTTATAAATTTGTGCAAATATACGAGAGTTCTTTTTTAGTTGGAACGTTGAAGGAAATGCAATGTAAAGCGACTTTTACTTGGGAAATCAAAGTGCTTGGCGAAAGCAATTCTATGGTTCGACCTTATAATTTAAGGGATGTCGTTAATAGGATTCTTTCAGTTCAAAAAACAAGGATAAGCGGAGTGGATGAGCCTGAATTTGAATTAGATGGAAACATTGAAAAGTTTTTATCTAAAAAAATAAGTCCTGAATTTTCAATTACAGAGGGAACTTTATTTGAAGCGTTATTGCAGGTTGGAAATTATTTTCACGCTATACCTAGATTAAAACCAAAAATTATAAAAGGCTTTGGCGAAAACGATACTGTTATCGAAGAAAACGACTGGGCTTATTGGAACGTTATTAGCTTCGACTTGCTAGACGTTAATTATTTTTATAAAGGAAACAATTATTCTTTAATAGATTTAGAAAATCCAAGTGAAGAATACGCTTCTGATTTTGTCAGCAATATACAAAATGCAACTATGACAAATTATGACGGAAATTCTACGGTAATCGAACCTTGCGCCGACGGCTTTCTTTCCACAAGAACAGAAAGTGGAGATTTTGAGGTTAGCGACGATGAATGTTTGTTTAAAACAAAATATCCGATAAGGGCAATAGTTAAAGCAGAATTAGGCTTTAACGGGCAGTCTGCAGACATTACTAAGTATATTGTTGAAAAGGCTGTGTACGACACTAAGTTTTGTTATTCTGATGAGCAGTTGTCTGAAATGAAACAAATGTTTCTTTATTTCGAAGAAGGTAAAAATGGAATAAGGGGACTTAACTATGTAACACCGGCTAAATTTGATTTAAGTAATGTAATAACGGGTAAATATGCCTTGTCAACGATTTCAAGAGACGTTCAGCTTGAAGATGTTACATCAATTTTACCTAATAAATTAAAAGATTATTCTATAAGAATAGAATACGTGCCTTTTTTAAACTTTAAAGCTCGTCAATATAAATCATTAATAGATTATAATTCTGAAAAATCAACGTTATTTTTTAACCAGCAAGCAAATGAAGTAGATATAGAACATTACGGAGAAAATATGTTTTATACTTTATTAAAAACAGGAAACGTTAAGGTCGGTAGAACTCAATATTTTAACGGTCTAGCAGAAGCCCCTAAATGTGGCGATTATCATAAAAGCGGATATTTTGCTTTTCAAATAAATAGAGAATTAAACTATTTATGCCCGATAAAAGCAACGTCTTATTGGTCAAAGAATTACAATGAATTATATGCTGACATATCTATAAAAAAGGCAATAAGGCAGTTTGAAATTAGCGAGAAAGAATGTACGTCTCGTTGTTTAGATATACAAGAATTTTGTATTGTTGATACAAAATTAGATATAGAAAAAGCTTTTTCAGAAAATTTACCTGTCGGGCAAAGCCTTATTGAAAACGATTTAAAGAACGTGGGATTCGGGACAAAACAAACAATGTTTTCTATTGCTTCAAAACTCGCTAATACTCCCGTTAATACAGAAGGGCAAATAACTTGCGCAATATGCCAAACGCAAGGAATAAACATTAAAGGAAAATGTGAAACTCATAATTTTATTTTGCCGGTCGTTTGCTTTCCGTTAGGACGTTCTATTGTGGCTTTATTTAAAACCGATAATAATTATAGCGCGGGAACGTACACAAAAAAAGGAAGCGAATACGGGAAAAATTTAGAAAATAATAATTTTAATATTGAGGAATATATAGAATATAAAAATTATTTTGGACGTTTTGAAAAACTTCGTTTTTATTTGTTGGGAAAATTAAATTATACCGGTGATAAGAAAAAGCTAAGCGAGAGTCTTTACCTTTTTAATCCTAGTAATTGTAATGACGCTTCTAAATCTTATTGCGATTTTTATTCTTCGAAAAATAAAGTAGATTCAAACGGAAATGTTGTTGCATTCGAGGGTTTGGAAGTAGACGCTGATTCAAGGGAAAGTCTTGCGGTAACTTGTCAATTAAATTTTGTAACTCCGAATAAAAATATTATAATCGGTAGTGGCTTATCTCACACTACTAATTTAACGGGAAACATAAAAATAAAATACAAATACGTTTTATTTGAAGAAACTCAATCAAAATTGTCAGATACAGTATTTGGGGGAGTAAAAGAATTATCAATGCCTAAAATACAGGTTTCAGAAAAAACTAGGCACATTAAAATAAACGGTGGAATTATTCCGCGTTCGAATACCGGCGCAGAAGCGTTTTCTCAATCTATAGAGAAAAACTCAAATTCGATATTATCAGATTTGACATATTATAAAGGTTTTGGTATAATTACAGAAGATAATCGTATTGTTATTTGCGTACAGGCAAAAATAGCGAGAGATTCTACAACGGATAGAGTCTTACCGCCTATCTATTTAATGTTTAGGAGAGATTTTTAATTTTGAAAAATATTTTACTTAAAAGATTTAGGATATTTTTTTTAGTGTTTTTAGTAAGTTTGACTTCTGTTATGATGTCTACTATGACAATAAAAAAGTATCGTAGTTATAAATCAAAAGATAAAAGCGTTTCAATAGTTATATATGACGATATTCTTGTTATTAAAGACTTGGACGAAAATCAAATAATAAAATACAATTATTATAAGAAAAAGGGAAAAATTTATTGTCAATCGTTAAATTCAGGTTCGGATAACAAAATTCTTTATATAGATAATTTTTGGACGGGAAGATTATATTTAAAAAACGGAATTAAAACGACAAGTTATATTTGTTGGTCGGAGTTCATTATATCAAAAATAATGTTAATTCTTTTATTAATAGCTATCTATTTTTTGATAGCGGACGGAATAAGAATATATAAAATAATAAAAAAGGAACAAAATTACATATAAAAAAAATGTATTTTTTAGAACGTGCGAAAGCGCGTTCTTTTTTTATTAAAAAAGGAGACAAAATGGAAATAATTTTAAATTCCGAAGGCGAAGTATCCGCAAAACGCGGAGAACTAATTACGCGCGGGCAGAGCAGAACTAAAATTATAAAAGTTAAATGGGAACAAGGCGCTTGTCCTTGCGATTTAACTAATAACGATTTTATTCCGATAAACAAATTAGCTGTTCAAGTTAATATAGAAAAACCAAACGGCGAATATTCGGGTTGGCAAGATATGATAAAAGTAGGAGGAGAAAACAGTTATTATTACTTTCTCCAAAAAGCTGATACGGAAATATCGGGTAAAGCAAAATGTCAAATAAGATGGTTTAGTTCGGGTGTTGACGCTGACGACGAAGAAACTAGTGTTTACACGTCTAGCGAAGTGATTTTTCTAATCGACAAGGGCGTTATTGCGCAAAATATTATGCCTAGTTTAGAAAATCACTCAGTGTTGCAGTCAATAATGACAGATTTATGTTCGGGGACGGTTTTTTTTAAATTTTTAAAAGGTGATGATTATGAAAATGATTTTTACAAATTAAACGAAATATCCGTCGGAGAATATATATTATTTGGTTTCAGCAAAAATTTGCCGATAGGACTAAACGGCGTAACTTTTATTTTAAAAATTCAAGCTCAACAACCGCAGGTAAAAGAATACACCGTTTCTTTTGATAACAAGCGTTATTCTACAACTTTTAATCCGAGAGGTGCAGGCTGGGGAGAATGGAAAACTATTGACTTAAGCAAAATAGAATCTAATCAAGGTAGTTCAATACTATTTACCGAATTAAACCTTGCGGAAGAAGTAGGAAATACGATTACCGCTTCACAAAGCGATTTTGAACCGCAAACAACGCCGAAACAATACGATTGTGTTATCGGCGCAAATGGTTATATGGGACAAATAACTAACGAAACAGCCCCTTTTACAATTAAAACAGCACTAAAAATTAAAGGGGAAAAAGGCGAAAACGCTCCTAAACCCGTTTACTCCGCTATCACGGTAAATTCTAGTAGTTGGGTAGCGGATACGACAAAAGAACCATTTACACACAAAGCCACCGTTACGGCAAGCTTATCTTTAACAGATACTTCGGTTGTCGAGCTAGTAAACGACAATCCGTCTTTATTTATGACTTACGCATTTTCGATTTTTGACGACGGTGTAACAAGTAACGCAATAACTGTTTATTCGATAGGCAAACCAACCGAAGATATAACATTGAAAGTGGGGGTAACGGAATGATAGTTAAAAATCCGACTTATGTAAAAGTTGAAGTTCCTGCCCCTAGCAAGTTTACGCAATTTATGAATGGTACTTTAACCACTGTTACAGAAGAAGACTTAGCAGGAGCAACAATTTTAAGAGACTATATGTTTTATCAACAAAAAAAACTTGTGAAGGTAGAAATACCTAACAGTGTAAAAATAATTGGACAGAATGCTCTCGGTTCGTGCGATAATTTGCTAAAAGTAAAAATGCCAAAACTTATGACTTCCGTTGGCGAAAAAGCGTTTTATAGCGCTCATAGTCTGCAAGAATTAGAAATTCCAGAAGGTATTACTAATCTACCTAACTTTTTTTTGCTCTCAAATAGCTTGAAAAAACTATATATTCCAACAACTTTAGCTACCACATCATATCTATCATTTATGTATATGAGTACATCTTACAGTATTTACATTAAAGACCTGTCAAAATTTTGTAATTTGGAACTAGGATATAATGGCGACAATGGTGGTTGGCAGGGAAGTAATCACAAGCTGTATCTAAATGGCACCCTTATAACCGATTTAGTAACTCCCGATGATTGTTCCATTTTTGGTAATGGTTTTGAACGTACTACTATAATAACGGCAAATCTAAATAAAGTAATGATAATAAAGCATCACGCATTTTATAAGGCAACTCAACTAACAAGTGTAACCATAGGTAATCAAATAGAACAAATAGGTGTTAGTGCGTTTAAAGATTGCACTTCGCTAACCGAAATAATAATTAATAAATCTTGCACAGTTGCAGGAGACGTTCCGATTTTAGTCAATACAAACGCAATACCAAGTACGGCTTATGTTTATGTTCCAGACACCGCAACACAAACGTTATATAAATCTGCGACGAATTGGAGTACTATTGCAGATAGAATTTTAGTTAAGGAGGCTTAAAAATGGTAGAAGTTAAAAGACAATATCCGTATATTGACGAAAACGGAAACGAAAGGGCAGATTTAGAAAAGCATTACGCCGAAAATGAACTAGGCGAAAAATTTTATATTAAGCAACTACCGACCGAAATAATTTATTCGGAAGCGGTAGACGTTTATCCGTCAAGGTACACTTACGAAGCAACCGAAGAAAAAATCGAGCAACCGCAAAACGTGGAAGGAGAAAATTTATGAAAATAAATATAAAACTAAATTATTCAAATAAGGCTTACCTGTCGAACGCGTTTCAGCTGAAAACGGGCGAGCCTTTAATTATATGTTTTGAAAGCGAATATCAGCTGTTAAATGCAAAAATCACGCTTAAAAACGGTAACGAAGAAAAATCTTTTTCTTTTAAAAAAGAATTTGTAGTCCCGGAAGAATTATTGTTTGCAGGAAGGCTTTACGTGAAAGTTGAAAAACTTATGTGGGACAAGGTTGTAAAGCGTTGGGAATTAGCTCCGATAAAAATTATCGAAACAAGCGACGGTTTTGAATTTTTAGACGTTATAGCTGATTTGGAAAAACGTTTACAGGCAGTAGAAGAACTAACTAAAATTTATTTATAAGGAGAATTTACTATGAAAAAAATTAAAAACGTGTTATTTGGAATCGTTACGGCGTTATGCTTAACTTTAATCGTTTGCATTGCGACAAATAATATTTTAACTAAGGAAACAAAAGTAAACGCCGAAGAAACTGCGGGAACTATAACTAGCGACGAAGTAGAGAAAATCGTAACCGATACTATTGCGAAAATAAACGAGAACGCAGGGGAAGAAAATAAATATTTTGCGGAAAAGATATTGCCTTTAATTATATCTTCGGGAAGCGCGTTGGTAATGGGATTAGGAATTTTTATTCCTTCCATTAAAAAGAATAACAAATATAAGCAATTACAAGGCTTATACACAAAGCAAACGAAAGAAGTGGAGTTATTGCAAACGTTGCTTACTTCTACCGACGTAACGAAGATAGAATCGGCAGTAAACGCCGTATGCGAAAAAACCTTAACCAAAGTAATAGAAAAGTCAAAAATCGGCAAGGAAGAGTTTGCGGAAATAAAAACGTTTTTGGAATTATTCGGGGCAAAAATAGACAGTATTAAAAGGGGTGCGGAAAACGCTTGGGCAAAATGTCCGTCGGCGGTAGAAGCCTTAACGCAAGCCCCGTCTAGCGCGGTTTTAACCAAAACGCAACTTGTCAACGAAAATTTAAAAGAAGTAATAAGGGAAAACTTTGGCGAAAATAGCGAAAAACTTATTTCAAAAGCCGAAGCCGTGTCTTATTAAAGGGGGCAGTTATGAAATTGACTAATAGGGGAAAATGCTTGCAATATCGGTTGCTTGCATTTTTCGTTTATTTTATTCCTATGGCGATACTGTTTGCCGTTAATATCGGCGCGTACACTACCGATAAGGGTAAAACTATCGGCTTTTGGGGATTTATAATCGTCGCTTTCGTGGTTTTAACGTTCAAAAACTTAATTATAGACGCTTTCAAAAAAAGGACGCAAATAACGCTTTCCGTTGCCGTGCTTATTTTGTCGGTTATATTTAAGTACATATCCGAAGAACTTACTTTAATTGCGGTAGTGTCTTTAATGGCTTCCGTTTTATCTTCGTTTGTAGAAGTCGTAGCGGACACTTACGATTCGGCTTCTTACGTTATTAAAGACGGCGTTAAACTTAAAAATACCGCTACCGCTATTCCCGATAAACAGGCTTGGGCTATTTCTTACGGTTTTATTGCCGTTGCGGAAGAAGATAAGGAGAATAAATAAAAATGGCGTTTACGTTTGATGAAAACTCTTTTTTAGGAAAAGCGCAAACCGCAACGAATAACGTTAAAAATAAATCGTTAGTTTATTTAAAAACGCACTGGGTAGACTATTTAATAATGTTTTTCGTGTGCCTGCTATTAGGCGCGTTCGATATTTTCGTATTAAAAAAATCCGATAATTTGGGCGATTTGAATTACTGGTTGCACGCGGGAGCAAGACTACTTGCGTACGTGCTTAGCGCGATATTAGGTATTAGAATAGGTTATCCCAAAGCCAAAGCAATTTGCGTTGAACTTTTTGAAAAAATAGAAGAAAATTCTAAAATGATTAAATTAGTTAAGAGTAATTTCGGCGAATTTATCAACTCAATAAATCTAGAAAGCAAACAAAACGCGTGGAAAGCTAAAATCAATAAAAAATTAGCTAAGCTCGATAAGCGCTCTCCCGATTTTTTTCCGTTGTTTTACGCTAATTTTAATAACGCCGAAACGACGATACAAGACGATTGTTTAAAAAGATACCATTCGGTTAAAAAACGCGAAAAAATGAAAAGAAAAGCGGAAGAATACTGCGTAAAAAGGGCAACGCTCGAAAAACTTTTAACGGACGAATTTATTTCTAAAAACTTAAATTCTATAAGCGTAAATTATAACGTAATTTATAAACAAGACTTCTACGACGTTGAAAGCGGAAACGATGCGTTTAACGTTTATAAAACTAGAACGGAAGTTGAAAAAAGCTCGTCAAGAATCGTCGTAAATAGTTTATTGTTTTCCGTGATAATGGTACTATTAGTCGGTTCGCTTAAATTAGATTTTGATAAAGCGTTGTTTGAGCAAAGAGCTTTAATGATAATAAACGCCGTTATAAGCGGAATTATTGATATTTGTTTTGCGTTAGGAAAATTCGTAAACGGCTTTAAATCTTGCGAAACTTTGGTAAAACAAGAAGATTTAAGAGTCGCCGTCGATAAAAACGAACTTTTGGTTCGCTACTTAGAACAAAACGGATTAGTTTATGATAAATAAATTTATTTTTTTTAAAATCATATTGTTTTTTTAATAAAAATATTATATAATATAAAGGCTATATAAAAGTGAATAGCTTTTATTTAGTAATCCACCCGAAGAACAATAACGGGGTTTTTCGGGCGGATAAAAAATAAATTTTTGTCAAATTTGTAGAAAAAATTAGTTCTATGAATTTGACATTTTTTTTAATAAAATTAGGTCTTTTTTTAAAAAAAACGAAGCAAAAAATATAATAGATTAAGAAAAAGTGTATTTAGTGTCAAGCTAGAAAACGGCACATTTACCTACTATATGTAGTATTTTAAAAAACGCTTAACACTAAATACTGTGTTATTTATGGTTCGTAATCAGCAGGTCGGCGGTTCAAGTCCGCCCAGTAGCTCCAAAATCACGCTAAAAGGCGTGATTTTTTTTACGATAGTTGTAGCTGACCGCACTAGACCTGCTGATTAAAAAGACGGGGTCCCCGAAAACGAAAGCATTTTTGGGGTGTACAAAAGGTCGGTGGCACAAGTTTGAAAGAAAAGAATTTACAAAGTATATGGGTTTAACAAACTTGTGTTAGGAGCTAGCAAACGATAAAGTTTGCTAATGAACAATAAATAAATCGCAATTATTGTAATATAAAATGTAAAAAGCCTTGTCGGTAAAACTTAAAAAATTCCGCTTTGAAAAGCGGAATTTTTTATAATTCTTCTATATAATTTATCTTATTTTTTTTATCATTTAATCTTTTTATCCAAATAAGGTCTCTTTTATTGTTTAACTCTTTATTACCCATTTTTAATATAGAATACAGACTGTTACAGTTTAAACACTCGTAGTTTACTCCGTCAAAGTCAACCATAAAGGAAGAACAAACGGGGCATTTTTTAGAATATATAAACTCGTCGCCTTCTATAAACAGCGAGAAAGATTTTACCAAATTTAAAATGTTTTTATCAAGTTTTCTAGAATGCGTTGTTACCATTATAGTATTTTGATTTCTAATTGTTTCAAACGGAGCAACAATAAAATAATTATCATATCCCTGGCTAATATGGTCAGCTACTTCTTTATTTATATAATCGTCCAACATTTCTTCGTTATAAAACATATATTTAAGGTTCGGTGAAACGTCAATTAAATAGCGAGCGTGTCTTTTATCCTTTAAATGCAAGCTTTTTACGAATCTGTTAACATCGTACGTTAAACTTACGTCAATGGTTATTTTACCGTTTAAAGCCGTTATCTCATATAAAATAGGCGTTTTTAAAAGCTCTAATTCTTCTAAATTTATTTTTCCGTTTTCTAAATTCATTTTATATTTATCGGAAATGGTAAATCCTAAGTTCGTTATGCATTGTAACACGTTTAATAAAACGTAGTTAAAATACTCTTTAGAAGAAATTAGGTTTTTATGTTCTTTTTCGATGTATTTATTAAGTTGCCTGTAAAATTCGTAGCAAACTCTATAATCGGGATGCATTGTTAAAACGTTGGTAGGCTTAACTTCCGTATCCAACATTTTTTTAGCTTTCATGCAAGTTTTATAGAAATAAGTTTTTCTTATTTTATTTAAGGAAACTTTTATATCAAAAAGTTTTTCTATGTATTCTCTTATTTTATTCCCTGTTGGCGTAAGTAGAGGAAGAGAATCGTCAAAACCTATTTCTCCCGTAGACTCCTTATAAAAATATGCAGAAGATTTAATTGCGTCTACGTCGCTTATTTCAATGTTGTTTTTATCGACAAAATCGTCCAACGAACTTGTTTTTTCGTACAACTGGGAGAGTTTTAACGAAATAAACAAATACATTTTATTTATAAGTAAACATAAAAATCTGTTTTCGTAAATGGGCAATTCGTCTTCGTAAACGTTTGCAAAAACATATTCGGGCGAAATTTCTCCGCTAGATTTCTTTTTCCAAAATCTAGGTTCTTGTATAGTCATTCTCGCGCCCGCAGTGTCTATTTTAGAAGCAATGTCTACGTTTAATATTACTTTATCCGTTCTTAAATGGATTTTAGGACTGGATATAATCGTTCTAATCGCGTTTATAGTTCTTTTAAAATCGGGTAGCCAAAGAAAGTCTTTATCGTTTACGGCAACGTATTGTCTAAACGCGTTAAAAGAAATCTCGTTTTTATTGATTTTTTCAAGTACTTCTTTTAGCGAAACTCCGGAATTTAATAAGTCCGTAACTTTATTATTAAGTTGTTTTAAAAATTCGGACTGACTATATTCCATTAAGTTTCTCCTTAAATTAGTTTTTTACGAAGTTCCACAATAGCTTCTTCCGTGTAGGGTAGTTGATCTTTTCCGTATAAAGAATTGATAAATCTAACCATTTTGGTTAAGCCGTCTTTAACGTATTCGTCGTATTTACCTTGTAATTTACGAATTACTTTTCTCGAGAAAATAAAGTCCAACGCTTCGTTTTTAGTTCCGCCGAGAGCCACATATACGGGTACGAAGTTTTCAATTTGGTTCATAATACGGTTACCGAACGTAACGTTAAACGTGTCTAACACGAAATCGCAAAGTTTTTTAAATTTTTCTTTATCGTCTTTATTTAACCTATTACTTTCGTTAGCTTTCGCTTGGTCGAATAATTTAAGAAGTTGGTCGGACGAAATATGTACTTCTTCGCTGTTGTAATTGTTTTCAAACGGGTCGTTTATTCTTAAAAAGTCAAGAACTATAGCTCTATCATAAACCTTGTCGGTAATGGTAAAGGTAGAATCGTCCGTATTTGCCGTACCTATAAACCAAGTGTTAAGCGGAATTCTTACGTTTCCGTCTACAAAGTTTTTAGGTTGGGGTTGACCGTCTTTAATCTGCATAACTTTAATTAACCAGTCTTGAGAAGGGTATTCTAATACCGATAAAAAGTCAGCGAAATAATATTCGATACGGGAAATGTTCATTTCGTCCAGTACCATCATGTTTATTTCTTTTTCTTTAAAAGAAGCTTCGTATAATCTTTTTAAAAAGTCGGTTTCTTTGTATTCGTTTGTAAATTCGCTGTAATATCCTACTAAGTCGGTTCTATCTCTCCACGTTGCTTGTACGGGTGCGTAGAATACTTTATTTCCTACAAACTTGCTGAATAATCTCGGTAACGTGGATTTACCTGTACCGGACAAACCTTCTAATATCAACAACCTTGAAACGGCTAGCGCGCCGATAAAGTTACGAATAGTTCTTTCGTCAAAGTATAAGTGTCTTTCGCACATATACGCCCTAAACCTGAGGGCAAGTTCGGGAAGAGTAATATCAACGTCTTCTAGTAGCGGAACGTTTTGTTCTTCTTCGTATTTTTCGTCTATTCTTTTAAGCGAAGGGAATATTTTTGCAAGCGATAAATCGTAAGATTCTTCGCCGAGCGCTCCCATTCCGGCTCCGCCTCTGCCGTTTGCGCCGTTGCCCGTTTCGCTTACTTTTAACGGGTTGTTGCTGTTCGCTTTCGCGGTGTCCAAAATTTGTTGAACGTCTTTATTGGATAAAACTTTTTTGGTAATTATTTCCGCAATCAACGTAAGGATAGCTATAATTACGGCTAAAATAATTCCAAAAACAACCAAAATAAGCGGTAAAGATAACAATAGCCCGATAGATACAAGCATTGTTTGTATTAAGTTTAAGAATATCTTTCCGTTTATTTTAAAATTATCGGACTTGCTAGATGTGGTTAAAATTAACGCAAAACATAAAAGCCATACCAAAACTACGCATAAAAATTTAAATAAAATATATTTTTTATGTTTTAATTTTTCTTGTGCGGTTTCGGGATGAGCAATTCCGAGTTTTGCTTTAACTTTTCCTTCAATAAGGGTATAAAGAGTAACCAACCATAAAGCAATGTAAAACGAAATCATTATAGTCCAAGTCGAGAACGTAACGTTAAAACATTTCATTCCGCATTCGTTATATAAAAAGTCGGTTATAAAATTCGTATTGAAATCGGCATAAGGCGAAATATCGTTAGGATTCCATACTAAAATAGGGAATGTTTCTCTCGTTCTTAAAGTACCGTTTATAATTACGGCTTCACCCCTTGCTAAAGCGTTATAATTAGAAAAAGCATTAAAATCTTTTCCGCCGAGAAAGGGGAGTCTTAAATAGTTATAAGAGTCCATTAAGAACAATAATAACGCAGACCAAATAGTTAGTACGAGTAAAATAGTAACTCTAACGATTTTTTTCTTTTTAGTGTCGGCGGCGCCAAAAAGAAGGCTTTTTAGTTTTTTAAAAAATTTAGCCATATTTCCAACTCCTAGTTTACTTATTAAAACTAAATTATTTTATATTCTTACTATTTTAGTATATAATATATAAAAAAAATTTACAAGCTTTTTTTATTTTTTTTTATATCAAGAAAAAATTTTTAGGGGGAAAAGTAGTATTTTTTCAGAAAAAACCTATACTTTTTATATGAAAAAAAATATCGAAATCGAACGTTTAAAAATCGAAATTTCAGCTTGTTCCCCTAAAAAAGTAGGTAAATGGCTAAGAAAATTCGAAAAATATTATTCGGAACTATAAAATTTTTAGTAAAAATACCGGTTAAAAATCCCATTCGGGAACGTATTTTTTATCCGCGCTTTCTCTTTCTTGAATAAAGCAGTTTTTTAAGTTTAAAGAAAATAATTTTTCTTCCGCTCTTAAAATTTCGTTTTTAGTCAAAACGCGTTTAAGCTCGTTTTTATTTTGCAAGTTACCAAAAGGAATATACTGCGTCATAAGCGAAAAATAAGCGTTGTCGCCGATATTATCTTTAAACCAGTCTAAAATTTTAAAAGTTTCGTCAACGTTTTGCGGAAGAACCAAATGTCTTACAATTACGCCTTGTTTTATTAGTCCGTTTTCGATAATTAAGGGTTTAGCCTTTACCATTTCATTTACGGCTTTCGCCGTTATTTCGAAATAATCTTTTTTCCCGCAATACCTTTCGGCTCTTTTGGGTGAAAAAAATTTTAAATCGGTTAAATAAACGTCTATAAAAGAATTCGTTTTTCTAACTGTTTCTACTTTTTCGTAGCCCGACGTATTGCTGATTATCGGAATTTCGGGCTTGTAAGAAGAAAATATTTTTTCTAAAATTTCAAAATAATGGGTAGGATTAACCAAATTTAAGTTGTGTACGCCCGTTTTTTTAAGTTCTTCGCAAATTTCTATAAATTCTTTATCGGAAATTTCTTTGCCCGTAAGATTTCTTGAAACGGGATAATTTTGACAAAACGCGCATTGTAAGGGGCAACCGCAAAAAAATATCGCGCCCGAACCTTTATTCCCGCTTATTAAAGGTTCTTCGTAGTAAAAAGGCGAATATTTTGCTATTTTTAAATTTTTCCCCACTAAACATCTTCCGTTTTTTGAAATTCTATCCGCATTGCAAGAGTTAGGGCAAATATTACATAAGTTTTCCATAAAGAAAATTATATCATTTTTGTATTTGGTTGACAAACGTTTAATAAAAGTTTATCATAATAATAATGCGTTTTGTTTAACGCATTATAAAGGAAATGAACGGAGAAACTTATGAAAAAACTTTTTACAAGCGAAAGCGTTACCGAAGGACATCCCGATAAGGTTTGCGACAGCATTGCCGACGCTATACTCGACGACATTATTTCGCAGGATAAAAATTCGAGAGTTGCCATAGAAGTTTGTGCCACTACCGATTTTTTATTGATAATGGGTGAAGTTACCACTTCCGCAAAATGCGATTATGAGAAAATAGCAAGGCAAACCGTTAAAAATATCGGATACACCGAAAAGGGAATAGGTTTTGATTGGGAAAGTTTAAAAATACTTATAAATATAAAATCGCAAAGTCCTGATATAGCTATGGGTGTAAATGATTCGGTAGAGTACCGCCAAAACGGTGCCGATATTGCCGAAAAAACGGGTGCGGGCGACCAAGGAATGATGTTTGGTTATGCGTGCGATCAAACGGAAGAACTTATGCCCCTGCCTATAATTCTAGCACATAAATTAACCGAAAAACTTACCGAAGTAAGAAAAAACGGAGAAATAAATTATTTAAGACCGGACGGAAAATCTCAAGTTACGGTTGAGTATGAAAACGGCAAACCTATAAGGGTAGACGCAGTGGTATTGTCAACTCAACACACGCCCGAAGTAGATATGGAAACGCTTAAAAGAGATATTAAAGAGAAGGTAATTTTTTGTTGCATACCCCCTGATTTGCTAGATGAAAATACTAAATATTTTATAAATCCTACCGGCAGATTCGAAGTGGGCGGACCTATGGGAGATTCAGGTCTTACAGGTAGAAAAATAATTGTAGACACATATGGGGGGTATTGCGCTCACGGTGGCGGTTCTTTCAGTGGAAAAGACCCCACAAAAGTTGACAGAAGTGCTACTTATTACGCAAGATACGTCGCTAAAAACATAGTAAAAGCAGGGCTTGCGAAAGAATGTTTTATAGAAGTTGCGTACGCTATAGGAGTAGCTCGTCCCGTATCGTTATTCGTAAATACTAACGGAACGGGAGTGGTTAGCGATAAAAAATTGGCGGAAATTATTTTAAAGGAATTCGATTTTAGACCGCATTCGATAATAGAAAAATTGCAATTAAGAACGCCTATTTACAAAAAAACAACTAACTACGGTCATTTTGGGAAAAAAGATTTAAGTTGGGAGCAAACCGATTCCGTCGAAAAATTAAAAAAATATTTATAATCGTTTTAGGTTTATCTTGACTTTTTAAAGTTGATAAACCTAATATTTTTTACTTATGATTAAAGACTTGTTTTTTAATTTAAAATTAACGTGCAATGCTTGCGGTTGTGAAATTTTCGCAGGGTATTTTTGTAAGGAATGTGCCGAAAAAATGAAAATAAACGACAAATATTGTTTTAAATGCGGAAGGAGCGTTATAAGCGAAGGAAATATTTGTTCGTTTTGTTACGGGAAAGGTCAGTTTTATGAAAAGTCGCGTAGTGCGTTTTTGTATATAGAACCCGTTTCAATGCTTATTAAGAGTATGAAATTTAACGGTAAGAAATATTTGGCGGATATTTTCGGCGAAATTCTAGCTCCTTTCGTCATTAAAGAATTTGCGGACGCCGATTTAATCACTTACGTTCCGATGCACAAAAAGGATTTAAGGAAAAGGGGATACAATCAAACGTATCTTATTGCAAAAAAGATATGCTTACTTACCGGATATAAGTTTTCCGACGTTTTAGAAAAGACCGTTAGAACCAAAAAGCAAATAAAGTTAAATAAAAACGAAAGATTATTCAACTTAAAGCAAGCTTTTAGCGTAAAAGACAAAAACGAAATAAAATATAAAAACGTGCTGGTAATAGACGACGTTTTAACTACCGGCGCGACTGCGGAAGCTATAAGCGAGCGTTTGTATAGAGCAGGAGCGGAAACGGTTTACGTTTTAACGGTTGCTTCCGTCGGAGAGCGAGAAATGAAACGTAAAGAAGAAAAGAAAAACGGCAAAGAACTCTCATTTTTTGGCAAAATTTTCAAAAAAAAGTGTTTACATAAAGAGAAAAATAGTGTAAAATAAACGAAGCGATTTATAAAAAAAGATTTTAATATTTAAAATTGAGCGGTTTATCGTTTCGTTTTTATTTGTAAGCGAACGATAGAATTTTAAAACGAAGATAAAATTTAAAAACGGAGAAATAAATGGGACTAATAAAATTTATTTTAAGCCACGATTCAAGAGCGAGCCTTAAAAGAATAAGCGCGACTGCGGATAAAATTATCGCAATGGAAAACGTTTATTCTTCTATGACGGACGCCGAGTTAAAAGAACAAACGGAAATTTTTAAGAAAAGAATTTCTGACGGAGAAAAATTAGATTCTATTTTACCCGAAGCTTTTGCCGTCGTAAGAGAAGCGAGCGGTAGGGTACTGAATATGAAACACTATAAAGTCCAGCTAATGGGCGGTATATGCGTTCATCAAGGTAGAATAGCAGAACTAAAAACAGGTGAAGGTAAAACCCTAATGGCTACTCTTCCCGCATATTTAAACGCATTGACGGGTAAAGGCGTACACATAGTAACCGTAAACGATTACCTTGCTAAAAGAGATGCGGAATGGATGGGAAAAGTTTATCGCTTTTTAGGTTTAACCGTAGGCGTAAACATTCACGACTTAACCGACGAGCAAAAAAGAGAAGCTTATAATTGCGATATAACTTATGGTACTAATAACGAGTACGGATTTGATTATTTAAGAGATAATCTTAAAAAATCTATGTCCCAAATGGTACAAAGGGGCTTAAATTTCGCAATCGTGGACGAGGTAGACTCTATTTTAATCGACGAAGCGAGAACGCCTTTAATAATTTCGGGAAGGGGACAAAAATCTTCTACTTTATATTTCGACGCAAATCGTTTCGTTAAAACTTTAATCCCCGACGAAGATTACACCGTAGATATAAAAGAAAAGAACGTTCAAATTACCGACCAAGGTTCTAGAAAAGCCGAAAAGTTTTTCCACGTAGACAATATTGCGGACGTAACGAATGCGGAATTAAACCACCACATTCAACAAGCTTTAAAAGCTCACACGTTGTTTAAAAAAGACGAAGACTATATTGTAAGCGACGGAGAAATTATAATCGTTGACGAATTTACGGGAAGACTTATGATGGGAAGACGTTACAGCGAAGGTTTACACCAAGCCATAGAAGCTAAAGAAAACGTTACTATCAGAAACGAAAACCAAACTTACGCAACTATAACTTTCCAAAACTATTTTAGACTTTACACAAAACTTTCGGGTATGACGGGAACGGCTAAAACCGAAGAAGAAGAGTTTAAAACTATTTACGGTTTAGACGTTTTGGAAATTCCTACGAACAAACCTATGCAAAGAAAAGATATGCCCGATATGGTCTTTTCCACCGAAAAGGGTAAAATGCAGGCTATCGTAAACGAAATTGTTAAAGTTCATGAAACGGGACAACCCGTTTTGGTTGGTACTGTTACGGTTGAAAGGTCAGAAGAAATCTCTAAACAATTACTAAGAAATAGAATAAGACATAATATATTAAACGCAAAAAATCACCAAAGAGAAGCTGAAATTATCGCACAAGCGGGTAAAAAAGGCGCAGTTACCATTGCTACCAACATGGCAGGCCGTGGTACGGATATTTTGCTCGGCGGCAACCCCGAATATTTAGCTAAACAAGATTTAAGAAATAAGGGTATTGCGGAAGAAGATATAGATATGGCGTCTTCGTTCGTTCAAGACGTTTCGGACGAAATTAAAGCTTTAAGAGAAGAATACAATAAACTTTTAGAAGAACACAAAAAAGTAACCGACGCCGAAAAGGAAGAAGTTATTAAAGCGGGCGGTCTTTACATTTTAGGTACGGAAAGGCACGAGTCTAGACGTATAGACAACCAGTTAAGAGGTAGAGCAGGTCGTCAAGGCGATCCCGGGAAATCTCAATTTTTTATCTCTCTAGAAGACGATTTAGCAAGAAGATTCGGCGGGGAAAGAATGAAAAGATTGTATTCTATGTTTAAAATAGACGAATACACTCCGATTCAGTCTAAAATGTTGTCTAGAAGCATAGAAAACGCACAAAGAACCATAGAGGGGCAAAACTTCGGAATAAGAAGAAACGTTATTCAGTACGATGACGTTATGAACACTCAAAGAATGGTTATTTACGAAGAGCGTATGAAAGTTTTAAGGGGTGAAAACGTTCACGAAAACATATTAAAACTTATCCCCGATTACGTTGAAAGAGTAGTAAAAGAGTGCGTAGATTATTCTCAAAATTTAACTAAATGGGATTATGAAAAATTAAACAGAGTTCTACAAGATAAAGTTTTGCCTTTGGGAATAGAATTTTTGGACGAAGATAAATGCGCTAAATGGGATTACGAGTATTTTATGAAAAAATTACTCGATAAAACTATCGACGAATACGAAAAGAAGATTACAAGATATAGAGAAGAAGAAAATATCGACTACTACGCTATTGAAAGGGACGTTCTTTTAACCAATGTAGATAAAAAGTGGATAGACCATATCGACAATATGGATAGGCTAAAAAGGGGAATTTCTTTAAGAAGTTTCGCTAACGAAGACCCGATAAATCCTTTCAAGAGAGAAGGTCTTGAAATGTTTGAGGAAATGGTAGAATCCATTCAAACGGATACCGTATTCTTGCTTTTAAAAATGGAACTTCGAAAAGAGCCAGTTCGTAAGTCTGCTCCCACTAATTTACAAGCGTCGAACGGCGGAAACGTTACTGTGAGAAAAAATGCTGTTAAAGAAATAGGAAGAAACGATCCCTGTCCTTGTGGTAGTGGGAAGAAATACAAAAACTGTTGCGGTAGAAAGTAATCGACTTTATAAAAATAAGTTAAAAAAGTATCAATCGTTTTTAAATGCGATTGATACTTTTTTTTATGAAAAATATAATAAAATTTCGTGAAATTTAAATTAAACAAAAAATCTTGATTAAAATATTAAAAACATTTGAAATTGCTGTTTAATTATTTTAAATTTATATGTTTTATCTAATATTTTTTATATTTAAAAATTTACAATTCTATACCCATATCAGTTAAAGTTTTTCTTAATAAATCGGTAGAAAGTTGTTTAGATGTAACTTGATTTTTTAAACATAAACCGCACGCAACGCCTACCGCCTGTCCCATTGCAAGGCAAATACGCATTACTCTATAAGAGGCGTGCGCCCTGTGGTCGCCCGAAATACATCTTCCCGCAACGAATAAATTATCAAATCCTTTCGGAGTAAAACAACGATAGGGAATATCGTACGGCGTTACCGTAGGAGGTAATCCTTCTTGCTCCGATTGTCCCGCTCCGTCGGGATTATGTATGTCTAAGGGGAAGTCTGCTTTATGTACAATTCCGTCGTAAAAAGTTTTTCCGCTTAAACAATCTTCCGCCGTTAAAACGTATTCTCCTAAAATTCTTCTTGATTCCCTTATTCCGACAAATTCCGAACAAGATTTTACGGAAATATTTTCAAACCCGGGAACATATTTTTTAAGAAATTCGTTAACTACAACCATTTGGCGTCTTAATTCTAATTCTGCTTTTGCAATTTCGTATTCGTCCAAAACGTTTACTTTATTAAGTTGCGTGGCGTTAACTATTCTTTCCCCTTGCTTTCCGTTGTTATATAACCTTACTATGTTTATGCTTGGCGGTAAAATTCCGTCTTTACAAGCTTGTCTGCACATAGATAAGTATTCTTTACCGTTTGATAGCGTTGTGTAATGTTCTTCGTGACAACAGGTAAGCGTTTGATTTTTATCTATTCCTTCTATTACGTACATTAAGCTTACGGGTTGAGTTAAACCGTCCCGATCACGACCTATTTTATATTCGCATCCCGCCTTATAACACAAATCTCCGTCGCCCGTACAATCGATAAAAAATTTTGCGTTAAAAACGTGATTATTTGTTTTTCCATAAGCTTTAACGCTCTTAACAAAATTATCTTTTGTAGTTACTTCACTAACGGTCGTAAACAAAAATACGTCTACGTTGTTTTTTATCAATAATTCGTGAAGAAGAAATTTTGCCTTGTTAAAATCGTAAAATTCTCCACCTAAAAGTTTTATTATTTCATCACCGAAAGTTCCCTTAGAAACGCTACCCATAATAGGTCCAACACATCCCCCCGTAAGGTTACCGCCAACGCACCCTAATCTTTCCAGTATAGCCACTTTAAAGCCTTGTCTTGCAACTGCTATTGCGGAAGAAATTCCGGCAGGACCTGCACCTGCAACAACTACATCAAAATCGTAAATCATAAAAATCTCCTTACTTTTATATTATAGTTTAATAATTTATTATAGTCAATACTTACAACAATAAATAAGACTTAAAAAATTTAAATTTTTATATATAATAATTTTATCTTTTTACTTTATATAAGTATTGTTTTATATAGGAATTGACAAAAAAAGATAATTATAGTATTATTATAAAATATAATAAATTTAATTATAAGGTGAAAAAATGAAATTAACCGTTTTAGGAAATAACGGACCCTATCCCGCTGAAAACGGAGCTACGAGTTCTTATTTAATGACTTTTGACGACGGGGTAAAAGTCGTTTTAGATATGGGGAGCGGGGCGTTTTCTAATTTATTAAAAAACGACAATCCAAGTTTCGTTGACGCCGTGATAATATCGCATTTGCATTATGACCATATTTCGGATTTGGGAATATATTGTTATTATCTGCAATTTAAAAGCGGTCAAAAACCTGTTTTATTTTTTCCGGAAAAAACGGAATTTACGGAAAACATAGAAAAAACGGCGACTTTTACCGTAAAATATTATAACGATTCGGATAGTTTTCAGATAGGGGAAAACATCTTTTCGTTTAAAAAAGTAAAACATCCTGTAACTACTTATGCGGTAAAAATTAAAGAAAAGGACAAAAAATTCGTTTACACGGGGGATAGTAATTTTTGCCCCGCAATAGACGAGCTTTTTTCCGATTGTAACGTCGCTTTATGCGACAGTTGTTTTTTAAGTTCGCAGTGGAAAGAAAAAGCTCCGCACATGAGCGTTAAAGGCGTTTGCGAATTAGGACAAAAATACGGCGTAAAGGTTATTTTAACGCATTTTAATCCGGAAACCGACAAAAAACTTATTGAAAAAGAAAGTTTTGGAGATTACGAGATATCGGAAATAAATAAAAGTTATACAATATGAGAAAAATCGCAAATTTTAGGTTTGCGTATCCGTTGGTTTTAGGCGTAATTTTAGGAATTATATCGTGTAAAGCTTATTTTGAAAAAGATTACGCCGTTTTAATTGTAGATTTACTTATAATTTCTCTTTACGCTTTTATTTTTTGTTACGATAAGAAAATTTTAATTTTTTCTTTAATTGCTTTTTTAATAATTTTCGCTTTATCTATAACGGTATATTATTTTTACTTTAGGCATTATCAATCTTTGTATTTGCCTAGCGAAAATATATATTACGTTTACGGAAAAGTAAAAGCGGTAGCTTATTACGATAATTGCATTTCGGTAAAATTAACTAATGCAAAAATAGAGTACGACTATAAACTGATAAATGCAAACTTACAAGTTTATGTTAAAAACGGAGATTTAAAAATAGGCGATTATATCGGATTTTATTCAAAAATAGAAAAAGCATTTTCTACAAAAGACGTTTCGTTTTTAAATGACGGAATAATTTATAAAGCAACTACGGATATAACGCAAATAGAATTTTTAGGAAATAAAGTAAATTTTTTTGAAAAGTGCAATTTGTATATAAAAGATTTGCTTTTTGCAAATATGTCGGCGGAAAGCGGAGCGGTGGCTTACGCTATGCTTACGGGAACGACGTCTTATATCCCCGAAGCTACGAAAGATTTATATCGTTTTTCGGGCATTGCGCATATATTTTCGGTTTCAGGTTTGCATATTTCGTTCGTTGCGCATTTTTTAAATAAAATTACCAAAAGAATAAACGTAAAGAAAATATACAAAAGCTTTTTTATTATAATTTTCTTGATTTTTTATAGTGGAATATGTAATTTTACTTTGTCTAGCATAAGAGCGGTTATAATGTGTTCGGTTTTATTATTGTGCGGAAGTTTCGGTGAGAAGTACGATATATTAAATTCTTTACTGATAAGTTTATCGTTTACGCTTTTCGTTAATCCTTTTGCGCTTTACAGCGTTGGGTTACAACTTTCGTATTTATCGGTATTCGGAATAATAGTTTTGGCGAACACTTTTAAAAGAGCATTAAAAAAGCTCCCGGATAAGATAGGTGAAGCAATTTCCGTAAGCTTATCGGCAAGCGTAATGACTTTACCGGTTATGATGGAAGTTTTCGGTTATTTTTCTATCGTTTCCGTAATTTATAATTTAATTTTTATTCCTTTGGTAACATTTATATTTTTAACTTTAATAATTACTATTATAATAAGTTTGCTAATTAAACTTAAATTTATTTTTTATTTAGCGGATGAAGCGATAAAAGGAATAAATTACGTTTTAAAACTTTCTACGCCCGAAAAATATATTATCAAAACTTCGGGGCTTGGCATAGGAAAGTATTTTTACTATTTAGGGATAGTAAGTTTCAGCGATTTGATAAATTTGAGTTATACAAAAAAAGCGATAATAGCTTTAATTTTTATTGTTATTGCTTTACTGTGTATAGTGTAAAAGCGATGACTTTAGCTATTATGACGCAAGACGAGATTAATTAAGGAGAATACTTTGGATTTTTTGGAATTTTACTCCGACAAACAAAAAAAATCGGTGTATTTATTGGAAGGGGAAGACGGATATTTGCATAACCTTGCGATAAATAAAATAAAAAAACTATATAACGTGGACGAAATCGATTTTACCAGATTAGATTCTTGCGACGAGCTAACGCTTATAAGTAATTTAAACGTAGCGCCTATGTTAAGTGAAAAAAGGCTAGTATGCGCAAGCGAATTTTATTCGGAAGATAAAAAAAATAAAATTTCGGAGTTTATAAACGGAAATTTAAACTCTGTTTTAATAATTTCAAATTTTAAAAAATCGGCGTCGCTCGAAAAATTGCCGTTTGAAGTTGTGGAATGTGAAAAAAACGAGAGATTTTGCAGAAAATTTATTTCGTCATATTTTACAAAGGCGGGAATTTCCGCAAGCGAAGAATGTGTAAATTTAATTTGCGATTACACAAGCGTAGATATGTATAAAGTTTCTTCCGAATTAGATAAAATTTCGGCTTTTTGCCAAAAAAAAGGCGTGGTTGAAATTTGCGACGTTGAAAATTTGGTTAACAAGGATACTGATTATAAAATTTACGAACTTACCGATTATATAGCTAATAAAAAAACCGATAAAGCGTATAAAGTTTTGTTTGATATGCTAAATAAAAACGAACCTTTGCAAAGACTGTATATTTCTATATATAATCATTTTAAAAGGCTGTTTTATTGTAGGTTAAACGGTAAAAACGTTGACGAGTTGGTGGAAATATTAGGAATTAAAGAATACGCCGTAAAAAAATCAATAGCTCTTGCGAATAAATTTTCGGCTAAAACGTTAAAAGAAATCAACGATAGATTTTTTCTTTACGATAAAATGGTAAAAAGCGGAAAACTAGCAGTTGACAGGGCGTTATGGCTATCGGTTTTTTCCGTAATTGCAAAATAATTTTCGGCGTGTAAAAAGCATTATAAAAAATAATGAAAAACACTTTATTTTATATAATAAAAAGTGTATAATATATATAAATCAGCAAATGAATTAAGGAGATTATATGGGAGAAATATCGCAGGCAATTAAAACGGCGTTTACGGGCTTTGGAGCGATGAAAGCGGTAGAAATCGTTTTAATGATTATTTTATTTTTCTGCATAATACAATTTTTGATAGGAAATAAAGCATACGTTTTACTTGCTATATTTTTAATTTTTATAACGGGTTTTGCATTTATTTCGGTAAAAAACAACGCCGGTAAAATTTACTTTTTTATTTCGGTATGCTGTTTTATACTTTTTATCGCGGTGCTTTATTCAAAAGAGATGAAAAGAGATTTTTGGGGATTATCGCTGATAAGTAAAGAAAATAAGCTCTTTAAAAACGATAAATCGAACGCCACAAAAAGCGCAGGCGAATGTATTGACGAAATAATAATTTCCTTGCAAAATATGTCCAAAAACAACGTAGGCGCGTTGATAATATTATCCGATAACAATATGCCTTCCAGCATTTTAGAAAGCGGAGTTTTAATAAACAGCGAAATTTCAAGCGAGCTTATCGAAAGCATATTTTTCCCTAAAACGCCTTTGCACGACGGTGCTATGATAATTAAAGGAAAAGAAATAAAATACGCGGGCTGTTTTTTACCGTTATCGCAACAAGTAAATATTCCTAAGGATTTAGGAACAAGACACAGAGCGGGAATAGGTATAACGGAAACGATTAACGTAGTATCTATTATCGTTTCTGAAGAAAACGGAATAATAAGTATAGCTAAGGGCGGAAAAATAGAAAGGTACGCCGATAGCGACAAATTAAGGGAAGTTTTATCTAATTATTACAGATTGGAACTTATTTCGGAGAGATAATTATGGGACGCAAGAATAATCAAAACAAATTAAACAATTTTTTAAAGATATTTTTTACGACGATTTTAACGATTGCGGTAACTTTTATCGCTTTCGTAACTATAAACAATTAAAGGAAAAGAGATATTTATGAAGGTATGTAAATTTGGCGGAACGTCAATGGCGACTCCGCAATCAATCAGACAAGTAGCAGATATAATTAAATCCGATAAACAAAGAAGATTTATAATCGTTTCTGCGGCAGGTAAAAGATTTAAAGAAGATATAAAAGTAACCGATATTTTATACGGTTGCTTTTACGCTGTTAGGGATACGGGAACTTGTGCCAAGGTGTTTGCCCCCATTAAAGAAAGATACGCTGAAATAGTTAAGGAATTGAACGTAGATTTAGACGTTCAAGACTTTTTCGATTCGATAGAACAAGAAATAGACAAAGAATGTTCTTTGGATTTCACTTTATCTAGGGGCGAATACATTTCTGCGGTAATTATGTCGAAAGTATTAGGATATAATTTCGTTGATAGTGCCGATATGATAAGATTTGCAAGTAACGGAAATTTAAACGCCGAATATACTAACGATATGGTTTCAATAGAGCTTGAAAATTTAGAAAACGCGGTAATTCCGGGATTTTACGGTAAAGACGTTTACGGAAAAATTAAAACCTTTTCAAGGGGCGGAAGCGATATAACGGGAAGTATAATCGCTCGCGGAGTAAAGGCAGACGTTTATGAAAACTGGACGGACGTAAGCGGATTTTTAGCTTGTGACCCTAGAATTGTAAACAATCCCGTTTCTATTTCTCAATTAACTTACGCTGAAATCAGGGAGCTTTCTTATATGGGAGCTATGGTATTGCATACCGATTCTATATTACCTGCTCAGAAGGGAAATATCCCGATTAACATAAAAAACACGTTCCGTCCGCAAGACGAAGGGACTTTAATAGTTCCGAGAGATAAATACACTCCGCAAGACTTGCCCGTTACGGGGATAGCGGGTAAAAAGAATTTCTCGGTTATAACGCTTGAAAAATCTATGATGAATACGGAAGTCGGCTTTTTAAGAAAAGTTTTAACCGTTTTTGAAAATTTCGGAATTTCGATAGAACATATTCCTACGGGAATTGATACGCTTTCTATCGTTGTTTCAAGCGAATCGGTTAAAAACGGAGTATTAAACGAACTCGTTTGCGGTTTAAGAGAAACCGTACAACCCGACTTTTTATCGGTTGTAGAAAACGTTGCCTTAATTGCAACCGTCGGACACGGTATTTCGGGCAAAACGGGAATGGCGTCAAGACTTTTTAAATCGCTTGCAGACAATAACATAAACTTAAAGTTGATAGACCAAGGTTCTAGCGAACTAAACATAATTATCGGCGTAGATAACTGCGACTTTGAAAATAGCGTAAGAGCAATTTATAAGGAATTTTTTGAGTAACTCGGGATAGTAAAATGAAAGACGTATTTTTGAAAAAACTAATTTACGTTGCAAGTTATATTTTCTTTGCGCTATTTATGGAATTTATAACTTTTAACGTTATGGGTTTAGGCGTATTTGCGGAATATTATTGGTTCGATTTAATGTTCGTTGCGCTTATTGCCATGTTTATTTTTATAATACCTTCTTTTGTGGCGGAAGCGATAATTATTATGACGCTTCTTGCTTTGCAGGCAACGCTTAGTTTCGTTAATCAGGCGATGAATAACGACTCTATGTTGCACGTCGTTTTTACTTTCAGCGATATTTTTTCTACTTCTGCCGTAGCAGGCGTTTTTTCAAACGATTACGTTTCTTGGCCGTTTTTAATCGCGCTTATAATGATGCTTTTGGGCGAATTGTTTCTACTTTTATTTTTAAGAAGAATAAGAGTTAAAGCAATAGTTAAATTTAGAGTTTTGGCATTTTTCGTAATATTTTTTATGAGTTGCGAAATGATTTTAGGCTCGTTCTACGGAATAGCTTGCGCTAAACTGTATTCTCCGTCCAAAGAAGATTCGACTTACTTTTTTAAGGACGATAAAAAACTTTACGAAGATATGGAATACGCTTTTAAAGTAAAAGCATTTAAAAGGTTCGGAACGTTTGCGTTTTATTATAGAAATTTTATAAAGTTTATAAATTTTAAGTCTAACGAAGAAGTTACAAACTTGCTTAGCAGTGTGGAAGATGATTTATCCGACGGAGATTTTTCTTCGGTTGCGGGTAGAAATTATACGTCTTATACAGGGGCGTATTCGGGTAATAATCTAATTATGATTATGATGGAATCCGCCGAATGGTACGGAATAGACGAAGAGTTGACTCCCACTTTATACGCTTTGAAAAATCAAGGGATTACAAACGATAATTATATAAGTAAAAATAAAACTAATCAATCGGAAGCTATTTCGATTTTGGGAAGTTTTCCCACCGATTGTAACTTGCAAGAAAAATTAAAAACGGACGTTGAGGAGAAAAATATTAGTTATCCGTTTTCTTTGCCGTCAGTGTTTAAACGGGACGGTTATAGAACGTCTTATATGCACGATAACGTAGGTAAATTCTACAATAGAGCGTCTACGCATAAAGCGTTGGGTTTTGATAGCTTATATTTTTACGAAGATATGCTCGCTAGCGGAATAAACAATCATAAAACTACAAACGATTTTTACGATTTTGAATCCGATTACGAAGCTTTAAAAACCATGAAGTCGCAATTTGTAGACGTAAATAAGCCGTTTATGAGCTTTTTTACGACTATGTGTATGCACGGAAATTACAACGATTTAGTTGATTTTGCGACTAAAAAAGTCGGACGTTGGGATTATTCGACTGCTACCGAGGACGAAAGACGAGCTTTTAAAAATGACGACGATACTAACGATTTCTTCTGTGATTATTACGATAAAATTACGATAGAACATTTTAAAAATCTTTTTCCGAAATTAACCGACGTGTATTCCGAAGATAGCTCCGACTGGTGGACTTGTTATTTAAGATATAAGCAGTATCAAGCCGCATATATGGATTTGGATAGGGGAATAAACGAATTACTTACGTATTTAGAAGAAAATAACGTTTTAGATAAAACCACGATAGTTTTATTTGCTGACCACGACGGATATTATCACAATCAAAACTACTACTTACGCGGTTACGAACTAAATCAGTTTTATATGAACGATTTATATTGCGTTCCGTTTATAATGTACGACGGAAGTTTAAGCTTAAACGTCGCTTCTACCGATTACGGCAATTACGACGACGGAACCCATATCGGCGGTTACGACGCGCTAAATCATTCGGGACAAACTACTTCCAAAATAGATTATAATAAAAATGAGTATATTTATAAAGACGAAAATGGTTGTTTAAAATTAAATAGATGGTCGTCTCCGTACGACATAGTTCCCACACTGTTAGATTTGTTCGGATACTCGTTTAATAAAAATTTATATCAAGGAGAATCGGTTTTCGCAAACTATACGGACGCAGAAAGGGCGGTATTTTACTCTATGGAATCGGGTATAATAACCGATAAAATATTTATGTCGTCGGAAGGTATAATCTACTATTACGATAAAGAAAATAATCAAGCTTATTTCTTTGATAGCGATAGGGGAATGAACGTGTTTACAGTCGGCGGAGAAAGGTTAGCCGATACAGACGAAATTTATATTAAACTTATAGGTACAGACGGTAGCGACAACGGACTAATAAGTTTATTTAATAAGCAAACCGAAAACTTTACTAGGAAAAAATCTTGGCTAGAGCAAATTTACAATTATAAATATTTTAACTTTAACGGAGTTAAAGACAATAAAGGAAACGTTGTGTATCCGTTTGCGGATATAAACAAAAACATATTTAAAATTGTTTAGCTAGTTTAGTCGATACAAAGCCGATAAGTTTTTAATATTTTTGTTAAATTTATAGGGAAATTAGATTTTAAGTTTAACGTACTTAAAAACGTTTTTAAATATTTCTGATTTTTATTTAATACGGCGGACTTGCAATCAAGTCCGCCGTAAAATATATTAAAACGTAAAAAATATTTATGTAAAGCTTAGTTAAAGAAATTCTAGCGAAAAGATTTTCTCTTTAATAATTAGTTTAACTAATTTTTATAAAAATAGCGGACTTAAATAAGCCCGCTAAAATTTATTTTTTTTCATATGTATTTATAGTATATTTTCTTTAATTAAAGCTAGTTCTTTTTCTCGTTTTGCAAAAAGCGGTTTTAAAGCAAAAATCAACACAATTCCCGCAATAACCATAATTACCGCCCAAAACTGAGAGGGGGATAAAAGCTTAAATAATTTGCCTCTGTCGTCATCTCTAAAAAATTCGATTATAAATCTAAATACGCCGTAGGAAATAAAGTAAACGCAAAGATTGTATTTAAAATTATATTTAATCCATAAAAAGGAACAAACAGCAAACGCTAAAAACAAAAAAATAGCTTCGTATAATTGAGTGGGTATAACTTTTTGACCTAATTCCTTAAAATATATTCCGAATTTTTCGCTATGTTTACCGTAACAACAACCTGCAAAAAAACAGCCTATTCTTCCAAGCGCGTGTCCTATTAAAATACAACAGGGGATAACCGAAATACTGTCTATAAGCCTACCTTTAAGTCTTTTTCTAAATATAAAATAAACGGCTATAAAAACTCCCGCTCCGCCTACGAAACCGCCTAAAAAGGTTATTCCCGTGCCAAATTTAAAACCTTGCGATGGGTTTTCTATAAAGTCGTATAAAGATTGAAATAAGCTGGCAAATCCAAATCCTGCAACGATAGAGGCAACTCCGTCGTAAAAAATAAAATCGGTTATAGAATCGTCTATTCTCTTCATTCTGGAATAAACGTATAATACGCCGAAAGCAAGCAGTAATCCTACCGCAATGCAAATTCCGTATAAATTTACGTTTAAAAAAATCGGTTCCGGATGCATAATTTTCTCCTAAATTAAAATATAAAAAGTTGAAAAGATTGCAATGCTTTACAACTTTAACGTGTGTTTATTTTTAAAGCTTATTGTAAATTTCTTAAATTTTCGCAATTAAATTCGTATACTTCGGTATTATCTTCTTGAATCATTCTTGAAAAAACTCTCTCTCCGTAGCGGGATAGAATTTCTTTTAAAGATAAATTCGTTGTAATTATAAACGGTTTTTTAGCCGTTTTTCTTGCCTGTAAAACCATAAACAAGTATTCCAAAGTAATCTTACTATATATGGGTTCTGAGCCTAAATCGTCTATAACGAGTAAATCGCAGTTTGTCAGCGTAGAAAAATAAAAAGGTTTTTCTTCTACGGGGGCGCAATGATATTTAATAAACACGTTGTTTAAATTAAACGCCGTTAAAAATAAAGCGTCGCCTTGTCGTTCAAATTTGTCGGCAATGCAACTTGCCAAAAAAGTTTTACCCGTACCGCATTTTCCAAAAAATACGCAAGAATTAAAATCTTTTAAATCCTGTGTTTTAAATTTTTGGTAAATATTGTTTAATTGCGTTTTATTTGAAAGCGTGTCCATAGAAAAATTTGCTGATAAAATCGGGGTAATTCCTAATTTTTCAAACAAAATTTTTTTGTAAAGTTTTTTAAAACAACTGCAAGGTTTTTGCTCTACAAATCCCGTGTCGCGACATTTTTTGCAATAAAAATCAAAATTATAATTAGCAAATAAAGATTTTTCGTAATTTTGTTTTTCTTTTAAAAACTCTTCTTTTTCCGCTAAAAGATTTTCACTATTTTCACCTTTAATATTTTTTTGTGCGATAAGTCTATTTAATCTGTTAAGATTTAAGTTTAATTGTTTTAAGCGAGCGTCGGAAGAACGGACGTATTCAACGTATTCTAGTTTTTTTGCGCGTTCTTCTCTTCTTCGTTTTAACTCGTTAAAAACTACGTCGCTTATCAAATCGTTGTTATTCATAATTTCGTTCCTGCAATTTTAGTAATCAAACTATCGTAGTATTCTTGCGTGTATTCTCTCTCGTTTTCAAAACGGGCAGAAGACTTACTTTGAGAACTTGTCGGAATTTTATCTACCGTAAATATGTTTTTACTTTTCCAGTCGGACAAAACGGAGTTAACGTAAGAAAACGCGCTTGTTTTTCCGTAAGAAAGTTCGCAAGCTTTTTCTATCATGGATTCGCTAAATCCCCAACTTTTCCAAGTTGCCAAATTGTCCCTATCCCATTTGACGGGTATTTTATTTATTCCGACTATTTTAAATAGTTTAAGTAAATATTCGTTTTCCGCATTTAATTGTTCAAAATATTTAATTATACTTTCAAAAGATACAATTCCTTGATTATATAAAAGGTTTATTTGTTCGTCCAAATAATTTACGTTTCTTATTCCGCTTTTAAAGCAGTATTGCGCAAGGAAAAGGAGCGATTGTTCGTTGTATCCCTTATTTACCCAGTTTTTAACGTAAGTATCTATTTCTGGTTCTAAAACTTCGTAGTAGACGGAAAGAGTTTTATTGATTTTTAAAGTTAGTTCTTTTAAATATTCTTTTCTTTCAACGTAACTTTTAATTTCTTCGCAAGAGAAAAGTTTACAAGAATATAACTCGGATAAAAATGCGTCAAGCTTGTCTATTTTGGCTTTTTTAAGTGTTTTAACCGCAAAATTTATGCTTTCTAACGTAAAACCATAATCTTTCGTCCATTTATCGAATAATTTAACGTCTTCTATTTCCGCTTTTCGTTTAAGTCCTAAGCTGATTAGAATTTCGTTGATTCTATTGCTGTTTAAAACGTAATCGGATAGCTCGGATTCTATCGCTTTAAAAGTCGTTAAATCTCTATTTATAAAATCGTTTATTACGGCTAAAATGTATCTATAATTAACGCTTTCGCCTTTTAAATCTATACAATATTTTATTATTAAAAGCAATGCTTCCGGTTTAATTTTTTTAGTTTCCATTATTTGAAAATATTGCGAATATTCGCTAATGGAAATCATTCTTTGCGGAAATAAAGCTTGCAAGGAAGAAGTAAAATCGGAATATTTTTCGGGTTCTACCTTATATGGTTTAACGTTTAAAAGGGGAACTTCGTTTATTAAAATTTTTAAAGGGGAAGTAGAGACTATTTTTATTAAATCATACTGTTCCCAAAATTTGTAACATGAAATAAGCTCTTCGTAATCAACTTTTAAAAACTCCGCAAAATCTTCCGCAGTATATTCTTTGCCGTTTGTTGCAAGCGTTAAAGATGCTATATATATTTTTACTGCGTTGCCGTCCGCAAGCGGAAGATAATCGTAAATAAACGAATTATCTATGCTTGTTACGGATTTTTTTTTGTAGTTTTGTGAAAAAGAGCAAAAAGACATTTTAGTGTTTCCTGTTTTATCATAAAAGAGTAGTTTTATATTATTTAAATTTTTCGGTTTGTTTAATATATATAAATAAGTATCTATTATAATATTATAAATTTCTCTAAAAAGCAAGGAATAAATCGTTTTTTATTTTTCCAAAAAAATAAAAACAGAATTATATGTATCATAAAAATTCCAAAAAACACAGATAATATCTAATAAAAATAACAAAATTACGACAAACAAAATATATTAGTAAAATTATTTTTGTCTAATTAAAGTTTTTGATAAAACTCAAATAAATTCGTTTGAGATAATTAAAAAGTTTACGATGGCTGTCTTAATTTATAAGAATATAATCTTGTTATAAATTTTATTTTTCGTAGATTATTCCGTATTTTAAAAATAGTTAAAGAAATAACGTAAAATATATTTTTAAGTTTTAGACGTATTTTATTATTATATATTATCCTTGACAAAAACTACTAATGTTGGTAAAATAATATAGATATTATGGATAATTCTAGTAGTATATTAACACCCGTTTCTTTATGGAAAGACTTTGTTATAGACCACGAGTTTATGGAAAGTTGCATTTCGTCTTTTGATTTCGACGGGATTACAAGTAAAACTTTATATTTTTCAGGTAGAAGGATAAAAGATAATTCGGTTAGAATTTTTTGTTCGGTATGCTATCCTATCGGAGAAAAGTGCAAAAATTTTATCGTAATGGTAGGGGACCCGTCCGAAAGCATAAATTTTGAGCTTATCAAAACTTTCGTTAAATTCGGTTACGGAGTTTTAATGCCCGATTTAAAAGGAAACACGGGTATAGCGGAAGATAACTTTACTCGATATCCGGAAGAAATAAGTTATGCCGATTACGTTAATTCCGAGTTTAAGAAAAATTGTATAGAAGACAACGTAAAAAACACTCCTTGGTACGAGTGGGCTTGCGTGGTAAGGTATTCGGTAGAATACGTCAAATGTGCGTTGGAGGCAGAAAACATTGCGTTATTCGGGGTAAAACAGGGTGCGAACGTCTGTTGGATGTGTTTAACTGAAAGCGTAAAATGTTTCGTAGATTTATTCGGCGCAGGGTGGAACGGTTATAAAGATTTACCTGAAAAAGAACCTACGCTTTTAACTGACGAGCAAAGAAAATTCGTTGCGGGGATTGACGCGGAAAGTTACGCGCCGTATTGTAATTGTCCCGTAATGTATTTAACTGCGACCAATTCCAAGGAATTTGACTGCGAAGCGTGTTCGGACACGATTTTAAGGACGAAAAACGATAAATTTTTCGTGTTTTCATCGGGGCAACAGCTGTATTTGTCTAAACAAAGCATTACTTCGTGCGAATTATTTTTAAAAAAATATTTATCGGGCGATAATGATTGTATGCCCAAAAGTTCGCCGACGCTCGAAATGTCTTTGAAAGACGGTTTGATAAAATTCGAATTCGGGCTTTTCGATAGTGAAAACGTAAGCGAAGTTAAATTATTTGCAAGTTCCGGCAACAGTGCGAGTTACAAAAAAAATTGGGCAGTTATTTACGAAGGAACAAAAAGCGTATTTTACTTGGAAGAAAAAAAATTCAGTGATTTAATTACTTGTTATTTATCGGTTAAATATCATAGCGGAGCGGAACTTTGTTCGCCGATAATGTCTATGAAATTGCCTAGCTATCCAAAAAAATTGATAGCTCCGCTATTTGCGGGTAATAAAAACGATAATACTTTTATAGGAAGAGCAATCGAAAACGAAGTTTTGGCAGGGCTTTTTTACGCCGATGAGGGGGTAGAAATATTAAGCGGACCATTCGGCATTAAAGGTGCTTTTTCTAAAAACGGTCTTATAACTTATAAAATAACCGATTACAAAAATTTATTAGATAAATTAAACGATATAAAATTCGATATATATTGTTCGTCTTTTATAGAGTTTATTATCGGGATATTTTGCGACGAAAACGGAAAAGAAGTTCATTACAAATATAAATTAAAAGTTAAAGGTGCGAAAGTATGGCAGAACTTTTGTTTGTGTTTCGACGATTTTAAATCGGATAACGGAAAATCAATAAAAGACAATTCAAAAATTTACGCTTTTTCGTTTTATTCCGCCGATAAATTTATTTTAAATAATATTTTGGTGTATTAAATGGAAATTTTAAATTATCCGCTAGGGTATAAAAAGAATAAGACGTGGGACGTTATAGTTTCCGTAGTGCTAATAATTTTGATTTTATTTTTATCGTCTTTATTACTACTTCGGGTGTTTTTTAAAGATTATCAAGTTTGTCAAACGTCTATGACGCCTACCGTTTGCGACGGAGATTTCGTTTTAGTTGATAAAACGGCTAAAATTAAACGCGGTGAAGTAATAGTTATAAACAGAAAAAATCAAGATCCGATAATTAAAAGACTTATTGCGACTGACGGGGACGAAATATTTATAGAAAACGGTAACGTGTTCGTAAAGCAAAGCGGACAAAGCGAGTTTACGCTTCTTGACGAGCCTTACGTTAAATACTCGAAAATAGAAAATTATCCGCAAACGAAGATAGAAAAAGGAAAAATTTTCGTGTTGGGCGATAATCGCGCGGGGAGTTACGATAGTAGAGCTTTCGGGTGTTTGGATTACGACGATATTGTGGGAGTTGTGCCCGAATGGGTAATAAACAACCTACACACTAAAAAATATAAAATTTTAATAAACTTATACACTTTTAAATTTTTAAGAAGAATATTCAAATAGGAGATTATTATGAAAGAGAAAAACAAAGTTGCAATACTCGTTGATACGTCTTGCGACGTACCCGAAGGATTTTTAAAGGAGAACGAGATAGACGTTATACCTATGGGTTGTATCATAGGAGATGAAATTTTTACAGACAGCAGGGAGATTTCTTCTCAGGAATTACTTAATAAAGTAAGAGATAAAGGAGTAATGCCTAAAACCAGCGCTCCTTCCGTTGTGGAGTTTGAAGAATATTTTGCAAAGCTTTTAGAAAACGCAGACGAAGTTTTATCTTTAAGTATATCTTCCGGGGCTTCTTGTACGTATAACAATTCGCTTACGGCGTCTGAAAAATTTAACGGGAAAGTTGTTTGTATAGATACAAAATCACTCTCCGGCGGTTTTGGTTTATTGCTTATAAAAGCTGTTAAATTGAGAGATTCGGGATACGATGCAAATCATATAAAAGCCGAAATTTTAACTTTGCTCGATAAAGTAAATCTTTCTTTCGTAGTGGATACCATGGAGTTTTTACATAAGGGCGGAAGATGCACGTCTATGCAGTATTACGGTGCTAAAATTTTAAAAATCCACCCTGAAATCGTAATGGTTGACGGTAAATTAAAATCCAATTCAAAATACTTCGGAAATATAAATAAATGTTATATAAAATATGCGGATGATTTAAAGAAAAAATATCCCGATTACGACAATTCCATATGCTTAGTAACGCATAGTCCTATGGAAGATAAAAACGTTCAAGTGGTAATAGATAAAGTAAAAGAGATGTTTGATTTTAAGGAAATTTACGATGTAAACGCAAGTTCTACCATAACTTGCCATTGTGGAGAAAATACTTTGGGAATTTTGTTTATATATAAGTAAAAATATGAAAAGAAGAAGTGAAATTTTAGATAAATACAAATGGAAAATTTCCGATATTTTTTCCGACGAGTCGGAATGGGAAAAATCGTTTGACAAAGTAAAAAGTCAATTAGATTTTTCGTTTTACGTCGGAAAATTAAAAGACGATAAAATCCTTTTAGAATTTTTAACTAAAAGCGAAAAAGTTGAACAATCGCTTTCACTGTTAGACGTTTACGCTATGATGAAAAAGGATGAAGATTCTTCTTGTAGCGATTCTGTTTCTCGTCAATATAAAATAGAAGCGCTTATTACGGAGTATTCTTTTAATACGGCTTTTGCTTATCCCGAAATGACGGCTTTTTCGGAAAAAAAATTAAATTCTTTAATAAATAATCAATCTTTTTCCGCATACGATAGGTTTTTCGGTCGTATTTTAAAAAATAAACCGCATGTTTTATCGGAAGAAAGCGAGAAAATACTTGCGTTAGGCGGACAGGTATTCTCGTCTTTTAGAAATATTTTCGATATGGCGGACAATGTTGATTTTCCTTTTCCCGAAATAAACGTTGACGGCGAAAAGGTAGTTGTAACGCACGCGGAATACGGCGCGCTACTTCAAAATCAAAATAGGGCGGTAAGGGAAAAAACATTTAAAGCTTATTATAACGGATATAAAAAACTATTAAACGTAATTTCTTCTACCTATATTTCCAGCGTAAACAAAGATGTATTTTTGGCAAAAGCAAGAAATTATACTTCGGCATTGCAAAAATCTACGTTTTCGGAAGAAGTTTCGCCTGAAATTTATCAAAAATTATTATTTAAAGTAGACAAAGCTTTGCCCGTTTTACACGATTACGTTGCAAAAAGAAAACAAGAATTAAAATTAAACGAAATGCATATGTGGGATATGTACGTTCCCATCGTTTCGGAAATTAGTTATCAAAAAAGTTACGAACAAGCTTTCGAAACCGTCAAAGAGGGGTTAAAGGTTTTAGGGAAAGACTATTGCACATTACTTGATAAAGCTTATAACGAAGGTTGGATAGACGTAATGGAAAATTACGGAAAAAGAAGCGGGGCGTATAGCGTAGGCGTTTACGGAATTAAACACCCGTTTGTACTTCTTAACTATCAAGGAGTTATGCACGATACTTTTACGATAGCGCATGAGCTAGGGCATTCGATGCACACTTATTTTTCTAACGCCAATCAAACGCAAAGTAAAGCCGATTACACTATTTTCGTAGCGGAAGTGGCAAGTACCGTAAACGAAGTATTGCTTCTTAAAAGTATGTTAAGTAGCGAAAAAGACGTAAAAATTAAAAGATATTTATTAAATTATTATCTCGAAATGATTAGGACTACGCTTTTCCGTCAAACTATGTTTGCCGAATTCGAATTTGCGGTTCACGACATAGTGGAAAAAGGCGGGGCGTTATCCAAAGACGAATTGAGCAAAATTTATCTCGAATTAAATCAAAAATATTACGGCTCTTCTGTTGTGTCCGACGAAGAAATTTCTTTCGAATGGGCTAGAATTCCGCATTTTTACAGCGCGTTTTACGTTTACAAATATGCTACGGGTATAATCAGTGCAATAACGATAGCCGATAAAATTTTAAGCGGAGAAAAAAATGCGGTAGAAAATTATTTTAAATTTTTATCGTCGGGTTGTTCGGACACGCCCGTAAACTTGCTAAAAATAGCAGGAGTGCATTTGGATACGGACGAACCGTACGATTTAGCAATGAAGTCTTTTAAAGACGCTTTGGACGAATTTATAAAACTTGGGGAAGAAAATGGTTAATACGCAGGAAAATTTTCCTTACAATTTAGAAGCGGAACAAACTGTACTCGGTTGTATTTTAATAGACGCGGATTTACAATTAGATATTCTTTTAGACTTAAAGAAAGACGATTTCTTTGTTGAAACGCACAAAATTATTTTTGAAGCGATGAAAGAAATCGTAAACGACAATAAGCCGATTGATAACATCACGCTCGTCGATATTATGGAAAAAAGGGGAACGCTAGACAAAATCGGCGGAATAAGCTACCTTACGGGGCTTATTACGGGCGTTCCGAGTTCTTCCAACTATAAATATTATCTCGATATTGTAAAAAGGGATAGTATTTTGCGTAAGCTTATAAAAGTCGGAAGCGATATTTTACAAGACGCTAAATCAAGTAGTAACGGCTTTGCTTCTTTGGAAAAAGCCGAAAACGGAGTGTACGGAATTTCGGAAGAAAACGATAACGGCACGCTTGTAAATTTAGCGCCGAGTTATTCTCCCGTATTAGACGTGTTTGCCAAAATCGGGGAAGATAAAAATTATTTGCAAGGTTTAATGACGGGGTTCGTTAAGCTTGATGCGTTAACCAACGGATTTAAAGGCGGTCAACTTATAATTTTAGCGGCTCGTCCTGCAGTCGGTAAAACTACGCTTGCAATGAATATGGTTACGAATATTGCCGAAAAACACAATGTTTCTTGCGCCGTATTTTCTTTGGAAATGACTAAAAACGAACTTGCTCAAAGAATGTTATGTTCCAAAGGCTCGGTAAGTATGGATAGAGCTTTAAAAGGTCGTCTTACGGACGAAGACTGGACTAAACTTTACAATGCGCAAAAAAAATTAAACGATTTGAATATTTTCGTAGACGATACTGCTATGACCAGCGTTCCTAAAATTTTGTCTAAGTGTAGAAGATTAAAGGCAAGACATAATTTGGGACTTGTGGTTATCGACCACATTCAACTTATGAAAGCCGTTAAGGAAAGCGATTCTAGGCAACAAGAAGTTTCGGAAATTTCAAGAAGTTTAAAAATGCTTGCAAAGGAGTTGGACGTACCTGTAATTGCGTTGTCGCAGTTAAGCCGTGGTATTACGGGTAGAAAAGGCGGAAAGCCTATGCTTTCGGATTTAAGAGAATCGGGAGCGATAGAACAAGACGCTGATATAGTTATGTTTATTCACAGACCTGATTTAATGGCGGACGAAAAGGAGCTTATAAGCGGAAAAGTTGAAAAGAACGTAGCCGAAATTATTGTAGAAAAAAACAGGAGCGGTTCAACGGGAACGGCAAAATTGCTATTTAAAGGCGAATGGACTAAATTTATCAATCCACCACCCGAATATTTATCCGAAAAGGACGCTCCGAAAGAATACAAAAGAGCGGAAAAGAGCGATGAAAAACCCGAATTTGATATTCCCGCGCCGGAAGAAGCTCCGCCCGAACAAGAAGACGATTTACCATTTGGTAGCTTTTAAGTTTAAAACGGCTCGTTCGAGCCGTTTTTTAATGAAAAAAAATTAAAATAAACGATTTTATAAAAAATTTTATTATAAGTTTAAAATTTTTACTATAAAGAAAAGCGTTGTCAATAAAAAAATTTTGCGGTGAATAAAAAGACAGTATTATATATAGTTAAAGTCTTTTACGAAAAAAATACGTTAAAGATTAAAGTTTTATGGTAAAAAGTTTTTATAATGTGATTTAAAATATTCATATAAAAATTTTTTTAATTGCGTTTAAATTTTATACTGCAAAGTTTAAATGTTTTACGATAAACAAAAAAATATATTTTTCGACATATATGAAAAAAATTTTAAATAAATTCGTTTAACGAAGTAAAAAGGTATACTTATGCAAACTAAAATAAAAAATATAGACGAAAATAGTTTAAAAGAAGCAAAAGAATTATTATTAAACGACGAATTAGTCGTTTTTCCAACCGAAACGGTTTACGGTTTAGGCGGGAACGCATATTCCGATAAATCAATAAAAAAAATATACGAAACAAAGGGTAGACCGTCCAACAATCCGCTAATAGTTCACGTACATAAAGATTATAATTTAGACGAACTTGTTTATAGGGATTACGATTACTGTTATCGCTTAGCGGAAAAATTTTTACCGGGACCACTTACAATGGTTTATAGGAGTAAAAATAATTTAAGTCCTTTAATTTGTACTTTAAATACGCTTGCGGTAAGAATTCCGTCGCATACGGAGTGTCAAAAGTTTTTAAAATACGTAAATTTACCTATACCTGCGCCTAGCGCAAATATTTCAAAACACGTCAGCCCCGTTTCTAGCCAACATTGTTTGGACGATTTAAACGGAAAGGTAAATTTAATTTTAGAAGGCGGAGAATGCGTAGGCGGTATAGAAAGTACGGTTTTAGACGTAACTAAAAGAGTCCCCGTTATTTTAAGAAGGGGACTTATCACAAAAGAAATGATAGAAACCGTTACGGGGAAGTGCGAATACGCAACTTTCGTTAAAGGCGAACCCGTAAGCTCTCCGGGGGTAATGTACGCGCATTATATGCCGAATTGTAAAACCGCTTACTTTAAATTAGACGAATTAGAAAACTTAAAAGAGTATTATTTGTCTATCATAAAACAAGGTAAAAAACCTTATATTATGTGCGATTTTGATATAATTTCTGTTTTAGGTAATTTTTATAATTATTTAGATTTAGGTAAAAATTCTTACGAAAGCGCAGGACTTTTGTATAAAAGACTAAGGCAAGCCGAAAAGGTTGCCGACGTTTTAATAGGGGTGGAATTAAGCTATAAAGACGAAGTCGGACAAAGTGTAATGAATAGACTTTTAAAATCTTTCGGAAAAGGTTTATACACTTAGATTTTAAAAAACGATAAAAAGCACGTACGATTAAATTAAAAAATCGCCGTATAATTAAACTTGTTTTAACGTTTAATTAACCCGAATTTAAAAAGTTAAGAAATTATCGATAAAAATAAAAATTTATAGAGGTAAGATTTTTATTTACGTATTGACTTTTAACGCTTTTTCTTATACAATGTATATAAAAGGAGATTAAAATGATTGCAATAGGATGCGACCACGCAGGATTTAACGTAAAACAAAAAATAATGGAACATTTAACCGAAAAAGGTTATGAATATAAAGACTACGGAACCTATGATTTAAGTTCTTGCGATTATCCCGATTACGCTTTAAAAGTAGCTAATGCTGTTGCTAAACACGAATGTGAAAAGGGAATAATAGTTTGCGGAACGGGAATAGGCGTTTCAATAGTTGCAAACAAGGTTAAAGGGATAAGATGCGCGCATTGTACCGATACTTTTTCGGCAAAGGCGTGTAGAGAACATAACGACGCAAACATAATAACGTTTGGGGACAGAATAAGCGGAATCGGCGTTATTTTAGATTGCGTAGATTTATTTTTAACTACCGACTTTGCGGGCGGAAGGCACAGTAAAAGGGTAGATAAAATCAAACAAATAGAAGATGAAAATTTTAAATAGTTTTTAAAGAATATTTTAAAATTTTTATTAACGATTAACATTTAGTTTTTTTTATAGATTTTTAAAAATCGAAAATTTTAATAAAAGAGTTTTTTTATTTGTATAAAACCGAAGCTTAAATTTTAAAAAACGCAAAAATTTCGGTTAAAAAATAAAAGGCGTAAAACGCCTAATATAAATGCGAAAATTTTAACAAGCAAAATAACGTAAAACGGAGAAGAAAATGGCGCAAGTAACAAAGGCGGTAATACCAGTTGCGGGATTCGGAACGAGATTTTTACCTTTCACAAAAGCTGTACCAAAGGCTATGTTGCCCGTTGTAAACAGACCCGCTGTCGAAATAATTATAGACGAAGCTTATATGAGCGGTATTAAAGAAATAGCTTTAATAGTCGGTCAAAACAAAGAAGTATTGCAAGCTCATTTCGGCGACAACGAAGTTTTAAATAACGCTCTTTTAAAAGGCGGAAAAACCGATTTTTATCAAGCGGTAAACAAATATAAAGATTTAAAAATCACGTTTATAGAACAAGTCGAACAAAAGGGTACGGCGCACGCTATAAATTTAGCGAAAGACTTTGTAGACGGACAACCTTTTGCTGTGATGTTCGGGGACGATTTAATGTACAATAAAGTACCCGTAATAAAACAGCTAATAGACGCTTATAACCAAAAGCAAGCTACAATTATAGGTTGTAAAAGAGTTCCGTTCGATCAAGTAAGCAAATATGCTACTGTCGAATACGAAAGCGAAGAAAACAACTTATACAAAATATCCAAAATAATAGAAAAACCCAAAAAAGAAGAAATAAAAAGCAATTTATCCCCACTTGGAAGATACGTTTGCTCAAACGAAATTTTTGAGATAATTAAAAATTTAAAACCCGGTAAAAACGGCGAATATCAATTTACCGACGCTTTGGACGTAATATCGCGCGAAAAAGGCGGATACGCTTTGGAGTTTGAAGGAATAAGGTACGATATGGGGGATAGGCTCGGTTTTTTAAAAGCCAACGTAGAATTTGCGTTAAGGGACGAAAATTTAAAGGACGAGTTTAATAAATATTTAAAAGAAATTTTAAAATAAAAAGCGTTTATAAGCGCGAGATTAAAATGTAAAAGCAATTAAAATTTTAGAATATATAACGAATTTTTAAAGTTTTATTAGATTTGCGGTAACGGTAAAAAAGTATGTCGGATAAAATAACTAGCGAAATAACGGAAATAATAAAGGAAGCGCAAAACGTCGGATTAAAAAACGGCGTGCATTATATCGGTACGGAAGAAATAGTATACGGTATGCTTGCGGTGTCCGATAATTTTGCTAAAAAAATTCTTAACGATTACGGTTTGGACGAACGAAATTATTATCCGTATTTGCAAAAAACATTTAGAAAAAAAGACAATATGAACGGTTTTACGCCTACGGCAAGGTCTATAAACAACTTGGCGGTGGCGATAGCTAAAAAGCAAACCGAAAACTATTTTGTAAGTAGCGAACATTTATTGCTTGCAATTTTAAAAACGCAAGATTGTTTAGCTATGCAAATTTTCCGAAATATGCGTTTAGACGTAGACTCAATGGAGAAAGGTTTAGAAAAAAGGCTTTCTTTAATGAATAAACCGTCTACCGAAAATTATAAAGCTCAAACGAATTTAGTTACCGGATATTCCGCGCCTGATTTATCCGAAATAGAAAGTTTAGGCGAAGATTTAACGTTAAAAGCGTACGAAGGAAATCTTGAAAAAGTTATCGGAAGGGATAACGAAATAAACGAAATTATAAGGGCGCTTGCAAGAAAAACCAAAAACAGTCCCGTTTTAATAGGTGAGCCGGGCGTTGGTAAAAGCGCGATTGTGGAAGGGCTTGCGCAAGAAATAGTTGCAGGCAGAGTACCCGATACTCTTATGAATAAAACCATTTTTTCGTTTAACTTATCTTCCGTAATTTCGGGTACGAAATATAGGGGAGAGTTTGAAGAAAAATTTAAAAAAGCCATAGATATATTCCAACAAAACGACGTAATAGTTTTTATTGACGAAATACATAATTTAATGGGTGCAGGTAAAACTGAAGGAAGTATAGATGCTTCCGAAATGTTAAAACCTATGCTTGCTCGCGGGGAATTAAGGCTTATAGGAGCTACGACTTACGACGAATACGCAAAATTCATCGAGCCCGACGAAGCTATGAAAAGGCGTTTTCAACCCATTTACGTTAAAGCTCCCACGCAGGACGACGCGATAAAAATAATTATAGGAATAAAAGATAAATTCGAAGCTTTTCATAGGGTTGAAATTAAAGACGAAGCGGTTGTAGAAGCCGTAACCTTATCCGAAAGGTATTTCAGTGATAGACAGTTGCCCGATAAAGCAATAGATTTAATAGACGAGTGCGCGGCTCAATCTAAACTTCAATCGAGAGCGCCCGAAAAACAAATGCTTTCCTTAAGGGAAAAAATGAGTAAGCTTGACGTAGATTTAGAACACGCTTATAAAATTTCGGACGAAAAAAGGTTTAATAAATTAAAATCGGAAAGAATTTCGCTCGAAAACGAGATGAAAGCGTTAAACGAAAAGAGAATAGCTATAAATTCGGGTAAAAGACCGTATATAGACGCGCAAGACGTAGCTAAACTCGTCAGCGAAAAAACGGGAATTCCCGTTGCAAGACTTACCAAAGAAGAGTCGGAGAGGCTACTGTCTTTGGAAAAGGAACTTCATAATAGAATAATCGGGCAAGAAGAAGCGGTAAGAGCCGTTTCGCAAGTATTAAAAAGGGCAAGACTAGGGTTAAACGACGGAGATAAACCGCTCGGTTCGTTTATATTCGTAGGTTCTACGGGAGTAGGAAAAACCGAACTGTCAAAAGCCCTTGCCGAAATTATGTTCGGTGACGAAAAACTTATGATAAGAATCGATATGGGCGAATATTCGTCGAGAGAAGACGTTACAAAGCTCATAGGTTCGGCACCCGGTTACGTCGGTTCGGATGAAGAAGGGTATTTAACTCAGCGCGTAAGAAGAGAGCCTTATTCGGTTGTTTTGTTCGACGAAATAGAAAAAGCTCATCCCGACGTGTTCAACGTATTATTGCAGGTTTTGGACGAAGGCAGGCTCACCGATAACAAGGGAAGAACGGTAGATTTTAAAAACACGATAATTATTATGACTTCTAATTTGGGAATCAAAGCGGAAGTGTTATCTAGGGAAGAAGAAGATATAAATATATCTAGAGCGTTAAGGACAACCTTTAAACCCGAGTTTTTAAACAGGGTGGAAGAAATAGTTCATTTTAGGCGTTTATCAAGGGAAGAATGTTCTCTGATAGTTGTGAAATTTCTTTCAAAATTGCAAAAAAATCTTGCAAAAAAAGGGATAGACGCAATATTTGACAAGTCTTGCGTAATCGAAGTTTTAAATATGGGTTACAGCGAAGAGTACGGTGCAAGACCGTTAAAAAAGGTAATCGACAAGGAAATAGTAAATATGCTTGCCGACAGGCTTTTAAACGGCGATATCAAATACGGAGATAAAATTTGTTTGTTCGCAAGTTTCGGACAAATAGATTTTTCAATCTTATAAACGACATTTTATTTTAACGGAGGATTTATTATGCAAATTGAAATGGTTACAAAAAACTACGTGGTAAACGAAAAATTAAGAGACGTTATTGAAAAAAAAGTTTCTAAACTCGATAAATATTTTGACGACGATACAAAATGCAAGATTTATCTAAAAAAAGAAGGATTGTCTTCTAAAATGGAATTAAGTCTTGATTATAAAGGTAACTTCATCAGGGCGCAAGCTTACGGAGATAATTTCTACAACACCATAGACGAAGTTTTACCTAAAATAGAAGGGCAACTCCGCAAACACAGAACTAAATTAGAAAAGAAATTAAAGAAAAACGCGTTTATCGAACCTACTCCTTTATTCGACATTCCGGACGTTCCCGATATTAGAATAGCAAAAGTTAAAACGTTTAAGCTCGACCCCATGACTATTGACGAAGCTATTACGGAATTCGAACTTATGGGACATACGTTCTTCGTATTTTTAGATTCCGAAACGGGTAAAGTAAAAGTTCTTTATTTAAGAGACGATAAAAACTTAGGTTTGTTGGATTTAGAGTACTAAAATATGCAAAACGTGGAAATAGGCGTTTCTACCGCTTCACTTTTTAAAAAGCAGTATAACGAACAAGCTATTCCGACTTTAAATTCTATCGACGCGAGAGTGTGTGAAATATTTTTGGAAAGTTATTACGAATACAACGTAAAATTCGGGAAAATTCTTAAAAAAGAGTTAAACGGATTAAAAGTACATTCGTTGCATACCATGACCACGCAATTCGAACCGCAACTTTTTTTGGATAACGAAAGGGCGTATAACGACGCTGTTAAAAGTTTTACGGACGTAATGAAAGTGGCAAAACTGTTAAACGCCAAAAATTACACGATGCACGGTAGAGCGAGATTTAAAAGAACGGCTAATTACGATAACTACGCTCAAAATGCGTACTATTTCAATAAAATTATAGATATAAGTCAAAGCTACGGCGTCGAAACTTGCCTTGAAAATGTCGAATGGGCGTTTTACAACAGACCCGGTTTTTTTGCCGAAGTAAAAAAAGATTGTCCTAGACTAAAAGGCGTTTTAGATATAAAACAGGCGAGAATATCGGGGTACGATTATAGTCTTTACCTAAACGAAATGGGCGAAGCCATAAATACCGTTCATTTAAGCGATTTTGACGAAAACGGGAAAGGGTGTGTTCCGGGTAAAAAAGGTACTTTTGATTTCGAAACGCTGTTTAAGCGTTTAAAAGACGTCGGGTTTAAAGGTAATATGCTAATAGAAGTTTACGCGGAAGCTTTTAACGACGTACAAGAATTAAAAGACGGTTTAGATTATTTAAGAAATATAAAAGAAAAAATTTTTTAATTAAAATAATTGACTAAAATCGACAAAAGTATTAAAATTTAATAGTTTGAAAAGTTAAAATTTTTTAATAAAGAGGTTTTTATGAATATTGCAGACAAAAAATGGTGTGATTCTATGAAGCTTCGCCTTGATTATAACAATATGATGGACGGAATGATTAAGGGCGGAGAAGGAATTACGGACGCAGAAATCGACGCTGGTAAAGATTTAATTAAGCACGCTTTCGATACCGTTCAAGCAAATCGCGGTAGCGGAATGATGGGTTGGGCGGAACTTCCGTACAATCAAGATAAAATCGTAGAAGAAATCAACGCTACGGCTGAAATTGTAAGAAAGAAATATAAATATTTCGTAGTTTTAGGTATAGGCGGAAGCGCGTTAGGTCCTATCGCGGCGTTCCAAGCTTTATGTCATTTACATTACAACGATTTACCCGATAAAAAGAGAAAAGGTCCTAAATTTTACGTTGAAGATAACGTAGACCCCGAAAGAATGAAAGCTTTACTTGACGTAATCGACGTTAAAAAGACTATGTTTAACGTAATCACTAAGAGCGGAGCTACCAGCGAAACTATGACGCAATACCTAATTATCATGAAGCTTTTAAAAGAAAAGCTCGGAGCTAAGGCAAGCGAACATATGATTGCTACAACTTCTGCAAATAAGGGAAATTTAATTAAAATCGCAAAAGAAGAAAACTTAAAAACTTTCTTTATTCCCGACGGAGTAGGCGGAAGATTTTCCGAAATGTGTCCCGTAGGGTTACTTCCCGCGGCGGTACTCGGTATCGATATCAAAGCGATGCTTGCAGGCGCAAAATATATGGACGAATTTTGTAAAAACGCAAACGTAAGGGAAAATCCTTCTTTAATGAGCGCGCTTTTACAATATATCGCAATGAAAAAAGGTAAAAATATTTCCGTAATGATGCCTTATGCCGATTCTTTAAGATATATGGCAGATTGGTATTGTCAGTTATGGGGAGAAAGCTTAGGTAAAACCGTCGATAAAGACGGCAAAACCGTTTACGCGGGACAAACACCCGTTAAATCTTTGGGCGTTACCGATCAACACAGTCAAGTACAGTTATATACGGAAGGACCTTTTGATAAAGTCGTTACTTTTCTTGCGGTAGATAAATATAGAGATATTACTCCTATTCCGGACGGATGTAAAGATATTCCCGACGTTAATTTCCTTTGCGGACATACTATGAACGAATTGATTACCGCCGAAAGAATTGCTACGGAATACGCTTTAACCGTTAAAAACAGGTTAAATCATACCGTATACATTCCAGAAGTAAACGCGTTCACTTTGGGAGAATTGATGTTCTATTTCGAAATGGAAACGGCTTTCGTAGGCGAAATGCTTAATATCGACACCTATAATCAACCCGGAGTAGAAGGCGGAAAGAATGCAACTTACGCATTACTCGGCAGAAACGGTTACGATGAAAAACGTAAAGAATTAGAGAACGCTCCTAAGAAAAAAGACGAATATATTTGTTAATATAAAGACCTTGCTTTTTCGGCAAGGTCTTAGTTTTTTAAATATTTAATACGTTTAGCTTGTTTTTTTAAAGAATTTATTTATTTTTTTTTTAGAGTTATATTCTTTACCAAATAATTTTTGTAAAAAATCAAAACGTTAAAATCACAGTAAAAATACGGTTTTCTTTATATTTGTTTTAAAAAAATGTAATATAATCATTATTAAAAAATTTAAAAGTTTTATTTTCGAGGATTTTATTGTTTTTCTTTTTTGAAATATTTAAAAAGTGTAAAAATTTTGTTTTTTAATAAATAAAACGGGGTATAATTTAAAAAAATTTGAAATACATACGTAAAAAACAACCGTTTAAGACATATATTTTACGGAATAGAATAAATTAAGATTTTGTAATGCGAAAAATGTAAAAAATATAAGAAAATTCTTTTATTTTTTGTAAAAAAAACCAAATAAAACTTGATAATAAATATAATATATAGTATAATATATTTAATATTATTACTATACAAGGGGTGCTATATGGAAAAAGAATACGAACTTCCGCTTTATTTGTTCGGACAAGGTACGAATTATAAAAGCTACGAATTTTTCGGAAGCCATCTTTGTTCGTATAACGGTAAAAAAGGCGCAATGTTCAGGGTTTGGGCGCCACACGCAAAATCTGTTTCCGTCGTAGGAGATTTTAACAATTGGGACTATAACGCAAACGTAATGACCGCTTTGGATGAAACGGGTGTTTGGGAATTGTTTATAGAAGATTTAAAAGAATACGATAATTATAAGTATTCTATAGATTGCAAAAAGGGTAGAATCGTAAAATCGGACCCGTTTGCATATCATTTCGAAACGCCTTCCGAAACCGCTTCTAAATTATACGACTTGGAAGGATACGCTTGGAGCGACGGGGAATATCGTTCTAAAAGCAGAATGACAAATGTTTATTCTTCGCCTATGAATATATACGAAGTAAATTTAGGTTCTTGGAAAAAATATCCCGACGGTAATTATTACAGTTACGACGATTTGGCAAGAGAATTAGTCGATTATTGTGTAGATATGGGATATACTCACGTAGAATTTATGCCTATAACCGAGTTTCCTTTCGACGGTTCTTGGGGGTATCAGGTAACGGGCTATTTCGGGGTTACTTCGAGATACGGAACGCCAAAACAATTTATGAATTTAGTAAACGCGTTTCACAAAAAAGGAATAGGCGTTATACTCGATTGGGTTCCCGCACATTTCCCGAAAGACGCTCACGGTTTATACGAGTTTGACGGAGAACCGTTATACGAGAGTTCGCGTTGGGATTTAATGGAACATAAAAGTTGGGGAACGAGAAGATTCGATTACGGAAAAACGCAAGTTCAATCTTTCTTAATTTCAAGCGCGCACTTCTTTTTTGAAAAATATCATATAGACGGAATTAGGGTAGACGCCGTTGCAAGTATGTTGTATTTAGATTACGACAAAAAGGACGGAGAATGGATACCTAACAAATACGGCGAAAATAAAAATTTAGAAGCTATAGACTTTTTAAGAAAACTAAACAAAAGTATTTTCGAGCAATATCCTTACGCTTTAATGATTGCGGAAGAATCTACGGCTTGGCCTATGGTTACAAAGCCCACGGATATAGGCGGGTTAGGTTTTAACTTCAAATGGAATATGGGTTGGATGAACGATATTTTATCTTACGTTAAATGCGACCCGTATTTTAGGAAATTTGAACACAATAAACTTACGTTTTCTATGATGTACGCATTTTCCGAAAATTATATTTTACCCATTTCGCACGATGAAGTCGTACACGGTAAAGCTTCTTTAATAAATAAAATGCCGGGTACTTACGAAGAAAAATTTGCCGGCGATAGGGCGTTTTTCGGGTATATGTTTACTCATCCCGGCAAAAAACTAAACTTTATGGGTAACGAATTCGGTCAATTTATCGAATGGCGTTATGCGGAAGGTTTAGAATTTTTCCTATTAGACTATCCGATGCACGCAAAATTGAAAGAATATACAAAAACGCTTAACTTTCTTTACAAAAATACTCCTGCGTTTTACGAGATAGAAGATTCTTGGGACGGGTTCGAATGGTTAGACGCAAACAATAAAGACTTAAATACCATCGCATATATTCGTAGGGATAAAAAAGGCGAGGAATATATTTGTATTATTTGTTTCAGCGGAGTTGATACGGATTATTATTTAAGACTTGAAAAAGCTAAATACAGCGTTGTGTTAGACAGCGACGACGTTAAATTCGGCGGAAGTGGTCTTAATAAGAGAAAGAGAGTTTATTCGACTAAAAAATTCGGAAAAGAAACGGCAATATTGTTTAAAATGCCCGCTTCGTCTTGCTTGATTTTAAAAAAGATTAAAGCATAACAGGAAAAAATAAAAAAAGAATTTCATAAAATTAAAAGTTCTATTTCGTTTTTTTTCTTATCCGTATTATACAACGTGTTTTAAGAATCCAAAAACGGAATAAAACGATAAAACACAAAATATAAAATAAATAAGAAACTATTTAACGGGGGATAATATGTTATCAAAAAAGGAATGCGTCGCGATGCTTTTAGCAGGCGGACAAGGCAGTAGATTATACGCGCTTACTAATAAAGTTGCAAAACCTGCTTTAACGTATGGCGGAAAATATAAAATTATAGACTTTCCGTTGTCTAACTGCGTAAATTCGGGAATAGATACGGTTGGAGTTCTTACGCAATATCAACCTTTGGAACTTGCCGATTACATAGGAAACGGACAACCTTGGGATTTGGACAGGTTGTACGGCGGAGTTCATATCTTATCGCCTTATCAAGCGAAAACGGGTAGCGAATGGTATAAAGGCACTGCAAACGCAATATATCAAAATTTAGCGTTTATTAAAAGATATAATCCCGAATACGTAGTAATTCTGTCGGGCGACCATATTTACAAAATGGATTATTCTTTAATGCTTGCTGAGCATAAAAAGAATAACGCGTCTTGTACGGTTGCAACCATAAGCGTTCCAATAGAAGAAGCTTCGAGATTCGGAATAGTCAATATAAAAGAAGACGGAAAAATTTACGAATTCGAAGAAAAGCCCAAAAAACCGAAGAGTACTTTGGCTTCTATGGGAATATATATCTTTACAGCTTCTAAATTGTATAAATATTTAGACGAAGACGAAGCAAATCCTAATTCTTCTAACGATTTCGGAAACGACGTTTTACCGAAAATGCTTGCGGACGGAGAAAGAATGTTTTCGTACGAATTTAAAGGTTACTGGAAAGACGTAGGAACGATAGACGCGTTGTTTGAAGCGAATATGGACTTACTTGGCGACCAACCTAAATTCCCGTTTTACGATGCGGAATTTAAAATACATTCTCGTACCCCAATCGCTCCACCGCATTACATAGGAGAAAGTGCAAGAGTAGTAAATTCCATTATTTCGCTAGGATGCGAAATTTACGGTGAAGTAGAAAATTCGGTACTTGCGGAAAACGTAACGGTAGAAGAAGGCGCGGTAGTTAAAAACAGTGTTATATTCGGTGGGTGTACCGTTAAAAAAGGTGCAAAACTGGATTACAGTATATTAGACAATAACGTAAAAGTCGGCGAAAACGCAAAAGTCGGCGGAAACGATATTAAAAAAATAACGGTAATCGGCGCAGACGTAGAAATAGGTAAAAATAAATCGGTTAAAAACGGTTTAATTATAAACGAAAACGTATAAGGAGCAAAAATATGAATGCACTCGGAATTATTTTTTCAAATATACACGATAGTAACATTCCCGAATTGACGGCTGAAAGAACTATGGCGTCTATTCCGTTTTGCGGAAGATATCGTCTTATCGACTTTGCTCTTTCTAATATGATTAACTCGGGTATTACAAAAGTGGGAGTAATAACCAAGAGTAATTATCAATCTTTAATGGACCACGTCGGAAGCGGAAAGGATTGGGACTTGGCGAGAAAGAACGGCGGTCTTATGATTTTACCGCCTTTCGGAGTACAAGAAAACAGTATGATGTACAATACTAGGTTAGAAGCTTTAAAAGGCGTATCCGGATTTTTGAAAAAATCCACGCAAGAATACGTTATTATGAGCGATTCGGACGCCATTTCGTCTATGGATTTAGAAGAAATTTTAAAATATCATAACGATAACGGCGCGGATATAACCATGATTTACACCGTTAAAAATATGAAAGAAATTTCAGGAAAAGACAATATAATTTTAGACGTAGACGGTTACGGCAGAGTTAAAGGTTTCGAATTTAACCCCGTTACCAGTGGAAACGTAAACTTATATTCTAACATTATGCTTATTAAAAGAACGTTTTTACTTTCTTTAATATCAGAGTCTGTCGCTCACGGCAAGCGTTCTTTTTCAAGAGATGTTTTAGCCCATAATACTGAGAGTATAAGAATATTTGCTTATCAATATAAAGGTTTTATGACTACAATGTCGTCTTTAAAAAATTATTACGACGTAAGTATGAGTATGCTAAATGCCGACATAAGACAAAAACTTTTTAAATCGAGCGAAGTTTACACTAAAACAAAAGACAGTACTCCTACCAAATATGGAGCTAATTGCGTAATTAAAAATTCTTTAATTGCAGACGGTTGCATAATAGAAGGAGAAGTTTATAATAGCATAATTTTTAGGGGCGTTAAAATTTCGAGAGGTACCGTAGTTAAAAACAGTATTTTAATGCAAGACAGTATTACGGGTGAAAATGTTTCGCTAAATGCGATAATAACCGATAAAGACGTCGTTATAAGAGACGGAAGACAACTTTCGGGTTGCGATAATCACCCGTTCTTTATTTCAAAAGGGAGTGTTATATAATGGCTGAAACAAAAAAAACCACCGTTAAAAGGGTAAGCTCTAAAAGCAAAGTTCAAAAAGAAGTAACTAACGCCGTAAGTGCGCAAGAAGAACAAAAAATCGAAGTTCCTTGCAAGCAAGAAGAAGTAGTAAGCGAACCGATAGAAATAAAAGTTCACAAAAGGGGAAGTATTTTATTTGTCGCAAGCGAATGTAACCCGTTCGTAGCGTCGGGCGGTTTAGCCGACGTAATAGGTTCGCTTCCCAAAGCTCTTGCAAAAAACGGCAATTACGACGTAAGAGTAGTAATTCCGCTTTATAAGTGTATAGGGGGAGAATATAGGCAACGTTTTACCTATCTAGGAAATTTTAACGTAGGACTCGGTTGGAGAAACCTTTATTGCGGAGTATTTTCTTTAAGACAAGACGACGTTACTTATTACTTTATAGATAACGAATATTATTTTAAAAGGGACGCTTTGTACGGAGAATTCGACGATGCAGAAAGATTTGCGTTTTTCTCCAAAGCGGTTTTGGATATGATGGGATATTTAGATTATTATCCTACCATAATGCACGCAAACGATTGGCAAACCGCTTTATCCGTAATATATTTAAAAACGCTTTATTACGGAAAATTCGGGTTTTCTGAAATTAAAACCGTGTTCACTATACACAATATAGAATATCAAGGTAAGTACGGACACGATTTGGCTTGGACGCTTTTCGGTTTACCCGAATACACTTACGCAATGCTCGATTACGACGGTTGTTTAAATTTGTTAAAGGGCGCAATCGAATATAGTAATTACGTTACCACCGTTTCTCCTACGTACGCGCAGGAAATAAGAAACGCATATTTTGCTCACGGATTAGAGTATTGCATAAATAAAAACTCTTATAAAATTAGCGGAGTTTTGAACGGAATAGATGAAAATCTTTATAATAGCGAAAAAGATAAAAAATTATTTGCTAATTACAGCGTAAACGATTTATCGGGTAAAAAAGTATGTAAGCAAAAATTGCAAGAAATGCTTTCCTTACCGCAAAGGGACGTTCCGATTATCGCTATAATTTCAAGACTTGTAAGTCATAAAGGGCTTGACCTTGTAAAATGCGTTTTAGAAGAAATTTTAGGCGAAGACGTACAAGTAATAATTTTAGGAAAAGGCGACTGGCAATTTGAAAACTATTTCGGCGACGTAGCTTATCGTTACGGCGGAAAGTGTAGAATGATACCCGCATACAATAAAGATTTAGCTTCTAAAATTTATTCGGGTGCGGATATATTCCTAATGCCTAGTAAGCAAGAACCGTGCGGATTAAGTCAAATGATTGCTTGTAGATACGGTACCGTGCCTGTAGTAAGAAGAACGGGCGGCCTTGCCGATAGTATAACGCCTTTCAACGAAGGAAACAGAGATAAAGGTATAGGATTCGTATTTAATAACTATAACGCTCACGAAATGTTATACGTTATAAAAGACGCTATATTTACTTACGGAAACAAGGAAGTTTGGACGGGTATAATGAAAAGAGCTATGGAAACCGACTTTTCTTGGAAAAATTCTGCGATAAAATACGAAGAAATTTATGAAAAACTTTAAAAATGATAAATATTAAATATACAGGAGAATAATGAATGAAAGCAAGTAAAAAAATCGAAACTCAACCTATTGTAACGATAAAACAAGAACAAAAAGCAATTCCTTTTACCAAAAGGGAAGCTACGGAGTTATTAAAGGGTAAATTATCCAAGTTCTTCGGAATATCCGATAGCGACGTTACCAAAGAACAAATTTATAAAGCCGTAGTTATGGCGGTAAGGGATATTCTTCTTGAAAAGAGAAATAAATACGCTAAAATCGTAAAAGAAAAGAAGGGTAAAAAAGTATATTATCTTTGTATGGAATTTCTAGTAGGTAGGTCTTTAAAAAACAATCTATACAATTTAGATATGACTAAACAGTTTGAAGAAGCCGTTGCGCCTTACGGATATTCTTTAGAGGATTTGTACGAATATGAGCCCGACGCAGGACTCGGAAACGGCGGACTCGGAAGATTGGCGGCTTGTTTTATGGACGCTTTGGCAAGTCAAGATTATCCTGCAATGGGATATTCTATCAGATACGAATATGGTTTGTTTAAACAAAAAATCGTTGACGGTTGGCAAATGGAATTGCCTGATATTTGGCTTCCCGGCGGAGAAGTATGGCTTACTCAAAGATTAGATAAGGCTGTAAAAGTTAAATTCGACGGACACGTTGAAGAAATTTGGACGCCCGACGGAGTAAAAGTAAACCACGTTAACGCTCAAGAAGTAGAGGCTGTTCCTTACGATATGATGATTTCGGGAAAAGATTGTGAAGCGGTTTCCGTTTTAAGACTTTGGAGAGCAAGAAGCATAACTAATTTCGATATGCATAAGTTTTCGCAAGGAGATTACGCTCAATGCCTTAAAGAAAGTAACGAAGCGGAACTCATTTCAAAAGTTCTTTATCCTTCCGACAACCATTTCGAAGGTAAATCTTTAAGATTAAAACAACAATATTTCTTAGTAAGCGCAAGTTTACAAAATATATTAGATTCTCACTATAACGTTTATAGAACGTTTGAAAATTTAGCGGATAAAGTAGCTATTCATATTAACGATACGCATCCCGCTCTTTGCATTCCCGAACTTATGAGATTGCTTATGGATGAACACGGCTACGGCTGGGATAAAGCTTGGGAAATCGTAACCAAAACGGTAGCTTACACCAACCATACCGTTATGGCGGAAGCTTTGGAAAAATGGAACGAAGACTTAATTGAAAGAAGACTTCCGAGAATTTATTCCATAATAAAAGAAATAAACAGAAGATTCTGCAAAGAAATGTGGGATTTGTATCCCGGCGATTGGGCTAAAATCGACAGAATGTCCATAATTTCGGGCGGACAGGTAAGAATGGCGAATTTAAGCGTAATAGCTTCGCATAAAGTAAACGGAGTTTCCGCGCTTCACAGTGAAATTATTAAAGAGAGTATATTTAAAGATTTTGCAGAAACCTATAAAGATAAATTTACCAACGTTACTAACGGCATCGCGTATAGAAGATGGCTTTGTCAGTCTAACCCCGAACTTTCTTCTTTAATTACAGATTGTATAGGCGATAAATACGTTAAAGACGCAAGTCAACTTGCTAATTTAAGAAAATTCGCTTCCGACAGTGCGGTATTAGACAGAATCAACGAAATTAAAAAGATTAAAAAAGTTCAATTTTGCGAATATGTTAAGAATAAAACCGGAGAAATTCTTAATCCCGATTCTATGTTTGACGTTCAGGCTAAAAGAATGCACGAATATAAAAGGCAACTTCTTAACGCAATGCATATAATTTACTTATACAACGAACTTAAAAAGAATCCCGATTTGGAAATGACGCCCAAGACGTTTATTTTCGGTGCGAAAGCCGCTCCCGGATACTATCTTGCTAAACAAATTATTAAACTTATTTGTTATTTAGCGCAAGATATCAATAACAATCCTAATCCGAAAATCAGAGAAAAATTAAAAGTTATATATTTAGAAGATTATAACGTATCTTTGGCTGAAAGACTTATGCCTGCAACCGAACTTAGCGAACAAATATCTCTTGCGGGAAAAGAAGCTAGCGGTACGGGTAATATGAAATTTATGATAAACGGCGCTTTAACGATAGGAACTATGGATGGGGCAAACGTTGAAATGTTCGAACAAGTCGGAAAAGATAACATCTTTATTTTCGGACTTACCGCAAAAGACGTAGAAGACTTATGGAATCAAGGATATAACGCTTCCGCTTACTATAATAACAACGCAAAACTTCAAGAAATTATCGAAGCGTTAAGAGTTGGTTTTAACGGACAATCGTTTGAAATGTTTAGAGAATATTTATTGACGAACAGTCCTATTGCAGACCCCTATATGTGTATGGCTGATTTCTCGTCCTATAAAGATACGCACGATTATATCGATAGAGTATATCAAGACAAGAAGAAATGGGCTAAGATAAGTTTAGAAAACATTGCGGGAAGCGGAATTTTCTCAGCGGACAGAAGTATAAGAGAATATGCAAATAACATTTGGAACATTAAACCTATAAAATGATTTATTACAACCCGCTAGACCTTAAATGTAAAAGCATTAAGGGAGCTATAACAGATTTAGACGAAGTAAATATATCAATAAAATTAAGTGATGCCGAAAGGTGTCGCTTAATTTTGAGAAATGACAGTAACAATTCAACGTCCGCTTATGAAATGGATAAATATCCCGACAATATTTATTCGGTAAAACTGCCAAAACTCGAAGTCGGTCTTTATTGGTATTATTTCGTTTTCAACAACGAGTATTGTATAGGACTTGGGAAAAACTATAATGCGGTAGTTAACAACAACGTAAACTGTTATCAATTGCTAGTTTACGACCACGACTACAAAACGCCCGAATGGTTTAAGGGTGGAATAATGTATCAAATTTTCCCTGATAGATTTTATCGCGACGGTGATTTTACCGTTCCCGAAGGTAAGATAAAAAGGGAAGACTGGTACGGAACGCCTTTTTACAAAGCAATTAACGGAAAAGTTTTAAATAACGACTTTTTCGGCGGTAATTTAAAGGGAATCGAGAAAAAACTAAAATATTTAAAGAGTTTAAACGTATCGGTAATTTATCTTAACCCCATATTTTTATCGTATTCTAACCATAGATACGATACGTCCGATTATATGAAAATCGACACGGTTTTAGGCGACGAAAAAGATTTAAAATCGCTTTTAAACAAAGCCAAAAAGTTAGGAATTAAAATTATTTTGGACGGCGTTTTCAATCATACGGGCGACGATAGCATATATTTCAATAAATACGGTCATTTCGACACGGTAGGAGCTTATCAAAGTAAGGATTCGCCTTATTATTCGTGGTATTGTTTCGATAAATTCCCCGATAAATATTTAAGTTGGTGGGGAATAGATATTTTACCTACGATAAACAAAAATTCTATGGAATTCGAAGACTTTATCGCGGGCGAAAACGGAATGTTAGAGCATTACGCAAAATTAGGCGTTGCAGGGATAAGGCTTGACGTTGTAGACGAAATTCCCGATAGCTTCGTTGTAAAAATAAGAGACGCAATGCACAGAGTAGATAGCGATAATCTTGTTTTGGGCGAAGTATGGGAAGACGCGACCAATAAAATTGCGTATAGCGTAAGAAGAAAGTATTTTCAGGGGAAAGAACTTGATTCTGTAATGAATTATCCCTTAAAAGACGCTATAATCAATTTCGTTTTAACGGCAAATTCCACTAATTTATCCAACGTAATAAAATCGCAAACGGATAATTATCCTAAAATGGCGTTAGATTGTCTTATGAATATTTTAGGAACTCACGATACGCCGAGAATTTTAACGGTTTTAGGTAGAGAAACGGCAACGACGAGTAAGGAAGAAAGCGAATTTGAATTCCTATCCGATAAAGAATTATCTAACGGAATACAAAGATTAAAAGTTGCTTCTTTACTACAATTTACCTTATACGGCATACCTTCCGTGTATTACGGGGATGAAGCGGGACTAGAAGGAAATATGGACCCGTTCAATCGTAAATGTTATCCGTGGGATAGAGAAAATAAAACCATTTTAAGTTGGTATAAAAGGCTATCCGAAATAAGAAGCAAAATAGATTTGTTTAAAGACGGAGAACTTAACGTTTTAATAGAAGACGAAGGTTTGTTTATTTACGAGCGTAGAAAGGGTAACGATAACGTAATAATCGCTATAAATTTAAGCGTAAACGATTATTCGATAGATTTATCTAAGCCTTGTTACGACTTATTAAGCAGAACTTTCCACGAAAAACACGTTGGGCTAGAAAGTGGCGGAATGGCTCTTTTGTGGAGAAAAAACGTATAATACGGCAATCAAAAAATATTTAAAAATCACTTATAAAATCTTAAAAAATTGAATTTTTTATGATAATGGTAGAATTATGGATATCAATAAAAAAATAACTGAAGAATTTAATTTGAATTCTAAGCACGTCGATAATATCATCGCATTATTAGACGATGGAAACACCATTCCTTTTATCGCAAGATACAGAAAAGAATTAACGGGACATATAGACGACCAAGTTTTAAGGCAACTTGCGGACAGGCTTGAATATTTAAGAAATCTTGAAAAAAGAAAGGAAGAGATTGAAAAAGCAATTGACGCGCAAGGCAAGCTTACGGACGAAATAAAGCAAGCGTTATCTAGCGCGGTAACTCTTACGGAAGCGGAAGATATATACAGACCTTTCAAACAAAAAAAGATGACGAGAGCTACTTCCGCAATAGAAAAGGGACTACAACCCTTAGCGGATATTTTGTTAAAACAAGATATAACGCAAGGAAGTTTAGAAGAGCTTGCGTCGCCTTATATTAACGAAGAAAAGAAAGTTATGGACTATAAACAAGCTTTGCAAGGTGCGGAAGACATAATTGCGGAAATCGTATCCGATAATGCGGAACTTAGAAAAAAATTACGTAGAATTTTTATAAAAAACGGTATAATTTCGTCTAAAAAATCAAAAAAGGACGACGAAGGAGCGTTTACATATGAAAATTACGCGCAGTACGAAGAACCCGTGTCCGAAATTAAAGGTCATAGAATTCTCGCTTTAAATAGGGGCGAAAAAGAAGACTATTTAAAAGTAAAGGTAAGTATAGACGAAGAATTGGCAGTCCGCGTATGCGAAGCGTATTACGTTAAGGACGGCAGTATTACCACCGAATGCGTTAAAAGGGCGGTTGCCGATTCTTACGATAGACTTATAGAACCTTCTATCGAAAGGGAAATAAGGGCGATGCTTACCGAACACGCGCAAGAGCAAGCTATAAAAATGTTTGAAGAAAACTTAAAACCGTTACTTTTGCAACCTACGCTTAAAGATAAAGTTGTAATGGGCTTCGACCCGGGAAACAGAACGGGTTGTAAAATAGCCGTAGTAAACGAAACGGGTAAGTTTTTGGATAAAACGGTAGTGTATCCCACTCCGCCTAAAAACGAAATAGAAAAATCCAAAGAAGTCTTAAAAAAACTTATTAAAAAAGATAAAGTTCAAGTAATATCCATAGGTAACGGAACGGCGTCCAAAGATTCGGAAATGTTCGTTGTGGATATGTTAAAAGAAGTCAATGCGGACGGAGATAACGTTACTTACGCAGTCGTAAGCGAAGCGGGAGCTTCCGTATATTCGGCTTCTAAAACGGGTGCGGAAGAATTCCCCGAACTCGACGTTTCGGAAAGGTCGGCAATATCTATCGCTCGTCGTTTGCAAGACCCGCTTGCCGAACTTATAAAAATAGACCCTAAATCCATAGGCGTAGGGCAATATCAACACGATATGCCACCTGCAAGGCTTGACAGCGTTTTAAACGGCGTTTTGGAAGATTGCGTAAACTCGGTCGGAGTAGATTTAAACACCGCAAGTCCTCAATTACTGTCTTTTGTTTCGGGGTTAAATAAAAACATAGTTAAAAATATTGTAACTTTTAGAGAGAAAAACGGTAAATTTAAAGATAGAAAACAGCTTTTAGAAGTGTCCAAACTCGGCGAAAAAGCTTTTATGCAATGCGCGGGATTTTTAAGAATTACGGACGGAGATAACATTTTAGACAATACTTCCGTACACCCCGAATCCTACGAAGCGGTACAAAAATTACTTAAATTGTTCGATTACGGCGAAGAAGAAGTAAAAAACAATAAATTATCTGCTTTAAGCGGTAAAGTTAAAGCGTACGGAGAACAAAAAGTTGCCGTAGCTTGCGGAGTAGGCGTACCTACCTTAAACGATATTATTGTAGAAATAACTAAACCGGGGAGAGATATAAGGGATAGTTTGCCAAAGCCCGTACTACGTAGCGACATTAAAGAAATTAAAGACCTTAAAGAAGGAATGATAATTAAGGGTACGGTAAGAAACGTAACCGATTTCGGCGCATTCGTCGATATAGGCGTTCATCAAGACGGGTTAGTGCATATCTCGGAAATTTCCGATAGTTTTATTAAACACCCGCTAGACGTTTTAAAGGTCGGACAACCCGTAGACGTAATGGTAATAGGCGTGGACGAAAAAAAGAACAGAATAGCTTTATCTATTAAAAAAATAAAAAGAAATTGACAAATCTAAATTTATGTGGTAAAATAACGTATATAAACTTAAAAAAAGTTTTTAAAACGGAAAACCGTTAAATTACAGGAGGCAAAAATGTCAACTTTCGACAAAGTAGCGAAGCTTATAAGTTCGCAATTAGGAATAGATAAAGAAAAAGTAAAGCCCGAATCTTTAATAGTAGCCGATTTAGGCGCTGACTCTATAGACGTTTTCGAAATGGTTATGGCGTTAGAAGACGAACTCGGCATCGAAATTAACGAAGATAAGGTTCAAGAATTAAAAACCGTACAAGACGTAGTAAATATAATCGAAAACAACTAATTTTCATAAGACTTAAAGGTTTTTTGCAAGAATAATTACACCGTAAAAGTTTTTTCTTGCGTTTAGCTTTTTTGTAAATATCGTTTAGTACGCAATATGGTTCACTATGGAAACCCTGCTTATAAAAGCGGGGTTTTATTTTTGTTTAAAGTTGGCAAACCTATTATTGATATCTAAATTTTAAAAAAATTTTACAATAAAAAAATTTAAAGTTTACTTTTTAACTTTAAATCGTTCGACTTTTTATCGTTTTTTTTGTCGAGAAATTCTATAAAATTGCATTTAAAAATCATTGAAAAAAAAATATATATATGTTATACTTAGTATTAATATTTATTAAAGGGGGAAAACTAATTTGAAAACAAAAAAAGCAGTATCAAAATTTTTCTCTCTTGAAAATTTGGGAATTTTACTCGTAGTATTTTCCATAGTAGGTTTAATTTGCTTAATCGGGGGAGATTTATTCTTCGGTCAATTGGGTTTAAACATAAGGGGGGCATTGCTCGGCGTATTCGGCTTAACGTCTTACGCGTATTTCTTTTTATTTTCGGTATTCGGGGTTTTAATAGTGGCGGGATTAAAAATTAAGCTCAAATTTTCGCTGTCTAAATTTTTTTTATTTTTTATTACCGTTTTTTCGTTATTTTCAATAATACATTTGGCGTCGGCTTCTTATAACGGCGGATATTCCGATTATGTTTCCAAATGCTATAAAATGGGCTTTGACAAGCGTTGTTCTTTCGGTGGAGCGTTTATGGCATTATCGGTAGGACTATTTGCCGACATTTTAAGTTCGATAGGCGCTTACGTTTTATTTTCTTTAATTTTCGTTGCGGTAATAGTTTATATTGTAACTAAAATCGTAAAAAGAAAAGATTTCGCTTATTCTAAAAAATCGGAAAATAAGCAAGAAGTCAGTTTGCCGTTTTTCAACAACGCAACCGTTCCTACGGAAGAACAAAAGTATATTTACGATTTACCTTTGGCAAAGTCTTATAAACCTTACGTAGAGGAGAAAAAAGCCGATAAAGATATAGTTTCTTTGCTTCAAGATTCGCTCAGAAAAAAATCTAACAAAGGCGTAAAAGAAGAAATTTATAACACGGGATATAATTATTCGAATAACGTTTCCGAGCCTATATCGTTTAACGAAAAATATAAAAGTTTTTCAAATGACGAAAATTTAGATAATAGCCGAATAACGCCCGAAACCTTTATCCCTAAAAACGAAAGCGAGCAGGAAGAAAAAAATTATTTCGGCAATAAAAACGTAAACTTTAACCCCTACGGAGCGAGTGATTTTTCTAATTCCGAACAAGAAGAAAACAAAACTTATTCCGACGTGTATTCAAGGTTGTCTTTTAAAAAGCGTTCTAACGAAGAAAAAGACGGAGAAGAAAGCTATAAAAAAGATTTCAGTAAGTACGTTTTTGATAAAAAAGAAGATTTTTCTACGGGATTTGAAAAACAAGATAACTACGGAAAAGATAACGTAAATCAAAATTCTTATTACGATAAAAATTCGTATTCGCAAAAAACATATTCAGATATAAACGATACGTCGTTTACTCAAAAAGACGGCTTTTCGTTTGCGGAACAAAATTCTGCCGGTAAATTTTACGACGTTCCTAAACAAGACGTAACGAAAGATTATTTCGCTTCTTCTCAAAACGATGATAAGAGAGATTACTTCGGGGTAACTCAAAACGCAGAAAAGAAAGAAGAAATTTCTTTGGAAAATTACGATTACAGCGATTTCGTATTCAATTCTTTCCCGACTACCATGCTCAATCATTACAACGTCAACGAAAATAAAGAGCAGTTAGAACAATTTTTCGCCTTTTGTAAAGAAAGAATTTTAGCCGTTATAGAAACTATGAAAAAGCGTTCTATGGAAATTGCGGAAATTCATCACGGACCTACGCTTACAAGGTTCGATTTGCCTGTTCCGATAGGCGTTGCGATAAGGGATATAACGGGCTTACAAGAAGATATGGGCGTTCAACTCAACTGCGCGGGACAATTAAGAATTGCGCCCGTACCCAAATCGAATAAGGTCGGGGTAGAGGTTCCTAACGAAAATAGAGTGACGGTAAGTTTAAGAGAACTTATAGAAAGTAAAGAATTTTGTTCGGCGAAAGCGGAAAACGTACCTTTCGTCGTCGGAAAAGACGTTATAGGAAACGTTTTAGTAATGGAACTAGCCAAACTTACCCATATTTTAATAGCGGGTTGTTCGGGTTCGGGTAAATCGGTTTTCGTACGCTCTATTTTAGTTAGTATGATGCAAAAATGTTCGCCAAAAGATATGCGTTTGATAATTTGCGACCCCAAAGGCGTAGATTTCGTAGCTTTTAAAGGCGTTCCGCACTTGTTAATAGACGAAATAATAGTCGATAGGCCAAAAATTATTAAGATTTTGGACTGGGCGGTTAAAGAAATGGGGCGTAGGTACTCTAAGCTTCAAGAAGCGGGTTGTGCAAACATTGCCGAATACAATAAAATTATGAAAGACAGGGAAGAAATGCCCAGAATAGTTTTATTTATTGACGAGTTTGCTGATTTAGTCAGCGCGGACAAATTAAATATTTTACCTAAGGTTCAAATTTTGGCGCAAAAAGCAAGGGCTGCGGGAATACACGTTATACTTGCAATGCAAAGACCTTCCGTAGAAATAATTTCGGGAGATATAAAGGTAAACTTCTCTACAAGAATTTCATTAAAAATGCAAACGGCGGTAGACAGTAGAACTATTCTCGACGAAACGGGAGCGGAAAATTTGTTAAATCACGGGGATATGCTTTTCTTTACCCCTAACGACAGCCATTTGATAAGAGCGCAAGGTCCTAACGTCAGCGGAGAAGAAATTTTTAAAGTAGTACAATTCTTAAAAACGAACAATAAATGTGTGTTTGACGAAAAAATCAAAGCGTATTTGGATAAAACGTCTTCTTCCGATACCGTTTTAACGGGTGAAGCCGATGACGACGACAAAGATTTCGAATTAAAGAAAAAAGCTTTGGAATTCGTTATAAGAACTCAAAGTACAAGCGTTTGCGCTTTACAAAGAGAATTGAGAGTAGGATTTAATAGGGCGTCGGTTTTGAAAGATTGGATGGTTAAAAACGGCTACGTGGGAAACTCTTTGGAAAACAATAAAAGCGAAGTAAAAATCACGATGGAAGATTATGATAAAATGTTTGGCGAACAAAAATAAATTCGTAGACGTTTTATAAATCAAAAGCTATAATGAAAAAATAGTGTTGCATAATCAAAAATAACGGAGAAAAATGGAACGAAAGAAAATAGGCGTTATTTCGCTCGGGTGCGATAAAAACAGAGTAGATTCCGAAAAAATGCTTTATTATTTAAAGGAATTTGCGGAAATTACCAACGAAATAGAAAACGCTCAAATAATCATAATAAATACGTGCGCGTTTTTGTGTTCTTCAAGAGAAGAAGCTATAAACGAAATTATGCGTTGCAATTCCTTGCGTGAAAACGGCGTTTTGGAAAAAATAGTAGTAACGGGTTGCCTTCCGCAAAAATTTATAAAAGAGCTTTATGGCGAGCTTACCGAAGTAGATTTGTTTTTAGGTACTTTCGATTACGAGTTGTTAAAAACGGGAATAGAAGAAATCTACAAAAACAAAAGGGTAAATTTAGTAGGAAAAGGCAATAAAACTCAAACGGAGTCTAGAATATTAACAACACCTTATCATTACGCTTATCTTAAAATTGCCGATGGTTGCGATAATAGGTGTACGTACTGTTTAATTCCGTATATTCGCGGAAAATATTTTAGCGAGCCTATCGAAGAACTTAAAGAAGAAGTCAAAAAATTAGGTTTTATAAAAGAGCTTATTTTAGTTGCTCAAGACGTTACTTTATACGGTAAAGACTTATACGGAAAACCGAGTATAGCAAGACTTTTAAAAGAGCTTACGGCAATGGAAGAAGTCGGTTCTATCAGACTTTTATACTGCTATCCCGACAAGTTTGACGACGAGTTGATAAACGAAATTATCACTAACGATAAAATAATTAAATACGCGGATATCCCTTTCCAACACGCCGACGATGAAATTTTAAGAAAGATGAATAGGCGCGGAAATAAAGAAGAGTATTTAAAACTCGTTAAAAAGTTGCAAGACGGTGGCGTTGCAGTTCGTTCTACGTTTATTGCGGGATTTCCGTCCGAAAGCGAAGAAGCTTTTGAAAATTTAGTTGATTTTATTAAACAGGCTAAATTATTCAACGCGGGGTTTTTCGCATATTCGCGAGAAGAAGGAACGCCTGCGTATAATTTCCCCGACCAAATAGACGAAAAAACTAAAAAACAAAGAGTTAAAAAGCTTTACGACGTTCAAAAGAAAATTTCCAAAGAAAATCTTAAACGTTTTATCGGAAAAGAATTAAAAGTCGTTTGCGACGGGGTTGATTACGAAAAACAAAGTTTTTACGGAAGGGCGTATTTCAGCGCGCCTGAAGTGGACGGAGTCGTGTATTTTTCGGGGGACGAAGATATAGTTCAAGGGGAAGAATATACGGTTTTAATAGAAAAATCTTTTGATTACGATTTGTATGGAGGAATTGTAAAATGAATTTACCTAACAAAATTTCTTTAACGAGAATATTTTTAATTCCCGTTTTCATCGCGTTTTTTTATTTAACGTGTATTCCGTACAATTACGTATGGGCAGGCTTAATATTCGTTATTGCCGCTTGCACGGATTTTATCGACGGATACATAGCTAGAAAATACAATTTAGTAACCGATTTAGGTAAGTTTTTAGACGCTATTGCCGATAAGGTTTTGGTTATGACCGCTTTAACGCTAATTATAAGCGTAAACGGAATACTAATAAATAATATAGTCGGCGGAATAGGAGTTGCTTTAATTTTGGCAAGAGAATTCATCGTAAGCTTTTTCAGAATGATAGCAGCTTCTAAATCTACCGTAATTGCAGCGGATAAATGGGGAAAAATTAAAACCACCGTTCAAGACGTTTGCATCGCTATTTTGCTAATAGGTTATAATTTCTTTAATTTATGCGGTTTTAGTAAGGCTTTAAGAATTACGGGATTCGTTTTATTTTGCGTAGCCGTAGTTATTACTATTCTATCGGGAATAGAAATGTTTATAAAAAATAAATGCGTTTTAAAGGAGAAAGAAAACAATGAGTAGACAAGAAGAACTCGTATCGCTTTTAAAGGAAAAAAATTTAAAGCTATCCGTAGCCGAATCTTTTACGGGCGGTTTAATCAGTGAAAAAATCGTTTCCGTCAGCGGAGCAAGCGAAGTTTTTTACGAAGGTATGGTTTGCTATAACGCTCAATCCAAAATAGACAGGTTAAACGTAAAAGAAAGCACAATATCCGAAAAAGGAGTCGTTAGCGCGGAAACGGCTTGTGAAATGGCGATGGGGCTTTTAAAAACGGGCAATTGCGACGTAGCTATCGCAACTACGGGTTATTCCGACGTAAACGAAGACGATAAGCAAATAGGTTTATGTTACGTTGCCGTAGGATTCGAAGGAAAAATTGCCGTAAGCAAAAACGTTTTTGACGGAACAAGACGTCGTATAATGGAAAGGGCAAGCTGTAAAGCTTTGGATATGGCTTTTAAAATCGTTTCGGGACAGGACGGAAGAAACGTTGAAGAAGGTCAAGCGGAAGAAAATCTTGCCGATTTAAAGAAAAACGCTTTAAAATTCGTTATTGAAACTAACAACGCAAGTATTGTTGCTATTGCTAAAAAATTTCAAATAGGCTTTAATAGGGCAAGTCTTATTATGGAATGGATGATAGAAAACGGCTACGTAATCAATCAAGACGATAAAAAAATAGTTGCAATTACTATGGAAGAATACGACGAACTTTACGGAATAGTTGATGTTGAAATTGCAAAAAACGACAATTTAAAAGAAACTGATAGTGCGTTCGGAGTTGAATGTAATTCAGATTCTTCCAACGGAGAAGAAGCAAATTCCGTTGAAAAAGAAGATAAAACGGGCGAAAACGCAATATACAATCAAAAAACAGAAAGCGTCGATGAAAAAAATTCTCAAGAAACGGACGACGCAAGCGATAATCAAAAACCAAACGAAAAAGTTTCGGAAGAAAATAATGAAATTACCGCTTTGGACGCAGGCGATAGTTCTTTTCAAAACAAAAACGCGTTAAATAATGAAACTTTAAACGAAGAAGGCAACTGAAAAACTAAGGGATATAAGGAGTAAATATGACTAACGACAAGCAAAAGGCTTTGGATACGGTTTTAGCGCAAATTGAAAAAAATTACGGTAAGGGAGCAATTATGAAATTAGGCTCTAACGTTACGCAAACGGTAGAAGTAATACCGTCGGGTTGTTTAGCGTTAGACGTTGCAATGGGTATCGGTGGATTTCCTAGGGGGAGAATAATCGAAATTTACGGACCTGAATCATCGGGAAAAACAACCGTAGCTCTTCACGCAATAGCGGAAACTCAAAAAATGGGTGGAATTGCGGCATTTATTGACGCTGAACACGCATTAGACCCCGTTTACGCAAAAAATTTAGGCGTTGACTTAGAAAATTTATATGTTTCTCAACCCGATACGGGTGAACAAGCTTTGGATATTACCGATACTTTGGTAAGAAGCGGAGCGGTAGATTTAATAGTAATAGACTCCGTTGCGGCTTTAACTCCTAAGGCTGAAATAGAAGGCGATATGGGCGATTCTCACGTCGGACTTCAAGCAAGACTAATGTCGCAAGCTTTAAGAAAATTAACGGGTATTTCTAATAAAAGCAAAACTTGCGTAATTTTTATAAATCAGTTAAGGGAAAAAGTCGGAGTTATGTTCGGTAATCCCGAAACGACAACGGGCGGAAAAGCTTTAAAATTCTACGCTAGTATTCGTATAGACGTTAGAAAAGGCGAAACTTTAAAAGATGCTAACGGAATGTACGGAAACAAAACTAAGGCTAAAATCGTTAAAAATAAACTTGCGCCTCCGTTTAAACAAGCGGAATTCGATATTGTTTTCGGACACGGCGTTTCGCAAGAAAGCTGTATTTTAGATATGGGAACAGAACTCGGATTATTCGAAAAGAGCGGAAGTTGGTATTCGTATAACGGAAATAAAATCGCACAAGGAAGAGATAAGGCGAAAGACTGGTTAAAAGACAATCCGGAAATTGCAAAAGATATAGAAAATAAAATTAGAGAAAATTTTAGTCCCAAAGAAGAAAAAGAAGAAGTTCAAGAATAATTTTGAGGCAACGCCGTTCGGCGTTGCCTTAATTAGTATAAATAAAATTTAAAAATAGTAATTTTTGCATTTATATTAAGCAGATTTATAAAATTATTCAAAATAAATTGCAAATTAAACTATTTTACGAGCATTTTTGCATATTTTCCGTTTAAATTATTTTACATATATTGACAATTAATCATAAATATAGTACAATGTAATTAAGGGAAAAATACAATATTTTGTGTTTTTTCAAAATAAAGGAGGGTGCAATATGCAAACGTATATAAACTCTCTGCTCTTAACGATAAACACGGGCGTTATGATTGCAATCATAGCCGTATGTGTAGTATTATCTTTAACTATTGGTATATTTGTCGGAAAAATAATAGTAGACAAAATTCGTAGCGCAAAATTAGGTAGTGTAGAGTCGATTTTGGCAAAAATGAAAGAAGAAACCGAAATCGAATGTAAAAACTTGAAAAAAGAAGCGCAGTTAGAAGTTAAGGAACAAAGTTTCAGATTAAGACAGGAGTTTGAAAGGGAATCAAAAGAAAAAAAGGCAGAATTTGCTAAAACCGAACAAAGACTTGCTCAAAAAGAAGAGTTGTTAAATAAAAAAGACAGCAACTTGATGAAAAAGACTGACGAAGCGGAACAGCAAAAAAAGATTTACGAACAAAAAACCGTAGATTTAGAAAAAATGCAAGAAAAACTCGGCAAACAGCACGAATTGATGTTGCAAGAGTTAGAAAAAGTTGCTCAAATGTCCAGAGAAGAAGCTAAAAAGCTCATAATGGACGAAGTTCAAGAAGAAGCTAGAAGAGATAGCGCCGTTATGGTAAGGCAAATAGAAGCAGAAGCCAAAGAAGACGCGGAGAAAAAAGCAAAAGATATAATAAGTTTGGCAATTCAAAAATGTTGTACGGATCACGCGTCGGAAATTACCGTTTCGGTAGTTCCGCTTCCTAACGATGATATGAAAGCAAGAATTATCGGTAGAGAAGGAAGAAACATAAGGGCACTTGAAAACGCAACGGGAATCGAACTTATTATAGACGATACGCCGGAAGTTGTAGTTTTATCGGGTTTTGACCCCGTAAGAAGGGAAGTTGCCAAAATTTCGCTAGAAAAACTTATTCAAGACGGAAGAATTCATCCTGCAAGGATAGAAGAAACCGTAGAAAAAGTTAAAAAAGAATTAGACGTTCAAATTAAAGAAGCGGGCGAAACCGCTATGTTTGACGCAGGCTTATTCGGACTTCATCCCGAACTCGTTAAACTTTTAGGTAGATTAAAGTATAGGACGAGCTATGGTCAAAACGTATTACAACACTCCATAGAAGTTTCGTTCTTAGCGGGCGCAATGGCTGCCGAGCTTGGGGTTGACGTTAATTTAGCTAAACGTGGCGGACTCTTACACGATATAGGTAAAGCCGTTGACTTTGAAATAGAAGGAACGCACGCTCAAATAGGTACGGATTTAGCTAAAAAGTATAAAGAAAGTAAAAACGTAGTAAATTGTATTCAAGCTCACCACGGCGACGTAGAACCAAAGTGTATAGAAGCTGTTTTAGTTCAGGCTGCCGACGCCATCAGCGGAGCAAGACCCGGCGCAAGAAGAGAAACGAATACTACTTATATCAAACGTTTGGAAAACTTAGAAGCTATTGCATCTAGCTTTAAAGGCGTTGAAAAGAGTTATGCAATACAAGCGGGAAGAGAAATAAGGGTAGTAGTTAAACCCGAACAAATAGACGATAGTCAAACGTTATTCCTTGCAAAAGATATTGCTAAGAAGATAGAAACCGAACTCGATTATCCCGGACAAATAAAAGTCAACGTAATAAGAGAGCTAAGGGCGACGGAATACGCAAAATGAG
>DHLF01000013.1:87538-87727 GCA_002405165.1 Christensenella sp. UBA4675
ACGGAAATGAATTCCGTTTCCCGATAGTAACTTAGTTTAAAATTCAAAATAAAGTTAAGATAAGATAGTTAAGTTGGCGACGGAATACGCAAAATAAAAAAGTAAAAGGATAAAATTTTAAAAAATTTTGTCCTTTTAGATTTAGGATTTAGGATAAAATTTAGAAAATCAGCTTGCGGGAAACGGAAA
>DHLF01000006.1:0-68881 GCA_002405165.1 Christensenella sp. UBA4675
CGTTGAAGAAGATAAAACGATAGAAGCTCCTGCTGAAGAAGAAAAGACAGAAGAAGCTAAACCCATTGAAGAAGAAAAAGTAGAAAAAGCTCCTGCTGAAGAAGAAAAGACGGAAGAAAAGAAACCTGTTAAAGCAACAGCTAAAAAAGCTCCTGTAAAAGAAGCTAAAAAAGAACCCGTTGAAGAAAAGAAAGACGAAAAAAGCGATAAGGAAGCTGAAAAAGAAGCGGAAGATTTATTAAAAGATATACCTGATTCCAATGAAATTGAAAAGGAATTAGAAGAAAAACAAGCTCAAGAAGAAGCTGTAAAGGAAGAAGAAATGAAAAAAGAAGAACAAGAAGTTAAACCTACTCCTAAAACTTCTAACGCGAAAGACGCAAATAATAAGCCAAAACAATCTAACGGAAAATGGTTGCTAATTCCTGAATCCGACGGTTATTTCTTTGGAAAATTATTTGCTAATAACGGCGAAATGTTACTCCAAACCGAAAGATATAAAGGTGTTAGCGGTTTAAAGAGCGGTATCGAAACAATAAAGAAAAACATTGCAAAAGACAACTTTGAAATTACTGTAGATAAAAATAAAACTTATAACTTTAAATTATTCGCATCTAATCAAGGTTTACTTTGTATCGGCGAAGGATACACTTCGAGAGAAAACGCTTTAAGCGCAATTCAATCCGTAAAGAACTTCTCTAATAGTTTAACATTCGTTTCTGACGAAACCGAACAAATTGAAGAAAAAGTATTCTCCATTAAAGAAGATGAGAAAAATCCGAACGGAAAATGGGTAATTTACGAAGGCACCGACGGATATGATTACGCTGAATTAAAAGCTAATAACGGTCAAGTATTATTCGTAACCGAACAATATAAAGGAATTAACTCCTTACGTACGGGTTTAGATTCCGTTAGAAAGAGCATTTCTAAAGGTAACTTTGCAATGAGAAAAGACAAAAACGACAACTATAACTTTAAGCTTTTCTCCGAAAATAAAAGATTACTCGGTATCGGTGCAGGATATACAAGCGCAACTAATTGCGAAAGCGCAATTTTATCCGTTATGAAATTCTGTGATTCCGTAATCGTATTTAACAATGCGGAGGAAGTTGAAGAATAATAATTTATATTCAAACTAAAAACTAATAAATATATTAAAAGCGTTACTAAATAGTAACGCTTTTATCTTTGTTTCTCCTTTTGTTATCAATTTTGAATTTTTACATAAAAAAACTTGCGTATAGTTAATAACTTTTACGCAAGCATATTTTTATTTTACCCTTATTTTAAAATAACTTCTAACCGAGTTTTCATCGTCAAACTCTTTAACCGTGAAATTGCCAAGCAAAGAATAAAGCTCGTCCAACTCTATAATTTCCACCTGCCCTTGCAAGCGTTTTTCCTTTGCGTTGCAATCGTTTTCGGAAGTGACAACAAAAAAGTCGGCTTGACTAGAAAACATTGTATATTTTCCGCCTTGACTGTAAATTTCGAACAATAAACTTCTACTTAAATTTATATCCGAATACGCTAGCTTTTTACAAAAAGAAAAAGTTTTTCCATTTAATTTACCTTTCCCCTTTTTCAATTTCCTTAAATATTTGCAAAATAAATATTTTTTTAATTTTAAACTGGAACTTAAACCGTTTTTTTCACACATTCTATTTAAAGAATAACTATGTGAAAAACCGTTTTCAAAATTTTCGCCTAGCACGACGTTATATTCGTCTAACAACCCTTCCAAAGAAGTACTTTTACTTAAACAAATATTTTTTAATAATAATAAAGTAGCTAAGGCGTCGTCGTCAGACTTATGCAATGTAAACTGAACGCCGAATTTTTTTACGGCTTTTTCTAAACTTTCCTTTTGATTTCCACCGTTTGCAAGACTATCCAGCTCTTGAACGTCGATAAATCTAAAATTTATATTTTCTAAACTGTAATATTCACAGGCCTTATTCAAATAATTTAAATCGTTTTCGATGGAAAAACCTATAACGTAATCGCAAGATTGTAAAAGTTTTTTAATTTCGTTATACAATTCGCAAAATAGTGGCGACGAACGAAATTCTGTTTTACTATAAGCTAATTTTATTCCGAAATTTCTTTTATTATCGCACAAAGTTAAATTTTTGCTTGCAGGATTTATTAAAATATCTTTTTTTTCTAAAATATTATAATTTTCGTCGCTGATACAGTATCCAAAACTACAAAGACTTGCTTCTTTTGGATTTCCGTTACAACTTTCCACGTCAAAAGAAATTAACCGCATTACAACTACCTTTAAAAATAAAATTTCATAAAAAAGTTGAAATCCTTATTTAGAATTTCAACGCTTAAATAAGAAAAAACTCCTAAAAAATGAGAATGTAAAAAGACAGAGTAAACTTTAAAAAATTAAAAAATTTTAAACCATTTTTGCCATTAACATTGTTTTTTCTACGTTAAAAAACATATGCATTAAAAAACTATTTAAAAACAATAAAATCATTTATTAACACAGTAATTTTAACATATTTTTTAAAATTTTGCAAATAAATATCCATCGGAAAAACCGATGGATAAAGGTGATACTTACATATATGGCAATCATAATACTAATTACTATTTATAGACTAATTAGAACTTTAAAAAAATTAGGTTATACAAGCAATCAAATAGTAGAAATACTTGAAGATTTAACCAGGGCATAAAAAAAGTTACCCCCACATATGAGTAACTTTAAATAAGATGAGTTAGGTTATTTCACCTACAATATAATCTAACTTATCTTTACTTTATTATATTACATTATCTAAAAAAAATCAATATTTATGGAGAAAAAAAATGAAAAAATTTAAAACTTATGCTTACATTCAATCATTAAACCTAGAAAAGTTACATTCAACAGAAAAAAGAGAACCCTACATTATTGAAATACCAAAAGAAAGAGATTTAAAAATAATACGTAAAGAATTTAACAGAATATTACCTAATCACCGTTTATATGATTTAAGAACTACATTTTATACACGATGTCAAGAATTATCAGTTGAGCACACAGCAAGAAATTTATTCGTAGGACACACATTAGGAGTACTAGAAAATACTTACACTGATATTTCAGATGAATACCTATTAAAAGAGGGAAAAAAACTAAATAAATGGGAATAAAAAGCCAAAAATCCTTCCCCAAATCTTCCCCAAATTCTTAAAAATCGTTACTTTTTTGTGTATATTTATGCAAAAATTTACTTTATTTATTTAAAAAAAATAGTGTTTTATACAATATTTTGCATAAAACACTAAAAAATGGAGCTGATACCGGGACTCGGACCCGGGACAGCCGCATTACCAATGCGGTCCTCTACCACCTGAGGTATATCAGCAATTACTTTTATATTTTAATATTTTTTTCGATTTATGTCAAGAGAAAATAAAGATAATTACTAATTTTTTTTCATTTTTATAAAAAATAAAGAAACGTTTTTTAACGCTTCTTTATTTTTCTTTTATTTAACTAATAATTATTCAACTCTTATCAAAGCGTCAATCTTTTTAAGCGTTTTTAATGCATTTATTTCGCTTAATGCTTGCTTAATTTGATTTTCGCTAGTGGTGTCGGTTATAAATATTATAGAAGCTTTATCGCCTTTTACTTCTTTTTGAGTAATAGCCGTAATGCTTATTTCGTGATCGCAGAAAATTCCCGTAATATCTTTTAAAACACCGGCAATGTTTTCAGTGGTAAGTCTTATATAATATCTACTTTCGAAATTTTGGTTAAATACGGTTTTTTCTCCCGCTTCGTCGGTGTTATCAAAACTGGAATATCTATGTTTCTGAGTTTTTCCTGCAAAAATTACGTCCGATACGATTGCCGAACCCGTAGGAAGCGAACCGGCACCCCTACCGTATAGCATAATATCGTCCACCATATCGCCGTGAATCATTACAGCGTTAAACGGACCGCTTACCGAAGATAAAGGATTATCGTCTTTAACAAACGCAGGATGGACCCTTGCCTCTACCCCTTGCGGAGTGTCCTTTGCGATTGCCAAAAGCTTTAACGTATAACCTAATTCTTTTCCGTATGCAATATCGGTAGTGTCGACGTTTGTAATTCCTTCTCTGTAAATTTTAGAAAGCGGAACTTTTTTGTTAAACGCAAGTGAAGAAAGAATGGAAAGCTTATAAGACGCGTCGTAACCTTCTACGTCAGCAGTAGGATTAGCTTCCGCAAAACCGTTAGCCTGAGCTTCTTTTAAAACCGATTCGTAAGAAAGACCTTCGTTCGACATTTTAGAAAGAATAAAGTTAGTCGTTCCGTTTATAATTCCCTTTATTGATTCAAGATTATTAGCTTGCATAGCTTCGTTTAAAACTCTAATAATGGGAACACCGCCAACGCAACTTGCCTCAAAATAAAATCCCGCATTGTGTGCTTTTGCAATTTTTTCGAGTTCGCACCAGTGTTTTGCGATAAGTTCTTTATTAGCGGTTACTACCGTTTTGCCGTTTTCAAGAGCAAGTTCAATAAACTTTTTAGCGACTCCCGTACCGCCGATAACTTCTACTACGACGTCTATTTCGTCGTTTTTAACGACTTGATTTATATCAGTATAAATATTTTCTTCTTTTACGCCGAGAGCTAACGCCCTTTCCTTGTTTAATTCGAGAACGGCTTTAACTTCTACGTCGATTTCGTCTACTTTTAAAATTTTGTCGTGATTTTTGGTGAGAATTTCATAAGTTCCACCACCGACAGTTCCAAGTCCAAGTATTGCAACACCTAATTTTTTCATAACGTTTTCCTTATTTATTTAAAAATTCTAAAACTTCTTCTAAAATATTGTTTCTATCTATAACTTTCGTAAATCTTCTAGTCTTTTCCTTTAAAGTTCCTATGCTTTCGGGAATAGGCATAGCCGTTAAATCGCAAATTTTTTCGCTTGCGGTAAACGGATCGTCTACGACTTTTCCGTCGATTGCCTTTAAAACGTCGGTAGGAAATTTATAAGGACTTGCCGTTGATAAACTAACGATTTTTTGGTTTTCTCCGAAATCTTTTCTAAAATCGCCCGAAACTTTTAATCCGACCGAGGTGTGCGGGTCTATTGCGTAGTCGTATTCGTCAAAATAATATTCGATAGTTTTTTGAGAATCCTTTTCGCTACAACAAGAAGCGTAAAAATCGGCAGATAGTTTTTCTTTTTCTTCTTTGGTAATATCGTAAACGCCTTTTTCAACCAAATCTTTCATTCTTTTGGCGGTAAGGTCTGCGTTTCTACCCGTAATTTCATAAATCAATCTTTCCAAATTGCTGGAAATTAAAATATCCATAGAAGGAGAAGTAGTTTTATAAAACTCCCTGTTTATATCGTATTTTCCGAAACTGAAAAAATCCGTTAAAACGTTGTTTTTATTAGAAGCGCAAATTAGTTTTCCAACGGGTAAACCCATTTGTTTAGCATAGTAACAAGCTAAAATATTTCCGAAATTTCCCGTAGGAACGCAAAAATTCACTTTATCGCCGTAAGAAATCTCGCCCGATTGAGCTAAATCTACGTAAGAAGAAAAATAATAAGCAATTTGCGGAGCTAGTCTGCCGAAATTTATTGAGTTTGCGGAAGAAAAAACATATCCTTTTTGCTTTAATGTTTCTTTTACGTTTTTATCGTTAAAAATCTTTTTTACTGCGCTTTGACAATCGTCGAAATTGCCGACTACTCCGCAAACGTTTACGTTATTACCGCTTTGAGTTTGCATTTGTAGTTTTTGCATTTTACTTACGCCTTCGCTGGGATAAAATACGCATATTTTAACGCCGTCTACATCCCTAAAACCTTCTAACGCGGCTTTACCCGTATCTCCGCTGGTCGCAGTTAAAATTAAAACTTTTTCTTTAATTCCGTTTATTAAACAGCCTTCTTTAAGTAAATAAGGAAGCACCGTAAGAGCCATATCTTTAAAAGCGTGAGTAGGTCCGTGATATAACTCTAAAACGTAGTTGTTATCGTCTATTTTAACAAGTGGCGCAGGGTCGCCCGTAAACTTTTCATAGGCGCTTTTGCACGCCGAACAAAGTTTTTCGTAATCGTACTCGTCTAAATACTTAGAAAGTACATAAGCCGTTCTTTCTGCGTAATCTTTTTCTTCGAACCCTTTTAATTCTTCTAAAGAAATTTGAGGGAAAAAACTCGGAACGAATAAGCCCCCGTCGGAAGCTATACCCGTTATAATCGCCTTAGATGCGGTTACTTTTTCACTTTTTCCTCTGGTACTTTCAAAAAGCATATTTCTCTCCGTTTTTTAAATTTTAATATTTTTTTTATATTATACAATATTTTTACCATTTTATCAAACGAATAAGTACAAAAAAATAATTATTATAGCTTATCCGAATTGACAACGATATTTTTTTTGGTGTAAAATACAATTATAATAAAATTATGGAGATAAAAATGAAATACGTAGTTATTTTGGGCGACGGAATGGCAGACAGACCGCTTAAAGATTTTAACGATAAAACTCCGCTTGAATTAGCGCACAAACCAAATATAGACAGACTTGCAAAACTAGGAGAAGTGGGTATGGTAAAAACGGTTGCCGACGGTTTTAAACCGGGGAGCGATGTGTGCAATTTAGCCGTAATGGGATATAACCCGAACCTTTACTATAAAGGACGCTCTTGCATAGAAGCGGTAAGTATGGGTATTAGCTTAACCGAAGCCGACACGACTTATAGATGCAATTTAGTAACGCTTTCTAACGAAGAAAATTACGAAGACAAAACTATGGTTGATTATAGCGCGGGCGAAATTACTACGGAAGAAGCAAAACTCATTATTTCCGACCTTAAAAAGTATTTCGATAACGACGAATTTTGCTTATATAACGGAATTTCTTATAGGCATTGCCTAGTTTGTAAAACGGGAAACGCTTCCGCCGATTTAACTCCGCCACACGATATTAGCGGAAGAAAAATTACGGAATATTTACCTAAAAACGACGATAGACTTCTTAACATGATGAAAAAGTCTTACGAAATTTTAAAAAATCACCCCGTAAACTTAAAGAGAATTGCGGAAGGTAAAAACCCAGCTAATTCTATATGGCTATGGGGAATGGGAACTAAACCCGCTCTTCCCGATTTTTACGAAAAAAATCACGTTAAAGGCGCGGTAATTTCCGCCGTAGACTTAGTTAAAGGCATAGGAATACTTGCAAATATGGAAAATATTTCCGTACCCGGGGCGACGGGCGATTTAGATTCTAACTTTGACGGAAAAGCCGAATACGCTTTAAAAGCTTTAAAAAATAACGATTTCGTTTACGTTCACATGGAAGCCCCAGACGAATGCGGTCATAGAGGTCAAGCGGAAAACAAAAAACTTGCGATTGAACTTATCGATAAACACGTTGTAGGTAAAATTATTGACGGACTTGAAAAAGAAAAAATTGACTATACTATTATGGTTTTACCCGACCACCCGACGCCTATTGAAATTAAAACTCACGCGAAAGAACCCGTGCCGTACTTATTGTATTCTAACGTAAAAAACAATTGCACGCATAGCAATTCTTACAGCGAAAAAGAAGGACAAAAAACGGGAATTTACGTTGATAAAGGATATGAACTTATTGACAAAATGTTAAATTACGCAAAATAAAAATTTAATATTTTTCTTAAAAAAAAACGCTTTTATAAAAAATATAAAAGCGTTTTTTATTTGTAAAATTTCTATAAAACGTACGAAAAAAAATTTATATACCACAAAACAAATTTATTAAAATTTATTTTATAACTATTTACCTAATTCCCTTGAACGTTCGCTACAAGCTTTACAACATTCGTCTACTGCCACGTCAACTTTTGCTTGTTTTAATTTATCTAATCCCGCAAGCGTAGTTCCGCCTTTTGAACAAACGTCTGAAATTAAAGTATCTAAATCCTTACCGCTTCGTTTTATCATTTCGGCAGAACCTATCATAGAATCCGTAACGAGCTTAGTTGCAACGTCTACAGGGACTCCCCTTGAAACCGCCGAATCTATAAAAGCTTTAGCGTAATAGTAAGCGTAAGCCGTAAAACTACCCGCCAAAGGTATAACTTCGTCCATTAAACTTTCGTCTATTATAGAAACCGAACCGAAAGACGAAATAATTTCGTAAAATAACGCTTTATCCTTTTGCTCGCAATTTGCCGAAAAACATAAACTAGACGCTGATAGTCCTATCGTAGCGCAAGTATTAGGCATAACTCTTGCAATTTTAGCATTCTTAAATTTCGCGCTGAAACGACTGATTTTTACGCCTGCCATTATGGTAATAATATTTAAAGATTTATCACATTCTATTTTACCGAAAACATTATCTAACTCCTGCGGTTTTACCGAAAACAGTACGACTACGCTTTCGTCAAAAACTTGTTGCAAACTTTTAGCGACGTCTATTCCGCTTTCGCTTATTTTTTCGCAAGTCGGCGCATAAGTATCGTAAATTAACAAATCTTTTTTTGTAACTAAATTTTTATCTAGTAACGCTTTAACTATCGCGCTACCCATTTTCCCATATCCTATTACTCCGAATTTCATTTTCTCACCTGTCCGTTTCCAAATATTTTATAATGATAAGAAGTCATTTCTTTTAACCCGAGCGGTCCTCTTGCGTGTAATTTTTGAGTGCTTATTCCTAGCTCCGCCCCAAAACCGAAACAACCACCATCCGTAAAACGAGTAGATGCGTTTACGTAAACGCAAGCTGAATCTAACGAATTCATAAATTTTTCCGCTAAATCGTTATCGGACGTAATTATAGTTTCACTATGTCCCGTTCCGTATTTTAAAATGTGCGAAACTGCTTGTTCTAACCCGTCAACGACTTTAACGGATATATTTAGCGAATCGTATTCGGTATAATAACCGTCTTGTAATAAGGGCTGAACGGAAATACTTTTTACGCTGTCGTCCCCTCTTAAAATTACTCCGTATTTTTCAAGCTCGGCTTTTGCAAGCGGTAAAAATTCGTCAGCGATAGCTTTATCGACTAAAAGCGTCTCAACCGAATTGCATACGCTGGGTCTTTGAACTTTGGCATTTACTAAAACCTTTAAAGCTAAGTTTATATCGGCGGTTTTGTCAACGTAAATATGGCACACGCCCGCGCCCGTTTCTATTACGGGTACTTTTGCGTTTTCTACTACCGCGTTTATTAGTCCTTTACTTCCCCTAGGAATAACTACGTCTACGTAGCCCCTTGCGGTTATCATTTTATTAACCCATTCTCTTTCGCTGGGAAGAAGAATTACGCTGTCTTGTTCTATTATACCGCTTATTGCGTTTCTTATAATTTCTACAAGAGTTTCGTTTGTATATTTAGCGTCCTTTCCGCCTTTTAAAAGACATACGTTGCCGGTTTTAATACACAATACAGATACGTCTACCGTAACGTTAGGACGGGATTCGTATACAACGCCTATTACCCCGAACGGAATCCTTGTTTTTTTTATGAGCAAACCGTTATCGGTCGTCCATTGTTCTATCGTTTCGCCTATCGGGTCGGAAAGGGCGATTACTTTATAAATATCGCTAACGATTCCGTCTATCCTTTGTTCGGTTAAAAGTAACCTATCGAGCATATTAGTAACGCCGTTAGCTTTTGCAATTTCCATATCCTTTTCGTTTGATTTTAAAATTAAACTTTTATTAGATTGAATTGCCTTTGCAATTTGTTCAAGCGCGTTATTTTTTTGCTCGGTCGTGGCAATTTTTAATTTATGAGAAGCAAGTTTTGCTCTTTCAAAATAATCCATATTATTTCTCCAAAATTACTATATTGTTTGCGTGAATTACTATTTCTTTAGATTTTTTTAAATCGGGAATTTTTTTAAGTTCCGAAAAATCGAAAAGCGTTACGCCTTTTGCAAAAATATTTCCGTTTTCGTCGGAAAGTTCTACTACTTCTCCCCTACGGAATTGTCCCGAAACGGATACTATTCCGCAATTGAGTAAACTTTTTCTGTTTTTTACGGCTTTTTTAGCTCCGTCGTCAACGACTATTTTTCCGTCTATATTAGCGCAGTATTTTATCCAACTTTCCTTTAAATCTAAGTGTTCTTTTTTGCCTTTAAACAAACTTCCGATATTTTGCCCGTCCGCAACGGTTGATAAATGGTCTATTTTAGTTTTGTTTACAATCATCATCGGAATTCCCGAATTTACCGCTATTTCTCCTGCTTTTATTTTCGTGGACATACCACCCGTTCCGTAAACCGTTCCTGCACCACCTGCCATTGCCCGTATATCGTCCGTTATGTCGTCTATTTCCTTTAACAATTTTGCGTCCGGGTTATGTTTAGGATTTGCCGAGTATAAACCGTCTACATCAGAAACTAAAATAAGCATATCGGCGTCTAAGACCAAAGAAACCATAGCGGATAAAGTGTCGTTATCGCCCACTTTTATTTCGTCTACGGCTAAAGCATCGTTTTCGTTGATTACGGGAACTACATTCATTGAAAAAAGTTTTTCGATAGTGTTTTTAAGCGAGATAATTCTTTTGCGGTTACCGAAATCGTCGTGATTTAAAAGTATTTGAGCGCATTGTAAATCGAATAAAGAAAAAACTTGTTCGTATTCTTGCATCAAAAACATTTGACCTATTGCGGCGCAAGCTTGTTTTTTAGCTATATTGGCAGGTTTTACGCTGTATCCCATTTTTTTAACGCCGACGGCTATCGCCCCCGAACTTATAAGACAGCACGATACCCCTTTTTGCTTAATTATGGATATTTGCTTAATAAGTTCGAGTATGTTTTTTTTATTTATTTCGCCCCTATCGTTTATAAAAAACGACGAACCTATTTTTATAACGAGTTTTTTCATATATACCTTTATAAATATACCTTTATAAAAAAAGGAATTGACGTTTTTTCAATTCCTTTTAGTTTGATTATTCAGTGATCAAATCGCTGTAATTGTTTTTGAAATATTTAACGGCAGTGCTATCGTCTTCTAAGTAGTTGGAAATAAAGTTATTTAATTCCTTTTGTACTTGATTAGACACCAAAGAATCTATTTTGGATTTTTTGAAATCTTCGTACTTATCCCAAGAAGTAAAGTCTGCTTTTAATATTTTTTCTACGTTCTTTTCTACCATTTTAGTACATACCATAACGTGAATACCGTAATCGGTTACCACCATAGAATAAGAACCTACTCCGTTTTCAACTAACGCTTTTGCGCAAGCGTTAAATTCTTCTACGTATTGATTGCCGTTAGGCGAATATAAATATCCGTAAAGTTTCCCTAAACAACCGGGGTCGGTTGAGAAAGCGTAAAGTAAATCTTCGAAATTATTTTTAAATTCTTCGTTATAATCAAGCATAGAAATTGTTCCGCTTCCAAAGAAAGATAAAGAAGTCATTCCGATGGCTTTTAAATAGTCGTTTTTAAAATCTTCGAATTCAATGGAATTTGCATAAACGCTGTCGCAAGTCCAAGTCGTTTCTTCTACTCCGTCGCTATCCTTTTTAGTGGTGGATACGGGGTTGTTTACAGTTCCTAAATATTTTCCTACTAAAGAATTTTCGGATTTTAAATATTTAGAATCGAATACGAAAGAAGTTCCGTCGTAATAACCGTAGCTGTTTACTACCCAATAAGCTCTTTGGTCTTTTGCTACGATAGATTTAGCAAGATTATTTCTGAAATTTTTAACTTCTTGTGCCGTAACGCCTGCTTTTGCTTTATAATTTTTTAAAGCAGTCGATTGTTGGTCGGAAAATCCTATTAAAAGGTTGCTTACGTAACCGTAGTTATCTAAAGGATTATAAACTATAAAAGTATCTTCCGTAGCGTCCGACAAAGCGGTTTCGTAATCGGATAACTTAGTGTCGTATTTGGTCTTTTGAGTTTCGTACAAAGAATCGTATGCCGAATATAGCATATCGTCGGTCATTTGACTTTCTACGTCTTTTTCAAGAAAAGACTCGAAAGTGTTAACCAAAGCTTGTACTTTTTCGTTTGCAAGAGCGTCTACGAAATACGCGTACTTTTCAACTTCTTGACTAGAATAAAACTCGTCAGAAGAAATTATTCCGTACGCTTTAAGATTTTCTATTCCCTTATTAAACGCTTTACGATTTGCCCTAGAAGATAAATCGTATTTGAACTCTTTAAAAAGCTTTACGTTTAAATCGTATAAGTTAGTACATTCCGCTTTTATATCCGCTAAATTCTCTTCCGTACATTCTTTATTTAATTTAACGAGTACGGTTTTGTATTCTTTTTCGGTGGGAACTTCCGTTTTCATTTCTTGTTCCGTAAAATCCCTTTCTTCTTCTTTGGAAGGATTTTTTCTTTCGTCCAAAGTTACTTTTTCGGTCGATTTAGTCGTATCTTCGTCTTCGTTAGAATTTTGTTTAATTATGGAAGCGATTGAATTTTTTACTTCGTATTTAGCTTCTAAAATTTGATATTCGGTTAAAAACGCGTCTAAATTCGATTTAGCGGTAAGAACGCCCGAATACTTGGTAGTAGCGTAAACGTTATCGTAAAAATATTTTTCGAATTCCGTTCTTTCAGCTTCCGTTTTCGCTTTTACGGTTGCGTAAAATTGAGTTAAACGCCTTTTTGCGTATTGTTCTACTACGGTATTGTTTACTAAATTGTCCAAAACTGTTTTAAACGCCTGAGAAGTAGTATAACCGTAATAATTAACGTAATAATAACCGTATGAAACGTAACCTGCGTATAAATCTTTTTTGTAAAGCGTTTTACCGTCTACGTTTAAATCAGCTTGTTCTACGTCGTCTATTTTAATTTTTGCAATAACTAATTTGCTGTTTTTTTCACTGTCCGTTTTTACTAGGTCGCATGCGGAAAACACACCGCATAAACACGCAACCGATAAAACCAAACATAGAATTTTAACAAGAAGTTTCTTCATAGGACTCTCCTAAATTCCTAAAATAATTACTCTCTATTAAAGAGTAAATCTATACTTTGTTATTATACTAAATATATATCGTATTTGCAAGGATTTTTTTAATTTTTCCTATATTTTTGGTAAAAATTTACGATAAATAGCTAATTATTTCTCTTAATCTTTTGTCGGAAGAAAATTGCGGAGCATTAAAAGTCAAAACGGGTTTGTCTTTAACGGACAAAACCGAAGAAATTTCGTTATTTTCTATAACGGATAAAATCTTTTTATCGTTTAACGAATTTACGTCTTTAAAAGTTAAAACGGCTTTTTCTTTATTGATTTCTACCTTTACAACACCGTGCGCTTTGCATAATATTTTTAGATTTGCCAAAAGCAATAAATTGTTGACTTCTAACGGCATTTCTCCGTAAGTTTTTTCTATTTCGCATTTAAGTTTTTCCATTTCTTCTTTAGTTTTTACTTCGGCGATTTTTTTATAACAATCCATTCTTGCCGACGGATAATCTATATATGTTTCGGGAATATAAGCGGTTACTTTGCAGTCCGTTTCGCATTCGGCGTCTAAATCTTCGCCCGCAAGCTTTTCTTTTAGCAACTTAGAATACAACTCGTACCCTATTTTTTCCATATGACCGTGTTGCTCTTTTCCTAAAACGTTGCCCGCTCCCCTTATTTGCAAATCTCGCATAGCGATTTTATATCCGCTACCGACATCCGAATACTCCATTAAAGCGTTTAATCTTTTATACGCCACGTCCGTTAAAGCCAATTGCTTGTACATAAAGTAAGCGTAAGCCATTCTGTCGCTTCTGCCGACTCTTCCCCTTAACTGATATAGCGTTGACAACCCAAGTTTATCCGCGTCTATAACAATAAGCGTGTTAGCTAAGGGTAAATCTATTCCGTTTTCTATAATGGTTGTTGCTATAAGCAAATTAAATTCGCCGTTATAAAAAGACAAAATTTTTTCTTCGAGTTCTTTTTCTTTCATTTGCCCGTGAGCAACTAAAATTTTAGCATTTGGAAGAAGCGAAGATATTTTTTGAGCAAAAGCGTCTATACTTTCTACTTTATTATACAAAATATACGCTTGTCCCTTTCGAGCGAATTCTTTATTTACGGCTTCTACGATAACGTCGAAATTTTGCTCTAAAACAAAAGTTTGTGTAGGTATTCTGTTTGTCGGGGGCGTATTTATTTCCGATATATCCCTTATACCTACCAGCGACATATGTAGCGTTCTCGGAATAGGTGTAGCCGTTAAAGTAATGGTATCTACGTTTTCTTTCATAGTTTTTATTTTTTCTTTATGCTCTACGCCGAAACGCTGTTCTTCGTCTAAAACGAGCAAGCCTAAATCTTTAAACTTAACCGTTTTGCCGAACAAAGCGTGCGTGCCTATCACTATATCTATATCTCCGCACGCAAGTTTCGTTATAATTTTATCCCTTTCCTTTACGCTTTTAAACCTATTTAAAACTTCTATTTTTGCACCGAACCCGTCAAACCGTTTTTTAAAAGTTAAATAGTGTTGCTGAGAAAGTATCGTCGTAGGACAAACCACCGCGCATTGTTTTCCGTCTAAATATGCCTTGAAAACCGCTCTCATCGCAACTTCCGTTTTTCCGAAACCTACGTCTCCGCAAATAAGCCTATCCATTATTTTATTACTTTCCATATCGGCTTTCACTTCCGCAATGGCAGTGGCTTGGTCTTCGGTCAATTCGTATTCGAATTTGGAGTCGAACTCGTTTGAAAATTCGTTATCGGGCGAAAAAGCAAACCCCTTTCTTTCCTTTCTTGTTTTATATAGCTTTTTTAAATTTATAGCCATTAAAGAAACGGATTGTTTTACTTTTTCTTTAATTCTTTCGAATTCGTCCCCTATTTTATTTAGTTTTGGTTCCTGTTCGGCACCGATATATTTGGAAATTCTGTCCATTTGGTCAAGGGGCACGTAAAGCATATCCCCGTCCCTATACATAATTTCTAAATAATCTTTCGTGCTGTCGCTTGTGGAAATACGTTTATTTCCGACAACCTTACCTATTCCAAACGTATCGTGTACGGCGTAATCGCCAACTTTCGGAGCTGAAAAAGTCGTGAATTTTTTTGTTTTTAAAGTCTTTCTTTTACTTGCGGTAACAAATAATTCCGAACTGCCTATTACTACGAGTTTATTTTTATGTTCGATAAACCCCTTACCTAAATACTCGTTAACGATACAAATTCCGCTTAAACGAGAAATATCGGTAATTATTTTTGCCCCTATCCCCGCGTCCATAAGCTTAGTCGTGATATTTTGCGTTTTTTCCGCCCCGTCGCAACATAAAATTACCCTATATCCGCATTTTAACCAATCCTTTAAGTCGTCCGTTAAAACTTCGGAATTATAAGAATAATTACTAAGCGGAGAGCAATTTAATTTTACAATTTTTAACGGATTGTAAAAAGACGTTTTTGAAGACAGATTTGCAAGCATTAAACTAGGACGTTTTTTTAATTCGTTAGTAATAAAGTCTTTCGTACATATTTGCCTTATTGCAAAATCTAAAACTTCGCCGCGACGAAACAAAGTAGAAAATCTTTCTAAAAACTCTTTACAATATCCGTCCGTACGCTCGTCGATTAGCTTTCCTTCGTCGAATACTACGGTATAGTTTTTAAAAAAGTCAGTTGCTACGCCCACGCCTTTAAATAAAGGCATTAAAGCGTATAAAGTATCGTCATAACCGAAAGAAAGTTTGTCAATAAGTTCGCTAACGGCGTTTTTTGAGTTACTAATCGCAAAACTTTCTCCCTTTTTTAAAACGCTTTTTTCAAGAGTTTTAGCAATTTCCGTTACGTTTTGAACAGATAAATCGAATTCATATAACGGCAAACAATAAAATTCGTTTTCTTCCGCTTGTTTTTTGCCGTCTTCTTCGCTAAATTTGTATATTTTTTCTACTTCGTCAAACTCGAATTCTATCCTATAAGGAAATTCGGAATTTATAGGAAATATGTCTAAAACGTCCCCGCGAAAAGAATATTCTCCCCTTTCTTTTATGAAATCCGTTTTCTTATAACCGAAAGACGCAAGCTTTAAATTTACTTCCGAAAACTCTACGCTATCGCCTTTTTTTAGCTCAAAAACTCTAACGTCTAAGCTAGTTATTTGCATTAAAGCTTCTAACGTAGTTATTACGTTTACCCCGAATTTTTTTGCCTTGTATAAAGCGTTTAACCTTTCGAAAATTATTTCCTTGCTATAAATCGAATTTTTTATAAGAACTTCGCTTTTAGGTGGGAAAACGCAAGTTTCTTTTTCGGTAATGGCTTCTAGTTCTATCGCCAAACTCCTTGCTGTAACCATATCGGGCGCAACGTATAATACGGGCGAATCCAGTAAAGACGCCGTTCTTATTTTTTCACCGCTCGTAACGCCGAATACCGCAGTAGGTAACCCACTGCGGACGTTATATATTATTTCGTTTTGATTTTCGTCGGTTATAGTTTTTAATTTGTTAAGCACTTTTTATAACCCCTGAAATTTTAATCGGATATTTATCCGTTATATTTTCCCATAATTATATCGAAACTTACGCCCGAAATAAAATCGGAAATTGCCTTACTTACTTTTTCGAAAGCGTTTTTATAACTTTCCTGATAGCTTTTATCTATATTCGTTAAAACGTAGTCAATAACGGGAATAGGTGAATTTTCGTCTTGCTTGCTACCTATTCTTACTCTTTTAAACTCCGTACTAGACAGCATTTTAACTATATTTCTCATTCCGTTATGCGTACCCGCGCTACCGTTTTTTCTTATGCGAATTTTAGCTTTTTCTACGTCTAAATCATCGTATATTATAAGCAAATTTTCAAGCGGAATTTTGTAGTAGTCTACAAGTTCTTTTACCGCTTCTCCGCTTAAATTCATATAAGTTAAAGGTTTGGCTATTATTACTTTTTGCCCGTTTATCGTAGTTTTACACACTAACGATTTATGCTCTTTTTGGTTTATTTCAAGGCGATTATCCATAGCAAAACGATCTATCGCCATAAAGCCTAAGTTATGATAAGTCGTTAAATACTTTAAATCGGGATTTCCTAATCCAACTATTAAATACATTTTCCCCCTAGGATTAAAAAACCACCTTTTTATCGGTGGTTTTAATTTTAGTTATCTTTAAATAAATCTGACATTTTTTGGTCGCTATAAATATTTTTGATTGCGTGCGCGAATAATTTAGAAACCGATAAAACTTTTATTTTATCTAATTTCTTTTCTTCCGGTAATTGAATGGTATCTAAAATTACCAACTCTTTAATGCAAGAATCGTTTATTCTTTGAATTGCAGGACCGGATAAAACCGCGTGCGTACAACAAGCGTAAACCGATTTTGCGCCTTTGTCTTTTAAAATTTGCGCGCCTTGACAAATAGTTCCCGCAGTATCAATCATATCGTCAACCATTAAGCAATCTTTGCCTTCTATGTTTCCGATTATATTCATAACTTCTACTTGGTTAGCTTTAGGTCTCCTCTTGTCTACGATTGCCATAGAACATCCGAGTTTTTCCGCAACGTTTCTAGCCCTTGCAACGCTACCTACGTCGGGCGATACGACAACTAAGTTTTCGTTGTTCATATCTTGGAAATACTTATAAAGTAAAGGTCCGCCTACTAAATGGTCTACCGGAATATCGAAAAATCCTTGAATTTGAGCGGCGTGTAAATCCATAGTTAAAATTCTGTCCGCGCCTGCTTTGGTAATTATATCCGCAACCAGTCTTGCGGTAATCGGGTCTCTAGCTTTTGCTTTTCTGTCTTGACGAGCATATCCGAAATAAGGTATAACCGCAGTAATTCTTCCTGCCGAAGCCCTTCTTACGGCGTCTATCATTACTAATAACTCCATTAAATTTTCATTTACGGGAGAACAAGTAGATTGAATAAGAAATACGTCCCTTCCCCTAACGGTTTCTTTTACCTGTACGGTAGTTTCTCCGTCGGAAAAATGTCCGACTTCCATTTCACCTAGTTTAATTCCGAGTTCTTTTGCGATTGCTTCCGCCAAAGGTCTGTTGGAATTACCGCTGAAAATTTTAATTTCTGTCTGATTAGTAATCATAAATTCCTCCAAAAGTATTTACGTTTATAACGTTTACAAACATATTTATTATAAATAATATAACCTATAAAGTCAATTAAATAAAATTATTATTTTTATTTTTTTGTTATTTCCGCTTTTCGTTGTTTTTTAAAAAAATTTACCAAAAGCATTTTACATTCTTCTTCTTTAATTCCGCCTAAAAACGCGCAATTATGATTTAGTCCGTTATCGTTTAGTAAAGAATATTTACTAACTACCGCTCCGCTCTTTTTTTCGTACGCGCCGAAAACTACTTTTTGTATTCTTGCGTTTACTATCGCACCCGAACACATTATGCAGGGTTCTAACGTACAATATAAAACGCAATCGTCAAGACGCCAACTTTTAAGTTTTTTACACGCTTTATTTATTGCTAAAATTTCCGCATGATATAAAGCATTTTGCTTTTTTTCTCTTTTATTGAAAGCTTTTGAAATAATCTTCCCGTTTTTTACGATTAACGCGCCTATCGGAACTTCGCCCTTTTTTTCGGCTTTTTCGGCAAGCTCTAAGGCTTTTCCCATAAAATATTCGTCGTTCACTTATGATACCTGCCGTTTTCTTTTATTTTAAAGGCTCTATAAAGCTGTTCCAAAAGGATAACGCGTGCAAGCGTGTGCGGAAAAGTCATATCCGAAAAAGATATTTTGTCGTTTGAGGATTTTTTTACGCTTTCGCTAACACCATAAGAACCGCCTATTATAAACGTTACTTCTTGTCCGCCGTCAACGAATTTGGAAACGTATTCGCTAAAACTTTCGCTAGAAAATTTTTTCCCGCCTATATCAGTTAAAACGCAGTATCCGCGTATCTTTTCTATAATGGAATCGCCTTCTTTTTTCTTTATAATTTCGGCTTCGCACTCGTTTGGTTCGGCAACGAAATTTTCTTCCCTGCACTGCACGATATTAAGTTTACAAAATCTAGACAACCTTTTAGAATATTCGTCTACCGCTTCTTGAAAATATTTTTCTTTTATTTTACCTACACATACTACGTTTATTTTTATCATAACTGAACCAACCACAATATTAAACAAAGCCCGAAAGGCATAAGTAAATACAGCAATTCCTTATTTAATTTTTGCTTGCGTTCTTTTCTTTTAATAATATGTATTAAGGCAAAAGTCGTACAAATTATAGCTAAAATTATACCTATCGTCGTAAAAATTATAGTCGCGACTTTATTAAATTCTATTTTTCCGTAATAAATAACCAAAATAAAAAAGTTATTTAAAAAGTGCATTAAAATGTTGGATAAATCGCTTCTAGTTAAAATTACGGTAAGCGCGAACACGCAACCGAACACGAATTGATATATCGTTTGCGCGGGATTCATATGGAAAAATGCAAATAAACACGCCGAAATTAAAACTCTTGCCAAAACCGAATATTCGTGTAACGATTCGAAAATTATTTTTCTAAATAAAAGCTCTTCGCATATAGCAGGTAAAATAGCGATAAAAATCGTACATAAAATAAAGTTTATTATAGAAAAATCTGGTAAAACGGTAGTAGGACTAACGTAGCTAGTCTTTTTTTCTAAAAATTTTATAAAAAAATCGTTAGCGTGAGCAAATCCGAATATTAAACTGAAAGTAAACGCTAAAATAAACGGTACATATTTAACGTGCAACGTTTCCCTTTCTAAAACGCAAGGATATATTTTTTTATCGAATTTTCCGTAAATTAAAAAAACTATGATAAAAGATATGGGAAATAACCCGTAATTTAAACAGGTAAACCATATTTTTTTACCGTAATATGCGTTTATACTACTGCCTTTCGGCATTTTTGCGCTTAATATCGTAGATAAAATTAAGCTTAACACAAAATAAACGCCTAAGGTGAATATGAAAAATAACGAACTTTCTTTCACCGATAATTTTTTGCTTTCGTCTTGTATTTGTTCCATAGCCCCTTAATGGTAAAGGAGCAAGAACTTCCTGCTCCTTTATAAAAATTTTATTGTAAATCAGTTTCTGTCAAAACTTCTTGCTCTCATTAAAGCAATTTTAGCAAGCGTATCCGTAAACACACTCTCTTTAATTCTTACCGTCCAGTAGCCCGTTTTTCCCGGCCAATTCATTCTGTATTCATTACCTAATAACAATAAGTCTTGAATAGGTATCATGGTGAGTTTACTCTCGCAAGCGTAAGCTATATCGAGAAGCGCGTTGGCAACGCTTTCCGCTCCGCTTAACTTTTTGTATATTTGCAAGTAGTCAAGACATTTTTGAACTTTTTCTTTAAAGTCGGTAAACGCTTCTTTATCTAAACTCTTAACGTATCCCATAACGGTTTCGTTATCGTGCGTACCCGTATAACATACGGAATTTTCCGTAATATTCCAAGGTAAGTACGGGTTTCTATCGTTGTCGCCGAAAGCAAACAATATAACTTTCATAGAAGGAAATCCCGTTTCGTAAATAAGATTGTATACGCCTTCGTCAAGCGTTCCTAAATCTTCTGCGATTATCTTTCTATTTTTGAGTTTAGCAAAAATTTCCCTTCCGTCGGCCTTTTCCCAAGTTCCGTTTATAGCCGTAGTTTCCGTTACGGGTATAGACCAAAATCTGTCTAAACCTCTAAAATGGTCCATCCTTACCACATCGAATATCTTTTGTGCGTGGGCGATTCTGTCCATCCACCATTTATAATCGGTTTTCTTTAAATAGTCGTAGTCGTAGACGGGATTTCCCCATAATTGACCCGTTGCCGAAAAATAATCCGGCGGTACGCCCGCTATAAACGTCGGTTTTAAATTTTCGTCTAACTTAAACACGTCGTGATGCTTCCATACGTCTACGCTGTCGTAAGAAACGTAAAGAGGTAAATCTCCTATTATTTTTATACCGTTCGAGTTAGCGTATTTTTTAATCTTTTTCCATTGTTGCCAAAATTTATATTGAATAAAAAGCCAAAATAAATATTCCCTTTTATTTTGATTTTTAAAGACTTTTAAAGCTTCTGAGTCCGAATACTTATATTCGGCAGGCCAGTCCGACCAACATACGGGGTATTTTTGCTTTAACGCCATAAATAAAGCGTAATCGTGATATTCGGCCTTTTGAACGAACTTTACAAAGTCTTTATCTTTTACGTTAAAACGCGAAAATGCTTTTCTTAAAAGAGTATATCTCGTTTCATACAAATAACCGTAATCGATTTTTTCGCCCTTTTCGATTGCCTTTTCAACTTCTCTGAAAGTTAAAAGTCTTTCGTCCCTTAACGTTTCTAGGTCGATAAAATAGGGATTGCCGGACCTATCCGAACAAGATTGATAGGGAGAATCTCCGTACCCCGTTTGAACCAAAGGAAGAATTTGCCAATAGGAATGTCCGCTTTTCTTTAAAAAATCTACGAACTTTATCGCATTTTTTCCGAGCATTCCTATGCCGTATTTACTCGGTAAAGCGGAAATCGGCATAATTATTCCGCATTTTTTTTCCATAATTTCTCCTCTATAAGTAAATTTTTAAAAATTTTTTAAAAACTTTTTTAATTATATTATTATATATACCTCTTTGTCAAGTTTTTTTCCGCCCCAAAAGTCAAAAAAATAAAATTTCAATTCTAGTTTTTTTATGTTTTCCGTTGCAATAATAAAAAAAGTGGTGTATAATTATGCAAGAAAATAATATTAAGGAGATATACTATGCCATTAGTAACCAGCACAAAAATGTTTAAAAAAGCTTACGACGGCGGATATGCTATCGGAGCTTTTAACGTAAACAACATGGAAATCGTACAAGGTATTACGGAAGCTTGTAAAGAAGAAAAAGCCCCCGTTATACTTCAAGTTTCAAAGGGAGCAAGAGCTTACGCTAACCACACTTACCTAGTTAAACTCGTAGAAGCTGCGGTTATCGAATGTCCCGAAATTCCGATTGTTCTTCACTTAGACCACGGTCCCGATTTCGAAACTTGTAAATCTTGTATCGACGGCGGATTTACGTCCGTTATGATAGACGGTTCGGCTCACTCTTTCGAAGACAACATCGCTTTAACCAGAAAAGTCGTTGAATACGCTCACGACCACGGTGTAGTCGTAGAAGGCGAACTCGGTACTTTGTCCGGTATCGAAGACGAAGTAAGCCACGAAGTAGGTTCTTACACCAGACCCGAAGAAGTTGAAGAATTCGTTTCTAAAACGGGAGTTGACTCTCTTGCAATCGCAATCGGAACTTCTCACGGAGCTTATAAATTCAAACCTGAACAATGCACGATGAAAAACGGAATTTTAGTTCCCCCCGCATTGAGATTCGATATCTTAGAAGAAGTTTCCAAAAGACTTCCCGGTTTCCCGATAGTTTTACACGGTTCTTCTTCCGTTCCCCAAGAATACGTTAAAATGGTTAACGAATTCGGCGGAAAAATGCCCAACGCAATCGGCGTTCCCGAAGACGAATTAAGACACGCTAGTCAACTTTCCGTTTGTAAGATTAACATCGACTCCGATTTAAGACTTGCCATGACGGGAACTATCCGTAAATTCTTTGCTGAACATCCTGAAAAGTTCGACCCCAGAGAATATCTTAAACCTGCAAGAGCTAACATTAAAGAACTCGTTCGCCACAAATTACGCGACGTTTTAGGTAATGCCGGCAAAGCGGAAGAATGTTTATAATTCTATAAAATTTAAGTGATTTAAAAACAAAACTTAAACTACTTGAAATAAAATTTAAACAATTTAAAAAATCCCGAAAATCAATTGATTTTTGGGATTTTATTTTTAATTTCAAAATAACTTGTAAAATTTAACTCTCATAAGTTTAGTTGTAAAATCTTAGATTGTTTAATTTATAGACTATTTTTAAGCTTGTAATTTTTTTAAAAAATTCATCCTTAAATTACAAATCTTTATCTTTCTTTTTATTGGAATTTAATAGTTGAGGGTCTAATTCGTCTAGCGGTTTTTCGTCCTTCATACTCATAACGTAATTATTATAATCTTCTTCCGTCATTTTTGTGATTTTAGTTTTTCTTTTACTCATAACTATGCTCCTTTATTTTAGTTATGAAAAGTATTTACGGCTTTAAGCTTTTTTATTCTTATTTTTTATTTTTAGGACGAACAACTTTATTTTTTTAATTTATTTTTGGGACATACTGCTATACAAATTCCGCAAACTGCTCCCCTGCCCACGTCTTTATATTTTTTCATATTTTCCGAACACTTTTCCGCAGAGAAAAATTCTTCCCTTACCATTCCTTCTTTATATACGATTCCGCTTATAGCTCCTGCGGGACAAGATTTAACGCACAAGGTACAATTCCCGCATAAGTTTTCCAAAATATCCCTATTTCGTTGCAAAGGGCAATCGGTTAAAACGGTACAAAATCTTACCTTTGAGCCGTATTCTTCCGTTAAAAGTAACGCGTTTTTTCCTATATATCCAAGTCCCGACAATCTTGCCGAAGTTTTGTGTTGAAAAACTCCCGTAAATAAATTTTTATCTACCGTATTATCGCTTTGACTTGCTCCTATAGGAAAAGCGTTATACCCCTTTTTTTCCAAATATAATACCGTTGACAAAGCGAGCTGGTCTAGTCTTGTATTTACCGTTCTGTAATGATGAAAATACGATATAGACGGTCTTTCCTTTATAGTAGCAAGAACGGCGTCCGACAATTTTACGGCAATAGATACGCTATACTTTAACGCGGGAAAATCTTTAAGCGGAGCGTAAGGCAGTTCGCAAAAACCAACTAAAGACGCTCCTTCCGACGTAAGCAAATTTTCTATTTCATTTTCTATACTCATAATTCGTAAATAATCGTGCAAGGACCTATATTGACTTGTTCAATCGTCATATCCCCGCCAAAAACTCCTTTTTTTATCGAAAGCCCGTAAGCACTTAAATCCGTTAAGAATTTTTCGTAGTAACAATTAGCTAGTTCCGGATTCATTGCGAGAATAAAACTAGGTCTATTTCCACCCGAACAATCGGCAAGCAAGGTAAATTGCGAAACGCATAAAATTTCTCCACCGACGTCTAAAACAGATTTATTCATCTTTCCGTTTTCATCTTCGAAAATACGCATATTAACAACTTTTTTCGCCACCTTAGAAATTTTATCTTCACTATCGCCTTCTTGCGCGCCAAAATAAACTACAAGCCCCTTATTTATTTTACTTAAAAATTCTCCGCAAGTAAGTTTAGCCTTACTCACCCTTTGTATCACTACTTTCATTTTCTTTTTCCTTATAAACATTTATAAAAACAAAAATTCCGTAAATTACAGTAAATATCGATAAAATTAAAGTCGTTAAAATAGACGCTTTATCCCATATATTTCCACACGCCACGCCGTAGTCGGTCATAAGTCCGCCAAAATCGAAAATAAAATGCAGAATAATCGGCATATATAAGGATTTAGACGCATAATAAGAAAAACAACAAATTAAACCGATTAAAAAAGAGTATCCTAACTGCATTAAAAGGTAAACTACGTTAAACGAAAAGGCGTTTACCAAATGACAAACTGAAAAAATAAGCGAGCCTACAACTATTTTTTTAAAAAGCGTGTTTATCTTTTTAAAATTTTCTAAATTTTTTAAGACAAGTCCCCTAAAACAAACTTCTTCAAAAACGGAAATAGTTAAACATAACACGCAATATATAGGAAATTTTTTATTTATAATAAATTTAGCATTTCCGCCTATAACCGAAACGAAAGGAATATTGTTTAAACAAACCAAATAAAAAGGAAATAATATTAAAGAGCTTTTAAAAAAAGATTTGACGTTAAATTTTAAAACGTTTTGTTCGTTTAATGCAAACAATAAATATACGGGAAAAATAACGGTTATTGCTTTTAATATCGAATAAAAAAGCATATCGAAACTTTGCCCTAAATGAAATAAATCGGCAATTTTAATATTTGGAATGCTAGACGCGCCGACGCAATATAAAATTATAAGTAACAAAAATTCAAGGGGTTTTCCCTTTTGATAATCAACTAAACTTTTATTCATAAATTTTAGTTCTATACATTAGCAGTGAGCATATGGTTTTTGCGTCTTTAATGCTTCCGTCTTTAATTTTTTCGTACAACTCGTTTAAAGGAACCCATTCGTAAGACAAAAATTCGTCTTCGTCCAGCTTTTGTTTTCCAAAAGTAAAATCTTCACATAAATAAAGATATAATTTTTCGTTTGTATAACCGGGCGTGGGATATATGCAAGTTAGATATTTTAAACTATTAGCTTTTATTCCGGTTTCTTCTTCGAGTTCCCTTATCCCCGCCATTTCGGGCAGTTCGCCTTTTTCAAGTTTGCCTGCGGGAATTTCCGCCAACTCTTCTTTGTAAGCATATCTAAATTGTTTTACGATTAAAGCTTTGCCGTCTTTTACGACTAAAACGCCTACCCCGCCGTTATGGGATATTTCTTCTCTAAAACTTTCTTTCCCGTTGGGAAGTTTTACTCTATCTACCCTTAAACTTATAACTTTTCCGTTATAAATTTCTTTTCCGTCTATTTTATCTTCTTGATATTTCATTTCTGTTTTCTAAAAGCTCCCCGATTTTGTCAACGTATTCTTTCATTTTTTTATACTCTTTAAGCGACGCTTTCAGTCCGTAATACGCCACTTCCGAATTAGATAAATTCAACGTAATACTTTCTATAATTTTGTTTATGAAATAAATAGCTAATTTTCTATCTTCGGTTTTAATTTTTTGGCAATATAACTGATTTTTTACGCTATCCAAAAACGATATTTCTTTTTTCGAAGAACTAGATTGCTCGTTCTCTTCCTTTTTAATCAAATTTTCCATATCTTCTATTACGGAAACTATATCTTGATAAAAACGCTTTACGATTAAAAACCAAAAAGAAGAAAACCTATCTTTATAAACGTTTCCGAAAAAATAATTGTCCAAAATTTCGTTTAGCATTACTTTTCCGCTGTAAATTTCGTACATAAGCGAATAACAAAAAGCAATAGCGTCTTGCCTATCGCTTGGAACTTTTACGCTTTTATCCCCGTTTTTATCTACAAAACACTTACTTTTTGCAGAATAATAGTCGTAGTTTTGCGTACAACGTTCTACAATGGAATATATAAGTTCGTTTTTTGCGATAAAAGCGAGCAAATTATATAGCTTTTGTTCACACATTATAAATCCGCCGACGTAAACGTCGTCGCATTTTTCCTTAAAAGAATCTAAAAAACTTTTTTCCACTTTACTCTCCTTGTAGTTAAAAAAAATTATACCACAATTTATCGGGTAATTCAAGATTTTTTTTATATATGGTTGATTTTTAAAAAAATGTTTATTATAATAATTTCTGCTTTATAGCTTTATTTAACAAAGGAGATTTTTATGTCAATTCAAGGCGAACCGCTAGTAAACAAATTGATGCTTTTGTTTTTATTTGACAAAATGGAAGTTCCGCTTACGGACAACACCTTGATTGAAATTTGTACGGCGCAAAAAAATCAGTGGCTTAACTACATGGATTTCGTAGAAACCAAAGACGCGCTTTTGGAAGACGATTTTATAACTAATCTTTCCCAAAACGGTTCTCCTATATACTCAATTACGGCAACGGGAAGGGCGTGTCTTGCGGATTTTTATACAAATATTCCACACTCCGTAAGGGAAGAAATTTCTAACTTTGTAAAACAAAACAAGATAAATTATAGAGTTAAGCAAGAATGCGTTTCAGACTTTTTTAAGAATAAAGACGGTTCTTACACGGTAGTTTTAAAGAGTTTGGAATTGCAACAACCGCTTTTTGAGCTTAAAATTAAAGTTCCTAACAAGCAACTTGCAAAGCAAATTCATTTAAACTGGCCGAAAAAGGCAAAATTTATTATGCAAAACGTATACGAAATTTTAGTGGAGTGATAAATTATGAATTATATACCGACAGGGGTTTGCGCCCGTCAAATTTCTTTTGACGTTGAAAACGGAAAAGTTAAAAACGTAGTATTTTACGGCGGTTGCACGGGAAATACGCAAGGAATTTCTAAATTGTGCGAAGGTAGAGATATTAGAGAACTTATAACTTTACTAGAAGGAATTAAATGTAGAAACTCTACTTCTTGCCCCGACCAACTATCAAAAGCACTAAAAAAATATCTAATCGATAACGGAGAAAAATTATGAATTTTAAAAACGCTTTAAAAGTGAGCTTTTTGGAATATAAAACGTACTTAAAAAGCTTATTGTATAGAATAGTACTTTTCGTATTGTTTTCAACAATTTCATATGCGTTATTGAAAGATTTTCTAAATTCCGTTTTCTCTTCTAACTCGTTATCGGCGTTATGGAAATCCGTAAAAGACGCTTTTACGCAATTTGCAAAAGGTAAAGGCTGGACTAACGGAAAAATTATTGCCGAAAACTTTAAGTCTTTATTAAAAGTTGTTTTTAAACAAATTAACGAAAACGCTTTAAACGTATGTTTTACGCTTATTTCTTTTATAGTTTTAGGCACGCTTAACGCTTTATCAGACGTTGCAATTACTAACGTTTTTTACAACTATATGACTTCTAAAACCAAATGCGGATTTTTTAGTTCTATGGTAAGAAACTTTAAAAAAGGTATAGTTTATTCGATTTTCTACTCTTTATATAACCTTTTAATTTTGGTTTTACTTTGCTTTATTTCTATCGGGTTAATTTTCGCGTTAATGAACGTTATAGGATTTTTCGTAATGCCCGTAGTTATTCTTTTGTTTATATTGGCTTTTTCAATAAAACAAAGACTTATTTCACTGGTACTACCGAATATGATTGCAAAGGGCGAAAACGTATTTAAAAGCATAAAAGAAACTAAATTAGAAAACTTTTTCGACGTACTGATAAAATATACGATAGCTTATTTCTCAGGTTTAACTCTAAGCGTTTTATTGCTTGTCTTCACTTTCGGAGCGGGTTCGATTTTATTTTTCCCGTTATTTTCCATTATAATAAACGTTATGGGTTTAACTGCGTACTTTGAAACGCACAAACAAAAATATTATTTATCCGATAAAGAAATTTACGACCCGAATTAAATTTTAGCTTAAAGCTATTTTTACCATAACTTTTAAGCCACGCTTGATTAGTCAAGCGTGGCTTATTTTTTATTCGGTTTTTTTGTTTAAAATTTCTTCTAAAAGTTTTTTACTTTTGGTTTTGTTTGTTTTTAATATTTTAAAAAAGTTTGCAACTAATTGTTGCTCATTTTGTAAGCAATATATTAAAATTGCTCCCGCCAAATCTTCTTTAACGCAATCAGCCTTAGCCGAAATATATTTTTCTTCAAACTCTAGCGCGTTTGCGACAAATTCTCGATTTATAAAAACGGGTAATCTTCCGTAAACAAAACAAAATGCTCTTTTAAAATTATCGTTTTTAAAATCTTCAGCAGATAAAAAGTTTATTCTTGTATAAAAATCCGGTAAAGCTACTCCCCTGCTTTTTGCGTATCCGTTATATACTAACGATTCTATTATCGACGATTTTATTTCTACGTTTATAGACTCAAACAACAATAAATCGGCAAGAATTTCCGTAAAAAATTTTTTTTCGCCTTTAGAAAAAAGTTCTATGATTAACAGCCAAAACTTTTTATCGTCTAAATCGCACGCGTAATCAACCATTTCCAAACAATCTTTTTCAGACAATTTTTTTAATTCGTTTTTATCTTTTACACATTCCTTTACAATATTAAGAAAATCATTTTTAAGACATAAAGGATAATCGTATAATTCCTGCAATTTATGATTTTTATCTTCTAATCCGTTCTTCATAGAATCTAAAACGAATTTATATTTGCAAGAGTGAGTAAGCATATAAGCTTTTTTTAATTCTCTTATGCCGAATTCTTTTTTGTCCGTTAAATACAAACAAACCGATTTCATAAAAATCGCGCCGTCGTCGTAAGGATCGCTACGAAGATATTGATTTATATACTTTAAAGCTTTTTCGTAATCAGAAAACATAGTTACCAAAAATTCAGCAATTAAAAAATTGTCAGAATTTTTAGTTGTTTTTACGTTTAATAGCTTTTCTAAATAAAAATCTCTTTGTTTTACAAGTTCCTTATCATTTTCGCTATACACGTCTAATATGTTTATAAAGCTACAATATTGCTCTACGGTAGGCTTATAATTATTAAAGAATTCGTAAAGCTTTTCCAAAGATTTTTCTTTATCTTCTTTCATAAAATAACAAACGCCTAATTTTAAAATAGCCTGTTCGTAATATTTACTGTCTTTTTCTATACAAGATAATTCTTCTATCGCCTTTTCATAATCTTTTTCATAATACGCCTGAACGCCTTTGTTAAAATTTTTAAAACGCTTATCTTTTTCTACTAATTTAAATTTCGGCTTTTCTTTTAATTCGACAGAATTTAAAAAATCGTATATTTCTTCTTGATAAACATTTTCGCCGTTGCTGAAAAACTTCCAAAACTCTTCTAGAAGAGAAACTGCAAATTTATCCCTTTCCCCGCGAATACAGGCAATTATCGCTTCTAAAATGGCTTCTTTCCTTTCTTTCGAAGGACATAAGTCGGCGTATTTTAAATAATTGAACGCGCTTGAATCGTAATCGCCCGTAAGTAAATACAATTCGCCGAGTTTTTTGTAAATTATACTATCTTTTTTAAAATATAGGCAATCGTTTAAAAGAACGGATATAGCGCCTATTAAATCGCCGTTATCCCTTCTTTCATCGCTAATTTTTATTAAAGTAGTAACGTCTTTTTTAAATTCTATCATACATCTTTAAATAATTCTTCAATCATTTTTTTATCATAAGTATATTTTTTATTGCAAAAATGACAGATAACTTCTACATTCCCCCTTTCTTTTATAATATTTTCGCATTCTTTTTTCCCTACGGATATTAAAACTTTTTCTATTTGTTCGTTAGAACATAAACATTTAAAAATCATTTGTTTTTCGGTTGCATAACAACCGTCTTTTTTGAAAAGCTCTAATTGATCGGACACGCTTTTTTCAACGTTTTCTAAAACGTAATCTATACTATCCCCGTCGGCGTCCGGCAAACATTGATAAAATATCGCCCTTAATTTATTTTCCTGTTCGTTTACTTCTATTTTAAAATCGATAAAAATTTGCTCGCTTTGCGAGTAATACGCTTTTAACCCGATTAAAATCCCGCCGTCAAAAAAACAACTGCCTGAATATACGTTTTTAAGCCCTAAATCTTTAATAACCGTAATTTTACTTGTTTCGCCTGCTTCAACTTCGTTTATACAGGCTTTTATATTTCCGTTTCCGTCGCCGAAATAATTTAAGTTATAACCTTTTTTAAGTCTTAAATTTATACTCATATTGTCGGTGGAATTTTTTAAAAAAGACGTCATATACCCACCTACTGCAAGTATTTGTCCCAAATACTTTGCTTTTTCTCCGCTGACGTTATGTATTTCTTTCGCAGTTTTAAAAACGTCGTCAAACTCGACGTATGCAAAATCCAATTGTTCGTTAAAAGTAAGACCTTTTATAATTTTACCCATTTTTTTTCACCGTATAATTTATTCTTAAAGATTTTTCCGTTATTTCCTTTCCGAATTCGTCCTTTTTTATAAGCGTTAGTCCCGCTTTTACAAGCGCGCTTTCTATTTCGCTTTCGATGTGTATATATTGAACGTGGCTTTCTTCTTTTTTAATATAAGTTTCGCCGTTTTTTATAAAAAAACTTAAATCCATTTCTACGCTACTTTCTTTTAGCGTGTTAAACCATAAGTAAGATACGTCTTCTCTATCTTCCCCGAACATGTTGTTCCCTATAACGCTTTTCAACTTATATTCTGAAGAAACGTCAAATAAAAAAATTCCGCCCGTATTTAAACTTTTTGCAATACTTTTAAAACAATTTACTAATTTTTCTTGTTTAACGTAATTTATTCCGTCGTTTATACACGTAATAAAATCGTACTTTTCAAACGTTTTTAAATTGTTTAAATCGCCTTTAAAATAACTAACGTTAAGTCTTTCTTTATCGGATAATAACTTTGCCTGAGTAAGCATTTGCTCGCTATAATCCATTCCTGACATTCGGTAACCGTTTTTTGCTAAAAATCTGGTAATTATTCCGCTACCGCAAGCTAAATCTAACCCTTTTACTCCGCATGAGTATTCTTTTATTAAATTTAAAAGATACTGCGACCATTTTTCATAGTCGCAGTCGGATATTAGTTTTTCATACATCAGCGCAAGCACCGAGTAACTATTATTTTTCATTTTCGCCGTCGTAATTTTTTTGATATTCGTCGCTATCCGTTTGCATTTTTCGTTTACTTTCTTCTAATTTTATTAAATCTTCCCTTGAAAAATTAGTCGGCAATTCACGTAAACTAACATCTTCGTCCGTGATAGGCTTAACCCCTTTCATAGAGTAATTATTGCCCATTTGTTCAAAATAATTTTCGTCAAGCGTTTGACTTTGTTCGGTAACGTTTTTAGCTTTGCCTTTATTAAGCTCGCTAACTTCCTTTGCCGAATATAAATTTTTGCTCTTTACTACTTTTTCGTAAACAAACATACTATAACTGTTCCATACGATAGAGAAAAATACGAAGCCCATTATCATAAGTAAGAACATTAACAACATATTTAATATAGATACTTTGATAAGCGAATACAAAATAAACGGCAAGCACGCGAACAACAACATAAACGTATTAGGTATAATAAACGTAAACGTAAGCTTAAACGCGTTTTTTATCAATAAGAAAAAGTTTGCTTTGTAATTTATTGTGAAAGTTACGGCATATAAATATACCATACTTAAAATTACGACTATAATTATAGAAGCAACTTTTAAAAGAATAAAGAACCAATTTCCGCCCAAAGCCCTCATATAATCGGAATACCCGATTAAGTAAGTTGCGACGCATAATATTAAAGCGTACAAAACGGATAAAGCGAGAACCATTAAATAGTTCTTTTTAATTCCCTTAAAAAAGTCTTTAGTCCTAAAATTTCCGTCAGTCCAAATAAGGTTTCTAACCAAATAGAAAAGACCCGATATCGCAAGAGAGCCTATTACGGCAAACGCCAAAAAGCCTAACATTAAATATCTGTTGGCATACATTGAAATTTGCTCTACCGTTCCTTTTAAAACGGGATAAACGGGATAACCTATAAACACGTTTTGGGTAAAAGGATAAGAAGACGCAAGCGTAGAAATTTGACCGTTTCTATATACTAAAGCTATTATAGTTGGCAAAAAGAAAATTATGGATATCATATTAAGCAGAAATAATTTGGAATAGTTTCCCGAACATACCCCCGCCGTCATAGCCCATCTGCCCTTTTTCTTTTTAGGTGCGATTTCTACGTCGTTTTTTAATAAATACTCTCTAACGTTTTTGCTGTTTGTTTTTTTTGCGCTATTAGTTTTCATCAATTCTCTCCATAGCAAGAATATATTTTCATTATATAAAAAATTTAAATAAAAAGCAAATATTTTTCGCTATCAACCTTATAAAAAGTTGTGTTTTAAAAAATACTGTGGTAAAATATAGATAATTTTTTAATAGTGAGGCAATTTATGTCATTAAATATTGCAGTTGTTGGCTGTACCGGAATGGTCGGCAGTAAGTTTTTGGAAGTTTTGACCGAAAGGAATATCAAGGCTGATAATTACTATCTTTACGCTTCGGAAAAATCCGCAGGTAAAGAAATAGACTTTATGGGTAAAAAACATATCGTCATTAAGCTTTGCAAAGAAAATATCGTAGATAAAAAAATCGATATTGCACTTTTCTCGGCAGGCGCTTCCGTTTCTTTGGAATTTGCCCCCGTATTCGCTTCTATCGGAGCTATCGTTATAGATAATTCTAGCGCATGGAGAAGAGATGAAAACGTTCCTCTGGTAGTTCCCGAATGTAACCCGGAAGACATAAGGAAACATCACGGAATTATCGCTAATCCGAACTGTTCTACAATACAAGCGGTAGTAGCTTTAAAACCGTTAGACGATAAATTTAAAATTAAAAGAATCGTTTACTCTACGTATCAAGCCGTTTCGGGCGCGGGCGTTAAAGGTTATAACGATTTGAAAAACGGAATTAACGGCGAAGCTCCCCAAAAATTCCCTTATCCTATTTTCGGAAACTGCCTACCTCATATCGACGTATTTTTAGATAACGGCTACACCAAAGAAGAAGAAAAAATGATTTTCGAAACCAAAAAAATTCTTCACCGCCCCGATTTAAAAATCACCGCAACTACCGTAAGAGTTCCCGTATATTACGGACACAGCGAATCCATTAACGTTGAATTTGAAAATCATGTTACGAGAGAAGAAGCTACCGAAGTTTTATCTCACGCAGAAGGCGTTATCGTTCAAGACGACGTAAAAAACAACGTTTATCCTATGGCTTTAACGGCTGAAAACCACGACGAAGTTTACGTTGGCAGAATCAGACAAGATTTTTCCGTTGAAAACGGTTTAAATCTTTGGGTAGTTGCCGACAACATCAGAAAAGGTGCGGCTACCAATGCGGTTCAAATTGCCGAATGGATAATAAAAAACGGATTATTAAACAAATAAGGTGAAATAATGATTGATATAATTATTTGCGGTATAAACAGCAAAAACGGACAATCCCTTTACAAATGCGCTTTAGAAAGCGATAACGTAAACGTAACTTGCGGTGTGGATAACGAAACTTTTGGGGAATTTCAATGCCCTGTTTATAAAGATATCGCACAGGTTAAACACGACGTAGACGTTATTATAGATTTTTCGGAAGAAAAAGTCGAATCTGTAATAGATTTTGCCCTTAAACGCCAATGCGCGCTCGTTATAGGTTCAAGTTTAAACGATAAAATTAAAAATCTACTCGAACAAGCGTCCAACGAAATACCCGTTTTTGTATCGAGCAATTTCTCCATAGCGGTCAACCTATTACTTAAATTTGCTTGCGAAACGGCAAAACAATTCGGTTCGTACGATATTGAAATTCTAGATATTTCGAATAGGGACAAAACTTACTCCCCTAGCGCAACCAGCGAACTCTTTGCCGAAAATTTAATACAAATTAGGGAAAACGCTAAAATAGTAAACGGAAGAAGAAAAGGTAAAGATAAAAGGGGCGAAAACGAAATAGGTATTCACTCCATTCGCGGTGGAAACTTACTCGGCTCGCATAAAATTATGTTTATCGGGACAGACGAAACGATATCTTTCGAACACGTTGCAGAATGTAGCGATTTGTACGGCAAAGGAGCTTTAAAAGCAAGCCAATATATCGTTACAAAGAAAAACGGTTATTATACGATGAAAGATTATTTAAAAGACCAAATTAAATAATTCATTTAAAGTTATAATTAAAACTAGGGTTGTTTAAATTTTAAACAGCCCTTTATTTTGCAATTTTTTCTATAATAAATTTGCCCTTATTGCCCTTACCTTATTGACCTTATATAAAATGCGAATATATTTTTAAATAAATTTTAGTTTTTTTAAAATAAAAAATAACTAATAGCGTAAAGAAAAATCGAAAAAAAAATTGACAAATATAAAAAAATACTATATACTAGAAAGGTAGTGTGAATATTTGATATGGAGAAATGGCTGAGCGGTTGAAGGCGCACGATTGGAAATCGTGTATACGTTAATAGCGTATCCAGGGTTCAAACCCCTGTTTCTCCGCCAAAACCTATCAACGAAAGTTGGTAGGTTTTTTAAAAATATAATAATCGGAGACATAATGGAAAAAGGATTTATTACGATTGCTACCGGCGATGAACTTTATTATCGCTTAGCATACAATTTACTTAAAAGTTATAAATTTTATACTTCGTCTCCTATGTCTTTTGCTATAATCTGCGATAAAGAAAACGAATACACGAAATATTTTGATTACGTTATAAAAATAGACGATTCTAAAAAGAACTTTATGGATAAGTTTGAAATTTTTGATAAATCCCCTTTTGAAAATACTATTTTTATAGACGCTGACAGTTTAGCGTATAACGACCTTAACGTTTTATGGAATTACTTTGAAACGTCAACCGACTTTTCTTGTATAGGAGAAGAGTTTTCTATAATTCCGCAAGAAAAAGAAGATTGTTGGTATGAACTGCAAGACGTAGGCAAATACGGTGAAAACGTTGATTATAGATGTAGGTGCCACGCAGGACTTATGTATTTTAGAAAGTCCGAAAGATTGACTAAAATGCGTGATGATTGTTTTGATTTGATAAACAACTACAATATCTATAAATTTAAAATTCGTTCCGATTCTATTGACGAATGTGTTTTAGCTGTAACAATGGCGTACAATAATATGCACGTAACTAATATCCCTGAGAATTTTTTTGAATTTTTCCCCGGAATTACTTATTTAAAATTAAAACTTAAAAAGAACTATTCGGAATATAAAACTTGTTGGGATAATTTAACCAGAAAAAATATTTCGCTAATACATTTCGGAACAAAATCGACTAAAACGCCTTATTACGTATTTACAATAAAATTTATAAATTACGAAAATAAGCAAAAGAAAAGTCTTTTTGGAAAAATACTTTATGAAAAACAACTTTTACTATTCGTTTTAAAATTAAACCATAAAATTTCAACGTTTTTCAAAAAGATTTTTATAAAACTTAAACTAATATTTAAAAAGTCTAAATAAAACCCTTAAAAAACTCCGCATATTTTATTTTTTAAAATAAAAAATTAAATTGAAATAATTGATATTAATGTGTTTAAAACAAATTATTAAACATAAGTAGTTTTACATCCACATGCTTCACAAAGAGTACGATTGGGTTAAAAAAACATACATTTTTAATATTTAATACGCCCGCCGAAAATCGGCGGGCGTAACTATTAAATTTTAAAATTATAACTCTTTAAATTTTCCCATACGGCAACGGACATTTTTTAGCAAATTATAATCAACTCCTAATAATTCGTCCATAAGCTTTGCTACTTTTTGATAATCTAGATTTTTCTTCATATTGATTTTAGTAATTTTTCAAATATAGTAATATGTAATTGTTCGTCCATAATAATTCTTCCTATTAACCTTTTTAAAGAGTCGTTATCCGTTGTTTGAATAATTTTTTCGTAATCTTTAATTGCAATTTGTTCTGCATAAATATTATTTTGCAATAAACTTTTAGCGTCGTAACAATAATTTAAATAACTACCGTTCCAAAAACTATACGCCCCTGAAACTAACGGTTCTCCGCCAAATGATAACACCGCGCCTGACAACAACTCGTAATGCTTCATTTCGCAAATTGCTATTCCCTTTAATTCGCCCGCAAACTTATCTTGTTTCCTCCCGTCGAATACGACGTATTCGAAAATATATTGAGTGCAAGCGGTCATTTCGCCGTCTTTCCCACCGATTGATTGCATAATTTGCGCTAGCGTCCTGTTATCTACCTTTCCGTCAACGGACGGATAAGGCAAACTTAAACAATATTTACAAACGTCCATTTTTCAACCACCTTATTTTCATTGTATTTTAAAACAAAAAGTTTTGCCACAAGTTTGATATTTTTAGTTAAATATTATATAATACAAGAAGTTATAAACTTGCTTGCAAGGGTTTATAACTTCGCCGTGTTTCAAACAAGAAGCGTAAAAACGCAAGTTTTTACTTTATCACCGCTAAGCGTGCTTAAAGATTTTGCCTTATGGCAAAAGATTTACTTCTTATATTTTATAATACAAGAAGTTATAAACTTGCTTGTAAACACTTAAAAATTGCAACGTTTAAATTGAAAAGATTTTTAAGTTTTAACGTAACGCGATTGATTATCCAAAGGAGAAAATTTATGGAATTACAAAAACTTTTATCGCCAGCTCGTCGCGCGGTAGAACAATATAAAATGATAGAAGAAGGGGACAAAATTGCCGTTGGTCTTTCCGGCGGAAAAGACAGCCTTGCCCTACTTGAAATAATGGCGGGATTAAAAAGATTTTATCCAAAACATTTTGATTTGTACGCTATAACCATAGATATGGGGCTTGAATACGACCAAAAGGAAATTGAAGCGATTAAAGAAAAATGTAACGAGCTAAACGTTGAATGGATAGTTGAAAAAACCGATATAGGTCCTATTTTGTTCGATATAAGAAAAGAGAGCAACCCTTGCAGTTTATGTTCTAAAATGAGAAGAGGCGCGCTTTGCACGACCGCAATAACACACGGCATAAATAAAATTGCTCTAGGACACCACGCCGACGATTTAATAGAAACTTTTTTCCTTTCTATGTTCTACGAAGGAAGGTTATCTACTTTTGCTCCCGTATCTTTTATGTCAAGAACTAATATGTACGTTATTCGCCCTATGGTTTTAATAGAAGAAAAAGATATTACGGCTTTTATGAAAGATAAACCCGTTTTACATAATCCCTGTCCTGCTAACAAACACACGCAAAGGCAGTATATTAAAGATTTATTAAACTCTATAAAAAAAGATATACCTTTTGTAAAAAAGAGAATCCATTCCGCAATTACTCACCCCGAAAGATATAACTTATTTAAAGTAGAAGAAGAATAGTTCTTTATTTATCAAAAATTTTTTATATAAAATACGGGCGATTTTTGCTAAAACAAAAATCGCCCGTAATAATTTGTTTAAACTTATTAGTTTTAAATTATTTTATTTAGCTATTTGATATTATAAAGATTTTAAAACTTCAGAAACGGTTTTCATTTCTACTTTGCCCGCAAAGTTAGTTTTAAAATGCTTCATAACGCTTGGAACGCTTTTATCTTGTAATTTTTCTATTTCTTCTTTAATTTGTTCCGCACTCATCATTTTAGGAATATATTTTTCAATTATTTCTAATTGTTTATTTAATTCTTCAACGTTTTCTTCTCTACCCGCTTTTTCATATCCTTCTTTTTCTTCTATAAGTTCTTTTTGAGTTTTCTTTAAGCAAGAAGTTACGTCGGCATCCGTTAAATCTTCGCCGTTTGCTTTCTTTTCTATTTTAGCAAGCATAAGTTTAGATATAATTGCGTTGTATGCGTTAACCGCAACGTTATCGCGTGCTTTCATACTTTCAATCTTTAATTTTTTAAATTCTTCTAACGTCATTTTTTATCTCCTTTACGGCTATAATCGATATATAGCCTAATTTATTTTTCTTTGTAATATAATCCGCAGTAGCAATAACCTTCGAAATCGGGGTCGGCAATTTGTTCCCTAAACTCCTTACATATACACTTATTTTCGGGTTTTTTCCCAACTTTACAGGGACAATATCCGTCCTTTGCCTTTAAACCTTCCAAAACTTCTTTTACTCTTTGTTTGTCGGTAGAATATCTTACTTTCATATTACACCTCAAAAAATTTTATTTCGTCTTCCGACAAAATAGAAGTCAGTTCGTTTATTACTCCCCTGCAATTTCTTATAGAATATTTAGTACGCTTATTTTTGCCTTGAATTTTAACCGCAACCTTTATATCCCCGGGATAAAAGCTTAAAATATCGTAAATTTCTTCTAACCTTGCTTCGTTTTCGGGCGAAATAATAAGTCCAACATATTGTTCTTTTTTATTGTCTTCTATTTCGGAATCTTCTTTAGAATTTAGATAACTTAGACTATCAATAGATATACTAGGCGGTCTTCCGTCCCGAAGTTGTAATTTCCCTTTTATTGTAACTATTGCGTCCACTTCCAAAGTTTGAGCGTATTTTTCGTAAACTTTCGGGAACATTACGCATTCTATTTCGCCGTATGTATCCTCTAATCCTATTATTGCCATGTAAGCTCCGCTTTTCGTCATAAGCTTTTTTACATTAGTTATTATTCCGCCCATTTGAACGAAAGAACCGTCTTTTAAATCGGATTCCACTTCGTTTTCTTCTGTATCGCCTTCTTGCTCGAACACCAAAAAATCTTCCGATTTATTAGGCATAGAAGAAATTAAGGAATAATACTGTTCTAACGGATGTCCCGTAATGTAAACACCTGCGACTTGCTTTTCGTAAGAAAGTTTTTCTTTTAAAGAAAACTCTTTAACGGCGGGATAGTTTACGTTTATTTCGTCCTTTTGTTCGCCAAACATTTCAAAAAGATTAAATTGATTTGCTTGACTTTGCTTGTTTATTAAATTCGCCTTTTCCAAAATTTCGCCGTAAGTTAATATCATTTGCCTACGGTTTTTACCCGTACAATCGAACGCACCTGCGTAAATTAAATTTTCGACTAATCTAGTGTTTACGTCTTTTATGCAACGCATACAAAAGTCTTCTAAGGAAGTAAATTTTCCGTTTTTACTTCTCTCTTCTATAATGTTGTCTATTACGTTAAGTCCTATTCCTTTAACAGCCGCAAGCCCGAAACGAATTTGTCCGTTTTTGGTGGAAAAATACGTTTGACTTTCGTTTATATCGGGCGGTAAAACCTTTATTTTTTTGCTTTTAACGTAAGATACGTAGTTTTTGATTTCGTCAATATTGGTAATTCGGTTATTTAAAACTGCAGTTAAAAATTCTGGCAAATAATAAGTTTTTAAATACGCCGTTTGATAAGTGATTATCGAGTATGCGGCGGCGTGCGATTTATTGAATGCGTATTTAGCAAAGTCTTTCATTTCAGACCAAATTTGTTTAGCTACTTCTTCGCTTACGCCGTTATTTAAGCACCCCTTTATCGCGGTAACTTGTTTGCCGTGCGCGTCTACGGAAGCTTCTTTTCCGTTTAAGAAAACTACTTCTTCTTTTATCATTTCGTCGACTTTCTTTTTGCCCATCATACGACGAACTATGTCCGCTTGTCCTAGCGAATATCCCGCAAGCTCTTGAACTATTTTCATAACTTGCTCTTGATAAACTATACAGCCGTACGTTTGCTTTAAAATAGGCTCTAACAACGGGTGAGCAAACTTAACGTCTTTAGGATTATGTTTATTGTGAACGAATTTTCCTATCGAATCCATAGGTCCCGGACGATACAATGAAACCGCCGCGACTATATCTTCTAAACAAGACGGTAAAAGTTGTTTTAAGAACGATTGAAATCCCGAAGATTCTATTTGGAATATAGCTTTCGTATCCCCCGAAGAAATCAGTTCGTATACCTTAGGGTCGTCGTATTTTCTGCCGAATTGCACGTCTATTCCGTAATTTTCCTTAACGTAATTCATCGCGAGCTTTATATCAGACAAGTTCCTAAGTCCTAAAAAGTCCATTTTTAAAAAACCTAAATGCTCTAATTCTACCCCGACGTAACTCGTGGTAATATCGTCGCCGTTTCTCGACATAGGCATTTGGTCGTCCAAAGCTTTCGCGCCGATTAAAACTCCGCAGGCGTGCGTACTAGACTGTCTAGGCATATCTTCAAGTTTTCCCGCTATATCTATTACCCTTTTTATTTCGGGGTTAGAATTGTATATTTCTACAAGTTCGGGAACGCTGTAATCGGTTTTATCGTCTTCGTAAAAACCGAACACCTTTTTTATTATAAAAGGTCTTTTTATTTCTATTTCCGCTCCGCCTTTCTTTATTTTGTTAGGAATGGCTTTGGTTATTTTATCTAACTCAGCATACGGAACTCTTAAAACTCTTCCTACGTCTTTTATGGCGTTTTTAGCCGCCATTGTTCCGAACGTGATTATTTTAGCAACTGCGTTGTCGCCGTATTTTTCACGAACGTAATCTATAACTTCTTGTCGTCTGCTATCCTCGAAATCGACGTCGAAATCAGGCGCGGAAACTCTTTCGGAATTTAAAAAACGCTCGAAATACAAATCGTATTTTAAAGGGTCAATGTCGGTTATATCAATTAAATACGCAATAATCGAACCTGCCCCCGAGCCACGACCCGGCCCTACGGAAATTCCCATTTCTCTTGCGTGATGTATATAGTCCCAAACTATTAAATAGTATTCTATATAGCCTAATCTTTCTATTACGCCTAACTCGTACTCTATTCTGTCGGTTATCTCTTTCGTGTAAGCGCCGTACTTCTTTTTTACTCCTTCGTCTACCAAATCTCTAATATATTCGATAGGCGTTTTTCCGTTTTCGGGTTTAAATCTAGGATATTTGTAATGTCCGTAATCGAATTTAAAATTGCATTTGTCGGCAATTTCGTTCGTGTTTATTAAAGACTGCTCGTCGTCGGGGAACGCTTGTAGCATTTCTTCGTAACTTTTAAAATAGAACTCGTCCCCCGTAAATTTCATGTGATTGGGGTCGTCTAACGTAGTTTTCGTGTTTATACAAAGCATTACTTCGTGAACGGGCGCGTCTTCTTTTTCAAGATAGTGTACGTCGTTTGTAACAACAGTCTTTATGTTATGTTTTAGTGCTAAACTTTTTAAGTAGTTATTTACGATTTTTTCTTCTTCTAGTCCGTGATTTTGTAATTCTAAATAAAAATCGTCTTTAAATAAATTTTTAAAAAATAAGGTCAATTCTTCGGCTTTTTCTAAATTTCCCGATAAAATAGCTTGCGGAATATCCCCGCCTATACAAGCCGAAGTACATACTAAACCTTCGTGATGCTCTGCTAGCGTTTTTAAATCTATTCTCGGTTTATAATAATACCCTTCTTTAAATGCAATAGACGTTAATACGCAAAGATTTTTGTATCCCGTTTCGTCTTTAGCTAAAAGAATTAAATGCCTTCTATCCTTAAAGCCGTTTCCGTTTGGGTCATCTTTATTACGAGATTTAACGCGTAAATCGTCGCAAATGTAAAATTCTTGCCCGATTATAGCTTTTATCCTATCTTCGGGATTCTTGCCCGCGTTGCAGGCGTCAAAAAAAGTAACCGCCCCATACATATTGCCGTGGTCGGTTATTGCTAATGCTTTCATACCGAGCTTCTTTGCCTTTTTTACCATATCTTTTATTCTTGACATTCCGTCTAGAATAGAAAACTCCGTATGAACGTGAAGATGAACGAAATTACCCATAAAAATACACCTTTTGCGCACCGGTTCGACTTATGCGAACTTTCGGAACACGCTAATAAAAAAATAAAATTCAATCAAATAATTAAGAGTAAACAAATAATTATTATCTAATTTATTTTTAGTTTTAAAGAATAATTTAATTATAACTAATATATAATATATACACCAAAACGAAAATAAAGTCAATGCAAAAAAATATGAAATTTTTTTACTCCCCGTTTTTTTCTTGACAAGAGTTAAAAATTAAACTATAATTTATACATTAAATGCGGATGTGGCGGAATGGCAGACGCGCCAGCCTTAGGAGCTGGTATCTTCGATGTGGGGGTTCAAGTCCCTTCATCCGCACCAAATAAAAAAGTGTACTAAAATTTTAGTACACTTTTTTATTTAATTTGGCGAATTATATTTTTAAAATATAATACCAATAATCTTTTTTATGTATAGTAGCATGAATATATTTTATTTTATAATCATTATTAAAAATAAAACCATTAGGATATTTCTGTACAGCTTTTTTTACCGCTACCCCCGAAACAACGTAAGATTGATTTTTTTTGATAGTATATCCGTCATACATTGGCAGTTCTACTCTCGTTCCCCTTTTTGCTTCCTTTAAATATAATTCATAGTCAGTTAAAAAAACAAAATAGCAACCGCACACGTTTTGTGTGTTTTTTCTATGAGTATCTAAATTATAAATATCTATATACGACTCCGCATTTCCCAAATCAACGGCAGAATGTTTGATTTTTTTAAATTTCAACTCTATTAAATACTCTTTTTTTTCTTCATACCTTTCGTATTTTATTACAATATCAACGTAATCTTTATTTCCGTTTATTGGTTTATTTATTTCAAATAAAACTCTAAATCTTTCATTAGGAAAAAAAGTATTTAACTCTAATATTTGCTTTATTATTTCCGCTATACTCATTTGAAAAGTGTTTTCAAGTCCGATTTCAAGAAAATTATTTTTTAATTTATATAAATATATTTCCATAGCTTTATTTATCGCTTCTTCAACTCTTTTATCTACTTGTAAATCTAATTTAATTATTTCTTGCATATTTTTCTCCGCAAAGAAGTATACCATAAAAAATTTTCATTTACAATAAAAAGCTAGTATAGATTAAGATAAAATATTTATAAAATAATTTTATGTAGGCTTGTCAAACATATGAGACAGATTTTAAAAAAAATTAATTATGTATAAGCCCAAGATTTAAGTAGTCTGAAACGTATTGATTAGGAGATTTCCAGGCAAGTGGTCGCATGGGAAAAGAGTTGTAACGTTTCAGGTGTACGGCAAGTTGCTTTGAAAAGTCTTCGAATGAAAAGAATTTGTGCGTAGCGTAGAAGTATTCGTTATCTTTTCTGTGAGAGCGTTCAACTTTGCCGTTATGTCGCGGAGTGAACGGACGGATTAGTTTATGTCTAATATCTAATTCTTTGAGACGAGATGACAAGAGCAAACTTAAACAAAAAAATTTTATCCTTTATAAAGACAGGGAAATTTGTAAAGAGATTTTAAATAACGCCATAAAATTTTAATTTTAAATAGGAGAAAAAATGTACAAAGGTATTAGCGATTGGGACAGAATGATTTCGGGAAAATTATATAATTCTTCTAGTAAAGATATAGAAAAACAACATATACGCGGACTTTCTTTATGTGATAAGTTTAATAAAATACCCGTAAAGCAAGCAAAAAGAAAGCAAAAAACGCTTGAAAAACTTATCCCTAGCGCAAAAGGGAAAAACCTAGGAATATTTGCGCCGTTTTACTGCGAATACGGTGTAAATATAACCGTTGGCGAAAACTGTTTCGTAAATTATAACTGCACTTTTTTAGACGTTGCGCCTATTACGCTCGGAAACGGCGTGTGGATAGGTGCCGGCGTTACCCTTGCAACGCCTAACCACCCGATTATTAGCGAAGAACGCCTTATCGCCGATTACCCCGACGGCAAACACGATTTAGAATTTTCTAACCCCATAACCATAAAAGACGGCTGTTGGATATGCTCAGGCGCAACTATTATAGGCGGTGTTAAAATTGGCGAAAACTGCGTTGTAAGCGCAGGTTCAGTCGTTACGAAAGACGTTCCGCCAAATAGTATCGTTGCAGGAATTCCTGCAAAAGTAATAAGAACTATCGATGAAAACGACCGTTTAAACGTTTGGGAAACTTACGAAAAAAACGAACTACCCGTATCCAACAGAAAAAAAATTATAAAAAGAACTAATAAGTCCATTTGTAACGTAAAATCGTAGGTTTGAAAAAAATTCTATAAAATTTATTAAGCTTGCGTTTAACATAATACCGAATACATGCTCAGATTTAATCTATTTTTCTCTAAGAAATTTAATCTTATCGTACAATTTATAATAATATTTTTTTATTTCAGGTTATAATAATATTTTTTTATTTCAGGCTTCCAAAATAACGAACGATATTTTTTAATTGACTTTAAAAATTATTAGTAGTATAATCTCCGTAATATGAAAAAGAATAATAAGCTATCCGTTTGGCAAATACTTGCGATAGGATACGCGCTTGTAATTTTAGTAGGCAGTTTACTTTTAATACTACCCATAGCCACTAAAAACGGCGAAAAAACTTCTTATATAAACGCTTTGCTTACGGCAACAAGCGCTTCTTGCGTAACGGGATTGGTTACTTACGACACCGCCACGCACTGGACGCTATTCGGTCAAATTACTATTTTAGCTTTAATACAAATAGGCGGAATAGGATTTATGACGTTCGTTTCGGTGGGAATTGCGTTAATTAAAAAGAATATGGGGCTTTACCAAAGAACCGTATTTATGCAAACGGCGGGAGAAGCTAATTTAATAAATTTTAAACCGCTTTTAAAAAGAATAATTATAGGCACGTTTATTTTTGAATTTTCGGGCTGTTTAATACTTTTAATTAGATTTATACCCGATTATAGCCTTAAAGGAATATATTACGCCGTATTTATTTCTATATCGGCTTTTTGTAACGCGGGGTTTGACATACTTGGAAAAAACAACGCAAAATTCGTTTCGCTTGCGCCCTACTCCAAAGACCCGTTGGTTTTACTTACGGTTTGTCTTTTAATTTTAATAGGGGGAGTCGGATTTTTGGTTTGGAACGATATTTCGGAAAGCAAATTTAAATTTTCTAAATATCAACTGCATACTAAAATGGTTTTAATAACGAATTTAATTTTAGTTTCGGTTTCTACCGTTTTATTTTTACTATTCGATTATAATCAACCCGCTTTAAACGGTTATAACTTTTTCCAAAAACTTTTGGTTGCGTTTTTCAACTCGATAACGCCTAGAACTGCGGGATTTTCCATAGTTGACCAGTGTAATTTAAGCGAATCAAGCTATGTTTTAACACTTATACTTATGTTTATAGGCGGTGGCTCGGGTTCTACTGCCGGAGGTGTTAAAGTTACGACTATTGCGGTTGTATTTTTCGGATTGGTCGCCGTATTTAAAAACAAAGAAGACATAGAAATAGGAAATAAAAGAATACACCATTCGCTTTTTGTAAAAGCGGTTTCCGTTATAACTTCTTACCTAACGCTTATAGTATTATCCGTTATTTTAATTGCTTTATTTGAAAAAGGTAATACTTTTGCAAATTTAAAATATATTACTTTCGACGTTGTTTCCGCGCTTGGAACGGTAGGTTGTTCGGCTACGGTAAACGGTGTAACTTTTACGTCTTTACTTTCGGTAGGCTCTAAAATAGTTTTAACTTTACTTATGTTTTTAGGAAAAGCGGGAATATTGACTATTGCCCTTGCGTTTGGAAACAGAACTAACGTAAGCGAAATTAAAAAGCCGATTGATAACGTTATTATCGGTTAATATTTCTTTTAAAATATATATAAGTTTTAACTTAAAAATATAAAGCTTATGCTTTATAACGTCAAAAGGAGTTATATGAAATCATTTTTATTGATAGGATTAGGAAAATTCGGATTTACCCTTGCGAAAGAACTACTCGACATGGGTAGCGAAGTTATGGTCGTAGACAAAGACGAGAAAAAAATAAATCAGTACGCGCCGTTATTTACGCACGCGTTATCGGCAAACTGTATGAACGAAGACAATTTAAAATCTTTTAATATTCCGTCTTTCGACGCGTGTATAGTAGCTATCGGGGACGACTTTCAATCGTCATTGGAAATTACGTCTTTGTTAAAAGATTTAGGAGCGCAATACGTTGTAAGTAAAGCTACTACCGATATTCAGAAAAAGTTTTTACTTAGAAACGGGGCTGACGAAGTTGTTTACCCAGATAAAGATTGCGCCGAAAAATTAGCCGTAACCGTTAATACAGACAGTATTTACGACTTTTTCGAATTGGATTCTAAACATTGCATATTTGAAATTGAAATTCCTTCCGACTGGGCAGGAAAAACGATTTCCACAGTAAATATCAGAAAAAAATATAAATTAAACGTTTTAATGGTTAAAAAGAAAGAAGAAATCGTTTCTTCTATCGACGGTGAATACGTTTTTGAAAAAAATGACCATATTGTTGTATTTGGTGAAAAAGAAAGTATGATGAAAGTCGGAAATATGAAATAAATTATAATAAAACAATAATCGTAAAGCGTAGGTGTTTACCTACGCTTTTTGTTTTCTAAGTGTTGCACCTAGTTTGATAATTTACTTTAATAACAAATAATTTAATTACACTAAATTTTCACTGTTTAAAAAAAATTTTATATACTTATAAATTTAACTCGACCTTTTAAAAATAAGTTTATACCGATTTTTTTAATATTTTACTATGACAAAAAGCTAAACGCATAGGAAAATTCCTATGCGTTTAAATACTACATTTTTTCAAGAAGTTTAAGGTCGATTCCTTTTTCGCCGGATATTTTTTCAACTTTAACTTTATTTCCTACCGCTAAAACGTTTTATTTGACAAAGATTTTTTGCTCAGTATTAGCAAAGTTTGCCTAAACAAATTTTTTTAATATTTTACTATGACAAAAAGCTAAACGCATAGGAATTTTCCTATGCGTTTAAATACTACATTTTTTCAAGAAGTTTAAGGTCGATTCCTTTTTCGCTAATTCTTATTATTTCAACTTTAACTTTATCGCCTACCGCTAAAACGTCTTCTACAACATTGATACGTTCTTTGCTCATTTTAGAAATATGAATCATACCGTCGTGTCCGGGAGTCAATTCGCAGAATGCACCCGTTTTAGATATAATTCTTGCAACGGTGGTAATAAACATATCGCCTACTTCTAAGTCCCTAGCAATAGACATTATTATATCTTTTGCTCTTTGAGCCGAAGAAGTGTCTTCTCCGTAAGATGCGATAAATACTTTTCCGTCATCGTTAATATCAATCTTAACGCCGGTTTCTTCTATAATCTTATTGATAGTCTTTCCGCCGCTACCGATAACGTCTTTAATCTTATCGGGATTGATAGCAAAAGTAATAATTTTAGGAGCGTATTTAGACAAGTGGTCTGCGGGAGCAGGAATACAATCTAACATTTTGCCTAAAATGAAGTGTCTGCCTTCGTTTGCTTGCTTTATTGCTTGTCTTAAAATGGTTTCGTCTATTCCCTTGATTTTAATATCCATTTGAATAGCCGTAATACCTTCCGTAGTACCCGCAACTTTAAAGTCCATATCGCCAAGGAAGTCTTCTAAGCCTTGAATATCGCTCATAACGCTAACTTTTCCGCTTTCAACGTCTTTGATTAAGCCCATAGCAATTCCTGCAACAGGTCTTTTAATCGGAACGCCTGCGTCCATTAAAGCTATGGTAGAACCGCAAACGCTTGCTTGCGACGTAGAACCGTTAGAACTTAAAACTTCGCTTACAAGTCTTATAGCGTAAGGGAATTCGTCTTCGCCGGGGATAACGGGTTCGAGCGACCTTTCAGCCAAAGCACCGTGTCCGATTTCTCTTCTTCCGGGACTCTTTAAAGCTCTTGCCTCTCCCGAAGCGTATCCGGGCATATTGTAATGGTGCATATATCTCTTGCTTTGTTCGTCGTCTAATCCTTCTAGCTTTTGAACTTCGCTGATAGTTCCTAACGTACAAGTTGTAAGAACTTGCGTTTGTCCCCTTGTAAATACTCCCGAACCGTGAACTCTGGGAAGTATGCCGTGTTCGCACCAAATAGGTCTTATTTCGGTAAGCTTTCTTCCGTCGGGTCTTACGCCGAAATTAGTGATTTTAGCTCTTACTTTTTCTTTGGTTATATAGTAAAGACTATCTTTAATTTCTCTTGCCATATCGGGATAAATATCCGCAAAATGTTCTAAACAGTCTTTTTCAACTTCGTCTTGACGAGCTTGTCTTTCTTCTCTATCGAAAGTATCTAACGCCCAGTCAAGTTTTTCGCTTGCGTATTTTCTAACTTCCGCATCTAAATCTTCGGGAACGTGGTAAAGGTCTATTTCGACTTTCTTTTTGCCTACTTCGCTTGCGATTTTTTCAATAAACGCGCATTGTTTTTTAATTTCTTCGTGTCCGAATAAAATAGCTTGTACCATTTCTTCGTCGTCGATTTCTTTCGCGCCTGCTTCAACCATCATAATTGCGTCTTTCGTTCCCGAAAGATTTAAGGTTAAGCGGGTTTTTTCTCTTTGTTCTACGCTTGGATTGATTACGTATTGTCCGTCAACCATTCCTACGACTACGCTTCCCGTAGGTCCTGCCCACGGAATATCGGATATGGATAACGCAACGGAACTTCCGAACATTGCCAAAGGTTCGGGTTGAACGTCGGGTTCTACCGATAAAGCGGTAGCGATAACCGTAACGTCGTTAAATAATCCCTTTGGAAACAAAGGTCTTATAGGTCTGTCGATTAAACGGGAAGTAAGAATAGCTTTGTCGCTTGCTCTGCCTTCTCTCTTTTTAAATCCGCCGGGGATTTTGCCTACGGCGTACATCTTTTCTTCGTAATCTACGCTTAACGGGAAAAAGTCCATTCCCTCTCTCGCAACGGGCGCCATGGTAGCGTTTACCATTACTACGGTTTCTCCGCAACGAATTACGCAACTGCCGTTAGCTTGTTGAGCGTATTTTCCGACTTCTACCGTAACTTGTCTTCCACCTATTTCGGTAGAAAAAATCTTGTGATTTTCTGTCATTTTCTCTCCTTGTTATACTCTATTTATTGAACGCCCTTTCGGGCTGAACTAACTTTTTAAAAGCAAACAAAAAAGGGGTAAAATAGTTTACCCCTATCTTTATTATTTTCTTAAACCTAATTTTTCGATTAAAGCTCTGTAAGCTTCGATGTCTTTGGATTTCAAATAATCCAATAAACCTTTACGCTTACCAACCATTTTTAAAAGACCGCGTCTGGAATGATTGTCGCTGTGATTAGCCTTTAAGTGTTCGTTAAGGTGATTGATTCTTTCGGTAAGTAACGCTACTTGAACTTCTACCGAACCCGTGTCGCCTTCGTGTCTAGCATATTCGGAAATAATGCTTGCTTTCTTTTCCATATCCATTTTTTTATCCTCCTTCTTATGGATAGTAATTTGCTTATAACAAAGCAAAACGTCAGAGTTTCGTTAAACCTTGTCGTAAGTACTATTTAATTTTAACATATTAAGTTTTAAAATGCAATTTTTTTAGTAAAAAATTTTAATTTTTCTTTCGAAATTATTTTTATATTTTTTATATACGTCAAAACGTCTTTCGGCGGATAGTATCTCTCTATTTTTTTGCCGTCGGAAATAATTATTTTGCTGTTCGCACTCGCCCCGAATGCCAAATTATCCGTTACTTCTTCCATTACTCCCACGTTATACAAACATTCCTTGCCTTTTAAAGAATACCCCACGTTTTCATAGTTTCCCGCCATATATTTTTGCCTGTATAAATAGTACGGCGAATATAAATTTTCAGTTAAAATTTTTTGAGAATAAGAAAGCATTTTGCCTATTTCGCCGTCCGATAAATAGTCGCACTCTCTTTTTAAAGAACTTCCTGCCTTTATGCAAAGCGTATGCACGGTTACGTTATCGGGTTTAAACTCCAAGGTTTTATCTACGGAATTTTTAAAATCTTTTAAGTTTTCTCCTTTTAACCCCGCAATTAAATCCATATTTATATAAAACGGATAATTTCTAGCTAGTTTAAAACAAGAATAAATTTGCTCTACCGTATGTTTTCTTCCTATTAAATCAAGCGTTTTTTGATTTAACGTTTGCGGATTTATACATATCCTGTTTACACCGTATTTAGCGTAAATATCTAATTTTTCCTTAGTTACGCAATCGGGACGACCGGCTTCTACGGTAAACTCTACGTTTGACGGAATATCCAGCGTTTTTAAAAGTTTTTCGGTTTGCTCTTCGTTTAAAACAGCAGGTGTTCCACCGCCTATATACACCGTACCTATTCTACTTTTATATAAGTCTTTTGCTTGATTTATTTCATAGCAAAGTGCCTCTATATATTCGTTAACGGGTGATTTTTCGTTTAATGCACCCGAAACGAACGAACAATAATAACATCTTGACGGGCAAAACGGAATTCCGACGTATATATCTAATTTGTCCGTTTGAACGTTAAGAGAATTTTGCGTTTGAATTATGGATTTAACTAAGTTTATTTTATTATCGTCAACTTCCATTTCACGCGAAAAGTATTCTTCGAAATTATCAAAGCTTTTTGCAAACTTTACGGGACGAATTCCAGTTAAAGCTCCCCAAGGAAGTTTTACGTTAAAGTGTTTTTCCAAAGCTTTATACAAACATAATTTAGTATATCGTTTTAAATATCTTTTTCTCTCTATTTCACCGCTAAAACTTGCATTTCTTTTTACTTCTGTTTTTTCGCCGTTAAGTAAAACGTAACAATAAAAAGTGTTTGCCTTTTCTTCCCCAAACACAAAAATATCTTGCGCTAAACGGGGCGAAAACATTTTGTACAATTCGTTATACTCGGGGATAAAGGAAGTTAAATTGCTTTCAATCATGGTCTATTTCTAAACAGGGATTGTGTGTTTTTTCATAATCTAGCGTAGTAGAATATCCGTGCCCCGTGTACACCTTATAATTTTTTTCTAGCTTAAAAAGTTTTCTTTTTAAAGAACCCATCAGCGCGCAAAAACTTCCCGTAGGTAAGTCTGGACGACCATAACCTTCGTAAAAAAGCGTATCGCCCGAAAACATTACGTCATCTACTATATAACAAACCGAACCGTTAGTATGCCCCGGCGTATGTAAAACTTTAAAGGTAAGTCCTCCGACGGTTAAGTCCCCTTCTTCTATTAAAACGTCCGCGTGAAATTTTTTAAACGGAACACCGAAATATTCCGAGCAATTTCCGTCTCCGTACAATTTATCCGCGTCTAGCGAATGAACATATACCTTTACCCCCAAAGCTTGAATATCCGCTCCTCCGCCCGCGTGGTCGAAATGTCCGTGCGTAAGTATCATTGCAACGGGCGTGTACCCGTCCGACACGATTTTATCGTAAACTTCTTTAGCGTCCGAGCCTAAATCTATTATCACCGCTTGTTTGTTTTGTTCGTTATAGACTATATAACAATTTTCGCCAAACTCGGTACAAGTGTGTCTTTTAATTATCATTTTTTCTCCAAAAATCAACGTATAAGTCGATAAACGGCTAAAACTTTTAAGTAAATTGTATTTTAAAATATGAATTTCTACGTTTATTTATACCGTTTAAAAATCGAATACGGAAATTTAATACTAATTTAGTTAAGCGTTCTAAATACGTCTACTACGTTTTTATCGGCTTGTATTTTTTCTATTAAAGTATCAAGGTCTTCGCTTTTATTTAGCCTTACGGTAAACTCAATTACGCCGAGTTTCAGTTTTTGGTCAACCCTACCGTTAATAGAAGTTATAGTAAGTCCCATCTTCATACAAATACCCGAAATAATATTTATCATGGTAGCGTTTTCGTCGAACGTTACTTTTATAGAAGCGGTAAATCCTGCCGAACTCTTACCCGTCCATTCGACGTCTACAAACCTTGCCTTATCTTCGTTTTTCATATTTGGACAGTTTGCTCTGTGAACGGTAACGCCCCTACCCTTTGAAACGAATCCTATAATTTTATCGCCGGGGACGGGATTACAGCAACCCGCAAACCTAACTAACATTCCGCTTAGTCCGTTTACCGTAACTTCTTCGCTGACCGTGCGTTTATTTATATTTAATTTGGAACTATTTCCTTCGGGTTTGATTTGGTTTACTTTTTTGTATAAGTCGACTAATTTACTTATTATTTGTCCCGCGGGGATAGCTCCTACGCCTATTGCGGCGTACATTTCGTCTTCCGTAGCAAACCCAAAACGAAGATTTATGGTTTCGAAACTTACGGAATTTAATAATTGAGAAACCGTGTAACCTTTTGCTTTTACGTCGTTTTCGAATATGGATTTACCCGTTTTGACTTTTTCTTCTACCATATTACGCTTGAAAAAGCTCCTGATTTTGGCTTTTGCGCCTGACGATTGAGCTATTTTAAGCCAGTCCCAACTAGGACCTTTAGAAGATTTATTCGTAATTATTTCTACCATGTCGCCAACTTGCAACGTAGTATTTAGCGGAACTATTTTTCCGTTTACTTTCGCGCCGACGCATTTATGCCCTACTTCCGTATGAATATGATAGGCAAAATCTATGGGCGTTGAATTTTTAGGAAGCGATACGACTTCTCCCTTAGGGGTAAAAACTAAAACTTCGCTGGAATATATGTCGCCCTTTATAGACTCTATAAATTCCTTACTGTCTTTAATTCCGCCTTGCCATTCCATAACTTCCCTTATCCAAGAAAGTCTGTTTTCGAAAGCGGAAGCGTCTTCTTTGTTTTCTTTATATTTCCAATGCGCGGCAATACCGTATTCGGCTATTTTGTGCATTTCTTCCGTTCTTATTTGAATTTCGAAAATTTGACCGAAACTCGTAACAACGGTAGTATGCAAGCCTTGATACATATTCGGCTTAGGCGTTGCGATATAATCTTTAATTCTACCCGGGATAGGCTTCCATTTTTTATGAATTTTACCTAATAACTCATAACAGTTGTCAACAGTTTTTACTATCGCCCTTACGGCGGTTAAATCGTAAATTTGATCTAAGGTTTTCCCTTGATTTTTCATTTTTTTGTAAATACTGTAAAAATGTTTGGGACGACCGTACACTTCGCCTTCTATTCCCGATTCTTGCATTATTTCTTGTAGTTCGCTTACGACTTTTGCAACGAATTCTCTTCTTTCGGCTACTTTTGAATGAATGTTTACGCTTAAATATTCATAAGCGTCGGGGTCAAGATATTTTAAGCACAAGTCTTCTAATTCGCATTTAATTTGCGAAATACCTAGTCTGCCTGCTAACGGTGCGTAAATTTCTATGGTTTCGTGCGCCATACGCTTTTGTCTTTCGGGTGAAAGAAAATTTAATGAACGCATATTGTGCAACCTGTCGGCAAGTTTTATTATTATAACCCTTATGTCTTTAGCCATAGACACGAAAATCTTTTTAAAGTTCTCCGCCTGTTCTTCTTCGTAAGACTTAAATTCTATTTTTTCTAATTTAGTAACGCCGTCTACAAGACTTAACACTTCTTGTCCGAATTCTTTTTCAATATCGCTTGCCGAAACCGACGTATCTTCCAACACGTCGTGCAAAAAAGCGGCGGTTACGCTTGCGCAGTCTAACCCTAAGTCTATTAAAATTTCAGCAACGGCGCAAGGGTGCGTAAAATAATCTTCCCCAGACGCCCTTTTTTGGTTTCTATGCGCTTCTTTTGCAAAATAATAAGCTTTTTTTAAAGTCGCAATTTCGTCTTGCGAATAATTTTTTTCAATTTTTTGTAATACGTCGTCTACTACGTCCATAATACTAATTCTCCGTTTCGCATATTCTAAGTATTTTAGATTCGTTTAAATTTGCCTTTACTCCGTTGTCTATATAAATATAGCCGTCTTTTTCTTTTACGATACCTAACTCTATTAAAACTTCAACGCAAAATATTGCTTGATAAGCGTTTATTTTATCATTTTTTAGAGCAAAATCTACACTAGATAAGTAACCTGCGTTTTTTAAAGCTTTAAATATCGGAATAAAACTCTCTCTATCGCAATTTAATTTTTGAGTATACGCTTTTATGCTGTCGCATACCACGCTTTTATCGCTAGCGTAAAGATTTCCGTCGTCTAAATACAAAACGTTTTTATAGTTCCCTGCGTTTTCTAACCCGAAAATTACTTTATTTAACAAAGATTCGTCTTGACTACGACAAATTTCCGTAGATAAATCTTTTAATTCGGGGTAAAATTCTAAGTTTTCAGGATTATTTACCGCAAAAATCGTTCCGTAAGGAATTTCTAAGCTCTTTTTAACAAGCTCTTTCATTTCTTGTTTAGAAACTTTTTTTGCCTTATCTAAACCATTTTTTAAATTCCTTAAATAACTCCTAAATAAATATAATTTTTGCTTTTCTCCGCTTATAACTCTTTCAAAACCTTTTACAAAACCTTTTAACTGTTCCTTTCCGTTAAAAGTAGAAACGTTTATTTCAAAAATAATTTTTTTGGAAAGTCCGTCCGATAAATCTTGCTTGTATTTTAACCCGTTAAAATATACCATATCGCAACAAATTCCGCTAAAAGCTATATGATTTCCACTTAAATTTCTTACTAAAACGTTATTTATTTCACATAAAAATAAAGGTTTTTTATTACCTATCCCAAAAGGTTCTAGTTTGCTTAAATCCTTAACGTCGTTTAAACTTAAAACTTCCGACACAAGTTTATCTACTACCGTTTTTTTGACGAAAAAGCTTATTTCTTGTTTGGATATTTCTTTTTCGAACGCCGTTTTAAAGTTCTCAAAATTTTCTTGTTTTACGCTTACGCCTGCCGCTTGATTATGTCCGCCAAATCCGCAAGTAAACTCCGATACGTTATTTAAAGCTTCAAAAACGTTTATTCCTTCTATCGAACGCGCCGAGCCTTTTAGGACTCCGTCCTGCAAAGAAAACAGTATTACCGGGCGACTATATTCTTCCGCTAAACGCGCCGATACTATTCCCGTAAGTCCGCCTGACCAACCTTCCCCTTGTAAAACGATAGAACTTCTCTCTAATCCTTGCTCTTTTAATTGATTTTTAGCTTGTTCGTACAATATTTCACAGTCCGATTGTCTTAATTGATTGTAAGAATTTACCGTTTCCGCTAGCGACAACGCCGTTAAATAATCGGTAGTTTTAAGTAATTTTAACGCGTCGTTTGCTTTTCCCATTCGCCCCGAAGCGTTTATTCTCGGCGCAATGGTATAAGCTATGGTAGTGGACGTTACGTCTTTTATTTTACTTAAATCGCACAAAGCTTTAAAACACGGTCTTGGTTTTTCAAAGAGTTTTAATCCTTCTTTTACCAAATCTCTGTTTTCGCCGATTAGCGTCATCGAATCGGCAATGGTGGCTACGGCAACAAAATCTAGTAGCTCGTCCGCCTTGTCCCCTATTAAAGCTTTTGCAAGTTTATACGCCACCCCGCTTCCGCAAAGATTATCGTACGGATAATCGCTTTTAATTTTACAATTTACAGTTATGCAATCGGGTAAAATTTCGGGCAATTCGTGGTGGTCGGTTACAATAATATCTATATTTTTATTTTTTAAATATTCTATTTCGTTTTTGCAACTTATACCGCAGTCGACCGTTATAATTAAATTAGGTTTTAACGGTAAAATTTCTTTTATGCTAGATTCCGTAATTCCGTAACCGTTTTTTCTTTCGGGAACGTAAGTTAAAACTTCTACCCCTAATTCTTTAAAAGTATAATAGAGAATAGAAGTGGAGCAAACGCCGTCGCAATCGTAATCGCCGTAAATTAAAATTTTTTCGTTTTCAGATAAAGCTTTTTTTATTCTTTGCTCGGCTTTATCTAAATTTTTTAATAAATAAGGACTTAAAAAGTTTTGCTTACCGCAATATAAAAATTTTTTACATTTTTCTACGGTGTCTATTCCCCTTTTTATTAAAATTTCGCTAGTTAAAGGACTAATTGAAAATTCTTTTGAAATTTCCCTTTGAATATTTAATTGTTCTTGCGTTAAGTCAGGTTTTATTTCTATCATATTATAGTCCTTTTTGTATTTCTATCGTTCAATCTTAGTGAAAATTTTTAACCTAAGAACATAATTATATATTTATAATTTTAAAAATAAAAAGTAAACTAAGTAAAACTATTGTGTTTTGCTTTTTACATAAAAATTAAACGCTAGTTAAAGTAAATTTAAAACGTAAAGCGGACATAAATTTATGTCCGCTTTATTTTTATTTTCTATTAAGCTTTTTTCTTATTTTTTTTAATTTTGGAAAGCCAATATCTTAAAACGGGTTTAACTAATATTGCGTCCGCGCCTGTAATCAACAAAGCGATAATCGAATAAATAAATAACAATTTTACGTTAAACGGTACGAAAATAATTGCTAAGGCAAGCATAACTATTAAAGCAACCGTAACGATAAATATATATTTAGAACTTTCCTGCGCGCTTGTTAAAGCTTTTTCTTTAATAGCGTCCGCATCGATAATTTTAACTTTACTATTCTTTTTAAGCACAAAGAACGTTACCAAAGAAGTTAAAAGCGAATATATAGTAGCTACCCATATTACGTTTACACATAAAGCGTCTACCCTTATTCTGGTTATTGCGGAAATAGAAACAAACAACAATAAATCCATTATTACGGAAAGTAGCGTTGTAAAACCACTTGCCCATTTAAACCTGATAAACGAATAAATCGTTATCGCCAAAGTTAAAATTAACGTTCCTAAAAGAACACCTGTTAAAAGCTTGCAATCGTAAGAAGAACCTATTTCGGATACCGTTACGCTGTCTTCATAAGAAAAATCAGCGTATTTGCCAGATAAATAAGTACTTAAATCAGCTTTAAAACTTTCGTTTAATTTTTTAATAGTCTTGTCCGCGTTTTTAGTTTTTACGCTATAAACTAATTTTACAAAACCGCTGGAGTCTGTAGCTTTTCTCGTGGTTTTGGCAAATTTATATCCGTTATCTTTAAATATTTTAGTAATATCGTCTTGATATTTATCTGCAACGCTTTCGGTTTTAGAATCTTCGTCCAATTCAATGGTAACTTCTACGCAACCTTTAATATCCGCGCCGTAGTTTAGTTTGAAAATTCCGAATAATACCGCGCCAACTATTGCTATAACGAGCATTGCAATCAATGCGATTTTTGCAATTTTAAAAGTCTTATTCATCTTCTACCTCCTCTCTTACCAAGTGATAAAAGCGACCTTGATTTACCATCGGTTTAAATATTGCGATTAAAGCTCTATTGAATAAAGAGAAAGTTATCGCAGAAATTAACGAACCTATGGCAAACGTAGCTACAAACGCCCTAACTGCCCAGCTAGCAAGGAAGAACGACGAGAAGAACGCTACTATTGCTAAAATTGCAACGTCTAAAACGAGCCACATTACCTTTTTAAAGCTATCGCCGATAGCGGCGTTTAAAGTACTGCCGTTGCGGAATTCCTTTTTGATAAGTTCAAAGAATACTACGCTTCCCGTAGCGAATACGAAAAACGAAGTTATCGCGCCTAATACGGAAGCCATTGTTAAAACACTACCCGGGATAATCGAATAAATCAATACGAAAAGTATTATCGAAATTATCGCGCTAAAATCTGTCAACAAACCAAAACCTTTGTAGAACACGCCCATTGCGACTAAAAATACTACTAACGCAACTAGGCAAGCAATTTTTAAAGTTTTTTCGCATTTTTCGGAATAGATAGAAGAAATAACGTATTGTTCTCCGTCTACTTCCGCGTTGTCTACGACTTTGCCGTTAAAATATTTAACGGGCATAACTCCGTTTTTAATAACTGATTCTATTATTTGAGCTTGCGATTTAGTAAAGTTACCCGAAATTTGTACGCTGTCCGTATCCATTTCTTCCGTAACGCTTGCCGACGATAACGTAATATCTCCGTCAAGAAAAATGGTTACGACTTTTTCTTCGTCCGAACTTGCGGAAGAAGCTTGTTTGGTAGCTTTTCTAAATTGCTCTCTACCCGCTTTGGTAAATTTGAGAACTACCGAATATCCGCTTGCCGAATATATTATTCCGTCTTGAGAATACGCTTCCGACACGCTTACGTCTTCGATAAACGGCGAAGAAGAGTATTCTGCTACGGGATAATCGAAATAATTAGTTCCCGTTGCGGTTGAACCTGCGTAAACGGATATAACGCCTTTACTTCCGAAATACGAATATGCCGTACCCGCATTTGCGGTTTGGGGATATTCTACGGTAAAACCGTTTCCGTTTTTATAAACGATTGCCGAACCGAATTCTTCTATATCGAGCCTATTTCTAACGATGTCAATACATTTATCTTGGTCGCATTCCGATACTTCGCCTTCTTCGATAGCGGGTGAATAATCTATTCTGTAAGCGCCGTTTAATTCCGCGCCTACTTCTATCGACTTGAATATCGAAGTATACTTTTTAGTCTTTTTAACAGGGAAAGACGCGAAAGTAAATATTCCCGCGCAGACCGTAACTAAAACAAGCAGTATCGATATTACTATTGACTTTGCCTTTGTCATTTTTGCCTCCTGATTGCAAAAAATAATTTTCTTATAAAAACTAATCTTTCTATATAGATAATTATATACTTTACAATTATATAATAAGCTAGGCTTTTAGTCAATGATTTTCTTAAATTTTTGTTGTAATTTTCTTAAAAAAACTAAATATTTTTATTTCTTTCTGACAAAATTTACAATACAGGAAATTATTACGCCTATCAGCGCTCCGAACAACAAGTCTATTAAGAATTTTACGCCGAAATTTAAGTTTTTAGAAATAAAACCGTATATTAAATATTCGCCCGCACCGGCAAGAAGTCCTACAGCTCCGCCTTTGACTAGCGGAATAGAATTTTTTACCGCCACCAAGCACCCTATAAGTATAGCCAAAATTTTTATAGCTTGATTTACCCATTTTACCCCTCTACCCGATAAGGCGAATATTTTAAGTATCAAAGCGTATAAAAAAACGCATGCAAGAGAAGTAATTAACGCAAAAAACACGCCTTTTAAAACGTTTATAATATTATCTTTTACCATAAAAAAATCCTCCGCTTTAATTTTATGCGGAGAATTTATTCAATATAACTTTACTTATTTTTTATTGTACAACCTTAGCTGTTTTAGTCGGAAATTTCGTCTTCTGCGGGAGTTTCTCTCTCTTCCGTTACGACGTTTTCGTCGGCTTTTTCAACTTTTTTTTCTACGGGTTGTTCTACGTTTTCTTCGTCGGTTTTGTCTTTAACGGTTTCTTCAGAAGCGGGTTGAGCTTCTTGCATAACTTTTTCCGTTAAAATCTTATAAATTCCGTTTTTGTTTAAAGTGATAAAACCTTTGTTTTCTTCGTCGCCGGTAGAAAGTACTACGTATTCGCCTTCGTTTTTAACGATTGTGCCTTTTATCAAACCAATTGTTAAAACTTCCGTTCCGATAGGTAAAGAATCAAGTTTTTGCTTGTTTTCTTCTCTTTGTTTTTGTTCTTTTTTGTTTTTGAAATACATAAGAACGAAACCGCCGACCAAAATTACACCGAGAACAATATAAAATCCCCAGTTTGTACCTGCTAATAAATTACTCATAATTTTACTCCTTATTATTTTTTTCGTATTTATCATAAAACTCTTCGGTAAATTCCAAGAAATTATCGTTGAGTATTGCTTTTCTCATACCCTTCATAAGTTTATGTAAAAAAGTAATGTTGTGTAAGCTTATAAGCATACCGCCCAACATTTCGCCTACGTTGATTAAGTGCCTTAAATAAGCTTTCGTATAATGCTTACAACAATAACAATCGCACTCGTCGTCCAACGGCGTAAAATCTTCTTTATACTTTCCGTTGCGTACGACTATTTTACCTTTACTCGTCATAGCCGTTCCGTTTCTCGCTATTCTCGTAGCTAAAACGCAATCGAACATATCTATTCCCCTTTTAACGCCTTCTACCAAGCAATCGGGACTTCCTACGCCCATTAAATACCTAGGTATATGCGTTGGAAAATAAGGATACATATCGTCTAGTAAATTATACATCAGCGGTTTTGGCTCTCCGACCGACAGTCCTCCTATTCCTATGCCGTATTTCGCGTAAGGTACGGTTTCTTGCAAAGATTTTATTCTTAAATCGGTATAAAAACTTCCTTGAACGATTGGAAACAAAGCTTGTTTTTCGTTTTTGTGATGATTATAACACCTATCTAGCCAGTCCAGCGTTCTTTTCATAGCTTTTTCGCCGTCTTTATAATTTTGACCGTATTCGCTACATTGGTCGAACGCCATTATTATATCCGCGCCTAAATCGTTTTCAATCTCTATTGCCTTTTCGGGAGTTATAAAGTGTTTGGCACCGTCTATACCGCTTTTAAAAGTTACGCCTTCGTCGGTTATATCGTTAAGTTTTGCAAGAGAAAAAACCTGAAATCCGCCACTATCGGTTAAAATAGGTTTATTCCAATTCATAAATTTATGTAATCCGCCGGCTTGTTTAACGATTTTCTCCCCCGGACGTTCGAACAAATGATATGTGTTTGCAAGTATTATTTGCGACCCCGCTTCTAACAAGTCCCTAGGATAAACTCCCTTTACCGTTGCTTGCGTGCCTACGGGCATATAAACGGGGGTTTCTATATCGCCGTGCGGAGTATGTAGTATTCCCGCCCTTGCGCCCGTTTTTTTATCTTGTTTTATAGTTTCAAAACTAAAATATTCCATTATAAACCAAATTATTATCTTTTTTTAAAGTTTTAAGCCTATTTTCAATGCGTTTATTAAAAAAACTATTTTCAACAAAAAACGCTTGAAAATTTAATTTTTTTAAGAAAAATTTAAAACCTTAAATTTCCCTTACAAAATAATCAACGTAAAGTCGGTGTTCTTACAAAAGTAACATCGCGTCCCCGAAACTGAAAAATCTGAATTTTTCTTTTACCGCGTAATTATATAGTTCCAACGTTTTTTCTCTTGTTAAAAATGCCGATACGAGCATTATTAAAGTTGATTCGGGCAAGTGGAAGTTTGTAATTAAACAATTTACACACTTAAACTTATATGGCGGATAAATAAATATGGAAGTATCGCCCGAACAAGGTTTTACGAAACCGTTTTCGTCCGCAACCGTTTCAAGCGTTCTAACCGAAGTCGTACCTACGGCTATAATTCTTCCGCCGTTTTTTTTGTATTCGTTTATTAAATTTGCGTTTTGTTCGTCGATATAATAATGCTCCGTGTGCATTTTATGTTCTAAAACGTTTTCTTCTTTAACGGGTCTAAAAGTCCCTAGTCCTACGTTTAACTCTACTTCAGCAAATTTTACGCCTTTATCTTTTAGCTTTTGTATTAACTCTTTCGTGAAATGTAGTCCTGCCGTAGGAGCGGCGGAACTGCCTTCCCTTTTTGCGTAAACCGTTTGGTAACGCGATTGATTTTTTAATTTTTCTTTTATGTACGGCGGTAAAGGCATTTCTCCGACTCTTGATAAAATATCTTCGAAAACTCCGCTGAATATAAATTCTATTTTTCGTCCTCCACCGTCCGCGTTGTCTAAAACGGTGAAAGAAAGTTCTTCGTTTACGGTAAAAGTTTCACCTATTTTTGCCCTTTTACCCGGCTTTACAAGACATTCCCATTGGGTTAAATTTAGCCTTTTAAGCAGTAATATCTCCATTTTTCCGCCCGTTTTTGCGTGGGCGTATATTCTTGCGGGATAAACTTTAGTGTTGTTTACGACTAATAAATCTCCTTCGTGAAAATATTCCGTTATATCTCTAAAAATTTTTTCTTCCGTTTTGTCCGTTTTTTTATCGTATACGAGTAATCTTGAACTGTCCCTAGGTTCTAACGGCGTTTGAGCGATTAGCTCTTCGGGTAAATCGTAATAAAAATCACTTTTTTTAAGCATTATTATCGTCCGCGTCGAAAATAGACGCTTGACTTCCCCCTTTAAATTTTCTTCCCGTATGTTCGTAAGCCTTTTGTAAGCAAACCCTGCCCCTAGGCGTTCTGCTGATAAACCCGAGTTGCAATAAATACGGTTCGTAAACGTCTTCTAAGGTGTTAGAATCTTCGTTTATGGTCATTGCAAGAGTGTCTAACCCCACAGGTCCGCCGTTGAATTTATCTATCATAGTGGTAAGAAGCCTTATATCTACGTTGTCAAGACCGAGTTCGTCTATATCGAGGCGTTTTAAAGCGAGTTTAGTATCGTCTAGCGTAATTTCGTCGTGATTTAAAACGATTGAAAAATCTCTTATTCTTCTAAGCAATCTGTTTGCAATTCTAGGCGTACCGCGACTGCGTTTTGCAAGCTCTATACTGGCTTCTTCGTCAATATGCGCGCCAAGCTTTTCCGCCGAACGCCTTACTATTTCCGCCAGTTCCTTTGTCGAATAAATTTCCAGCCTTAACATTACGCCGAATCTGTCCCTTAAAGGCGTGGATAACATTCCCGCTTTAGTAGTAGCTCCTATTAACGTAAACTTTTTAAGCGGAATTTGTACGCTACGAGCTGAAGGTCCTTTACCGATGATAAAGTCTAAAGAAAAATCTTCCATTGCGGGATAAAGTATTTCTTCTACGTTATGATTCAAACGATGTATTTCGTCTATAAATAAAACGTCGCCTTCGTTAAGGTTTGTAAGTATTGCGGCTAAATCTCCCGATTTTTCTATACTCGGACCGCTAGTTACCTTTATTTGAACGCCCATTTCGTTGGCTATTATATGCGCGAGCGTGGTTTTACCAAGTCCCGCAGGACCGTATAACAAAACGTGGTCTAACGCTTCTCCGCGCATTTTTGCCGATTGCATAAATACGCATAAATTGTCTTTGGCTTTTTCTTGACCGATATATCCGTCCATAGACTTAGGACGAAGTACGTTTTCTATTTCGTCCCCTTCCGTTTTTGTACTAACTATTAGGTCGGAATTGTCTACGATGCCGTTAAAATCTTCCATCATCTCACGTTCCTCAATGCGTTGGTTATAACTTCTTCAAGCGTTTTCGCGCCGTTTTCCACAGCTAAACCTACGGCTTTGGTTGCAGAATTTCTATCGAATCCGAGCGATATTAAAGCTTGTACCGCTTCTTCGTTTTCGGACGGTACCGATTGCGCGACTTCGCTTGCGGGCAATCCGCCCCTTAACTCGACTATTATCTTTTCGGCTGTTTTTTTACCTAAGCCTTTTACCGACGACAACGTTTTTACGTCTTGCGACAAAATACAGCTTCTGGTAACGCTTGCGCCTAAACTTGAAAGTATACTAAGCGCGCATTTCGGACCAACGCCCGAAACGCCGATGAGCTTTAAAAACATTTCTTTTTCGTCGGTATTGTCAAACCCGAAAAGATATATCCCGTCTTCCCTTACGGCAGTGTAAACATATACTTCTCCACCGCGTTCGTTTACTAAACGCGCAGTCGTAGAAGAAGTACAATTTATTTCGTATCCGACTCCGTTTACGTTTAATAGTACCGTATTATCTTTAAAAGAAATTAGTTGTCCGTTTAAATATCCTATCATTTTATTCCGAATTGTCCGCTAAATCTGTTTGTGTTTGCGTGCGTTAGCGCAACAGCTAACGCGTCGGCGGCGTCGTCAGGTTTAGGAATTGTTTTCAAGCCTAAAAAAGTTGCCACCATTTGCTGAATTTGCTTTTTTTCCGCTCTTCCGTATCCCGTTAGGGCTTGTTTTATTTGTAGGGGCGTGTATTCGTAAAGTTTTCCGCATTCTTTAATACAAGTAAGAAGTATTACTCCCCTTGCTTGCGCTACGTCTATCGCCGTTTTTACGTTATTATTGAAAAACAACTCTTCTAGCGATATTTCGTCTGGCGTAAACTTTGCTATTAACTCCTTTACTCCCTTTTCTATTATGGCTAGTCTATTAGGAAAAGCTTCGTTTTTAGAAGTCAGTATTACGCCGTAATCGACTACGGTGTGCTTTCCGTTTACGGAATCTATCACCCCGAATCCCATAGTCGCAAGTCCCGGGTCTATTCCTAATATTCTCAACTAACCATACTCCCCTAATTTTAATATTATATATTTTAATACATATTTTTTCTTATGTCAAGCATTAGCGATTGAGCTTATTAAGTTTAACGATTAAAACTACGATAAATAACTAGTTAAATCTATAATAAAAACGGCGTAACGAAAAGCTACGCCGTAAAATTTATTATGTTTATAAGCCGAAATTTTAAGAATTCGTTTTTATAACGGGTTTGTAAATATACTGATTTAAAACCGCTTTTATTTCTTTGGTTTCTCCGTTTCTAGAAATCTTTAAGGTTAGCGTATCGCCGATTTTTAGATTGTAAGAATGAAATATAACGGATAAGCTTCCCGCAGATTCCACAAAGTATCCTTTTTCGCCGTTACTAACCGCAGTGATTTTATCTCCCGTGCGCAGTCCAGCTTTATACAAACTGCAATTTTCGTCTATATCGGTTACGCTTACATAAGTTCCCGTAAAAATATTAGTTACGTCCGAAAAAGTAATGCTATAAAAGTCTACTCTCCCTTTAACGTAGCCGTAGGTGTTGTAAACGCCGTCTTTATAAGTTTTTAATAATTCTTCTACTACGCTAAAAACTATATTTTCGGGAACGGCAAAGCCTATTCCGTCTTTATATTCCGCGCCTGCATTGACTATTCCTACTAAATAACCGTCCGTAGTAAACAGTCCTCCGCCCGAACTCCCTGCGTTTATTGCCGAGTCTATTTGGATAAGCTCCATATATCTATTGTCTACCACTACGCTTCTGTTAAGCGAACTTACAACGCCTTTAGTTACCGTTCCGCCAAGAGTTCCCGTGGGATTACCTATCGCGTATACTTCGTCTAGAACAGCCAAAGAAGAAATATCCCCGAATTTGGCTACCGACGGCGTATAATCTAACTTAGTCCAAAGCACCGCAACGTCTGTTTTTTTGTCCGAACCGATTAAACCCATTGCGTAGGTATTGCCGTAAATATCTTTCATATTTATTTGATAAGCGTTTTCTACGCAATGATGACAAGTTACTACGTAACATATTCCGCCGTTTGATTGTTCGTTTCGAGTAAAGCCGATTATAACCCCGCTACCCGCAGAACCGCCGTTTAACGTCGAAGAATATAATTCGACGACGGATTTTCTGTTTTGAGTTAAACAAGAGTTGCTATCGTCAGCTCGGTCAAGACTTACGATAGCTAAGTTAAAAACCGATTTTTGTCCTAAAAAGTCGCCTATATATTCTTTAAACTCTAAAACCTGTGATAAATCGCCGTAATTTTCTAAATTCGTATTAACCACTAAAGAATTTTCTTGCTCACAAGAAGTTTCTATAAAATTAGCGGTAGTTACAGCATTTTGGGTTTTTGTTTGCGGAACTGACGGCGGACAATAAATTAGCTGTAAAAGCGTAATTTCTACGCTTATTTCTTCTACCAAATAAACGTAAGCGTTTAATTCTTTATCGATAGTATAACTACCAATTCTTAAAACGGTTAATTTTATTACGTTTCCAACTTTAAATTCGGAATGATTTTTAATGTAATTAATAGTATCCTGAGCGTTTGTAGGATTGTAAACGTCCGAACCGAGTTCGATTGTTTTTATTACGTCCTTACCCGCAATTATTTTTCCCGATTTTCCAAAACTTCCGTTATCGGTTAAAGTGCTGACTAAAACCGCAGTAGATAAACTTTTCGTTTCAGTCGTGTCATTTAATTTATAATAAAAAGTATCGTTGAATTGAGTTAAGCTAACGCCCATAGACGCTCTGCCCGAAATATAACCGTAACTCGAATACGCTTCGTCTTGATAAGTAGATATTAACTTGTTAACGCTTTCCAGTATAGACTCGGAAGGAATTGCAAAGCCTAATCCGTCTTTATAGGTAACGCCTGCGTTTACCATTCCGATTAAATATCCGTCTGCCGAATAAAGTCCGCCACCCGAATTTCCTTGATTGATTGCGGAATCTATTTGCATCAACTTCATTTTTTTGTTTTCGACGGTAATTTCCCTTTCTTTCGCACTTATAATTCCTTTAGTAACCGTTCCGCCGAGCGTTCCCGTGGGATTACCTATCGCGTAAACAGTTTCGCCGACAAGAGTTTGACTGCTATTACCGAGTTTAGCAACCGTAACGGCAAAATCCACCTTTGCCCATAAAAGAGCTATGTCGCCTTCCGTATCGGCGCCTATTAACCCCGCAGAAAAAACGTTTCCGTCCAAATCTCTAATGTTTACTCCGTAAGCCGAATCTATAACGTGAAAACAAGTAAGAATATAAGCTATTCCGCCTTTTGATAAATCGCTAGAATCCGAAGGAGTAAAGCCGACGAATATTCCCGAACCCGCGCCCGCTCCGCTTTCCGTTAGCGAATAAATTTCTACGGTAGAACGTCTGTTTTCGTTAAGTTTAGATATTTCGGATTGTGGGAAATCTCCTTCGTCCGTCCTAGTTAAACTGTCGGAAGATAGTACTAGATTTATTGAATCCGTTAATTCCGTGGCAAGTCCGCTATCCGCAAAATCGCCCGATATTGTGGAATAATTCGATTCGTCGCCGACGTATTTTACTCTTGCTTCTCCGCCACAACCGCCGAAAATGAAAATAGTTAACGATAACAACAAAGATATAAAAATTAAAAATCTTTTTTTCATATCCGCTCCTAAAATGCTTGACAGTTTTTTAACTATCGACTCTAATAATTTTAATAAAAAATTTGTTATTTTTCTAATAATATAACCATTCAAAATAAATTTAAACTTAAAAAAAATAAAAATTTATAGAATTTTTTACTAATTAAAATTAAAAGGTCGTTTAAAACGACCTTTTTACCCGTAGACGCGATTCAGCCGTTTGCCTACGGCGTTGGCAAGCCAACGAAATATAGCGACAACGGCTTTTTATAACCTAATCTTACTAAAATTATGATACTTGCCGTTGGATAGTAATAAGTATCGTTCAAACTTTCGTTTTTATACCAAATTTTTAGCTTTATAATAAAAATTTAAATTATTACGAGTTTTTACCTATTACTACGATTTCGGATACGCCTATACCCGTAACTTTATCAAAAGAATCGTATATTTTATCGTTTATTTGTGGCAATAAATGTACGTGTATACTTACTACGTTTTGAATTTCATCAAAAATAGCTCCCGAAAAGTTCCCCGACGCGTACACTTTATTGCCTTCCGACGTTAAATTATTAGTACAAAAAGTAGACCAGTCAAAAGTGAGTTCGCCTAACTTTTTGCATTTTAAAACGTTATTATCGAAATAGAAAATCGAAACGTCTTTAACATAATCGAACGCCGTTCTAAGCGAATAAGAATTGAATATTTGTATTCCCTTTACGGTTACCTGCGACGAAAAATCAAGACGAATAGTCGGGTCGTCCCTGTCGCCTTCGGGGAATTTTATGCTAAATTCCTTTTTGCCGTCGTTCGCCATCGTTTTAACAACATTATCGTTGATATAAGATAAATCGTCGCTAAATATTTGTTTACCGCTACCGTCATAAGCGTAAACTTTAGCTTTATCCGCTACGTTTGTATATCCTTGTTCGTTACCCGAATATAACATATACCCCATAGTAGGGCCGTTAGTTGTCATTATAAGTTCGCCATCTTCGTTTTTAAACCAACTGATTTTATCTATTCCTATACATCTATTACCGTCGAAATTTTTAGGATTTGTGTGCATATGGTAAACCATATACAAATCTCCGTTAATTTTTGCAAACGTGTGGTGTCCCGTTCCGGCTCTATGTGGCCAGTTAACGTCCGTTGCGATTACCGCTCCGCCTTTTTCTACGGCAATTTTTTTAAAAGGTCCCATAGGACTATCCGAAACCGCCTGCCTTACTTGATAAGTTTTATCCCAATAGTAATAGCAACTATATGTTAAATAATACTTTTTGCTTTGTTCGTTATATATTACGTACGGCCCTTCGTTTACGGAACCTTCTCCGCCCGTGCTTTCTTTATCTTCTACGTTAGCATAATTACACTTGGTAATCAGTCTTACTGTAGAATAATCGGGTGTATACCAGTCAATCATTTTTATGACTATAATATTACTGTTAGGATAAGTTGTTTTTGCATTTTTATCTTGATTTAAATCTCTGCACATATACAGATATTTATCGCCAGTAACGGGGTCTATAAACGGCTCTACGTCGATAACTTTCATAAACCCTTCGTATGGATAATACATAGGATTTGCGCTTTTCATTCTTTCAAAATTTATAAAGGTATCTTTACCTGAAATTGTATACTCGGAAAATTTTTCTCCGCTTTGGTAAGTTCCGCCTTTAACAGTCCCCGTCCATTGAACAAAAGGTCCCTCCGGACTATCCGAAACACCCATACAAACACTTAAAGAATTACCTTTTTCTAACCCGTCCGGTATAGAATTACGTTTATAATAATCAGGATTAACGGCACCCGTATAAAACATAAAATATTTCCCTAAATCTTTATCGTAAATAACCGCAGGCGCCCACTGATACCCGTTTATCCAACTAGGGCTTGCATACGTAAACGCCTTTTTACTTTCTCCCCAATGTATTAAATCCTTACTTTTTTTTACATAAAGACCTGTTGTATACATATAATAGTAACCGGTTTTTTCGTCATATATACAAGAAGGGTCTGCCCCGTCGTTAGTTAAATCGTTTTTAAAAAATATACTATCGACTTCTTGTTGTTCAGATCCCGACAAGTTTTTAGATAAATCTATATAACTTATATCTTCGATTTCCTGAGTTTCATGCGGATTTCCACTTGAACTCGACGATGAACTTGACGACGAAG
>DHLF01000006.1:69022-118584 GCA_002405165.1 Christensenella sp. UBA4675
GAAGAAGAAAACTCCGACGACGATGACTGTATCGACGATTTTGAACTAGACGTGCTTAAATCAGTTTCACAACCGCACAAAAAAGTAGAAAAAATTATGATTATAGCAATTATGGTTATAAATCTTTTTTTCATCTTATCCTCCCATTTCACTCTAAAAACGTTTGGACGTAATTTAGTTTATTGCGAACTAATTCGTTTTTTTATAGTAAATTAGTTCTTTTTTTTATTTTATAACGGATTATTCCGCTTTTATTATTCTTCTATCTCTTCTTCGGGCAAGTTGACGTTATGGAAAACTTCTTGCACGTCGTCGTTATCTTCAAAAGCGTCTAACATTTTTTCAAAAGTTTCAGTTTGTTTTTCGTCTAAATCTACGAAGTTGTTAGGTATCATGCTTATTTGCGATTCTACAAACGTTAATCCCTTTTGTTCCAAAGCTTTTCTTACTGCGGAAAAATCGGACGGCGCAGTTCTTATTTCGTAACTATCGTCGCAAACGATTATATCGTCCGCTCCGCAATCTATCGCCATTTCGGTCATAGTATCTTCGTCCAAAGATACCGTTCTCTCTACTACCAAAACTCCTTTCGTATCGAACATATAAGATACCGAACCGCTAGTTCCTAAATTTCCTGCGTATTTTTCAAAAATATGTCTTACGTCGCCCGCAGTTCTGTTTTTGTTGTCGGTAAGCGTTTTAACTATTACCGCGCTTCCGCCTATTCCGTACCCTTCGTAAGTGAGTTCTTCGTAATTTACGTTGCCGAGTTCCCCTGCGGCTTTAGCGATACTTCTTTTAATGTTATCGTTAGGCATATTAGCGGCTTTCGCTTTCGCTACAACGTCCGCTAGTCTTGAATTCGTATTAGGGTCCGAACCCGCTTTCGCCGCTACGGCTAATTCCCTTCCGAGCTTGGTAAATATTTTTCCTTTTACCGCGTCTGTTTTTGCCTTTTTGTTTTTAATGTTTGCCCATTTACTGTGTCCTGACATAATTTTATCCTTCTATACTAAAATTTTACTAAATTATATACTATTATAGCATAAGCTACCGCCACATTCAAGCTTTCGATTTTATTTTTCATAGGAATTTTCACTGTTTTTTTACATTTTCCCTTTATAAAATCGCTTACGCCGTTGGCTTCGTTGCCCATACATAAACAAAAATTGCCCTTTATATCGCTTTCAAAAACGTTTTCCCCGTCCATATCGGCACATATCATGGTAGTTTGTTTTGAAATTTCTTCTACGTCTTTATTATCCACCGAAATTAAATTTACACCGTAAATTCCGCTCATAGACGAACGGACGGTTTTGGGAGAATAAGCGTCTACGCAATCTAATAAATACACGTTTTTTACGCCTACCGCTACCGACGTTCTTATTATCGTTCCCAAATTCCCGGGGTCGCGAACTCTATCCAAAAGAACGGATATTTCCCCCTTTTCTGCTACTGCGTGTGGGATTTCTACTACCGCCATTATTCCTTGACAAGTTTCGCAACAAGATAAATAATTTAAAACTTTATCGTCGGTTTCTATTATTTCGCCGTTAAAAGCGGGAAGAGCAGATAAAAATTCTTTTTTACCTATTACGCATAAAATGTTTTGATTGTATAAAAAGGCTTCTTTTACCATTTTAACGCCTTCTACCAAATATGCGTTTTGCTTTTTTCTACCCTTTTTTTCTTTGAGTTCGGCTATTTTTTTTATTTTCTCGTTTTTTATCGAAGTTATTAGCATTTTTACCTATATTATAAGCATTTTTTATATTTTTAAAGTTTACGTTAAAACTTTTTGCATTTATTTTTTAAAACACGAAAACAGTTTTAATTTATGAAAATTTTTTAAAACTTTTACGTTTTTTTAATGCAAACGGTTTTAACTTTACTTTTAAAAATAATGAAAATATTTTAATTTTTTTACAAACAAAAAGGAGTGTTGATTGAACACTCCTATATCGTTAGTTAAGTTTAGCTTTTGCTTGACTTACGAGCGTTGTAAATCCTGCGGGATCGCTTATTGCCATATCGGCAAGAACTTTTCTGTTAAGTCCGATACCTGCAAGCTTTAAGCCGTACATAAATTTACTATAAGAAATATCGTTAAGACGGCAACCTGCGTTAATTCTTGCAATCCATAATTTTCTAAAATCTCTCTTTCTTGCTTTTCTACCAACGTAGGAATACATAAGAGATTTCATAACTGCTTCTCTTGCTACTCTGTAAAGCTTACTTTTAGCTCCAAAATAACCTTTTGCTTGTTTTAAAATTTTTCTACGCTTTTTAACAGCGTTTACTGCTCTTTTTATACGCATTTTTTGCCTCCTTATGCCTTATACGGAATTAAACTGTCTTTAATCGTTCTTTCTTGGGTTACGGATACGTAAGCTCCGCTTCTCAATCTTCTTTTTCTCTTAGTGTTCTTTTTGCTGAGTATGTGGTTTTTACCTTGGTGAGCTCTTTTTATCTTACCCGTTCCCGTAACTCTGAAACGTTTTTTTGCACCGCTGTGCGATTTCATTTTTGGCATATATTTCTTCCTCCATTTTTATTTTTTTATTTCCTTGGAAGGCGCAAGTATCATAAGTATACTTCTTCCTTCGAACATAGGTTTCTTTTCCATAACCGAAACGGTATTGACTAATTCGTAAAATCTAGTCATAACGTCTAAGCCGATGCTTGAATGAGCTATTTGTCTGCCTCTCATTCTTATAGACACTTTAACTTTATTGCCCGCTTGCAAAAATTTAATTGCTTGCTTTGCCTTTACGTTAAGGTCGCCCACGTCGATAGTCATAGAAAGCCAAATTTCTTTCATTTCTACCGTTTTTTGGTTTTTCTTGGCTTCTTTTAATTTCTTCAGATTGTCGAACTTAAACTTGCCGTAATCTATAATTTTACATACGGGAGGATTTGCGTTGGGCGAAATTTTAACCAAGTCAAGCCCCGCCACTTCAGCGCATTTGTAAGCTTTTTCTATGGGCATTACGCCTAATTGTTCCCCGTCTTGCGAGATTACCCTTACTTCTTTATCGGTAATTTGTTCGTTGATTTGAAATTGTTCTTTTTCAGCCATTTATTTCCCTTTATTTTTTTATTTTTTGCCGTAAAAAACGGCTTGCAAAAACAGAACTTTGCAAGCCGACTTATACATTTTAACGTAAAAAATCTATTTGCCCGTACTACTTAAAGCGTACGGCGAGAAGTTCCGCTTCTACTTTACCCGAATATATTACCAAACGATTAAAATTTTGTCAACTGTTTTTTATTTGTTTTTCCGATTTCTTCCGATAATTTTTCAATAAACTGTTCTTTACTCATTTTAAACACGTTTCCGCTAGCGTTTCTTACCGATAAAAGTCCGTTTTCTTCTTTATCGCCGACAAGCAAAACGTAAGGTACTTTTTCTAAAACGGCATCCCTTATTTTTTTACCCGTTTTTTCGCTTCTTACGTCAAAAGTAGCCCTTATTTTGTTTTTTACGAGTTCAAAACGCAATTCTTTTACGCTTTCGCAATATTTTTCGGATACGGATAAAATTCTTACTTGTTCGGGAGCAAGCCATAAAGGTAAATTGCCCGAATATCTTTCTATTAAAGTCGCCAGCGTTTTTTCGTAACAACCGATAGAACTCCTATGCAAAACGACGGGATTTTTCTTTTTCCCCTTTTCGTCTATATACGATAGTCCGAAATTTTTGCCCGCTTGAAAATCGAATGAAAAAGAAAGCAACTCTTCTTCTTTGCCGTAATAAGACCTATTAAAAATTTTTACTTTTACGCCGTTTGAATTTAACTGCGACGGATTTTTTATATAGCTTATTCCCTTTTTGTCAAACACCTTTTTAACGGCGTTTTCGCATTTTTCTATCGAAGAACGGCTTTTACCTTTTTCCGCATCCGCAGTTTCCAAAACGTAGTAAATACCCTTTTCGAGACCTATCGTTTTTAAAACATACTGAGTTAATTCCAAACTGTTTTCAAATTCGTCTTCCATTTGATTTTCACTCATAAACGTATGCCCGTCCGAAACGGTAAACTGCCTTAAACGGATAAGTTCTTTTGTTTCTCCCGAAGCTTCCCTGCGAAATACAGTTGCCGTTTCAGAATATCTGACGGGTAAGTCTTTATAACTTTTTAAAGAAGACGCGAAAACCCTGTAATGAAAGGGACACGTGCTAGGACGCAAAACGTAATCTTCTTTATCGCTGTCAAAAGAATTTATTATGTACATTTTATCCTTATAATGTCCTAACTGTCCCGAAATTTCAAAGAGTTCAGCTTTGGAAATACAAGGAGTTTTAATAAAAGTATATCCCCTTTTTTCTTCTTCGTCTTCTATGAATCGTTGGAGTACGTTTAAAACCTTATAACCTTTTTCCAAAAACTGCGGTAAACCTTTGCCTATTTTATCGTCCGAATAATAATATCCTAACTTTTTACAAATTTTAGCGTAGTTTTTTTCACTCGCTTCTCTTTTTGCTTTTATATATTCGTTTAAATTTTTTCTTTTGAAAAAAGCCGTGCCGTAAATACGGGTAAGCATTTTGTTTTTATTGTTGTTTTTCCAATAAGCGCCCGCAATGGAATTTAGTTGAAATGCTTTTATGCTTTTAATTGCGTAAACCAACGGACCCGAACACAAATCGGAAAATCCGCCTATTTTATATAGTTTTACCTTTTCTTTTGCGGGAAAACTTTCTAAAAGTCTTATTTTATAAAGTTCGGAATATTCGGACATTTTTTCTATAGCTTCTGCTTTTCCGAGCAAGCTTTTTTCCACGCAAAATCCCGCTTTAATAATTCTTTTCATTTCTTTTTCTATTTCAGGTAAATCTTCTTCCGAAATAGGTGTAACGAAATCTATATCGTAGTAAAACTCGTCCTTTTTTATTCCGCAAACGCCAAGCTTACAAGTGGGAAACAAACTTTTTACGGCGTGCGCAAGTAGTTGCGCGCACGTGAGCCTTAACGCCTTTAAAGCGTCTTCGTCGGAAGGGGAAAGAAATTCTACGCTATCCCCTTTATTTATATAATCGGTGGCGTCTTGCAAAACTCCGTTTACTTTGACTACGGACAAATTTTTTAAAACGTCGCCCCCAAGCTCCTCCGCAAACGCTACCCCGGTAACGTCGGCGTTAGCTTTATAAATAATCTTCTCCGATTGCTTTTCCATAGTTTCCTCTTTTTTTCGCTAGTCTTTTAATTTTATTATTAAATACTTCTTTTGTCAACGCTTTTCGTGAAATAACCTTTGCCGAATAATATTTTATCACCGAAATATTCTTTTAAATATTTTTCGTCCAGTTCAGAAACCTTATCGTTTAACTCCACTTCCCCCGAAGCCGACAGCAAAACTTCCCTTACGATTTTTCCCTTTTGAAGTTCGTTATCGGTTAAAATTACTCTTTGCAATTTGTTGAAATTTTTATCGTAAACGGTGTCTTTATCTATATAAACTTTTTTACCTTTTTTTTCTTTCAATATATATATTATAAATTCCCTTAATTGCTCGGAATTGAAATAAGACGGAATGTAACCCGTAATTTCTTCCCACTTTCTTTTTAAAGGATTCATACGAAAATTAAATGTTCCGTTTATAGAATATTCGTCGCACAACGCCATTTTGGCGCATACGTAACGCTTATCTTCTTCTAAATCCGCACAAATTAAAGCGCACATTAAAAGCTCTTTTTCAAAATTTTCCAAGCCTTTCGTCTTTATGCGTTGAGTAAAAAATTTGTATTTATAGTTTACGGTTATAACGTCCGCTATTTTATCTTCCGCTTCCGCCCTGACGAACCCTGTGTAAACTCTATCTACGTCTATATTTAAAACGTTTATTTTTCCGCACTCTATTTCGGCTTTTCCGCCAAGTCTTGTAACTATCGGATTTAGCTGATTATACAGGTAAAACATATTTTCACCGTTTCCGCCGTCTGAAATTCTTATAAAACTCATATTTTCAGTTTGCTCTTTCCCCCGTCTTTTCATAATATCTTTTTTTATGTAAATTTTGGATATTTTTTTTAATGATTCTATACGCGGTTTTATAAAGCTCGTTTATTAAAATAAGCGTTAAAGAAATTCCTATAATTTTTCCCCACGTTTTAAAACCTAATTTTTCGGGAGAAAATACGCCCGTAAACTCTGTGATTACAAATTGTAACGCCATAGCTATCCCCATAGATGCTACCATTAGTTTGTTTGAAAAAAAGTTTTTTATTACGCTTTCCGTTCCGAGTTCCTTACAATTAAACGCATTAAATATATTCATAAACGCAAATAATGTGAACGTTACGGCTTTTAATACGGTTACGTTTACGTTTAAAAAGTTGGTAGAATATTGATACAATACCACAAATCCTATTATCCCCGCGTTGATTATAACTTTTGCGAGTATCCTTTTATTTATAATTCCCGCGCTTCGTTTAACGGGCGGATATTGCATATATTCTTCCCTTACGCCTTCTAGCGAAAGCGATAAAGCGGGCGGTCCGTCCATAATAACGTTTAACCATAATAGTTGCATTGACGTAAAAGGCGAATCAAGTCCTAAAAGCGAACAAATTAAAATTACCGAAACGGCGGATATATTTACCGTTAGCTGAAACATAATAAAGCGCTGAAAATTTTTGTAAACGCTCCGCCCGAACGCTATTGCTTTTACGATTGTAGAAAAACTGTCGTCAAGCAAAATTACGTCGCCCGCTTCTTTGGTAATTTCTTCTCCGCTACCCATAGCTATACCTATGTCGGCTTGTTTCATTGCGGGAGCGTCGTTAATGCCGTCGCCCGTAACCGCAACTACTTCGCCCATTTCCTTTAAAAGTCTTACTATTCTAAGCTTAATCATCGGGGTGGAACGAGCTATTACGTTTACTTTGTCTAACTCGCTTTTAAGTTTTTCGTCGCTCATTTCTTCCACTTGTTCGGCGTTTAACACTCCGTTATAAGTATTTAAACCTAATTCTTCCGCGACGGCACAAGCCGTTAAATAGTTATCCCCCGTAAGAATTTTTACTTTAATTCCTGCGCCTATACATTCGTTAACGGCTTTTTTTACGTCTTTTCTTACGGGGTCGGAAATGCATGCGTAACCGTCGAAAAACGTAGTTTCTTTTTTATGAGCAAACGCAATACACCTTTTGCCTTTTTTTTGATTTACGGCAATTTCGTCTAAAATTTTGCGTTTTTCGTAATCGTTTAAAGCGCACATTTCTATTATTTTTTCGGGCGCGCCTTTAAAATAGGTTATTATTAAATTTTCCTTTTTTACCGTTGCGGAAGTGTATTTCGTATCCGAAGAAAACGGCGTGGAGTTTATAAGTTCTCCTTTAAAATCGAAGTCTTTAAAATACGTTACCAAAGCTTTTTCTGTAGGAAAACCTTCTAAAACCGTTTTCCCGTCTTTTACCATTTCTTTGACCGTGGAATTGAATTTTACGTTTTCCGCTATAAAAGATTTATTTTCTTGCTTGCAAATTATTTTTTCGCACGTCATTTTATTTTGAGTTAGCGTTCCCGTTTTATCCGAGCAAATAACGCTTACGCAACCCACCGTTTCGGTGGCGACCATTTTTTTAATCAATGCGTTTGACTTAGATAGTTTTACCACGTTTAACGTTAAAGATACCGCAACCGTTGCGGGCAATCCTTCGGGTACGGACGCAACTATTAAAACGATTGCGTTTACAAAACAATCGGAAACGTTTGAAAATACGAGTTCTTTATTTATTGCAAGTTTTATAACCGATAAAACGAATACGAAAAACGCGCAAACTATTCCCATTACGGTTATAGAACGACTTAACTTTGTAAGTTTATCGTTAAGCGGAGCGGAAACGCAGTTTTTAATTTGTAGTTCGGATGCAATTTCTCCCATTTGAGTTTTATCGCCAACGCTTGTTACAATCATTTCTCCGTTCCCCGTAACTACTAACGTTCCGCTATATACGCAGTTAGTTCTTTCGGCAAGCAAAGTCCTTTCGGGAAGAACGGCGTTTGCGTCTTTTCTTACGGAATCGCTTTCCCCCGTCAAAGCAGATTCGTCTACCGAAAGCTCTTTACTTTTTACAAGTCTTCCGTCCGCGCATATTTTATCGCCCGTAACAAGAATTACCCTATCCCCAACTACGACTTCTTCCCGAGAAATTATTTCGTTTTTACCGTTTCTTATTACTTTAACGGTTGTTTTTTCGTATAATCTATTTAACAGCTTAAAGGCTTTTTGACTTCTCCCTTCCATAAAAACCGTTAGACTTACGCTTATTAAAATAGAAAATCCTATTCCCAAACACTCTATAAAATCGGCTTCTTTGTTTTTAAAATATTTACCCAAATTTATGCCTATCGTTATGATTAAAGCAAACTCTAAAATTACGAGCATGGGGTCGGACAGCGCCGACATTATTTTTTTAAAAAGACTTTTTTGCTTTTTCTCGCTTAAAACGTTACTGCCGTTTATCTCTTTTGAACGGTTAACTTCCGCTTGACTTAAACCGTTTGCCCCCGAACGATATTTTTTTTCGCAAGAAGTTATACTTAAAGAGTGTTCTTTCATTTACTTCTCCTTTTCACAATTTGCTAAATATCTAATATCTAGCCTGTTTCTTGTAAAGTATATGCAAGCCTTAATTTAAAATAGAATTTTTTTTCGTTTAAAAGTAGTTGATATTTTTGCAAAAAAAATGCTATAATATATTCGTTTGTAATAAACGAACTTTTTAGGAGAATAAAAATGAGATACTACGAAGTAGATTTAGACGGATATAAAGCAAAACTCCCCGTAATGAAACTCCCCGGCGGAATTTCTATTTGTTTTTTTAATTTGCACGGACACAGCGAATTAACCGAACATTGCGGTAAAAAACTTGCAAAACTTATTCCCGAATGCGACGCTTTAATTACGGCGGAATCTAAAGGACTACAATTAACGCACGTTATTGCAAGGGAATTAAATCAACCGAGATACGCCGTTGCCAGAAAAAGCAAAAAACTTTATATGCAAGACGGATTGGATATTGTAATTGAAAGCTCTATTACTACGGGAAAAGAACAACATTTATATCTTTCGCAAGACGACGCCGAACTTATTAAGGGCAAAAAAGTAGTTATAGTTGACGACGTTATATCTACCGGCGCAAGTTTGTCGGGATTAGAAAAAATAGTAGAACTTGCAGGCGGAACAGTAGTGGGAAAAGCTTTCGTTTTAGCCGAAGGAGAAGCTAAAAACAGAAAGGACGTAATTTATTTAAACAGTATTCCGATTATTACCGACTAACTCGTTTTACTTTAAAACGCGTAAAATTTATACATTAAAAACCGTTAGAATTTTTACGATTATAATAAAAAATTTTTAAAAATCTTAAACAATTTAAGTTTTAAATAAATACAAAATTATTTACGGCGTGGCAAAATTTTGCCACGCCGTTTTTCTAATTAAATTTTCTTTAAAAAACATTTTTCCCTCCTATTTTATACTAAAATCATGCAAAAAAATAGTCTAAAAACTTTCGTTTTTAGACTAAATATCTTATCGTAAATTTTTTTAAGCAAACGGGTGTCCAGAATCTTCCCCCGGGATAATATACGGGCTATCCGACGACGAAGTGTTAACAAGTAAATCGACGTCGTCAAAATATTCAATTTCAATTACAGGCTTTAAATACTTTTTTTTATTCTCTCCCATAATATCCCTCTTACAATATCCTATAATACAATTATAAATCTATCATAGGCATAAAAAAATGTCAATAGTTTTTTAAATATTTACAAAAAATTTTATTTTACTATTTCTATATGTAACTCTTTTAATTGTTTTTCTTCTACGACGTCGGGAGCGTTACTCATTAAACAGCTTGCGTTTTGTGCTTTCGGGAATGCAATTACGTCTTTAATGTTATCGGTTTTGGTAAGTAGCATAGTAAGTCTATCCAACCCGAACGCTAATCCGCCGTGTGGCGGAGCGCCGTATTTAAATGCTTCTACGAAAAATCCGAACTTGTTTTTTACGTCTTCTTCGCTTAGTCCCAAAGCTTTAAATACTCTTTTTTGAACGTCTTGTCTATGAATTCTTATAGAACCGCCACCCGCTTCTTGTCCGTTAATGACTAAATCGTAAGCCTTTGCCCTAATTCTACCCTTATCGGTTTCAAGATATTGCAAATCTTCGTCTTTCATTGCGGTAAAAGGGTGATGAACGGCAACGAACCTTTGTTCTTCTTCGCTATATTCGAACATCGGGAATTCCGTTATCCATAATATATCGTATTCGTTTTTGTCGTATAAATTAAACTTATCCGCCAAATGCAATCTTAACGCGCCCAAAGCGTTGTATGCGGCGTTGTTTTTATCCGCTACGAATAAAAGCGCGTCGCCGTTTTCAAAATCGGTTAAAGTAAATATTTCGTTTAATTCTTCTTCGGATAAGAATTTCGCTATGGGAGATTTAAGCTCTCCGTTTACTTTCGTTATCCAACAAAGTCCCTTAGCGCCTGCGGTTTTTACGAATTCGCTTAAAGAATCTAATTCTTTTCTGGAAAGTTTGTCCGCCAAACCTTTTGCGTTAATACACCTTACGCTACCGATTTTAACTGCGTCCGTAAACACCTTAAATCCGCAATTTTTAACCGCTTCGGATACGTCTATGAGCTTTAAGCCGAATCTTGTATCGGGTTTATCCGAACCGTAAGAATTCATAGCTTCTTTATAAGTCATAGTTCTAAAATGACCCTCGGGTAAAGCAATTCCGCCCGCTTTTAAGAAAATTTCTTTAATTAAATTTTCTATCGGGTACATGACGTCGGTTTCGTCTTCCACAAAACTCATTTCTAAATCTATTTGAGTAAATTCGGGTTGACGGTTAGCCCTTAAATCTTCGTCCCTGAAACATTTTGTAATTTGGAAATATCTATCAGTTCCCGCTATCATCAACAACTGTTTGTATAGTTGCGGAGATTGCGGTAACGCATAAAAACAACCTTCTTTTATTCTTGAAGGAACTAAATAGTCCCTTGCCCCTTCCGGCGTGGATTTGCCGAGCATAGGAGTTTCTACTTCTATAAACCCGAGCTTATCTAAATAATCCCTAGTGGCCTTTGTGATTGCGTATCTTACCGATAAATTCTTTTGAAGAGAAGCTCTTCTTAAATCGAGATACCTATATTTTAATCTTAATTGTTCGTTTGCGTTTGTGTTGTCCGTAATTTCGAAAGGAGTAGTTTCCGCTTCCGATAAAATTTTAAGATTAGAAACTTTTATTTCTATTTCTCCCGTAGGAATTTTATCCGTTTTGCCGGCTCTTTCGGAAACGATTCCTTCTACCGCAACGACGTATTCGCTTTTTAATAAGCCTGCTTTTTCAAACAATTCTTGATTGTCCGCGCCGTCTACCACTATTTGAACTATTCCCGTTTTATCCCTTACGTCTGCAAAAATAAGTCCGCCGAGATTTCTTTTCTTTTGTATCCAACCGTTTATAACTACTTTTCTATTTAAGTCCTTTATTGTAAAACTTCCGCAAGTATCGGTCCTTTTAAGACCACCCATAAATTCAGCCATATTTTTCTCCAAAATAAATTAGCTAAATTATACTACTACTTTTTATCTTTGTCAAACCTATTTTTGCCTAAATTGTTTTTTTATTCCTTATTATATACAATATCTTGCGATTTTATTAAATTTTGAATTTCTTGTAAAAAAATTAAAAAACGAGTAAAAATCGTTTGACAAATATTTTTTCGTCTTGTATAATCAAACCATAAATCTAGCGAATATATACTCGGATAAATCATCAGGCCCGAGAGTTTCTACCGTATCGCCTTTAAATACGACTATTCGATTCATTACTATTAAGATTATTCTTATTATGGATTGTGTAGCGGATACGGTAAAAAGTATCCGCTTTTTATTTTCAAAGGAAAAACATGAAACTATTAGAAGACAGAATTAAATTATGCGGAAAAGTTCTACCCGGCAACGTGCTTAAAGTAGATTCTTTTTTGAACAATCAAATAGACGTCGCTCTTTTAGTAGAAATGGGAAAGGAAATTTATAATCATTTTAAGGACTGCTCGGTCAACAAAATCGTTACCATAGAATCTAGCGGTATCGGTTTGGCTTGTATTACCGCGCAGTTTTTTAATTGCAAAGTCGTTTTTGCAAGAAAAAGCAAATCTTCTAATATGAGCAATGACGTTTACTCTTCTACCGCTTATTCTTACACGCACAAAACGACTAACAACGTTATAATTTCCAAAGAATATTTAACGAAAGACGACAACGTTTTGCTTATTGACGACTTTTTAGCCAACGGCGAAGCTACCAAAGCTTTAATAGACTTAATAAATCAAGCGGGCGCGACTTTAAAAGGCGTTGCCATTGCGGTTGAAAAAGGTTTTCAAGGCGGTGGAGATAAGCTAAGGGAGCAAGGCGTGGACCTTTTATCGCTTGCGATAGTCGATAAAATGGACGAAAACGGAATAACGTTCCGTTCGTAAAAATTTTAAATAACGAAAAAAACGGAAAATCCGTTTTAAATAAAGTCTAAAAAACCCGAAAGGGATATGGAGGAATAGTAATGAAAAAGTTTATTACCCTTTTGCTCGCTTTGAGCATGACCATCGCTTGTTTTTCGTTTACCGCTTGCGGAAAGAAAGACGGAAAAGGATCTTCTAGCACTACTAGTAGTAGCAGTAGCAATAGCAGTTCTAGTCAATCACTCACGGTAGGCTTAATTTGTCTACACGACAGCGACTCAACCTATGACAAAAACTTCATAGATGCGTTCAACGCGGCTTGTAATGCTAAGGGAGTTAGAGGAATTATTAAAACGGATATTCCCGAAAACTCTGCCGAATGTGAAAACGCAGCGGAAGACTTAGTTGATTCCGGTTGCAAAATCGTATTTGCCGATTCGTTCGGACACGAAAACAACGTTTTAGAAGTTGCTAAAAAGCACTCTGACGTTCAATTCTGCCACGCTACGGGGACTCAAGCCGCTGCAGAAAACTTACCTAATTTCCATAATGCTTTCGCTTCTATTTACGAAGGAAGATTTTTAGCAGGCGTTGCGGCAGGCGTTAAACTTTTAGCTATGTACGAAGCTAACAACAGTATCGCTAAAAACGGAGTTATCACCGTTGGTTATGTTGGTGCTCACCCCTATGCAGAAGTTAAATCCGGTTACACTTCTTGGTTACTCGGAATTCGTAGCATATTTAAAGAAGCAAATAACGGTATTACCGTAAATATGAAAGTTCAATTCACAAATAGTTGGTATGACGAAGATAAAGAAAGTAGCGCTGCAACTGCTTTAATCAACGCAGGATGCGTACTTATTTCTCAACACGCTGACTCTTGGGGAGCTCCACTTGCATGTGAAGATAAGGGCGTTCCAAATGTTTCATATAACGGAAGCACTGGGGATGTTTGCGAAGAAACCTTTATAATTTCTTCCAAAATTAACTGGCAACCTTACTTTGAATATGTTATCGATTGTGTTCAAAATAATACAACTGCTGAAATGGAAAGCGACTGGGTTGGAACTATTGCTACTAACAGCGTTCAATTAACCGAACTCGGAAAAAATGCTCCCGCAGCAGGAACGCAAGAAAAAATCGACGCTTACAAAGCAGCTTTACTTAACGGCACCAAAAAAGTATTCGACACTTCTTTATTCACCGTTACTTCTTACGCAGGCGGTCCTTACGCAGAATTAACCGACGTTACGATGGATGAAAACAAAAAACTTACTTCTGCTAAACAAAACGGAATAGAAGTTGTTAAAACCGTTAACGGAATTACTTATTTTGACGAATCTGCTAATCGTTCCGCTCCTTACTTCGATATCGATATAGTAGGAATTACTGTGGTCTAATTTAATAAATAGCAATATATCCCAAGGGGGTGAAATATTTCACCCCCTTGGATAAATTATTTTTTAAAATATTTTTTAGATATTTATAGCGTAAATTTAAGTAGTAGCTTAAATTATAAAATTTTGAAGGAAAAACCAAATGAACACTGAATGCACTTCGACAGCAATAGATTTAAAGCAAAATATAGCAGTTCGTTTTGAAAACGTAGGAAAAACGTTTGGCCCTGTGCAGGCAAACAAAGGCGTAACTTTCGATTTATACAAAGGCGAAGTATTATCTTTGCTAGGAGAAAACGGAAGCGGAAAAACTACCCTTATGAATATGCTTGCGGGAATATATTTCCCTGACGAAGGGCATATCTACGTTGACGGCAAACTTGCGTCTATAAAAACGCCCAAAGACGCCTACGATTTACATATAGGTATGGTACACCAACATTTTAAGTTGGTAGAACTTTTTACCGCTCTGCAAAACGTAGTTTTAGGACTTGATAAGAAAATAAAATTTAATTTGAAAAAAATCCGTAGCGAAATTAAAGCAATTTGCGATAAATACGGTTTTGAAATAGATTTAGATAAAAAAATATACGATATGAGCGTTTCCGAAAAGCAAACTTTGGAAATAATTAAAGTTTTGTATAGGGGCGCAAACGTTTTAATTTTGGACGAACCTACCGCAGTTTTAACTCCGCAGGAAACCGAAAAATTATTTAACGTCGTCCGCAATATGAAAACCGACGGAAAATCTATAATAATAATCACACACAAACTCAACGAAGTTATGGAAATTTCCGATAGAGTTGCAATTCTTAGAAAAGGCGAGTATATCGACACGATTGAAACTTCGAAAGCAAGCCAAAGTATTTTAACCGAAATGATGGTCGGTAAAAAAATCGAGCTTAAAATTGATAGACCCAAAACCGAATTTGACCGTCCGCTTCTTGAAATAAGAGATTTACAAGTTAAGTCCGACGACGGCAATTTAGCTATTAAAGACGCTAACTTTTACATAAGGGGCGGTGAAATTTTAGGCGTTGCGGGAATTACGGGTTGCGGACAAAAAGAACTTTGCGAAGCAATTGCAGGTTTACGCCCTGTAAGTAGCGGTTTTATTATGCACAAAGGAGAAAGCATTGTAGGTCTTCCGCCTAAAACTATTATAGAAAAAGGCGTTTCTATGAGCTTTATCCCCGAAGACCGTTTGGGTATGGGATTAGTTCCGTCCATGAGCATTACCGACAATATGATGTTAAAAACGTTTAACGATAGAAAATATCATATTCCCGAGCTTTCTATAAAAGAAGAAGACGGAAAAGCAAAAAAAATATTTAAAAAATCATTAAACGCCGTAACTAAATTTATAAACGATTCTTGCCCGTTTGTAGACAGAAAAGAAGCAAGACAAAGGGCTAATCGACTTATAGACAGGCTTGAAATAGTTACCCCGTCCAGCGAAACACCCGTAAGGCACTTATCGGGCGGTAACGTACAAAAAGTTTTGGTCGGAAGAGAAATAGAGTCTTCCCCCAACGTTATAGTAACGGCTTATCCCGTTAGAGGTCTAGACATTAACTCTTCTTACGTTATATACGACATATTAAACGAACAAAAGAAAAAGGGAACGGGAATACTTTTCGTCGGGGAAGATTTGGACGTTATGCTTGCCTTATGCGATAAAATAATGGTACTTTGCCACGGAAAAGTTATGGGTATAGTACACGCAAGCAAAACTACCAAAGAACAACTAGGTCTTATGATGACGGGCTCGCTCGACTTAACCGAACAAAAGAAAGAAAAACGCTTAGGCGTTGCAAAAGACAGCAACTTATCCGAAGAACAATGGAAAGAAGCGGAAGAAAAGGAGATTAGGGACAATGAACAGTAAACTAAAAACAATTAAAGAACCTTTGTTTCACATTTCGAAACGCTCTAAATCTTCTCTAAAAACATATCAAGTAATTTTAATAAAAGCGTCTTTTTTACTTGCAGGACTAATTTTAAGTTCCATAATATGTTCGATAATTTCGGGATATAGTCCGTTTGATTATTTTTATTATTTATTCGACGGAACTTTTGGAACCGACAGAAGAATTTGGATGCTTTTTAAAGAAATGTTTTTGCTTTTAGGCGTAGGTTTAGCTTTAATCCCTGCGTTTAAAATGAAATTTTGGAATTTGGGCGGTAATGGTCAAATTTTAATGGGATGTTTAGCGTCCGTAATGTGTATGTTTTTACTCGGCGACAAAAATGGTTGGTCGGACGGAGCGGTTATTCCGCTTATGATAATAACTTCCATTTTAGCAGGCGCGATTTGGGCGGTTATTCCCGCAATATTTAAAGCGTTTTTTAAAACTAACGAATCTTTATTTACTCTTATGTCAAACTATATAGCATTAGAGTTAGTAAGATATTTTTTAAAGGTAAATAGTACAAATGGTTCTACTATGCCATCAATAAATAGCGGACATTTACCTGTTATAGGCGGACAACAATTTTTACTTACTATTATTGTAGTGGCAATGCTCACCATAATAATGATTTTATATTTTAAATTCAGCAAGCACGGTTACGAAATTTCAGTAGTAGGCGAAAGCGAAAATACCGCAAAATACGTTGGAATTAACGTTAAAAAAGTAACGATTAGAACTATTGCTTTATCGGGTGCGATTTGCGGACTTATAGGATTATTGCTTACCGGTTCTTTGAATCACAGCATTACGGAAACTTCTGCGAACAACATGGGCTTTACGGCAATTATGGCGGCGTGGCTAGCTAAACTAGACCCGTTATTTTTACTTGTTTCTACTTTTTTTATTTCATTTATCAATAACGGCATGGGAAATGTAAGCACAGAATTTAAAATGCTTAATAATTCAATTTCTAACGTAGTTTTAGGTATAATTTACTTCCTGCTAATTGCTGGTGAATTTTTCGTTGAATATAAAATTATGTTCCGCAAAAAAGAAAAGAAATCCGATGTGAAAACGGTTGGACAAGAAAAAACCGCAAGCGCGGATGAAGACGTTCAAAAAAATGAAATGATTAGCGAAAACACCAACGAAAAAGTAACGACTGACAATTCAGCAAAAACGGAAGAAGTTAAGCAAAACGCTGAAAGCGTTATAAAAACAAATCAACCGAACACCGAAAAAAAGGAGGAAGAAAAAAATGACTGATTACATTTTACTTTCTGTTTCCACCGCAATAGTTTTATTGTATGGTTGTTTAGGAGAAATTATAACCGAAAAATCGGGACACCTTAACTTAGGCTTACCAGGGATTATGTGCATGGGCGCATACGGCGGATGTTCTTTTATAGTAAGATATATAGATGATTTATCTATTTCCGAAGTTTCAAATGCAAGTTATAATTTAATACTTTTAAACGCAGTTGTAGGAGCCATGTTGTTTGGAGCACTAGGCGGACTTATATATGCGTTTTTAACCGTTACCTTAAAATGTAACCAAAACATTACGGGACTTGCGCTAACTACTTTTGGTTCAGGATTTGCTTCTTATTTTATGAAAAAGTTTTCCGGAATAAAAACTAAGGCAAAACTAAGAAAAGTTGTCAATATACTAAGAACTCATATGCCGATAGGCGATAAAACAGGTTGGTTCGGCAAAGTATTTTTATCTTACGGAATTTTAGTATATCTTGCCATTGCGCTTTGTATTATTACATCGATTATTCTTAAAAAAACAAGAATCGGTCTAAATTTAAGGGCAGTAGGTGAAAATCCTGCCACTGCCGACGCTATGGGTATTAACGTAAATAAATATAAATACTTTTCTATTTTAATAGGGACTTCTATTGCGGGAATTGGCGGATTGTTTATGGTTATGGATAAATCTGGTGGAGCATGGGAAAACTCTTCTAACGTAGAAGCTTATGGATGGCTTGCCTTAGCATTAGTTATTTTTACCACATGGAAGCCTATCGTCGCAATTTTTGGTTCTATATTATTTGGTCTTTTAGATAGATTTGGTTCTTTTGCACATATATTTAATATTAAATTAAACAAGTTTGGTAACACTATGATGGATATACTACCCTATTTAGTAACCATAATAGTTTTAATCGTAACGAGTATTATAGGCAAAAAAGAAACTCAACCGCCTTCTTCTTTGGGACTTAACTACTTTAAAGAAGATAGATAGATAGTTTTATTAAAATTTTAAATTTTAACGCTGAATTTTGCAATAGCAAAATTCAGCGTTATTTTAGTTTGTAATATTAAAGAAAATTACTCTAAAAAATTATTTTATAAAAAAACGTCTTACCGGGAAATGTCGAGCCTGATATAGATATGCTTTGGGCGATTGCCAATTTTTTTGACGTTACTATCGGCGAACTTATGGTAGAGCCCAATAACTATACTTTAATTAAAATTTTGGCTATTGCAAAAAATTGCAATAGCCTTTTTAACGCTTAAAATATTTAATTTTTTTGATAGTATTTTTTATAGTGTTGCGTCTTCGGTAAACCATTCGTCTTTTAGATAAATACCTTGTTCTATAATTTCTTGCTCGCTTTTACCGTCTAAATCGTTTACCCAACTATTTATTGCGTCTAATACTTCTCTTTCGGACAATATTTTATCATCCACTTGCTTATTTGCGCTGATTAGCCATAATTTTTTACTAAAAGTTTTCATGTTTTTCTCCTTTATAACGGTTTATAACAAAGACGACAACTAAAATCGCCTTTTTCCACGTCTACGACTTCCACTCCGTTACACATCCAAAGTCCCGCATTTGTGCTAAATCTCCAACTTCCGCCACACGCCAAAATTTTACCGCTTTCGGAATTATAACAAAAATCCGAATAATACGTTGAACTTCCCGCGCCTAACTCCGAAACAAACGTTAAAAGCGTATTTTTTTCAAGCGGAGCAACAACTTTAACGTAACCGCTACTGTTTACCCTTTCTCCGACATAAAAATAAGGCGCATCGTATTTATTAGATTGATAATGCTTTGGATTTGTACAAATAAATACCTTTGTATTATCAAAGTTTATACCGTCGCACCAAGTCCAAGTGTTCCCCCATAAATTTTCCATACCCCTATATTTACAAGCGTGTTTTCCGTCCGTATTACAACTTGTATCCGTCCAAGGCTCTTCCAGTAAATCGTGATTATTATTATACGAACCCGACGGAGTTTTTACGTTATCGGTATGTCCCGTAATTAAAAAAGTAGTATTATCACTGTGCGTAAAACCTTTCATTATAGATTGAGAATCGGTATTTGCAAATTCTATCGTAAAAAGCTCTTTTATAATGCAATCAATTAAAAAATCGTATTGTTGATAGCCTTCTCCGTTTTTTTTGCAAGCCGTTCTAAAATTAGTTAAAGATAAGTTCGTTTTTATCGTTTTTCCGCTCTGTGATTTTATGCTTTGAGCGTCCGCATCGTAACTTCCTTCGTATTTACCGACTAAAACGTAATCTATTTCGTTACCTTCTCCGTCAATAAATAAAGTACTAAAACCGTCGTATCTACATCCCGAAATTTGTAGTTTATACGTTCCGTTAGCGTTTTTTGTAATCTTTGAATAAAATTTTGGAATTTTTACGAATACGTTACCCGTTTCGTCCACAATTTCAGTCATTTCACACCACGGATAACAATTATCGAAATCGCTTTTTATTTCGCTTTGCCCGACCGTATAAGTTAAATTTGTTGCGCTGTCTGTTCTAGTTAACGTCGTGAAACTTTGACCTACGTTGTCCACGCCGTAAATTTTCATTTTTTCTAAAATCATTTTTAATCCCCTTGTCTATTTTCTAATATAGCTATTCTTTTTATTAGCTCTTTAAATTTTTTATCTATACTTCCGCCTTTCGTATAATTTTTCGACGTATCGGATTCTAACGCATACGCCGTTGCAACGTAGTTAGTTTCGTTGTTTTCTAATTCGTTTTGAATGTTTTTTACACTTTGTCTGACAACTTCTATACTATTTATTAATAACTCTAATTTTTCGTTAAAAACGGTTTTGCTAATAAAATTTTCTGCTACCGTAGGCGGTGTGTTTTTCTCTATATACTCATAGGCGCGTACTGATGGCTTTATCGATAAGACGAATACAGAACAGTTAAAAACTTGTGTTCCGTCGTCGGTTTTTAACATCGGTTGACATTCTATTTCGCCTGCCATACACGTTATATTTCTGTCGATAGGCATTTTTAAAACTATTTCTTGCTCAGTCGTTTCGGAAATAATCATATTGCAAACGTTACAACTTCCGTCCCCGTATCGAATTTTTAAATACGGATAAAGAACGGATAAATCGACGTCTTTATAAAACCTATCGCACCTAACGGTTAAATAGTCCATTTTGCTATCCGTTTCGTATATGGTATCGTTAAAAGGCATACACACCCTAGATTTAATTTTTACTTCCATTTTCTCTCCTTTTTGCTTTACACTAATATTTTATCACGCTTTTTTCGTTTTTTATTTTCGAGCGACTGTTTTTTGGTTTTTTAAATAAAAAAATATCTTCCATACAGCAAAAATCCATATGGAAGATAAATATAAAATAAATAGAAAGGAGCAATTTTTATTTTTTTAGACAATAAAAATAATTAAATTACCTAAAAAATCTTTAATTAAAATTTAACGTCTTTATATGGGTTATCGCCATAGAGCTTATTAACGTTATCAGAAAATTCTTTCATTTTCGGACATTGTTTTATGTCTGACTCTAAGCCGTATAATCTCAATAATCTTTCTTGTTCTGCGCTTATTTTAGTAGGTATTTCTACCGAAATAATATAGTAAATACTTCCCGTTCCGAGTTTAGAATTTATTCCTTTTCCCCTTAACGTTAGCATTTTTCCGTTTTGAGTTCCCTTAGGAATTTCCAATTCTTCTAATTTATCGATTCCCGGAACCATTATTTTTCCGCCCAATACCGCCGTCATATAAGAAATAGGTAAATCTACGTATAAATCAAAATTTTTACGTTTGAAAATTTTATGCGGTAAAACTTTTATTATAACAATTAAATCTCCGCATTCGCCCCCGTTTATAGAAGCGTTACCCATACCCCTTTTCTTTATATAACTACCTGTATCGGCTCCGCCGGGAATATCCAAAGTAACGGTGCAAGATTTTCTAATATATCCTTTTCCTGCACAATCGGGACATTTAACGGTAATCTTTTTACCCGTTCCGCCACAATCCTTACAAGCTCCTACCCTAACGGTTGTAAAAAATCCAGCACTTGTTCTGTATTCTTTTTGTCCCGTGCCGTTACAGGAAGTACAAACAGTATAACTTGTACCGTCTTTAGCTCCCGTTCCTTTACAGCTTGCGCAAGGTTCTCTTCGGTTAAACGTTATTGTTTTCTTAACGCCTTTTACAGCGTCCAAAAAAGATAATTCAATTTCTACCGTTATATCTTCTCCCTTAGTTTTAGTTTCATGGGAACTTTGAGCTCTGCCTTGACTAAAATCATTTCCGAAAATATCGCCGAAAATATCGCCAAAACCACTAAAACCGCTAAAACCGCCTTCTCCTGCCGAACCGCTAAAACCACCAAAGCCTGCCTGTTCGGGATGGTCTAATTCAAAATCATATTTTTTCCTTTTTTCAGGGTCGGATAATATTTCGTTAGCTTCGTTTATCTCTTTAAATTTTTTAGCGCATGCCTCGTCGTTAGGATGTAAATCCGGATGATATTGACGTGCAAGTTTTCTGTACGCAGACTTTATCTCATCTTGACTTGCCGTTTTTGACACACCTAAAATATCATAATAATTCTTTTTTTCTGCCATTTATACACCTGTAATTTTACATTTTAAAATATTAAGTTGCGTATTTTTCAACGCAACTTAACTTTAAAAATTAGCTTTGATGAAATTCGGTATCATCGTCGCTGGCGTTAGTTGAACCTGCATCGTTTGCCGTTCCGCCTGCTTGTTGATATAATTTTGACATAATCGGAGAAGTAGCGTTACCTAAATCTTCTTGCGCTTTTTTAAGCTCTTCTGCATCGGTAGAATTAAGTTTATCCTTTGCTTCTTTAACTGCGCTTTCAATAGTTGCTTTTTCTTCTTCGGTAAGTTTATCTCCGGCTTCTTTAACGGCTTTTTCGGTTGCGAAAATTAAACCGTCTAGTTGGTTACGAGCATCTACAACTTCTTTTCTCTTATTATCTTCAGCTTCGTATTCCTGAGCTTCTTTAACAGCTTTATCTATATCTTCTTTAGACAAGTTACTAGAAGAAGTAATAGTTATATCGCTACTCTTGTTAGTCGCTTTATCTACGGCAGTAACGTGAACAATACCGTTAGCGTCTATATCGAAAGTAACTTCTATTTGAGGAATTCCTCTAGGAGCGGGAGCTATTCCCGTAAGATTAAATTGCCCTAACGTCTTATTATCTTTCGCAAATTTTCTTTCGCCTTGTAAAACGTGAATGGTAACTTCCGTTTGATTATCTGCGGCAGTAGAGAATATTTGTGATTTTTTAGTAGGAATAGTGGTATTTCTTTCAATTAAAGGAGTCATTACTCCACCCATAGTTTCAATACCGAGTGTTAAAGGAGTTACGTCTAGTAAAAGTACGTCTTTAACGTCGCCGGTTAAAACGCCTCCTTGAATTGCCGCGCCGATTGCAACGCATTCGTCGGGGTTAATACCTTTAAACGGCTCTTTACCCGTTTCTTTTTTAACTGCTTCTTGAACGGCAGGAATTCTTGTAGAACCACCTACCAAAATAACTTTGGATATATCTTTATAAGTAAGTCCTGCGTCTTTCAAAGCTTTTCTCATAGGTTCTATGGTTTGTTCAACCAAATCTTGCGTTAAAGCGTCGAATTTTTGTCTTGTTAAGGTAACTTCCATATGTTTAGGACCTGTTGCGTCAGCCGTAATAAACGGTAAGCTTATGGTCGTGCTAGACATTCCCGAAAGTTCGATTTTAGCTTTTTCAGCGGCTTCTTTAAGTCTTTGCATTGCCATTTTATCGGTAGACAAATCTATACCTTCTTTTGACTTAAAGTCTTGTACTAAAAAGTCTATAATTCTATTATCGAAATCGTCTCCGCCGAGTCTGGTATTACCGTTTGTTGCCAAAACTTCGAATACGCCGTCGCCTATATCCAAAATAGATACGTCGAACGTACCGCCACCTAAGTCGTAAATTAAAACTTTATGGCTGGATTTATCTTTGTCTAGTCCGTAAGCAAGCGCAGCCGCCGTAGGTTCGTTTATAACCCTTAAAACGTTAAGGCCGGCAATTTTACCCGCGTCCTTAGTTGCTTGACGTTGAGCGTCGTTAAAGTAAGCGGGACAAGTAATAACTGCGTCCGTTACAGGTTCGCCTAAATAACTTTCGGCGTCCTTTTTTAATTTGGAAAGAATCATAGCCGATATTTCTTGCGGAGAATATTTCTTACCGTCTATATCTACTTTATAATCCGTTCCCATATGTCTTTTAATTGAAATAACGGTTCTGTCGGCGTTTGCTACAGCTTGACGTTTAGCAATTTGTCCGACGAGCCTTTGTCCGTCTTTTTGAAAACCGACTACCGAAGGAGTGGTTCTCGAACCTTCTGCATTTGCAATTACAACGGGTTCTCCGCCTTCCATAACCGCAACGCACGAATTTGTCGTTCCTAAATCTATACCAATAATTTTACTCATAATCATAATCTCCTTTTAATTTATTTTATAACTACTACTTGTGCGAATCTTATAATTTTATCGCCAAGTGAGTATCCTTTTAAAAATACTTGTTTTACAGTACCGCTTTTTTCGCCTTCGCTTGCGTCCGCCATCATAACGGCTTCAGCTTTGCTAGGGTCAAACTCTTCGCCGATGGGATCTATTTCTGTTACTCCGAGATTTAAAAGCGTATCTTTAAATTGCCTTACTACCATTTCTAAACCTTGTTTCGTCTTTTCGTCCGCAACCGTGGCAACCGCTCTTTCAAGATTATCGCCCACAACTAAAATTTTTTTAATTATGTCTAATTTACCTTCTTCGTAAGCGATTTTTCTAGTTTCGTTGTTGCGTTTTTTAAAGTTTTCGAAATCCGCTCTCGAACGATACCAGTTTTCTTTAAATTCCGCGCTTTGCTCAGCTTGTTTTTTTAAAACTTCGTTTTCTTCTTGCAAAGCTTTTATTAAAGACTGTAAATCGTTCTCTCCGTTTTCGGATTTTTCACAGCATTTATTTTTTTCGCAATTTTCTTTTTTTTCGCAATTTCTATTTTTTTCACAGTTTTCTTGCCTTTCGCATTTTTCTTGTTTATGGCATTTTTCTTGATTATGTTCTTGACTCATTTTATCTCCTATCTTTTATTGACTATACTTTCTATAATCTTTCCTACGTTCTCTAACACGCATACGACTTTTTGATAATCCATTCGGTTAGGTCCTAAAACTCCATATGTGCCTAATTTTACGCCGTTAGCGTAGTAAGTTGCGCTTACAAGCGAACAATCGGACGGCATTTGTGAAGATTCCGAACCTACTTTAATGTTAATTTTAATATCCCTATTGTTATCCGCCATTATAGAAAAAATTTTATCTTTATCCGCTACAACCGATAAAAAATTTTTTATTTTTTCGGCGTCGGCGTATTCGGGCAAGGAGCAAATTTTTGCTTCCCCTTCCGTTAAAACTTCTCCGCTTGCGTCTACGTATTCCTTTAACGCGTCTATTACGCTTAAAAAAATCGTTTTTAAATCTGTATAGTTATCTTCTATTTCAACCGCGCCTTCGCAAAACTCTTCTATAGTCTTATCTTGACAATATTTTTTTAAAAAAGCGTTCGTTTCGTCTAACTGGTCGTCGCTCATTTCGGAAGGAACGTCTATAACGTTATCCCTTAATATTTTCGTGTCAGTTACTATAATCAGCAACGCCTTGTCGGGAAGTAATCTTACAAGCTTTACATTTAAAAGCTTTTCGCTACCTTCGTGAGAAGATACCGCAACCGTAGTTAAACTCGTCAACTGACTTATTACTTTTACGGCTGATTTTAAAACCGTTTCAATATTGTCGGATTTTTCCATAAAAACGGTTTTTATATAGTCTAACTCGCTTTTAGTAAGTTTATCTTTAACCATTAGCTCGCTAACGTATAACTTATAAGCTTTACTTGAAGGAATTCTACCCGCCGACGTATGCGGTTGCGATAAATATCCTAGCTCTTCTAACGCAGACAACTCGTTACGAACGGTGGCGGAAGAAATGTTTGACAAAAACTTATCGGCAATAGATTTTGAGGATACAGGGACGGCAGTTTGAATGTAATTGTCAACGACTATTTGTAAAATCTTCTTTTTCCTGTCGGACAGTTCCATTTTTTACTCCCCCCTTTTCTTTTAGAGTGCTAGCACTCAGTTAGTATAAGTGCTAAATTCTGACTTTATAATACTACGAGTATTTGCGTTTGTCAATAGTTTAAGACAACTTTTTTAAAAAATTTTTCAGCTATCCGAAAAAAGAAAAAAATGCTTTAAAATCGTAGGTTTTTTCGTTTAATTTTATGTAGATTCTTTAAAAAAAGAAAAAAGAAGCGAATTTTTTAAAAAAGCGTATTAACACAATCGACAATATTATATATCTAAAAGAAAAAAAATAATTGACACTACATATTTTTATTTGTTATACTTTAAATATTTATTTAATAAGCCTTAATTTTTGTAATAATTTTCTTAATAATGCGTCGTTATTTAAGGGGCAACGTAACAAAAATTCAAATTTAGGCAAAGGAGGCGTTTTTGAAGAAAAACAAGCTATTTTTTTATAGAGATAAAACGATTATTTTAGATAAAATTAAAGAATCGTTTTCTTCGGTACTTCCCATATCTTTAATCGTCCTTCTTTTGTGTTTCACGATTGCGCCTATACCGTCGGATACGTTTTTAACGTTTATAGTATGCGTTTTATTCGTGGTAGTCGGCATGGGACTGTTTACGCTTGGCGCGGACACCGCAATGACGCCTATCGGAGAATACGTAGGCACGGGCGTAGTTAAAACCAAAAAATTATGGCTTATTATCCCCGTATTCTTTTTAGTCGGCGTTTTAATTACCGTTTCCGAACCCGATTTAACCGTTTTAGCCGAACAATTGTCGCAAACCATAAATAAATACACATTGATAGTTTCCGTCGGCGTAGGCGTAGGGCTATTTTTGGTATTCGCATTTTTAAGGTCAATATTTAAATTAAAATTAAAATACATTTTATTGTTTTTTTACGTATCAACTTTTGTACTTTCGTTTTTCGTACCGAAAGCTTTTCTTTGCGTTGCGTTCGATTCGGGCGGAGTTACCACCGGCCCTATGAGCGTTCCGTTTATAATTGCAATCGGTACGGGTATCGCGGGACTAAGAAGCGATAAAAACGCCGATTCGGACGGATTCGGTTTGACGGCGTTATGCTCGGTAGGTCCTATACTTTCCGTTATGATTTTGGGACTTATTTATAAACCCGACTCCATAACCCCTTCCGCAACGGAAATTCAAACAATCGCTAATTCCAAAGACTTTTTAAAGATTATAGGAAAAAGCTTGCCTAACTTTATGGCGGAAGTCGGTATTGCTCTTGCGCCTATCGTTGCGTTCTTTTTGGTTTTTAGCATATTTGGACAAAAAATAGATAAATCTAATTATATTAGAATAATAATAGGTATTTTGTATACTTACGTGGGATTAGTAATCTTTTTAACGGGCGTAAATTTAGGATTTTTACCCGTAGGTAAACTTTTGGGCGAAGAAATAGGTAAACTGTCGTACAACTGGATTTTAATTCCCATAGGAATGATAATCGGATTTTTTGTAGTTGCGGCGGAACCTGCCGTTCACGTTTTAACCAAACAAGTTTACGAAATTACTTCGGGCGCAATTCCTAAAAAAGCGTTATCGATAAGCTTAATGATAGGCGTTGCAATTTCCGTAGGAATTGCTATGATCCGTATTTTATATCAAATAAATATAATGTGGATACTTATCCCGGGTTACTCTATCGCGTTGATTTTAATGTTTTTCGTACCCGATATTTTCACCGCAATAGCGTTCGATTCGGGCGGAGTCGCTTCGGGAGCGATGGCTACAAGCTTTTTATTACCGCTCGCGTTAGGCGCTTGCTCTACCGTAGGAGAAACCGTCAGTGTTGCCGAATACGGTTTCGGCGTAGTAGCAATGGTCGCTATGACGCCACTTATTACTATTCAAATTTTAGGTTTGGTTTATAAAATTAAAACCGCTAAAAGTAAATCTAAACGCAAATCTCAAACGAGCGAACAAATTATTGATTAGGAGAATTTTATGCAAGGTTTAAAGTATTTAATTGCTATTACTAAAAGAGCGTATTCGGAAGCGTACACGCAATTCTTTAAGGATAACGGCTCTCAAGTTGTTTTGAGTAAATTGTGCTACGGAACAGCTAACGAAAAAACTTTAAATTATTTAGGGCTTGAAAAAACCGAAATGATTATGTTTGAAACAGTCGTTTTGGACGAAAAAGTCGAAAATATTCTTAAAGGTTTATCTAGTGAGATGAGAATTGACGAACAAGGAAACGGAATCGCCTTACTACTCCCTATCGACGCGCTTGGCGGTCAAAGCGCAAAAGAATATTTAGTCGGAGATAAAATAATCGAAAAAAAGGAGAACGAAATGAACGAAAATAAATTTGTTTTAATAGTAACCATAGTAGATAAAGGGAATACGGACTTGGTAATGGATAGCGCGAGAAACGCTGGCGCAGGTGGCGGAACGGTAATAAGAGCAAAAGGAACGGGCGCAAGCTACGCAAAATTTTTCGGGCTTTCTATTTCGGAAGAAAAAGAAATGGTTTATATAGTCGCTAAAAAAGAAAACAGGGACAATATAATGCTTGCGATTATGAATAACGCCGGAAACGACACGCCTGCCCATGGAATTACGTTTGCCTTACCCGTTTCCGACGTGGTTGGAATTAAAGCTTTTAAAGATTAAAATAAAATTTCTAACGTTTTAAATTGTAAAAAGGTTTTAAATTTAAGTAACATTACACTTTATGCGAAGCAAAAATTTTAGCTTCGCATAAAATAATTAGTCGAAACACACTTAGTTTAATGAACTTTAAAATTTCAGACATAATAAAAAAATTTTTTACAACGTAAATAAAAGATTAAAAGCAATTACGAACTATCGAAAAAAATAATTAGAAAAAATCGTATAAATTTTATGACAAACAAAAAAAATGCTTGATAAAAAGCAAAAAATATGTTAATATATTTTTAGAAGTCGAGCCGAAGTGGTGGAATGGTAGACGCGATGGACTCAAAATCCATTGCTAGCGATAGCGTGCAAGTTCAAGTCTTGTCTTCGGCACCAAATAAAAAGCGTAGTAATTTTACTTACTACGCCTTTTTTATATCTTTAATTTCTTTATTTCGTCTTGTATAAATTTCTGCGAAATGTGAGTGTAAATGCTTAACGTTGTATTTAACGTACTATGCCCGACTAAATTTTGCGTTACGTTAATATTTATACCACTCTCGGCACAACGTGTTATGTACGTATGCCGTAAATCGTGTAGTTTATGATTTTGACAATATTTTTTAAAAATATGCGTTAATGTATCGGGCTTAAAATTAAATATATAGCTTGTTTTTGCCCTTTTCCGCTCTTCTTCGATTATTTCCGCTAAATTGTCCGTAAGCGGTATAAAACGCTCGCTTGTGGCTGTTTTTGTGCCGTTTACCTTAATAAGCTTATCTTTTATAAAAACGTCGTCAAACCTAATTGTTAAAAGCTCCGTTCTTCGTACTCCGCTATATAATAGAAATTTAAAAGCGTTTTCGTATATTGTACTTTTTATAGCTTGTAAAAAGTTTTCTTGTTCTTCTCTCGTTAAGGCTTGACCGCGTTTTTGCTTGTGCCGTACTAAAAACATTTTCTCGGCTACGTTGTCTTTTAAAAGGTTAAGACAGTAGGCACGGTGTAAGCTATTATGATAAACGTAGTAAACGTATTTACGACTACGGCTTAATTTTACATTAGAAATAGCTTTGTCTATCATTTCGGCGGTTATGTCTTTAACTCGTGTTTGTTTAAGCTCTTCGGGTATGTTTTTTATTTCGGCTTGTATACGCTTAACGCTTGACGGCTTTATATACGGTATTTTATACACGTTTAACCAATAGTTGAGAAAATCTAGGTAATTTATATTTTTATTTAGCATTCGTTAAAATTTCCCCCGTTTGCTCGTCTATAATAGGCTCGTCGTGTCCTCTTCTTCTATTACGGATTTTTTGACGTAATAGCCGTTGAAATATTTATAATTGTCGGGAATAACTATTTTACTTATTTTTCCTACGGTTCTTATAGTCACGTCTCTCATTAATAACGTATCGCAGTAAGCAGGCAAGGTGAGAGAATTACCGCAACTGCCCGTTTCGTCAAGATAGCCTTTTAACGTTGTGCCTGATTTAATCCAATAATCGGAAATAAGTGCATTTACACCGTTATCGCTAGAAACAAACTCGTACTTAATGGCTTTATCGTAAGAAAGCATACCGTTTTCTTTAATTTCTTCGTACCTTCCTTTATATCCGAAATATCTATATAATAACGGAAAATTTTCTTCTTTTTCAAGCGTTTCCTGCGTTATGGGAAGTTTTTAGATATAGTAAGGCGTGCTATAAAAATACTCGTTTTCGATAGGTTCTCCGTTGCGACAAGCACTTGTAGAAAGATAAATATTTGTAAATCTTGCGGTTGCAGATATATTAAACGTGATAGACGTATAAGGTTTATCTACGTCAACGTTATCATACGTTTTAATATCGGCATAATCTCCCGAAACGTTTACCGTTTGAATTTTGCCGTTGATATTTCCGAAAATACTATAAGCTTCGTAGTCTAGTTCGGTTATATCTCCGCCGATATATTTAGCTCCGCCACCTACGGAAAAATTATGGTATCAGACGCGTATACCGAATATTTAATAAAAATTTAAATTTACACAAAAATATTATTAAATTTAAATTTCATTCATATGCGAATAAGACTAAATTAAATAAAAATAAAAAAAAACGGCTGTTTGAAAATTCAAACAGCCGTTTTTGTGGTAGCTCCAACGAGAATCGAACTCGTGATTTCGCCTTGAGAGGGCGACGTCTTAACCTCTTGACCATGAAGCCATATTTATTTAATAATAATTTACTTTATAAGCGTAAATATTTAACTTTTTATAATAAACGTGAAATTTAATATATTTTTTATAATTTATTTTTAAAAATTTTATCCTTAAGCAAAAGTTTTAATATCTTTTATAAATTTAAAGCAACTACGCTTTAAACAAATGCCCTTTATCAAACCTTTTTGTTTTTGCACATGCAAATATTGCTTTAAATTAAAATTATTAAAACGCTAAATCAAAACGAAAATTTAGTAAAAATACAAACGATACCAAAACTAAATAACTTACGGATAACTTATTTTTTTACGGATAACTAATCTACTTTTTTATTTTATCATAATGATTATTTTTTTGCAATAATTTTAAAGCTTGTTATTTTGTTTTGGCAAAAAAATACCCGCATGTGCCGTATTAAGAATAATTAACCCCGCTACTCAAGCAGGTGGGTGCTCTGTTGTGCGAATCGGACTTTTCCATAAAAACGGTTTGCGCTTAGACAAAAACCAAGAAATACGCTTATCGCAATCAAACTCCGAACTCCCTTTTAATTATTGTGGATCAATACATCTTTTCTCGAACACCGCAGGCATTTGAGTTTACTAAACGAGTAAAACTATTTTTTTGTCGCAAATATCTATTTTTAAAATTTCCCTTTTAAAACGTTTAAACGTAATTTCTAGCTAACGTGAAAAATTTGCTTGTTTTTTTATTTACTATATTATAGCAAAAACTCGCTATATTTTCAACGATTTTTTTTGGCATTTTTTTAGCTTTTAAAAATTTTTTCGACAATATCTATGCGTTATTTAGTTTTAATTTTTACAACGTTTGTTTTTATATTAAAACGACAACCTTTTTAGGTTGCCGTTTTTTACTTAAACTAAATTAGATTTCTTTATCTTCTTTATTTGTTTTCTTTTTAGGTTTAATAAACAATACGCATAAAATTCCTATTGCAGAAGCGATTGAAATTCCTAAATATACGAAAGATTTCCAATTGTATTTAAAGAATTCGGATTCGTATTTATTAGAAGAAACGCTTTTTTCAACTTTTATCGCGTAGGTAACAACCGTATCGCTACTTGCGTTTTCCGCTAAAACGTTACATTTAACGTAATAAGCGCCTTTCTCTTTAGGAGTAAAAGTCAAATCGGTCGAATCGAATTCTTCGTCGCTGTCGCTTGTAATAGCTTGTAATTTAATAACCTTTCCGTTAATAGTTTTACCTTCTTTTAAAGCGTTAAATTCGTTTAAATAATCGGAATCGTTTTCAAAGCTTCCTTTATCGAATTCCTTACCGCTAACGGTAGTATTGTTTGCTTTATACCATTCGTAGTCGGACTTACTCATAAAGTAAAGTTCGTACGTTTTAGTGGTAGTGTTGGAAGATTCTACGGTAATAGAAGAGATTTTATATTCCTTACCTATAACACCCGTATCTTGTTTACCAAGCGTAACCTTAGGTTTAGCGTTATTGTTAATTTCAAATATGAATGCAGGAACTACCAATTCGTGAATAGCGGTTACTTCTTTATCGTCGTTTCTGTCAACTCTATAAAAACCTGCCATTTCTATCGTTACGCCTAAATATTCGCCGGCTTCGTAATACTCGTTGTTAGTTTTAAAATCGTCGTCGTAAATTAACCCCTTGCCGAGTCCGTCCGTTGCCATAACGAAGTAAACGTGTTTCCCCGGTTGAGTAATTTCAAAATATTTGGAAGACGTACTTGTAAAGTCGCTTGCGGATTTATCTGCGTAATAAACTTTATAAGTCAATTCGTCAGAATCGAAAAAGTCGGATTTAATATATTCGCTTACGTCTATATAGTAGAAGTTATCGCCGATAGGAATATATTGACCGTCGCTGTCAACGATTTTGTCTTGTATAGACGCTTGTACTTTATCGTACTGCGTTTTGTCGATTTCGTATTTAATAGAATCGTTAGTAACTATATCCCCTTTTTCAACGGTAAAATTTTGCGTGTAAATTACGCTATTACCCGAAGACGCTACTGCCGTTATTCTTAAAGTTACTTCGCCTAAAACTCTAAATTCGAATGCGGAAGAAGAAACGGTACTTCTGTATTTACTGTCGTCTTCGCCTACCATTTTGTATTCGAGTTTGTTTTCTTTAATTCCCGAAAACATATCGTACGTTTTATAAGAAACGCTATATTGATGCGATATAATAACTTTCGTTCTAGAAAAAATACCGTCTTTTGCGATAATTACGGGGTCTACGTCGGTCGTTTTAACTTCCGTTTTTAAATCTATACCGTTTATAGTAGAAAAATCGATTTTCGTATTGTAATAAGCAAACACTTGAATGGTAGCGTAACTTTCGTCTAAATCGCAATCGAACTCTTGCCCTGCGATTTTAATTTTATTTTCCGTAAATTCTACCGTTACGTTTTCAAGAGAAGCAAGCAATTTCCCTTCTCCGTCTTCTTTGTTTATTTTAACGTTGTTTTTAGAATCGAAGTACGCTACTACGCTGTCCGTACCCGAAATAAACGTTAAATAAAAAATATTTTTAACTTCTTCCGAAGTGTACTCGCTGGTTGCAGTAAACGTTAAAGATTTTCCCGCGCCGATAGCGAATTCGTATTTATACTGAGCCTTATTACCCGATTCTACCGAAAGAGTCATACCCTTATCTGTTCTCGTGGCAGTTCCGCCCGTCCATAAATCGTTATACTCTACAACGTTGTCAGTCGTTTCCGAACCTTCCCCTTCGCCTTCCGCCCCGGTTTCGGCAAAAACGGTTGCACCCGATAAACATAATGCGAAAACGAATGATAAAATCAACGTTACGAGTAATAGAAATTTTCCTTTTTTCATTGCTAAAATCTCCTAGTTTCAAAAAGAAACTTAACTTTTTAGTATAGCCTTTAAGGCGTTAAATTAAAAACGTTTTTAGCGTTTAACTAATAATACGCACAATAACTTATTCTAACGTCTATTTTACTACTTATAAATGTTTTTGTCAATATTTATCACGCTTTTTATATGCATAAATTAAAAAAAACAAAAAAAACGCTTTAAACATATAATGTAAAAGTAAGACTGCCTATTAAATGCGTTTTTAAGTTTTTTGTTTTGCTAACAAATTTTCCCGCAAAAACACGTAAAAACGTTTTTATGGCAAAAACTTTAATGTTTGCAAACAAAAAAACAAATACTTTTTTAGGATTTACACTAATGAATTACTTATACGTTTTAATCACTGCAATCACGGTCAGTATTGACTCGTTTATTTGCGGATTATCGCTTTCGATAAAAAATAATTCTAAAATGAAAATAATTTTCGGAATTTCTTCCGTAGTATTTATTTTATGTATTACGGCAGGTCTTTTCGGACAATTCTTATCGGGAATATTAAGTGAAAAATGCGAATTAGTCGGCGGAACGCTTTTAATTTTAATTGCTTTTTACGAATTTTTTTCTCAAAACGAAAAAAACGCTAAAAAAGAGAGCAACTTATTAAAAACTTCGCTTGCGATAGGTTTTGCCATAGGGCTTGACGGCGCTTGCGCGTGCTTATCGCTTACGGTAATGTATCATAAACCGATATTACTTGCGTGCATTTTTACCGCCTTTCACCTGCTTTTTATTTCGATAAGTTTTTTCTTTGCCAAAAAGAATTTAAAAATTCTTGCGAAATGCGATTTTATTCCGCCTTTAATACTTTTGTGCTTAGGCGTTTATAAAATATTTTGCTGTTTTTAAAAGTTTTTGAACTTTTAAAAATACGGCTTTATATTTGAAATTTATAGTTTTTCAAAAACGGTTTTTACGTCGAAATACTTCCACGGAATTTCATCCGCAGGCGGTTCTATTTTAAAAACCATTCTTTCTTTCGTAACGGGGTGAGTAAAGCAAAGTTTTGTTGCCCACAAGGCAATATTACCTTTTTTTGCGTTTTCTCCTCCGTATCTTTTATCCCCGTAAACGCAACTTCCTATACAGGCAAATTGCACCCTTATTTGATGACTTCTTCCCGTATGTAAATTTACCTTAACTAGGTTAAGTCCGTTCACGCTTTCTTTAACTTCGTAATCGAGTTCGGCTTTTTTTGCGTCCTTTTCGGTTTCCGTACAAACGTAAACGGTATTAGTTACCGCATTTTTCCTTAAATAATTTACCAAAACGGCTTTTTTTCGTTTAATTTCACCCACGGTTACCGTTAAATAGGTTTTTTGGAAATCTCCGTTTTTCATTTGTTCGGCTAGTCTAGACGCACTTTTGGAACTTTTGGCAAATACCATAACTCCGCCCGTAACCCTATCTAACCTATGTACAAGCCCGACGTACGCTTCCCCCGATTTATTTTCTTTTTCTTTAACGTAATCTTTAATTACCCTTAGTAAATCGTAATCCTTGCTATCGTCTTCGCAACAAGGTACGTTTTGCGGTTTTAAAACTACGATAATATGATTATCTTCGTGTAAAACTACTAAATCTTCTTTATTCATTTATGAATATTCCTCCCGCTCCGCAAGGCAGTATAAGTCCGTCTTCCGTAGGAAGTCCTACTTCGTACGCGTCGATTTTGCCTTTTCTTCCTTTTAAAGCAAGTTGTAAAATGTTTTTAAGGACTTGCGGTTGAAGTCCCGTCGTATAACTGTTTATTAGGAAAAACAAAGGATTATCAGTTAAAACCTTTTCGCACAATTCGACTAGCGAAAAAATTTCGTCTTCTATTTTCCACATTTCTCCGTTAGGCCCCCTGCCGTAGCTGGGCGGGTCCATAATAACGGCGTCGTAACGTCTACCGCGTCTTATTTCCCTTTGCACGAATTTTTTGCAGTCGTCTATAATATACCTGACTTTTCCGTCGCCTATACCCGACAGCCTAACGTTTTCTCCCGCGCGTTCTACCATACCTTTACTTGCGTCCACGTGGCAAACGTTCGCGCCTGCTTTTGCGCACGCAACGGTAGCTCCGCCGGTATATGCAAATAAGTTTAAAACGTTTATTTGTCTACCCGATTTTTTTATTAAATCGGCCATCAAATCCCAATTAACCGCTTGTTCGGGGAAAAGTCCCGTATGCTTAAAGCCCATAGGCTTTATTTTAAATTTTAAATCTTTATAGGAAATTACCCATTCGGCAGGAAAACTTTTTTTGTATTCCCACTTTCCGCCACCGCTTTCGCTTCTTCTGTAAACGGCGTTTAAGGCGGGATATTTTTCCATATCGAAAGAGCTTTTCCAAATTACTTGCGGGTCGGGACGGAGCAAAACTACGTTGCCCCATCTTTCCAGCTTATAGCCGTCCCCCGTAGAAATTACGCTGTAATCTTTCCAGTTGTCCGCGCTTCTCATTATCCGACCTTTTCAACGGTTAGTATAACGCTTTCTCCGTTAATATCCCACTCTTTTGTGTAACCGTCCTTTTTGCCGTTTACGAGTTCTTTAACTAAACAAGCGTTTTTAATATCGTTTTTGCCCGATAAAACTTTTAAAGCGTTTCCGCAAGCGGTGTAATAAACGTTAATTCTGTCTACTACTTCAAAGCCCGCGTCTTTTCTCATCGTTTGAATTTTAGAAATAAGTTCTCTTTCTATACCTTCTAACAACAAGTCTTCGGTAATGTTTATATCTAACGCTACGGTAATGTATGCGTCCTTGCAAGAAGCGTAACCGCCCGCGCTTTCCGTTCCGATAAGTAAATCGTCTTTTGTAAATATGACTTCTTGTCCGTCTATTTGAGTTTTATATTCTCCGTTTTCTACCGCTTTAACAACTTCGGACGCATTACAAGTTTCTAAAAACGCCTTTATTTTTCCGAGTAACTTGCCGTATTTAGGTCCTAACGTTTTAAGTTGCGGTTTTAATTTGTACGTGATTATAGAAGAAGAATCCTTTATTCTTTCAACTTCTTTAACGTTGAGTTCGTCTTTGGCTATATCGAGCAAGTCCGCCGACAGCTTAACTTTTGTATCTCCCGCAACGAAAAGTTTAGATAAAGGTTGTCTGTTTTTAATATTAGAGCTGTTTCTTGCAGACCTACCTAAATTTACTATTTCCAAAACTAAATCCATTCCGTCTTCTAATTCTTTATTTATCATCTTAGCGTCCGATTTGGGGAAATCGCATAAATGAACGGATATAGGAGCGTCTTTATAAAATTCGGGAACTAAATTTTGATAAATACTTTCCGCAATAAACGGCGTATAAGGAGCAGTAAGCTTTGCAAGCGTTACCAAAACGGTGTAAAGCGTCATATAGGCGGATATTTTGTCTTCCGTCATTTCTTTTCCCCAATAACGCTCTCTGCATCTTCTTATATACCAGTTGGATAATTCGTCTACGAATTCTTCCATTTTCCTTGCCGATTCGAAAATTTTGTATTCGTCAAGACATTTGTCTACGTAATCTACCAAAGAATTTAATTTGCTTAAAGCCCATTTATCCATTAAGCTTAATTTGCATTTTTTTAAGTCGTATTTAGACGGGTCGAATGAATCTATTTGCGCGTATAAAACGAAAAACGCATAGGCGTTCCATAACGTGCCTAAATATTTTCTTTGAGCTTCGCTTACCGCTTCTTCGTAAAACCTAGAAGGAAGCCACGGAGCGGAAGAAGTGTAAAAATACCACCTTACGGAGTCGCTGCCTTGTTTATCGAGTATCGTCCACGGGTCAACTACGTTTCCTAAATGCTTACTCATTTTTATCCCGTTTTTATCGTTGACGTGCCCCAAAACAATACAATTTTTAAAAGGCGCGCAATGGAATAAAAGCGTGGAAATTGCAAGCAACGTATAAAACCAACCCCTTGTTTGGTCTATTGCTTCGCTAATAAAATCGGCAGGAAAAAGCTTTTTAAATAATTCCTTATTTTCAAACGGATAATGAAGTTGAGCAAACGGCATAGAACCCGAATCGAACCAGCAGTCTATAACTTCTTTTACCCTACGCATAGTTCCGCCACATTTTTCGCATTTGCAAACGGGTTCGTCTATATACGGTCTATGAAGCTCTACGTCTTTTTTAAGTCCGCACCTTTCTTTAAGTTCTTGTCTTGAACCTATTACGACTTTTTCTCCGCAATCGTCGCATATCCAAATAGGTAACGGAGTACCCCAGTAACGCTCCCTAGAAATCCCCCAGTCTATAACGTTTTCTAAGAAATTTCCCATTCTTCCGCTTTTAATCGTCGGGGGTATCCAGTTTACCGAATTGTTAGCTTTGATAAGTTCGTCCTTAACGGCGGTCATTTTTATAAACCAAGTGCTTCTTGCATAATAAATCAGCGGAGTATTACATCTCCAACAGAACGGATAGCTGTGCTCGTATAATTGTTCTTTAAATAATAGTTTTCTTTCCTTTAAATCTTCTATAACGAATTTATCAGCGTCTTTTACGAATAAATTAGCAAATTTTCCGCATTTTTCGTCCATTAGTCCCCTATCGGTAACAAGTTGTACCATAGGAAGATTATAGTTTCTACCTACTTGCGCATCGTCTTCACCAAAGGCGGGGGCAATATGAACTATACCCGTACCGTCCGTTAAAGTAACGTAGTCGGCGTTGGTTACGAAATACGCTTTTTCTTTAAAAGTGCCTACGGCGAAATCGTATAAAGGTTCGTATTCGGTATACTCGTAATCTTTACCCGTTTTCACCGATAAGATTTTATATTCTTCAAATAACGTAGGAATTAAATTTTCGGCTAAAATATATATTTCGCCGTTAGCTTCTATTTCAGCGTAGTTTTCCTTTGCGTTCATACAAAGAGCTACGTTGGAAGGAAGAGTCCACGGAGTTGTCGTCCAAGCGAGAAAATACTTGTTTTCGCCTTTAAGTTTAAACTTGACGAATACGGATTTTTCTTTAACGTCTTTATATCCTTGCGCTACTTCGTGGCTGGATAAAGCCGTTCCGCAACGTGGACAATAAGGAACTATTTTGTGTCCTTTATAAAGTAATCCTTTTTCGTTTATCGTCTTTAACGCCCACCATTCCGATTCGATATAATCGTCGTGATAGGTAACGTACGGATTGTCCATATCAACCCAATAACCGAGCCTGTCGCTCATTTTTTTCCATTCGTCTGTATATTTCCATACGCTTTCTTTACATTTTTTGATAAAAGGTTCTATTCCGTATTTTTCTATGTCTTTTTTACCGTCAAGACCTAGTTGTTTTTCTATTTCGAGCTCAACGGGAAGTCCGTGAGTATCCCATCCCGCTTTTCTTAAAACGTGATAACCTTTCATAGTTTTATAACGGGGAATTATATCCTTCATAACTCTCGTTAAAACGTGTCCGATATGCGGTTTTCCGTTGGCGGTAGGCGGTCCGTCGTAAAAACAAAATTCCTTGCCGTCTTTTCTTGCGTCGATACTCTTTTCAAACACTTGATTTTTGTTCCAAAAGTCGATAATTTCTTTTTCTCTGTCCAAAAAATTAAGTGTGGTTGATACTTTTTTATACATTTTCGCTCCTTTTTCTTTTAAGAAAATAAGTTTTTCCGTTATAATAAATTATATATACTACAATACTTACTAATTTTAACAAAATACGACTTTTATGTAAAGTATTTTTTTATTAAAAAGCTTGCTTTTTTAAAAAATTTAATGTAAAATAATCGTACTGTGCTAGGCGGGGAGCTAGCGGTGCCCTATACCCGCAATCCGCTACAGCGGGGCTGAATGCTTTTCTAGGGGTTTTTTATGGTTGGCTGAATGCCGTAAGGGACGTTGATGTTAAGGTCTTGTGCAATATCGCCTTGCGAAACGTGTCAGGACGGGAACGTAGCAGCACTAAACAAACGCCGATATGTGCCACAAGGTAGCTTTAACGGAGTTACCTGCGTCGTTACCGCTTCGGTAAGAAATTTCGAAAAAAGAAGCGCAGTATTTTGAATAATTTGACCGCAAAGTTTTTTGCGGTCTTTATTTTTTTTGTAAAAAAAATTGACAAGATAATTTTTAAAAAATATAATAGAAATATGATTAAAGAAAATTTAGATAAAATTTTTAAAGAAATCGAAAACGGAAATAATTTAGGCGAAAAAATAACTCTTGTCGGCGCAACGAAAACTCAAACCGCAGACGCAATAAACCAAGCTATTGCTTGCGGTTTAACCGATATAGGCGAAAACAAAGCGCAGGAATTTAGGGATAAAAACGATTTGGTTTCCCCTAATGCAGTAAGACATTTTATAGGAAGATTGCAAACTAATAAACTTAAATATTTAATAGGCAAAGTTTACCTTATTCAGTCGGTGGACAGTTTTGAACTTGCAAATGAAATTTCTAAAAAATCGGTTGAGAAAAACGTAACTACCAACGTTTTGATAGAAATGAATTTAGCGGGCGAAGAAAATAAAGGCGGAGTTAAAAAGGAAGAGCTATCCGATTTACTTTGCAAAATATCTAAGCTTTCTAACGTAAAAGTTTTAGGACTTATGACCGTTGCCCCCGCTTTTTACGACGAAAAAAGTTTAGCCGATTTATTTAAACAAGCAAGAAATATTTACGACGATTATAAAAAAATCTACCCCGACTTTAAATATCTTTCGATGGGTATGTCGGGCGACTATAAAATCGCGATAGAAAACGGTAGTAATATGATAAGACTGGGAACTAAAATTTTCGGAGCAAGAAATTACGGAGATATAAAATGAGTTTATTTAATTTCTTTTTTAAAAAAGACGCCCAAAATAAAAAAAGACAGGAAACGCAAACAGCAACTCCGGTAGAAAACGAACCTATATACGAAAAGGAAAAACTTTTTTCAGCTTCCGTAGGCGAACAAGGCGCAAACCAACCCGTAAGAAATCCGCTATCCTTCGACGACGTAGAACAAATTATTGCGGAACTAAAAAACGGCGTTTCGGTTTTAGTAAACGTTTCGCAGGTAAATTTTGAAAACGGTCAACGCTTTCTAGACGTTTTGTGCGGAGCTATCGTAGCCTTAAACGGTACGGTTACCCCCATAAAAAAAGGTATGTATTACTTCTACATTGACAAACAATGATTTAAAAACAATTGGAATTGTTAAAAATTAAAAACGTTTGCATGAGAGAAACTAAAAGCGAGAATTTAAAAATTTTAATCCAAGAATAAATTTTTAAAAAAATTTCAAAACTAAAATAAATAAAAAGTTTAGGAAAAAACAATTATTTTTTTTAACTTTCAAACGAAAAAATAAAAAGTATAGGCGACGCAATTTTTGCGTCGCCTAAAATATGTAAAATATAAAGCTATACGGCTAAAATCGACTTATCGGTCAACTTTTCCCGTTTTTTTCTGCTCACGGCAAATAAATAAATAAAAGCGTCCATTACGTTAAAGAAAACTTGTTCGAACACAAAATATAACGCAAATATGCAGATTATAATTAACGCGAGCGTTTCTTTTTCGTTCTGCAATTTTTTTATGGTATAGTACATAGAAATAAGTAGCGTGTAAGTAAATAACACTCCGTAAGAAGTAAGCAACTTAATAAAAGAATTATCTACGTACATTTCGTAATCTACGTTTTGCCCGAACAACGAAAAACCGTATTTTTCAATAGCTTTCGCACCGTTTAAAATTCTAGAAGAAGACATTAAATCTAATTTTACTAATAATTTTTCCCAAAAATTCAAATCTTGACCGTCTAAATATCTACGCGTTAGCTCTTTAAGCTCTTCCGTGCCTAAGTTCTTTACAATTAAACAAAGTGCTAAAGAAGTTATACATAATACGATAAAAATGTATTTTACTATTCTTAAAGAAAATAAATTGCGAATCGCTTTTGGAAAAAACGAATACAAAAAATACGACGTTATTAAAATAGTTACGCAATAAAATCCCGCTCTGCAATACGTTAGACAATATAAAGTATAAAATAAGGCAAAATGAATAGCCAGTTCCCAAAAAGCCACTTTTTTTCTTATAAATAAATATCCTGCGTAACAAGGAAATAACATCCAAAAATTACAATTCGGACTAGAATGTCCCAACGAATGTCTTTCTATGAGTATTCCGAATTTTTTACGAACTCCCCTGATTTCGTCGGGAATAATTTTTACGCCAACGAAAAAAAGATAAATGAAAAACAAAACGGCTTTAGGTATTATAATAATTTTTATAACTTTTTTAATATTTGACTCTCTTACGCAAGCAAGAACGAGTATCGTCGTTAAAATATTTCCTTTACCTAATCCCATTGTAAAAAAAGTAAGAACGAACACTCCTGACACAAGGCAAAAAATCGGGTTTAGAAAACTTTTTTTAAATTCTGAAAAACTGCACAATACAAAAAAAGCAAGAACTATGTAAAATACAACGCTTAAAATTACATTACCCGTTTTACTAAAATCTATCATATCGAAAACGACTCTGAAAGAATTTATTGCGGATAAAGCGAATAGGGAATAATATTTATATTTTTTTAAATTGTCTATTATCATTTTTACCTTTACTGTCTTAATTTTTTATTGTCGATTAAAATTTGTTGATTTTCTTCAAACAACTCTTTTGCGGTTTGTTCTCCGAATTTTTTACTCACTTTTATATACGCCTTTTTTAAAGTGTATTCTCTTATAAAGTGATAATCGCTTGCAACGAAATCAACTAATCCGAGTTTTATAAGCTTTAACACGAATTTTTTAATTCTACCGCCGTTATAACCTATAACACTGTCGGAGTTTATTTGTATAAGCCCGCCGGACTGCTTTATATCTTCTATTTTATCAATAGAATTTGTATAAAAATACCTTTCTACGTGGGCCACTATCGGAATATACCCTTTCATCGAAAGCGAATAACAAATTTCCGCAATATCTTGCTCGACGGAAAAATCAAACTCTACCAAAACACATTTAGTAGAGTTCATCGTAACCAGTCTTCCTTCCGACAAAAGATTTTTAACGGATTCGTCAAACTTAATTTCTTGCCCCTTATATAAGCGAATATCGAATTTTTGCAAGCAATAATTTTGAAAATCTTGAAAAGCAGTATCGTATTTTTCTTTTTCGATTAAATACGGTGCTCTGTAATGCGGAGTACAAAATAAATCCGTAACGCCTGCCTTTATGCAATTTTCAAGCATCTTTTCACTTTGCTCGTAATTTAAACTTCCGTCGTCGATAAAAGGTAAAACGTGGCAATGTATATCAATCATTTTTTTCTTCTGCGTTTACGTTTTCATCGTCTTTATCTTCTTCGTCCGCTTTATCGTAATAAGAAGAATAATAGTAATTGCTATAGTATTTTTTAGCGTAATAATTATAGTAATATTTAGAATATACTCCGTGTTTTTTTACGAAAGTCATAACCGTGCCGATAATTTTTATGTTATTTTTTTTCATTTCGTAAAAAGCGTCCCTTACTTGGTCCCTTTTAGTGTAACCTGCCGCCACTACGAAAATTACGCCGTCCGTTACCCTTGAAATATTTACGTAATCTGAAATTTGTAATACGGGGGGCGTATCGACCAAAACAAAATCGTACTCTTCGCGTAGCTCTTTCATAAGCTCTACGAATTTAGTGCAAGTCAACGCCATAGAAGCGTTTGCTATGCTAGAACCCCTGTTTATTACGTCTACGTTGTATTTGGTCTTTTTAATAAGCTCTTCTTTACTTATTTTACCGACTAAATACTCCGACATTCCTTTTTCGTTTTCTATCCCGAACGTCCTATGAACTCTCGGTTTACGAAAGTCTAAATCTACTACGCAAATTTTCTTTTCGTTCATTGCGATTGACACCGCCAAATTGCAAATAAGTGTCGTTTTACCTTCTCCCGAAACGGCGGATTCTACTTGAATTACTTTTATGGAAGAATCGTTATTTAAGTATAACAAATTATCTTTTAAACGATTGTAACACTCCGTTACTCCCGAATATTTCTTTTTGTCTACGACGATATTAGAACTTCTTTCCGCTCCGCTTTTTCTTTTACGGCCTTTTAAAAACTCAAACATTAACGGCGTCCTCCTTTATCGTCTTCTATATCTTCAATGTAAGTAATAAATAAAGCGCCCGTAATCCTTTCAAGTTCTTCTTTGGTTTTAACGGTATCGTCTAGTTTATACACTAAAAAAACAATCGCTATATCTATTAAAATACCTGCAAGTATCCCTATCAATGTAAATCTTTTTGTATTTTTAGGCACTACCCAAGAGCTTATATTTTCCATACTGCCAAGCTTTTCTACGTTTCCTGCAGCGTAAGGCATAGTATATTCGCCTGCGCTGTTTTTCATTTTAGAAACATTTTGCAAACTGTAAATTATTTGTTCTAACGTTTTTTTAGCAACTTGTTGGCTGTGAGTAGACGTGTAAGAAACGGTTATAAACGGAAGTCCTTCGCTTGCGGTGGCGTAAATTTTACCCAATCCTTCGAAAATAACCAAATGTTTTTCTTCTTCCGTTACGTAGTTAAAATTTTCTTCCCATACTCCCGTACTTCTGTCGCTGTTGCATTTATACACGTCGCTTGCAAGTACGCCTTCGTGTAAAAGTGTAATAAAAGTTTCGGTTAGTTCCGACGCGTACGACTGAGAATTTGCTTTTACTACTAGCGTTGCGGACGCACTATACGTTTGAACTTGTTTCTTACTCCCCAAAAAAGTCATTCCTGCCGTAATGATTATCAAAACGGCAAGCAATATTATCCATAATCTTTTAAAAACTATAAACAATTCTTTAAACGTAACTCCGCCTTTTTCGGCAAGTTCTCTTTTTTCTTCCATTTAATTCTCCAAAATGCAATTTGAGCGAACACTCTTTTTTTATTATATATTAAATAATTATTTTTTTCAATAGTTTCAATGTCTTTTATTGGTTTTTGCCACAACTTTTTACTTTTTTTATTAAAATTTTACGTTTCGATTAAAGTTTTTTAATTTTTTCCATAAATTTTTTTATGTTTTTTTCTTCTCCGTTATCGGACGGCTCGTAATAAACGTGGTCTTTTACGGAATCGGGCAAATACTGTTGCTTGCAATACCCCCCGAAATCGTGCGGGTAAAGATACTTACTAGACAAGCGTTTTTCTTCTTCGCCGGCGTAAACCGAATTTTTAAGGTGCGCGGGAACGTCGTCGTTATAAAGTTTAACGGCGTCTTCTTTGGCTTTTGCCATAGCTTTTACCACCGAATTAGATTTTTCGCTAGTGCATACGTAAATAATAGCGTGCGAAAGCGGAATTAAACCTTCCGGCACTCCCATATTTTGAAGAGCCGTAAGCGCGCTTACGGCTACGACTAACGCCTGTGAATTAGCAAGTCCAACGTCTTCCGAAGAATGAGCTATTAGTCTTCTTGCAATTAAAAGCGGGTCGCAACCTGCTTCTATTAAACGAAAAGCGTAAAACAAACTCGCGTTTGCGTCGCTTCCCCTTAGGGACTTACAAAACGCTGACAGCATATCGTAATAAAGCCCCGTATCAACCGATATTGCTTTTCTTTGAACGGATTGTTCCGCGTCTTTCAGCGTAACGGTAATCAAACCGTTTTCATCGGGCGGAGTTGTTAAAACAGCAAGTTCTAAACCATTGTAAGCAATTCTTAAATCTCCTCCGCTAGCCCAAGCCAAATGATTTATAGCTTCTTCCGTAACACAAGTTTTATATTGCCCGAGCCCCCTTTTTTCGTCTTTTAACGCATTTTTTAGGCAACCCTTTACGTCTTCTTCCGACAATCTTTCAAATTTAAAAATTCTACAACGCGAAACTATTGCGGGCGTCATTGCGGAATATGGATTTTCGGTAGTCGAACCTATAAAAATTATATCGCCCTTTTCTATTCCGGGAAGTAGAGAGTCGCTTTGAGTTTTATTAAACCTATGACATTCGTCAAGCAATAAATAGGTTTTTCTTCCCATACTTTTTTTTAATTTTACGGCGTCTTCTACGACTTTTTTAACGTCTGAAACTCCGCTTGATACTGCATTTAATTTAACGAAAGCTCCGCTAGTCGAATTTGCTATTACATTTGCAAGCGTGGTTTTTCCGCACCCGGGCGGTCCGTAAAAAATACAACTGCCGAGCCTGTCCAAAGATATAGCCCTTCTAAGCAAACTTTTTTCTCCGCAAACGTTAGCTTGTCCTACGAATTCTTTTAACGTAGAAGGACGCATTCTTTCCGCCAAAGGAATTTTTTCGTCGGAAATCATATCGAAAATATTATTCATGTAAAGTTTCTTCCTTTAATAAACTTTAATTTTTTTAAACAGTAAAAAATTAAAAAACAGTATTTTTTGCCATTAGAAAAAATAAAATATACTATGAAAAAAATTTTGAAAAAAATTTTCCCGATTATTTTGATTATGGCAATGATTTTAATGATAATCAATTCCGCAAAATGTGCGGAAAGTTTTTTGCAAGGTTTAAAGCTGTGGGGGGTAACGGTTCTCCCCTGCACACTTCCGTTTTTGTTTTTGTCTAACCTAGTTAGCTACTCCGTTGATTTTTATAAACGTTGCAATAAAAGAATTTTAGGAATAAATCCCGTTTATTTATACGTTTTTACGTTTTCTATTTTAAGCGGTTATCCCGTAGGAGCAAAACTAACTGCCGATTATTATCAAGACGAAACGATTGATACTAATCAAGCGCAAACTATTGCAACGCTGACTTCCGTAGGAAGCAGTACGTTTATTATAAGCGTAATAGGAAATTGCTTTTTTTCAAACATAAAAATAGGAATAATTATTTATTTATCGCATATTTTATCATGTTTAATTTGTACGCTTATAATAAAAAATTTCTTTAAAAGTTCTTATTATAAAAATACGCCTGTAAAGACCGAAAAAAGCAACGTTTTGTACGATTGCATTTTTAAATCCGTGCAAACTTCTTTAATTATCGGCGGTTTTATTTGCGTATTTTCTGTACTAATAAAAACCATAGAAATTATAGGATTTTTTGATTTATTTGCTAAAATTTTCTCGTTTATATCGGATAAAGAACACATAAAAAGCTTTTTAATTTGCCTACTCGAAAGTTCTAACGGAGTTAAAGCCGTTTCCGCGCTAGGCGAAGCAACGGCAAATATTGCATTAAGCTCTTTTGCAATGTCTTTCGGCGGACTATGCGTAATATGTCAGTCCGTTTCTTTTTTAGAAAAATGCAAAATTAAAAAAGGCGTTTTTATTGCGTTTAAATTTTTACACGGAATAATTTCGCTAATTTTAACGCTAATATTTTTAAAGATATTTCTTTAAATTTTTAAATATTTTATCGCTTCTAACGGAACAAGCTCAGAAACGTCTTCACCGCCGGCTAGTTTAGTTTTAACAAGCGTTGAGCTTATTTGTACGTTTTTATCCGAGCATAAATATACGTATTCTATATCGGGATAAAAAGTTTTATTTATCCTTCTAATTCTTTCTTCGTATTTATAGTCTTTTTCGTTTCTTAGCCCCCTAACGAAATACACGGTATTTTCTTGTTTTAAAAAATCAACTAATCTTCCGTCGAAACTTTTTACGGTTACGTTTTTAATATTAGCGCACGCATCCTTTACGGCTTGCCTTCGAACGTTTTCCGAAAAAGTATATTTTTTGTCTTGATTATAGAGTAGCCCCACGACCACTTCGTCAAACAATTTGCTTGCTTTTTCTATAATTTCCATATGTCCCTTTGTTATTGGGTCAAAACTTCCAGCAAAAACGCATTTTTTCATAAATTTTCTCCGTAAAACGAAAAATATGCTTTTCCGTATTTTTTTTCTTTATATTTTTTTAATTTCTCCCCCGAAAAATCTTCTTGGACGTCCCGTTCGTAAATAAGCGTTCCGCCATCCGATAAAAGCGAGCGTTCTTCGATTATTTTTACCGCTTGTCCGCATAAGGAAATTTTATACGGTGGGTCAATAAAAATTACGTCAAACTTTTTGTCCGTATTTTTTAAATACGCTAACGCGTCCGATAACACAAACTTTGCTTCCGACTTAATTAGCTCGGCGTTTTTTTGGGCTAATTCTAAACTTTTTTTATTGCAATCGACCATAACGACCTTTGCGCCCCTAGACTCGGCTTCCAGTCCTATCGCGCCCGTACCGCAACATAGATCTAAAAAATTTAAGTCTTGAACGTTGCCGAGAATTGCAAATAACGCTTCCCTAGCTTTATCAGACGTTGGACGTATTTCTTCTCCGTCGAAAGAAAACAATTTTCTTCCCCTATTTTTCCCCGATATTATTCTCATAATCTCTATAAATCCTGTTACTTCTTTTAGAAAAAGAAACTAAAACTTCGTAAGGAATAGTGCCAAGCTGTTTTGCAATTTTTAACGCGTCGTCCATAACGATATTAGACTTTTTACTTTGTTTAACACAGGAAATATCCATACATCTATTGTTTAAAGTTAAATTACTAACTCTTGGCGCGCCGTCGGCATATCCGTATTTTATTATACTAACTTTTTCCGATTTTTGCAATACGAAATTACCATAAAGCACGTTTTGATTTTTTTGTAAAGTTCTATCGGCTAATTTTTCCGCGTAAATTTTCATACAAGGCGTGGTTTTTACGTTTTTTGCAGGACTATATCCATACATAGCTATCCCCACCCTTACCATATCTAACTGATAACTCTTATCTAAAAACAAAAAATTGCTTGCGCAAATATGGCAAATTACGTTAGAATTTACTTTTTTTGCGTATTCCGAAAACTTTTTAAACAGTAAAAATTGCTTTTCGCAAGTTTCCCTATTTTCGCTAAACAAGTGGGAGAAAACTCCTTGCACTCTAATTTTCCCTAAAACTGAGTATAAGTTTTTAAATTCTTCAAGAGCATCAACTCCTAACCTATTCATTCCTGTATTTACCGCAATATGGACTTTTACTTTTATTTTGTTATTTTGAATAAATTCGGCTTGTTTAACACTTGCAAGCGAAACGCTTAAATTATATCTTTCGGCAATAAAAAGCTCGGAATTTTTTAATGGTATTAAAATTAAAATAGGTTTTTTAATTCCACTATACCTTAAAATCAAACCTTCTTCTAAAAACGAAACGGCAAAAAAATCGACTTGATTTTCGATAGCGATTGCCGTTTCAGACAAACCGTGCCCGTACGCGTCGGACTTTACTACCGCGCAAAACTTTACGTTTTCGCAGATTTTAGACTTTATTTTTTTGACGTTGTTTTTTAACGCATTTAAATTTATTACCGAAATAGAATAACTCATATCGTAATATTATATGAGAAAATTTAAAAAACTTTCCAAAAAAAATCCGCCGAAAATTTACTTGTTTTTGCAAGAAAATTTTACTATGGCGGATAAAAACATCTATCTATATGTCGCTTTTAACTTGTTTTTTGTTTTAAGACTCGTTTAAACGTCGATATAAAGTATAAAAAACGTTTACTTTTTCTATTTAAAATTTATATTAAACGAGTACCTACATATCTAAAACGTTTTGAAATTCGCAAGAAAATAATCACGCGGGCGGTAGCATAAGAAAACATTATTATTTTTTAAAACTTTCGTTAAATATTTTATTTTACAAAAGTTTTTTTATATAAATTTATAGAATTTTTTATTACTTTTAACGCTTCTTGCTTTCCGCGAACTACGTCTACCGCAGTTGCCATTCCTTCTAAATTTTTATACACCGAAAAAAAGTGTCGCATTTCTTCAAACACGTGAGAAGGAAGTTCGGATATGTCTTTATACACGTTGTATACGGGGTCGGAAAAAGGTATCGCTATTATTTTTTCGTCGTTATGACCGTTATCTACCATAGATATTACGCCTATGGGATAAGCCCTACAAAGTGTCATAGGGTCTAACTCTTCCGAACATAAAAGCAAAACGTCTAGCGGGTCGCCGTCGTCTTCCAGCGTTAGCGGAATAAATCCGTAATTCGCAGGATAATGTGTAGAAGTGTACAATATTCTATCCAAAATCAACATTCCCGTACTTTTATCAAGCTCGTATTTCTTTTTGCTACCCTTACTTATTTCTATTACACATATAAAATCGTCGGGCGATACTCTTTCTAGAGATAAATCGTGCCAAATATTAGACATAAATTTCTCCTTTATTAAAATAAATATAATTTTATCATATTTAATTATATAAATCAACTTTTTAAAAAATTATAACGAGTTTAACAATTTTTATAATTTTGACATTTCTTACGGAGTAAAAAAAATGATAGATAACTTAGAACGAATAAATATAAGATTTTTCGAGTTATTCGAAGACCTTTACGAGAACGTAGAGTTTTTGTCTAAGCTTACAACCTAACGCATTTAACAACTTCTCAAACCCCGATAGTTTAAAGTCGTTTCAAACCTTTTTATTCCAGCAAAAATCCGTATTTTGGATTATCTTTGTTGTATGCGTAAAATATTATTTTAGTGGCTGATTTTATGGCAAAAACAAGTAAAAAAAATAATTATAGAAACGCAAAAAACTGAAAAGCAACAAAAAAATCGTAGATAAAATCTACGATTTTTCATGGCTCCCCGTGTAGGGTTTGAACCTACGACCCTTCGGTTAACAGCCGAATGCTCTACCGCTGAGCTAACGAGGAATAAAATACGGCAACTACCTATCCTC
>DHLF01000008.1 GCA_002405165.1 Christensenella sp. UBA4675
AAGACGACTCGTCAAGCAGTTCTAGTTCGAGCTTTAAGCCCACTAGAAAAGGCGGATGTAATTCTAGCATAGCGTCGTCTTTGGGAATATTACCCTTATGTTTAATAGCATTTGCGATAATAGTATTCTTGAAAAAACGTAACGACTGATAATTAAATTTACGGCGGTTTAAAACCGCCGTATTTTTTTTGCAAAAAAATAGAAATTTTCCAACAAATAAGCTATAATAATTGTTTAATAAATAAGAAAAGGAAATTTTAAAACAAGATAATGAAAAATCATCAAGCCGAAAAATTGGTTCCTCTAATAAAGTCGGGAAACGAAAAGGCGTTTGAACAATTATATACTTTAATGAAAAAGGGCGTGTTTTCCTTTTTATATTCTATGACGAATAATTATCACGTTGCGGAAGAGCTTATGCAAGATACCTTTATAAGGGTAAAGCAGTATATACATAATTTTCAAGACAAAAATTTTGTTGCGTGGGTATTGCAAATTGCTAAAAATTTATGTTTAAATCATTTAAAAAAGGAAAGCCGTAACGTATATTTACCCGAAGAAACGGCTAGAACGATAGTGGACGAAAAGTCCGATTTTACAACCCCGCTTTTAGACACCGTTAAAAAAATTTTGCCCGAAGACGAATATAAAATAGTAATGCTTTTTGTTATAGGGGAATATAAACACAAAGAAATAGCGCTTTTATTGGATTTACCTTTGGGGACGGTAACGTGGAAGTATTCAAAGGCAATTAAATTTGTCAAAAATTATTTAAAAGAAATTGAAAAGGAGGGAAGAAATGAAAAATTTTAAAAAAAGATTAAATGCAGAATTCGATAAAATAATTCCACAGCAAAGCGAAAGATTAAAAAACACAAAAATAACGGTCGTGCAAGAAAAATCGTCGCCAAAATTTAATTTCAAAAAAATGGTTTTGTCTTTTTCGCTGGTATTCGTTTTTGCGTTTATTTCTGTTTTTTCGGTAATTTTTGTTAATCGTTCCGACGGCAAAAAAGGATTTAAAGCCGAAAACTACACAAGTTATATCACTTTAAGCATAAATCCGTCCTTTTCTATTTTAACCGACGAAAACGGAACGGTAAACAACGTTGTTGCGGACAATTACGACGGCGAAATAGTTTTATCCGATTTAACGTTTACAAACGAAAACTATAAAACCGTTATAGAAAAAATAATAAGTTCGTGCAAAAAATCGGGATATATCGATTCGACTAACGCAATAAGCGTGGAAATAGCGTGTAAAAATCAAAAAAACTATTCTAAAATAGAACAAGAAATTCAAAATGCAATAAATTCCGTGGTAAGCGGAAATCAAAATGCGGTGGAAATAAAAGAAAAAAATCAAGAACTTTTAAAAGAACTTGCAAAAACGCTTGACGACGCGATAGACGATAACAGCGACTTAGATAAAATATTTAAAGCGTTAAAAAATCAAAAAGGCTTTATAGAACAAAAACAGGGGGAAAAAGAGAATAACGAATTTTCGGAAAAAACCGAAAAGATACTCAATTTATTACTCGTCAATGTTATTTTAGACCTTGCCGAAGAGTTAAGCGAGTGTTTTGAAGAGTTAGAAGAAATAAAAGAAGATAAAGAAATAGATACCAAAGAATTGTTAAAAAGAGTTTACAATGACAAGCAAGACGACGATGATATATTAAACGCTAAAAAACTTTTGGCAGAAATACAAACTTTTTTTAAAAAACTTGGCAAAAAAGACGTTTTAATTTTAACTGTAGAAGGTTACGAAAAATTAAAGGAAAGTTATACTTTTAAAATGAGCGAAGACGAAATAGAAGAAATGGCAGAAAAAATAGAAGACGTTTTAGAAGACGCGGACGAAAAAGAATATCAAGAAGTTTTAGATAGTATTTTAAAAAACGAAAATGTAAAAAAAGTCTTTGACGAATTAAAAGAAGAGCTTGGAGACGATTTAAATTTAAGCTTATTATTACAGTTAGAAAAGGAAAGTAAAAACTATAAAAACGAAAGAAAATAAAAATTTTTAAAAAATTTTAAAATTTCACCAATAAATTTAAAACGAGGATTGTTTAATAAGCAAGAAAGACAAAAAGGAGACTTGATTATGAAATTAGCAAAAATAATAACAGCGATAATTTTAAGCTTAGCATGTTTATTTACGGCAATAGGGTGTAACAACAAAAAAGGCAATAGCAAAAACGAAACGGCAACGACGTATTTGGCAATAGACATAAACCCTTCCGTAGAACTTACGCTAGACGAAAATGAAAAAGTATTGTCCGTAAAAGCGTTAAACGACGACGGAAAAGTATTGCTGTTTAAAGCCGACGTAGTAGGAGATAGCGTTACGCAGGCAACGGAAACGCTTGCGAATTTAGCGGTAGAACTAGGATTTATAACCGATTTAAACAACGGAATTTCTTTAAGCGTTATAGGCGATAACGAAGACGAAATTTTTAACAAAGTAAAAGTTAAATTTGAAGAAAAATCGGGCGTTAAGGTAGAAGCCGACGTAAAAATTACTTTAAGTAAAGAATTAGAAAATTTAAAGAACAAATATCCTGACAATCAAGCGATACAAAGTTTAACGTTAAATAAATTAAGACTAATAAAATCCGCAATGGAAAAAGACGCTACTTTAACCATAGAAGTTGCGGTTACCATGGACGTTAAAGAGCTAATCGAAATTATTAAAAAATACGATAAAATTATAGAAGATTTAGACGATGACACAGAAGACCTTATAGAAAAAATAGAAAAAGAATACGAAATAAAAGAAAAAGAGTTATTAGATAGTTGTTTCGACGTTGTAGATTTAGCAAAAAGCACTAGTTTAAAACTTTTAAGAAACGCTTACGAATATTTTGAAAATTTAGAAGACGACGAATTAGATAAGTACGAAATTGTAATTTTAACAGACGAGCAGGTAAAAACCATTGCGGAAAAAATAAACATCGCAACCGAAGAAATAAATTCTTTTATCGAAAGATGTAAAAACGCAAACGGCGATATAACTTTGGATAGTCTGGAAGACGAAATAGACAGAATTTATAGAAATTTAAGTCCTTCCGAAAGAGAAGCTTTTGAAGATTTGTACGACGATTTAGACGATTATTTAGAAGATTTAGAAGAAGCGATAACCGTTCCCGAAAAGGTAAAAACAGAAATAATAGAAAAACTAAATACTCTTAAAGATTATTTAACCGAAACTTTACCCGACGTTGGCACAATAGAAGATTTAGAAGACTATATAGAAGAAGTTGCGGAAACTTTGGAAGAAAAAGTAGAGCAATTAGAAAAAGATTTAGAAGACTATATAGAAAAAAATAAAACTTTAAAAAAAGCTTATGAAAATAAAAAAGCGGAAATAAAAGCCGAACTAGAAAATATAAAAGCTCAAAAGCAACAGGAAATAGAAAAAGCAAAACAAGACTATAAAAACAAAATGGAACAAATAATAAGCGAAAGAAAAAACAAATAACTAACCATATAACAACCAAAATTTAAGGCGTGGCGTTTTGCTACGCCTTAAATTTGTTTATTTCCTTGAAAGATTGCTTTTTATATGTTAAAATATAATGGTTAGAAAGCTAAAATATTCATTTTATCGGTCTAACGGTTAAGTAAAGGAGCAAAAATGTTTGAACAACTAATTCAAGCCGTAAAACAAGCGGGAAAACATATAAAACAAGGTCATTTTAAATCCGAGCAGAAAGACGGGTTTGCAAACATCGTAACGCAGGCGGATATATGGTCGCAAAACTTTTTGTGCGAGCAAATAAGTAAGTATTATGAAAACGCGGGCTTTATTTGCGAAGAAGAACACTTGCTAAAAGAAAATAAAAACGGACTTACGTTCGTAATAGACCCTATCGACGGCACTCAAAATTTTTCTAGGGGGATAGGGGAATACGCTATTTCCGTAGGCGTTTTAGATAAAGGGGAAGTTATATTCGGCGTAGTGTATAATCCCGCAAAAGACGAGCTATACGTCGCTGAAAAGGGTAAAGGCGCGTATTTAAACGGCAAAAAAATAAGCGTTTCCAAAAGAAAATTAAACGACGCGTTATTTTGCACGGCTTTATCTTTATACAAAAAAGATTACGCGGACGTTTGCGCAAAAATAATACTCGATATTTACAAGCGTTCTAACGACGTAAGAAGATTCGGCAGTTGCGCGCTCGAATTGTGTTATCTTGCGAAAGGCGATTGCGATTTGTTTTTCGAAATGAGAGTTTTCCCTTGGGATTACTGTGCGTCTTTTTTAATTTTAAAAGAAGCGGGCGGAGAAATTTGCGGATACGGCGGACAAAAATGTTCGTTTAATAAACCGACTATGGTTTTGGCTTCTAACAGTAAAGAAAGTTTACAAGAACTTATAAACACCGTTAATAAATATTTAGACAAAGTACCTTACGAGGAGTAATATGGATTTTACTACTAATAAAGAAAAACTGGAAGAAAAGTTGTTAAAAGCTAAAACTACGGATAACGTAGATTTAAACGCTTTATACGAACACGGACATAGCGAGCTTTCGTTGCAACAAAGTAAACGCGACCAAATAATAACGCTTTACATAGCTTTATTTTCGCTGATAATTCCGTTTGCGTTTTCGGTAGAAAAAATGTCTTATTTAGGAAAGGGAATGATATTTTTATCCATAGGAATAATAGGCGTTTTATTTTCTTTGATAATTATAAGATATAGAATTTATAAAGAAGCGTACTGGCTTGGCTGTCAAACGCTAACGCTTTTAATGGGGTACGAAAAAAGCGTGTTATGCAAAGAAGTCGTGCAGGAAAAGTATAAAGAATGTTTTATGAAAAAAGGTAAAAAGTATATAAAGCAAAAAAACGGAGAAAAACGCTTTAATTATCGCAAATTTATAAAGAATAATTTATTCAGCGCGGAAACTTTGCATTACGTTATTTTATCCTTTATAACTTCTATAATTTCGGGGCTTGCGGTCGGAATTTCTTTTTACTACTTTAAAGCCGTTACGCTTATATCCGTTTTAATAGGAACGGGCTACGGAATAATACTTTTTATCCTTTTGGTAAGAAGTTATTTTAAGCAACTCATTACTGCGTATAAATTCGTCGTAGACGAAAACGATAATTCGTTTAATATGCTTTTCGGAAAAACGTGGTTTTTACATTTTTATTCCGAATAAAATTAGTTTGTCAAGGCAAAATAAATTATGCTTTGGCAAATTTTTTATGGGAAAATCGCAAATAGAAAAGTCGGTTTTTAAAATTTATTTTAGGTTCAAAATTATAGGGTGTAATTCGATACTTTGGTAAAATTTGTTTTTTAGGACAAAAAAAGTTCAAAAAGACTGTTAAAAATAAAAAAAATACGGAAAAACGTCCTTTTTTTAATTTCGTAATATTGACTTTAAAAAAAGTATGTAATATAATAAAAAAGATGAAATGAATTCAATTTGGAGGAATACTATATGAAAAAATTGACTATTGACGGTAACACCGCTGCCAGTCACGTAGCTTATGCGTTCAGCGAAGTTGCGGCTATTTATCCTATTACCCCTTCTTCGCCTATGGCGGAAGTGGCTGACACTTGGGCTACCGAAGGTAGATTAAACATGTTCGGACAACCTTTAAGACTTGCCGAAATGCAATCCGAAGGAGGCGCCGCAGGCGCTGTTCACGGCTCGCTTACGGCAGGCGCGTTGACAACTACTTATACTGCAAGTCAAGGCTTACTTTTAATGATTCCGAATATGTATAAAATCGCGGGGGAATTATTACCTACCGTTTTCCACGTAAGCGCAAGAGCGTTAGCGGCTCATTCGCTTAACATTTTCGGCGACCACGCGGACGTTATGGCTTGTCGTCAAACGGGATTTGCAATGCTTGCTTCCAACTCCGTACAAGAAGTTATGGATTTGGCGTTAGTCGCTCATCTTTCCACTTTAAAAGCAAAAGTTCCTTTCCTTCACTTCTTCGACGGTTTCAGAACCAGCCACGAAGTTTCTAAAATCGACGTAATCGACTACGAAGATATGAAAGCTTTGGTTGATATGAAGGATATAGAAGACTTCCGTTCAAGAGCATTAAACCCCGAACACCCCGTTCAAAGAGGTACTGCTCAAAACGCAGATACTTATTTCCAAAACAGAGAAACTGCTAATAAGTATTACGAAGCTACGCCCGAAATCGTTCAAAAAATGATGGACAAAGTAAACAAACTTACGGGTAGAAATTATCACTTATTCGACTACGTAGGCGCTCCCGACGCGGACAGAGTTATCGTTATTATGGGTAGCGGAGCGGATACGATAGAAGAAACGATTAACAGAATGAATAAAGAAGGCGAAAAAGTCGGCGTATTAAAAGTTAGACTTTATAGACCTTTCGCTCAAAAAGCATTTTTAAAAGCTCTTCCCAAGACCGTTAAAAAGATTGCCGTTTTAGATAGAACCAAAGAAGCAGGTTCTTTAGGCGAACCCTTATATCTCGACGTTTGCGCGACTTTAACGGAAGCTAAAAAGAGAATTACCGTAGTCGGCGGAAGATACGGTTTAGGTAGCAAGGAATTCAATCCTTCTATGGTTTACGCGGTTTACAAAAATCTTGCGCAAGACAAACCCAAAAATCATTTCACGGTCGGAATTTACGACGATATTACTCACACTTCGCTCGACTTCTCCGAACAATACAACGCCGCTCCCGAAGGAACTATTTCTTGTAAGTTCTACGGTTTAGGCTCGGACGGAACGGTAGGCGCTAACAAAAACAGTATTAAGATTATAGGCGACCACACCGATAAATTCGTTCAAGGATATTTCTTCTATGATTCTAAAAAGTCGGGCGGTATAACCGTATCGCATTTAAGATTCGGCGACACTCCTATTCAATCCGCTTATTTAATAGACGCGGCTGATTTCGTACAATGTTCTAACCCTTCTTACATCATTCGTTACAACATGACGGGCGATATTAAAGAAAACGGAACTTTCTTACTCGATTCTCCGGCTACCAACGCAAGCGAATTAGAACAAATTTTACCTGCTTCCGTTAAGAGAGATATTGCAAGAAAGAATATCAAACTTTACGTTATAGACGCAATAAAAATTGCGGGCAACTTAGGATTAAAGGGAAGAACGAACACCATTTTACAATCGGCGTTCTTTAAAGTCGCAAACATTATTCCTTACGACCAAGCCGTTGAATATATGAAAAAGATGGCCTATAAGTCGTTTGCGAAGAAAGGCGACGCAATAGTTCAAATGAACTACGACGCTATCGATTCTGCCGCAGCTAACCTTATTAAAATAGACGTTCCCGCTAGTTGGAAAGACGCTACTACGGGTGCGGAAATGGTTAAAGTTGCGGACGATAAATACTTTAAAGAAGTTATTCATCCCATACTTTCGCTCGAAGGCGACAAACTTCCTTCTTCCGCATTCAATGCAGACGGAACCGTTCCTACCGGAACTACTAAATTCGAAAAGAGAGGCGTTGCCGTATTAGTTCCCAAGTGGATAGGCGAAAATTGTATTCAATGTAACCAATGCGCGTTCGTATGTCCGCACGCTTGTATCAGACCCGTAATCGTTAAAGAAGGAACTCAAAAACCCGAAAGCTTTACTACTCGTCCCGCAATGCAAATGAAAGGCTACGAGTATAGAATGCAAGTAAGTCCGTTAGACTGTTTAGGTTGCGGAGTTTGTGCAAACGTTTGTCCCGCAAAGGAAAAAGCTTTGGTTATGACTCCTTTCGGAAAAATCGAAAAAGAAGAAGTAGTAAACTACGAATTCAGCGAAACCTTACCCGAAGTAGAAGCTCCTTTCAAGGCTAACACCGTTAAGGGAAGTCAGTTCAAGAAACCTTTATTCGAATTCTCGGGCGCGTGCGCAGGATGCGGAGAAACTCCTTATATTAAAGTTGTAACTCAATTATTCGGCGATAGAATGGTAGTAGCAAACGCTACGGGATGTTCGTCCATTTACGGCGGTTCTTCTCCGACGTGTCCTTACACCGTTAATAAAGAAGGTAAAGGACCTGCTTGGGCAAACAGCTTGTTCGAAGACAATGCGGAATTCGGTTACGGTATGAATTTAGCTTACGGTCAAAGAAGAGCAAAACTTGCCGACGAAATGAAAAAAGCGTTAGAACTCGGACTTAAAGGAAAAGTTGCGGATTCATTTAAAGAATGGTTAGAAAACAGAAACAACGTAGAAATTTCCGAAAAAACGGGAGCCGTTATAAAAGCGGGAATTTCAGGAGCGGTTAAGAAGTCTACGGGCGAACTTAAAGCTATATTAAAGGCGATAGAAGCTTCTACCGACTGCTTAATTAAAAAATCTATTTGGATTTTCGGCGGAGACGGTTGGGCTTACGATATCGGTTACGGCGGATTAGACCACGTACTCGCTATGGGAGAAGACGTAAACGTATTAGTACTTGATACGGAAGTTTATTCTAACACCGGCGGACAAGCTTCTAAATCTACTCCTACCGCTTCGGTTGCTAAATTCGCGGCAGGCGGAAAGAGAATTAAGAAGAAAGACCTTGGTATGATGGCTATGAGCTACGGCTACGTTTACGTTGCTCAATGCGCAATGGGAGCTAATAAACAACAATTCTTAAACGCAATAACAGAAGCTGAAAGCTATCATGGACCTTCTTTGGTAATTTGCTACGCTCCTTGTATCAATCACGGTATCAATATGAGTAATTCTCAAATTGAAGAAAAGAAAGCCGTTGACGCAGGATATTGGCACTTATATCGTTACAACCCCGAAAAAGTCGGAACGGAAACCCATCCTTTCACGCTTGATAGCAAAGATCCTACTGCAAGTTATAAAGACTTTATTTTAGGTGAAACGAGATACGCTTCTCTTAAAAAAATAAGACCCGAAATAGCGGATAATTTATTTGATTTAAGTGAAAAAGAACATAGCGAAAGACTTGAAAGATACAAAAGACTTGCTGAAAATAAAGACTAATTTTTAGTAAATTCACTACCCGAAGCTTTTATAGCTTCGGGTAGAATGTTCTAAATATAAAACGGTTTAATTCATTAAAAAACTTTTAGCAAAAGTTTAAATTTAAAAATTTATAGGTTTTATGGTTTGATAAACGTTTTTTGGAAAAAACGGCGTATATTTTGTTTAATAACGATTTTAAGTTTAATTTCTTTATCTTAAACTATTGAAAAAAAGGGAAAAATAGTGTAAAATAATTAAGCTAGACATAGCAAGCTTATTTTGCTTTGTCGGAAAACAATAAAGGTTTACAAATGGCAGAAAAAACAAAATTTTATTACGACGTGGTTTTTTGCTTGGATAAAACGGAAAAAAATCAATCGCAATCGGGATTTATTTACGATTTTATCGAAGATTTTTCCAATACGCTAAAAAGCTACGTTGCAAACGCTAAAACAAAAGTCGAAAAAGTCAGAATAAAAATTATTGAATTTTCCGACTATAACGTATGCAAAAACGCCGTTGTCGAACATGGGTTTTTCGAATTGCCGGAAGACTTTGAAGCGTTGGCGGACGTTCTTGACGCAATAAAATATGACGTAACAGAAAAATTTTCGGGGCATAGTAGCGGGTTAGAAGCTTTGGCTTACGCTTTTCGTTCTAAATGGGCAAAATTCGATAAAGGAAGGCAAGCCGTCGTATTGTTTTCGCTAAATCAACCGTTAAGCTTAGAAGAAAGCAGAAATTTAGACGATTATCCAAAAAATTTCCCCGCAAATTTATACGAACTTAAAAAATTATGGGAAGAAGAATGTAAGATGAATGAAAATCAAAAACTTCTTGCGTTGTTTACACCTAAAAGAAAAGAAAAAAGTTCGTGGATGAGTTTGGAGAGTTGGGACCAAACTATTGCGATAGGAAACGAAGATATAAATAATTTCGATAGCGATTTCGTAATGGAAACGCTTTTGATAGATTTAATTTAAAAACAATGGAAACATTATAATTAGGAGGAAATTTATGCACAAGTATGTATACTTATTCAGCGAAGGGAACGCAAAAATGCGTGAATTGTTGGGCGGAAAAGGCGCAAACCTTGCCGAAATGACCAACATAGGGCTTCCCGTACCGCAAGGCTTTACCATTTCTACGGAAGCTTGCACTCAGTATTACGAAGACGGAAGACAAATCAACGCTGAAATTCAAGCCCAAATTATGGAGAACATAGAAAAAATGGAAAAAATCACCGGAAAAAAATTCGGCGATAAAGAAAATCCTTTACTAGTATCCGTTCGTTCGGGCGCAAGAGCTTCTATGCCGGGTATGATGGACACGATTTTAAACCTCGGTCTTAACGAAGAAGTTGTAGAAGTTTTATCTAATAAAAGCGGAAATCCCAGATGGGCTTGGGACTGTTATAGAAGATTTATTCAAATGTTCTCCGATGTCGTTATGGAAGTATCCAAAAAGGAATTCGAATCTTTAATCGACGCGATGAAAGAAAAGAAAGGCGTTACGTTCGACGTAGAATTAACGGCTGACGACTTAAAAGAACTCGCAAATCAATTTAAAGCTAAATATAAACAAGCGTTAGGTAAAGACTTCCCGTCCGACCCCAAAGAACAGTTGTTCGAAGCTATTAAAGCGGTATTCAGAAGTTGGGACAACCCGAGAGCTAACGTTTACAGAATGGACCACGATATTCCTTACAGTTGGGGAACGGCGGTAAACGTTCAAATGATGGCGTTCGGAAATATGGGCGACGATTGCGGAACGGGCGTTGCGTTTACGCGTAATCCCGCTACGGGCGAAAAGGGACTTATGGGCGAATTCCTTATGAACGCGCAAGGCGAAGACGTAGTTGCGGGAGTAAGAACTCCTATGCCTATTTCTAAAATGAAAGAAGTTCTTCCCGAAGTTTACAATCAATTCTTAGAAGTATGCAATACTCTTGAAAATCATTATAGAGATATGCAAGATATGGAATTTACCATCGAAAAAGGTAAATTATTTATGTTGCAAACAAGAAACGGAAAGAGAACTGCCGCGGCGGCTATAAGAATCGCGTGTGATTTAATAGACGAAGGAATGATTAACGAGAAAGAAGCTTTAATGCAAATAGACGCTAAAACTCTCGATATGTTACTTCACCCGACGTTCGACGCAAAAGCTTTAAAAGAAGCCGATAAAAACAACGTTGTAGGTAAAGGTATTGCCGCTTCTCCCGGTGCCGCCGCAGGTAAAATCGTATTTACCCCCGAAGACGCAGTAAGACTCGGTAAAAATAAAGAAAAAGTAATTTTAGTTAGACTTGAAACTTCTCCCGAAGATATAGAAGGTATGAAATTCGCTCAAGGTATTTTAACCGTAAGAGGCGGACAAACTTCTCATGCCGCGGTTGTAGCTAGGGGTATGGGTACTTGTTGTGTTTCCGGTTGCGGAGATATCAAAATGCACGAAGAAGAAAAATATTTCGAACTCGGCGGAAAAGTATTCCACGAAGGCGACGCTTTGTCGTTAGACGGTTCTACGGGTAATATTTACGATATAGAAATCAAAACCGTTCCCGCAGACCCCAACAGCGGATATTTCGGAAGAATTATGAAACTTGCCGATAAATATAAAGCGCTAGGAGTAAGAACCAACGCCGACACGCCCGCAGACGCTCAAAGAGCAGAAGAATTAGGTGCGCAAGGAATAGGTTTGTGCAGAACCGAACACATGTTCTTCGGTCCCGGCAGAATTGATAAATTCCGTGAAATGATTTGTTCGGAAACTCCCGAAGAAAGAGAAAACGCATTAAATAAAATCGAACCGATGCAACAAGCTGACTTCGAAGGTCTTATGGAAGCTTTAAAGGGACAACCCGTTACCATAAGATTCTTAGACCCGCCGTTACATGAATTCGTTCCCACCGACGAAGCAGATATTAAGGCATTAGCTAAAACTCAGGGGAAAACGGTTCAAGAAATTAAAATGATTTGTGAATCTTTACACGAATTCAACCCGATGATGGGACATCGTGGGTGTCGTTTATGCGTAACTTATCCGGAAATAGCAAGAATGCAGACTAAGGCTGTTATTAAAGCGGCTATCGCAGTTCAAAAACGTCATAAAGATTGGAACGTAATTCCCGAAATTATGATTCCGCTTGTCGGAGAAGCAAGAGAACTTGCATTTTGTAAAAAAATTGTAGTTGACACTGCCGAAGAAGTAATTAAAGATGCGGGAGTAAATTTAAAATACGAAGTCGGTACTATGATTGAAATCCCGAGAGCGGCTTTAACTGCCGACCAAATAGCAAAAGAAGCGGAATTTTTCTGTTTCGGAACTAACGATTTAACGCAGATGACTTTCGGATTTTCTAGAGATGATGCCAGCAAATTCTTACCAAGCTATTATTCTGCAAAAATCTACGAGTTTGACCCGTTCGCAAGATTAGATACGGAAGGCGTAGGTAAGCTAATGCAAATGGCTGTTAAAATGGGACACGAAACGAGAAAAGATATTCACTGCGGAATATGCGGAGAACACGGCGGAGACCCGTCTTCTATAGAATTTTGCCACAATATCGGATTAGACTATGTAAGTTGTTCGCCGTTCAGAGTTCCGATTGCGCGTCTTGCCGCAGCGCAAGCGAACATTCGCAATCCCAGGTCCTAAATCTTGGGTTAAAACTCAATAAAGATACCATATATTGTAGTTTAGAGCCTGTATCTTTTAGATGCAGGCTCTATTTTTGTGTTTTTTTAGGGCGAAAAATAGTTAAAAAAGTTTAATTCCGCTAAAGTTGAACACTTTACAAGGGCAAAAAATTGTTATATAATAGATACATAAGAAAATTCGTAGCAAAAAGGGTAAAACGGGTAAAATGACCAATTACAAAGCTATTTTAGAGTATCATTATAAAGGAAACACCACAACGCAAGTTGCAAGGATTTGCGAATGTTCGCGTACAACGGTGTTGAAAACGATAAAAAGAGCGAAAGAATGCGGTCTCGAATTGCCTTTGTTCGATAAAACGTCCGATTACGACTTGCTGAAAAAACTTTATCCGAAACGCGTGCGCAAAGAGGAATACGCAGCGCCGAATTTTTATGAGTTGGAAAAGGATAAAAAGAAGAGAAAACTCACGATTTTTGTTATGTGGCGCAGATATTATAAAAGAACTTTGGCGGCGGGGCAAAAACCTTACGGCAAATCGCAGTTTTTCAAGATGTTTAAGATGTATAGGTCCAATTCCAAATTTCACTTTCAATCGACGGAAACGATGAAAAAAGCGTATTCGTTTGCGTGGAAAGCGTCATATTTTGCAAAAGGAAAGCGCATGCTTACCATGCAGGAGGCTTGGGAAAAGCTTGTTTTGTGGTGCAAAAAAATGCGCTTGAATCCGTATAAATTGTAACTAATTTACAGACGTTTTAAGATTGTTAATGTGTTACGGCAGTGTTTATAAATACACAAAAATTTGCAATCTCGCGGTTAAGAAAAATGATAATGTCGGTATATCTAAAAAATTCTTTAAGATTTTTTATTCCGAAATTTGTTATTTTTAAGTGATTTACCTTATAACAACGGTTGTTTTTAGTAGTCAAAACTTAAAATTGCCAGGTTGGGTATAGGGTGAAATATTGTTTTAGGTAGAAGGGGAAAATGGCGAAAAAAGGTTACGGATACTTTTATTTCTTTGATGAAAACGGTGCCCTTCAGATGCGGAAACTTACGGGTAAAAAGCGTAAAGAGGTTCTGAAAAATTATTTGCGCCGCCGCAGCGGTCGTGAAATGAAAGTGGAGACCATCGCAAACGCTTTTAATGTTTCGGTTCGTTCCATGCAAAAACTATTAAGTGAGCTGGAGCAGAAAAGCATAATTCGCCGCGAAGCCGTGTATGAAGAGAACGGCAGGCAAAGGGCTAATCGTATCGTTTACGTAGGGGACAAGTCTCGGCTTACGGGTAAAGAGTTGCAAATAGAAAAAGTTTGCGATACGGACAACCCGTTAAAACTGCGGGATTTCCGTTGGGAAGGTTATTGGCAGTTAGCGAACGACGAGGTGTTTTTCAATTACGATGACTATTTCGGTTGCGACGGAACAATTCCCGAACTGAACGCCAAAGCGCGCCGAAATGGATACGTTTCCGAATTTGAAAATCCGGAAGAGTATTATAATCCGAGCGAGTATGCGGACGAAAAGGCAGAAGCGATAAACAAAGAACTGCTGAGTTTCGCTAAGAAAACGAGAAAGAAACGAAAGAAATAATTTAGTATGAATTTAATAGAATGATTGACAGTCATAGAGGGGGTTTGCCTAAATAAGGTTAAAGTCGGCGATAGAGAACATCGGCGGCTTTTTTGTGCCCTTTTTAGGGGAAACGGAAGATTTTCGGCGTTTTCGCCGCGGATAAACGGCAATGTGGGAGGTGATTAAAATGTGCAATTTATAGTCTTTCCGACAGACTTAAAAAGTCGGCGGTCGAGCGACAAAGTTAGGGGGGAAATTTTGCCACGATGTAATAGCGAGGAACGTATTTGGCTTGCCAAATACCGACTTTACAAAGTCGCCTCGTTAGGGGCACACCCCTAATACCCCGAGTAGTTCACGAAAATTTACTGCGTAAATTTTCCGTGAGGGTACGGTGGTCGTAATTTTCTTAACGGGCGAAATGAATCCGCCCTTGAAAATTTCGGCGTAATAAATAAAAAAAGGAGGAAGAGTTATAGCAAAAAGGACAAGACCGTTCGCGTATACCTTTCGGGTAAGCGAACAAGAGAAAAATTTAATCGACGAAAAAATAGCAAAGAGCGGGCTTACGATGCGAGAATTTATTTTACGCTCTATCACGGATAAGCCTATAATCGTAATCGAGCGCAGCGGCGAAATACTTGCGGAATTAAAGCGGCAGGGAAACAATTTGAATCAGGCGGTAAGAAGTAGTTATTTCGGTGCGGATACGGAACGGGAAATAAAAAACTGTATCGCGTACTTAAAAGAATTGTATCGGAAAATATCCTTCGCCGCGGGAGGGTAAAGAATGCCCCTTCTAAAATGCAGCGCGAGCATGGCAAGACCGAAAAACGGAATAGGATACATAACCGATCCGAAGAAAGCGGCGATTGTGTCGGTGAAAAATTTATTCGAGGACGAAGATTACGCAAAGCAATTCGAAGAAACGGCGGCGAGGTTCGGTAAAGGTGAAAAATACGATGAGCGGAAGTATTATCATTTTAAACTTTCCTGCGCGAGAAAAGATAACGTAACGATAGAAAAAGCCCACGCGTATGCGGAAGAGATAACGGAAGCGTTTTTCAAAAATTACGAATGCGTAATCGCCACGCATACGGATACGCAGACGGTTCACAGCCACATTATCGTAAACGCCGTTGATCCTATTACGGGCAAAAAACTGCAATTTTCAAAGCAAGATTATGTAAAAATGAAAGACGAAGTAAACGCAATCGGCAGAAAATACGGCTTTACGGAAACGGAATTTCGGAAGCGCGGCAAAAACAGCAGAACGGCGGCAGAAAAGAAAATCATATTAAAAGGCGGAACGAGCTGGAAAGAAGAACTGCGCGAAGTTATCGCCGAAGCGGTAAAGAAAACGAAATCGCCCGAAGCGTTCAAAGACTATCTGAATAAGTGCTACGGCGTAAAAATCACGCGGGACGGCAAGGATTATTCCTATCTGCATCCGAACAAACAAAAACCGATCCGAGGAGAGCGGCTCGGAACAAATTATACGAAAAGCGAGGTAATAAAACGAATTGGAGAACAGAATAACGGGGTTAAGTTCTCAGCCTATAACGGAGGACGAAGTGGATTTAACGGAAAACGTACCAGCAGCGGAACTGTGCGAAGAAGTAAAGCGGCTTACGGCGGAAACGCGGGAAGCATTATTAGAGCAAGCCTTAGCGGTATCGAACGAGAAATGCAACGCCTTAATTTCGCGGCTGAATGCGCGGGTGGAGGACTTAACGCAGCAAGTGAAGAGCGTAGAATGGACGAACGACGCGCTCGTGACGAGGCTGAAAGAAGACGTAGAGCAGCTGACGAAAGATATGAAAGAGGACAATCGGAACTTGCTGTTGAGCCTGCGGATAACGCTTCAGAGAATAACGGAAACGGTAACGAAGATACAGGAAATAGTAAATACAACTATGGCAAAGGCGACTGACGAAGCGGGCGAACTATTAAAGGAAAGAGTTGCCGAAGCGGCGGACGACGCGGCGTTTATAATCGACGAGCATTCGAAAGCTCTTACGAAAAAGGTGGAAGAATTGCAAAAAGAAGTGAATAAGGCAAGGGAAGATATGCGCTTGGAGCGCGGTTTCCGTAAATTCTTTTTCTGGCTCACGCCTGCATTGTTGCTTTTGCAAAGCGTTATGACGGCAATGTTGCTTTTGAGATAAAAAATTTCCTTAATTGTAAAGGTAACGTCCATATATAGAAAGAAAAGTAAGGTAGTCGAAGTAAGATTTACAAAAAGAGTAAGATTTGAGATAATAGAAGATGTCCCGTATCAACCAAAGAGGAAAAAATCAATGGCAAAATACAAACATTTAACATTATCGGAAAGAGTAGAAATCTATGCTTTGCTAAAAGCAAACAAAAGTATCCGAAAGATAGCAAAGGAACTAAAACGAGATCCGACGACGATATCCAAAGAAATAAAAAAGCATTTGGAAATTCGTGAAACGGGTTGCGGTGGGCGACCATTCAATCAGTGTAAGAAGTCGGATCAATGTTTGAAATCCAAGGTGTGCGGTGCAAAATATTGTATGGAATTCTGTTACAAATGCGAAAAATGTAACAAGTATTGCAATGAATATGAGGAACAAGTATGCGAAAGACTTGTAAGATCTCCGTATTGTTGTAACGGTTGTTCAAAAACGCGCGGATGTCATTACAGGAAGAAATTTTATCGCCCTGCAACGGCGCAGAATGAGTATAAAAGTAACTTATCCGAAAGACGGAAAGGCTTTTATATCCACGCAAAGGAAGCCATAGAGATAGAACGAATTATTACAAAACCTATCTTACAAGGGCAATCGGCGCATCACGTTTGCTCGGCTCATAAAGACGAATTAAGCGTCAGCGAGAAAACGATATACAATTATATAGACGGCGGGCTGTTTGAATTGAAAAATATAGATCTGCCGAGAAAAGTTCGGTATAGAGCGCGTCGGAAAAAGGTAGAACATAAAATCGACGCTCATTGCCGAGAAGGAAGGACGTATGAGGATTATCTGAAATACATAGCGGAAAATCCTGTTTCGGTAGTACAAATGGATACGGTAAAAGGCGGAATCGGCGGGAAAGTGCTATTGACGTTGCATTTTGTAGAAAGCGGATTTATGCTTGCGATATTGCGTAATTCAAACACTTCTAAAAGTGTAATAGACGCATTCACAAGATTGTATCGACACTTGGGAAGAGAAATATTTATCAAAATGTTCCCCGTAATCCTGACGGATAACGGAACAGAATTCTCGAATCCGTTAAGGCTTGAAGTGGACGAGAACGGCGAGTTCAGGACGAAAGTTTTTTATTGCGACCAGAACCGACCGGATCAAAAAGGAAGCATAGAAGTAAATCACGAATTTATTCGCCGTGTAATACCGAGAGGCGAAAGCCTTGAAAATTATACGCAAGCAGATATCAATTTACTGATGAGCCATATAAATTCGTATGGACGAAAAAGGTTGAACGATAAAAGTCCGTATTCTGTATTTAAGTTGATGTACGGGCAAGACGTAGTAAGAAAACTCGGCATAGAAAAGATAGCGGCAGACGATATAAATTTGACGCCGAGCCTGCTGAAACACTAAAAAGATAGAAATACGGGACAAAAGTAGCGGAAGTTTAAAAACGAGGGGTGGACGTTAGTTTTACAAAAACGGTCGACCTCCGGGTGTTTTACGCCATTTTTACCCTGATAAAAGAACGGTGTGGAAGTTTGCAAAAGTAACGTCCGCAAAAAACGCCGTTTTTGCCGTTTTTCAATTTTTAGTCGTTTTTGCGGAACTTACCTTTACTTTTGAGCAGATAAAAAATTTTTTCAAAAAGTAATAATTTTAGCTTGACTATAAAATGGCAAGCAAGTATAATGTAATTACAATATCGTATATATACGAGAATGTAAAAACAGGAGATGAAGATATGAAAGCCACGGAAGTGATACGAAAAGCAAATTCGGGCGAGGGGTTAACGGTGGAAGAAATTAAAATTTACAACGCTAACGTAAAACCGCAGAAACACGTTTACGGCAAGTATGGAACGCTTGCAAAAAAGTATCTCGAAGATAAAGGGATCGACTGGACGATTGCAGATCTCCCCGAATATTTACACGGCGTAGACAAAGTGGCGGAAACGCTTTACGATGATATGTGGAATAAACTTTCCGGATGCGAGCAGTATCGCCGAACGGGAGATTATTTGGTCGATGTTAAGAGAATTAACGCTATGAAGCAAATCATCGAAGAAGAAATATTGAATGAAATTGTCTATGTATAGAGGCTGAAATTATGAAATTATTAAAAGTGTTGAACGTAACGGGAAGAATTTTGTTTGCGGGTTTATTGATAATAAGTCATATTATAATGGGTATTATAGGGATTATTATTTGCGCTGTTACGTCACAAAAATAAATTCGCAGGCGATATAAAAATCAATCCGAAAAAGCGAACGAGGCGGACAGCGGTAGTTTGTTTATTACGGAAATATTAAAAGGGAGGATAATGCGCTATAAATGGAGAGAGAACATTGTATCTATATGGTGAGAGAACATAGTAACCGTTCGGGGAAGAGAACATTGTACCCTGTAGCAAAAATTAAAAATTACAGGAGTGACAAAGGAACAAAAGAAATTAAAAGAGGTAATGGACGAAAAGTATGTGGCTTTCTTATTGCTTGAAAGCATGTACGAATCTGGGAAAATTAACAAGGCAACGTATGAAAACGTGCTTAAAGAAAAAAGAAATTATATTGAAGAAAAGTATAATTTAAAGGATGTGCTGGTATGAGCAGGGTGATTTTATCTGATTTATCGGAAAATAAAGTGGTTTTGCCGACGAATGTATCGACGTTTGACAGGGACAGGCAGCGCAGCGTTGTATTTTACGGACGGGTAAGTACGGAACATGAAGCGCAACTCGCCGCACTCGAAAATCAAATGCAATGGTATGAAGATCAGGCGAAGTATCACCCGAACTGGACGGTGATAAAAAGTTATATCGATCGCGGAATCACGGGAACGCAGGCGAAGAAACGTCCCGCATTCATGGAAATGCTAAACGACGCCAAGTATCATAAATTTGATTTGATCGTAACGCGCGAGGTATGCCGTTTTGCGAGAAATACGGTAGATACGCTTGTAATTACGAGACAGTTAAAAGAAATCGGGATAGAAGTATATTTTGTGGAAGATAACATCTGGACGATGGATAACGACGGCGAACTTCGTCTTACGATTATGGCGACTCTTGCGCAGGAAGAAAGTAGAAAAACGTCTGAACGCGTTCGCGCGGGACAAAAGATAAGCCGAGATAACGGCGTGTTATACGGCAACGGGAATATTCTCGGCTATGACAGGCTCGGCGATACTTACGTTATCAACGAAGATCAGGCGGAAACAGTGCGCATTATTTACGATTTATACTTAAAAGGCAACGGCTTTAATAAAATCGTAAACGAACTCGTGCGGTTGAAGCGTAAAGATTCGTCGGGGCTGGTGCGGTGGGACGCGACAAAAGTTTCTCGTATTTTACATAACGCAACGTATAAGGGATATCAAGGTTATTATAAATCGCACAAGAATAACCATTTGGATCAAAAGACGATAGTAAACCGCGACGAAGATACTTATCTTTACGTAAAAGGCAGGTTTACGCCGATTATATCCGAAGAAGTGTGGGATAAATGCAAGGCTCTCAGAGAAAGCAAGTTGACCTTAAGGAAAACGCAAGAGGGGAAACTCGAACGGACGGGGACGAGAACTTCGGAAGATATCTGGGCAAAGCGTCTGATCTGTCGATGCGGGCATCGTATGAGAAAGGATCGGTGGCACGTAAATAAAACGGGTTTAACTTACGGCTACAAATGTTACAACGTTTTAAATAACGGAAGTAAACAGACGAGAATAGACGCCGGGCTCGATGCGGACAAGTATTGCGATATGGGTACGATAGCCGATTGGAAATTCGATTTAATGCTGCGTGAGTTGTTAAAAGCATTGAATTTAAATAACGACGATTTAATTAAAAAAGCGTATAATCAATTTGAGAACTCGTATACGAAAGAAACGAAGGAGGCAAGAGAACTTCGTGACGCGGAAGCAAAACTCAGAAAAATTCGGATTAAACTTGAAAATTTAACCGAAATGCGCGTTAACGGAGAAATTGATAAGCAAGAATATTCGTCGTTAAAGGCAAAAATTAACGGCGAAATGCTTATCGCCGAAAAAGAAATCGACGATATAAAACGAGTGGTGCTTGAAGAGGAACGGAAAGCTACGCCGCTTGTTTCAATTGACGTTTTTCGTTCCATGGCGGTGGAAGACCTGGATTTTACGAAACCGATACGGCATTCTGCTTTGGTGAATACAATGATTAAAAAAATCGTGCCGAACACTTCGCTTGATTTTAAGTGGTATCTTAATTTATATCCGAAGCGTGACGATGCGGGCGACGAAGACTACAAAGAAGTTGTAGAATTTACAATCGATTACGATGTGGCGAAAGATTTTCGGAATAATCGTGGCGAAATGCTCAGACAAAACCAGTGGAAGGACCTGACCGTAAGAGTTATGATTTAGGCGTTAAGGCATGCGGGTAATACCGTGTGCCTTAAAATTTATATGTTGTTTTGGGCAAAAAACAAATAATGTGACTATTGAAAAATCAAGATTTTATTAAATTTAATAAAAAAATACCTAAACCGCATAAAAAGCGTTGACATTCGTTCGTAAATTATGTAAAATAAGTATAAAGATATAAGGATAGTGATACAATGGAAGATTTTTATCAATCGCGTGCATTGTTTCGTACGCAAGATATTTTAGATTATTTTACAAGCGTGCGTAGTATGCAAACTAAATTAAAAGCATTAATTGAAGTCGGGCGTATAGCAAAAATAAAAAACGGATTATATGCGACGGTTAATCCCTTAACCGGAGATGTTTTTGCGAGCCGTTTTGAAATAGCGTCGGCTCTTTTTGAAAATGCGTGCGTGGCATATCACTCTGCGTTAGAATTTCACGGACTTGGCAACCAAATGTTTTCAGAGGTACAAGTGTTTACCGAAAAACGAAATATTCCGTTTGAATATAACGGGCTTGAATATAAATTTTTCTCATATACCGCAAAAGGCGGAATAATGCGTTTAGAACAAAATGCGGAAATCGTAGTTACGGATTTGGAAAGAACTGTGGTTGATTGCATTGACCGTATCGACCTTGCAGGTGGACTTGAGGAACTTGCCACGGCGTTAAACGGTATCACGCATCTTGACGAGCAAGCATTATTAGCCTATTTGAAAGAGTATAACAAGAAATTCGTTTATAAAAAGGCAGGATTCTTACTTTCTTTATTGAAGAAAGACCTTTTATCGCAAAACTTCTTTGATATATGTAAGCAAAACTGTTCTATAAAATTAGAAGATATAAGCGAAAACAAAAAGATGCCGAGAAAAACGGATAAGTATTGGGGACTTATGTATCCAGAAAAACTTATAAATACGGAGAACTGATATGATAAACCTATCGCAAAAAAACGTAGTTAAAATGGCGAAAGAAACCAACTTTATCAAAGATAACGTTGAAAAGGTTATGCGCCTTGCGGATATTTTAGAGTTTGTTTTTTCGTCCAAATGGAAAGATAAACTTGCTCTTAAAGGCGGAACGGCTATTAATTTGTTTTATCGTGAACTTCCAAGACTTTCAGTCGACATAGATTTAGACTATATCGGCGACACGAAAGAAGAAATGGAAAAAGATAAGGAAGAATTATGGAACTTCTTGCAAATGGCGTTATTCCAAAAGAATTATTCGCTTTCGCCACAAAGTAAAAGATATTTCGCCTTAGATTCAGCCGTTTTTCAATATATAAACAACGCAGGAAATCGTGACAATATCAAAATAGAAATAAACTATCTTGACAGAAAGCACGTTCTTCCGCTCTGCGATAAGCCTATCAAAACTCCCGTTGCCGAAAGTGATACGAGCGTAAAAGTTTTAAGCGCTTGCGAGTTATATGGAAGCAAACTTGCGGCTTTAATCGGACGTTGTAAACCGAGAGACATTTACGACGTTTACGGGCTTATTGAAAGCGGTATGATAGAAAATAAAGAAATGCTTAAAAAATGTACTATCTTCTATAATTGTATCGGTGGGGATTCCAATATTTGCGACGTTTCTCTTGATATTTTAGACGGTGTTACGGATAGAGATATTAGTAGGCAACTCAAACCTATGCTTAACAAGAATGACCGTTTTAAAAAAGATACGGTAATCGCTTCCATAAAAGAATATTTACAAAACTTACTTGTGCTTAGCGATAACGAAAAAGAATTTGTTAAAGAGTTTGCTAATAAGAACTATCGCCCTGAACTGTTGTTTGAAGATAAAGAAATATTAGAGCGTATCTCTGCGCACCCGATGGCTTTGTGGCGCGTTAGGGAAAAATAATAATTAAAACTTTTATAAATATGACGAAAATTGTCATATTTACTGTGCTAAAATCAAAGTGATTTTAGCAGAAAACATTGAGCATAAGAAAAAAGGATGATTTATTAAAATGAGCAAGTATAGAGTGGTTGATTTGTTTTCTGGAGTTGGTGGGTTAACGTTTGGTTTTTATTATAATCTAGTTAATAACCAATTTAAAAAAAGAGACAACATTGAATTTGTTTTTGCTAACGAGTTCGCGCCGCAAGCAGTGGCAGCCTTTAAAAAGAATTACGGTGATGATATTCCTATGATAGCAGGGGATATCTGTGGTATTACAGATAAGGAAATTGAAGGAAGATTAAACGGTGAAGAGGTGGACGTTATTATAGGTGGTCCTCCTTGTCAATCGTTCAGTACGGTTGGACAGCGAAAATATGACGATAGAGCAAAGCTATCTAATCAATATTTAAGGTTATTAGAAAAGATTAAACCCAAAATGTTCTTATTCGAGAATGTTAAAGGAATTCTTTCTATGAGAGAAATTTTTTATAAAACTGACGCTAACGGTGCGACTATTTACGAAGAAGTTGTAAAACATAGGGGAGAGAAAACCTTTGTAAAGAAAGAAGCGGTAATCGACCATTATGGTGATTTGGTAATGGATGTATTAAAACGCGAATTTGATAGGATTGGCTATAAAATAGTTCATAAGACTATGGTTGCCGCTAAGTTTGGTGTTCCCCAAAATCGTGAAAGAGTATTTATCATTGGTATAAGAAAGGATTTGGATTTAGAGTGGTCTTATCCAGAAGGTGATTGTGAAGAAGCTCTTTCAATTTCTCATGCTATATCTGATTTGCCTCCAGTAGGAGAAGGTGAAACTGTTACCGAGTATACAACAGAGCCAATGAATGATTATCAACGATTAATGCGTGGAGATAGTCAAGAAATAACGCAGCATTTTTGCGGTTTTTACGGAGATAAGATTAGAACCGTAATACAAAATGTGGCAGAAGGTCAAGGAAAGAACGATTTTAATGCAAAAGTTGATGCTGGTTTAATAGATAGAAGGTATTATTTAACTTCCGGATATGGAAATACGTATGGAAGATTGGAAAGAAATAAGCCATCCACAACGATAACTAATAACTTGGCAACACCTTCGGCTTTGCGTTGTATTCATTATGAACAAGATAGAGCGTTGACGCCTAGAGAAGGAGCAAGAATACAATCTTTCCCGGATTGGTATCATTTTGAGGGTAACAGAACTGACGTCGCTCGTCAAGTTGGTAACGCCGTTCCACCGTTGATGGCGATAGCGTTTGCAAATAAGATAATAGAAACTTTGGAGAAATAATTTCACGAGATAGAGGAAATTTATGAAGCACATACAATGGATTACCGAACAAATGAATAAAGGGAAAACTTGGGATGAGTTGAAAAACTTAACCGAAGAAGATTTTATCGAACTCAGAGAATATCAGGGGATAATACCGTTAAGTATTAAAAATCTTCAAGAATGGAAGAAGGTTGTTGAAGATAGAGAAAAGGTTTACGTTGATAAAAAGCAAGCAACGGGTATTTCTGTTAACGACCCGTTAAATCTTGCAGTGCCTAATTGGGTGACATCCAGCTGGAAAGCATACAAGGAATCATTAAAAGGCACGATGACTGATAAGTCTATTCAAGACGTCGAAGAAAGTTCGCATTGGATATTAAATCAATTGACTCGTGATACTGGTATTAGAAAAGGCCTTGTAATGGGTAGCGTTCAATCGGGTAAGACGGCAAATATGGTTGGATTGGCATCGATGGCTGCAGATTATGATTGGAATTTCTTTATAATTTTATCGGGTTCTATTGATAATTTAAGAATACAAACGAGAGACCGATTCAAAAAAGATTTAAAGAATACGGATTCCGTTCAATGGCACGTGTTAGATTACGGTAGTGATAAAGACCATTTATATGATTCATATTCTGGAAAACAAATTGCTTTAGAAGATCTTAAACTTAATGCTTTAGGTAAAAAGGATTTTGCAGAAAAGTACGTTATGGTTTGTTTGAAGCAATCAGGGAGACTTGAAAGATTGATTAAATGGTTACATAGTAATCAAGCATATTCTGCAAAGCTTAGGTTGATTGTAATAGACGACGAAGCTGACCAAGCAAGTGTTAATACTAGATTTATGGAGAATGCGGTAGACGAAGAACCGGAAAACGACGTTGAAAGAACCAAGATAAACGAAAGCATAGTGCGCATGGTGTCTAATTGCTTAGCTAGTGGCATTAGGTCGAGTAATCCTTTGCAGTCTATAAATTATTTAAGCTATACAGCTACACCGTATGCAAATATATTAAATGAAAAAATTGATGGATACTCTTTATATCCAAGCGATTTCATATTTAGTTTGCCGGAACCTAAAGCCTATTTCGGCGAAAAAATAATATTCGGAAGCCATTCTAATAAGGAGGCATATCCGGGATTAAATATTATAAGGCAAATTGATGCGGAAGAATTAAAAAAATTAAACAGTTCAAAGGTGCAAATTACTTCCATTCCACAAGGGCTTGAAAAGGCGATAAAGTGGTTCTTTTGCGCTGCTGCGGTTATGCGTTTATCTCATAAGAAAAGGCCGATTAGTATGCTGATACATACTTCTCCTAGAGTTAAGATTCATATGGTTGAATATAAGCTCGTACTAGATTGGTTGAAGAACTTAAATAAAGATAAATTCATTTCTGAATGTAAAGAAATTTACGAGGAAGAAATTAAAAAGTTTACAAAAGAAGATTTAATCAAGGCATTTTCCGATTACGACTTTAAAGAAAGCGTGCCAGACGAAATGCCGACTTTTGGTAAGATTTCAGATGATATTAAGAATATATTATCGACAATAACCCACATTGCACTTGATGACGACGATGATTTTGAGTATGCCGAAAACGGTGTTCATTTATGCGTGGATAATTGCGCCGCACAAAGATACGCAGAAGAAGATACTTACATGCGTATAGCATATCCAGATTCGGAAACTTTATCAAAGATGAATAAATCGCCGGTATTTATAGTTTTTGGCGGAAACACGCTGTCAAGGGGTTTAACTATTGAGGGATTGGTTTGTACTTATTTTGCGAGAAACGTAACTCAAGCGGACACACTCATGCAGATGGCTCGTTGGTTTGGATACAGAAAAGGCTATGAGTTGTTGCAAAGAATTTGGTTGTCTGATGAATCAAAAAAGCATTTTGAATTGTTGCAGCAAATTGACGAAGAGTTGAAAAAAGAATTTAATGATTTTGTAAAAGAGAAAAAATCGCCTAAGGAATTTGGCCCTAAAGTCTTAAATTCTAATTCTATGTCCAAGTTAAAAATTACAGCTAAAAGCAAAATGCAAGCGGCGGTAGAAACGGGCGGCGGATATCAAGGCGATGCATTTGAAACAACGAAATTTAGAGAAGACGATTTGTTGGGTAATATTTCTGCTTTAGAGGCATTTATTAAAGAAATTGGACAAGCGCCTATTGAATCCGAGCATTCTTCTAATTCGCTCTTGTGGAGAGATGTTGCGTCGGGGATAATTTTTAGATTCCTTTCTAGTTACAAACATTATGATGATAAACAGGAAAGAATATTGAATATGCTCGAAAAAGCTAATTCAGATGAACGGTATTTGAATTGGAATGTTGCTATCGTATCTGGTGATAGCAATACTGCCAACGGAGCTTGGAAACCGTATGGGGATTATTCTATTAAAAAGAGTATGCGTTCGAAAGTAATTGGCGAACCGGATATTGATATAGCTAGATTGAGAAACAGTACGGACGCTTTATGTGACGTTAAAGTTGGTGAGTTGGAAGATTGGCAAAAAGTTGTTTATGAAGAAGCCAAAGACCATTGTCGCTCTATTAATGCAAGCAGAGGAAAACTTGGGTTAGCGGATAGTCCATTGCTTTTAATTTACCGGATTGATAAAGATGCGACTAAAGCTATAAACGAAATAAGAGAAAGTATCAAAACAAAAGAAGATATTATCGCTTATGCGATTATTATTTCTGGAGACGGAAAGGATGACGTTGGCCCAAGCACTTTAAGCATAATTTAAGAGGAGAAAGGAATGTTTGATATAAAGGAATTAACTACGGCTGAAACAGGAGGTTTTTCCGGGGAAGCTGCGTTGAACTCAATGCAAAATGCACATACTTTTTCATTGGATTTATTAGTAAGAGAATCCATTCAAAATAGTTCTGACGCAACAATAGACAATTCGTTGGTTTTTAATGTCTTTTACAGCGTGGGTAAGTTTCGTAATGATGACCTTACTCCGTATCTAGGTGCAGAAAACAATCAACTGGTTGAGCAACGCTTAAATGAAAGGTTCTCGGGGAAAGAATTGTCTTTTTTAGAAGTAAGAGATTCGAAGACTAATGGTTTAAATGGCGAAGTACTTAAAAGTAAGTGTACAAATGATACAAAAAGTAATTTCTTGCGTTTGATTTTTGAAATGGGCAAAGGCCAAGATAAAGCAAACGCGGGTGGCAAATGGGGTTATGGTAAAACTGTATATTATCGTTTAGGATTAGGAATAGTTATTTATTATTCTAGAACAAAAAACGATAATGGTATGTATGAATCAAGACTAATATTAACGCTAATTGAAAATGAAAAAAAGCCGGATGCATTATTAAGAAACAATGTCAATAATTCAGCAGGACGAGCATGGTGGGGAGAAAAAAACTCGTCTACAGGGGATATTTGTCCTATTACTAATGATGAAATAATAAGAGACTTTTTAGGGGTTTTTGGTTTAGAGTCTTTCGCTGAAAATGAAACGGGGACATCAATAATTATTCCATATATTGATGAAGCAGCAATAATGGAAGAGGCTAAAACAGGATTTAAGGGCGAAGAATCAATGATTGACCGTTGCTCGTTCCTGTCCTCAGTTTCTAATTATTTAAAATATGCTGTACAAAAATGGTATGCTCCAATTTTAAACAATTTTGGTTTAAGGAAGTATGGTCGAAAATTCTTAAATGCTTATATTAACGGCGAGTTGATAGGTAAAGATGATTTATATCCGATATTTAGGCTTGTACAAGAATTGTATTCAACAGCTTATGCGAAATTAAAAGGAGCAACGTATCAAAGCGAATTTCAAATTTTATCCGGAGAAACTAATGGGTATTATAAGAGACATTTATGTAAATTTGGACATGTTGCATTTTCAAAAATTCAAAGAGAGGAGCTGGAGAAAAACGAGCTCTTGCTTTCACCCAATGTTTACATGAATTTAAGCGACGATGAATTTGTTAAATTCAACAAGAGTATTTCGCTGTGCGCCAGAGAGTTGGGTATGGTGTTAAACTATGAGGAGAATTGGGTAGATAACGAAGTTTTGGTCGAGCCGGATGAAATATTAGTAACTTTTTTTGTTCCAGATATTAATATTGTTGAAGATTATGGCATGGGACCGGAAAAACTAGGCGACTATTTGAGAGAAAGGGAAGAGGCTGACCATATGAAATGGGATGATGACCCTGCAAGAATGAAGATTAAGTGTGTAAATCTCATTAAAAAGTCTGTTAAAACTTCCGTTAAAAGTTATTATAATCCAGAACAAGCAGAATCACATGGCGAATCTAATATGAGTGAGTTTGCAGGTGTTTTAGGTGAAAAATTGTTCCCTCTTGGTAAAAAATCCAAGCCAAAAGTTTCTGGCGGTGGAGTTTCTGGCGGTGGAGTTTCTAGAAGTGAAAAAAGATTTAACTTCTTTACAAAAGGGATAAGCATCACTGCTGAAGGACGCATAAAAGTTTTATATGAATTAGAACTTAAAGAAAAAGCAAGTGTCGCCATAAAAACTAAAGTCTCTTCAGATGTTGCTATTGATGCGGAGAAATGGGCCGAAAAAATAGGAACAGCATATCCTTTGAAAGTTATAGGACTTATTATAGCGACGCAAGAAAAGGATAATAAGATAGTTATTGTTGAGAAAAATAATGAGGTTTTAATTGAGGGAGACGCCAATAAAATAAGTGGTTCCTTTGAAATAGAATCTTCGGACAAAAAACTTGCTTTTGTAATAGATTGCGAAGAGAAAAAAGAGGAGGATAATTAATGAAAGAATTATATTTTTATCCAACTTTAAATGAATCTAATGTAAAAGATTTTGGGATTGATATTGGAGAGTTTATTTTTAGTTATAATGATATTGCCTTAAAAACGGACGAGTCTGGGGTTTTGCGTAATCCTGTAGAGAAAACTTGGCTTGTTCAAAATAACGGTATGACAATGCGAACGTCAATACGATTAAAAACGCCCGAAAAATTATGCGGAAAGGATGGTGTTGTGTGTAGTGGTGCTAAAATAGGTTTTTATGCTATTTGGTCGAACCCCAGTACAATGCAAGCGGATAGCTGTATTCTTAACTCCGTTGATGGAATTAATTTTGAACTTAGACAGACTTTTTCTCCAGAAATGATTAAAGGAACTCTTAACTTAACGATACATGCGTTTGTTGAATCTCCTGCAGAAACCGTGCCGGAAGAAGAAAGCTTTTTAATGAATGATAGTGGGGTCTCTATTGGTGTTGTCGTAACAAAAAGCGTATTACTTAACGACGACCATTTGTTTTTCCCAATAATAAAGGTGAAGGAAGACGACAAGCCACTTTGGTGGGTTACATTAGATTGGGAAGACCCTAAAGTTGAAAGATTTGACAACTGTATTACGGTTTTTCTTAATAAAAAATTCAAAACATATCCTAAATCGGGTAAGGATACAGAATTTTTGTGTACTATAATAGCATCGGTATATTTTTTAGTTATTAAAAAGTTAAAGATGCAAGATGGAGATATTATTCGTAGCCTTTTTAACGGCTCTGATGAATTTGAAGAGTTCAGCGTTTGTGCCGTTATGTGTCATTTCTGTGGAATGCTTCAATTTTTAGATTTTGATAAAATGGTAAGCCTAACGGATGAAAAACTATTAGCTGAAATTCAAAGAGAAATCAACATAATGTGTGGAGGTGCCTTGCAGTGATTTGGAAAAGAATGAATAATACTGAGTCAAAGAAAATTGTTGATGATATTGAAAAGATAAGTAAAGACTCTTTTGCGGCACTCGTTTCAGGATGGGAGATGGGTAAGTTTTCAGAAAAGGTAGACGCTGAATATCGTGCGATTAGAGATAAAATTTTCGATGAATATTCTAATTGTAAAAATAAAGGCGGCTATGAAATTGATTTAAGAGTCGGTTTGGCTTTGTATGAATTGTTGCTTAAAGACGAGTATAAATTAAATCCGATATATGCGAACGACGATGATATTTGGAGATATTTATCGGTGCGTGTCTTTTTAGATATTACATACTTAAGAGAACCGTCGAACGACAGATTTGGTGTTTATTTTAGTCACGATAGAGTATATAAGCATACTAAGCGTATTTGGATAAAGCAGCTTTGGTGGTGGATACACTTGGGTTGGCAAGGCGACGTAGAAAGTACTTATGAGGTATTAAAAAAATATGGGTCTGGACGAATAAGTCAAGTTTTAGAAAGAGCTGGTAAGGGTTATAGAGTAGAAGTTACCAGAAAGCTTCTTAAAAAAATGGCGGAAAGATGTCCACAAAGTAAAGTGTCGCAAGATGATTTTAGAGCACTTATGATGTTATATTATGCCAAGATGTTTGTTGTGGAACCTACGCTAGTAGATGGCGGGATTGATTCATTTTTAGACAAGATACTAGATGAAAAACTGCCGAGGAGTACTGTGGATGGAACTATTTGAAGAGATTAAATCAAATTGGAAATTAGATATTTATAATAAGATGCAGCAAATAGAATCGTTAAAAAATTCGTATCCAGCGTGGACGATTAAAACTTTTGAAGGTTATGGAGTTGCGGTTCTTTACAATGGAGACGACGTTAGGGAAGATTTTTCTAACGCGGCGATTTATTGCGAGCAAATCGATATGAACGGTGAAAATCATAAAGTTCTCGTATTATCTTCAAAAAGTTCTTCTATGGATTCCGCTTTCACTAATTTGTGTTTCGACTTTGTTAATCCCGGAGACAACGGAGAATATAGAAAGGAGTTGATTGTTTCTCCAGCAAAATGGTGGGCTATGTGGAAAGAGTTATTAGGTAATAAATCTATCGACGAACGAGTATACGACGTGATAGGTGAACTTGCCGTTTTAAGATATTATGCTCAAAAAGGCTTAAATCCTAAGTGGAATGGGCCAAACCAGTCGTCTTACGATATCGAGCTTGACGATTCATTCGTGGAAGTAAAATCAAGCATTAATAGAACGAAAAAAGAAATTACGATTAGTAGCATATATCAATTATCAAACTTGAATAAAAAGTTATATTTAACTTTTTGTACTTTTGAATTAACTACGGGGCAAGGCGAATCTATAAACTCTTTGGTTAAAGACTTAAGATTGTTGGGTTATAACATTGCTACTATTAACGAGGCTTTGGAAAAGAAAGGCTTTGGTGTTGGTAAAAGCGACAGAAATAAAACTTTTATATTGCACTCAATGTATCAATACCTGGTGGAGGAGAAGTTTCCTAAAGTAACGGAACAATCCTTTATTAACGGTGCATTGCCGTCAGGGATTATAGATATATCATATACGGTAGATTTAAGTGGATTAGACGCAGTTAACCTTATGGTGGAAACTTGATATGTTAAAAACAGGTTTGTATGAAAAAGTAATAAGCAAGGATTTAGGAGTTGAGCTTGATTCTCAAACGGAAAAACTGGCGAAAACGGTAACGATAGACGAGGCGGAAGCATCGAAAATCCTTGCAAAATATATTGCTCAAATAGTTGAAAAGGGCTTGGATAATCTTGTCGATAACGGCGGAAATATTCAAACCCAAATTGCGCTTGCAAACAAAATAGTTTCTACAATAAAGACAGAAACTAGAGAAGACGTGTTTGACGGTATGTCGGTTGACGAGCGTGCAGAGCAACTCCTTGCATTACTTGATAAAACGAATACTATTTACGCTTTAAACGAAAAAACGGAAATAGTAAGACCTATTACGTCATTGTCACAGAGTTCATTGTTTACGGGTGCTCTAAACGAACCGCAGATGTTTACAGAGCTTAAAAAAGAAATAGTTTCTTGTAATAAAATCGATATGCTCGTTTCCTTTATTAAATGGAGTGGGCTTAGACTTATCATTGATGGACTTAAAACTTTTACTAATAACGGCGGGAAACTTAGAATAATTACCACGTCTTATATGGGCGCAACTGACGTTAAAGCTGTTGAAGAATTAAGGAAACTTCAAAATACTGAAGTTAAGATTTCCTATGATACGAAAAGAACGCGTTTGCATGCAAAAACCTACGTTTTTTATAGAGAAACGGATTATACAACGGCATACGTAGGTTCTTCTAACTTGTCAAACGTTGCTATATCTAGTGGATTAGAGTGGAATATAAAAGTAACGAAACAAGATTTGCCGGATACGATTAGTAAGATATCTGCCACATTTGAAAGTTATTGGAATTCTCCTGATTTTGAAGTTTACAATGAAGAACAAAAGGGAAGGTTGGAGAAGGCATTAAAAGCCGAAAAGTATTTTGAGGGCAATCCTGACCAACAATATACTTTTGATATAACGCCGTATCCATATCAACAAGAGATTTTAGATAAAATAAAAGCCGAAAGAGAAGTAAGAAACAACTATAAGAATCTTGTTGTTGCAGCAACGGGAACGGGGAAAACGGTTATTTCAGCTTTCGATTACAAAAATTTCTGTAAAAAACTTGGTCGCCCTGCGAATTTATTATTCGTTGCTCATAGAGAAGAAATATTAAAACAAAGTGTTTATTGTTTTAGAGGTGTCTTAAAAGACGCTAATTTTGGTGAGCTTTTTGTCGGTAAATATAAACCTGAAAGCTTAAATAATTTATTTGTTTCCGTACAGACTTTAAATTCGCAAGATTTAACGTCAATAACTTCTCCGGAATTCTATGATTACATAATTGTGGATGAGTTCCACCATGCGGCGGCGCCGATATATCAGCAACTTCTTAGTTATTATAAACCGAAAGTTTTGTTGGGCTTAACGGCTACGCCTGAGCGTATGGACGGCAAAAACGTACTTGAGTATTTTAACAATCGTATTTCTGCTGAAATTCGTTTACCGGAAGCAATCGATAGAAAATTATTGTGTCCATTCCAATATTTTGGCGTAACGGATACGGTTGATTTGGATACCTTAAAATGGGAGAGGGGAGGATATAGTAAATCCGAACTTACCAACGTATACGCTTTTGATTATGCTGTTGCAAGAAAACGCGCCACGATGGTGGTGGAGTCTCTAAATAGATACATTACGGATATGAATGCCGTTAAAGGTCTTGGGTTCTGTGTTTCCAAAGATCATGCTAAGTTTATGAGCGATTTCTTCAACGAGCATGGTATTCCGTCGATTTATCTTGTTAGTGAAACTGGTGACGAAGAAAGAAGCACGGCAAAACAAAGATTGGAAAAAGGCGAGATTCGCTTTATCTTTATAGTTGATATCTACAATGAAGGCGTTGATATTCCAGAAGTTAATACTATAATATTTTTGCGTCCGACAGAGTCACTTACAGTCTTTTTGCAACAGCTTGGTCGTGGTCTTAGATTAAGTGAAGGGAAAGAATGTTTGACCGTGCTTGATTTTATTGGACAAGCAAATAAAAATTACAACTTTGAGAGCAAGTTTGCGGCGCTTTTGTCAAATACAAACAGAAACGTTGCAAGTGAAATAAAAAATGGTTTCGTTTCTGCACCTAAAGGATGTTATATTCAACTAGAAAAGAAAGTTAAAGAATACATATTAGCAAACATCAAAAAGTCAATTAATACAAAGACAGGATTGGTTGTTAGATTATCCACATTTGAAGATGATACAGGGCTTAAACCGACAATTTACAATTTCTGTCATAATTATGGGATTGAACCAAGGCAGTTTTACAATAAGAAGCATACCTATTTTTCTCTTTGTAAAGAGGCTGGTTTAATTGAAATGGAAGATTGCGACTTAAAAGAGGATGCCGCTAAAATCTTAAACAGATTAAGCACGATTGACTCATTGAAGTTTATTGATTATATATGGGGAAATATTGATAACGTTGAAGGATTATCGTGGGATAATTTAACGAAAAAGCAACAATTGTACTGGAAAATGCTTTATGTTTCCGTATGGGAAAAACCAGTGGAAAACTTTGGTTTTGCAAATGAATTGGAAGGTGTTATATCGTTTAAGAAAAACAAAGCTGTTTATGAAGAATTTTCACAACTTCTTGAGTATTGTTACGAGAGCATAAATATAGTTACGGAAGAAGTTGATTTGGGATTTGAATCTACGCTTGAACTTCATTCGACCTATACTAGAGCTCAATTGTTGGCAGGATTAGATTTCTTAGAAAATTATGCCGTGTCGGAAGGTGTAAAATACTTAAAGGACAAGGATACTGATTTATTATTCATTACGTTAAATAAGGCCAATAAATATTATTCACCGACAACCGCTTATCATGATTATTCTATAAGTGATAAGCTGTTCCATTGGCAGAGCCAAAGCACTACTTCGGATACTTCTGCCACAGGTATGAGATATCGTTCTAGAGACGGAAAATTTGGAAATATTCTTTTATTCGTCAGAGAAGCTAAATCGGACGAACACGGCCCTATGCCGTTTGTATTCTTAGGAAAAGCAAAGTATTCTAGTCACACAGGTTCTAGACCAATGAGCATAATTTGGGAACTTGAAAATTCAATTCCTGCTAAATTCTTAAAGAAAACTAATAAATTGATTTAGGGTTAATATGAGTGACGTTTTTTCAAAAGAAAAGCGCTCCGAAGTTATGAAGGCTGTAAAAAGCAAAAACACAAAAACCACGGAGCTAAAGCTTATAAAAATATTTAAGGAATTACACGTTACCGGTTGGCGTAGAACTTATCCGTTGAAAGGAAAACCGGATTTTGTTTTTCCGAAAAAACGAATAGTAATATTCGTTGATGGTTGCTTTTGGCATGGTCATGATTGTCGTAATGTTACCCCGAAAGAAAATTCTGATTTTTGGGATAAAAAACGGAATTACAACAAAGCCCATGACGAGATGATTACAAAACTTTTAACTGATAAAGGTTGGAAAGTTGTTCGTATTTGGGAGTGCGAACTTAAAAATAAAAATAGAGAGATATTAATTGAGAAAATTAAGGGTTTATTATTATGAAGGAAGTTGTTGCGGTGCTTATATGAAATAAGGATAAGTTGTTGATTTGTAAAAAAAATAAAACAAAAGTTTTCTTTTTAGTCGTTTGTTGCGACAAAGTAAAGTGGAACAAAATAACACAACTATAGAGTTGAAACAATTCAGTGAAATTAGGACATAACGATCTAAAATGGATTATACGGTGGGTGGATTTTATCCTAAATAATGGAAAGACTTAATCATTAGAATAATGGCATAGAAATTAGGGTATACGAGTAGAATCGTATGCCCTAATTTTTTACGCAATGTAGTGCCAAAATGGCACCAAGATATATAAATGAAAGAAAACTTATTAAGGCGAACGGTATGTTTTAATAAATGCACGATTTAGCGAGAAACAATTTAGGGAAATCGGCGCATTATGGCGAAACCACTTGATTTTTTCTTTTTTATATGCTAAATGCGCGTATTTATCTGTGTATATGACAATGTGTTTATGATTTAAGATTCATACGATTAGTCGTGCGCCCTTAATTTTTACAGATGCACGTATATATACGATAAAACGATTGATTATTTTATGGGATTGTGCTATACTTGAAACATAAAATTTCGTAAGAGGTAGGGCAATTATGGTTACACGTAAAGAAGATACGTCAAGAAGAGTTGCAAGGCGTAAATACGAAGAAAAGAATAAAGAATTACGTAAAGAAAAGAGCGCTAACTTTCAAACGATGGTTCCAAGAGAGTTGTTTGAAGAAATCAACGCGTTTTTGACTGAAAAGGGTATAATGAAAGTTGAGTTTATCAAAAAAGCCTACGAAATAATGAAAAAAGAGGACTAAAATTGTGTTAGAAGTTGGAATGAAAGCACCGGAGTTTACGTTGCCCGATAAAAACGGGAAGTTGGTTTCCTTGTCCGATTTTTTCGGCAAGAAAGTGGTTTTGTATTTACCCAAAAGATAATACGCCTGGTTGCACAAGGCAAGCGTGCGCGTTTGCGCTCAAAAACAAAGAAATCGAAAGTAAAAACGCGGTAGTTATCGGTATTAGCAAAGATAGCGTTAATTCGCATTTGAATTTTGCGACGAAATACAATTTACCGTTTATCTTACTTTCGGATACTGACCTTTCGACGATTCAGGCATATGGCGTTTGGCAAGAGAAAAAGTTGTACGGCAAAGTGAGTATGGGTGTTGTGAGAACGATGTTCTTAATCGACGAAACAGGGAACGGTGCAGGCTATTATGACAAAAGTCAAACCCGACACCAACGCCGACGAAAATTTAGCGTTGTTGGGAAGTGGAAATAGTATGCTCACAAAAGTAAAAAAATCGTTAAGTAAAATCAATTATAAACTGTTTTTGGCGTTGTTGGTGCTTGGGTTAGTGCCGACGATTTATACGACGGTTAGGGTTTTCTTTTTAGGACAACTTCCTGGAGAATGCTCGTTTTCGATAGCAGGGCAGTTGTCGTGGGTAAATCTTTTATACGAGATTTTGAGCGAAGCAATCGTTTTGCCGTTGTTCTTCTTTATCGGCAAAGTGTTGGTCGATAAAAACGAGTTTGCAAACCTCATGCGAACAGGTTTAATTGTGTCCGTCGGCGCGTACACGCTACTGTCGTTTTTGATAATTGCGCTTGCTAAACCGCTTTTAACACTTATGGCAACAGATAAAGCGATTATTGACGCATCGGCAACTTACATAAGAATTGAAAGCGTGGCAAGTATATTCTCGCTTGCGTTCAACTTTATTATGGTTGGTATGGTAACGCTCGGCAAAGAAAAATACGTTTACATGCTTACTGCGGTAAAACTTGTTTTATGTTTGCTTGTGGATACGTTTATGGTTTCCACCTTGCCCGTGTCCTTAAATCTCGGCGTAAATGGGATTGCGTTCTCAAATATAATTGTTAACGTTATTCTTGTTGCTACAGCTATCGTATTATTAAGCAAAGAGGGGATTGTCCTTTTCAAGAAAGAAAAACTGTCGTTCGGATGGATGAAAGATTTTGCAAAAGTCGGCGGAATATCGGGCTTGGAATCGTTCGTTAGAAATATAGCCTATATGCTTATGATTGCACGTATGGTGAATATTGTGGGAGAGCAGGGAACATATTGGGTGGCGAATAACTTTATTTGGGGTTGGTTATTGCTTCCTGTATTGCAGCTTGGCGAACTTATCAAGCGTGAAACGGCGACGGACGAAAATGCAATAAAAAACAATTCGCTTGGATATTTCGTTATCACGTTGGCGATTTGCGTTTTGTGGTGTATTACCATTCCGCTTTGGAAACCGTTTATGGCAAACGTATTGAATTTTAGCGACATAGATAAACTGTTTGAACTCGTTATGGTGTTACTCGGATTTTATATGGTTTACGCTTTCCAAAACGTGTTCGATTCAATGTTTTACGGGCTTGGTAAAACCAACTATATGTTGTTTGAATCGGTTGTGACGAATACGATTTATTATGGCGGGGCGTTTATCTTATATCTTTGTGGGGCTTGGCAACCTACGCTTATCGGCATTGCGTTATTGTTCGGTATAGGTAATGCGTTTGATGCTATCGTATCTCTCGTGGCGTATGTGTTTTTGTTGAAGAAAAAGAAAATCAACGTTTTAGATGTTGACGGGAACAAAAAATAAGAGTGTTTTTAGAGCCTTAAAAATAATAAGACATGCGGTAATAGATATGAATGTCAATAACCCGAAAGGACAATAAAAAACAACCAAAAACAGCTAAAAAGCACTCAAAAAGGTATAAAATATTGCGTTTTTGGGCTTTGACCTACCATTCGCACTCATTCATACAGGCGAACATCCGTAATCCGAGGAAGTAAGCTTTTGGCGGAAAACGGTTAAATTACGGCATTTTAATACTGAATTTTAAGAAAAACAGCCATTCTCGCTTGAATTTGGCTGTTTTTCTTCACAAAAAAAAGCGGTAACGAAAAGTTACCGCTTTAAGTTTTTTAAATTTTAAAACTGATTGGTCGTAAACGTTTTTAAAGAGTATACTAAATTTCCCGTAGAAAACGCAGGGGTAGTAAACTTTAATAAAACGTTGTTTTTAAACATAGTCGTTTGCGTGGTGTAATAAGCGTAAAGTTTAGAACCGCTATAAGTTCCCGTTTTACAAATGGATAAACAATCTGTTTTGATAGAAGTTTGTTTGTGTCCGTAAAGCGTGCAGTCGGTAGTCATATCGGTGTTGGTAGATTCCGCCTTAACCGCTAAGGAAAGCATTTCGTTTTGCACAACGTTATACGTTTTTAGCGTGATATTAAATCCGCTTTCTATTTTATACATTCTCGGATAGAACATTAAAAGTTCATTTTCGCAAAAAGACGAAGAATTATAAGATTTTTCGCTTTTTTCGGGCGTTTTCAAAACTTTGTCTGACAATTCTTTAAAGCTAGTTACCGCTTTATCGCCGTAGTTTACGGTATATTCGTATTTAATGGTTTCAAATTTTATAGAATTTCCATTGGGGACGGGAGATGTGGAAGTAACTTGTTTTTCCGTTTTATACGGCTTAATACTGTCGCCGTATCCCTTAAAATAAACTACGCTGTGCATACTGTCGTCAACGTTTACGGTTTTAGTTTTATAAGTATAAGTTCCCTTTAAAACCATATCGCTTTCTAGTTTATAACAATCTACGCTTTCTTCGTTTATCGTTAAAGAAGATTTAGTTAAATGGGTAACGTAAGTTCCCGTAGTAATGGTGAGTGTTACGTCAGCGTTTTTATACGCTTCTATTTTTATTTCGTATTCGCTTTTTTCGTCAATGTCGGCAATTTCGCTAGTTTGAGGGTTTTTAAGCCAGTAAGCTCCGCTTTTTGTGTACGAAGTAGAGCTTGACGAACAACCCGAAGCAAGCGAAAAACACAAAACGCAAGTAAATAAAATAGCAATTATTTTTTTCATACATTCTCCGTTTTACCGTTAATTTTTAACGATTTTTCGTTTAATACCAACATTATAACAAAAACGATAAAAAAAAGCAAAATAAAATGATAAAAAAGTCCGTTTTGTATGCGAAATATGATATAATACAAGAAAGTGGAAATTAGCGTGCAAAAAAATAGACTTTTGATTATTGCAATAAAAAGATAAAACGCGGTATTTTAGTGTTTTTTGATAGGAGCAAAATTTTATCGAATGGGAAAGAGCTGTTTTTTAACATTCAAACAATAAAAACAAAAAAGGTTTAAAATGATTTACGTTGAAAAAAATTTTTACAACTTAACTAATAAAACGGTAGACGTTATTCGAGAAAAAGGGAACGAGCCTACGATAGTTTTTTCGGAAGATAGGAACACTTTGGCTTTGGAAAGGGCGTTGTGTGAAAAAACGGGCGGAAGTTTTTTTTGTGACGTAACTACTCTAAATAGATTTTATCTAAAATTAAACGATAAAAAGGACGTGTGCGGAAAAGTTGCCAGCAGTTTAATTTTAAAGCAAATTATTTTAAACAATAAAGAAAAATTAAAGTGTTTTGCGTATTCGTCGGCGTTAAGTTTAGCAAAATCTTTATTCGAATTGATATCGCAGTTAAAAAGCGCGAAAGTAACTCCCGAAAAAATTTTAGAGTGTTCGGGTAAGTTTGACGGATTATTTGCAAATAAATTACACGACGTTGCTTTTTGTTACAGCGAGTACGAAAAATTTTTGTCCGAGAAAAATTTATACGACGGAAACAACTATTTAGACGGTTTTATAGAAAGTTTAAAAACTTTTCCGTTAGAAGATTATTGCGTAATTATATCGGGGTACGATTCGGTTACAAAGCAAACTGCGCAAATATTTAAAGAAATTTCTTTGCGCGCAAAAAGCGTGGATTTTATAGTTTTAGGCGGAAGAGAAGAAGTTTACGTAAACGAAATGGCAAGTTTTGCTAAATCTTTAAAGCAAGATTTAGTTTGCTCTCCCGAACTTCCTTTAACGGAATATTTATTTAACGAAAACAAAAAAGTCGGGCTATATAGCGATAAAATATCAATAAAAGAATATGGGAACGAAGTAGAAGAAATAAATTCCGTATGCGAAAAAATAAGATTAAAGGTAAATAACGGGGCAAAGTATTCGGATTTTTTATACGTTGCGGGTAATTTTTCGTCGGCAAAGCTTATGATAAAAAAAGCTTTCGACGATTATAATATCCCTTATTATTTCGAAGATAAATTCGTTTTGTCGGAACATCCTTTATTAAAAGCCGTAAGCGTTTTTTTAGACGCGGTGTACTATAAAGGGGATTTAAGGCGGTATAAAAGATTTTTGCGTTTTTCATCTATTTTAGATAAAACGGTATCGGACGAATATTTGTCGTTCGTAGATAAAAACGCTTACACCGAAAAGACGATAGCTTTTCCCTTTACCGAAAAAGACGAAAAAATAGAAGAATACGAAAAAATAAGACAAAAAAGCTCTATAATATATTCTTGCGCTAAAAACGGAACGGTAAAGTATTTTTGCGATGAAATAAGAGAAATTTTTTCCGTATTTTCCACGCAGGACAACTGCGAAAAAATAGCAGAAATATTTAGTAGGGAAGGGGAAGAAGAGTTAGCCGAGTTTTGCAATTCGGGACAAGAAAAAATAGAAGAGTTGTTAAACGAGCTTGAAATTTTTTCTACCGACGAAAAAATAAGCGCGATAGAGTTTAAAAGTTTATTGTTATCGGGAGCGGAGAGTAGCGAAATAACAGTGCTTCCGCAAACTTCGGAATGCGTATACGTAGGCTCTTACGCCGAATGTAAATTCCGTTTTGCTAAAAACTTATTTGCAACCGCGCTTACTTCTACCGTTTTATCGCCCGTAAACGACACTTGTATTTTTACCGATTCGGATTTAAGACGACTAGACGAGTTATCGGTTGAAATTGACCCTAAAATAGAAATTGTAAACAGGCGTCAAAAGGAAGCGCTTTGCGTTTCGTTAACGGAATTTACCGAAAACGCCGAATATTCTTACTCTGTTACCGATTTAAACGGCGGAATGAATATACCTAGCGAAATAATAGCAAATATTGAAAAATGCTACGACGTAAAAACGGTAAAAGTAGGTTTGTTTAACGAGTTATTGCTAAGTCAAGGGGACGAAAATATAAAAAAAGATTACTATATAACTAAATTTTTAACCGAAAAAACGGGTCTTAAAAATTTTGCGATTCAGGCGGAAAGATTTAGATATTTTAAAGGTGATTCGTTTGGTTTTTCGTCTTTTTACGAAGCTTTAAAGGGTGGAGAGAAAAAAGAAAAACTAGATAAAATTTTAAGGGAAGTAAACAGCGAAGTTGTTATCTACGAAAAAACTGCGGGGGATTTGTTTTTTAAAGACGGGTTTGTTTCCGCCACGACTTTGGAGCAATATTTTTCTTGTCCGTATAAAAATTACGTGTCTAACGGTTTAAAGTTAAAAGAAGTTCAAGACGGAACGGTAAAATCTAACGACTTGGGTAGCGTTTTGCATGAGGTACTACAAAACTTTATAAAAATAGCTTTTGGGGGCAATGGCGAAAAAGGCGAAGAACTTACGGATAATCAAATAGAAACAATTGTAAATCAACTTATAGACGTGCTTTTACTAGACGAAAACTATTCTAAATACTTAAAAAAGGTTCAATACAAGCTAACTTTTTCTCTTCTTCGTCAAGAAGCCGTTAAGTATTGTAAAAGGGTATACGCTTCGTTTAAAAACAGCGAATTTCGCCCGTTGTATACCGAAAAATCGTTTGGATTCGAAAAGGATAAATTTAAAGCTATTGACCTTCCGGTAAAAAGCGGGAAATATAAAGTAAAAGGAATAATTGACAGGATAGACGTCGATAAAGAAAACAACGCACGAATTATAGATTATAAATCGGGTAAAACGAGCGTTAAAACGGACGGCGGAGAAACTAATTTCGAAGACGAAAGCTTGCTTTATAAAGGCAAAAAAATGCAGTTGTACCTTTATATGAACGTTTTAAAAGACAATAATTATTCGGTTTCGGGCGTATATTACGCTCCCGTAAACGATAACTATTTAAAGGCGGGCGACAAACTTTCCCCCGTTTTGCAAGGGAAAACCGTATATGATGAAAAAATTATAAAAAACACCGACGCGTCTATTTACGAAAAATTAGACAGCGACGTTTTGAACGTAAAATTTTCGAATGATAAAGCAGTAAAGAAAAATAAAGATTTTTTAGACAGGCAAACGCTTTTAGATTGCGGGGAATACGCTAAAATTTTAAGCGGAAAGGCCGTTGACGAAATAAAAAAAGGCGTGATTATCGCATCTCCCTCGGGGGCTGATTGCGAATATTGTCAATATAAAGGACTATGCAATTTCGACAAGGAAAAGTGCGATACAACAAGGCGTATTCGCAGGGTTAGCGGAGAAAATATATCCGTAATCGTAGAAAAGGAAAATGAAAATGGAAAGGACTAAGGAACAACTTTCGGCTATAAATTCAAGGGGGAAAAACGTTTTGGTATCAGCTTCCGCAGGGAGCGGGAAAACCAGCGTTATGATTGAAAGAATAGTCAATATCATTTTAAATAAAGAAGCGGGTATAGACGAAATTCTTGCCACTACCTTTACTAAACTTGCCGCCGAAGAGATGAAACAAAGGCTGTTAAAAGCTTTAAAACAAAGCGGAAGTAAGGACGAATTCGTTTTAAAAAACATAAGAAACTTACCGTATGCGGATATTTCCACGATACATTCTTTTTGCGTAAATTTAATAAGGAAATATTTTTATTTATTAGACGTCGGGGCGGATTTTAAAATAATAGAAGAAACGGACGCAAGTCAGTTAAAACAAGAAGTTATAGATTTTACCTTTACAAATTTATACGAATCTGAAACCCCCACCTTTTTAAGGCTTGCGAAAAAATATACGCGTTACCGCCAAGATACCGCTTTTAAAAACTACGTTTTAAGCTTATATAATTACGTCGAATCGGAAAAAGACCGTTTCGGTTTTTTAAAAAAGTCTTTAAAATACTATTGCGAGCAAGGTACGAAAGAACTTTTACAAAGCTTTTACGAAATGAAAAAGGGTGAGATAAACGACTTATTGCCCCACTTATTTGCTTTAAAAGATTATAAAAGCGAGAAATGGGACAAGTTTAGTTTAAGTATTGAGCAAATGATAAGCTCCTGCTATGAGTTTTCCGAAAACATAGAAAAAGCGAAAGATTTAAGCGGAATTGAATTTTCTTTGCCCAGAGTTTTAAAATTAACGGAAGAAGAAAAAGAGAAAAAAGAATATTTAAAAGTTTGTAAAGAAAAACTCGAAAGTGTATTTTCAAGCTTTAAAGAGTTTGTTTCTTGTTGTGAAAACACCGAAATTATAGAACTTGCGGGGAAAGACTATTCGGATTTGGCGGACGTTGTAGAGATTTTTTCACAAGAATATTCTCAGGTAAAAAGAGATAAAAACGTTTTGGATTTTGCCGATTTAGAATATTATGCCATAAAACTTTTATCAAACGAGCAAACCGCCAACGAAGTAAAAAATAAATACAAATTTATTTTGGTTGACGAATATCAAGACGTAAATTCGGCACAAGAATATATCATCGATAAAATTTCGAATAACAATCTTTTTTTGGTTGGGGACGTAAAGCAGTCGATTTACGGATTTAGGGGTTGTAACAGCGATATATTTTTAAATACCAAAGCAAGATTTTTAAACGGCGAAGGGGAATATATAGAATTAAAAGAGAATTTCCGTTCCGCAAAAAACGTAATAGATAGCGTAAACAATATTTTTTCCAAAGTTATGACGGAAAATTTAATGGGTATAGACTATAAAAGTTCTCCTATGAAATACGGCGGATTATATAAAAATTACGACGGGGAAACAAAGCTTTATTTTTGCGAAAAAGACGAAACCGACGAAGAAAACAATTTAGAAACTTACGACCTATTACAAGACGCGTTTTCGGAAAACAATTTCGCCTTTAAAGAAGGGGAACAAGTTTTATCTATTATAAAGGAAAACGTTGGAAAGGATTACTATGACGTAAAAAGCGGTTCTTTGCAAAAAATAAGTTTTTCCGATATAACGATACTTGTTAGGTCAATGGGTAATTTTACCGATAAACTTATAAAATATTTGTTAAAAAACGGGATAAGAATTTCTTGTCAAAACAAAAATAAAGAGCCGAACTATCCCGAAATTAACGTTTTAATAGGTGTTTTAAAGTTGTTGATACGCTTGTCAGACGTTCCGCTTGCGATTGCTTTAAAAAGCGAAATGGGTTGTTTAACGGAAGAAGAGCTTTGCAGAATAAGATTGAATTATCCTACGGGGACTTTTGTGGAAGCCGTTAAAAATTACGATAAAAACGACGAGATAAAAGATAAAATAAACGCGTTTTTCAGTTATTACGATAATTTACGCCTTAAAGCGGAATTCGAAAACGCGGGCAGTATTTTAGGAAGAATTTTATCCGACACGGGAATGGAAGTTCGTTTCGGAAGTTCGGCGTTCGGGAAAGTCAAATTAGACAGGGTTTATAGGTTTATGAACGCCGTTAGGGATATGAGCGTGGAAAGCGTGATAAATGCAATAGAAACGGGCGCGTTAAAAATAAATTTTTCTTCCGTTTCGGACGACGACAGCGTAAAAATTATGACGATGCACGCTTCTAAAGGCTTAGAATTTCCCGTTGTGATTTTGGCTAATTGTAGTGCAAGGTTTAATAAAGACGATTTAAAAAAGGATATAGTAATAGACAGAGATTACGGCGTTGCGGTAAAGTACTTCGACGAAGTTAATAAACGCATTTATTATAAATTACCGCATATGGAGTTTGTAAAATATTGCATAGATAAAATAATAAAAAAAGAAGAAGCAAGGCTTTTTTACGTTGCTACCACAAGGGCAAAGTATAAACTTTTTATAATAGGTAAAAAGCAAAAAGATAAGATTGTTTTAGAAGAAAACAAATTTTTGGATTTTATAAAAGACGGCGACGTTCCGCAAGGGGAAATTTTTAATTTAAACGAAGAAATTTTTGACGAGCGCAATGAAAGAACCGTTTTTTGTAACGATTTTATTTCGGACTACGTTGGCGAAATTAAAAAGAATTTGAATTTTATCTATGATTTTGAAAACGTTCCCGTAAAAAAATCGGTTAGCGAGATAAACGAATTTTCCTTTGATGACGACAGGTTGTACGAAAGATTAAATTTAGGCTCTACGTCTTCTGAAATAGGAACTGCGTATCACAAATTTTTACAAACTTGGGATTTTTCTTCCGATTTTAGCGAACTGTTTTCTTCTTTACAAGAAAACGGCTTTTCGCAAGAAGAAATAGACCTTTTAGACAAAGAAAAGTTAAGCGATATTTGTTCTATGCCGATTTTTAAAGAACTAAAAAACTATAAATTATATAAAGAAAAGAACTTTATCGTATCCGTTCCGTACAATTTAATATCGGACAGTTCGTCAACGAAAGAAGTAGTGGTGCAAGGAACGATAGACCTACTTTGTTTAGACGAAAAAGACAACGCTATAATCGTAGACTATAAATTTTCATCGCTTAAAAACGATGAAGATTTAATAGAAAAATATCAAAAACAACTGTATCTATATAAATATGCAGTTGAAAAACTTTTAAAAGTTAAAGCAAAAAGATATATATTTAATATTTATTCCTGTAAAGTTATAAATTTAGATTAAACGCTAAAAAAAAAGGGAATAATTACCGCGGATAGTAAATTTATCTTTTACTTTCCGCGGAGTTTTTTTATGTTACTATTAAAAATGTGTTTTTTTGTTTCGTCAGTTGTATTTCCCGTCGCTTTTATTGTTAATTTTAAAAATTACGCAAATTTTAAGGAGTATTTTTCTTTATGTTTTTGCTTAAATTTTACGACTTTACTTTTGTTTTTTAATAAAAGCTTAAGTTCTATGATGTTTTTAGTCGTATTATTTATTTGGAATTTAATTTTTTTAATTGTCGAATTTTTTATAGATTGTAAAAAGCCTAAAAAAATAGAAATAAATAACGAAATGCTTAAAAACAACGTTACCGAAACCGTTTATTATTGTTCCGATTCGGAAAGGCAAACTTTAAACGAATTTTACTTGTTTTTAAATTTGGTTTCAGACGAAGTTCCTAAAGAAAAGTCAGAAGAATATAAAACATATAATGATTTTTTAACTTTAACAAGAATAAAATACGGCTTAATTTATATATAGTTTTATAGTTTTTGTGCTTTGAATAAAAAGTGTTTTGTCTATTTACTTTAATGTAATATATAGGTATAATAAAACATATTTTTAATTTAGGTATAAATTCTTCTGTGATTTAAATTTGCGTTGACGTTTATTCTTAAATCAAGTAAAAAGGAGTTTAAGATGAAGGCTTTTATAAAATCCTTTATAGCTCTTACGCTAAGTATATGTATTATTTTTTCTTTTGTTGCGTGTGACGACAGTTCTGTTACGGTAGAAACGGCAAACGTAACTATCGGGGTAAGCGTTAATCCGTCGGACGAAGTTAAAAACGCCAAAAACGGCGACGTTTATTTTAATAGGGATACGAAAGACGTTTACGTTTATTCTTCAAACGGTTGGGACTTTTTATATAATACCGCAGGTCGCGACAGTTTTGACGGAACTAAATGGCTTACGGGAAATTCTTCGCCTACAAACTCCATAGGTAGAGAGGGGGATTTTTATTTAGATAAATCTTCTTTTACGCTATACGTGGTAAGTAACGGGCAGTGGGAAGAACTAGGTAGTATAAAAGGTCAAAACGGCGAAAACGGAAAAGACGGTCAAGGTAATCGTTGGTTTACGGGCGAAGGCGCACCTAACGTTGCTAATGCAAACGAAGGAGATTTTTACTTGGATACCACGACTTTTTACGTATATAATTTAAAAGAAGGAGTTTGGAAAATGATAGGAACGATTAAAGGTCAAGACGGGACTGACGGAAAGGACGGAACTAACGGAAAAGACGGTCAAGACGGAATTAACGGAACCGACGGAAAGGACGGAAGCAACGCCTTAGTGGACGCGTCGACTTTAAAAATCGGGGACGACGGATATTTGTATATAGACAACGTAAAAACACAAATGTGCGTTTATATGCCGATAAACGAACAATCTTTAGCGGGAAATTACACTTTTAATCAAGGTTCTTTTGCAAAACCTAACGATGCCACCAGATGTAATATAACTATTACTAAACGTGTTAAAAAAGGTGTAAAAGTAACGTTTAAAAATAATAAATACAGGTACGGGGTTGTAATCTCAGATATTAAAAGTACTTCGGAGGGGAATTTTACGTGGGACAACGATTCAGGATGGATAAGTTTCAGTAACGATTATTACGAGTGGACTTGCGACGGAAAAGATAGACAATCGGGAGATATTCACGAATATTTTTATCTTATCATAAACGTAGCTAATCCTACGGATACGGATATCAGTAAAGACGTATTAGCGAATATTATGAATTCTATTTCTATAGAAGGTTATTTTGAAAATTTCTTCTTCCCCGGTACTTCTGCCGAAACGGGAGCAGCACCAGATTATAACTATTCTGTAAACGGAGTAAACCATAGAGGGTTCAGTTTAGAAGCGCCCGAAAATACGCTAGCTGCTTACAGACTTTCTAAATTAAAAGGCTTTAACGCAGTAGAAACGGACGTTTCCTTTACGAAAGACGGCGTTCCCGTACTTTTACACGACGATTCTATCGACAGAACTTCTAACGGAACGGGAAAAATTAAAGATTTAACTTGGGACCAAATTAAAGATTTAGATTTCAGTAACGGTAAAACTGCTTACGCCGGTGAAAAAATTCCTAAATTCTATGATTTTTTAATTCTTTGTAAAAATTTAGGATTACATCCTTATATAGAGTTAAAAACCTACGATATGGATAGAAATAAAGTAAACACAATTGTAGACATGGTAAAAAGAGTTGGAATGAAGGGTAAAGTAAGTTACATTTCATTCGGGTTTGATTTATTGGAATACGTAAGGGATAGGGATAATACCGCTAGGCTCGGATATTTAATAGACGGTAGTCGTCAAAATACGCTACAAGAGATAAACAAAGCCATTTCCTTAAAAACCGATAAAAACGAAGTATTTATAGATGCAAACTATTATCCTTTAAGAGATAACGTAAATACCGGCAACAATTTGGAAGATTGCATTAACGCGTGTATTGCGTTTGATTTTGCTTTAGAAGTTTGGACGGTTAACAGTGCGGACGATATTAGAAAAATGGATCCGTTTATCAGTGGGGTTACTTCTGATAATCTTAATGCGGGCGAAGTTTTATACTTTAAGTCCAGAGCATAATTTGTAAAATTAAAAATTTATTCTTTTGCAATTTTTAGGTAAATTAAAGTTGGTTTTGAACTTGAAAAAATCACACTTTACATAGGGTAAATTTAAAATTTATAACATTTTACGTTTTAAATCTTTAATTAGTTCCGTATATGTTTTAAAATATTAAAAAACGATATTCTTCCTATTATATTATTATCATTTTTACGCCCGATTTTGCTACCGCAAAATCGGGCGTAAAAAAACTAAAAATTTAAAAACTAGAAATATAAATGTTTAAAAGGTAACTAATTGTAAAATTAGATATATTCAAACTATAATTATTTATAGAATAAGTATTATAAGACTAATTAAAATAATAAGTGTTAAAAAAACCGTAATTTATTCCCCGCCTATATAGGCGGGGAATACTTTTCAAATAAATAAAATTTAATATTATCTTTTAAAGATTATTAAGATAAAAGCAAAAATTTATATCTTTTTTACGACCTTTACTTTATTTATTTTATAATACTTTAAAAGTTTTATTGCGTTTTCGTCTAATTTTTCTCCGCTTACTGCGATAGGTATTGCGGGTGGACAAGATAACGTTAGGGTAGATAAAATTCTTCCTTCCGCGTGTTCGGTTAAAATTTCTTCGTAAGGAGAAAAAACGGCTTTTCTAATAGATAGGGCTTTTTTAAGTTTTACAAAGTTTGGCGCTATTACGTTTATTTTTTCTTTTTTAGGTAAAAGAGTTAAAGCTTTTTCTATAGATTTTATCTGCTTTAATTTATTTAACGGGGAAATCATAAAAGTGATAAAATCGTTATCGTAGAACTCCGCTATTATTTTATAATTTTTTAAATATTCGGCAATTTCGTAGCCGTAATAACCGTAACTTTTAGCGTATATCGTAAGCTTTAAAGGTTCGTTCCCGATTATCGAATATCCTATCGTGGAAAGTTTTTCTTTTAAAAGCGAAACTAAACTGCAAGTTTTAAATAATTCCTTTTTAAATTTTTCAACTTGACCGTTAAAATAATCTAACGACGCAATAAGTAGATAAGACGGGCTTGTAGATGCAAATAAATAAAGCGCGCCGTTTGCGTTTTCCTTAAAAAATACGGGAGCGTTTTTTCCTACGTGCAAATAAGCCGTACCCGTAAGGCAAGGCAGAGTTTTATGTGCCGAATCAATTACTAAATCTGCATTAAAATCTAGCGGATGAAAGGAAGTAGGTAAAAATTTTAAGTATGCACCGTGAGCGTTATCTACTATAAATAGCGCCCCGTTTTTGTGGCAAATTTCGGCAAAAACGCCGATATTCGACATATAGCCTAAGTAATCGGGACAAGTTAAGTAAAAAGCGGAAGCTTTTGTCCTTTTTAACGCATCGTTTAACTGTTCGGGGGTAACGTTACAAGTTAAAACCGATTGATTATCGCCATAAAGCCATTCTACGTCTACGTCGCTAATGGCGCAAGCTGAAATAAAGGAAGAATGGGCGTTTCTACAAGCTAAAATTAAAGGATTTTTTTTGTGATTTAAACAAATTTCCTTTACTAGATAAACGGACGCTCTTACACATAAAGACGCTCCTTCTACCGAGTAAAAAGTTGCCTGAGAATTATAAATTCGACCGGCAATTTTCTCGCTTTCCAAAATTATTCCGTTCGGTTTATATAAAACGTCCGCCCCGTCTATTTCCGTAATATCGTCGGGGTATTTTCCTTTGTGCCCGGGCATATAAAACCTATTTTTAACTTTTCGGTTTGTTTTTAAAAAATCGCAAACGGGAGTGTTCATTCTTCTTTTGATAATTCAACCGCAATAGCGCATTCCATACGCTTTTTAAATAATTCGCAACCGTATTCGTAAACGCCGTTTACCGACCCCGTGGAGTGATACGCGTTTGCCGAACATCCGCCCGAACAATAAAGTTTTGCCCAACATTTTTTACATTTTTCTCTCGTATAAACGTTACAACAAGCAAATTCGTTTTGAATATTTAAATTAGTAACTCCGTCGTAAACGTTTCCGAGTTTAAATTTTTCTTCGCCTACGAACTGATGACAAGGGTATAAATCTCCCCAAGGCGTTACAGCCATATATTCCGTTCCGCTACCGCAACCCGAAACTCTTTTGTATATGCAAGGTCCGCCTTTTAAGTCAATCATATAATGGTAAAAAGTAAAAGGTTTTCCTTGTTTTCTTCTTTCAATCATAAGGTTAGCCAAATCTTCGTATTGTTTTAAAACAATTGGCAAATCTTCTTTTGTAAGGCAAGAAGGGTCGTTTTCGGGGCAGACTACGGGTTCCATGCTAAGCTCTGTAAAGCCTAAATCGAGCATTTGGAGTATATCGTTTAAAAAGTCGGGGTTATAATGAGTAAAAGTCCCGCGCATATAATAGTTTTTATTGTTTCTCGCTTTTACTAATTTTTGGAAAAGCGGAACGATTTTATCGTAACTTCCCTTATTCGAATAATCCACTCTGAAACGGTCGTGAACGCTCTTTCTTCCGTCGAGAGATAAAACTACGTTGCTCATTTCTTTATTCGCAAAATCGATTACGTCGTCGTCTATTAACATTCCGTTAGTCGTGAGAGTAAAGCGGAAATTTTTATTGTGTTGTTTTTCAATGCTTCTGGCGTATTTTACTAATTTTTTTACGACGTCGAAATTCATAAGCGGTTCTCCGCCGAAAAAGTCGACTTCCAAATTTTTTCTCGTGCCCGAATGAGCAATTAAAAAGTCTAACGCCTGTTTTCCGACTTCGTAACTCATTAACGCTCTTTCGCCGTGATATTTGCCTTGACTTGCAAAACAATAAGAACAATTTAAGTTGCAAGTATGCGCTATATGTAAGCACAACGCCTTAACTATCCCCGAACTTTTTTCTTTTAATTTTCCCGCAAGCGGTTCGAACGTGTCGGGAGAGAAAAGTTTTCCCTGTTCTTTTAAATCGACTATTTCGTCGTAGCAGTCCAAAACATCCTTTTTATCTTCTTGGGGGTGTTTTTTTAAAATATAGTCTACGAGTTCGTTTTTTTGTAAATCGTTAAATTTTTCTATTAAATCGTAGGCGACTTCGTCTACTAAATGAATCGAACCCGAAGCGCAATCTAAAACTATATTTAAATCGTTAAATTTATATTGATGAATCATATTTTCCTTTGCAAAAATTCGTTAAAACGTTTTTGAGTATGAAAAAAGCCACCTTTTGCGGTGGCATGTTTCCATTAGCAATTATTTGCTTTCTTTTTCGCACTTTTGATTAGCGATTCCGCAACTTGTTTTGCAAGCAGATTGGCAAGAAGTCTGACATTCTCCGCAACCGCCTTTTACAGCGCTTTCGCATAAAGAACGAGTAGCAACAGTTTTAACGTGTTTCATTTTCTATCTCCATTTCTATTTGATATAGCTTATTATATCATAGCGATATTAAAAAATCAACAAAAATATATTTTATTATAATATTTTTTTATTACTAATAAATTAAAAATTGACAAGTACGTAAAAAAATTGTATGCTATAAATAGGTGAAAATTATGAAATATACTACTGTTATTTTTGATATGGACGGAACGATTCTTTACACTTTGGACGACTTGACGGACGCCGTAAATTTTGCTATGAAGAAAATGGGGTATCCGATAAAATGCGTAGAACAAGTTAAAGGTTTTGTGGGGAACGGAGTAAAAAAACTTATAGAACGTTGCTTGCCACCACTAGCCACTAAAGAAGATTTCGATAAAAGTTACGATTATTTTTCGGAATATTATAAAGTTCATTGCTACGATAAAACGAGAAGTTATAGGGGAGTTAAAGAACTTATAGCCCTACTTAAAGAAAAATCTTTTAAAACTGCCGTCGTTAGCAATAAAGACGATTACGCCGTAAAAGAGTTATGTAAAATATTTTTTAACGGATTATTCGATTGTGAGTTGGGCGTTACGGATAATATTGCCAAAAAGCCTGCGCCAGACCTGTGCGAAATAGCTTTAAAAAAACTAAATTCCACTAAATCGGAAGCGGTTTACGTAGGCGACAGCGACGTAGACTTTATGACCGCTAAAAATACGGGATTAAAATTTATCGGGGTAAGTTGGGGCTTTAAAGGAAGAGAGTTTTTGGAAAATTTAGGTTCGGAAACGGTAGTTGACAACCCCGAAGAAATTTTTGCATTACTTTCGGGAGAAAAAAATGTTTAAAATAGCGTTAGTCAGGGTTTTAATTACGCTTTGTTACGTTATTCCGGGGTACGTGCTTTGTAAAATTAAAAAAGCAAGCGAACAACATTTATCGACTCTTTCTGCGGTTTTAATATATTTCGGAAGTCCGTGTTTAATAGTTTCTTCTTTTTTGTCGCTAGAATATTCTAAACATGCGTTTATAAAAATGTGTTATTTTGCCTTAACGACTTTTGCCGTTCAAGCGATATTTATAACTATTTTATATTTAATTTTAAGGAAAAAATATTCGGACGCAAAGTATAGAATTTTAAATGTAGGTTGCGTTTTGGGAAACGTAGGATTTTTCGGATTGCCCATAGTAAAATCCTTGTTCCCGAACGACCCGATAGCAAGTTGTTATTCGGCGGTATTTGTGGTAACCATGAACGTAATAGTTTTTACTATGGGAATATATTGTCTTACTAACGAAAAAAAATTTATGTCTTTAAGGCGAGCGATAATAAGTCCGTCTAATTTAGGGTTAGCAATAGGTTTGCCGTTGTTTTTATTGAGTTCGAAATTTACTTTAAGTAAAGAAATAATTCAAGCGGTTGGCGCGGTTGAAAAAATGACGACCCCGCTTTGTATGGTAATACTCGGAATTAGGCTTGCAAGCGTACCGTTAAAGGAAATATTTTTAAATCCCTTTACGTATTTAATTTGTTTCGGAAAACTTATAGTGTTTCCGCTGTTTTGTTATTTGTGCGTATACTTTTTGCCGTTTAACGCGGTGTTTAAAGCTTGCGTGGTTATTTTAGCGGGCGCACCTTGTGCTTCTATAATGTTAAACTTATCTGAAATACATAACGGAGAAAAAAATTTACCTGCAAATTCTATTTTGCTTTCTACTTTCTTTTGTTTTATAACTATTCCGTTGTTAGCGTTGTTACCTTATTAAATTTTATTGATTTATAAATTTTAATGTGATAAAATTAAATGAGATAAAGGAGTGTTTTTTATGTCTGACGATAGAATAAAAAGAGATTTACAATTCGTTCAAACGCTTGAAGAAGAAAAAAAAGAAAAATGTCTTGCAATTAAAGAGTTAGAGAACAAGATAACTTCTTTGCGTAAAAATCCTGCGGATAAAATAATGAACGATTTGTATATTTATCAATACAATAAAGAAATTGCCGTTTTAAAAGAAAAAGTGGAAGAAATAGATAAACAAATAGCTTCTGCAAAGTCGCAAAATTTCGTAATAGACGAACCTTTGGACGAAGCTGACGAAAGCGACTTATATTTTCGGGAAAAAAACGAGCAAGAAAAAATAAAAACCGAGAAAAATCAAAAATATGCAATGGTATCTAATGGCGTTGCGGTTGAGAATAAAAACGGAAATTTTAAAAGCTTTTTTAAAAGTTTAACAAAAGGCAAACTTGTTTTTTTGGCATTTATTTGTTTGTTTTCGTCGTTCGTATTTTACCAGTTGGATAAAACGAGTATCGTTAGCGTAGTTGGAAGGTACAATAGAGTGGTAAATATCACTTTTATTTGTTTGTTATCGCTGTTTACTTGTATGACTATGCTTTATTTTTCTTTAAAAAAAGCAACGAGTAAAACTTTTGGTTCTTTTTCGGATTACAACGCGTTATTCGTATTATATTTTTCTCTAAATGTTTTGGTGGGTTTTTTATTTCAAAGAACGGTATTTAAGTTTTTGGCTTTTTTAGCCGTATTTGCAATTTCGTTGACGTATTTAATAATAAGGATTGCTTTTTACGGAAAAAACTTAGACGAAAAAGTTAAAAACAAATCTTGTTTTATAAAATATTATTACGAACTGTTTAAAAAGTACAGCTTATTTGTATTCGCGTTGGTTTTTATAATTTCTTGCGTAATTTCGTATTTATTCGGTTATACGTGGATAACGGGAAAACTTTTTGACGGAAAAAATACGAAATGGTTAATGATTGCGGACTGCGTAATTTTGTCGCTTGCGTTTTTATATTTCGTGGGTTTTGCTTTTATTAGAAAAGACGAAAAACAGCTAAAAGTTATAGACGTTACGTCGCTTTTATTGCAAATATATACCGTAAGCTTTTTTATGATAGGAATTTTTATAAAAAGACTTCCTTATGTTGCTCTTTTAATAGTCAATTTAATAATTTTAATGATTAGCATAGCTATTACGATTTTAAGGATAATAAATTATAAAAAATGAAATACGATTTAATCGTTTCCGATTATGACGGAACGCTTATAAAAAAAAACGGAGAAATTTCCGACGAACAACTAAGAACGATAAACGCGTACGTTTCTAGTGGCGGAAAGTTTACGGTAATTACGGGTAGAATGACAACTTCTATTTTGCCGTTAGTTAGAAAACTCGGCTTAAAAGGGTACGTTTCTTCCTTTAACGGGGGAGAACTAACCGAAATAGAAAGCGGTAAAACTTTATACAGCAAAAAAATTAAAAATTCGCTTGCGATAGAGATTTATAAGATTATAGAAAGCGAAAACGCATACGCTCACGGTTACTACTGCGGACAATACTTTACCCCCGAAAGAACGACCTTTACCGATTTTTACGAAAAAATTACCTTTGTTAAGGCAACGCTTATAGATAAAAAGTTAAGCGAGCATTTTACCGAAAATAAACTTGATACTAATAAAATATTGGTTATGGACGATAAGGAAAAGTTAGACAGGGTAATGAATGCGCTCCAACCTTATAAAGACAGGCTAAATATAATAAGAAGCAACGATTTTCAAATTGAAATAACCACCCCCGACGCTACTAAGGGCAACGCGCTTAAATACATTGCTCAGGAATTTAACGTGCCTATCGAAAAAACTATTGCGGTAGGGGACGGCGGAAACGATTGCTCTATGTTAAAAACGGCAGGGCTTGGCATAGCGGTGGCAAACGCCGAAGAAATTACTAAGCGTTCAGCCGACGTAGTTTTAAAATATACTAACGAAGAAAACGCCGTTAAACGAATTATAGACGAGTTTATTTAACAAAACGGGAGAAAAATGGAGAAAAGAATAGTACCGATAGTTTTTGCAACGGACGATAATTACGTGTTACCGCTTGCCGTTGCAATAAAGTCTATGCTAGATCATAAAAACAGTAACGACGAGTACCGCATATACATATTTTGCGATAAATTAAGCGAAAAAAGTATAGATATTTTAAAACAAATATGCGGGGGGGGGGGACTATTTGGAGATAGTAAAAATCTCCGAATATTTAAAAGGCACCAATTTTAAACCCATAGGTCGTATTACCGTTGCGGCATATTACAGATTTTTTATTCCGAAAGTTTTATCACAGTACGAAAAGGTTTTATATGTTGATTGCGATGTTTTGTTTAATGGGGACGTATCTTCTATTTTCGATATGGACTTGTTTGCAGAAGAGAACGTTTTGGGCGTAAATAAAATGATTTATCAACTTGCCTATATTTGTGATTATTTTAATTCCGGAGTTCTTCTTTTTAACGTTAAACAATATTTAAAAGAAAATATTTGTGAACAATGCCTTGAGCATATGAAAACGAGAAAAGAAGACGTAGACTTGTTTGACGAAGCAGTGTTAAACGACGTGTGTTGTGGCAAAGTTAAAAATTTTTATTTTATTTATAATTATCAAACTTTTTATTTGCAGTTTAAGCAATGTATAGAAATAACTAAAATTAAAAGCATAAAAGACATTGTAATAATTCATTATTCTGCAAAGCCTTGGCAAACTTCTTCTACTCCACTAGGGAATTTGTGGTGGAAAACGGTTAAGAAAATGCCAAAGGATATTAAAAAAGAAATCTACGAAAAATACGGGCAGTATCAAAAACAAAACGATTTATATTATTACAAATATTATTTTGCTTCTCCCTTAGGAAAATTTATATATAAAATTAAAAAAAAGTTTAAAAAAAATAAATAAAATTTTATACCGCGAAAAGCGGTATTTTTTTGTAAAAGAGTTGACATAAGACGTAAACTATAATAAAATAACAAGTGTTACGTAACAAGTGTTATTTAAAGGAGAAAAATGCCTAAAAAACCAAAATTTACAAGAGAAGAAGTGGTGGATGTTGCCTATAATTTACTGCGAGAAAAAGGGGAAGAATATTTAACCGCAAGGGAAGTCGGTAAAGCGTTAGGAACTTCTACAAGTCCTGTATTTACGTTTTTCGACGATATGGAAAGTTTAAAAAAAACCGTAGGAAAACGAATTGAAAATTACGGAGAAGAGTTGTTTAAAGAAGCCGAACTCCATCGTCCCGTTTTTAAACATATAGGGATAAATTTAATAAAAATGGCAAAAAACGAACCTAATTTATTCAAATACGTTTTTATGCGACCTAGCGAAAAAAAGCTTAACTATAAGGAAAATTTTTTTATAGGAAATTTGTCTGACAGTTCTATTTTGCTATTACAAAACGAATGGAATTTAACTAAAGAGCAGGCGGAAAAACTTTTGTCGGAAGCGTGGATAACGACTTACGGAATAGCCGTAATGATTGCGAATAACGTGTGCGATTTTTCCGATGACGATATAAGCGAATTGCTTTCGCTTTCGTTTCACGGGGTAAAAAATCAGTTAATAAATAAGTAGCGTCTTAGTAAGTTTAGACAAGACGCAACATATTTTAACTAATACCGTTTTTACGGGTAAAAGCTAAAAGGAGATAAAATGGATATCGATATAATTTCTATAAAAAATTTAAAAAAGAGTTTTAAAGAAGTGCAAGCCGTAAACGATTTATCGTTTAAAGTAAAAAAAGGCGAAACGTTTGCTTTTTTAGGCGAAAACGGCGCGGGCAAGTCTACTACTATAAACATTATGTGCGGAATGCTTGCAAAGGATAGCGGAACGGTAGAAATAAGCGGAATAAACATAGACGAAAATTTAGACGAAATAAAAAAGAAAATAGGAGTTGTTTTTCAAGAAAGCGTACTCGATAAAGCTTTAACCGTTAAAGACAATTTACAAACGAGAGCAAGCTTTTACGGTATTATAGGCCCACGTTTTGAAGAAAGATTAAAAGAATTAACGGAAATGTTCGAGCTAAAAGACATACTGAATAGGACGCTAAAAACTTTATCGGGCGGGCAAAAAAGAAGGGTTGATATTGCAAGAGCTTTAGTACATAACCCCGAAATTTTGATATTAGACGAACCGACTACGGGGCTAGATCCGCACACCAGAAGAAGAATTTGGGAAGTTATTTACGACCTAAAAGGAAAAAAAGGATTGACGGTTTTTTTAACTACTCATTATATGGAAGAAGCCGCAGAAGCCGATTATGTATTGATTTTGGAAAAGGGAAAAATTTCCGCTCAGGGAACTCCGCTTCAACTTAAAAATACCTATGCTAAGGATTATATTATGATATATAGCGAAAACGAGCAAGATATAAAAAAGTTGAATTTGCCTTATGAAAAAGTAAGAAACGGTTTTAGGTTAAGTGTAGACAATACTGCCGTAGCCACCGAACTTATTATAAAATATCCCGAACTTTTTAAAAATTACGAGATAACTAAAGGTAAAATGGACGATGTTTTTTTAAACGTAACGGGAAGAAAAATGAAAGGGGAATAATATGTCAGGATTGAATATTTTTGTTAAAAGAAACGTAAAATTGTTTTTTAAAGATAAAGGACTGTTTTTTACTTCTCTTATAACGCCTGTAATACTATTGGTGTTATATGCAACGTTTTTGTCTAAAGTGTTTAAATCAACCTTTATATCTGCAGTGCCGAAAGAAATGCGGGACAAAATAGGGGATAGGTTATTAAATGCTTTTGTCGGCGGACAGTTAATGTCTAGCTTGTTATCGGTTTCGTGTGTAACGGTTGCGTTTTGTTCTAATATGGTTATGGCAGGCGACAAAATGACAAACGTAATAAAAGATATAAACGTTACGCCCGTTAATAAGTCGAAAATTGCGATAGGTTATTATTTAGGGGCTTTAATAAACACATTGCTCGTATGTTATTTTGCACTCGTTTTATGTTTGGTGTACTGTGCGATTATAGGGTGGTATTTTTCGTTTTTAGACATTATAATGTTAATAATAGATGTGTTTTTATTAACGCTATTTGGCACGGCATTATCTAGCATAGTAAACTGTTTTTTAAGTACGCAAGGTCAAATTTCTGCCGTTGGGACGATAGTAAGTTCGTTTTACGGTTTTATTTCGGGAGCGTATATGCCTGTATCCCAGTTTGGTAAAGGTTTGGCAAATTTAATTGCCTGTTTACCCGGAACATACGGGACTTCTTTAATGAGAGAACATTCTTTGCGTGGAATTTTTGCCGAGATGGAAAAAATAGGGTTTTCAAAGCAGGCGGTAGACGGAATGAGAAATACGGTAGACTGTAATATTTACTTTTTTTCTCATAAAGTTCCGCAAGCGGGTTCTTGGGGGATTTTGATTGCGTCTATTATCGTTTTTATGGGAATTTATATCCTTATAAACTATTTAAGAAAAAACAAAAAATTAAAATAAACGCTTGACAAATATTTTTTAGGCGTATATAATGCAATCAATTAAATAAAATTTTTTAGGCGAAGGCGTCAAACTACGGTTTGACGCCTTTTTGCTTTTTTTGGAAAAAATTATGAGTAAAAAACGAAAAATAATTAGTTTAATAATTTTTATTTCGGTAGCGGTTCTTTTAATTATCGCGATAGCTTTAACAAAACCGCCACAAGGCAAGGAAAGTATAAACGAAGCGATGAAAGAGCAGGTTTTGCACGAAAGAGAAAAGTTTAATTTTTTCGGAGTAAAGGTAAACGCGGGGGTTATATCAGCTTTTACCGTAACTGCGATAATTACCGTTTTTGCCGTGATAATAAGAATATTTGTTATACCTAAATTTAGTTATAATCCTAGCAAGTTTCAAATTTTTTTAGAAGAAAGCGTGTCGCTTTTTTCTAAAACGGCGGAAAAGGACAGCAAAGATAAAAGTTCTTTTATAGGGGCGTACATATTTACTGCGGGAATTTACGTTTTTTTCGGAACGCTATTTGAACTTTTTGGATTTCAAGCAATATCTTCAAACGGAAAATCGGTAACGTTGCCGGCGCCGTTATCGGATATCAACGGAGCGATTAGTTTAGGTTGTTTATCATATTTAATAATATTATTCGGCGGAATAAGGTATAACGGGATAAAAGGCTTGGGTAAAACGCTAAAAGAATTTTCTTTACCGCTGTCTATGAGTTTTAGATTGTTCGGGGCGTTACTTAGCGGAGCGTTGGTAACGGAGCTTGTGTATTATTACACTGCGCTTAGTTTTGTACTTCCCGTAATAGTAGGGCTTATGTTTACCGTTTTACACGCAATAATTCAAGCGTACGTTTTAACGATGCTTACGTCATTATTTTACGGAGAAGTAACGGAGAAAAAAATAAAGGAGAAAAGAAAATGAAAAAGAGTTTATGTAGAGTTTTTTTGATGACAATGTTTATTGTTTTAACGTTTTTAACTGTGTCGGCAATTAAAAACGTAGTTAAGGTAGAAAGGGTAAACGCGGAGAGCGTTGCCGTAGAAGCGGTAGGAGCGGACGGAGAATCGACTACGCAAACGGATAGCGGAAACAGCGTAAAAGGTAAAAAAGCGATAGGCGCGTCCGTCGCGATAGGTTTAACCGCAGGCGCGGGCGCGATAGGAATGGGAATAGCCATTGCCAAAGCGTCCGAAGGAATATCGCGTCAGCCGGAAGCGGACGGCAAAATTCGTTCTAGTTTAATGCTTGGATTGGTATTTATCGAAACGGCGATAATATATGCTTTAATAGTGGCGATTTTAATAATATTCGTCTTATAGGTGGACTTATGAACTTACCGCTTAACATAGATTTTAGGCAAATTCTTTTACATCTTTTAAATTTTTTGATACTTTTTGCCGTGCTTTATTTTTTGCTTTACGTGCCGATAAAAAAGTTTATGCAAAAAAGAAAAGAATATTTTGAAAATCAAAATAAAGAAATAAAAGAGAAAAAAGAACAAGCCGACTTAAAAGAAAAAGAATATTTGGAAAAAATGAAAAGCGTGGAAAGTCGGGCGGAAGAAGAATATCGTTTAAAAGTTGAGGAAGGGGAAAAAGAAAAAGAAAGGATAATAAATCAAGCCCTGCAACAAAAAAGCGAGATTTTAGCGGAAGCCGAAAAAAGCGCGAACGATATAAAAAATCAAGCCGTATATAAAGCAAACAAAGAAATTGTGGAGATGGCGATAAAAACCGTAGAAGAAAAAATATCGTCAAAAGAAGACGGTTCTTTTTACGATGATTTTTTAAAGGTTGCTAACGCCGAAAACGATGATGAAAAACGATGATAAAACGATAATAGCGGAACTTATTTCTTCCGTAATGCCAAATCAAAAACAGCTTGACGGAATAGAAAATTTTTTGCGTAAAAAATATTCGGGAAACGTAAAGCTAATTACGAAAAAAAACGATGATTTTCACGGTGGATTTAGGCTGATAGTCGGAAACGACGTTTACGATTGGAACAATTTAAGCAAGGTTTCTCAGTTAAAAACCGAACTTGAAAAAATAGATAATCGGCAAAACGTAGTTTCTTTAATTAAAAACGCGTTTGAAAGCTTTACGCCTTATTTAAACGTTAAAAAAATAGGAATAGTTCAATCCGTTAGCGACGGAGTTGTAAAAGTTAAGGGTTTAAAAGGTGTGTTTTACGGTGAAATTTTAGCTTTTCCCGACGGGACTAAGGGAATAGTTCAAAACTTATACGACGACTATGCCGATTGCATATTATTCTACGACGGGAGCGTTAAAGCGGGCGACGAAGTTTTTAGAACCGAAAAATACGCAGGCGTTGGAGTAAGCGAAAAAATTTTAGGTAGAGTCGTAAACGCATTGGGAACTTGCATAGACGGAGAAAAACCGTTTGTAGCCGATAAGTTTATGTTCGTAGAAAATTCCGCCCCGTCCATAATAGATAGAAGTAGCGTTAACAGACCTTTAAAAACGGGAATTTTAGCGATAGATTCTATGTTTCCTATCGGAAAGGGACAAAGAGAGCTTATAATCGGTGATAGACAAACGGGAAAAACGACCATTGCGATAGACGCTATTTTAAATCAAAAAGGAAAAGACGTAATTTGCATATATTGCGCGATAGGGCAAAAAGCGGGAACGGTTGCAAAAACCGTAAATCTACTTAAAAACAAAGGGGCGATGAAATATACCGCAGTCGTTCTTGCGGGAGCGGGGGAAAGCGCGTCTATGCAATATATAGCCCCATATTCCGCTTGCGCGATAGGCGAGTATTTTATGGAACAGGGTAAAGACGTTTTAATCGTTTACGACGATTTATCCAAACACGCCGTGGCTTATAGAGCGTTAAGCTTGTTACTCGGTAGAAGTCCCGGTAGAGAAGCGTACCCGGGCGACGTATTTTATTTGCATTCCCGTTTGTTAGAGCGTTCCGCTCAGTTAAGCGCTAAAATGGGCGGTGGAAGTATGACGGCGTTGCCGATAGTAGAAACTCAGGCAGGCGACGTTTCGGCTTACGTTCCGACGAATATAATTTCAATAACCGACGGTCAAATTTTCTTAGAAAACGAGCTGTTTTTGTCGGGACAAAGACCTGCCGTAAACGTAGGATTATCCGTTTCGAGAGTTGGCGGGGACGCTCAAACCAAAGCTATGAAAAAGGCTACGGGAACTTTAAGATTAGAGCTTGCGCAGTTTAGAGAAATGAAAATGTTTACGCAATTTTCAAGCGATTTAGACGACGGCGTAAGAAATCAACTCAAACACGGGGAGAGATTGCTTGCAATTTTAAGGCAAAACAATTCTTCGCCTATGGAAGAGTGGAGAGAAGTAATATTTTTACTACTTGCTTTAAATAAAATTCTCGACCTCGTTCCGAGAGCTTTGGTAAGAAGCGAAGCAGATAAGTTTTGCAATGATTTTATAACGGAGAAAAACGACGTAGCGGAGAGAATAAATCAAGGTTTTTTATCCGAAGAAGATAAAAACTTAATTTTAGAGCTTGCAAAAAAATACTTTTACAAGGGTAAATACGCATAGGATAAGTGAAACAAAAAACACGCAGTTAAAAAGTTGTAAAACGCCAACGCTATTTATATATTTTTCGTAAAATAAAAGGGTAAATATGTCTAGGATAAACGAAATAAAAAATAGAATATCCGCAGTTAAAGAGTTACAAAAAATAACCAACGCTACTTATTTAATATCTTCCGTCAAGGTAAAAAAGGCGCAGGAAGATTTGCTTAAAACCAAGCCTTATTTTACCCAAATTTCAGATGAGATAAAGCGAATTTTCAAAACGGTAGAAAACGTTGAGAGTAAATATTTTTATTCTTCGGAAGAAACGGTGCAAAACGGAACTTACGGATATTTGGTTATTACTGCGGATAAAGGGCTTGCGGGGGCGTACAATCATAACGTTATAAAAAACGTTGAAAACGCCTTTGAAAAACACGGCTCGAACAAGCTTTTCGTGGTGGGAGATTTTGGCAGAAGCTATTTTATTTCTCATAAATTCTGCGTAGATTCTACCTTTATTTACAACGCTCAAAGGCCGACGCTCGGTAGGGCAAGAAAGATAGCTTACGAACTTATAGACCGCTTTTTAAGCGGAGAAATATCAAAATTATTCGTTACGTATACGGATTTTACAAACAATAAATTAACGGTAAAAACGGAAAGACTATTACCGCTACACAGCGGAAATTTTATAGACGCAAAAGCGAAAGGTTTATTGTCGTTCGAGTTTGACCCTTCTCCCGAAAAGGTTTTGGAAAATATCGTTCCGAGTTGCGTTACGGGTTATATTTATAGCGCGCTTGTAGATAGCTTTTGTTCGGAGCAAAACGCTAGAATGATGGCGACCTATTCGGCTTGCGATAACGCTCAAAACGTGCTGGACGAATTAAAAAGGGAGTATAACCGCATAAGACAGGGTGAAATTACAAGACAAATTACGGAAGTGGCTTCTGGGGCGAAAAGCGTTTCCGTTAAAGAGAAAACGGAGTAATTATGGCAGGATATATTTGTAGGATTTCAGGTTCGGTTACGGACGTTAAATTTAAAGACGAAAATTTACCGAAAATAAAAGAAGCTTTAAAAGTGGAAATAAACGGCAAAGAAAAAGTTATGGAAGTCGCGGGACACGTTTCGTGCGATACGGCCAGATGCATTATGCTTTCGGAAAGCGAAGGATTGTTCGTCGGGGCAAAAGTCATAGCTACGGGCGCGCCCGTATCGGTGCCTGTCGGGGAAAAAGTTTTAGGTAGAATGTTTAACGTTTTGGGACAAACGATAGACGGCGGAGAAGAAATCGAAAATTGCGAAAAAAGAAGTATCCACGCCGAACCGCCTTCTTTTAGCGAACAAACCCCCGCTTTTGAAGTTTTGGAAACGGGAATAAAAGTAATAGATTTATTAGAGCCTTATTTAAAAGGCGGTAAAATAGGATTGTTCGGCGGGGCGGGAGTAGGTAAAACCGTTTTAATACAAGAGTTAATTCATTCCGTAGTAAACGAAAAAGGAGGATATTCCGTTTTTACGGGTGTAGGCGAGCGTTCGAGAGAGGGTAACGACTTGTTTGAAGAATTAAAACAAAGCGGAGTGTTCGGTAAAACGGCTTTGGTGTTCGGACAAATGAACGAAGTTCCCGGTGTAAGAATGAGAGTTGCTTTGTCGGGACTTACAATGGCTGAGTATTTTAGGGACGAAGAAAAAAAGGACGTTTTACTGTTTATAGACAATATTTTCCGTTTCGTTCAAGCGGGTAGCGAAGTATCTACTTTGCTCGGAAGAATGCCTTCCGCCGTCGGTTATCAGCCAACGCTTGCGGAAGAAATGGGTAAATTGCAAGAGAGAATTACTTCTACCAAAAACGGCTCTATAACGTCGGTTCAAGCAGTTTACGTTCCTGCGGACGATTTAACCGACCCTGCGCCTGCAACGGTATTTTCACACTTAGACGCGACTACGGTTTTAAGTCGAAAAGTCGCCGAAGCGGGTATTTATCCGTCGGTAGACCCGTTAGAGTCTTCTTCTACGATATTAGAACCGCAAATCGTCGGGCAACGCCATTACGAAGTCGCGATAAAAGTCAAAGAACTTTTGGAAAAATATAAAGAATTGCAAGACGTAATTTCTATTTTGGGAATGGAAGAACTTTCCGAAAAAGATAAAAAAGTGGTAAAAAGGGCTAGAATTGCGCAAAAGTTTTTATCTCAACCTATGTTCGTTGCCGAAAAATTTACGGGCGTAAAGGGAGTATTCGTAAAAACCGAAGACACGGTTGACGGGTTCGAGCGAATTTTAAACGGCGAAGCGGACGATATGAACGAACAGTCTTTTTACAACGTCGGAACGTTTGAAGACGCTTTAAATAAAGAAAAATTATTAAAATCGGCGGAAAATTAAATTATGAAAGCTTTTTATTTAAAAATTCTTGCCACCGATAGAGTGTTCTACGACGGAGAATGTTATTCTTTAATCGTTCCGTCCGTAAGCGGTCAGTACGGAATTATGGCGGAACATTGTAATTGTGTTGTCGCAATAACTTCGGGTACGGCAAGAATAAAAACCGAAAAAGAAGAAATAGTTGCGTTTTTTTCTAACGGAATAGCAAAAGCCGAAAACGGAAGCGTGGTAGTTATGGTGGAATCTGCCGAACGAGCGGAAGATATAGACGAAGCGCACGCGTTAAGGTCAGCGCAAGAAGCTCGGGAAGACTTGCAACGTAACTCGTCTAGGAGAAACGCCCGTAGCGCGGAAATTAAAATGGCAAGGGCGTTAAATAGGTTAAAAACCAAAAAATATCAATGAAATTTTAAAATTGTAAAAAGCAAAATTTTATTTAAACAAAAATCGTAGAATAAAAACGTTTTCCCCCAAAGTTTAAAACTTTGGGGGAAAATTTTAAAATTTTTAGGAAATAACTAAAAATTTTTTATTTTAAAACTTTGTGATTAAAAATAAAAAGTATGTTTTTAACTTTTAGGACGGTTAAGTTTGCAGGTATAATCGCCGTAATATTCTCCTTTATCGTTTACGTTTGAAAAGTTAAATATAACGTAGTTTTTAATCGCGTAATCGTTTATTACGCAAAACGTATTTCTTGTGTGGGTCTATAATTAGTTATGTCGTAGTTAGTTGTTTTCTTCTCAATCTTCTAATTTTGTTAACGTGTCTTTCAAAACTTCCGTCGTTTAAAATATGCGCGATTAAATATTGTTCTTAGGTGGGTACGGTGCAAGAATAAAACCCTAATTTTTGATAAAAAGTACCGGTTAAAAATTTAGGAATAAGCATATATCCTACCCTTAACGCGGGGCAAATACTTTTTGTAAACGTATTTACGAAAATTACGGGCGCGTTTTTATCTGAGCCGAAAATAGTATCCGTCGTTTTCGTCGTAAGTGAAAATTCGGACTCGTAATCGTCTTCTATAACGAATCCGTCTCTTTTTATAGCCCAACTTAGATACTCCTTTTTTTTAGAAACGGTAGCCGTAGCAAGAGTAGGATAACTTCTGTACGGAGTAACGTGTAAAATTTGAGCCACAGATTTATTTAGATTTTCGCTTGAAATTCCGCTTGAAGTTATAGGTAATTTTTCAATTTTTACGTTTTTTGCCACATATACTTTTTCTATTTGTTCGTAAGACGGACTTTCTATTGCGTATATCTTATCATGACCTAAAAGCTCGGTAATAATTCCGTATAGGTATTCCGAACCCGATCCTATAATAATTTGTTCTTCTTCTACCGAAATGCCCCTATTTCTTATTAAATAATTCTTAATAGCTTTTTTTAAATATTCCGTTCCCGTGTTTGCCGATTTTTCAAGTAAAGCTTCTCCAAAAGAATTAAGTATTTTTCGCGTTGCGGAAGCTAAGGTTGAAAACGGAAAATATTCGTTATTTTTCGATATGCTAAAAACCTCGGTTCTTTCTTCGCTTTTCGTATTTGTTTTATAAGTAAAATCGGTATTATAGCTTACAAAATATCCGCTTCTTTCAATGGAAAAAATATAACCTTCGCTTTGCAAAATATCGTAAGCGGTTTCCACCGTTACAACGCTTACTTTCATGTCTTCGGCAATAGTTCTTTTAGAAGGTAATTTCTCGTTAAAGCCGTATACTCCGTTTATTATATCGTTCTTAATTTTTTCGTAAATTTCTAAATATTTTTTCATAATCTGGTCTTATAAAATTTATTGTTTTTGATTATTACAATAATATCAGCTTTGGTGTATAATCGCAAGAAAAATAAAAGGAAAGTAAAATTTTTAAAGCAAAACGATATTTTTTTAAGATAAAATCTTGCGATTTTTGTTTTGCGGGAGGAGCAATTTATGAGTTATTCTAAAAAAATTTGTTTTACGGCGTTGTTTACCGCAATGAACGTAATGCTTAGTATGAGCGTGTTTTCCGTTTCCGTTCCCGGCGGACACTTATATTTTAACGATATTATTATTGTTTTTGCGTCTTTAATTCTAGACCCGATTAGCGCGTTCGTAGTCGGCGGGGTAGGGGCGTTTTTAGGCGATATGCTGTTTTATCCCGCACCTATGTTTGTGTCGCTTGTAACGCACGGTTTGCAAGCAGTAGCAATATCTTTAATTAGAGGGAACACCGAAACGCCTAAATTTTGGAGAGTTTTAGTCGGCGTAATTGCAGGAATTTTAATAATGGTTACGGGATATAGTTTAGGAAGAGCGTTTATATATAGTACCAAAGAATACGCGTTATTAAAATTGCCGTTTCAATTTCTACAAGCTATAATAGGGGCAGTTATAGGTCTGGTTTTATATTACTATTTAAAAACTACTATTGCGTTATACTTTAATAATCAAGCAAAGGAAAAAGTTAAATCCGAAACCGTTTCCGAAAACGAAAAATCAAAGTAAAACGTTTGCTTTTTTCTAAAAAGCGGTTATAATATTTTTTATGGATAAAATTGACGTAAAAAAAGCTAATAAAGACAACTTATTTGAAATAAATAAACTACTTTTTCAAGTCGCGAGCGTGCATAACTCGGTTAGACCCGATTTATTTAAAAAAGGGGCTAAAAAATACGATGATAAAGAGTTAGAAAAGATATTGTCTAATGAGTCTACGCCCGTTTTCGTTGCTAAGATAAACGGAAGCGTCGTAGGTTATGCGTTTTGCATTTTAAAAGATTACAACGGCGATAAATTGATGAACGATTTTAAAACCGTTTATATAGACGACTTATGCGTTGACGAAAGTTTTAGGGGAAAGGGGATAGGCAAAATTTTGTACGATTATGTTTTAAATTTTGCAACTATAAACGGCTTTAATTCGGTAACGTTAAACGTTTGGGCGGACAATAAAAACGCACTTAAATTTTATGAAAGCTTAGGTATGAGAATTCAAAAAGTCGGTATGGAAAAGATTATAAAAAATTAGTTTTTAAACTTAATATCTGGGGGCGGACAAATTTTGTCCGCCCCTTTTAAAATCCTTGTATTTTTGGGTGTTTAAAATTTTTAGGTTAGATTTTTTTAAAAGTTATTTCTTTATTTTTTAAACTTATTTTTTTTATTTCTACGCCGAATAAAAGTAAATCCTTTTTGCAGGATAAAAGAGAATGGTCAATTTTTACGTTGCCTAATTTTTCTACTTCGGCAAAAGTAAGCGTTAAAACGTTTAAATTTTGACTATCGAATATTTCTTTAATTTTTTGCCATAAAATATCGTATTTACTCATATTAGCCTTTACCGATTAGTTGCAATAAAACGGTTTTACCGTCATATAGCCTTATTTTTAATAATTTTTTATATATAAAATAAGCAAAAGCTTTGAACTGTTTTTATTGGTTTTTTTGGTATGCCCGACAAGATTCGAACTTGCAGTCTTCAGAATCGGAATCTGATGCGTTATCCGGTTGCGCCACGGGCATATATCCTTATTATATATAAATTATTTCAATACTAAAAATTTTAAAGTTGTTGAAATGTTTTTAAGCTTTTACTAGTTGAAAGTTTTATAAAGTAAGAAAAAAATTTTTTGCCAAAAACTTTAATTTTTGCGGTTGCATTTTTAAAATGCAACCGCGTAGATTTTGTGGTTTATTCGGCTTTTTCGCTTTCTTCGTTTTTTATAAGTGTGGCTTTTATTTGTAGAACTTTTCTTATAGAAGCTTTGGTTATTTCTATCGAAATGTTTTTATAGACGAATTTCGTACCCGAATGGGGAATATCGCCTAATTTTTCGGTAATCCAACCGCTAACGGTAAGCGCTTCGAAATTGTCTTCTTCGCCCGCAATTTCAAACTTTGCAAATAAATCTTCCAGCGGAGCGTTTCCGTCTATTAAATAGCTGTTTTCGCCTACTTTTTTAAAGTAATTTATAATTTCGTCGTGCTCGTCCCAAATTTCGCCGACTAATTCTTCTAAAATATCTTCTAGCGTAACAAGACCCGCAGTTCCGCCGTATTCGTCTAAAACGATTGCTATGTGTACTTTATTTTTTTGCAGTTGCTTTAACAAAACGGATATTTTTTGATGTTCCGTAGTGAAAAAGGCGGTTTGTATAATAGAAGTTATATCTTTATTTCCCTTTAAATAATTATTAAAGAAATCTTTTTCGTGGATAGTACCTATTATTTTATCGATTGTTTTATCGAAAACGGGTAGACGAGAATATCCTTCTTTATCGAAAATCCTGCGTATTTTTTCAACGTCGGTATTTTTTTCTACGGCAACTACGTTTACTCTCGGAACTAGCACGTCGCCGACTTCCAAATCGTCGAATTCTATAACCGAACGGATAAGTTTAGTTTCTTCTTCTTTAATCGTTCCGTCTTCTTCCGCTTCTTCTATTACCGTAATTATTTCCTGTTCGGTAATAATTTCTTCGTTTTTTATATGGAAAATTTTTTTAATAAGCCATTTCCATCCGCCGAAAACTACATTTACGGGGTAGAATAAATAATAGAAAAATACTATAAACGGATAAAATGCCATAGACATTTTTTCGGGATTGATTTTTGCTAAAAATTTAGGCGTAATTTCCCCGAATATTAAAACCGCAACGGTCATAACTATTGTGGATATTACGGAAGAATTTACTCCGTTTCTTAAAATTTTAGCGAAAAATATCGTTGAAATCGTGGCACAAGTTAGGTTTACTATATTGTTCCCGACTAAAATTGTGCTAATTAGTTTGTCAAATTTATTTTCAACGAAATTTAAAACTTTTTCGGCTTTTTTGTTTCCTGCATTGCTCATCGCGCGCATTTTTATTTTGTTTACGCAAGAAAAAGCCGTTTCCGTTAAAGAAAAGCAAGCGGATAGTAAAATTAGTATTATTATGCAAATCAGCAGTGGCACGGAGCCGTCGGGCATTGTAGTTCTCCTTTAATAACTGTTATATATTTATAGAATAATATATTATAACAATTTATAAAAATAATCAAGTGATTTTTTGTTTTTTTATTTCATTGATATTTTTTACGGTTTGTGATATTATGTTTTTAATAATTTCAGGTGGTAAACTTTATGAAAAAAACCGTAGTCATCGGTATGAGCGGGGGTGTGGACAGTTCCGTTGCCGCCGTTCTTTTAAAGGAACAAGGTTATAACGTAATAGGATTATATATGAATAATTGGGAAGAACACGACGAAAACGGTTGCTGTACTTCCGAACAGGATTTCTCCGACGTAAGACGCGTTTGCGAAAAAATAGATATTCCTTACTACGCCGTAAATTTTTCCAAAAACTATATGGATAAAGTCTTTTCTTACTTTTTAAAGGAATATTCTTTGGGTAGAACGCCGAATCCCGACGTTTTGTGCAATAGAGAAATAAAATTCGGACCTTTTAAAAAGTACGCTGTGGAAATGGGCGCGGATTACATTGCTACGGGGCATTATTGCAATATTTTACATCAAGACGGTATTCATTATCTATTAAAGGCAAAAGACCAAAATAAAGACCAAACTTACTTTTTAAATCAGCTTTCGCAAGAACAATTAAGCAACGTTTTATTTCCGCTTGCCGAAATCGATAAGCCAAAAGTAAGGGAACTTGCGTTAAAATACGACCTTTACACCGCTAAGAAAAAAGACAGTACGGGTATTTGCTTTATAGGCGAAAGAAATTTTAAAAATTTTTTAAAAACTTATTTACCTGCCAAACCCGGTAAGATTTTTTCTGCGGAAGGAAAATATTTGGGCGAGCACGACGGACTAATGTATTACACGATAGGTCAAAGAAAGGGATTAAATATAGGCGGACAAAAAGGCGACGAAGGCGGAAGATGGTTCGTTATTAAAAAAGATATGGAAAATAATATTTTGTATCTTGCGCACGGAAACGAAGAAGCTTTATATTCAAAAGCTTTATATTGCGAAGATTTTAATTGGATTCCTTTTAAACCGCAAGAAAACGTTTTTGAGTGTACCGCAAAATTTCGTTATCGCCAAGTAGAACAAAAAGTTTTAGTAAAAATTTTAGAAAAAGGCGTTATGATAGAGTTCGCCGAAAAACAAAGAGCTATAACGGAAGGTCAGTTTGCGGTGCTGTATTTAGGCGAAAAATGTTTGGGTGGCGGAGTAATAGAAAAGGTATATTTTTAAAATTGTGTTTTAATAAGACAAAATTATACAACATATAGGTATTTAAAAAAAAATTACAAAAATGTCGAAAAATATTGAAAAAACAGTTGACAAAACTTTCTAAAAGTAGTTTAATAAGCAAGCACTCTTGAGAAAGGCGTGCCGAAAATGAAAAAATAAACGAGTAATTTTCGCAACAAAAAAAAGCTGTAAATTTCTTAAATTTTTAAAATAAAAAAAATTTTTAAAAAGTTTGAAAAAACAGTTGACAAGTCTTATAGCTTATGATAAAATGAGTAAGCTGTCAACTGAAAGACAGCTCGCAGAACGGTTGTTCTTGCGATAATCGTAGATTAAAAATTGAATATTAAGAAATGACAAGATGAACAAAAACTTTGTTTATAATTTCTGTCAATTTTAAATTTGAGTATATAAAAATATGTACCAAAAAACAGTCAGCAAAATAACGAAAACGTTTGAGCAGTTGTGTTCTTAGGAACACGGCTTAAAGATATTAAACTTAAGAGTTTGATTCTGGCTCAGGATGAACGCTGGCGGCGTGCTTAACACATGCAAGTCGAACGAGTATAGCGATATACGAGTGGCGGACGGGTGAGTAACGCGTGAGCAACCTGCCTCTATCTGGGGAATACCACAAAGAAATTTGTGCTAATACCGCATATTATTTTTGGAAGGCATCTTCCTTAAATGAAAGATTTATCGGATAGAGATGGGCTCGCGTCCCATTAGGTAGTTGGTGAGGTAACGGCCCACCAAGCCCGCGATGGGTAGCCGACCTGAGAGGGTGATCGGCCACATTGGAACTGAGATACGGTCCAGACTCCTACGGGAGGCAGCAG
>DHLF01000007.1 GCA_002405165.1 Christensenella sp. UBA4675
CAAGGTAAAAACGTAGTCGTTCTATTACCCGATAGCGGAGATAGATGTTTCTCAACCGCATTATTTAACGACTAATATTTTTATATTTAAAAGGATGAAAACATGTTAATTTCAACGCGCGGTAGGTATGCGTTAAGGGTGGTTGTAGATTTGGCTGATTTTTTTGAGAAAAAAACAGTAAAGGATTTAATTAAATAATTTTTTATTATTAGCCCGATTTTCGGGCGTTTTATTTTGTGTATTTTTTTGTATATTATATATAAAAATTAAATAAATACTTGTTAAAAGCAGTAATTTTGTGTTATACTGTTATCAACGAAACTTTTTAAGGAGCATAATATGTCTAAAAAAACTTTACGAGTAAACGAAACGGATAAGGAAAACGGGAAAGTAGTTTATAACGAAGATATTTTAAAGAGTATAGTGGGTTTATCCGTATCCAACACGGAAGGCGTAAAAGTCAAATATAAAAACGTTAAAAAAGAAAAATTAGACGGAATAAAGATAAACGTAAAACCCGACGGAATTTACGTTGACGTAACGGTTGACGTTTATTACGGTGCAAACATTCCCGAAGTTTCTTATTTTATACAACAAAGCATAAAACACAACGTAGAAACTATGTCTAAATACAAAATTCAGGCGGTTGACGTTCATGTTGACGACGTTGTTTTTAAAGAAGAAACGTCAATTTAAGGAGCTTAATGAGAAGAGATTGTAGAGAAACCGCATTTAAAATTATATTTGCGGAGCTTTTCGGCGAAAAAAGCGAAGTACAAGACGAATTATACGGATACGAAAAACTCAATAAAGAAGATAAGGAATATACGGATAAGCTTATAAAGGAAGTAAAAGATAACTACGAGTATTTAACGCAAGAAATCGAAAAATTATCCCTTAACTTCCGCTATGACAGAATTTTTGCGGTAGATAAAGCCATTTTAATACTCGCTATGGCGGAAATGAAATTTATAGAAGACGTACCAAGCGTAGTATCCATAAAAGAAGCGATAGAATTAGTTAAAAAATATTCGCAAGAAGATAACGTGGTGTTTGTAAACGGAATTCTTGCAAAATTTAAACAAGATTTGGAAAAATGAGCGTGATTTTAGACGGAAAAATGCTTTCGGGCATAATTAAAGAAGATATAAAACAAAAATTATTCGAAATATACAAAACTACGGACAAAAGGTGTAAACTTGCAGTCGTTATGATAGGGGATAACCCTGCTTCCGCAATTTACGTTCGCAATAAAATTAAAGCTTGCGAACAGTCTTTAATAGAATCCGTAAGCGTAAAGTTAAGCGCGGATATTACGCAAGAGCAAGCGGAAACGGAAGTAAAAAAGCTTGTAAATTCCGATATAGACGGAATTTTAATACAACTTCCTTTGCCTAAACGCTTAGACGAAAAAAAACTTTTATCTTTAATTCCCGTAGAAAAGGACGTGGACGGATTCTCTCCCGAAAACGTCGGCAAACTAATGCTCGGGGAAGATTGTTTAATAGCTTGTACACCTAACGGCGTAATACGTCTTTTAAAGCATTATAAAATAGATTTAAACGGCAAAAACGCAGTTGTCGTCGGAAGAAGCAATATTGTAGGCAAGCCTATGAGCCTACTTTTGTTAAAGGAAAATTGCACAGTAACCATATGTCATAGCAAAACGAAAGATATATCATTTTACACAAAAAACGCAGATATAGTCGTTATGGCTGTGGGAATTGCTAAATTTTTAAAAGCCGATATGATAAAGGAAAACGCCGTTATCGTAGACGTCGGTATGGATAGGGACGAAAACGGAAAATTATGCGGGGACGTCGACTATGACGAGTGTAGTCAAAAAGCTTCTTATATAACTCCCGTTCCGGGCGGAGTCGGACCTATGACAATCGCAATGCTACTTGAAAACGTATTTAAGGCATTTACGAAAAAATTATGACGGAAAAAGAATATAAAAAAATTTTTGAAGAATATTTATCCGCCGTTTTAAACGGTTTAGGGGACGGACTTTTAGAACAAGCAATGAAATACGTTTTATCTGCGGGCGGTAAGCGCATTAGACCTGTTTTAACGCTTGCGGTGGCAAACTGTTTGGGAGTTCCGTCCGAAAAAGTATTACCGTTTGCTTGTTCGCTTGAAATAATACACAATTCAAGCCTTGTGCATGACGATTTGCCTTGTATAGATAATGACGATTATAGACGCGGAAGACTTTCTTGTCATAAAAAGTTCGGCGAAAGCACGGCGGTTTTGTGCGGGGACGCTTTACAAAACTTTGCCTACGAACATTCTTTAAACGCAATAAAAGATTTATCGGGGGCAAAGTGTTTGGAACTAATTTCTCGTTATAGCGGATTTAGGGGAATGTTGGGCGGACAATTTAAGGATGTTTACGCCGAAAAAAATAAAATAGTAAATAAAGAATTGCTAGAAGAAATAGAAATTAAAAAAACGGCTAAACTAATAATGGCTTCCGTACTGATTCCGACTTTTTTCGTCGAAAAAAATTATTTTAACGAATTAAAAGAATATGCTGAAAACGTCGGCGTAGTATTTCAAATAGTAGACGACGTTTTAGATGTTAAAGGCGATAAAAATTTACTCGGCAAAACTCTAGGTAAGGACAGCGAAAACGGGAAACTTACAAGCGTAGAAATATACGGTTTATCCGAGTGCGAAAGGCTTGTTCAAGAGAAAACTCAAAAAGCCGTTTCAGCCTTAAACAACGTAGAAAATTCCGAATTTTTAAAAAATTTCGCCGTAGAATTAAGCAAAAGAATATACTAATGAGATTAGATAAATATTTATCTGAAAACGGTTTTGCCACAAGTAGAAACAGGGCTTTAATTTTAATCGAAAAAAACTTTGTTAGGGTAAACGGAAAAGCTGAAAAAGCTTCTTACGAAGTTAAGGAAAACGATAAAATAACGATATTAGAGCCTATAAAATACGTTTCTATGGGTGGATACAAGCTAGAAAAAGCGTTAGAAGATTTTAACTACTTTATAAATGATAAAATTTGCGTAGACGTGGGCGCAAGTACAGGCGGTTTTACGCAAAGACTATTATTATCGGGCGCAAAAAAAGTATACTGTCTAGACGTAAATACGTCTTTACTAGATAAATCGCTTTCGGACGATGAAAGGGTGGAAAAAATCACGCTAAACGCAAGGGAGCTTAACGAAAATACTTTTTGCGTAAAACCCGATTTAGCGGTTGCCGATTGTAGTTTTATTTCCTTAAAACACATTTTAGTTCCCGTAAGTAGCGCAATAAAACAAGACGGAGAAATAATTTGTTTAATAAAACCGCAATTCGAATGCGGTGAAAATAGTTTAAATAAAAAAGGCATCGTAAAAAATTTAAAAGACATAAAAAACGCGTGCTGTAATTTGTTAGATTATTGTTTATCTTGCGGTTTGTATCCAGTAAATTTTACTTTTGCTCCGATACGGCAAGATAAAAACGCGGAATATTTTTTCCTTATAAGTAAAATTAAAAAAGAAACTTTAAACTACGATTATATAAAGGGTGTAATAGAAAAATCAAAATTATGACGATAGGTGTTTTTGTAAACGAAAACAGTGTTTTATCTAAAAACACTTGCGAAAAATTTAAAACGATAGTCGGTAAATCGGCAAAAATAGTAAACGTTGCGGAAAATCTCACTGAAAAGTGCGATTATATCGTCGTATTCGGTGGGGACGGAACTACCGTAAAAAGCGTTCCTTACGCGCTGGGACAAAACGTTCCCGTTTTAGTCGTTAATACGGGAACGTTCGGGTTTTTATCCGATTTTACGCCCGAAAACTTGCAAGAAGTTATAAGAGAGCTTTTATCTAGACCCGAATATACCGAAAAAACTCTAATAAGCGTATCGCATAACGGGAAAAGTAAGATTTGCTTAAACGACGTAGTAATTCAGCGTAAACCTAAAAACGAACTTGTTAGCGAAGTTATTAAGTTAAAAATAGAATTAAACGGCGAAAGAATAGATAATTTTTACGCCGACGGAATAGTAATTTCTACGCCTACGGGTTCAACGGCGTATTCTCTATCGGCAGGCGGGGCAATTCTTACTCCCGACACTAACGCTTTTATAATTACGCCTATATGTTCTCATTCGTTTTTATCAAGACCTATCGTTTATAACGATAACGGCATATTAAAAATTACGTCTTTGGAAACTGATAGAAATTCGGCAGTATTTGCGGATGGAAAATATTTTTCGGACGTAGACGATAATGAAATTATTATTGAAAAAAGTAAAAAAACATTAAAACTTATAAAATTTAAAAAAGAATTTTTTAATAAGCTTTGCAAAAAATTTAACAGGGTGATTGGCGATGAAAAAATCTGAAAGGCAAGAAATTTTGCTTAAAATTATAGAAGAAAACGAGTTTGATACGCAAAACGACCTTGTAGATAAATTAAACTTGCTTGGCTTAAATGTAACGCAAGCGACAATTTCAAGGGATATAAAAGATTTGAATATCGTAAAAACAAGCGGAAAACAAAAAAAATACAGATACGCCGTAAACTTCGAAAATTCCAACGAAAATAACGTATACAAAAATGCGGTCGTATCCATAAAGCTCGCGCAAAATTTAATAGTTATAAAAACTCACGAAGGAAACGCCAACGCGGTAGCGTCTTTTATAGATAAACAACTTATAGACGGGGTTTTGGGAACGTTAGCGGGCGACGATAACCTTTTAATAATTGCCGAAAATAACGAAACGGCGGGGAGCGTTAAGGAAAAGCTTGACGAAATATTGTTATGATTCAAAAAATTTCAATTAAAAATTTTGCGCTGATTGACAATACCGAAATAGAATTTAACAGCGGATTAAACGTTTTATCCGGCGAAACGGGAAGCGGAAAATCTATAATTATAGACGCAATAAATTTTGCTTTGGGGGCAAAAGCTGATAAGTCTTGCATAAGGTTCGGTTCGCAAGAATGTTTGGTTACCGTTAATTTTAGCGTGGATAACGATGAAGTTAAACAGGTTTTAAACGATTTCGATATCGAATTCGACGACGAGTTAATCGTTAAAAGAAAATTTACGGTAGAAGGTAAAAGCTCTATAAAAGTCAACGGTGAAACCGTTACGGGCGGAATGTTAAAAAAAATAACTTCTTGCTTAGTGGACGTTCACGGACAAAGCGAGCATTATTCTCTTCTAGATAAAGAAAACCAACTGTCGGTTTTAGATAAATATTGCGGACAAGAGTTATCGGATTTAAAACAGCGTTTACTCTCTCCCGTAGCGCAAATGAAAAAAACTTTAAGTGAATTAAAGCGTTTATCGGCTAATTCCGACGGGGAAAGGCGTTTAGATATATTAAAATATCAAATAGAAGAAATAGAAAAAGTCGATATTCGTAAAGGCGAAGAAGAAAATTTACTCGAAGAGAGAAAAATTATCGTAAACGCCGAAAAAATCGCGGATTCGCTCGGGGAAGCGTATTCTTTGCTTAGCGGGGAAGATAAGGGTGTAGATGCAATAGTATCGGCAGGTAGAAGAATTTCGCAATTACTCTCGTTCGGGGAAAAATATTCTCAAATTTACGACGGGCTAGAAAATGCTATTTCCATTTTAAACGAGCAAACTTACGCCGTTAAAGATTTGTTAGACGGACTGGATTATTCGGAGCAAAAAGCCGATGAAATTGAAAAAAGGCTCGATGAAATAAGGGATTTAAAACGAAAATACGGCGGTAGTTACGAAGCTGTACAAGAATTTTTAAAAAGTGCTCAACGCGAAGTGGACGAAATTGTAAATAGTACCGAAATTGTTGAAAAATTAAACTCCGATAAGACAAAATTAGAAAAAGAATTAAACGAAATATACTCCGAGATTACTAATTGCAGAAAAAAATACGCTTTAAAATTTTGCAAAAGCGTAACGGAATCTTTAAAAACTCTTGCAATGCAAAGCGCAACGTTTGAAATAAGCTTTACCGAAAAACAAGATAGCTTATCTTTAAACGGTCGGGACGAAATCGAATTTTTGTTTTCCGCAAACAAGGGTGAACCTTTAAAAAATATGGCAAAAACCATAAGCGGTGGCGAAATGAGTAGGTTTATGCTTGCTTTAAAGAGCGAAATTTCAGCAATGAACGGAATTTCAACTTATATTTTCGACGAAATAGACGCGGGAATAAGCGGACAAGTAGCTTTAACAATGGCTAAAAAGTTTGCCGAAATTGCCTTACATAAACAAATTATTGCAATTTCTCACCTTGCAATTATGACCGCTATGAGCGATACTTCCTTTTTAATTTATAAGTTTGAAAACGAAACTAAAACTTATTCGACTATTAAAGTTTTGGATTATAACGGTAAAATAAACGAAATTATAAGGTTAGTCGGCGGACAAAACGACAGTGAAATCGCCAAAACTCACGCCGAAAATATGATAAAACAGGCAACCGAATATAAAAATTCAATAAAAAAATAAAATACGAATATTTTTTTAAATTTTACGCATAACAAGTTTATGAGTACGATAAATTTTAAAAAAGTTTTAAAGAAAATACTGATTTTAACTATCGTTTTATCGGTATTTTTTTCTTTTACTCAAAAAAGAACCGTTAAAGCAGAGCAAACTTTATATTATTTAGGCGGACAAACGGCAGGTTTTGTTCTTAACGAAAAAGGCGTAGACGTTTTATCGGTAACGGAAGTTTTGTGTGAAAACGGCACCGTTAGCCCTTGTAAAAACGCCGATATACGCGTAGGGGACGTAATTTTATCTATAAACGGAAAGGACGTTACGGACGGTATTTCTTTGGAACAATTAGTTTCCGAAAACGGTAACGACTTAAAAATTAAAATCAAAAGAGAAGGTAAATTACTTTTAAAAAACGTCGTTCCCGCAAAAGATTTAAACGGAAAATATAAACTCGGTTTAATCGTTAGGGACGCAATTACGGGAATAGGCACTATAACTTACTATACTAAAAATACTTTTTCCGCGTTAGGACATTCAATTTCTAACGAAAACGGAGAAATTTTCTCTATCTCGGGCGGAAAAGCTTTTTCTTGTATGATTGTAGGCGTTGTTAAAGGCAGTCGTGGTTTTACAGGGGAGCTTAAAGGCGTATTTTCTCCTACGGACGAAATAGGTAAAATTACGGCTAACACCAAAACGGGATTAAAAGGCGAACTAGCTTCGCCCGTAAAGTCAAGCCAAAAACCTATTGAAATAGATAAGGCTAAGCCCGGTAAGGCAAGTATTTATTCTTGCGTTAACGGCACGGAAGTTAAGGAATATTCTATTTCTATCGTGAAAGCCGACTTAAATAAGGCTAATAAAAATTTCGTTATAAAAATAACCGATAAAGAACTTTTAGAAGTTACGGGCGGAATAGTTCAGGGTATGAGCGGTAGTCCAATCGTGCAAAACGGTAAGCTTGTGGGTGCAATAACGCACGTGTTTGTGGGGGACGCCCAAAGGGGATACGGAATTTCCGTTCAAAATATGATAAACGAGTAATTTTTTAAAAACTAAAAAATAAAAATTTTAGTTTTATAAACGTTTTTTTACTTTGTTAAAAGAATAAAAGATAAAAGTATCTCATAATTTAATATGAGGTACTTTTTATGTCCCGAAAATATATAAAAAGATTTTTTAAATGCTTTTGTCTTAATCCTATTTTAAACGTATTGTTTATTTGCGCGTACGTTTTAGGACTTGTTTTAGGGATAATTTTCGGAAAAGGTTTAACTCAGTTTACCGATTTATTCGTAATCGTAAATAATTATCACACGATGATAATAGGTTTGTATTCTAATCCTATAAAACTGACTTTTACAAGAATTTTCAATAATCTATTTTACTTTTTATTATTGTGGATATTGTGTTTCACTGTTTTTACGTCTTGTTTCACGATAATTATGTTTTTTTATAGGGGGTTAGTTTTAGGAAACGTTTTTTTTCTGTTTTTTCAAATTTATTCGGTTCACGGAATAATAATTTACATATTTATTGTAGTAATGCAAAATTTAATCGTAACTTTCGGGCTATTATATGCAAGTTGCATCGTTTACGATATGCGTTTAAAAAGGCAAAAGGGGTATTGTTCTTATAACTATTTTAGATTTTTTTTAATAGGGTTTTTAATTGCGCTTTTCGGCGCGTTTTACGAACTTATAATACTCGTAATCTTTTTCCGCCCGTTGAATTTGTATTTTTAGAATATTTTTTTAAAAAATACTTAAACTACTTTTATAAAATATATAGGAGTAGTTATGAAAAAGAAATTTATTTCGATTTTATCGCTTATTGTTATAAGCATTTTTGCTTTTAATATAAAATTTACGGCGGTAAAAACGGTTAATGCGGAAAACGGTTTAAGCGTAAAATGTAAATCCGCAATAATTATGGATTATCATAGCGGAAGCATTATTTACGCCAAAAACGAAAACGCAAGACTACCTATTGCGAGTATGACGAAACTTATGGCGTTACTGCTTACTTTTGAAAACGTAGACAATAACAATTTGTCGTTGGACGAAAAAATTACGGTAAGTAAAACAGCTAGCGGAATGGGTGGTTCGGAAGTATTTTTAGAAGCAGGCGGAGAGTATTTATGTTCGGATTTGGTAAAATCCGTAATAGTGGCTTCCGCTAACGACGCAACGGTAGCGTTGTGCGAAAGATTATACGGCAGTGAAGAAAACGCCGTTGAAGAAATGAATAAAAGGGCAAAAGAGTTAAATTTAAGTGATACTTTATATTCTAATTCTACAGGGCTGACTAAACCTACGCAATATTCATCGGCAAAAGACGTTGCCAATTTATTAAAAGAGTTATGTACTCATAAACAATATTTTAATTACAGTAAAATTTGGATGGACGAAATAAAACACCCGTCTGGAAACGTTACGGAAATATCCAACACTAATAAGCTCGTTCGTTTTTACGAAGGGTGTGATGGCGGTAAAACAGGCTTTACGGGAGAAGCAGGTTTTTGTTTATCAGCAACGGCAAAACGCGGTGCAATGAGATTGATTTCGGTAGTAATAGGCGGAGAAAACAGTAAAGAAAGGTTTAACGGAGTAAGAACTATGTTTAACTATGCTTTTTCTAATTATTCGGAAAAATGCGTATTCGAACGCGGAGAAGAAATTGAAAAAAGTGTAAAAGTTAAAGGCGGTAAGCAAGAAAACGTTAAAATAATAGCAAAAGAAAACTGTTATATTTTTGGTAAGAAAAACGAAAAAACCGATTTTGAATTAAGTTATGAACTTTGTAAGGAAGTAAAAGCTCCAGTAAAACAAGGTCAAATACTCGGAAAAGTTACCGTTTTCGTTAATAACGTCAAGTATAACGAAGTAGAAGTCGTAGCCGGTGAAAATATTAGTAAAAAAACTTATTTAGATAACGTTAAGGAAATTGCGAACGACTGGACAAACTAAAAAACAAAAATTGACTAAATGCGACAAATTCTTTTAGAATTCGTTGCATTTTTTTTATTATAATTAAAACAAAAAAGGAATAATGTATGGAAATAAAATATCAGTTATTATCCGGCGTGCTATACGTTTATTTTAACGGCGAGTTGGACGAATATACCGCTCAAAAGTCAAAAGCGGTACTCGATAAAATTATTGATGAGAATATGAACGTATCAAAAGTAATATTTAACTTATCCAAACTTTCTTTTATGGATAGTACGGGAATAGGACTTTTAATAGGAAGGTACAAAAGACTTAGCGGAGTTGGAATAAAAAGTTATTTAGAACAACCTTTACCAAACGTACAAAAAGTAATAGAAATAAGCGGATTAACCGGTTTAATGCCGGAAATATGTTAACGGAGAAAAATATGGAAAACAGCGTAATTATAAAATTTTATTCAAAAAGCGAAAACGAACAATTAGCAAGAAGTTGTATTTCCGCAATGCTTTTACCGTTAAATCCCAGCGTATCAGAGCTAGGCGACGTAAAAACTGCGGTAAGTGAAGCCGTTACTAACGCAATAGTTCACGGATACCCGGACAGCCTAGGTGTAGTGACCTTGAAGGCGGATTTAATTGATAACGTAATACATATTTCCGTATCGGACGAAGGCGTGGGAATATCTAACGTAAATCAAGCGTTAGAGCCGTTTTATACTACTAAATCCGAAAAAGAGCGTTCAGGAATAGGTTTTACGATAATGCAAACGTTTATGGACGAAATGAAGGTTCAATCGGAAATAAATAAAGGAACGACAGTATATTTGGTTAAGAAAATAAGCGTAGGTAAATAAAAATATGTTAAATTCCGAAGAAACGAGTCAACTTTTAACAAAAGCAAAGCGTGGCGACAATCAAGCGAAAGAAACGTTATTGATAAATAATTCGGGATTGATAAAAACGCTGACAAAAAGATTTTTAAATAAAGGAGTTGATTACGACGACCTTTATCAGTTAGGATGTATCGGCTTTATTAAGGCGATAGATAATTACGATTTTTCTTTCGATAATAAATTTTCAACGTACGCCGTACCTATGATTTTAGGTGAAATTAAAAGATACCTAAGGGATAACGGAAGTATAAAAGTATCACGTTTAATTAAAAATCAAGCGTATAAAATTAACCGTTATATCGAAGATTTTAAAAGAGATAAAGGTAGCGAACCAACGGTCGAAGATTTATCAAAGGCGTTTGATATGTCGCTGGAAGAAATTGCATTTGCGTTAGATTCGTCTAAAATGCCGTTATCGTTAAACGGAGTATCTGATGACGGGGACGATGCACTTCCCGACCTTTTGCAAAAAATCCCCGATTCTTTCAGTGAAGACGATTTAATAGATAAAATTACTTTTTCGTCCTTAATAGATAAATTGCCGATTAGAGAACGACAAATAATTTTAATGAGATATTATCACGATAAAACTCAAAGTGAAACTGCGAAATCACTTGGTATTTCACAAGTTCAAGTAAGCAGAATAGAACAGAAAATTTTAGAAAAGTTTAAAAAAATAATTTAGCGTATAGTTAGTTGTAAAAAGTAAAAATATAAAATAAACAATAAAAAATGCGAACGTAAAAATTTACGTTCGCATAAAAAATTGTAGTAAATTATTTGTTTAAAGCATCTTCGTATGCTTTTAAAATTATAGCAGTCATTTCTTCTCTCGTTTGCGAGTTGATAGGGTGTATAATATCCCTATACATTCCGTTTTCGGTTTTTTTCGCGGGCATGGCAATAATTTTGCCTTTTTCGTTTTCGATAACTTTAATATCGTGTATTGCAAGATTATCGTCGATAACGAGTGATACGACTGCTTTTAATTTTGAGTCTTCTTTTGTAACAAGTCTGATTTTTACATCTGAAATTTTCATTGGTTATCTTCCTTTTTCTTTATTGTACTATATTTGTTCAAGCTTTTCAATACTAAATTAAAAAAATATTTAAAAAACTCAATTATTTTTTATGGTTTTTCATATATTTTATATAGGAAGTATTGTAAATGGGTAAAAAAATCTTTTTTATAGGTATTGGTGGGGTTAATATGTCCGCCCTTGCTTTAATGAGTAAAGACTTAGGATATTTGGTTTCGGGAAGCGATAAAACTTATAACGAATATATTTTTAAGCTAGAACAAAACGGAATAGACGTGTTTATAGGACACGATAAAAATAATGTTAAGAAAGTAGACGTTGTCGTTTATTCAGATGCGATAAATAAAGAAAACGAAGAGTTGAAACAGGCGTTAAAAATGAATATTTCAACTTATTCAAGGGGGGAATTTTTAGATTTTATTTCTAATTTTTTCACGTTTAAAATTGGCATAAGCGGTACTCACGGAAAAACTACAACGACTTCTTTAATTTCAAATGTAATAGTCGAAAGCGATATAAATTGTTCTTGTTTTATAGGTGGAGAAGATTTACGACTATCAAATTATTACTATGGGGGAAAAGACGTTTTAATAAGCGAAATTTGCGAATATAAAAGAAACGTAGAACTTTTTAAAAGCGACATTGCCGTTTGTTTAAATATAGACGCCGACCATTTGGAATGTTATAACGGGTTAGAAGATTTACGTAACTCTTTTTATAAATTTTTGGATAAAGCAAAATTTAAAGTCGTAAACGTAGACGATGAACGTTTAAAAAAATATTCGTCAAAAAATACAATAGGTATTTCTTTAAAAAATCAATCGGCTGAATACTATGCTAAAATATTAAAAATAGATGATAATTACACGTATTTTTCAGTATTTAAAAACGGCAAACATGCATTTGATTCTCAAATAAAGGGTTTTTGTTTACATAATATTTACAACGCGCTGTCATGTGTTGCAATTTGTGAAATTTTAAAATTAAAAAAAGAAACTATAAATAAGACTTTTTTAAATTATAAAGGAGTGAAACGCCGTATGGAGTTTATCGGCAAAAAAGAAGGTAAATCGTATTACGCCGATTACGCGCATCATCCGACCGAAATAGAAAGCACTTTAAAATCATTTAAAAAAGTTTTGTCGAAAGATTTTTTAGTCGTTTTTCAACCGCATACTTTTTCAAGAACTAAATTGCTTTTTAATAAATTTTTAAGGGTGCTTTCGCAGGTTGATAATTTAATAATTTATAAAACTTTTCCTGCTAGGGAAACTGAAAAAGACGGAATGAGCGGTTACGATTTATCTTTGGCGTTAAAATGTTCATACTGCGTCGATAGTAAAAAAATTTCAGACGAAATAAATCGTCTGAATAAAAAATACGTTTTGTTTTTAGGAGCCGGCGATATTTATGATATTGCAAAATATCTTGTGAAAAAAAACTTTTGAAAGCTATTTGCGTAAAAACATGGTTAAATACATTTTTTTAGCTTTTAATTACGTTTTGTTTTATAATTCCATTAAATTTACGTAGCAAGGTGAAAATCCCTTTTTCTCGCTTTCCGCAAGGTATTTGCCGACTTCGTTAAATCTAATTTGCTTAAACGAGTAAAAAGTAGTGTCTATTTTTTTTGTTGCTATAAGGTTTATTGCTCTTTCTATATTGCCGTAACCGTTTTTAACGCAAAAAAGTTTAAGTTGCTTGTTCATAACTTCATTTAAGTTTAGCGAAATATCATAACTATCAAAACCCGTAAGGGTGATAATGGCGTTAGACGAAGCAAATTCCGAAATACATTCGGTTGAAATGTCCGTTCCGCAAACGTAAATAACTTTCGTTGCCATTCTTCCGCCGGTAATGTCGCTTATTTGTTTTTTAGTTTTTTCAGTTTTTTTAAGCGAGTAATAAACGCCTGCGTTCTCTGTTAAAGATTCTATAGATTTATCGTCGGAGACTAAAATAGGTATTCCTTTGTAATATGAAATTAATTGCGATAAAATAACCGATTGAATTCCGCTGCCTATAACTACTACGTGTTCTCCTCCGTTTATTTTTATATTGTCTATTACGGATAGTCCCATCGCTATTATGTCTAATAGTAGCGCGTCCTTATCGGAAACCGTTTGTGGCAAGGCGAAAATTTGTTTGTTGGAAACAACTGCGAATTCTTTTAAAACACCATCGCAATTTCTTCCCGAAAAACGAATGTTAGAGCATTTTTCTTCGTTATCGGTAATACAATCGTAACATTCACCGCAATTACATAGAGCGGAAACGTAAACTCTACTGCCTTTTTTAAATTCGTATGTTGCGTCGTCTCCGAATTCGCTTACTATTCCGACGGAAAAACTACCGGGTATTATGGGAAAATCTATTTTCGCTTTTCCCTCGTAAGCCTTAAAAATAAAATCGTCAAGCAAAACTTTTGTAATTTTTATTTTGGAAAACTCTACGTCGTCAAAAATTTCCGTTTTTGTAATTTGTTCAACGTTTTGTTTGCCGTTTAACTGCCAAATTAACATCATTGCTCTCCTTTGTTGACTAATTATACTCCAAATAATATTTTTTAGCAACAAAAAAAAGACGAAATAAGTAAAAAATGGTTGTAAACAGTTGACTATCGGTCTTTTTTAATATATAATATCGTTTGTAAAAAAATAAGCGAGGTGATAAAAGTGAAAGAAAGCATACATCCCGAGTATAAGTTAGTTAAAGTGGAATGCGCTTGCGGAGAGTCTTTTATGACAGGTTCGACTAAAAACGTTGACGTAATAAAAGTTGATATCTGTTCTAAATGCCACCCTTTCTTTACCGGTAAGCAGAAGTTGGTTGACGCCGGCGGTCGTGTTGACAGGTTTAAGAAAAGATATAATATCTAGTTTTAGGAAACTTAAATTAGCTCTAAGGCAACTTAGAGCTTTTTTATTATTAAATTGCTATAAGGGGTTATCTTGAAAAAAAAGAAAAAAAATTACACCTATATCGGCGGACAAGCGGTAATGGAAGGCGTAATGATGAGAGGAAAAACTTCGGAATGCATTTCGGTTAGGGATAGCGACGGAATTATCAGGAGCGAAACTAAAAGACTTAAACCGTTAAAAGAACGTAATGTGTTTTTCCGTATTCCTATCATTAGGGGAATTCTCAATTTTTTTATGTCTTTAATAGACGGAACTCGTGTTTTAATGCGTTCCGCGTCCGTTTACGGGGAAGACGAACCTTCTAAGTTTGAAAAATTTTTATCTGAAAAATTAAAAATCAATTTAATGGGCGTAATAACTACTGTAAGTATGATAGTGGGGTTAGGCTTAGCGATTTTGCTTTTCGTATTATGTCCGCAACTTGCGACTAATTTGTTTGCAAAATGGTTTAAATTTTCTAAAACTTCTTTTGTTTATAATTTAATAGAAGGATTATTGCGAATAACGATTTTCGTTATTTATATCGTAATAATCTCGCTAATTAAAGATATTAAACGGGTATTTATGTATCACGGGGCGGAGCATAAAACCATATCCTGTTATGAAAACGGTTTGGAATTAACGGTAGAAAACGTTAAAAAGTGTTCCAGAGTTCACAATCGTTGCGGAACGACTTTTTTGTTTTACGTTATGTTCGTAAGCATTTTGGTTTTTTCGCTTGCAAATTCGGTATTTAAAGTAGAAGGCTTTTTAAGAATACTTTTAAAAATAGCTTTGCTTCCGTTAGTTGCAGGGATTTCTTACGAGCTTTTAAAACTTCTTGCAAAAACGGAAAATCCCGTATTTTTAATATTAAAAGCCCCGGGACTTTTATTGCAAAGACTTACTACCAAAGAACCCGACGGCGAAATGATAGAAGTAGCCATAAACTCTTTTAATACGGTACTTTTAATGGATAACGACCAAAGCGTGCCGACAAAAGACTTTATTACCGCGAAAAAAGTAAAAGATTTATATAAAGAGCAATCTGAAATTTTTAAATCGAGCGGTATAGACGTTTGCGATTTAGAGTGGATTATTTCGGATAAAGCAAACGTAAAGCGTTCGGAAATTGCTCAAAGCGATACCGTTTTGCGTCCCATGCAAGTTGAAAAAATATTAAAAGACGTTATGGAACGATTAAGCGGAAAACCCTTGCAATACGTTTTGGGAACTGCCGATTTTTACGGATGTATTTTTAATGTTGACGAAAGAGTTTTAATTCCTAGGTGTGAAACCGAAGAACTAGTAGAAAAAGCTTTAAAACTCATTAAAAAAGAAGATAAAGTTTTAGATTTATGTACGGGGAGCGGAGCTATTGCCGTAACCGTAAAAAAGAAATCGGGTTGTCAAGTTTTCGCTAGCGATGTAGACGAAAGGGCTTTGGAACTCGCTAAGCAAAACGCTTATTCAAATAAAGCGGAAATAAACTTTATTTGCTCGGATATGTTTGAAAATATAACCGAACAATTTAACGTAATAATTTCAAATCCGCCGTATATAAAAACCGAAGACATTAAAAGTCTTGATAAGGAAATAGCTTACGAGCCGTATATCGCGCTAGACGGCGGTCAGGACGGGTTAAATTTTTATAGAATTATATCCGATAACGCAAAAAATTTTTTAGCTGACGACGGAATGATTTTTTTAGAAATAGGTTATAATCAAGCGGAAGATATAAAAGAAATTTTTTCTTCTTATTCAAAAGTGGAAATAATAAAAGATTTAAGCGGAAACGACAGAATAGCAGTGGTAAATAAATGATAGATAAACTAGAAAAAATTCTTGAAAAATTTAATAAATTAACGGAGCAAATTTCCGATCCAAACGTAATTAGTCAAATAGACACGTGGACTAAACTTACGAAAGAGCGTGCGGAAATAGAAGAAACCGCCGAAAAATACCTTGAATATAAAAAAATAGCGGAAGAACAAGAGCAAGCACAACAAGCATTAAAAGACGAATCAGATAGGGATATGAAAGAGCTTTTAGAAGAAGAAATTTTGTCTTGCAAGCAAAAATTAGAAGAAAAAGAAGCCGAATTGAAGATACTTTTACTTCCCAAAGACCCTAACGACCAAAAAAACGTTATTTTGGAAATAAGGGCTGGCGCAGGCGGAGAAGAGGCTGCTTTGTTTGCTTACGAACTTTATAGAATGTACGTAAACTACGCCGATAAAAACAGATGGAAAGCGGAAGAAATAGAAAGTAACGAAACCGAACTCGGCGGAATAAAACAAGTTGTATTTTCCATAAGCGGTAAAAACGCGTATTCAAAATTAAAGTTCGAAAGCGGAGTTCATAGGGTTCAAAGGGTTCCCGAAACCGAATCGCAAGGCAGAATTCACACGTCAACTTGTACCGTAGCCGTACTTCCCGAAGTAGAAGACGTAGAAGTAAATTTAGACGAAAAAGACTTGATTATAGAAACTTGTCGTAGCAGCGGAGCGGGCGGTCAGCATATAAATAAAACGGAATCGTGTATAAGAATGGTTCATATTCCCACGGGAATTGTAGTAAATTGCCAAGACGAGCGTTCTCAAATAAAAAATAGAGAAAAGGCTATGAAAGTTATGAAAAGTAGGGTGTACGACTATTATAGTCAACAATATAAGTCGCAGTACGCCGAAAACAGAAAAAATCAAGTAGGCACGGGCGACAGGTCGGAAAGAATTAGAACGTATAATTTCCCGCAAGGCAGGGTAACCGACCATAGAATAGGTTTAACTCTACACAATTTAGAAAACTTTTTGGCAGGAAACATAGAAGAAATGGTTCAAGCTTTGGCAATAGCTGATAGGGAAGCAAAATTATCTTTACAATCGGAGGAAAACTAAATGAAAATATCGCATAGAGCAGGACAAATTCCCGCGTCGATGACTTTGGAAATATCGGCAAAAGCAAAACAAATGAAAGCGGAAGGAATATCGGTAATAGGCTTTACGGCGGGCGAACCCGACTTTACTACTCCCGAATTTATTAGAAATTCCGCAAAAGAAGCTTTGGATAAAGGTTTTACGAGATACACTCCTTCTTCGGGTATGCCCGAACTAAAAAAAGCGATTTGCGAAAAATTTAAAAGAGATAACGATTTAGAGTATTCTCCTAAAAACATAATAATTTCTACGGGCGCAAAAGCGAGTTTATATCACGCTTTGTTTGCCGTTGTAGACGAAGGGGACGAAGTTATAATTCCTTGTCCTTGTTGGCTAACTTATAACGAACAAGTAAAATTATGCGGTGGTAAAAGCGTATTTTTACAAACTTCGAAAGAAACTAATTATAAAATTACGGCAAAAAGTTTAGAAGACGCTATTACTTCCAAAACCGCTTGTTTAATTTTAAATTCGCCGTCTAATCCTTCGGGAGTCGTTTACTCCAAAGAAGAATTAGAAGAAATTGCGGAAGTTATCGTTAAACATAACATATACGTAATCAGCGATGAAATCTACGAAAAACTCGTTTACGACGGAGCAAAACACGTATCTATCGCGTCGCTAGGGAAAGAAATTAAAAAACTCACCATCGTTATAAACGGCGTATCTAAAGCTTACGCTATGACGGGTTGGAGAATAGGCTATCTTGCATGCGACGAAGAAATTGCAAGGGTAATAAACAACGTTCAAAGCCATACTACGAGTAACGCTAACTCAATCGCTCAATACGCGTCGGTAGAAGCGTTAAATAAAGGCGACGAATTTATTTCGGAAATGACTGCGATTTTCCAAGATAGAAAGAATTTTATAACCGCTCAATTAGACGAACACGGTTTAGAATACATAAATCCGCAAGGCGCGTTTTACGTTTTCGTAAATATTGAAAAATATTTAGGTAAACACTATAACGGAATTAAAATTTTAACCAGCGTAGAATTTGCAAAACAGTTGCTAAACGCAGGGGTTGCAGTAATTCCCGGTCTTCCTTTTGAAAATGACAACTTTATAAGACTTTCTTACGCGATAAATAAAGACGATATTAAACTCGGAATAGAAAGAATAGCTAACTTTATAAAGGAATTAAAATAATCTGAAAGAAATTTCAAAAAACTATTGAAAATCAAGGAATTTTAGTATAAAATATAGTCAAATAACTTTGGAGGTCTTTTATATGATTTCTTTGATTTACGGACCAAAAGGCACGGGTAAAACTAAAATAATACTTGAAAAAGTAAATGAAAGCGTTAAAAACGCAAAAGGCAACGTTGTATTCCTTGCTAAGTCCGGTGGGTATTCGGTAGCGATAGATTTCGCGGTTAAATGCGTATTTGCTGACGAATACGGTATAAATAACGTGGAACAATTACGCGGATTTATAAAAGGTATGCTTGCGGTAAATAACGATATAGAATATCTTTTTATAGACGGAATCGCAAGAATTGCCGAATGTAATTTGGTTGATTTAAAACCCGTTTTCGAAGATTTAGAAAAAGCCGATAAAAACGTTAAAATTGTTTTAACTATCAGTTCGGACTTTGTTTCTATGCCCGATTTTATTAAGAAATTCGCAAACTAAAAAATAAAAATCAAATTTTTACTGCCGTAATTTTACGGCAGTTTTTTTACGCTTATATTTAAGCTTTTAATTTTTTTGAGTTTGAAATATTTAAAAATTTAATAAATTTTGTTTTTTTAGTAAATCTATTTTTTGTTCAATATTAGCTTGTGAATATATAAAAAGTATATTATAGAATACGTATTATATATGATAAAAAGTTATATATGGTAAAAAGCGTTGCGTCGTGCCAAACAAGGCGATTTTAATTGACAATTATCGCATTTTTATATATAATATACGAAATGAAAAAGTGTTAGAAAGGAGTTTTATATGTCAAGCATAGTATTCGATATTATTGAAAAAGAACAAAAAAGACAAAACTCTACGGTAGAGTTAATCGCAAGCGAAAATTTTGTGAGCGAAGATATTTTAAAGGCTGTCGGTTCTTGTCTTACAAATAAATACTCCGAAGGCTATCCCGGGAAAAGATATTACGGCGGTTGTGTTAATTGCGATGAATTAGAAACTTATTGTCAACAAATTTGGCAAAAAGTTTTTAATACGGACTACCACGTCAACGTACAACCGCATAGCGGAAGCAACGCAAATTTTGCGGGCTATATGGCTTTAATCAATCCCGGAGATACCGTTTTAAGTATGGAACTTAACAACGGAGCGCACTTAACGCACGGTTCTCCCGTAAATTTTAGCGGGAAATTATATAATTTCGTATTTTACGGAGTAGATAAAAACGGATATATAGATTACGACCAAGCGCAAGAACTTGCCTTAAAACATAAGCCTAAGCTAATAATGGCAGGAGCGAGCGCGTATTCGAGAGTTATAGATTTTAAAAGATTTAAAGAAATCGCTGATTCTGTAGGCGCGTATTTTATGGTAGATATAGCTCATATTGCAGGGTTAGTCGCAACGGGTTATCATCCTTCTCCGTTCGGACTTGCCGACGTAATAACCACAACGACTCATAAAACTTTAAGAGGACCAAGGGGCGGAATGATTTTCTGCAAGCCCGAACTTGCTAAAAAGGTTGATAGCGCGGTATTCCCCGGCTCGCAAGGCGGACCTTTGCAACACGTTATTGCGGGAAAAGCAATTTGCGCGGAAGAAGATTTAAAGCCTGAATATAAAGAATATATAGGAAGAGTCGTAGAAAACGCTAAGGCTATGTGCGACCGTTTTATTCAAAACGGATATAAAGTAGTAACTGGCGGAACGGATAATCACTTGTTCCTAGTAGATTTGACTGATACGGGCTTGTCGGGTAAAGAAGTTCAAAACGGACTTGAAGAATACGGTATTACGTTAAATAAAAACTGCGTTCCTAACGAAACTAGGTCGCCTTTCCAAACCAGCGGTGTAAGAATAGGTACGCCTGCAATGACCACCAAAGGTTACGGAAAAGAAGATTTTATTAAAGTTGCCGATAAAATAGATAAAATAATAAAACAAATGAAAAAAAACATATAAGGATGTCTTATGGAGAATTTTTATAAATATTTGGAAACCTTGGATTCAAAGTTTGAGGAATTAAGTAGTTTGGGTTTTAAGTCAGACGTTATAGAAAACGAGTTATACGAAAAATATAAGGTATATAGGGGATTGAGAGATTCTCGCGGAGTAGGCGTAGTTACGGGTTTAACCGAAATTTCCGAAATAAACGGTTTTAAAACCGAAAACGGAGAGAGAAAACCGATAGAAGGCGAATTGTATTATAGGGGAATTTCCGTTTACGATATTTTCGCGCACCTTCGTAAATCGGATAGATTCGGGTTTGAAGAAGTTACGTATTTGCTTTTGTGCGGAGTTTTACCCAACAAAAAACAATTAAACGAATTTTGCGAATTACTTGCTGAACTAAGAAAATTGCCTAATAGTTTCGTTAGAGATATAATCTTAAAAGCGCCTGCGCAAAATATGATGATTTCTTTATCGAGATGTATTTTAATGCTTTATTCTTACGACGATAAAGCCGACGATATAACGCTTAAAAACGTATTCCGTCAATCGTTACAACTAATTGCTTTAATGCCCGTAATGGCGGTTTATTCCTATCAAGCGTATAGACATTATTTTAAAATGAAAACGCTTTCTATCCGTTATCCTAAAAAGGAACTTTCCACTGCGGAAAATATTCTTTATATGTTAAGGGGTAACAATAAATTCACTAGGGAAGAAGCTTTAATGCTAGACGCGTGTTTAGTTTTACAAATGGAACACGGCGGTGGTAACAACTCTACGTTTACAACTCACGTCGTAACAAGTACGGGTACGGATTCCTATTCCTCCATGGCTGCATCGCTAGGCTCGTTAAAAGGACCGAAACACGGCGGAGCTAACATAATGGTTGCCAAAATGATGCAAGATATTTTGGATAACGTAAAAAATATAAACGAAAAAACCGTTGGCGAATATCTTAAAAAGATTTTGGATAAAAAAGCGTTCGATAAAAAAGGTCTTATTTACGGTATGGGACACGCAATATATTCTTTGTCCGACCCAAGAGCTAATATTTTAAAGCAAATGGTAGAAGAATTAGGCGTTCAACCCGAAGACCAAAAGGATTACGAAGTTTATTCGCTAGTTTATAAACTCGCTCCCGAACTCATTCAAGCAAGAAAAAATACGGTAAAAGGCACTTGCGCAAACCTAGATTTTTTCTCGGGATACATATATAAAACTTTAAATATCCCCGAAGAATTGTACACTCCGTTATTTGCCGTTGCAAGAATCGTCGGTTGGTCGGCGCATAGACTAGAAGAAATTGCCAATAACGGGAAACTTATTCGTCCTGCGTACATCGCGGTCGCTCCGAGAAAGGAATTTATTCCGCTCGATAAAAGAAAATAATATATAAAAGATTATATTTTTTATTTTTAGAACAAAGGCGTTCTCGTAAGAGAGCGTCTTTTTGCATTTTTTACAACGTAACGTATTGATTTTTTTAAAATTGATTATTTTTTGCAACGAATTATATTGATTTTAAAAAGTTGAATTAAAGCTAAAATTTCGTTAAAAAATTAAAAATTTTTTCAACAAAGGAGAAAGTATGAAAAAACCGATAATTGCGGTAACACCGCTCGTAGACAAAGAAAAAAACTCTTTATGGATGCTTCCCGAATATTTTAACGCCTTATCGTCTAGCGGAGCAATACCTTTTATGTTGCCTTTAACGACCGATAAAGCCACTTTAAAACGTTTGCTTGATTGTTCCGACGGATTGCTTATAACTGGCGGACAGGACGTAAATCCCTGCTTTTACGGCGAAGAGAAACAAGAATTGTGCGGAGAAATATGTTCAAAGCTAGACGAGCAGGAAAAAATACTATTAGATATTGCTTTAAAGCAAAATAAAAGCGTGTTAGGGATATGTAGGGGACTACAATTTTTAAACGCGTATTTTGGCGGAACGCTATATCAAGACTTACAAGCGGTTACGAAAATAGAACACCATATGCAACCGCCATACGATAGGGGAGTACATAGCGTAACGATAGTTAAAAACAGCTTGTTAGATAAAATTGTAGGAAGAAGAAAATTGCAAGTAAATAGTTATCATCATCAAGCGGTAAAAAATTTAAGCGAAAAACTTACCTTATGCGCCGTTTCAGAAGACGGAATAACGGAAGGGGCGTATTTAGCAGACAAAAAATTTGTTTTAGCAGTGCAGTGGCATCCCGAATACTCGTATAATTTAGTAGAAAGCAAAAAAATATTCAAAGCGTTTGTAAATTCCTGTAAAGAGTAATTTAACTATTCAAGCGTTATTTAAAACTTGTTAAAAGTAAAACCCCCTAGCTATAAACAGCTAGGGGAGTTTTTAGTTACATAGTAGGGTAAAACGTTTATTTTAGCGAAACATATTGAAAAATTTATTTTATAATTCTTTAAGTTTTTCTTTTAAAATACTTCTGTCCCATAAAATAACGTTATTACATTCAGCAAGTTCTCTTGCACTTTTGGTAAAAGTACTATTTGTAACGACCATAGTTTTATCGGCTTTGTAATATTTTGCGCCTGCAACAGCTTCCATTATTGCGTGATTTCCAACAGGTTTACTATAACATTTTGCTTGTATAGCAATGGTTGTCAATCCTTTTTTTGCTATAACGTCTATTCCTTGGTCTCCACTAAGCTTTGTGTTAGTTGCATTATAACCCAAAATATTAAATAAAAATGACACAAAATTTTCAAATTCTTCTCCGCTCATCAAATCAATGGTAGAAATGTTATAATGTGCTCCTTTTTTATCGTTATGTAATAAATTTTCAATTTGTTGTTTTTCTGTAATATCTTTTATTTGATTTTTAACTAATTTTTCTTTTTCTGGATATGAAACACACAATAAATTATTAAAATTGTTTTTACCGTTTTCTACTGCCCATAAAGTTGTACTAATTATGCCTTCTTCAATATCATTATCATAGAGTTTTTTTATTATATCAATATCGTTAGCTTGTAAGTCAATATTACAATTTTCTAATAATTTTTTGGATTGTTTATAAAATTTAATATTATCTTCACGAATAAGAATATATAAAAAGGCACAATAAGCTTCTAAATTATTATCTACTTGTATTATTTTTTGATTTTTTAAAGTTTCATATAAGTCTTTGATGTTTTTATATTTTTCATTGCGACAAATATTCGAATAATCTCCATTTCTAATTTCATATGCTAAACTTACTTTATCCTTGTTAATATCTATAATAATATTATTTACTTTTTTTACATAATCTATATAGTTAGACGTGTATTGTAAATGGTGAATCCACTCATCTATAAAATAAACATTTCTATATCCGTCAAAAATATTTATTTTTAAAGGTAAACACGCAAAATCTAATACCCATCTAGGAATATTTTGAGAAATAACAAAATTTTTTAATATTTTTATAAATTTATTATTTTTTGAAAATTCTTCTACGTAATTATTTATTATTTTTAGACTAGATTTCTCATATTTAATTTCTACGGGTATAACCATATTTTTTTTATTTTTGCTTTTTGTATTTGAATTAAAAGTGTATTTTTTTATTTTATAGTATTCTATTGTCCAAACAATAAATACTATTTCTAAAATTGAAAAAGGAATAATAAAACATAATCCAATAAAAACGGAAGCACCTAAAACTAAAACGATTATTCCACAAAATATTAAAAATACATTAAAAAAGTGATATAACCACAAAAATTTACTTTCACTTTCAAAAAAAAGCTTCTTTAATTGTGTTGTATGATTTATTCATATGTTGCTCCTTTTTTAAAAAAATAGTATTAAAAATATTTCTAAGGAAATATTTAATTTAATTATATCGCCTTAGAGATATAATGTCAAGTAATATGATGGATATAAAGTACTCACAAAGAATAAGGGAACTTATGAAAGAAGAAAAAGTAAATCAAGTAATTCTTTCCCAAAAAATAGGCGTGGTGCAAAGCACGATAAGCGCATGGTTAAACGGTAAAAAAGAGCCGAGCATTAAATCTTTATGGCTTTTGGCAGATTTTTTTCAGGTGAGTATAGATTATATCGTCGGTAGAGTAGAATTTTAAAAATTTTTTTAAGCAAAACGGAAAACATTTAAAAGCAACTATAAATATGAAAAAATTTTAACTAAAAAATATAAAACAAATAAAAAGGAGTTTAACACAAAAAGTTAAGCTCCTTTTTTTACGTTAAAAATAAATTTTACAACTAATTTCGTATATAAAAAATAACGTATAAGATTTTTTAGTAGATTATATAGTTTTTTTAATAACCAACGGTGGATTTAAAAAATAATATAGCTATCATTTAATGCTTTTTATAAAAAAAATCAGAGCTTGATTAAAAAATCAAGCTCTGTATTGCCAAAGAATAGTTTACGCAAGACGTGAACAATAGGAGTTATTCAACGTCTTGAAGGGCATCGTAACCTTCTTCTCCGGTTCTGACTTTAACGACGTTTTCTACGTCGGATACGAATATCTTGCCGTCGCCGATATGTCCGGTGTATAATACCTTTTTAGCGGTTTCAATTACCGTTTGTACGGGTACTTTACTTACAACCATTTCAACTTGTACTTTCGGTAACAAGCTCGGCTCTATTTCAACGCCTCTATAATATTCGGGTTTACCTTTTTGAGTTCCGCAACCCATAACGTGAGTAACGGTCATTCCCGTAATACCAATACCTATCATAGCGTTTTTAAGCGCTTCTAACATTCTTTCACGGCAAACAATTTGTATTTTTGTGAATTTAGGTTCGTTGGTTTCAACCTTTTCTTTTCTAACAGGGGTAGCAACAACGCTTTCGGTAGTTGTTTCTGCTACGGGTTTAGCATCGGTTGCAAGTTCGCTGGGAACAGCGTCGTAATCGTGAACCAAAATCGGGAAGTCTGCGTAAGAAGAAGGTAAGCCGTGTTCGGTTTTATCTAATCCTAACGTTTCTTCTTCAACGGAAACTCTTAAACCTATTGTTTTCTTAATAATTAAAAACGTTATTGTAATTGTAATTGCAGTCCAAGCAAGTATACAAATAATACCTAAGAATTGAATTCCTAAAACTTTCAAACCTGCTTTAAAGCTCGTTTTATGAATTAAAGCGTAGATAGGACCGTCAACTCCTAAACTAGAAGTATTCGTTGCGAATAATCCTGCCGCAATAGTTCCCCAAACGCCGTTTACAAGGTGAACGCCTACTGCGCCTACGGGGTCGTCTATGTGAAGTTTTAAATCAATAAATTCTACTGCAACAACGATTAAAATACCGGAAACGAAACCTATTATCGTTGCGCCGATTGCGTCAACTGCATGGCAACCTGCGGTAATTGCTACAAGTCCTGCTAAGGAAGCGTTTAAACACATAGATACATCGGGTTTTTTGTTTTTAATCCAAGTAAATATCATACAAGTTACGGTTGCAACTGCCGGAGCAATAGTAGTCGTTGCAAAAATTTGAGCAAGTTGAGCTACGCTAGTTGCCGCTGCGCCGTTAAATCCGTACCAGCAGAACCAAAGGATAAAGCAACCTAACGCGCCAAGCGTGATAGAGTGAGCGGGAATAGCGTTTACTTTAACGACTTTTCCGTTTTTATCTCTCGTATATTTACCAAGTCTAGGGCCAACCATAATAGCACCGATTAAAGCACAAATTCCGCCAACGCTATGTATAGCCGCGCTACCTGCATAATCAATAAATGCTATTTTAGAAAGCCAACCGCCACCCCAAACCCAGTGAGCTTCTATGGGGTAAACAACTAAGCTTATAATTGCCGAATAAATACAATACGATAAAAACTTAGTTCTTTCAGCCATTGCACCCGAAACAATGGTAGCCGCCGTTGCGCAAAATACTAGGTTAAATACGAAACCAGACCAGTTATAAGTAGAAAAGTTTTCAATGTAATCGAAATTAGGAAGACCTACTAAACCGGCAAGGGTATCTTCACCAAGCAAGAGTCCTGCGCCGAGCAACATATAAACTACTGTTCCTATACAAAAATCCATAAGATTTTTCATTATAATGTTGCCTGCGTTTTTCGCTCTCGTAAATCCCGTTTCGACCATTGCGAAACCGCACTGCATAAAAAATACTATCATAGCTCCTACAAGGAACCACACAGCAAATACTTCCATAATATATTCCTCCTTTAATTTATCTTACTCCGAAAAGTATATCTCCGTAAGACGGATATGGCCATTCTTCGGACGGGGTAAGAGTTTCGCATCTGTCTACTACCGCCCTTAATTCCTGCATTTTGTTAAATACCGTATCGTGATAGAATTCGGCTTCTTTTTGGTGGCAATCAATACATTCTGTTGCAATTATTCCAGATAATTCGTCAACCTTTTTGAATATTTCGGCTTCCAAAGAAGATACGGTTTTTAATCTTTCAACTTCGTAGGTGTCGTCTACGCCCGCAACTTGTTTTTTAAGCGAAATCGTTTTTGCTAATTCTTTCGTAAATTTACTTATAGCTGGTAATACGTCTTTGTCTACCATATCAATCAAAGTTAAAGCTTCTATCTTTAATGTTTTGATATAGTTTTCAAGCATGATATCGTATCTTGCTTTAAATTCGGTTTCAGTAAATACTTTGAAATCTCTAAACAAAGCTACGTTTTTGTCTTTTAACATATAGGGTAAACATTCGGGGGTAGATTTTAAATTTAATAATCCGCGTTTTTCGGCTTCTTTAATCCACTCGTCGTCGTAACCGTTTCCGTTAAATATTATTCTCTTATGTTCTATAATCGTTTTCTTAATAAGTTCGTGTAAAGCTTCCGTAAAGTTTTCTTTGCCTTCCAATTCATCCGCAAATTCTTTTAATTCTTTTGCGACTGCGGTATTCAAAGTTATGTTTGCTTCCGCAATCGACATAGAAGAACCAAGCATACGGAATTCGAATTTATTTCCAGTAAAAGCAAACGGAGAAGTTCTGTTTCTATCCGTAGAGTCTTTTGGGAATTTAGGTATTACGTGAACGCCTATTTTCATTTGAACTTTTTCTTTTTGACTATAATCTGCGTCGTTTTCGATAGCTTGCAAAATTTCGGTCAACTCTTCGCCTAGGAACATAGAAACTACCGCGGGGGGAGCTTCGTTTGCGCCTAATCTATGGTCGTTACCTGCGCAAGATGCGGAAATACGGAGCAAATCTTGATATTCGTCAACCGCTTTTATAACTGCCGTTAAGAAAAGTAAAAATTGAGCGTTATCGTAAGGCGTTTCGCCCGGTTCTAACAAGTTAATTCCCGTATCGGTAGAAATAGACCAGTTATTATGTTTACCGCTTCCGTTTACTCCTGCAAACGGTTTCTCGTGTAACAAACATACCATTCCGTGTTTTTTAGCTACTTTTTGCATAATTTCCATAGTAAGTTGGTTATGGTCGGTAGCAATATTCGTAGTCGTGAAAATAGGAGCTAATTCGTGTTGCGCGGGAGCAACTTCGTTATGTTCGGTTTTAGCAAGTATTCCGAGTTCCCAAAGTTTTTCGTTTAATTCTTTCATAAACTCTTGAACTCTCGTTTTAATCGCTCCGAAATAGTGGTCTTCCATTTCTTGACCTTTCGGCGGGCGAGCACCCAATAATGTTCTTCCCGTAAAGATTAAATCTTTTCTCTTATCGTACATTTCTTTGGGAATTAGGAAATATTCTTGTTCGGGACCTACCGTCGTTTTTACTGATTTTGCGGTTGTGTTACCGAATAATCTTATAATTCTCAAAGCTTGTTTGTTTATCGCTTCCATAGAACGAAGTAGCGGAGTTTTTTTGTCCAACGCTTCACCGCCGTAAGAGCAGAACGCCGTAGGAATACACAAAATTCCGTCTTTAATAAACGCGAAAGAAGTCGGGTCCCAAGCGGTGTAGCCTCTTGCTTCGAACGTTGCTCTTAATCCGCCCGACGGGAAAGAAGACGCGTCTGGTTCACCCCTAACTAATTCCTTGCCCGAAAATTCCATTATTACAGAACCGTCTTTTTCGGGAGAAATAAAGCTATCGTGTTTTTCAGCGGTAACGCCAGTCATAGGTTGAAACCAATGAGTAAAATGTGTAGCTCCGTTTTCTACCGCCCAGTCCTTCATAGCGTTAGCAATAACGTTAGCAGTTTCCAAATCTAATCTTTTACCTTCGTCTAACGCCTTACGGAATTCCTTATAAGTTTCTTTCGGAAGCCTTTCTTTCATAACGTGTTCGTTAAAAACTTTACTTCCAAACGTTTTTGCAATGCTTTCCATATTTTTTGCCTCCTATCGAAAAAATCATAAAAAAAACAATAACGTCAAAGAACCTAAATTCCTTGACGTCATTGCCAAATTCAATTTTATGTTGAGAGTATAGCACCCTTTTTTTTACTTGTCAACGATTTTTTCGCAAAAAAATAAAAAAAAATTAAATTGTTAAAAATTTTACGGGGTCTGCGGTTTGGGAGAAATAGTTGACGATTTTTTTCCCTTGTGGTATACTATCCACTAGGGTGGTTATTTCTTGGTGTTTTTGAAAATAGATATTAAATTATCTATTAT
>DHLF01000004.1:0-62739 GCA_002405165.1 Christensenella sp. UBA4675
TTGCTACCTTTTTTAAGGAATTTCCCGCAACTTTCCGCAACTGTTCTCCAAACGGTTATATTAAAATAATCAACTTCTCCGTTAGGCGCGTAAGGTCTATTTACGGCGATTACGAAACGGCATAAGCTCGTCCCGTTGTTCGTTTCGGTAAGTTCGGGGTCTTTGGTCAAATTTCCGATTAAAAATATTTTATTCATCTTTCCCTCCTTTTTTAATTTTCAGCAAAAAAATCAAATTCCGCCTTTTCTTCTTCCGTCGCATTATCGTTTTTAGGCTCGGATATAGCCTTATTTTCGATTTTTTTAGTTTCTTCTGGTAAATTGTCGATTCCTTCCGAAATTAAGTCTACAACGTCAATTTCGCCGTTATTTGCTATTTCCGAACTCGTTTCGTCTCTTAGAAACGCCGTTTGCATTTCGATACTCATTACTCCCCACTTAGATATTAACTGACGAAGCATTGTCTTTTTAGCCATTCCGTCAAAGTCTTTATACCAAAACGAAGAATATTTCCATTCGTCTTTCGTCGGATATTTCTTAGCCAAATAATCTTCGTAAGATACTTTTGCAAAATCCCCCGTCGTTCCGTTTAAACTAAACGCGTTAGAGTATCTATCTGCGTGGCGTAACATTTTTTCTTTCGTCCAATATTCGCTTTTAATAAAACCGTTTACAAGTTCAAACATCGCATAATACCCGCAAGTTTTCGCGTTTTCCCTTTCCGCTTGGTCTTGAATAAGTTTAACGGTCAATTCTTCGCTTAACGGGTCATACCTTATAACTTCACCTTCTTTTATTTCTAAAACGTTTATGTGCCTATATTGCCCCGAACGAATTGCTAATTGAATGTAACCTTTATAACCGAGAATAAACGTTGCCATCTTTCCCCTTTTCTTGTCTTTGAAAGGAACAATGTAGTACTGCCCTAGTTGCGGAGAAGGTGAAAGTTTTAAGCTTTCGCCTAACAATCCGCTAGCTAATATGCTCGATTGCTGACAATCGTTTAATTCGGGATTTTTCCCAACGGCTGTTACTATTGACGTGATAAAGCTTTGATAATTCTTTCCGATTGAACGGCTTAACAAGCTTTTAACCTTGTCGCTATTCATATACATTGAGAAACTTACTTTTTCTTGTGTTTCAGCTAACCCCTTTTGATTACTTATAGATAATTTGTTTTCCATTTTTTATTCTCTCCCCTAATTAAATTGCGTTAAATATTATTTCGTTATCTTTTAAAAACTGCTTTAATGCTATCAACTGTTCTTTCGTTCCTGTAGCCGAAAAACGAACCGTATAAACTTCAAACGGTTTACATTCCGCTTTTTGCTCCGCAGACTGCGTTTGTTCTTGTACGTCTTGTCTTTGTTCTTCCGTTTTTGCTAGTTCCTTTTCTTTGGCTTCTCGCTCTTGTTTTATTTTTTCCGCGTCTTCTCTAATCTTTTGAAGTCGCGCATTTTCCGAAATCGCGGACGATAAATCGAGCGTTTTAAAATAAAACAACTTTATGTAATCTACGTCTTGACTATCCAACGCGTTTATTGCGATTAAAGCATTTTTCACGTTCTCCAAAAACGCGTCTATTTCTTTCTTGACTGCCGTCATACTTACCGAAGCGTTAAGCCACTTTGATTGCAATACTTTATCGAATGTTATATGCTCCTTAAACTCGCCTATATGTTCATTAAAGTACTCTTCTATTCTCGCTTGTTTTTCAGCTTGTCGTCTAATTTCCGCTTCTTTTATTCTTTCGTCTATAACGCTTGATACTGTTTTAACCTTTGCTATAACTTCGTCAACTTGCGCTTTAAACTTGTCATACGGCGCTTGATATATTTTACCAATGTTAAGTCTTTCGTTGTTTAAAGCCGTGCAAAACGAATTAAGCAAAGCTCTATCTTTTTTAGCGTCCGAAATTTGCTCGTCCGTATAATTAACGTTTGCATAAGCTTTCAGCATTTCTTCTACACGGTTCATTAACTCCGTGTTATTAAACGCTATAAGCTTAGGTGTTAGCTCTTCTATATCCTGAGCTAATACTAATTGTAACTTGTCTTCCATTTGTACTCTTTTCTCCTTGTTTTTTATTTAGTTATATCGGGCAAAATTAAAGGCGGACGTTTATCTAGAATTACGTAGCTCCAAAATTCTTTTTCAGCCAAATATAAATATTTCATATCTTTTATCACGCTTTCGCGAGAAAAATAATAATGTCTTGTTATTAGTTCCGTTTCACCGTTATTACCAACGGTCTTTATTTGAGCTTTTAAAACGGCAAAGCTCCACCCCGTAACTATTAGATAATGTAGTAACTGCGTGTAGTAGTATTGTGGAATCTGTTTGTTCCATTTAGCTAAATCCTTTGACGAGAATAATTCGGTAGTTTTAATTTCTAAAACGCCTTTATTCCCGTTTTTATCAGTCAATATACCGTCAAGACTGGCAAACATAAAATCACGCTTAAAAACCGTAGTTTTGTCGATTTCAACTTTATATTCGGGATAGTCAAGTTCAAACATTTTAACTAATAAATCTTCGGCGTTTTTTCCGTATTTAACTTTTTCGTTTGCCGACAAATCGGTCGGAACTTTACGCCCCGTTTTCTCTTCCCAGACTTCAACGTTTGTTTTGAACGGGGATACGCCGAGTATTGCCCCGGTATCGCTTCCACCTATTCCTTTTGTTCGGAACTGTAACCACTCTTCCGAACCGTGCTCGATTTTTAATTCTTCTAACATTTTTGTAAAAAACTTTTTAAAGCTCTTGCAATTTATCTTTTAGAAATTCTAATTTAGCTTTCATTATTTGCATTTTAGTTATGATTTCTTTTGCTTTATTGGCTGTCGGATACATATCTTTTATTACTCTAAATCCGAAGCCAACGTATAAATAAGCAATTTGACTTTTTCCGTTTGTTTCGCTTATAGACGGGTGATAATTGTAAACAGTTTCTATTATATCCCATTGTTCTTGCGTCGGTTTTTCTGTTCCGGGCGTACGTTCTAAAAATTCTTCCTTTGTCATTTTTATATCCCCTTATTCTTCAATCTTTAAGCCGTTTGTTTCAGCTATGCGTTTGCCTTTCTTTTCAAAATAACGAAGTTGATAAAGTCTTTGTTGTAACTTTTCTTTCTCCGCGTTTTTAGCCAGTTTAACGTATGGACTTTTTTTAAGTTTTTCAATTTCTGCTTGAATTTGTTCTGTTGTCATTTTTTTATCTCCTTTTATTTTTGTTTTTAAAAAGTTGCATAGTTCTCAAACTGCCTTAATTGCCTTAGAGCAAGCCAACGAATTGACAACCGTTTGAACGTCAACTTCTAACGCCTGCGCTACTTTATAAAGCACGATAACTGTTTGCGGAGAGCTATTCCCGTGAACCCAGTTGCCTACCGTCCACTTGGACACTCCGATTTTTCTTGACAGCCGTGAAGCTGTCATATCTTTCTCTTTTAGTAACTCTTTAAATGTCATTTCGACCTCCTGATTATAAAATAGTGTAAATTTTTATACTTTTTACATATTTTAGTATAAGTTCTTATACTTGTCAAGTGTTTTTTAAAAAAAAGTTGAAATATTTACACTTTTTTTTTATAATAAATAAAAAAGGAATAAAAAATGGATATAATTGAAATTAAATCTTTTATGAAAAAAAACAAAATAACGTATGAGCAATTAGCAGAAAAAACTCATTTAAATTTAAGCACTTTAAAAAAAATATTTTCGGGAACGTCTAAATACCCGCGAATAGATACTATGCAAGCTATTGAGAAAGCATTAGGGCTAAACAACACTTCTATTCAGCAAAACAACAATATAAATCTAAAAGAACAACGGCTATTAACGGCATTTAATGACCTAATACCCCCTATGCAAGACTACATTATAGAAATGATAGAAAAACTTGTAGCACAACCGCAAAATAAAAGTAAACACGCATAATGGCATAAAAAAACAAAAGGGAAAAAATAAGAATGGAAACGGAATTTAATAAAAAAAGAAAGGAGCTTAAATTAACTTTTGCTCAACTTTCGAAAAAATCAGGTATACCTTTAAGAACCTTACAAGACGTTTTACAAGGTAGAACAATAAACCCTAGAATGAACACCGTAAAAGCCATAGAAAAGGCGTTAGGGATTTCTAATTGCGGTTCAAGTAAAAATATGGAATTTAAAGAACAAAGGCTATTTAACGCGTTTAACGAGCTTACACCGCCTATGCAGGATTATTTTATTGAAATTATGGAGAAATTTGTTATCCAAGAACAAAATAAAAAACAATAATGTTATAAGAATTTTTAAAAATATAAGAAAAAAACAAATATTTTTATTATTTATTATTTAATAAATTTTTCTTTTTTGTTATACTTATAGTCTTTTCCACTATGGAAGAAAATTAAGGGGACAAAAGGAAAAATGGATAACAACAATTTTTTAGAAAAACTAAAACAAATTCATCAAGTTACAACGGAGCTAATTCAACAGCTATACCAAGAAAATTACGAAAATAACAACAACGAAAAAAAATTTAGAATTACAAAGAACACTTTAAACAATAATGCGGATTACCCTATTTATTTAAAAAATAATAATGAACATAAAAATAAAAAACTGTTTAAACTTATAGTTGTAAACGGAAAACGTTGTAACAATAACGACCAATCGCAAAAACAAGAAAATTTGCAAATTAAAAATTCACAAGAAGAAAACGGCATTTCTTTACCTACTCAACCTACTAACGAAAAGGAGTTAAAAGAAATGCTATTAAAAATACCCGGAATTTCTATAAATTCCAAACCGCGAAAAGACGGACGTTTTCAAGGATACGTTACGGACGACGACGGAAACAAATTATACGTGTATGGGAGGACGCAAGAAGAATTATTTACAAAACTTAATAAATACATTAGATATGGTTTACCTAAAAAATCAAAAAAGATAAAGAGCGCTATTATAAAAGAGTCTAACGTTAATAATATTAAAACTGTAGAAAAAATTTCGTCCCCCACGCTAAAAGAATGGGGAACGAAGTGGTTCGAGCTTTATAAAAAACCGAACTTAAAGCCAAAAAGTATAGAAAGTATTAAATATTCGTTAAAATATATTTTTGACAAATTTGGAGATAAACAGCTACACGAATTAAATACGGACGAATTACAAGAATTCTTTTTAAACTTTAAAGCCGAAAGAAGAAGAGATATGTGTATAGCAGTTTTAAGAAGTATTTTGGAAAAAGCAAAAAAGCGCGGAATGATTGCAACTAATGCCTGCGACAGTTTAGAAATTAAAGCTCACACGAGAAAGAAAAAGAAAGGTTTAAATCCGAACGAACAATCGACGCTATTAAACGCCGTAAAAGGAACAACGCTAGAACCTATTTTTACCCTCTTATTAACGGGTGGATTCCGTATCGGAGAATTACTTGCTCTTAGAGCCGAAGACGTAGATTTTAAGAAAAATACGATTTGCGTAAATAAAAACGTAGTGTTTGTAGACGATAAAAGAATTGTGCAAACGACAAAAACGGAAGCGGGTAATAGAACAATACCATTACCCGCTTACGCTATAAAGTTTATCCCCAAAAAGAAAAAAGGGGATTTATTTCCGCAAACCTATAATGCCATACGTTGCGCTTTTAAGCGATTACAACAAAAAACAGGCATTACGGTAAGCGCGCACATATTACGACATACGTACGCAAATAGGCTTGAAGAAGCGGGAATTCCGCCCAAAATCAAGCAGTATTTAATGGGACACGCTAGCCTTGACATTACTCAAAACGTCTACACAGATACGCAAGAGTATTACGTTGCTAGATTTACAGGCAAAATTTTGGACGCGTTCCCAGAAAATCCTGACACTAAAAATTGACACTTTTAGCCCCATATCAAAGCTTTTTTATGATTTTTCTAAAAAATCAAGGGAAAAATTTCGAGAAAAATAGCGGTTATAACCATTTTTCAAGGCGATAACCGCACTTTTTGGAGCTACTGGGCGGACTTGAACCGCCGACCTGCTGATTACGAATCAGCTGCTCTACCGACTGAGCCACAGTAGCATTTCGCTTTTACGTTTTATTTTATAATAAAATTTCAAAACGATTTTTATTAAACTAATTATCTTATAAAGATTTTTACGTCTTTAACCAACTTATAATAGTTTATACGATTATAATAAATTTTGCAAGCTTTTTTATCACTTTTTTTAAATTTTTTACAATTTTTCTAGTCTTATCAATTTTTTATTTTGTTTTCTTAGGAACTAAAAGTTTCATTCCGTTTTGTTTTACTTCTAATTTTATTTTGCTTTTATCCCCTTTCTCACCGTCGTAATTCCAATCCCCATTGTCATTCCGAACCATTTCTAAACCCGAACAAGAAAAACATATCATATTTTTTCTCTTTTTATTTAATCTATATCCAAACAAAAAGAATTTCGCAGTTCTAAAAATTCCGACTATGGTTTCAAAAAATCTATTGCGACGCTTTTTGCCCATAAATATGGCCACATCCACTTTCCCATCGTGTAAATCTGCTTTTTTGTTTACCTTAAAAGAAGATAACGACCTACTATTTATTATCATTACCATTACGGCGGTCGTCGTTTTACATTCTCCACCGTCATAGCTATAATTAAGTTCGAATTTATTAAACTTTAAATCGTTTTTCAAAATATAATCGACGTAAGCTATTTTCCCGAATTTATGCTTATTGTCTTGTTTCGTAGCATAAGAAACGGTCATCATAGCTCCGCAACCGACGAAATATGCGGAATATCTATCGTTTACTTTCATAACGTCGTAAAATTTAGCTTGTCCGTCAACGATAACGTTTAACGCTTTTTTTATATTGCTTTTAATTCCCATGGTTCTGGCAATATCGTTTACCGTTCCCGTAGGAATATACCCTAGCGTTATTAAATTTGCATTTTCTCCGAGTCCCGTAATTACTTCGTTAAAAGTACCGTCCCCTCCGGAAAAAACGAAAACGTCGTAATTTCCGACTGCGGAACGCGCGATAAACGATATATCGCCCGACTTTTTAGTTTCGTACACGTCTACAACTTCGTATTTTTCTTTAAGCCTGCCGACAATATAATCGAGCTTTTTTTTAATTTTTCCCTTTCCGCTGACGGGATTATAAGCAAATAAGCATTTCATTTTATATACTTTAATTCAAATCCGTGATTTTTAAGAAATTTAACCGCTAAATCTACCCATTGTCTACAATCAAAAGTAAGTCCGTTTCCTTTATCGTCGTAATTTACTTCTTCGTTACCCAAACTCAAACCGTGCCAACCCTTTTCGAAAATATGCAATTCGTACGGTAGATTTAATTTTTGATATTCCAACGCAAACTTTAAGCTATCTTGCGCGTTTACGAGATTATCTTCTTTAGTTGCCCAAATAAATGCGGGCGGACACTTATCCGAAACGTTAGATACTATATCCAAATATTTAATAAGTTTTTTGTCTTCACCGTTTGTAATAACTTTTCTTGTTGCATGTTTCATATCTATTACGGAAAAATCTAATACGGCATAACTTAAAATAATTGCGTTAGGCTTAAATAATTCGCAATTTCTACGCAATAGTTTTATAACGTTTATATCGTCGTATCTTTCCGCAAGCAACCCAACCAAATGTCCGCCCGCAGAAAAACCTACTGCCGAAATATGCTCTGGGTTTATAGAATATTTTTCCGCGTTTTCCCTAATAAATCCCATTGCCATACAAATTTCCGTAAGTTGAACGGGATATCCCATAGTTTTTACGGTATACATTAAGGAAAAACAATTAAATCCTTTCGATAAGAATTCTATTGCGACGGGTTCGTCTTCACGCTGAGAAACGAATTCGTACCCACCGCCCGCAACGATTAACATTGCGCTTCTTACGTGCTTAACGGGCATTTCGGGAAGCGGTGAATGACAATAAACCTTTAAATATCCGCTTGCCCCGTCAGGACGCGGAATTTTAAAATATTCGTACAAATCAATAGTTTCCGTAATCATAATATCACCTTTTCTAAAAAGAGATTTTAACATAATTCTACTTTATTTGCAATAAAATTTATAAAATCGTTTATTTTTGAATTATTTTTTGTTACAATATATATAAGTTTTATAAAGGAAATTTTTATGAGATATTCAATCGGAACAAATTTAATACATAGCGAATTTAACGGAAAGTCTTACTGTGCGCTTTGCCAAATAAAAAGCATTATAGACGAACGAGTTACAGAACAGTTTTTAGAAGAAGCCGTTATGGAAGACCACGTTAGAGCAAGAGTGAATAAACTCGGTTTTTGCGAAAAACACTTTGATAAATTATACGAAGGTCGTTCCAAGCTGGGACTAGCACTACAATGTCATACAAGACTTAAAACTTACACTGACAGTATTCAACCGACCACAAACGAGAAAAAAGCGAAAAAACAGGCGGAAAATATACGCAAACTATCGTCAACTTGCATAATTTGCGAAACGGTAAACGAACATATGGAACGTTATGCACAAACTATTGCTAAAATGTTTTTAGCCGAAGAAGATTTTAGAAACGTTTTTGCCAATGAAAAATCTATCTGTTTAAATCACTTTGCAAACCTTTTGGAAAACTGCTCCTACGCAGGAAAATATTCGGACCAATTTTTAAAAACTCTTTACGATATAGAAATAAAAAGCAACTCTATTTTATCAGATGAAATTCGCGCTTTTTGCGATAGATTCGATTATAGAAATGCTCAAAAGCCTTTAGGCGAAGAAAAAAACGCTTTACCCAAAACGAGAATTAAAATGTACGGAAAAAAATAATTATATTTTAAAAAATATTGACAACTATAAAACTTCCATATAGCATAGTAGCTCGGCTTTCCGCCGAGCTACTTTTTATATAAACGTATTTATAAATATACGCATTTTACTTATAAAAAGTTAAAAAAAGCGTCTATATGTCGATTTTCTTTAAAAATACCTATAAAACGATAACTACATAATTAAAGCGCACGCGCCAAGTAATCCTGCTTTATTTTTTAAACTTGCAACGCTTAATTCTACCTTAGGTCCTTTATCGCCAGCAAAAATCATTTTATTTAATCTTTCCCTTAATGGAATAACTAAATTATCGCCTTCGTTGCTTATTCCACCGCCTAAAAGTATTATTTGCGGTCTAAACACGTTAGCTACGTTTACTAAGCCTACGGCAACATAGTCTAAATATTCTTCCACTATTTGCTTTGCGGTTTCGTCTATTGAAGCATATTTAAAAGCAGTTGCGCCGTCTATTTTGTCAAGTCCTACGTTCCATAAAACGCTGTTTTTATTTTGTTCCATTTTTTCTTTCGTTAGTTTAATTAAAGCGCTTGCGGAAGCATAAGCTTCGTAACAACCTTTAAGTCCGCAAGTGCATTGATTTCCGTTTACGTTAATTATCATATGCCCTATTTCCGCGCCTGCCGAACGATTACCCGCAAAAATTTTGCCGTTTATAATTATTCCTCCGCCAACGCCCGTGCCTAAGGTAATTAAAACGCTGTCTTTATAATTTTTACCTGCGCCGAATTTTGCTTCCCCGAGAGCCGCAACGTTTGCGTCGTTGGCGATAACTACGGGAATTTTTAATTCTTGCATAACTGCGTTTTTAAGGTTAAAATTTTCAAAACCTAAATTCCCCGCAAAAATAACTTCCCCACTGGACGAGTCTATCATTCCAGGGACACCTATACCCATTCCGTAACAATCGGTGAGTTTAATTTTTAATTTAACGCATAAAAATCTAGCGAGAGTACAAATATTTTCTACAATCTTACAGTTTCCCGCCTGTACTTGCGTGGGAATACTTTCTTGCACTAAAATTTCGCCTTTTTCGTTACAAATTCCGCCTTTTATAAAAGTTCCGCCTAAATCTATCCCTAAATAAAACATCGTACTTTTCCTTTTTTTATTTTAATATATTATATAGTAAAGTTTAATTAAACGCAATAAATTTTAAAATATTCAAAATATTATCTTATTTTTTCAAAAAACTATTTACAAAAGTAAAAATTTTTGATATCATTTAAGTACTATTGATAAAATAGCTTTTTAGGAGGCAGTCATACAATGACAAAAAAATCCACAGCAAGAACCATTATAATAATAGTTTTATGCGCTCTAATTTTAGTGCCTTTAATTTTCGGATTGCTTCGTTTAGCAACCGGCGGAGAAGGCGCGCTATCGGAGTTTTTTGCAAAAGCTAAGTTAGACTTTTGGAGGGTTGAATACAAAGACAGCTTAGATTCTTTCACCGTTAGGGGAAATAAATTACAAAGAGAAGAACAACTTAGAGATATTGCTAACGTTAGTAGCAGATTAGATACTTCTTACGGTTTGTTTTCCACTATGGGTATAGCAAAAGCTTCTTGTGACCTTTTATATGCAAAAGGCGGTGTATTTGAACTTGGAACTTTGATAAGAATAATGGTTGTTTTAACGACTATTTTAGCCGTAGGTTTAATCGTTATTGAAATTTTCCGTTTCTGCGGTAAACACTTTAACGTTTTAGAAAATGCTTTAAGTCACGCCGTATTATATTTAAGTATAATTACCACGGTAATGAGCTTACTCTTCTTTATAGGAACTACCTGTAAAATGTTACCGTCCGACTATATGGGGCACAGTATGAAATTTACTGCAGAAATAGGTTGGTATTTAACTACTCTACTTCCCTTAGCGTTATCGTTGTTTATTATTTGCACTAAACCACACGAAGTCGTAACGGAAGAAGAATAAAACAATAATATTTTAGCGACGCTTTTATGCGTCGCTTTTTTAGGTAAAAAATGTGAGAATTTTATTACGATATGAAATATTGTAAAATTTTAAAAAATCGTAATCTTTATAAAATTTTTTACATAAAATAATTTGGTTTGCATATAAAAATTTAAGCTTTTAGTAAAAAAAATCTTGCTAAAAACGTATTTACAATTTTTTTAGTATATGATATAATAAATTAGTAAATATGCTTAATTAAAGCATAAAAAATTTTTGGAGGTTGTTATATTATGGCAAAAAAACAGACGAATTTAGTTAAATCTATAATTCTTATCGTACTCGGCGTAGTTTCTATACTCGCTTTCTTCGTTACCCCCTTCTTTAAGGCTACCGGCGAAGCAATGGGTCAAACGAATACCGCTAACTTCAACATGTTCGGTGTAAACAAAGAAGACGATTACACCACTAAAATGAAAACTGTTTTAGATTCGCTTGACAAATCTAACGCTTACACCGCTTTCAATTTAGTTAAAATTTTCTCGATAGTAGCTATTGTATTATTACTTGCTATTGCTGTTTTCGAAATTTTAAAATTCGCTAAAATCGACCTTGGTAAAATCGAAGTATTTTTAGGTTACGCTTTACTTTTAGTTACGCTTTTAGTTTTAGTATTCGCTATCGCTTTCTTCTGCGGAAGCACTTACAAACAAAGCACGATGGGCGTAGACGTTAAAATGTTCTTCTCTACGGGAATCAGCTTCTACTTCGTATTAGTACCCGGTTTTGCTTCCGGCGCTATTGTAAGCCTTGCAAAATAATTAAAAATTAACTTAAATAAAAGCACTCGGAATTTTCCGAGTGTTTTTTATGTACTATAAAATTTTAATAACGTTTTTAGCGTAAACGCGTTTATAATTTCTTACTAAAAATAAGTTTATTACTTATAATATAATTTCCTTTAATTAAAAAACGATAGCCATTTGTTAAAAAATAAATTATAAGAACATACTATAGTTAAATCTAACGTAAGTAATAGCCCGTCGGTTTTGCCGACGGGCTATTATTAAAATAGTAAAAATTTAGAGTTATTTAGTAAGCTAATTACGTTAAAATTAAACTTTAAATTTACCACTCTTTAAATTACGCTTTTACCGTAAAGTCTTTAAATTCGGTAGAAGCTTGCGCGCTTCTTACGCCAAAACCAGTTCCTTTAATAACGGAAGAATCGTCTAAATCTATTTTTAATTCTCCGTCAACGTAGCATTTAATGTTTTTCCCGTCCATTTCTACTTTAAGTTCGTATTCTCTATTTACGTCAAAATCGCTTCTCATATCGAAGTTTGCGGGACAAGACCAAACGCCGTTAGTTATTTTACCGAGTAACAGCCAACCTTGGGCGTTAATTAACAACACGTAATAGCTTGTGCCTGCTTGTTCCCAGTAATTATCTGCACAAGCGGAAATTCTGAATACTATTCCGCAATCGTTAGCAACCTTAGGGGTTATTTTACAAGTAATAGTTCCGTTATACGCTATACCTTTTACTACGCATAAAGCTTTTTCGGAAGTTGACTTAACGGTAGTACCGTTTACCGTAACACTACCCGATTTTACTTCCGTTCCGTCCGAAACGGAATAAATTTTATCTTTTCTATCCGTGCTATCGCTCAATTTAAAATTACTGAAATAACTTGTTTTAGAAGAACGTATGCCAACCATAGTGCCTTGTAACATATTGTCGTCTATAATGTTTATGCATTCGAAATCGTTTACAAAACACTTAATATTATTGCCTTTTACTATAACTTTTAAATTGTAAACTGCGTTCATATTTATATAACATTTATAAACGGTAGAAAGTTTTCTTAAATCGAATTCCGCAGGGCAAGTCCATTTTCCGTTGGTTATCTTTCCTAAAAGAACTATTCCCTCTTTATTTATAAGCAATGTATAATAAGAAGAATTAGTTTCCCAAAAATTCGATACGGTTGAAGACGCTTTAAAAATAATACCGCTATCGCAATTTCTACCGGGTATAATATCGCAAGAAAACGTTCCGTTTGTCAATGAATAGTTTTTAAAAGTACATAGCGATTTAGTATCCGACGTAACAAACCAATCTTCTTTCTTTTTAAAATCTCCGTTTCGGATAGAAATATTATCGGTAGAAGTAACGTTTGTTAAAATATCTTTTTTACTAAACGTATCTAACACGGGAATTTTGGATTTATTTATTCTAATAGAACCCGTAGGATAGTTTGAACCCGTACAACACCAAAGCTCGTTATCGGCAATCATCATTCCGTTCCAACTTGTACAGCTTCCCGGGGGAGCGTTAAACGGATTTACCGCGTCGTAAAAGTTTTCGTTTCCGACAATTTCGTCAACGGGAGTTCCGTCGGATATCATAACTTTCATAACCGATACCGCATCGGGGTGCTTATCGCCTATAAGCCCTGCCATACTGCAATCTTCTTCGGTTTGGAAAGAAATTATAAGTCTATCGTCTTCTGTCGCCACAACGTAAGGTGCGCTTGCTTTTGTAGTGTCGTAACGTGGAACGTATACTTCTTTTGGCGTAGACCACGTTTGACCGTAATCTTTACTTAAAGACATTAATATTATAAAGGGATGACTTCCCCAATCTTGTCTTCTACGATACGTTCCTTCTATAACGCTAACGTACCAGCCTTCGTGTTCGGGTAAGTTTAATTTTGCAAATACGGGCATTCCGTCCCTTGAATAATCCGCTATTCCGTCCACGCACGATTTAACAATCGTTCCGTCGTGAATAATTCTTCTATTCGTCCAAGTCATTGTAGACAAATTTAATGTTTTTTGGAAAATATATTGAGTTTCGTAATTCAACCTATAAGTTTCCGCTTGATTAGCACCTTTCCTTTGAGCTTCTAACAAGGGCGTTATATCGTCGGCGTACCAACAAACTATTTCTCCGTTTATTTCTCCCATAAAAGGTTCGAATACACCTGCGTTAGGATAAGCTTTAATTGCATTGTTAACGTCGGAATGTTTTTTATTTGTAACGTCTACGTGAGCTTTCGGTTCGGCTTTATAATTATACGCTCCGCTAACCAAACCTAAATATTGCCAAGTAACGCCGTTATCGCGACTTATAGACGTATGAATTTCTCTTTTATACAAACGTCCTTCCGTATCCGCGGAAGTAAAATTCGCTTGCACCCTGTAAGAACATAAAATTTCACCGCTACTCATTTGATAAAAACTTACGTTTGCGCAGTTATAATCGTTAAAATCGGCAGGGCTTATCTGAACGGCGTCCGACCATGTTGCCCCGTTGTCCGTGCTTTTTGCCACAACTATTTTCCCCGTGTCCCAACCGCAAAGAATAGTTCCGTCTTTTATAGTGTAAAGCCTAGGATATCCGCCACCGTCCGTAACTTGCGTTCCTGCGCCGTCAAAATACAAATTGTTTATGGTTTGATTGCAAGTTTGACACAATCCGCCGTAAGTCGTGTGATGAAGTTTACTATTTTCGGCTTCTACACGATAATTTCCGTACTCGTCGGATTTGTATTCGGTTATTTTATTGCTAGTACAAGTAGCGTCCGTAACTGTTACCGAATAGCTATCCGAACTCAATTTCGGCAGAGTTTTAGTATAGGTTTCCGAGCATTTGTCGCACTTATAATTTATATAACCGTCGGCTTGCTCGGTAGGATTTTGTGAACTTACCACGTTAAAATTATGTTGGCAAGTTTGCGAACTAGAACTACTATCGGACGAACTAGAACTACTCTCGTCGGACACGCTTGAACTAATAGAACTGCTTGCAGTATCCGAACTAGCGGACGACGAGCCTTTGCTAGGAGAACTGCTATCCGTTATACTCGACGAGATTACGCTAGAACTTGCGCTTCCACCATTATCCTTACAGGCAACGCTAAACAGCGTAACCGTAGACAAGAGAAAAGCTAAAAAAATTTTAAAATTTTTCATAATTCCCCCAAAAAATTACATTTTAAGGTAAAATTACACCTTATATATAATTATAATAAATAAATTTAGCGTTTTCAATACTAATTTTAAAAATTATATATAGTAAATTTTTGTAAATATTAAAAAATTATTTATATTTGATTGATTTTTAAAGTATGATATAATACACTATAAAAGTAATCATTTAAAAAATACGAATTTGGGAGAAAATATGGACGAACAAAAAAACGTTTTACAGCAAAAAGACGACTTTTTAGCTTATAAAGACAAAAAACAGGTTTTTTTAGGCGGAGTTTTAGGTTTTTTTATAGGTCTTGCAATAATAGTTCCCGGTGTTAGCGGAGCGGCAATTGCCATTATTTTAGGTCTTTACGAAAAACTTTTATATTCTATGGGCAATTTGTTTAAAAGCTTTAAAAAGTGTATAAAATTTTTAATCCCCGTAATTATCGGCGGAATTATAGGTTTTGTAGGCGGATTTTTTACCGTTCAAAAATTATTGAATTTATTTCCTTTTGCCGTAATTGCGTTATTCGGCGGATTTATGTTCGGTTCTTACCCCGCCATTACGGATAAAATTAAAAACCAAAAAAGAACCGCTTTAAGTACCTTTTTGTTTGCATTAGGTGTAATTATCCCCGTTGTAATTTCTTTAATTTCCGTATTTTACGGCGCAAGTCAAAGAGGCCTTACCAATTTAAGAATATATCATTATATTATTTTCTTAGTCATCGGATACCTAATTGCTATAACGCAAATTATACCAGGACTTTCGGCAACCGCACTACTTATGACGTTAGGATATTTTACGGCACTGCTTAACGCAGTCGGATTCGAACTAATTAAAAACGTACCTTTACTTATGGTTTACGTTTGCTTAGTTATAGGCTTCGTAATAGGTATGCTTACGTTTTCTAAAATTCTTTCCTTAGTTTTAGCTAAATTCGAAGTAAACACCTTTAATTTAATTGCGGGACTTTCCTTAGGGGCGGTAGTTACAATGTTTTTCAACCCCGACATTTACGAAGTTTATTCGTCTTGGCATAAAAACGGAATAAACGTTTGGGAACTTGTAATAGGTATTGTTTTATTCGTTATAGGAATGATTTTAGCTTATAAGTTAGTATTATTTGAAAGAAAACACGTTAAAATCGAAACCGAAGTAGTAAAAGATATTTTAGAAGATGACAAACAAGAAATAGAAATTGAATAAAAAATTTTGGCGAGACACTTTAAAGTATCTCGCCACTTTTACGTATAGTTTATTGTAATACCTTGGATAAAAAATCTTTAAGTCTTGGGTTTTGTGGATTTTCGAAAAAGTCTTTGGGGTTGTTTTCTTCTTTAATTTGCCCTTCGTCTATAAAGATAACGCGGTTTGCAACTTCTTTGGCAAAACCCATTTCGTGAGTTACGATAATCATAGTCATACCCGATTTTGCTAAATCTCTCATCAAATCCAAAACTTCGCCGACCATTTCGGGGTCTAAGGCGGAAGTAGGCTCGTCGAACAGCATAACTTTTGGGTCCATAGCAAGCGCCCTAATAATAGCTATTCTTTGTTTTTGTCCGCCCGATAAAGTAGACGGATAAACGTTTGCCTTTTCTTCTAGTCCGATTAGCTTTAAAAGCTCCATAGCGCGTGCTTTATTTGCCGTTAGTATTTCTTTTTTTGACTTATTAGGTATAATTTCTTTTTTGTTTTTTCTAAATAAATTGCCTATTCTTATAAAGAAATTTTTAAAAGCGATTTTGTTTCTATGCGATAATTGTATGTGATTAGGCGCAAGCGTTATGTTTTTTAAAACGGTTTTATTATTAAACAAATTAAAATGTTGAAAAACCATTCCTATATGTTGGCGGTGCAAATTTATGTTTACCTTTAAATCCGCAAGATTTACACCTTCGAACAATATTTCTCCGCCGGTGGGGTCTTCCATACAGTTTAAACATCTTAAAAACGTACTCTTACCGCAACCCGATGGTCCTATTATTACTACGACTTCGCCTTTTTGAACTTGCAAATCTATACCTTTAAGGACTTCTTTATCCCCAAAAGATTTTTTTATGTTTTTTACGTCTAAAATCATTTCACTCATACTTTACACCTTTTCCCTACGCCTTGTCGTAGAACGAGTTTTGTCTGACTTTGCAAGAATTTTTTCTACTAATCTAATTATTAAAGTAATAATTAAAACTATTAAAATGTATATTATTGCCATAAAAATATAAGGCGGTTGTTTATTGTATATTTCGTTTCCTAACGTTTTAAGCGACGTATATAAGTCGCTAACCGCTATAAACGATAAAACCGAAGTTTCCTTAACTAACGTTATCAATTCGTTGCCAAGCGTTGGTAAAATATTTTTAAAAGCTTGCGGAATTACGATTTTTACCATTGTAGTCGTGTAACTTAAACCTAACGCTCTACCCGCTTCTAACTGACCACTGTCGACAGAATTTATTCCGCCACGCATTATTTCCGAAACGTACGCGCCCGAATTCATACCGAAAACTATTATTCCGACTAATTCGCTATCAACTCCCGTTATTCCTATAAGCGGAATTAAAACGTAATACGCTATCAATAACTGAACGACCATCGGCGTTCCACGAAATAATGCTACGTACGCTTTACAAATTTTATCTAAAATCTTTACGATTATGTTTCTGTTATACGCAACTTGTATTAACGCTAAAATCGTACCTATAATTACGCCTAATATAAAACCGATTACCGCAATTTTTATCGTTATAAAAAAACCTTTTATTACAAATTCTTTATAAAAAGGGGATTTTAGCGTGTCAAAAAAGACCTTCCATTGTTCTGAACTCATATTTCTCCTTAAACATAAGAATTTCTCCCACAAATGTGAGAGAGATTCTTTACAAAACTTAATGTTGTAATAAAAATTTTTTTATACGTTTTCGTCTGTGAAATCGTATCCGATTTTTTCACCTTCGCCACCGTTGTATTTACTTACGATTTTATCAAATTCTCCGTTTTCTTTGATTTTAGCAAGGTAAGCGTTCATTTTAGCAACTAAATCGGTATTACCTTTTTTAATAAGAAAAGCGTAAGCTTCTTCCGTAAGGTCTACGTTAATCATTTTTAATCCGCTAACGTTAGCTACTAACGCGGTTGCGGGAGCTTTATCTATAATAACTGCGTCTATATTTCCGTTTTTCATATCGGTTACAGCAGAAACTCCGTCTTCATATCCTTTTTGACTGGATTGACCTAATTTAAGAGTTCCGGTTATGTAGCTAAATCCCGTCGTACCCGATTGCGCACCTATTTTATTTTTAGTCTTTAATACAGCGTCTACTTCTTCTTTCGTTGTACAAGAATCAAACGAAGTATCGCTTGCCTTTACAACTACTACTTGCGATGCGGAATAATATTCGGTTGAGAAATCAAAAGATGCTAAACGTTTGGGCGTGATTGACATTCCTGCCATACCAATATCGCCGTAGCCTGCGGATACTTGACTTTCTATAGCGTCAAAATCGATATTTTTAATTACGAGTTTGTAACCGTATTCATTTGCAAAACCTGCAGCAATTTCCATATCGATTCCGTAAATTTTGCCCTTTTCGGTATATTCGAAAGGTGCAAAAGGACAATTCGTTAATACAGTAAATTTTGGTTTATCACCATCACCGCTTCCACTACTTTTGTTTCCACTTTCGCCATTTTTGTTTTTACAACCCGTTGCGCTTACTGCTCCGAATATGCAAAGCATTATTGCTAAAACTAAACTTAATATCTTTTTCATAACGTACTCCTTTCAAGCTCTCTTGCTTGTTTATGCACTTATTATATTCCTTTATTTTTTACTTGTCAAACAATTTTGCATAAAAATTCAAAATATTTTTAAAAATTTTATTTTTTTATTGTTTTTTGCATATTTTATGCAGTTTTATGTATAATATGCAATTTTTATTCAATGTGACGTTCAACAATGTGTGGAATAGCGGTGAAATTTTGCCAAACCCGCAAAATTTCACCGCCAAAAAAAATCTTTATTTTTTTAACGATACTTTATTGATTATAATAAAATAAATTTCGGCTAAATATTTAACAGCTATTTTATTAAATCTAAAACAACTTCGCCCGCCATAATAAGCCCCGCCACCGACGGCACGAACGCAAGCGAACCGACTACACGCTTTCCGCCCTGTTCTTCGTCGGGAATTGCCTTTATAGCTTCTTCTTCGCTATACACGACTTTTAAAGAAGTAACGCCTTGCTCTTTAAGCTTTTTTCGCATAATTTTTGCCAAAGGGCAAATTTTTGTAGAATATATATCGGCAACTTTAAAGTTATACGCAAATTTTTTATTTCCTGCGCCCATACAACTAATTATTTGCGTTCCGCTTTTTTTGGCGTTTACAATTAGTAAAACTTTGGATTCTACGCTATCTATTGCGTCTACGATATAGTCGTAAGAAGATAAATCAAAGTCGTTTTGCGTATCCTTATTATAATATATTTTATAAGTTTGAACTTCGCAATCGGGATTTATATCCAAAATTCTATTTTTTGCCACTACTACTTTATCTTTTCCTATAGTAGAAGATAAGGCTATAATTTGTCTATTTAAATTGCTTAAAGCAACTTCGTCCGCATCTATTAAAGCAATACTTCCTATACCGCTACGTGCAAGGGCTTCTACACAATAACCGCCAACTCCGCCGACGCCGAATACCGCAACGCGCGAATTTGCGAGTTTTTCCATAGCGGTTTTGCCGAGCAACCTTTCCGAACGTGAAAATCTTGATAAATTATTCTCCATAAAACAACCTCTTTTTTAAATAGGAATTAATTTTTGTTTTTTTGCATAAAAAAATTTATCCTTAAATAACAAAAATCTATGTAACTCGAATTACTTAAAACGTAAAAATTTAAATTAAATTTTAATTTGAATAGATAAATTTTTTATAAATTAATTTTTTACTAACATTTCTCAGATATTACGTAACCGAATTAAAATTTAATCGTCGGGCACTCGCCCGACGATTTTTAGTTATCGTATTTATAAAAACCTTCTCCCGAAGACTTTCCGAGTTTTCCTTTGTCAATATATTCTTTAAGCATTTTAGCCATTCCCTTAAAATTATAAGGAGCTAAAAAAGAAGGGATTTTAACGTACATACCTACGATATTATAAGCCGTTTTAAGCCCTACCACGTCTAAAATGCGGAACGGACCTTCCGGCGCGCCCGTACCCAAAGTCCACGCTTTATCTATACTTTCGGGGTCGGAAATTCCGTTTACGAATAAATCCATTGCAGAAAATAAAAACGGAACGAGCATAGAATTTAATAAATATCCCGATTTTTCTTTTTTAACGGGCAAAGCAATCATACGGATACTTTGCGCAAATTTCATTATAACATCAAAATACTTCGGGTCGGTTTTAGGTTGTGCCATAACTTCCGCAGTATTGTTTTTCCAAATAGAATTTGCAAAGTGTAGCGCCAAAAACCTGTCGCTTCTTCCCGTAAATTTAGCGAGCTTCGACGGAAGCAACGTAGAAGAATTTGTTAAAAGTATCGTTTTTTCGTCCATCAGCGGTGCTAATTTTTGATAAAACGCTTTTTTTTGAGCCATATCTTCCGACATTGACTCTATTACCACGTCAGCGCCTTTTACAGCTTTCGATAAATCGAGTTCTAACTTTATAGATGAGTACGCGTTTTCCGATTTTTCCAAACATTCCGCTTTATCGAAATGGTCGTAATCCGCAATTCCCCTTGCCCAATTTTCGTAAGATTTGCCTTCTTTGGTAGCCATAAAAGAAATGGTGTCGGCGTAAACTTTTCTTAAATTGTCGAGCTTAGGTTGAGTTCTAGTGATAGAGCTTTCACTCCTAAGCCATATGGTAACGTCGTATCCGCAATAAGCGCATTGATACGCAATTTGACTGCCTAAAACGCCTCCGCCTGCTACAACAACTTTTTTAATTTCCATATTATCTCCTTTACAAGCTTTCGCTAAATAAAAAACTTACAAGATAATTATTTACCTTATTTATTTTTTTGATACTTTGGATTATAGAAATTATACCACGACTTTACCGTAAAATAAATAGTTTTACTGATTTTCCTGCGTTTTTTCTGCATTTTCTTTCTCTAACAGTTCTTTTTGCTTTTTCTTGTTTTGCGCCTTTATAGAAATTGATTGCATTATATAAGTTACTATCATAATTATAACTATTACCACTAAAATCGCGAGCAAACCTTTCCACAAAACTTCTAAGGATTTTTTCAAAGCTTCTTTATCAGTTTTTATTGCAAGTAATAAATTTAACATATTATCCCCCTTAAATAACAAGACCTATAATCAAACCGCCTACTATTGCGGAAGCTATTTGTCCCGAAACGTTTGCGCCTATTGCATGCATTAAAAGATAATTTCCCTTATCTTCTTTAAGTCCCATTTTATGCACTACCCTTGCCGACATAGGAAACGCCGATATTCCCGCCGCTCCTATCATAGGATTGATTTTTTCTTTACTGAATAAATTCATTATTTTAGCGCACATTACTCCGCCGACAGTATCAAATATAAACGCAAACAATCCTAATCCCATTATCATTAAAGTGTTCCATTTTAAAAAGTTTTCCGCTTGCATTTGGAAAGCAATCGTAATTCCTAAAATTAAGGTAATTAAATTACACAAACTGTTTTTTGCAGTGTCTGCTAAACTTCCTAAAACTCCGCATTCGTTAAGCAAGTTTCCGAACATTAAAAATCCAACTAACGCTAAACTTTTCGGAGCTATTAAACCCGCTACCAAAGTTATTACTATGGGAAATAATATTTTAACGGTTTTACTTGCCCTTTTATTAGTGTAATTCATTCTTATCATTCTTTCTTTTTTAGTGGTAACGCATTTTATTACCGCAGGTTGAATGATGGGAACAAGCGCCATATAAGAATACGCTACTACCATTATAGGTCCTAAATATTGACTTCCTAATTTCATTGCGACTAATATAGAAGTAGGTCCGTCCGCCGCGCCTATAATTCCGATAGACGCCGCATCAAACACGTTAAATCCTAAAAGTGATGCAAGTATCATAGTTAAAAATATACCTATTTGAGCAAACGCCCCTAAAATCATAAGTTTCGGGTTTACTATTAACGGCTCAAAATCTATCATTGCGCCTATTCCTATAAATAAAAGAATCGGCAAAGCTTCGCTAGCTTCTATACCCACTTCGAAAAGCCATTGAATAATTCCCCTACCTTCCGCTCCACCGGCCTCGGTTAAAACGTTGCTGAAAGGAATGTTTACAAGTATCGCCCCGAATCCAATCGGCAACAATAACGCAGGTTCCATATCCTTTTTAATTGCAAGATAAATAAGTACTAGACCTATTATCCACATAACTACGTGTTGCCACTCTATTTTCTTAACGGTTTCTAATAAAAAATCCATTTTTACCTCCGTAAAAATCGCTAAAAATAGCTTATAATCATTTTAATATTTAAATACTTTAACGAAAAAAATAAAGACCACATCGTAAAAATACGATATGGTCTGGTCATTTAAAATTAAACCGGGGCTTTTTGCTTTTGCCCGTGATACCGATTTAATTGCAAGCACGCTTGCCGACTACTCCCCATAGGAAATATTCTTATTATTTTTATTATATGCTTAACACATTTTTTTGTCAAGCATATAAAAATATTGACTTAAAATATAATATATAATCGACGATTTTAATAATAACACTTAAAAATCCAAAAACACGACTTAATTTAAAATTGCATTTTACTTGCTAAAATTTTATAAGGATAAAAGGTAAATTTCTTTTATTTCTTTTTTATTTAAAACTTTATAGCCTGTCGTCATTATAAAAGTAGCGTCTACAATATCGTCTATCATATCTTTTTTAACACCTAAATCGGTTAAATTCATAACAAGCCCTAAATCTTTCATCCATTTTTCCATTCTATTTAAGCCTTCTTCCGCAACTTGTTTTTCGCTTTTACCGTTATCGTCAACATTCCAAACGGTTTTAGCGTATCTTGCAAACTTTGCTTGTCCGTACGGCAAAATATGACGATAGTATGCCAAAGACACCGCCGACAAAGTCATGCCGTGCGTTGCGTTAGTAATTGCTCCTACAGCTTGTCCTAGCATATGTACTTCCCAATCGGTACTTTTCCCCTTAGCAACCAATGTATTTAACGCCCAAGTTGCAGTCCACATAATATTGCTTCTCGCCTCGTAATCGGTAGGATTTTTAACGGCTATGTTTGCGCTATGAATTAAACTGCGTAACAATCCTTCCATTATATAATCGCTCGTATTGTCGTCCGTTCCCGAAAAATATTGTTCTAAAATATGCGACATAATATCGTAAATTCCCGATATCATTTGATATTTTGGCAACGTGAAAGTAAACTCGGGATTTAAAATAGAAAATTTTGGAAAAACGTTTTCGCCAAACACTTTTCCGACTTTTAAATTCTTCTCTTTATTAGTGATAACCGAACCGCCGTTCATTTCGCTACCCGTTCCGACCATCGTTAAAACGCAACCGACGGGAACGATTTTGCAAGTGGGCTCGTTAAATTTTACAAAATAATTTTCCCATATATCTTCTTTACAATTTACGGACACCGATACGGCTTTTGAATAATCGCAAACCGAACCTCCGCCTACAGCCAAAATAAAATCGGCTTTACAATTTCTTGCTTTTTCAACACCTTCTAATAATTTTTCATACGTCGGATTAGGCATAACTCCGCCGTCTTCAAAAACCGATTTATCGCACTCCTTTAATATAGCTAAAATTTTATCGTAAATACCGTTCTTTTTTATTGAACCGCCACCATAAACAAGTAAAACGTTTTTGCCATATTTTTTAAGTTCATCTTTTAAATTATCTAATGATTTATTTCCAAAATAAAGTTTTGTCGGATTACAATAACTAAAATTTCCTAACATGTAACTCTCCTATAATTTTTTCTTTTATTATACAATTATATAGTTAATATTTCAATAAAAAATTAAATTTTACGTCAAAAAATTTTCTTACGCTAAACGGCATAATAACCCGTTAGCAGTAAATCTACACGCTTTTATGGCAAAGTAAATTTATTTACGTCAACGCATTCTATTTTAAGTAACTCAATTTTTTTATCTATTCCGCCCGCATAGCCCGTTAAAGAACCGTTAGTTCCGACTACTCTATGGCAAGGTATTATTATGGATATAGAATTTCTTCCTACCGCTCCGCCAACCGCTTGCGCGGACGCTCTTTTGCCCGTTTCAGTTTCTATTTGCTTGGCAATTTTTCCGTATGTAGAAGTTTGCCCGTACGGAATTTCAAGCATTATTTCCCATACGCGTTTACGAAACGAAGAAATATTCCCCATTGAAATAGGTGGAATAAAATTCGGTTTTTCTCCCGAAAAATATTCGTCTAACCATTTTTTAGTAAGCTTAAAAATTTCTAGTTCTTTATACTCGAACTCCTCGGGCAAGTTATCGGCAAAATATTTTTGCCCGTTAAACCATAGCCCCGTAAGAAAATTTCCGTCGCTCGCAATAAATATTTTGCCTAAACGCGAATTATATTTACTAACGTAAACCATTTTTCTCCGATTTATATAAAACAATAATTTGTTTTGTAAAACGCAATTTTTTTATGGGAAAAATTGCGTTTCCGACTTTGTAAATGCTTGTTTTTAATATATTTTCTTTAAATAAAACAATTATAACATTGAAACGAGCTACCGTCAATCCTAAATTTTTCACAAAAAATAGGTTTATAAGAAAAACTTATAAACCTATTTTTAAATTTTGGAGGCACCACCCGGATTTGAACCGGGGCATAAAGGTTTTGCAGACCTTGGCCTTACCGCTTGGCTATAGTGCCATATAGCAAAAAAAATGGAGCGGGAAACGAGATTCGAACTCGCGACATTTGCCTTGGCAAGGCAACGCTCTACCACTGAGCCATTCCCGCATCCGTAAGATAAAAAAATGGTGGGAACAACAGGGCTCGAACCTGTGACCCTCTGCTTGTAAGGCAGATGCTCTCCCAACTGAGCTATGCTCCCATAAAAAAGCAACCGCATTTCGATTGCTTTTATACTATAACAAATTATATGCAAAATTGCAAGTGTTTTTTAGCTTTTTTTTTAAATTTTTTTATTTTTTTAAAAAGTCCCAAAAACTTATGCTTTTTTAACGTTTTTGCCTTTTTCGCTTTAATTTAAAGTTACGTCTTTTAAAACGTCGTATTTTAAAACGGCTTCTTTTTTTATAGTTTCCATTTCGGCTTGGCTACAACTTTCAAAAGCTTCGTCGGAAAGTTTTTTCGCTTGCATTATGGTTTCTACACCATAGTACAAATTTCCTACTTCTTTAAACAGTTCTCCCGATTGTCTTGTTCCCAAAAAATCACCACCGCCACGCATTTTAAAATCGTACTCGGCAATTTTAAATCCGTCCGAATTATTTTTTAATACGCTTAATCTCTCGCAAGTTTTTTCGTCTTCGCTGTCGGAAAGTAAAAAACAATAACTCTCATCGTTTCCCCTACCGACTCTACCCCTTAGTTGGTGTAACTGAGAAAGACCAAATCTTTCAGCGTTATAAATAACCATTACGGTTGCGTTGGGAACGTCTATCCCGACTTCTATTACCGTTGTAGAAACTATCGCGGAAATTTTATTTTCCTTAAAATCGTTCATTACGGCTTTTTTATCTTCGTCTTTAAGTTTTCCGTGTAAAAGTCCGAAATTTATTTGCGGTAACCTTTCCTTTAACTGTTCGTAAAGAGCAGTTACGCTCATAATTTCGCCTTCTTCGTCGTCTTGAATTTTAGGACAAACAAAATACGCTTGTTTTCCGTTTTCAATTTCTTTTCGAATAAAATCAAGCATTCCGTCGTATTTTTTATATGGCACTATTCCCGTTTTTAACTCCCCGCGACGCTTTGGTTTTTCTTTAATTTCACTAACGTCTAAATCCCCGTAAAGCACCAAAGAATAAGTTCTGGGAATAGGAGTTGCGCTCATAACCAAAGTATCGCACCCGATTCCTTTATCGTTAAGCGCGTTTCTATGCGCCACCCCAAACCGATGTTGCTCGTCGCAAACGCATAAACTTAAATTTTTAAAAACTACGTCGTTTTGAATTATTGCGTGCGTACCTACTACGATTTTTGCGTTTCCGTTTGCAATATCTTTTTTAACAATAGTTTTTTCGGATTTTTTTAACGACGACGATAAAAATACGGTTTCGTATTCGGGGAAAAATTTTAAACATAGTTTATAATTTTGCTCCGCCAAAATTTCCGTAGGACACATATACGCAACCTGATAACCGCTTTTTAACGCGACGAACATTGCGCAATACGCCACCGCCGTTTTACCGCTTCCGACGTCGCCTTGCAAAAGTCTATTCATTACGTGCGGATTTTTAAGATCGGAAAATATTTCGTTTATTGCTTGTTTTTGTCCGTTTGTAAATTCAAAACCAAAACGTTTTGAAAATTCTTTTATATCGTCGGCGCAAGTAGAATATTCGTTTTGACGAACTCTTTCCTTTCCGCCTTTTATAAGCTTAAACGAACAAGTCAATAAAAAATATTCTTCTAACGCAATTCTTTCGCTACAATTTTTTATATCTTCTTGTCTACGCGGAAAATGTATGCCGTAGTAAGCTTGTCCTAAATCCCTTAAACCGTATTTTCTTTCCAAAAAAAACGGAATGGTAGTTTTTGGCGGACAAAGCGATAAAGCGTTTCTAACGATAGACGACATTATCCCTTGCGCAATATTTCCGCTTTTATATACGGGAACTATACCTTTTAACCTATAATTTTTATCGAGCGGTTCAAAGGTGGGATTCATCATAGAAATTTGCCCGTATTCGTTTTTTATCCTACCGTAAAATAAATATTCTTGTTCGGCTTTTAATTTTTGTAAAACGTATGGACTGTTAAACCAAATTATCGTAAAAAATTGATTATCACTTTCGCATATAACTTTAACGTAGCTTATTCTTTTTGAATGTGAAATTCTGTTTTGCGGAAAAGAAACGGGCTTTGCTTTAATTAAAGCCATTTCGTAATTGTTGCAACTTTGCAAATTTTGAACGATAGATAAATCTAGATAATTTCTAGGAAAATGCCGAATTAAGCTCTCGCAATTATATATCGAGAGCTTTTGTAATTCTTTTATTCTTTTGTCGCTTACGCCTTTTATTTTTTCTAGTTCCATATAAAACTTAGGTTGTTTATCTTTCGATAAACAACCGATAAAATTATTCTAAAGATATAATGTAATAGTAAATTGGTTGACCGCCAAAGTAAGCTTCTACTTCTAAATCGGGATAAGCTTTCCTTAATTTTTCGCATAAAGCTTCCGCGTCTTCTTCTTTTACGTCGCTTCCGTAATAAAGATTTAACACTTCGTGGGAAGAATCTACTAATTTTGCAACTAAGTCGCTTGTAACGGTTGCAATATCGCTTCCTTTATTGAGTATTTTCTTGTTATCGAGAGCGATTATATCGCCTTTTTCAAGATTAAACCCGTCTATATTAGTAGTTCTTACCGCATAAGTAACCTGACCCACCGTAACCGAATCTATCGCGTGAATCATATTGATTAAATTTTCTTCCGCGCTTACGTCGGGGTCGAAAGCCAACGCCGCAACAAAACCTTGCGGTACGTTTTTAGTAGGCACTACGTGAATTTTTTTGTTTTCAACTAATTGCTTAGATTGCTCAGCCGCTAAAATTATATTTTTATTGTTGGGGAAAACGAAAATATTTTCCGCATTTATCCTTTGAGCCGCATTCGCTATATCGGACGCGCTCGGATTCATCGTTTGTCCGCCTTCTATAATCTTATCTACTAATAAATCTTTAAATATTCCCGACAATCCTTCGCCTTGACTTATGGCAAGCATTCCCATAGGTTTCTTTTCGGCTTCGTATTTACGGAGTAATTCTCTGTTTTGTTCGAGCATATTTTCGATTTTTACTCTATCGAGTTCGCCTAACGCCAAAGCATGAGTCAAAGCTTTTCCCGGGTCGTTAGTGTGAACGTGAACTTTTACGAAAGATAAATCGCCTACGACGAGTACGCAATCGCCTATGCTCATTAAGTATTCTCTTAATTTATCTATGTCGGCAATAGTAGTTCTTCTTTTAAGGTTAATAATGAAAAATTCAGTACAATAGCCGAATTCTATGTTGCCCAAATTAAATATATCAATGTGGTCGTCGTCCGAAAAACTTTCTTTCGGCTTTTCTTCTTCAACGATTTCTCCGCCTTGAATTTCTTCGCCTAAAATTGCCATATTCATACCTTTGAATACGGTCATAAGTCCCATTCCGCCCGAATCTACTACGCCCGCTTTTTTTAGAACGGGTAAAAGTTCGGGAGTGGAAGCCAAAGCTTTATCGCCTGCGTCTAAAACGCCTTTAAAGAAATCTTCGAAATTTTTTGCTCTACTAGAAGAAGCGAACTCGCTCATAAGTCTACAAACCGTAAGCATTGTTCCTTCTTTCGGTTTAGATACCGCACCGTACGCTACTTGCGTTGCGTTTTTCATACCTTTTGCAAAGGTTTTTGTATCTATTTCTTGAACGTCCCTTAACGTTTTACATATCCCCGACAAAACTTGCGATAATATTACGCCCGAGTTTCCCCTTGCGCCCCTTAACGCGCCTTTGCTTATCGCGTCGGTCATTTCGCTGATTCTGTTGGTCTTTAACGCTTTTAATTCCTTTACGGCAGACTGCATCGTCATCGACATATTCGTCCCCGTGTCCCCGTCCGGAACAGGAAAGACGTTCATTGCGTCTATTCTATCTCTGTTTATTTCTAACAATCGCGACGCCATTGTCATCATTTTAGAAAACATAGCGCTGTTAATCGTTTTAATCATATTTAAAAATTATCCTCCGAAAAAAAATCAGAGCTTAACGCCAATAATATTGACGTCTATCGTACTGACTATCATTCCCGTTAGTTTTTCAACTTTATATTTAATAGATTCTTTTAAACTGTCCGCAACAGCAGAAATAGATACGCCGAATTTTATAATTACGGATACTTCTATTTTTATTCTATCACCCGTTGTCGTTACTTTAACGCCTTTTGTAAATCTATCTTTACGGAAAAGCTCCGATAAACTGTCGGTAAAACGAAATGAATCAAGACCTACAACCCCGTAGCTTTCATAACAAGCGTGTGAAACAAGCCTTGCTATCGCTTTATCGGATATTGAAATTTTACCGTATATATTGCTCGTATTAACCGACATTTTTTCTCTCCTTTATAATCTTGCATAGTTATTTTACAATATATTTCAAATTTTTGCAAGGTTTTATTGCAATTTTAGGTTTTTTTTGTGAAAAAAAATAAAAATCGCAAAAAATCGCTAAAAATCGTTGCTTTTTTCTTTTAAAAATGTTATATTAAATATCGTTGAATTTTATGTGGAGGTGAAATTAAATGTCAAAAGTTTGTGCAATTTGCGGAAAAGGCAAACTCTCGGGCAATAAGGTTAGCCACTCTAACCGTAAAACTCCCCGTTTATATAATGCCAATGTACAAAAAGTTAAGGTGGTAAACGAAAAAGGAGTTATCACTTCCGAATACGTTTGTACGCGTTGTTTAAAGGGCGATAAAGTTCAGAGAGCTTAATTAGAATTGTTGGTTGCTAGAAAAGCAACCATTTTTCTTGTTAAATTTAAAAAAGTTAAATATTGCGAACTTTAAAATTAGCAGTTTTTAACTAGAAGTATAAAATGCGGATTTTTTTAAAAAACGCTTTATTTGCCGTAAGGCAAAACGTGTACTTCTTATTATTTTTATGTGTTTAATTTTAAAAATAGAAAAGCCGAAGGAAACTTCCTTCGGCTTTTCGCTGTCATATTCTAAAATCCTTTTACCTAAACGAGTTTTTGCATGTTAAATTATAACGCATTTTTTTATCGTTTTTAGTTTTCCCATAATAGAGTTTCGTTAAAACAGATAGTTCGACTACGTAATTTTAGTGATTTTTTCTTTTAAATAAACGAATTATTCCCGATAAAAACGCAGGCAGTTTTATACAGATAATTTTCACGCTTATACCTCCGAAAACTTAATCAGTTTATTCTTCGATATTAGCTGATTTTATTTTAGAAATTATTCCGAATAAAGCCCGATAACGAAAATAAACTTATTTTACGACAAATATCAATATTTTACCGTTTACCTTTATATAAACTTCGTCTTTTAAAGCAACGTTAGATATTCCCAAAGAAGAAAAAGCTTTTAACTCTTTCCCCACCGCATTATATTTTAATCCCTCGTTAATAATTATATTCGCGTTTTCGCAAAAAGGTACTAAAGAAATCGTTTTATTCTTTACTTTCGTCAATTTAATTTCGTTTTCGGTATAATAAATTTCGGTGTAATTGGTTACCGCCTTTACAGAAAATCCTTTTTCGTAGGCAAGCGCCAAAACCGAAATATTACCTAAAAAATGGTCGTCCCGTTTACCTCCGAAATTATAAAATTCAATTTCGGTTATATCTCCGCGTTTTAAAGCGTAATCCACGACCGCTTCACAATCCGTAAAATCTTTTTCAACGGGAAAAACGATAGCTCCGTTAGGAACGTACCCCAAAGAATCGAAGTCCCCCATCACGCAATCGACTTTAATTCCGTTTTTTTTGCAATACTCATAACCGCCGTCGCAAGCAACTACTAAACAATTTTCGTTTTCTATTTTACCGTTATAAAATTCTCCGTTTAAATAAACTTTAAGTTTCATTTATTACCTTGCAAAAATTCAATTTCGTCTTTATAAGATTGCGCCCCGAAAACCGCGCTACCCGCAACTGCTATATCTATATCGGAATTCCAAACTTGTTCTACCGTTTGCCTATTTACCCCGCCGTCAATTTCTATTAAAACTTTTTTTCCGTTTTCATTTGCAATTTTACGAATTTGACTTGCTTTTTCCAGAACTTCGGGAATAAATTTTTGTCCACCGAAACCGGGGAAAACACTCATTATCAAAACCATATCGCATAGCGCAATTTCGTCTTTAATTTTTTCTACGGGCGTATCGGGATTTATAACCGCCCCGCATTTAACGTTGCAATCTTTAATTTTTTGCAAAACTTCTTTTAAATTATCCTTACACGCTTCGTAATGCACCGTGATATAATCAGCGCCCGCTTTTGCGAATTTTTCAACGTAATTTTCGGGATGAACAATCATTAAATGCACGTCTAACGGCAAAGCTGTTCTTTTTCTTATATCGGCAACCATTTTTATACCGAACGTAATATTTGGCACGAAAACTCCGTCCATAACGTCGCAATGTACTAAATCGGCTCCGCCTAATTCTATTTTTTTAATCTCTTCCGCCATATTAGCGAAATCTGCCGATAATATTGACGGCGCAATAAGTATTTTTTTCATAACTTTATCCTTTATCTTTTAATTCGTTGTAAATGGTTAAATAATTTTCGTATCTATCTTTATTTATTTCCTCGTTTTTTACCTTTTCTTTTACGTCGCAATAAGGCTCGGCAATATGTACGCAATCTGAATAATAACAAGAATTGTCTTTAAATTCGGGATAATAATCTTTTAAATTCTTAGCCGAAATTCCGTTTACTTCAAGCGCGGTAAAACCGGGAGTATCTACCACTTTTATCCCGTCGTTTTCATGAACGAAACAATAAGTAGTAGTATTTTTTCCACGCATAATTTTTTCGCTTAAATCTCCGACTTTGTGATTTACGCCTAATAACGCGTTTATAAGCGAAGTTTTACCAACTGCCGATTGACCTGCAAAAGCAACCGTTTTATTTTTTAAAAATTCCTTTAATTCGCTTAAATTTTCACCCGTTAAACTTGACAAATAAAAAATTTTATCAACAACGTCTGCATATCTACTAGAAATTTCCATTCTTTCTATATCACATTTATTTACGCAAATAATAGGTTTTGAACCGCCGGCGAAAATTGAAATAAGCATTTTATCCACAACCAAAAAATCAGGCTTTGGAATGGGTGCAATAACGATATTTACGTAATCTACGTTTGCAACGCTAGGTCTAGAAAAACAAGACGTTCTTTTTTCTATTTTAAAAATTCTATTTTGCTCGTCGAGTTCTACGTAATCTCCTACGAGTACGGAGTTTTTTCGCATACTTCCCTTTAAAGAACATTCGATTAAATTGTCCCCGACTTTCACAAGCGCTTTCTGACCGAAAAGCGTGTAAATTTGCCCTTTCAACACTCGTTCTCCTTTAAAGTTTTTGCCCGCAACTGCCCGCAAGCGCCTTCTATATCCGCGCCGATAATTCTACGAACGGTTGCCGATAATCCGCCGTTTATAAGAGTTTGACAAAAATCTCTTGCTTGTTTTTCTCCGTCGCCTTTTAAACCTTTTTCTTTTACTTCGTTTAAACGAATTAAATTAACGTGGCAGGGGCGACCTTTTAATATACGAACCAGCTCTTTTGCGTCTTCCGCTCTATCGTTTTTACCTTGTATTAAAGAATACTCGAATATATATCTCCTACCCGTTTTTTCAAAATAATTATCGCATGCTTTAAGTATTTCGCTAATTGAGTATTTATTTGCAACGGGCATAATTTTTTTACGCTCGTTGTCAAACGGCGAATGTAGTGAAATTGTAAGATTTAACGGGATTTTTTCATCTGCAAAACGTAACGCTTTATCTACCAAACCGCACGTTGACAAGCTTATGTTTCTACTGCTTATATTAAGCCCTTGCTCGTCGATTAGCTTTTTTAAAAAATCAATTACGTTATCGTAATTGTCAAACGGTTCCCCCATACCCATTAAAACTACGTTGGTAATTTTTCTATCCGAAACGCTACCGTTTAAAAATCTGTTTACTACGCAAATTTGCGATAAAATCTCTCCGCCCGATAAATTTCTTACAAGACCGTTTAAAGTAGATGCACAAAATACGCACCCCATTCTGCACCCGACTTGCGTTGAAACGCATTGAGTGTAACCGTACTTATATTTCATTAAAACGCCTTCTATAACGTTGCCGTCGTAAAGAGAAAAAAGGAACTTTATAGAGCCGTCCTTAGACTTAAAATATTTTAAAATTTTAACGGGTTCGTTTTCAAAATCTTGCAAAAGTTTTTCTCTTAAAGATTTAGATAAATCGCTCATTTCGGAAATAGGCGTTCCGTTATACACGTTTCTAATAATTTGATTAGCCCTAAAAGGCTTTTCGCCTTTTTCCGATAAATAATTATTTAGTTGTTGCTTAGATAAATCCGCTAATATCATTTTCTTTTTAACCTACAACAATAAAACCCTGCGCCGTCGCTTATATCGGGCAAATAAGTTACGCCGTATTTTTCGGCGTTTCCGTTTAGTTTTGAGTTAAATTTCGCTTCTATAAAATCTTCGTTATTTTCTAAAAATTTTTGTATTATTTTTTCATTTTCTTCACTTAATATAGAACAAGTGGAATAGTATAAATATCCGCCTTTTTTAACGTATTTTGAACAATTGTTTATTATTTTTAATTGTATATCGTTAAGCTCTTTTACGTTATTCTCTGTACGCGATAAAATTATATCGGGGTTGTCTTTTACTACTCCGAGTCCCGAACAAGGACAATCGCACAAAACTGCGTCAAAAGCATTAAAAAATTCCGGACAAAACTCGGTCGCGTCCTTTTGCAAAACTTTTACGTTAGTTACTTTCATTCTTTTAACGTAAGATTTAATTAATTCCACCCTATGTTCGTGAAGTTCGCAAGCCACGACTTCTTTAAACCTTTCGGATAGATTTACTGCTTTTCCGCCGGGAGCGGAACAACAATCTAAAAGTTTTTCTCCGCTTTGCACGTTATCGCATATAGCAACCGAACCGAGCGATTGAAACGTATATAAACCGTTATAAAAATCTTCTTGCATTTTAAAGCCGTTTACTATATAAACGTTTTTAAAAGGAGTGGCGAAAAATTTAAAGTTTTTCTTAGTTAAATACTCTTCTCCGTTTACGTTTTTTGCAAACCTTACACACGTATTAGAAACGAAACCGTTTAAAATACTTTCGGTTTTTTCAAACCCGTATTTTTTAACGAGTTTTTTTACGGCGAACAACGGATAAGAATATTTTACCGAAATATACTCGTGTTTATCGGTCGGATATTCTATTTTAGCAGTACTAAAATTTCTTAAAAGAGCATTTACAAACCCTGCGTTTGCCCCTTTTCCCATTTTTTTAAGCAAGCTTACGCTTGCGTCCGTTACGGAAAAAGGAGTTTTACTTAAATATTTTATATTGTATAAGGCAATTTTTATAATTATCTTTACGGAATTTTTAGGCTTTTTTTGACATAGCTTTGAAATTATATACTCTAATTCTATATCTTTTTCAACTACTCCGTAGACTATTTTAGTTACTTTCGCCCTGTCTTTTTCTAAAATTTCGGGAGAGAGTAAAGCTTGCTTAATATAAGTTTTTTCCGTGTAAATTTTACGCAGTACAACGTAACATTCGTAAAAAAGTACCGTCATAATTCGGCACAATCTCCCGCAATAACTTTTCTACCCAAAACAAAATCGGAATAAGGCATTTTTTTACCGCCTTCCGCTTGAACTTCTTTTAAGGATAAAGAGTTTTTACCGCACGCAACTATAAATCCGCTTTTATCGGACTTTAACACCGTTCCCGCTACGCCTTGTTCTTGCGAAATTTCGGCAGAATAAATTTTAAGCATTTTCCCGTTAAAATAGGTATACGCTATTGGAGATGGATTATACGCCCTAACCATTCTTAAAATATTTTCCGCAGGTAAATTCCAGTCTATTAAAGCGTCTTGCTTTTTAATCATTTTACAAAAAGTCGCTTTTTCGTTATCTTGTTTAGTAAAAGTTGCCACGCCGTTTTCTATTTTAGGGAGAACTTTAACTATTAAATTCGCCCCTATTTCGGATAAGCGGTCAAATAATTGTCCGCAAGTTTCGTTTTCTAAAATATCGGTTTTTTCAACTTCGACTATATCGCCCGAATCTACGCCCGCTTCCGTTTTCATTATTGTTACGCCCGTTTGCTTATCTCCGTTTAATATTGCGGAAGTAATAGGGGAAGCTCCCCTATAAAGCGGTAATAAACTTGCATGAATATTGTATATTCCGTATTTCGTAATATCTATTATTTCTTGCGATAAAATTTGCCCGTAAGCACAAGTTACCATTATATCGGCGTTAAGCGATTTTATTTCTTCGGCGTGTTCTCTTATTTTTTCAAACTGCAAAACTTTTATGCCTTGACTTAACGCGTATTCTTTTACGGGCGTAGGTTTAATCTCTCTTTTTCTGCCGACGGGTTTATCGGGTTGAGAAATTACCGCAACTACGTCAAATCCGTTTTCTACGATTGCTTTTAACGGTTTTACGGCAAAATCGGGAGTTCCTAAATAAATTATTTTCAATTTCTTTCCTCCCAAACTTCCGTAGCTTTGTCAACGTACAATATTCCGTCTAAATGGTCGTATTCGTGGCAAATAGCCCTTGCGAAAAATCCGTGCGCGGTTAAAGAAAATTTTTGTCCGTTTCTATCGTAAGCTTCTATTTTTACTGTATTAGGTCTTTTTACCTTGCCCCATTTTCCCTTTATCGACAAACAGCCTTCGTCGCCCGAAACGCTTCCGCTTTGATATAAAATTTTAGGATTTACAAATTCGAAATAACCCTCTTTTTCCATATCGACTATAAACATTCTTTTTAACAAACCTATTTGAACACACGCAAGTCCCGCGCCTTTCGCCTTTTTTAAAGTGTCTTTCATATCGTCTAATAAAGAAGACAATTTTTCATCGAAAACGGTTACTTCAAAACTTTTTTTCCTTAATATATCGTCGCCTATTTGTACTATATTTCTTATTGCCATAATACTCCTTATACTAAACTGCTAGGATTTTCTTCCGTATAAACGCAAACTTTGGAAGAGTTATATTTTTCGGATATATCGTAAAATTTATCTATTAAATTACAATTATCGCTTTTTATTCTCATTAAAACTTGAAATCTATTTTTTCTTTTAATTCTCTTTACGGGACTTTTCATTTTATTAAAGAAATAAAACTTTTCCTTATTGTTATCAAATATTTTTTTACAATCGAAATATACGTTTTTTAACGTTTCTATCGCTAAACTTTCTTCTTCGCTTTCCACCATTATTCTTATAACGTCCGCAAAAGGCGGAAAATGCGTAGTTTTTCTCAATGCAATTTCCCTTTCGAAAAATCCTTCGTAATCGTAACGAGCAGACAGAACTAAAACGGGATTTTCGGGACAGTAACTTTGCAAAATAACTTTGCCTTGCTTTTCTCCGCGTCCGCACCTGCCCGCAACTTGCGTAATTAACTGAAAAGTCCTTTCCGAACTTCTATAATCCGAAAAGAATAAACTCATGTCGGCGTCTAATATCCCGACAAGCGTTACGGAAGAAAAATCGTGTCCCTTTGCAATCATTTGCGTACCGACTAATATGTCGGCTTTTTTTTCTGCAAAATCTTTTAAAACGTTTAAATGTCCGTCTTTATTTTGCGTTGTATCGTTGTCCATACGTAAAATTCTAGCGCCGGGAAAAGTTTTTCTTAACTCTTCTACCACCCTTTGAGTTCCCGTTCCGCCGTAAATTAAATTTACGCTTCCGCACTCGGGACAAGCGGTCAACATTTTATAAGTTGTTCCGCAATAATGGCATTTTAATTTATTGCAATCGCTATGATAATTGAGCGCAACGTCGCATTGCTCGCATTTGGCAACGTATCCGCAAGAAGAACATATTACTTGCTTAGAATATCCGCGTCTGTTTAAAAAAATCATCGCTTGATTACCGCTATTTAAACATTCGGAAATTTCTTTTTTTAAAAGTCCCGAATAACAAGACGGATTACCCCTAACGACTTCCTTTCTCATGTCGACGCAAATCATTTGCGGAAGTGCGCGTTTGTTTATTCGGTTTTGCATTTTGATTAAGCCGTATTCCCCGTTTTTCGCCTTTAAAAAAACTTCCACGGACGGAGTTGCCGAACCTAAAACGATTTTACAATTATTATAATCGCTACGGAATTTTGCAATTTCAAATGTGGAATAGCGCGGAGAATTTTCGCTATCGTAACTCGAATCGTGCTGTTCGTCTATTACGATAAGCCCGACGTTTTCTACGGGCGCAAATATTACGCTTCTCGCCCCGATTGCAATTTTCGCTTCCCCCGACCTTAACCGCCACCATTCGTCAAATCGTTCGCCAAAACTTAAACCGCTATGCAAAATAGACACGTTTTCTTTAAACCTTGCGCGCAGTTGCGATAACATTTGCGGAGTTAAAGATATTTCGGGAACCGCCATAATTACGCTTTTACCTTGTTTAATAGTTTTTTCTATTAAATTTAAGTAGACTTCGGTTTTTCCGCTACCCGTTACTCCGAAAATTAAATTTATTTTTTTATCGCTTTGTTCTACGCTGTTTATCGCGTTTAACTGTTCGCTAGTATATTCGACTTTTTTTTCGGTTAAGTTTAATTTTGAATAAGGAAGCCTATTAACTCTTTCTTCTTCAAAAGTAATTAACCCTTTATCATATAACGCCTTTATTGCGGAAGCGGAAAATTTTTCGTTTAAAACGGCTACTTTTTCCCTTTTATTTTCTTTTAAATATTCTAACGCTTGAATTTGCGATTTAGCGTTCTTTTTTAAAATGTCGGGCTGATAATTAGACAAAATAGCGAACTTTACGAGTTTTGCCCTTACTTTACCTTTTCGCATTTCGGACGGCAAAAATTGCCTTAACGCAAGCGAATTAGGAATATGATAGCGTTTTACCATAAAACGCATTAGCTCTATCATTTCTTTGGTTAAAGCGGGTTGTTCGTCCTGTACTCTTATTATCGGCTTTAATTTATCCGACGGAACGTCGCTAACGGTTTTTAAATTTATACAAATTCCGTCTATTACCTTTTTCCCGAACGGCACGACGACTCTACAACCGATTTTAGTATCTTCGGTTGCCGAATAATCGAATATTTTATCCACTTGGGACGACGCTACGTCTACTATTACTTCCGCTATCATTTTCTCCGCCGTAAAAATGCGTTTAAAAGGTATATTTAAACGAATAGAGATATTTATTTGTGTTTTAATTATATAAATTAAAATTATCCATTAAAAACGTGAAAAACAGACAAAACTCACTGCAAAATATAAATCACTTCAAAAAACATTTCGATTTTTAAAACTAAATTTTAATAATTTGTCGATTAGAATAAAACGAACTGTATTTCACTGTAAAACTTTAAATCACTTCAAAAAAAAGCCTTCCGACAGGAAGGCATCAAAAATTATTTTGCAACAGTTACTTTACCGTTGTAAACTTCGTATGCCGCAGCGGTCAACGGTTTTTGTTTATCGGGCATTTCGAATCCCGAAGGATTACCTGCGTTTGCAAGCAATTCTCTCGCTCTTTTTGAACATATAACGCATAATGCGTATTTAGAACCTACTTTATTTGCCATTTCGTCAATGGGTGGAAAATTTATCATATCGGTAACTCCTTTATTCGAGATTTTGTATTTGTTCTCTTATCTTCTCAATTTCGCATTTAAGCTTTAAACCTAAATTCGTAATATTTACGTTGCACGCCTTAGAACATATTGTGTTTGCTTCACGATTGAATTCTTGTATTAAAAAATCGAGTTTTCTTCCTGCGGTTACGTCGTCAATAATGTGCCTGAATTGAGAAATATGGCTTTTAAGCCTTGCAATTTCTTCGTCGATATTGCTTTTATCCGCAAATATTGCCGTTTCTTGCAATAATCTTGATTGGTCTACGTCTACGCCGTCTAAATACTTTTGAATTCTGTTTTGCATTTTTTCGGTGTAGTCGTCCGCTACGAGCGGTGCGTATTTTTCTATTTCAAGCAAATATTTTTCTACTTCGCCAACCCTGAAAAGTAAATTTTCTTTTAACTTTTCGCCTTCCGTATAACGCATAGCGTTTAAATTGTCTAACGCTTGATTTAACGTTTGCAATATTAGCGGTTTAATTTCAGTTAAATCGTCTTCCGACAAAGAAGATTTACAAACGTCGGGAATACGCATTAAACTGCAAACCGTTAAATCGTTTTCTAATTCGGGAAAAGCTTGTTTTAAACTTTTTGCACCGTCAACGTAAGCTTTCGCTACGCTTAAATCTACTTGCATTTCGAAAGGTTTTTCCCTTTTATCGTTAAAAGTTATAAAAAGTTCGCACCTTCCGCGATTTAATTTTGCTGAAATTGTTTTTCTGAAAAAATCGTCCAGCGATATAAAACTACGCGGATATTTAGGTAAAATATCTAAAAATCTGTTGTTCACGGTTTTTAACTCCACAATGAGTTCTATTCCGTTTTCCCTATATTCCGCCTTGCCGTAACCGGTCATACTATACATATTTACGTTATCTCCGGGAGCGAAATATTTTATTTTCTACAATATTTTTGGCTTTTACTATATTTACGCTCTTTTTATATAATAACATTTTTAACAATCTTTTTCAAGTATTTTTAATAAATTAAGTTATTTATTTATCATTTTTAAAAATTCGGCTTCGTCTATCATTTTAATTCCGAGTTTTTCCGCCTTTGCCTTTTTACTTCCCGCGTCTTGCCCGACGATTACCAAATTCGTGTTTTTAGTTACGTCGCTTAATGCTCTTCCGCCTAAATCTTCTATTATTTTTTGTGCGTCCTTTCTTTTAAAGCTTGAAAGCGTACCCGTTATAACAACGTTTAGACCTTTGAAAATTCCGTCTTTTTCTTGCGTGGATATTTCATTTATTTTTACGCCTAATTTCATTAAATCGTCAATTTCTTCTTTATTTTTTTCGTTATGAAAATAGTCGAAAATGTTACTTGCCAAAATTTGACCTATTTCTTCCGTAGTAAGCAAATCTTCTACCGTGGCGTTTGATAAATTTTCAAGCGTTTTATATTTTTTTGCTAAATCTTTTGCGGTTTTTTTGCCTACTCCGTCTATCCCTAGCGCGAATATAAAATTACTTAATTCCACCGTTTTAGATTTTTCTATGCCGGCAAGCAAGTTTGAAATTTTTTTGTCTTTAAAGCCGTCTAGCTTGCTTAACTGCTCGTAATTCAATCTGTACAAGTCGGAAAACTTATAAACGTTAAATTCGTCGTATAACTGTCCTGCCGTCATTTCGGAAAACCCTTCTATATTCATTGCGTCTTTTTGCGCAAAATTTGTAAGATTTCCGACAACTCTCGGCTTACATAAAACGTTAGGACAAAATAAATTAGCTCCCGTTTCTTGCAAAGGTGTTTTACAATACGGACAAACGGTAGGTTTTTCTACTTGCTTACTATTTTCAAAAAACTCGGTAGAACCCAAAATTTCGGGTATAACTTCGTTGCTTCTTCTAATTAAAACTCTGCAAGGAATTTGTATTTTCTTTTTTTGTATATCGTTATAGTTGTTTAAAGTCGCTTTTTTTACGGTTGCGCCCGCAAGCTCTACTTCTTCCACTTCGCCAAGCGGAGTTAGTTTCCCCGTTCTTCCCACTTGCCAAATAACGTTTTTTAAAATTGTTGTTACTTCTTCCGCTTCGAACTTAAACGCCAAAGCCCACCTTGGAAATTTATCGGTTTCACCCAAAATTTCCCTTACGGAAAAATCGTTTACCTTTATTACCGCGCCGTCCGTTAAAACGTCTATATTCTTTCTTTCTACTTCTATTTCGTCTATCGCTTGTTTAACTTCCGTAATATCGTTGCAAACTCTTAAAAAATCGAAAACTTTAAACCCTTGATTTTTTAAAAACTCAACGGCTTCTAGTTGAGAAGTAACGCTGTCGTATTCCATATAGTTTACGTCGTAAAAATATATTTCGGGTTTTCTTCTTTCAGTTTCTTTCGGGTCTAAATTTCTAATCGCACCCGCAACCGCGTTTCTTGCGTTTTTAAGTTGTTCTTTCGCCGTTTTGTTATATTCTTTTAACACGGAAAGCCTAATTACTGCTTCCCCCTTTACTTCCAAAAGTCCCCTATATGCTATTTTAAGCGGAAAACTCTTTATTGTAAGAACCTGCGCAGTTACGTCTTCTCCTTCCGTTCCGTTACCACGCGTAGTTGCCCTAACAAATTTTCCGTCGGAATAAGTTAAGCAGATAGTAAGCCCGTCGAACTTATATTCTACGGTGTATTTCGTGTCTATTCCCGTTTTTTTGATTCTTTTATCGAAATCATACAACTCTTCTACGGTTAAAGCTTTATCAAGACTATACAACCTTGCAATATGTTTATGTTTTTTAAAAGAAGATATGGGTTCTCCGCCCACCCTTTTGGTAGGAGAATCGAACAAAACTATGCCCGTTTCCTTTTCCATTTTAACCAACTCGTCATACAACTTATCGTACTCGCCGTCGGAAACGGTGGGATTATCCAAAACGTAATATTCGTAAGCGTATTTATTTAATAGCTCCACTAATTCTTGCATACTTTTTTCCATTAGTCTACAATCTCCATAGGCGCGAATTTTGCGGACAAAGATTTTATTCCTAAACCTTTAAACGCTACGTCCACAATTAAATTATCTCCACTGTTTTTAGTTTGTATAATCGTTCCCAATCCGAATTTTGCGTGTTTAACGGTTTTACCCGCAACGAATTTGCTACTCGTTGCTCCGCTTGCCTGTTTTTTAACTGCCGTTTGCGACGTATATGAACTAGCAAAGCTAGACGTTTTCCCATAAGTATTTCCGCTTTCTCTTTCTTCTCCGCCGTAATAGTTTTGTCTTTCAAATCTTCTTTCTTCGTAATTTTCCCTTTCAAACCTATCTTCGTAAGACTTCTTTTCAAAACTATCTCTTTTGGGAACAGTTATAATTCCGCATTCTTTTAAAAACCTAGACGGCAACGTTATTTGACGATTTCCGTATAAAAATCGGGTTTCGGAACGGGTTAAAAATAATTTTTCTTGCGCTCTCGTGATGGCAACGTACATAAGTCGCCTTTCTTCTTCTAGTTCGGCAACGTTTGCGGCAGCCCGCGACAATGGGAAAATTCCTTCGTCCATTCCGCCAACGAAAACGGTATTAAATTCTAGACCTTTTACCGCGTGTATCGTGGATATGGTAACGTAATCTTCGCTTGCCATATCGTCGACGTCGGAAGATAAGGTTACGGACGACAAAAAGTCGTTTACGTCGGAATTAGGATTTAATTTTTCAAACTCTTCTACGCTCGAAATAAATTCGTCTACGTACTGCCTTTTATTTTGTCCTTCTTCCGTGTCGTCGAATTGAGAATAGAAATTCGTTCTTTCTATTATGCTTTTTACCGTTTCCGTTAATGTTTTAGTTTCTTTATCGACTAAAAGTTGGGCTATAAGCGATTTAAAGGCTAAAACTTTATTTTTAGCCCCGCTTGAAACGGAAGCGTTTTCGACTTCGAAAATAGCGTCGAATAAAGTAAGATTTTCCTGCCCTGCGTATTCCGACAGCGACTGCAAAACTTTATCGCCTATACCGCGTTTAGGCACGTTTATTACTCTCATAATCGCTTCGTCGTCTAGCGGATTTACCAAAATTCTTATGTATGCGGTTAAATCTTTTATCTCTTTTCTTTCGTAAAACTTAAATCCGCCGAATACTTTATAGTTGATATTATATTTTAAAAATTCTTGCTCGTAAGACCTTGACAACGCGTTTAACCTAACCAGTACTGCAAAATCCGAATAGGATTTTCCTTCGTCGAGCATTTGCCTTATTTTTAAGGCGGTATAATGAGCTTCGCCCGTTTCGTCACCGCTACAAAAATATTCTACGCTTTCGCCTTCTTCGTTTTCCGTCCACAAAGATTTAGCTTTTCTTCCCGAATTTAATTTTATTAAAGAATTTGCAAGATTTAATATTTTTTTAGTAGAACGGTAATTCCTTTCTAATTTAAAAGTTTTTGCACCTTTAAAATCTTTTTCGAAATTTAGAATATTACCTATATCAGCCCCGCGCCAACCGTATATGCTTTGGTCATCGTCCCCAACGACGAAAATGTTTTGATGAACGGTTGCTAAATCTCTTATGATTTCGTATTGAATTTTATTCGTGTCCTGAAATTCGTCTACGTGAATATATTTAAATCTTTCCGAATATTTTAAACACGTTTCCGGATTTTGAGCAAAAAGCTTTTGAGTGTTTATAAGCAAATCGTCAAAATCCATAGCGTTGTTTTTAAGCAAAATTTCTTCGTATTCCGAAAAACATTCGCAAATAACACCTATATTTTGAACGTATTTGTTTTCTATATAGTATCTATCTGCGGATACTCCTTTATTTTTAGCAATGGAAATATGAGTTTTTAACGTTTTTATAAAACCGTCTTCCGTGATATTTTTTTCTTTAATCAGTTTTTTAAGAACTAATTCTTTATCGGATTCGCTATAAATGGAAAAATCTTTATTATACCCTATTTTATCCGCTTCTCTACGCAAAATTCTTACGCACATACTGTGAATCGTACATATCCACATTGCGTCCGCATTATCTACCATTTTAGATAAACGCTCTCTCATTTCATTAGATGCTTTATTGGTAAACGTTATAGCAAGTATTTGTTCGGGATATGCTAACCCTTTTTCCACTAAGTAAGCTATTCTTCCCGTTAAAACTCTGGTTTTTCCGCTACCCGCGCCCGCAATTACCAAAACAGGACCTTGCGTTTCTAAAACGGGCAAAATTTGTTCGCTGTTAAGTTTATTTAAAAAATCTTCCATTATAGCACCTTATAATTCATTAAGTATATTTTAATAGTAATTTCACTCTTTGTCAACCTAAAAACGGGATAAGCAACCCGTTTATACGCTTTAAAAAAAATAAAAGCAAAAAAATAAACTTTGTAATTTTAATACAATAATTACGACCAAATTTTTTAACAAAAAAATCGTCGGTAATTCACCGACGATTAAGTTTTATTCAAACATCTTTTCTTTCTTGTATTTCATTAAAGCTTCCCTATATTTACTAGATAAATCTAAAAAATATCTTTGCCTTTGCTCGTATGATAAAGTGGCGATATAATCTTTATCGGCAAGCCTTCCGAGCATATCGCTGACTTCGCCGTATTTATCTAAAATTTCTTTAACTTTTAAATAAAATGCGTCGTCTTCGTTGCCACCCAAAATATCGCTTTTTACTTTTTCACGATAAAATTCAACGACTTTACTTTCGTTAAGTCCGTTGTTTTTTGCTAGCTTTAAACTTTTTTCTAATTCTTCCTTAGATTTTTGCCAGTATCCGTTTTTTATTCTTTCTTTGGCTTCTTTTGCAAGTTCTTTTATTGACGTATCCATTGTAGCCCCTCTACTGATTAAAAGTATTACAAAAAAATAGCCCGTTAAAACAAATTAACGGGTGTAAAAAATAATTAGCCTTTATTTCTTTTTCTAGCTGCTTCTGCTTTCTTTTTTCTTCTTACGGAAGGCTTTTCGTAATGTTCTTTACGACGCATGTCGCCGATAATTCCGTCCCTTGCGCACTTTCTTTTAAAACGACGCAAAGCGTTTTCTAACGTTTCGTTTTCTCCAACTTTAATTAAAGACATATTCAACCCTCCTTTGCCCATAAATGCGATTTATTCAACGTTTTTAATTGTATCAAAAAAAAAATTGTTTGTCAATTCATTTTTAACAAAAACTACAATTTAATTATTTTGCTTAAAAATAGCGTATATTTTAAAAAATTACTCGCATTTATTTTACGTGCGTAAGACGATAAAAATCCGATTACGCGGGATTCCAATCCATTTTTTGTCCGGATAAAATATGAATATGCAAATGCGGAACGGTTTGACCTGCGTCGTCCCCCTGATTTATGACCAAACGATAGCCGTTTTCTAAATGTAATAATTCTTTAAGCGTAGAAATTTTACCTATCATTTTTCCGACTATTTCTCCGTATTCTTCCGTTATGAACTTAAAATGTTTTTTAGATATGCACAAAAAATGATTTTTTGCTTTCGGAGCAATGTCTTTAATTATAAACATAACGTCGTCTTCATAAAGTTTTACGGTTTGCAATTCGTTGTTTGCAAATTTACAAAATAAACAATCTTCCATAATTACTCTCCTTTTTCGGCTAGACATATTTCGTCAAACGCCGTTAATTTTATTTTTGTTTCGGAATTTATTTTCCCTTTTATTTTAGTTTTTATATAGTTGCCCGTTGTACCGTAGCTATATTCCCCGTCGTATTCTTCAAAAATAAACGTCAAGGGAATTACTTTACATTTTTCGTAATACTTTTTTCTTAGTTCTTGTTTTAATAAAAGTATTTCATCCATTCTTTGTTTTTTAATTTCTTTTGGCAAATCTTGTAATTTTGCCCCCATTGTTCCTTCTCTTGCGGAATAAGGAAAACAGTGGATATCGGCAAATTCTACTTTTTTACAAAAGTTTAACGAATCTAAAAAATCTTGCTCGGTTTCCGTAGCATACCCTACGATAACGTCGGTAGTAATAGAAGCAAGCGGAAAATATTTTCTTATTAGACAAACTTTATCGTAATACTGTTCCGCAGTATAATGTCTATTCATACTTTTAAGCACTTTATCGCTACCCGATTGAAGCGACAAGTGAAATTGTGGGGAAAATTTTTTAAGTTTACTTAACGCGTTAAGAAGTTTTTCGTCTATAACCCTAACTTCCAACGAACCGAGCCTTATTCTTTTATCTATATGCGAAATTTTGTCTATTAAGTCGGCTAGTTTATTTCCGCAATAATCGTAACTGCTTATGTCTATTCCCGTAATTACAATTTCGTCTGCGCAGGTATTTTCTATTTCCGTAACCGTTTCGTCGATATTTCTTGACCTACTGCGCCCCCTTAAATACGGAATTATACAATAAGAACAAAAATTATTGCAACCGTCTTGAATTTTAACGAACGCCCTAGACTTTTCGTGAACGGGCAAAACTTCGCAAGAAGGATATTCGTCCTTTTGCTCTATTTTAATACCCGTAAGTTTATTTTTGATAAATTCTAAAATTTTTTCTTTACTTTTCGCACCCGTTACGAGTTTTACTCCCGTTTTTTGAACGAAAACTTTTCCGTTTTTTTCGCTGGCACAACCCGTTACGATTATCTCCGCATTAGGATTAAATTTTCTTGCCCTTGCAACTAATTGACGGGATTTTTTTTCGGCTTCCCCCGTTACGGCGCACGTATTTAAAACGTATAAATCGGCGTAACCTAATTTTTGCGAAACTTCGTAACCTAATTCTTTTAAACCCGCTTCTATCATAGCGGATTCGTACGAATTTACTTTGCACCCCAAAGTAAATACAATTGCTTTTTTACTCACTTTCTTTCTCCAACACGAGAACGCTCCATTCGCCCCTTATTTCTTGTTCTATCGCCTTTAATCCAACCGCTTCGTAAGCGAATTTAACTTTTTCCAGTCTATCTTTTAAAATACCGCTTAAAATTATTTTCGCACCTTTTTTAAGATAGAAATTCACGTTTTCGACAAGCCTTAACAGAATTTCCGCAGTAATGTTAGCAACCAACAAATCGCACTCTCCGCTTGCTTTTTCAAGCAAATCGCAATGCTCTACTTCGCAAAAGCTTTCAACTTTGTTTACCACAACATTATGCTTTGCGCACTCTACCGCCTGCAAATCCAGTTCGGTCATAAAAACTTTTTTCGCGCCGAGTAACGCGCACGCAATTCCAAGTATTCCGCTACCCGTTCCCACGTCTATTACCGTATCGCCTTTGTTCAAAAATTTTTGCAATTTTTCTAAACATAAAGACGTGGTTTCGTGTTCGCCCGTACCGAAAGCCGTGTTCGTGTCTATTTTTACCGTCGGCTTATTCGTTTTATATTCTATCCAGTTAGGACAAATTACAATATTACCTATTTCGATAGGCTTATAATGTTTTCTCCAAATTTCTATCCAGTCGTCGCCGTCTACTATGCGTTTGGAAATTTCCAGCACGCCTAAATCTATTTCCGACCTTTCTTTTAACGCTTCTATTTCGTTATCTATTATTCCGCAATCGAAATCTAAATTAAAATACCCTTTTACTATGGTGGACGGTTTGTTATAATTTAAACTGTCGTCTAAATAATCAAAGGTTTCCCTGCGTTTTTCTATTAACTCTAAAATATCGTCGGTAGAACAAACGGCTACGCCGAATTCGGAATAATCCCACATTACGTCCGCAACGAGTTCTTGACCTTCGTTAGTCGTATTTACGGAAATTTCTACGTATCTCATTTAGTCTTCTAAAATTTCTCCTATTATTTTTGCGCAAACTTTGCAAGCTTTTTCAACGGTAGAATAGTATTCTTCAACTCCGCCTTCCCCGTCGCTGACGGCTTTTAAAATAAAACACGGCACTTCTGCATTTTTACAAACCAATAAAACGCCTGCCCCTTCCATATCGCATATATCGGCGTTAAATTCTTTTACCAAAGCCCTTTTTACGTTAGAATTTGCCACGAATTTATCCGCAGAAGCAAGCACCCCCGTTTTTAAACCGAATTTATTTACGGTTTTTTCAAACAAATCTTTATCGCAATAAATTTCAGGCTGATTTTCGGACGGGTATTGACCTTTTGGTAAACCGTCTATTTCGGAAAGGTCGAAATCGTAATGAATTACACTTTTTACGCCAACAACGTCGCAAGATAAGAAATCGGGTTTTAAACTTCCGCATACGCCGAAATTGTAAATTACGTCTACCCCTTCCGTGATTAAAAGCGTGGTAGCTCCGCTTGCGTATATTTCTCCTATTCCGCTTTGAACGATAACTATTTCGTTTTTACCCTTACTGCGGTAAACGGAATATCCGCATATATTTTCTTGATTAAAATTACATAAATTCGAAAGCAAAGGCATAAGCTCTTTGCTCATTGCACAAACGATTCCTATTTTCATTTCGAACCTTTTTTGAAAAATTAAATATTATATAATATACATTCTAACATATTTTAACGATGAAATCAATTTTTATTTACGGACAAAAAAATATTTTAACTAACTACGAAAGAGCTTTCGAGTGCGAAGATTGTAAAGTAACCATATCTAAACGCTTACCAAACGTAAAAAAATACGATTGTTTGGTTTTAGCGGGAGGCGGGGATATACTTCCTAGTTTTTACGGTCAACAAAATTTATGCTGTGATAACGTAGACGAAAAAAGGGATATAGCGGAACTATTTTTAATAAAAAAATTTTTAGCTCAAAACAAAAAAATTATAGGAATTTGCAGGGGTATGCAAGTTTTAAACGTTTACTTTGGCGGAACGCTTTTTCAAAACGTTTACTACCACAACCAACAAAACGGAAAAGACGGCTATCATTTTGTGTATAATTATACAAAATCTTTTATGTACGATTTATACGGGAAAAGTTGCCTTGTAAACTCCGCTCATCATCAGGCAATAGATAAGTTGGGTAACGGTTTAATTAAAGCTTGCGTATCCCCTGACGGATATATAGAGGGGTTTTTCCACAAAAATTTACCCGTTTACGCAGTGCAATTTCATCCCGAAAGAATGAGCAACGGCAAAAGACTTATCAATTTTTTTAAGCCTTGGAACTAAAATAAAACATTAAAAAACAACTAAATATCGCAATAAAAAACCGTAGCAAAATTACTACGGTTTTTTGCTATTTCATAAGTTTTATCCATTCGTCTACTTTTACGATAAATTCTTCGTTACTGTCGGTTTTTCCGAGCATTTCCAAAAAGTTCTCGCTCGACTTTGCGTCTTCTTGTAAAAATCTACGAACTTTATAAGCGCAATCTAATTCTTTTTCGGTTAACAATAATTCTTCTTTTCTTGTTCCGCTTTTATATAAATCGATAGCGGGGAAAATTCTACGTTCGGACAATTTGCCCGAAAGCATTATTTCCATATTTCCCGTACCCTTAAATTCTTCGTAAATAACTTCGTCCATACGGCTTCCCGTTTCTATTAAAGCCGTTGCAATAATTGTTAAACTTCCGCCGTTTTTTATATTTCTTGCCGAACCGAAAACTTTTTTGGGAGCAACTACCGCCGTGGGGTCTAATCCGCCTGATAACGTTCTTCCCGACGACGGAACGGAAACGTTGTAGGCTCTTGTCAATTTCGTTATACTGTCAAGCAATACCACAACGTCGCGACCTTCTTCTACTAAACGCTTTGCTCTGTTTGTTACAAGTTCCGCAATTTTTATATGATGCTCGGGCGTTTCGTCAAAAGTAGAATAAACTATTTCGCTGTTTACGCAATTTTTAAATTCGGTTACTTCTTCGGGACGCTCGTCTATCAATAAAATTATTAGCTTTATTTCGGGATGGTTTTGCTCTATCGACAACGCCATTTTTTCAAGTAACGTGGTCTTTCCCGTTTTGGGCGGAGCTACTATCAACCCCCTTTGTCCTTTACCGATAGGACACAGTAAATCTATACACCTTATAGATAAATCTTGCGGTTTATCTTTTCTTTCAAGCGTGATTTTCTCGTCGGGATAGCATGGAATTAAATCGTCGAAATTAGGTCTTTTTGTGCGTATTTCGGGAGTTTTACCGTTGATTTCAAGTATTTTTTGAAGGGCAGGTTGTTCGTTTTCCCTAATTCTTGCAAAAGTGCCTTTTACATAGTCGCCAACCCTTAAACCATACTGTCTAATAAGCATTCTCGTAACGAATACGTCTTGCTTAGAATTTTCATAATTTTTAGTTCTTAAAAATCCGTATCCGTCGGGACAAATTTCTATTATTCCCGAACAGTTTTTATCTTCGTCCGCTTCGACGTCGTTTACTTCCGTTAAAGGTTTTCTTCCCCTATTGCTACGCGAAAAATTTTTTTCGCCTTCCTGAGCGGATAATATTTGCTCTATTAAAGTTTGTTTTGCCATTTGATTGGGAGTTCCGTTAAATTCTTCCCTGAAAATATCTCTTAAATCCTTTAAAGAAACGCATTCCAACATTTCTCTAGTATATTTTCCGTTTTCCATTTACACCTCCGCTTTTAACACTATTATTTTTTTACCCGTTAAAGGTAATTCTATTTTTATAGGACTATCCTTTTTTTCTATTGTAAAATTGCTTGCTTCATGCAAAAAATTTTCTACGCCGTCTATATCTACCGTGCTTTTGCCGAATTTATAGTGCATTGGTATTATTATTTTAGCGTTTATTTTTTCAACGTATTTTAACGCTTGTTTATAATTTATAGTATAATTTCCACCTACGGGAATAAACAAAACGTCCGTATCTTTAATTTTTTCTATCAAATCTAAGTTCTCGCTTTCGCCTAAATCGCCTAAATGAGTGAATTTTATTCCTTCCGTTTTAAACGATAAAACTAAATTTTCTCCGCGTAATTTCCCCTTTTCTTCATCGTGAAAAGTTTTAATTTTAGTGAATTTATCGTCATATAGGGCGTTTTTCCCCATACTTTTTTGATATGCGTTGTGGTCGTAATGATTGTGCGAACAAAAATAATAATCGGTTTTTATTTCAGGTAAATCGTAACCTATATTTTTGTAAGGGTCTATACATATACTGTATTCGCCTTTAAGAACGAAACACGAATGTCCAAAATACGAAATTATCATAATACTCCTTGTAACTCCAACTCTTCTTTTATTTTTAACATTTTCCCAGACGAGGAGTAACTGAAAAAATCTTTTCCGCTAATTATTATATGGTCGTAAAAGTCCACATTATGCAAGCTTAAAAAAGCGTAAAGCTTTTTAGTTGTTTTATCGTCCGCTAAGGACGGATTAGGATTCCCGCTTAAATGATTATGAGCAACGAGTACCGAAGCGGGCTTATGTAAAACTAATAATCTACCTATTTCTTGTAAGTTTAATTTCACCCTATCTATGGCGTTAGAAGAAAATTCTGACTTCCCGAGTATTAAATCGTCCGCTCCTAAAAAATAAATCAAGAATTTTTCTTTATTAGCGTTGGCAAAATATTCGATTAAATCTTCTTTCGCGTCGAATACGTTTTTAATTTTATCCAAACTCGGTTTTTCACTTTCTATTCTTTTTATTATGCAATTTATGGTTTTTAAAAAGCAAGCTACGTTTTCTCCGACGCCTTCTATACTGCACAAAACCGATATATCTGCTTCTAATACGCTTTTTATAGAACCGTCGAACGTGTCTAACAATCTATGCGCAAGTTCGTTTACGTTTTTTCTAGGAATTGCGTAAAACAACAAAGTTTCCATAACTTCGTGCGGTTCTAAAACGTCGCCGTGAAGTAGCATTTTATTTTTCATTCTTTGTCTGTGTCCGTCATGTTCTGACATTTTTATCTCCTGCCGAATAAAAATAAAATAATTTTTTCTTTTATAAGGGGACGGAAGCTTTTGCGTTTAAATCTAAATCTGCAAAATTTCTTTTTTTATACTGAATATAACCTTCCGCGCCTATCATACACGCATTATCCGTACATAGCTTTTTAGCGGGAAGAACGCACTTTACGCCTAGCTTTTGACAAAGACTTTCTAAACTTTGCCTTAAATAGGTATTTGCAACTACTCCGCCACCCGCCGTTAAAACGCTTATTTTATATTCTTTAACCGCCCTTTCGACTCTTTCCGTTAAAGCGTCTATCGCGCATTTTTGAAAAGAACACGCTACGTCCGCGCAAGAAAAGCTTTCGCCTTTCATTTGCTTTGTATGAACGTAATTTATTACTGCCGTTTTTAATCCGCTATAAGATAAATCGTACGTCTTTTCGTTTTTAAGCATTCTAGGAAATTCTATGCAAGGCTTCCCGTTTAAAGCGCATTTTTCTATATTAGGTCCGCCGGGATAATTTAATCCTATCGTTCTTGCCACTTTATCGAACGCTTCGCCTACGGCGTCATCCAACGTAGAACCTAGTTTTATAAATTCGTCGTAGTCTTTAACGAGCATTATCGCCGTGTGTCCACCGCTTGCAAGTAGCGATATAAACGGCGGTTTTAATTCTTTATCTGACAAGTAAGACGCCGATAAATGCCCCCTTATGTGGTTTACGGGAATAAGCGGAATATTTAGCGCCTGCGCAAGACTTTTTGCATAAGACACGCCTACTAATAGCGCACCTAATAAACCCGCGCCGTACGTTACGGCGATAGCGTCTATATCGGTAAGTTTTAATCCCGATTGCTTAACAGCTTCTTCTACGGTTATAGATATTGCCGTAGTGTGCGCCCTAGACGCAATTTCCGGCACTACTCCGCCGAATTTTATGTGTTCCGTACACGAACTGTTTATTACCGACGATAATATTTCCCTTCCTCCTTTAATTATGGCGCAAGCGGTTTCGTCGCAAGAAGATTCTATCGCTAAAATTATAGCGTCTTCTTTTATTTCTCTATTAAAAGTTTGTCTGAAATCCATTATGATTTTTTTAAATAATCTATTATAAACTGGTCTATTTCACCATTCATAACAGCCTGAATGTCGGGCGTTTCAGAACCTGTTCTATGGTCTTTAACCAACGTATAGGGGCAGAAAACGTAGCTCCTTATTTGGCTACCCCATTCTATTTTTTTAATATCCCCTTTAAGCTCTTGCTCCCTCGCAAGTCTTTCTTCTTCCCTTTTTTCAATCAACTTGCTAATCAGCATTTGCATTGCCTGTTCTCTGTTTTGAACTTGACTTCTTTCGTTTTGACATGCAACTATTATCCCCGTAGGAATGTGCGTTATTCTTATCGCCGATTCGGTTTTATTGACGTGCTGTCCGCCCGCTCCGCTACTTCGATAAGTGTCTACTTTTAAATCTTCGGGGGGAATTTTAATTTCTTCGTTATCTAAAATTTCGGGTAAAACTTCTAGCGAAACGAATGACGTATGTCTTCTTTTATTCGCGTCGAACGGGGAAATTCTAACCAATCTGTGAACGCCTTTTTCAGCCTTTAAAAATCCGTACGCGTTTTGACCTTCCACCTTAAACGACACGCTTTTAAGCCCCGCGCCGTCCCCGTCAAGCCTGTCTAGCTCCGTAAGCTTATACTTATGCTTTTGACAATAACACATATACATACGATATAACATTTCGCACCAGTCGCAAGCTTCCGTTCCGCCCGCCCCCGCGTGCAAAGTAAGTATTGCGTTATTACCGTCGTACTTGCCCTTTAACAGCGTTTGCAGTCTTATTTCTTCTATTTGCTTTTCCGCGCCGTTTATCTCTTTTTCTACGTCGGCAAGTAGCGAATCGTCGTCTTCCATTTCGGCGTATTCTATTACGTCCAACGCGTCTTTTATTACTTTATCGCACTTGTCGTACGCATCTATTTTAGACTGCGCTATACTAATTTTTTGTGAAATTGCTTTTGACTTCTCTATATCCGACCAAACCGAGGGATTTTCTAATTCTTTTTTTAAATCTTCTACTTCAATTCTTAAATTAGCGACGTCAAAGAGAGTATCCTGCCTCTAAAAGAATAGTAGACAAATCTTTAATTTTTTGTCTGTAAGCGTCTGTTTTTATCATATTATTTCTCCTTATTTTGATATTTTTTATTCATAACGTTTTTCAATCTTTTTAAACAATAAGTTTACACGTTATTCTTTTACCGCCAAATAACGTAAATTTTTTAAATTTTAAAAAACATTAAATAAGCCTAACGCGATTAAAAAGTTTTAAACTCTTTATAGCCGATAAAATTCCCCTAAACGTTTAATCACTTTGCTATAAACCTTAAAATTACTTTCGCAATCTATTCCTCTGCTTTCGAAATTAAAAATATAATTTATCTAAAATCCAAAACCTAAATTTTTCTAAATTTAGGTTAAAAAATTCTTATTTTTTGTAATTTTTGAAATAATGAAAATTGTTAAACCGTATTGAAAATCTTAAAAAACATAAAAAAATATTATTCATTAAAAAGTCGAAAACATTTTTGCTCCGATTAAAAACTTCGCAGTATTTCGACTAAAAAGCATAAAAGAAAATTTTTTAACGCCGTGACGATTTGTTAAAAAGAAAAAAATTGTTTTAAAATATAATTATATTTTACTATTATTCCCTTAAAAATGCAATAAAATAAATACAAATATCTTAAAATAAGGTTATTTTATAACTTGCAGTTCAAAGTTTCCGTCATTTCCGTTGCACGCCGAAAAAGATAAAATTAACGTAAGAGAAATCTCAACAAAGAAATAATAATTTTTTTATAATATCCTCCATATTTTTCCCAATTATAGATTTTGAATTAACAAAGACAATATTTTTAAAAAAATCACACGTAAATTTAAACACATAATTTAAAAACACTTGCAAAAAAACAAAATTTAATATATAATGTACGGGTAAATTTTATTTAGCCATTAAAATCAATAAGCTTTAAGATTATTTTCTATAATATAATTTTAAAAATACCTAAATTTTAATTTTAACAAAAAATATCGAGCAAACGAAAACAACTTAAAGTTAAACGTATATAAAATTTAGAAATTAAAAAAACGGAGGCTTATCGAAGCGGTCATAACGAGGCGGTCTTGAAAACCGTTTGGGTGAAAGCCCACGGGGGTTCGAATCCCTCAGCCTCCGCCATTAGGGAGTAATCCGAACTTTTTGAGTGGGATTGCTCTTTTTTATTGCTTTCAAACAAAATTTCACTATCAATATCAGGTTGCTCTTTTAGTTTAAGTTGTTTAGACTTATCGCCATTTGTGTTGAAATAAATCTCGCAATATTTATCGAAAAGAATAACTTTATTTATAAACATATCAACAAGTCGCTGGCAAGCAAGTTTGTCAGTTAGGTCAATATCTTTAAAAGAGCATAAGAACGAATAAATAACATTTTTATCAAGTGGTTTAATAACAAGCATTTCACGGCTTGTTATTTTTTCTTGTAAATCTTTATTTGCTATTTCAAGTTCTTTCATTCTTTCGTTTGTTGTGTCGTTAAAAATTCCGTTTTCTATTGCACGAACAAAGTTTGCAAGTTTTTTGTTGTTTTCTTGCAGTTGTTTATTCAAACTTTCCAAAACTTTATCTTTTTCAATGCTTTTGTTGTATGTATCTGCAAGACAAATTGAAAGTTCGTTTAAATTTGTTTGATTTAAAAATTCTTTTGTGGCGAGCAAAACTATATCTTCAATATATTCTTGCGAGATAGATTTTTTATCGCAAAGGTCTTTATTCTTTTTCTTTGTAAAGCATTTATAGTAATTGTAAATCTTGCCCATTTTACCTTTGCCACTATCTCCAGTCATTAAGCCACCGCATTTGCCACAAATGAGTTTACCACTTAAAAGATAATTAACATCAGTCTTAAAGTGTGCAGAAGTGCGTTTTGCGACTTTTAAACGAGCATTAACTTCATCAAACACTTCTTCACTAACTATTGCGGGAAAAATATTTGTATAGCAAGTGTCATCAGCATAAACACAACCCTTGTAATTTGGATTTCTCAAAACTCTTGAAACCATATTTATTGTCCAAGGCTTACCATACGAGTTTTTAATTCCTTTTTCAGCAAGTAAAGCAACAATATCTTTAATTCGCTTACCACTGTAATATTGATTAAACATATACTCACGAACAATGTTTGCTTGTTCTTCATTTATGCTAACTTTTTTGTCTTTTACATTATATCCATAAGGAGTTGGACCACCAGTAAACAATCCTTTAATTCTGCTTTCTTTTAAACCACGCTTAACCTTTTGAGAAAGTTCAGCAGAATAATATTGGTTCATACCTTCAAGCAAACTCTCAAGTATTATGCCTTCTGGTGTATCAGGGATATTTTCCATTGCAGAAATAACCTTAACACCATTTTGTTTTAATGTGTGTTTGTGCAATGTTGATTGATATTTATCTCTTGAAAACCTGTCAAATTTATATACAAGAACATACTCCCACTTTTTGTTGAAACTGTCTTTAATCATTCGTTGGAAGTCTGGACGATTATCATTTGTTCCAGTCATAGCCCTGTCAATATATTCAGCAACAATTTCATATCCATTCTTTTCAGCATATTCCTTGCAAACTCTTAATTGCCCATCAATACTTTGCTCGGTCTGACTATCACTAGAATATCTTGCATATATAACAGCTTTTTTCATTGTTTACTCCTTTAAAATATTTTATTTAATCTTTCAACTGACAAATTGAAATAATTTTTATCTAACTCAATTCCAATGAATTTTCTATTTAAGTTTAGACAAGCAAGCCCAGTAGTTCCGCTTCCCATAAATGGGTCAATAACAATATCATTTTCATTTGTATGTATTTTGATTATGTCTTGCATAAGTTGTAAACTCTTTTGTGTTGGGTGACTTGTTCTCTCATTTCCAGACACTGTGCTAGTTTCAAACATGCTACGCATGTATGGTTTTTTCTTATCTTTGTTAAAAACCCATTTTGCACCTTTTTTTACACCCCAAATAGCAAATTCCATATCTTGGACATATCTTCTTTCAATGTTCCTTGGCATTGGATTTGATTTTTTCCAAACTAATATATCTTTTACTTCAAGATTGCTTTCTTCCATTGTTTTGATAATAAAACTTATATATCTATAAGAACAGAAGATTATCATTGAGCCATTTTTGTCCAATATTTTCTCATATTTTGGTATCCATGAAAACAAATCAAAATTTTTGTCCCATTCTCCAAAATCAACACCTTGTCTAGGGCATTTTAAGGTATTGAAATTGTTTTCATGTGAAATATTATAAGGGGGGTCAGTAATTATGTGATTAACTTTCACATTATTTTTTATAAGTTCATCAATAATTGTATAAGCATTGCCTAAATACAATTTGTAGTTTTTTTCTTCAATAATATCATTTTGTAATTCGTTTGCTATTTGTTCCCCAATAGCTTTTGCAAGGAGTGGTGGAACAGCATTCCCAATTTGCTTGCAAACAGCCACCTTTGGTCCATAGAAATAGAAATCGTCATTAAAACTTTGTATTCTTGCTGCTTCTCTTGGTGTAATCGCTCTATTTAAAAATGGATGGGAGTTTTTACCATTTGATGGTGTGTCAAAACGAGTATCTATTGTTGGGCTAATATTATCCCATTCAAGTCTTGACCATGTTGTAGAAAACTTTTGCTTTCCCAACAATTCTTTTGGCAAATACTCTTTTCCACATTCCGCTGGTATCATTTTTAATTTTTCAATAGCAACCTTTGAATGTTCACTTGCTTTGTGATATTGCAAACATTTTCCTCGAAGTCGCTTTTGATATTCGCTTTGTGGTTTGTTAATGTAATCAGAAATAACTTGACCTTCACCGCTTTCAAGATAAGCCAAGTCTGAAATCGCATCTCTAACAGTTGTTCCTTTTTCAATAGGATTTGGGAAGTTTATAAACTTTGTTTTAGAAGCAATAAACAATGCTCTTTCTCGGCTTTGTGGCACTCCATAATTTTTAGCATTAACCACACCAAAATTTACAATATATCCAAGTGCTTTAATTTCTTTTAAAATTTCATCTCTAAAATAATGACTTGATGAATTTAATATATTTTTAACATTTTCAATAATGAACACATCTGGTTGTAATTCTTGGACGATATTTAAATATTCTTTAAATAAAAAGTTTCTGCTATCATCAAGTCCCAAATTCTTCCCTTTTAAACTAAAACCTTGACATGGTGGTCCACCAACAATCATATTTACTTTTCTTGCTTTTGAACTTTCAATAACATTCTTTTTTACATTCGCATCTAAAATATCCCCACAGATAGAAATTGCATTTGGAAAATTTTTTGAAAAAGTTTCTATTGCATATTTATCAAAATCCAAACCTACTTGTGTGCTAAAATTTTTCACTTGGTCAAGACCGGCAGAAAAGCCACCAGCACCACAAAATAAGTCCAAAACTCTAAATTCCATACATTTCTCCTTTGTGAGGGACTAAATATTTTTACCTCGCAAAATATATTATCACATTAAATTGGAAAATACAACTAAATTTGATATAATGTGAGTGAAAATTGGAAAATATGGGGGTTTTATGAAAGTTAGTGAATTTTTAAATAATGATGATATTCCTTCTTTTTTATTAGGTGCATTTTATGGCAGATATGAATTTACAAAAGATAATGGTTATATTTACACATATTCTGCTTATAGAAATTGGACAAAGGTTTATGATAATCAAGAATTATGCGATAAATCAAAAATAAGTTTCTTAAGCCAATTAAATAATATTTGTAAGCCTTTCTCTTTTTGGATAAAAGGAACAAAACAATTTCCTAAAACAGACATGGTTTTTGCTTTAGAAAATGATTTAAATTTAACCAAGGACAACTTTTTCAACAGATTAAATAGAAAGATTGTAAATGCTGATTTTATATATGAAACAGGTTTAACAGAAACAAAGAAAATGTTTATTCGTGGATTTTCAGAACTTCGTGGAAGTTTGGATAGAAATAGAAACTTACTTTCTATGGATTATGTTAAGAATAGCCAAGCGGAAACAAAAAGAGTTAGATTACTTATCGACAACTTAAATGTTCCAGTCCATGTTGTAAATTATAATTTTAGAGAATTCCAACCAGATTTTCAAAAAGGAAGAGAAAGAGAAACTCAATTAAGATATAATGTATTTTGGTATGCACAAAATATTGGGTTTATAAATGAATATAGAATTGTCGCCTTTAAAGAAAATTTTTACTATACAAACATTAGAAGAGATGGTGATGTTACATATTTTGATTGTCCACAACCATTAAAAAGCGACAACACTACTTTTGAAAACCGCATAGCTTATTACTCTCATAATGTTTTTGGTAAAAAATTAACAAGCAATGACATGAGCAAATTTAAAGAATTGATAGGTGCAAATGATACGCAATCCGAATTTAGACGAGACGCTTCAATTGTAAATGCTATCCGTTACGGAACTGATGATATTTGTGCTTGTTGTTGTGATGATTATGATATAAAAAATAGAAGTCATATTGAAAGAAATACTGGCAGATACCATTTTGAAATCCATCATATGATTTCTGTTGGTAAAAACAAAGAGTTAGATGATATTGATAACCTTGCAAAAATTTGTCCAGCTTGCCATGCAATGCTAGGTCGTGGCAGTGCAGATGAAGAAACACAGAAAAATTGCATTAGAAAGATATTTAAACATAAACCAAACATTCTTCAATTTTGTAAATCATATTTTGATGAAAATGACTATGAAAAAGTAGTTGATTTGGTTTGGAAAGCACTTAAATAGTGTAAAAAAATATCGAGCAGGATAAGGAAATTGGCTCAAAATTGATTTTGGGACTCCAAAAAGTCCCATTTTATCGGGCTTTCCGGTGACTCACACCCAAAATATAAAAGATTCGATTTTGAGTCTATTTCCCCAAGGCTTAAACCAAGTGTGAAACCCACTTGTTTTTTATTAAAAATATAGTATTTTTTGCTTGTATATGCTATAATAAATTTAGACTTCAAAATTGAAGTCTGGATTGAAATTGGTATCACTGCTAACAAGTTTTTATATGAAAATATAAAAACTTATGACTGATACCAAAACAAAATGTTTTGTTGATTGTGAAGATATCAAAGAGAACACAGCCAAATTTAATTTTGAAGATAATACTTTAAAATTAGGACGAGCAAGTATGTCAAATAAGCAACTTAAACGAATAAGTTTAATGTTTGCAACTGACTTAAAAAACTTTGCCGAAACCCTTGGTAACTCTCAAAATCTTACTGCAAAAGAAGTTTATTCTCACTTGCAAAACAATCAATAAAACTAAAAGGAAGAAGTTTAAACTTCTTCCTTTTTCATGTCTAAATCATACTGCTTTATTAATGAGTTAACTCTATATTCACTGGATTTATCATTTGGATATTTTCGTTTTATTCCATTCAAAAGGTTTAATAAATCATTTTTTAAATCTGGAATATACTCCTTTATTATCTGACAAACCAAATGGTTTATACCCCAAAATTCGTCATTAATATCACCATCTATTTTTTGTAAGAAGAAGTTGTTTTCTTTTAGATTAGATTTAATATACTCTTTAGACTCGTCATCTAAATTACTATATTTGTTAGTTATTTCATACAACCCTGATTTCAATTCTTTTAAATCATTTAACACCAATTTAGATGTAAGGCTATATTTTATTTGATTATTGCAAAACTCTTTATATTCTTTGATAATATTAATAAAAGTTTCATTTTGTTCACCAAAGCTATCTAATCTAAAGTTGAGTTTGTTTAATTTTTTAAATAATTCTTCTTTGTCTATGAAAGATAAATCCACATAATCCGCATAACAATACCAATCTCTAATGAGCTGATTTATTGTCGAGTGATTGTAATTTAAATCATCTGGAATTGATAATATAAGTTCGTATTGTTTTTTTATAATATTTACCTTATTTTCATCCGAACAAAAAAAACAAGATTTTAAGATATTTTCATCTTTTGGATTAAATATTTCATCTAATAAAGAATAATCTTCATTTAAATATATATCATTAATTGCTTCAACTAAATTAAAATCATCTCTTAAAGATTTGTCATAAGAAGTAATAATGTTACCAAAAGATTTTTCACAGTATTTTAAATAATCACTTTCTTTGCATTTATCACTATATATTATGGAATACTTATTAGTCATCAATTCATTAACGCAGTATATACATATTTTCATAATTTGTTCAAATTTATTACAATTATAAGAATTAGATTTTATATAATCTTGGATTTGAAGGAATAAAGAATTGGCTTTTATTGCCATTCTTATATTTTTATTAAATTCTATCATTAATTTGTCCACAATAAGGTTTATGTTCTCAGCAAAAATAGTTCTTATAACGTCTTCAGGTGTTTCCGTTATTTTATAAATTCTATCAAAAATTTTTTCTTTGTAGAAACCTAAAATATCATCACTTAAGTTGATTTTAGAAATAAATTTTTCTGTTGTAACTTTATCATTTTCGAGTTTTTCTATTTCATATTTTTTATTTTTCTTCCCATATTTAGTGTCTAAATCAGCCAAAACAACAACTTTAAATCCTTGATTAATTAAATTATTTATAAATCCCAGTAACTCTTCTGCAGTAATTTTATCGCTTTTTCGTTCAAAATCATCAAGTATAATCAAGTAGGGAATATTTTTTTTAGATTTTAATTTTTCACAAAGTTTTAAATTTTCATCATCAATGTTTAAATTTATCCCGCAAGAGAATCCAACACCTATATTTATCAATTTAGCAACATTAGTAATAGTATTCAAAACTTTTTTTGCTGGGTGTATTAACTGATACAACTCGGTATTTACTTCATCAATAGAATTTTTTCCGAAAAGTGAAGAATAAGCAATCTTCAATTTTTTATCTTTAACATCTTGAGCTTTTGATTTTATATACTCCTTAATCTCGTATGTTTTTCCTATTCCCCAAGGTCCACTAATCAAGATTGCAGTTTCATTGCTTGTAATTAATCTATTAATAACGTTTTTTATGTTTTTTGCTTCCATATCTTTCTCCTAAAGTTATTATACCAAACTATATCTCATAATTCAATAATTTATCGACAACCTTATCCACCTATCACCAACATACACTTTAAAGTTAGAATTGGATAGCATTGGCTCCGCCAGTAGTGAATAATACGAACGAGAGGGATATCTTTGAGTTCGTATTTTTTCATTTAGAGTTCTTTTCAGTAATTTATCCATTATCTTTTATAGACTAAAACAAAACACTTTGCGTCTAGCAAGGTGTTTTTATTGTATAACTCCTATTTATCTTTTCCGTTCGTCCGCCATATCGTATCAGAATTAGATTGCAGATGTAAATGGAAAAAATTATTGCTTAAACAATTAAATATAAATATAATATTTCTCACGAGACTGGGTTTAGAAACCTCAGTCTTTTTTATTGTTCATAAATTTCAAAGACAATATTTTTTCTTTTCATTGACATCTGCTTTGTAACTAAACAACAAGATTATGTCAAGCACCCGCCAAAGTGCCAAATTTACTTTTGACTATGTTGTTTGCTTGAAATTCATCGATGTTTCTGATATAATTTCAATATGGATTGGTTTAATTACTACGGACTTGCCATAATGGCGGTTATTATGATACCTAATATAATTTATGCAGTAAAGCATAAAAATCAAGTGGCCGTTTACGATAACAGGGTGGCTATTGTTTTTGAGCAAATCGGCAGATATGGCTGTTTTATCTTTATGATATTCAATATTCTGTACACATATATCGGCTTTTGGTTTTCTTTCGGGGAAATATTTTACATAGCCGTCAATACAGTTTTACTTTTAGGGTATTGTATATCTTGGATTGTGCTGTGGAATAAAAACGGTATCGTAAAAGCTTTGTTGCTTTCTATAATACCGTCATTAGTTTTTATTATATCAAGCATACTTATTGCAAGTATTCCTTTATTTGTGTTTGCCGTTATTTTTACCGTAACGCATATTCTTATTTCTATAAAGAGCGCAAAGGCGGAAAATACGGACGAGCCGAATATAAAAAAGAAAACGATTATTTCGGTTATAGCGTTATTATTGAGTGTGGCTTTGATTTTTGTTGGCACATTTGGCGGACTGCTTGTTTATCAACAAATCATTTTCAGCAAACTTAAAAATATGTCGTCGTTGGACATGATCGAATATTGTTGTTCAAATAAAAACACTAAAATAAGCGTTGCACTCATTGAAAACGGTGAAATTACATATCATATTTATGGTAAAAACGGCGAAGAAACAAACATATACGATTATGAAATCGGTTCGATTAGTAAAACTTTTGTCGGTGCATTGTGTGCAAAAGCCATAAATGAAAATAGACTAAATTTGACAGACAGTATTGCGAAGTATCTTGATTTGAGAAATGATAAATATTACCCGACAATAGAGAGGCTTTTAACGCATACATCCGGATACGCCTCTTATTATTTTGAAATTTCTATGATTGGCAACAAATTTGCGCATATTACAAACGATTTTTACGGAATAGGC
>DHLF01000004.1:62951-293179 GCA_002405165.1 Christensenella sp. UBA4675
AGCAAAACAAAGCGGTAATCTCGATAAGTATTGGAAGTGGAAACAAAACGACGGTTATATTCCGGCAGGTTCAATTATTTCAAATATTGAAAGTATGGCGATTTATTTGCAATTATATATGAATAATACCATCTCATATTTGCCGATGACTTATTCCAAAATAAAAGATATAAATGCTAACAAAGCAGTCTACAAAGCAATGAATATTCGTATGGACAGCGTAGGTATGACTTGGATGTTGGACAATAAAAACGATATTATTTGGCATAATGGCGCAACTACCGATTTCAACAGTTATATAGGGTTTAGTCAAGATAAAAAGCGTGGGGTTGTAATTTTAAGCAATTTGAACGCAAACGATAAAATTTCAATGACGGTAATCGGGGCAAAACTTTTGACGGAACAGTTTGATTTATAAAATTCGATTTACGTTACTAATGCTCCGCCATTAACCTGTCGTTCGGCTGAACATCGCTTGCAATTATTTTGTACAATTTTTACGTTTTTTTAACCTGAAAGGTTACCGTTGGCGTGCCACCGTCCTCAACGTCCGACAAATTTACGTTTAACAATGAACCTAATAAAGTATAGTCGGAAGTTTTTACACTGTTAAGAATAACGCCGTAGTCTGCGTCGAATGAAACGTTTGCGGTGTCTAGATTATCCGCAAGAACGCCTTTTGAATAGGTCTAGCCCGAATTGTTAGTAATTACGACGGTATAAAGTAAATATCCGTTCACATAAAGTAGCCTTTAACCCGTTTACTATCGTAGTACTTACCGAATTACCGGCAAAGGCAATAGGAACATTATCCGCCCCGTATAAACCGTTAAATTCGGTTAAGTTTGTAGTTATAGTATTTGCCATATTTTCTCCTATGCTTTAATAAATTAGGAATTTTTTATAAAAACAAGCCTTTATTATATGAAAACAAGCAAATAGAGTTTAAAAATTAAATAGTTAAATTCCTAAAATAAGTTTTAATTTTGCGTTGACATTTTCATTTTTTGTTTATATAATAATCTTAGTAAAAAAAAGGAGTTTTATTATGGCAACTAAAAAAAGTAATTCTTCAAAAAGCACTACTAAAAAAAGCGGTGGACCGGGTTTAAATAAGATTTCTATGTACACAATCATTGCCGTTGCGATTTTATACTGCATAAGCTTAATACTATCTTTATGCGGAACGAGTTTTAAAATCGTAGGTGCGCTTCAAGGTTTAGCAACTGCTATAATGATTTGTATCGTTGCGATTCTTGCATGGAAATATTGCAGAAATAAGCAAACCGTTTGGAAAATTTTATACTTTATTTGTCTTTTAATTGTAATTGTCGGAATTATAATTCCTTTAATTAAATGACAAACTAAAAGGTTTCCGTTTTCGGAAACCTTTTTTTTGTAAGAACAATGCGGTTTTCCGTAAAGGAAAACCGCATACTCTTTTTAAATTAAGCTAAAAGCTTACATACTTTATCTGAAAATTCGGTAGGATTTTCAGGACTGATTCCTTCTATCAAATTAGCCAAAGTTAGTAACACTTGCGCGTATTCGTTTAATTTTTCTTTATCCGTTTCGTATAATGCTTTTATCTTTTTATAAACGTCGTGATTATAATTTATTTCAAGAATTTTTTCCGCTTTAACGCTGTTATCGGAATTAGGCATACTTTGTAAAACTTTTTCCATTTCTACCGAAACCATACCTTCGCTAGATAAACATACAGCGTGATTCTTAAGCCTATTCGTAATTCTTACTTTTTTGACTTTTCCGTTTAAACATTCTCTAATATAATCGGCAATTTCTTTATCTTGTTCTTCTTCCGTTTCACTAAGACCTAAATCTCCGCTACATACGTTTTTAAATTCCTTATCGGAATATTTGCCCATCATTTTAAGCATAAATTCGTCTACGTCGTCTTTCATACACAAAACTTCGTATCCGCTGTCTACCACTTTTTCTACTTGCGGTAAAAGTTTAATTGCGTCTACGCTTTTACCCGTTGCGTAATAAATATATTTTTGGTCGTCTTTCATTGCGTCGACGTATTCTTTTAAAGTAATAAGTTTATTCGCAATATATCCGTGATACAAAAGTAAATCCGCAAGAACGTCTTTTGCTTGACCGTAACTTTCGTAAATTCCGAATTTCAACTGCATTCCGAAACTTTCAAAAAATTTCTCGTAATCTTGTCTTGCGTTATCTCTCATATTTTCTAATTCGGATTTTATTTTTTTCTCTAAATTTTTCCTTATTTGAACCAATTCCCTATTGTTTTGAATAGTTTCCCTAGAAACGTTTAAGTCTAGTTGCGCGTCTACCAAACCTTTTACAAATCCAAAATAATCGGGCAACAAATCTTTATTACATTCGCTGATTAAAACGCCGTTAGTATAAAGTTTAAGTCCCTTTTCATAACTTTTTGTGTAATAGTTAAAAGGAGCTTTCTGCGGGATAAACAATAAAGCTTTATATTCTAACAATCCTTCCGCACTTATGTGAATAACCTTTAACGGATCTTGATAATCGTAGAAATTATCTTTATAAAAATTATCGTATTCTTCTTTGGTTATTTCGTTTTTAGGTCTTTTCCATAAAGGCTTCATGGAATTTATAATTTTTTCTTCTTTAACGGTTTTACCTTCTTCACCCTCTTTTCCCGCAGGAATATAACGGGAAACTTCCATTTTTATAGGATAAGCAATATAATCGGAATATTTTTTTACTAATTCCGTCAACTCGTACTCATCCAAAAATTGAGAATATTTCTCTCCGTTTTCTTCATCTTTCTTTAAATAAAGGGTAATTTCCGTACCGTTAGACTGCTTTTCGGCTTCCTTAATATCGAAACCTTCCGCGCCCGAACTCGTCCACAAATACGCCTTATCACAGCCGTATGCCTTTGACAAAACTTCTACCTTGTCCGCAACCATAAACGCCGAATAAAAACCTACGCCGAATTGACCTATAACGTTAAGTTCTTCTTTGTTTTGCTCGTCCATTGCTTTTTTGAACTCGCCCGTTCCGCTTTTAGCTATTACGCCTAAATTGTTTTCTAATTCTTCCGCCGTCATACCTATTCCGTTATCGGAAATTTTTAGCGTTCTGTTTTCCTTATTTACTTCAATTTTAATTTCAAAATCGTCCCTTACTAGACCGCTTATATCCCCCGTTAAGCTTTTATAATAAAGCTTATCTATTGCGTCCGAACAGTTAGACAAAAGTTCCCTTAAAAAAATTTCTTTATTCGTGTAGATAGAATTTATCATCATATCCAACACTTTTTGAGATTCAGCTTTAAATTTTTTCATATTTTTGCACCTTCGATATATTTTTTTAGATAAAAAAAGTTAGCACTCTTTTTAATCGACTGCTAACATAATATAACTATAAAAAATTTTTGTCAATAGTTTTTTTAAGATTTTTTAAATTTTTAAATCTCCGTCCACTATCCAACCTTTTTTACGCATAAACTTGCCCGAAAAATAGCAAACGAGCGTAGGCAACACGAAAAATAAAGAAATAATGCCCGCCCACATAATAATTAAATCGCCGTTTAAAGCATTAGTTGCGTTTATCGTCCCGAAAATTCCGACAAATCCGCTAGTACCCATTCCGCCACCGGAAGCGTTACAATGAATTCTGAACACGCAAGTAGCCAAAGGACCTGCGATTGCGCTAGCGATAATAGGCGGAACGAAAACCAAAGGCTTTTTCATAATATTAGGTATTTGCAACATACTCGTTCCCAATCCTTGCGAAACAAGACCGCCCCAGCCGTTTTCTCTAAACGACAAAACGGCAAATCCTACCATTTGGCACGCGCATCCGACAACTGCCGCGCCACCTGCAAGCAACATATATTCGCTTGTGTTTCCGCTTGCAACGGCAACCCAAATTGCTGCGGAACTGGTAGGCATTGTAAGAAGAATTCCCATAACTACGGAAATAACTATTCCCATAATAAACGGATTCCATTTAGTTGCAATTTCTATACCTTTTCCTAGTTTATTTATAAGCCAAATAAACGGATAAGCGACGTATAGACCGACAAACGCCGAAAAAATACAAGTTAAGGGAACTAACAAAATATCGAGTTTTGTTTTTCCCGCAACTAAATTTCCGACTTCTGCCGAAATTAAAGCGCAAACGTACGCGCCGATAGGATTACCCGGTAAACCTTTACTTATTAAAACCGAAACGTCCGCCATACTTCCGCCGTTAAAAGAAGAACCTAAAAGCTGTTCGCTGTAAGCTCCCATAAAACCCGCCACGGCACATGCAAACATAACCATTTTGTTACATTTTAAATAGTATGCAATTCCTACGCCTATTCCTGCGCCCATTAAAACCGACGCAACTTGACCGAGAAGTATTAAAAAATTACCTACCGCGTTAGGTGAGAAAATTTTATTTATAACGTCCGAACCGAGCGTTTTTACAATCGTTCCCGCAATAAGCGTTACAAACAATCCCTGCGCCATTCCCGTGAACGCGTCTATAAAATAACGCTTTGGCAAAGTTTTAAAGTAGTTTTTCATTTTTTCTCCTTTACGTTAGACGAAAAAAAACTTTTCTACAAAAAATTTAAAACTTGAATTTTATATTTTTCTTTTAAATAAATTTTGTAAAAAAATAACCTTTTTAATTTATTAGCTTTATTCGTCCTAATAGTCAGCTTTTGTTAAAAATTTATTTCGATTAGTTTATGATTAACTAAATCGCACGACGTAAGGTAATATTTTATACCGTTTTTTTCAACTAACAATTCCGCCTTACAGTCTTTACCGTGCAGATGCCCGTAAACTACCGCGTCGGCTTTATACTGTTCAAATAATTCCGTAAAAGGCGAGTCGTTTCTATTTAAATCGAACGGCGGATAGTGAATTAAACAAATAAGCTTGTCCCCTTGTTCTCTCTTTTTTTCGGCGTCTTTTAACGCTAAACGAAATCTCTCTACTTCCCTTAAAACAATTTTTTTGTCTTGTTCGTCGCTCATATTTTCAAGCGTCCACCCGCGAGAACCGCAAAAAACGTAATTGCCTATTTTTACCGAATCGTTTTGTAACGCGTAAAACTTATCTTTAAATGCGTTTCTTACTTTTCCTATACCGTTCCACCAATAGTCGTGGTTGCCTTTAATGATAATTTTTTTACCTTTTAAAAAAGCTACGCTATCTAAATCTTTAACGGCGTCTTCTAATTTCATTGCCCAACTTAAATCGCCCGCAATTAGAACTATATCGTCGTCGCCGACTTTTTCTTGCCAGTCAGCTTTTATTTTTTCCATATATCCGTCCCAACGTTTGCCGAAAACCTCCATAGGTTTAGTCCCGTCGGTAGATATATGTAAATCGCTTATTGCAAAAATTTTCATTTGGACTCCCGTTGTTTAGCTTTATTAAAGAGCTGTTTATGTTATTTTATCATTTTTGATAAATATTGTCAAAAAAATACGCTCTCCTTTTTAGAAGAGCGTAAAAAACTATGGTTTTTATGTATTATTATTGTTAGTTCCCGGATATAACGGCAGTTCGAAAAAGCCTGAACAAACTTCTTGCGAATATTCGTTACAAGGAGGAATTGTAGTGTATCCGTAAGACGGAACTAAAAGTTCTGCGTCCATAACTATTTTTAAAATAATCGTAACGCAACAAGTTACGGAGAATTGATTTTCCGGAATATAAGTACCTTCGGGCGCAACTAGGGATACTACCGCGTCTAGATTATAAGGAATTACGGAAGGTTCGGGTACGAAAAGTATTACGTCCTGTGTGAAAGTCGCAACGCCGTTTCCTATACCTTCTACACCGTTTGCGTCTGTGTAAATTACTTCTATGGGAATTCCTATTTGCGCTTGCACCCTTGCAAAAGACGGTCTGTCGGGAAGTCTTTCTATAGAAACGTTAGTTAAATTTGCCGTTGTAGACGTACTTTTTGCCGAAACGAAAGTTAAAGGATAAACGGGGTTAGCGGGATAATTATCCGTTATGCTTATTAAAACGTTATCCTCTTGTCCTTGTTTAAGGCAAGCGTCGAAAACTTTTTTTACTTGAATACATACTTTTTCGCAAAGCCCGTTTAACGGATTACCCGTAATCGGCCCGGGACTTCTATCCGATTGAAAATTTGAAAAAAATGACATTTTTTTTGCTCCTTCAATAAATTATATGCAATCGTTTAAAAGAAGGTTAATTTTTGCTAAAATTTATCGTTTAGTGTATTAACCTTATAATTATTTATATTTTTCTCATATTATATATATGAAGAAAATTTGCATATTACTGTGTTTTTTATTCGTTGGATACGTTTTTGCATTTAACGCCCAAAATCAAGTAATTAAAGCTGAAAGCAAAACCGTTTATTTAACGTTTGACGACGGACCCAGCCAAAACACGACAAAAATTTTGGAAATTTTAAAGAAAAATAAAATAAACGCCACGTTTTTTGTGATAGGACAAAATGCCGAAAATTACAAGGAACTTACAAAAAAAATAATAGCGTACGGAAATGAAATAGGTATTCATACTCAAACGCACGACTATAAAAAAATTTATAAAGACGAAAAAAGCTTATACGAAGATATTTTGGAATGTAAAAATACACTTAAAAAAATATTGCCGAATTATACCGTTAAAGCGTATCGTTTTCCGGGCGGTTCTTTTAATTTAAGCGAAAAATTAAAAAAAGTACCGCAAGCATTTAACCTAACCTATTACGATTGGAACGCAAGTTGCAGAGATTGCGAATTAAAAGACTATACCCCGCAAGATTTAATAGATAGTTGCATAACGACAAGTTGCCACAAAAACAAAATAATACTTTTAATGCACGACGCGCCTAATAAATATCGTTCCGTAACCGCCTTGCAAGGAATTATTGATTACTATAAAAACTCAGGGTACGTTTTTAAAAAAATTTCGGAAAAATAATATAATTTATAGCTTTTAAATTTTACTAAATCATTTTAAATTTCATAAAAAAAACGCCGTAGAGAAACGGCATTTAATTTTATTTATTTTATTTTTAAAAAACTAAAATTATTTAATAATATTAGTTTATTTTATCTTTGTAAAATCTAAAATTTTTAGATAAAATACATTATTTTATTTTTGTGAAAACTAATATTCTTGAATAAAACGGGCAAGAATTTTCCCTTTGGTCGGTTTCGTTTTTAATATCGTCTACATCTACTCCGTAAGAACATAAAGCGTCGCCGTAAGCGGTAAAGGAAATTTGTTTTTCTACGTTAAACTGTTTTCTTGATTCTACTTTATATAACGCGTTTTCATCTAGTCCCGTAAACACGAAATGAGGTCTATGTTCGCATCTTGTAATTTGTCTATCTATTATAACTGCCAACGCTACGCTTTTATCGTCTGAAACGGTTATCCATCCGCCCGAAACGCTGTCTAACAAGCTTTCACCTAAACGATAATACGTCCCGAACTGCAAAACGCTTCTGTATTTTTTGTAGAATTCTACTTGATTTTCAATTATTTCTAAATCTTTTTTACTTGCCTTAGTTATATCGAATTCGTACCCGAACGCGCCTACGCAGGCACAATTAAACATAGATTCGTATGAAACGAACGGAAGCGTATGATGAAATCCCGCAACGTGAGAACCCATTGTTGATTGCGGATAGCCCGCAAGCGTTCCTTCTTGTATAAACAGCCTGTCGTATGCATTGGTGTTATCGCTTCCCCAACACTGTGGCATATAATACAACATTCCTAAATCAAACCTACATCCGCCCGAAGCGCAAGCTTCGAACAAAACGTTTTTGCAAGAAGAAATAATCTTGTCTAGCATTGCGCACTGATTTACATAGTATTTGTAAAAATACTCGCCTTGATTAGTTAAACTCGGTGAGTACACGTCTGACATAGACCTGTTATGGTCCCATTTAACGTAATCGACGCCGACTTCGTTAAATAGTTTTATAAGCGTATCTGCTAGGTAATTACTTACTTCGTCGTTGCATAGGTCTATGCAAAGTTGAGTTCTACGCTCTAACGGTTTAACGTTGGGAATTTTCATTGCGTATTCGCTATGTTTTCTGTATAAATTCGAATCTTCCGAAATCATTTCGGGTTCTACCCATAAACCGAATTTCATTCCTAGTTTATGAATTTTATCGGCAAGCTTTTTTAGTCCTCCCGTCTTTTTTACGTTGTCGTACCAATCCCCTAGTCCGCCTTTATCGTCGTCCCTTTTACCGAACCAACCGTCGTCTAAAACCATCATTTCGATTCCGATAGAACTAGCGATTTTGGCAATTTCGTAAATTTTTTCTCCCGTAAAATCGAAGAACGTTCCTTCCCAGTTGTTTATTAAAATAGGTCTTTCTTTATAAGCAAAATCGGGATTTATTATATGGTTTAAAACAAATTTGTGCATTTGGCAAGAAACTTCGGTTTCACTTTCGGCTACCGTAAAAATAGCTTCGGGAGAAACGAGTTTATCTCCGCCTTTTAAAATATACCTAAAATTAAAATCGCTCATTCCCGTTAAAATTCTTATTCTGTTATACGGGGAAACTTCTACGATTTCTTTATGATTGCCAGAAAAAATTAAATTGAACCCTAAAACTCTATCGTTTATTTTTGCCGTAAAAAACGGATTATGTATCGCAGACGATATTCCCGTTTTAGAATTTATCTCAAAGTTTCCGCTAACAACTTCCGTTTCGTGTTTTATCCTTTCTTCAACCCACGTTCCGTCGTAAGTAGTTACCTTAGCCTTATCTCCGACGAAATCAAGTTGCAAAGAACTTAATCTTGTAACGGTTAAAGTTTTGTCCGTGCAATTATCGAATTCGCTATGAGTCGCTATTATCGAACTATCCGAAAAAACGGTGTAATATTGATATATTTTCGCGCCCGAAATTTCGTCTACAAAAGTCAACTTACACGTTTCACCTTTTTTTCTAGAAGTTGGAAACGGAGAAGAAAATTCGCTTACGATTTCAGCCCCGACGTATTCGAATCTATTTGAAAAAACTCCCCTTTCGTCGTAAAAACAACAAAAAGGCTCTCTGTTAGTGTATTCCCCTACCGAGCCTAAAACCGTAGTATGCAAAGTTTTATCGTCGTTGGATATTCCCGATTCCCACCAACCGTTAGAAAATACGTCGTAGTTTTCATAGTCTTTTAACTTTTTACCGCAATGCAATAAAAAAGCCTTTCCGTCCATTTTTTTTATTATTACGGAAGTGGTTTCGGTATCCAATTTTACTATATCGTTATATATCTTTATCATTTACTTTTCTCCAAAACAAACGTATATATATTTTAACATATAATATAAAATCTATCAATGACATATTCAACTTTAAAATATGTACTATTCTCTTTTTGTAGTCTGAGTTATATGTATAATTTTCTTTTATAAACCTAGTTAAAAGATTATATTTATCGCGTTTTTAAAAAATTCTAATTGCTCTTTCGTACGAAAAAAACGTTCTCCGTTTTGCAGTACGAACAATTCGCAGTTATTTTTATCGGAAAATCTTTTATTAAAGAAAAATTTTGCAAAAATTAGATTTTCATTATAAGTCTTTTTCTTCAAGATAGTTAGCCAGTTTTACGAATTGCTCGGTAGAAAGCGTTTCTCCCCTAGCTTTTACGTCTATTCCAAGACTTTTTAAAACGTTTTCGGCATTTTCTCTCGGCAAAGAAAAACTATTCATTAAATTATTTACGAAAGTCTTTCTTCTAGACGAAAAAGCACATCTTACTACGTCCCTATATTTTTTCATACTCAAAACCGAATACTTATTTTTATTTATCGAAATATTTACGACTGCCGAATCCACTTTCGGCATAGGAGTAAACAATGTTCTATCTACAAAAGCTATTATTTTGCTGTCGCCTACCACGTCTATTCCCGCGGTTATCGCCCCGTATTCGCTACTTCCTTCGCCCGCGCATAAACGAAGCGCAACTTCCTTTTGCACCATTGCGGTAATACTTACGCAGTTTTCGGCTTCTTGTATAAATTTCATAATTAAAGGCGTGGTTATATAATACGGAAGATTCGATACCAGCCTATACTTTCCGCCGAGCTTTTTTTCTATTTTTTCGATAGGCGTTTTTAAAGCGTCGGCAAAAACTATTTCTACGTTAAAACAATCGGCAAGAGTTTTGTCTAAAACGGAGCTTAAAGTTTTATCAATTTCGTATCCTATAACTTTATTCGCCTTTTTACTCAACTCGTACGTAAGAGTTCCCGCGCCGACTCCTATTTCTAAAACGGTATCTCCGCTATCCACTCCCGCGCCTATTACGATATTTTCGAGCAAAGTTTTATCGGTTAAAAAGTTTTGACCGAAATTTTTTTTAAATTTAAAATCGTTTTCGTTTAATATTTTTTTTACGTCCATTTTTTATTCCTAAAACTTTATTCTATAAAAACGACACGCATTTTCGTATAAAATGCTTTTCATTTCTTCTTCTGATTTCTCATATATCGTACTCATTTTTTTTACGATTATCGGCACGTTTAAAGGCGTGTTTACCGTTCCCCTTAAAGGTTCGGGCGACATATACGGGCTATCCGTTTCACTTAATACCCTATCTAACGGAATGCTTTTTAAAACTTCTTCTTTTTTCGCGTTTTTAAAAGTAATTACTCCGCCGAACGAAAAATACGCTCCTAACTTTGCAAATTCAACGGCAAGTTCTTTACTGTAAGAATAGCAGTGCAATAAAAATCCGTTGCTAAGTAGGTCTATATGTTCTTTAATTATATCAAAAGTGTCTTGACAGCAATCTCTTGAATGAATTACGATAGGTTTTTTTAGTTGGTCGGCAAGTTTTATTTGTTCTATAAAAACTTGCTTTTGTAAGTCTTTATTATCTTTTGTGTAATGATAATCTAAACCGCACTCGCCTATCGCAACGCATTTTTTATCTTGCGCTAAATTTGGCAATTCTTTTAAAAAATCTTGCCACCCTTCACGTATTTCTTCGGGTTGAATTCCGCAAGTAAAATAAAAAGACGGATAAATTTCCGATAATTTTTTTGCGTAAAAAGAAGATTCGCGGTCGTAACCGCTGTTTACAACTGCGAATCCATCAAAACAATAATTTTTTAAATTAAACCGATTATCGGTTAAATGCGCGTGGCAATCTACGAATTTCATCTAACCGTACTTCCCGAAGGCATATCCTTTTCGGGAGAAATTAAGCAAACTTTTCCGTCCTTTTCGGCGCATAAAAGCATACCTTGACTTTCTATTCCGCAAAGTTTTGCAGGTTTTAAGTTGTATACTAAAACGACTTTTTTACCTACTAATTCTTCGGGAGTGTAATACTGGGCTATTCCGCTTACTACTTGTCTTTCTTCCGAACCGACTTCTAACAAGAATTTTAAAAGTTTTTTACTCTTTTCTACCTTTTCGCATTTTTTTACGGTTGCTACTTTTAAAGATGTTTTCATAAAATCGTCTATGGTAATTTGTTGTATCTCTTCTTTTACTTCTTGTTTTACTTCTGCCTTTTCTTTTATTTGCGACGCTATTTCACTCATTTCTTTCGTTTCCTTTTCTACGTCTATTCTCGGGAATAATACCCCCGTTTTGACTTTTATTCCGCTTTTTAACATTCCAAACGTCGTACAAGACGAAAAATCATTTATTTCCTTGCCGTTTATTCCTAACATGTCAAGCGCTTTATTAGGCATTACGGTAATATACGGTTTTAAAAGTATGGAACAAATTCTTATAGTTTCGGCAAGATTATATAGTACGGTAGCAAGCCTGTTTTTCTTAGATTCGTCTTTTGCAAGTATCCAAGGCATGGTTTCGTCTATATACTTATTTGCCCTATTTAAAACTTTAAATATTTCAGCAAGTGCGTCAGGAACGTTTATTTCTTTCATTTTAACTTTAATTTTATCTAAGCATTCCACCGCTTGCGTTTTTAGCTCTTTATCTAATTCTTCTTCGTCGGACGGCGCAGGAATTATTCCGCCAAAATATTTTTCTATCATAGCGGTTGTACGGGAAACTAAATTTCCGTAAACGTTAGCTAAATCCGAGTTTATTCTAGAAAGCAAACTATCGTTAGTATATACCCCGTCGTTTCCGAACGGAATTTCTCTTAACAAGAAATATCTTACTGCGTCCGAACCATACCTTTGTACAAGTTTTAACGGGTCGGTAAGTTCAGAACCGACTTTATCTTGCTTACTTTTAGAAAGTTTATCCCCGCCGATTAAAAGCCAACCGTGTCCGTAAACTTGTTTAGGCAACTCTTCCCCCAAAGCCATTAAAAGAGCAGGCCAAATTATAGCGTGAAAACGTACTATTTCCTTTCCTACCATGTGTAAGTCGCAAGGCCAATATTTTTTGTATAATTCGTCGTGGTCGGTTAAATACCCTAGCGCCGAAATATAATTGCTTAATGCGTCTATCCAAACGTAAACGGTATGCTTTTTATCGAACGTAACGGGTATTCCCCATTTTATAGTCGTTCTCGAAACGCATAAGTCTTGAAGCCCTTGTTCGCTTTTGATAAAATTGTTTACCATTTCGTTTACACGGGATTTCGGTTGCAAAAATTCGGGATTTTTTTGATAATGTTCAATTAACTTATCCGCATACTTGCTTAAACGGAAAAAATAACTTTCTTCTTTTTCCCTTTGAACTTCCCTTCCGCAATCGGGACATTTTCCGTCTACGAGTTGCGTGTCCGTCCAAAACGATTCGCAAGGAGCGCAATACCAACCTTCGTATTCGGATTTGTATATTTCGCCTTTTTCGTATAATTTTTCAAATATTTTTTGCACGCAAGCAACGTGGTCGGGATCGGTGGTTCTTATAAATCTGTTATAAGAAATATCGAGTAACGACCATATTTGCTTTAATTCGTCAACGAGCGGATTTATAAATTCCATAGGCGTTAGCCCTTTTTCACTAGCTTTTTTCTCTATTTTTTGACCATGTTCGTCCGTACCCGTTAAAAAGTAAACGTCCTTTCCGAGCATTCTGTTAAAACGAGCAAACGCGTCGCATACGACGGTGGTATAACAATGTCCTATATGCCAGTTTCCGCTTGGATAATAAATAGGTGTGGTAATGTAAAATTTATCCATAATAACTTCCTTATTTCCGTAATTAAATATATTATATTACATAATAACAAAAAAGTAAAACATAAAATGAAAATATTAGCATAGTATTTAACTATGAATTTCATTTTTGTAATAATTTTATTATCTTCTTTCGTCGTTTTGATTTTTAAAAATCCCGAAACAATTTTGCCAACCCTTTTATCGGGCGGTGAAAAAGCTTTTTCGCTCTCTTTAAAAATGATTGCGGTATACAGCGTTTGGTTGGGAATTTTTGAACTTATGGAACAAAGCAAATTAAACGATAAACTTTCTAAAATACTCAAAAAACCCATAAGGTTTTTATTCGGTAAGACAAGCGAAGAACAGGAAAAATTACTTTCCGCAAATATTTCCGCAAATTTACTCGGTATGAACGGTATTGCCACCCCTACCGGAATTAAAGCGTGCGAAAGTTTTGATAAAGACGGAAATTCGTTCGGGCAATGTATGTTATTTACCCTATGCGCTACGGGACTGCAAATTATACCTACTTCCATAATAAGTTTGCGTAGTCAATATTTATCTTCTTCCCCGTCCGATATACTACTGCCTAGCATTATAACCACTCTCGTTTCAACCGTAATAGGTGTAATTTTAGTTAAGCTCTTAATAAAAAAATAGCCTATGTTTACTTATATTTTACCTATCCTAATTTTAGCGCTGATTGTTTTTTGCATATTTAAAAAAATTAACGTTTACAACACTTTTACGCAAGGCGTTAAAAAAGCTCTACCGCTAATTTACTCGCTTTTCCCGTATTTATGTTCGATATTTATTATGACCGAACTTTTTTCCGTAAGCGGACTATCGGACAAAATAATTAAACTGTTATCCCCCGTTTTAAATAAAATAGGCATAGACGGCAAATTAACGCCCCTAATTATTTTAAAGCCGTTTTCGGGCAGTGGAAGTTTAGTGATTTTATCGGATATTTTGTCTTCTTGTGGGGCGGATAGTTACGTAGGACGAACAGCTTGTTGTATTTATGGTTCTAGCGAAACGATATTTTACGTTTCCGCCGTTTATTTTGCAAGATGTAAAAACAAAAAACTTTTTACCCCTATTTTAATTTGTTTATTTTCCACTTTTTGTTCTTGTATCGTCGCGTGTTTACTATGTAAAATAATATAGCGTCCTAAAAGGACGCTATGCGTAAATTTTATGATTTATTATTTAGAAAAACGCTTTTTAAATACCCGTAAACGGTTTGCTTTCCGTCAACTTCTTCTTTTAAATTCCACCTATAAGTCAATTTATGAAATTGCGTATTTTCGCATATTTTTTTGAAAAGTTCTTCCGAATAGACTTCGTTTATATTTTGCAAAGTATACCATACGTCGTGGATATTAGGTTTTTGCTCGTCTATTTCTTGTTTTACAAAATCAAAATTATTATATGCCGTTTTTATAACGTAATCAGGTAAAACGTAATCTATTATTTTATTATACTTAGTCCAGTAATAAACAAGACAATCCCTTGCAAATAAAAACAATAGATTATTCGGTTTTGCACACCAAATAAACATATTCCAAATTGCTCTGCTCGGTTCCTTGGGATATTTGTTTTCATCATAAATTTTTAAAATATATAATTTGGAATTTAAAATTTCTTCGGTTATATCACCCGTTACCAAAACCGTAGAATCTATCCACATTCCGCCATATTTTGATAATAAAAAAAATCGCAATATATCTGAAAAAGCTTGTACCGTAATTTTCTTTTTCTCAAACTTTTTAAAAATAATTTCAGGACAACCTTCCATATATTCGCGGTAGTTATCTTTTGTAATAAATTTAATTTCGGTTTTATCTTTCGGTAAATATTTTTCTAAGCTTTTATGGCACAATTCAACTAATTCTGGGCGTGATTCTTTCCCTTGCAACCAAAATATCCAAACGGGAATTTTGCCTTTATATTCTTGTATCTCTACTTCTTTTCCTTTATACTTATCTACGACGGGTTTAAAAAATTTTTCCGCAAAATCGGTTAAAAGATCTATTTTTTTGGTAAAAACTTTTCTTGTAGGATTTACTTCGTTCATATAAATCCAAAAAGCCCTATTAAAACCAAAACTTAAATTCTTCCAAAAAAATTTTTGTTTTGTAAAACCTCTTTTTATCGTTGAAAAATGCATTATATCTCCTTATTTTTTACAATTTTTTAAAGTATATCATTTCAATGTTTTTTTGTCAATATTCTAATAAACACTAAAATTTAAAAACAATTTGACTTTTAGCGTAAAAAATAATATAATATACTATATGTTTAAGAAGAAGGAAATCTTAACCGTACCTAACCTACTTAGTTTGATAAGACTTTTACTTGTTCCCGTAATTTATATTTTATACCACTATCAACACACTATGATTGCGGTAGGCGTAATTTTATTTTCGGGTTCTACGGATATTGCGGACGGTTGGGTAGCGAGAAAATTTAATATGACTTCAGACTTCGGAAAGTTTTTCGACGCCTTAGCCGATAAACTTACGGAAGCCGTTATGATAGTTTTGATTATTCCTAACCATAGTTTATATATCGCTCCTTTTATTTTGCTTTTGATAAAAGAAGGAATAATGATTATGTACGGTTTCGTTGCGTTAAAGGCAAGCAACACCGTAAATAGTGCAAAATGGCACGGAAAAGTAAATACGTTTGTAATATACGTCGTTATGATTACAATGTTCGTGTTTAGAGATATGCCTTTGTGGTTAGAAATAGTTTTAGTTTCGTTAAGTTGCTGTTCGCAACTGATGTCACTGATTTTATACATTATTTTTTATCATAAATTTTTAAAAAGCAGTAAATGTACCAAAGAAGTTAAATTCAGTTATTCTAAATATATAATTTTACTCGTTTGGTTTGTTGCGGTTATCGCAACTCTTATTTGTTCCAACGATATTTCTTTATCGGACATATTAAACTATACACCGTCTAATTTATGGATTGCAAGTATCGTACTACTCGGCTTATTCGCCTTAAAAAGTATGATCTTTATAATTCATATAGACCTTTTATATATTGCGTCCGGTATATTATTACCTTTACCGTTAGCTATAGGCGTAGACGTTTTAGGCACGCTTATTACCTTTATAATTCCTTATTTTATTGCTAAAAGGCAAGGATACGGAATGGTTGAAAAACTTTGCGAAAAATACCCGAAAGTAAACAAAATAGCCAAAAAAAGGAAAGAAAACGATTTTATGTTTTCGTTTATGGTTAGGCTTGCGGGCGGAATTCCTTACGATATCGTAAGTTATTTAATGGGTTCGTTAGGCGTAAATTTCGTAAACTATTTAATTAGCGGACTAATTGCAATTATTCCCGATATAGTTTTGTGCCAAATTGCCGGTTCTAGCATAAACGACCCGACTTCTCCCGCATTTTTAATCACGGTAGGAATAAAGGTTGCAAAAATCGTTATTTCGCTTTTAATTATATTTTTAATAACGCAACACAAAAAAAAGAAAATTTCTGCTGAAAATCAAGAAATTAAAGAACCTATAAAAGCCCCCGAAAAACCCGAGTCGGACGAAAATCAAGACTATGTTTTAATAAATCAAGACGGAATCATTTTTCCAAACGATAAAAAAGAAGGTTTGCCTTTTTATAAAAGGCAAAATAAAAAGACAAATAAAAAATCTTATACCAACGATTTAAACCTTAATAAAAAATCTGAAAACGAAATAGATACGGAAAATTTATAAAATTCGAATTACATTTTGTCCGTTACGGAAAATTCACGAAACAACGATTTAAGCGACGTTAACACCAAATCAAAGACACTCCGACTGACAGTTTTGCTTCCGATATAGACGTAAATAAATAAGTTAAACCAAATAATTAAGTCGTTTTAAAAAAAACGGCTTTTAAATTTTAAGCAAAATAACTAAATTAACAAACTTTTAAATGCAAAAAAAATTTAAATTTAAACACATAAAACGCCTTGCAAAAAATATGCAAGGCGTTTTATTTATTTCTATCCTTATTGCGAAATAATTTTTAACATAATTTATTATTTTCCGTAACTTTCCGCTAGTTTTTTAAACGCAGGTAAGCTGTTTATAATTCTTTCCTTGCTTACGCAATAAGCAATTCTAACGTAGCCTTCTACGCCGAAATCGTCGCAAGGAACTAAAATCAATTCGTATTTTTTGGCACGCTCGCAAAAATCAAGAGCAGACTTTTCAAAAGCTTTTACAAATAGATAAAACGCTCCGTCGGGATTTACGCATTCGTAGCCGTAGTCGATTAAATTCTTTAATAAAATATCTCTATTTTCCTTATACTTTTCTACGTCAGAAGTAAGTCCGTTACATCTAGCTATAACCTTTTGGAATAAGCTCGGCGCGCAAACGTACCCTAGCGACCTACCCGCTCCGCATACCGCAAGATATACGTTTTTACTATCGGTCATTTCGGGGTTTACCGCTATATATCCTATCCTTTCACCCGGTAGCGATAACGATTTAGAATAAGAGTAACATACTAAAACATTATTATAATAATTCATTAAATACGGAACTTTTACGTCGGAATAAACTAATTCTCTATAAGGTTCGTCCGCAATTATATAAATATCGTGACCGTATTCTTTTTGTTTATCGCTAAGAATTCTTGCCACTTGTTTAATAGTTTGTTCGGTATAAACTACTCCGCTGGGATTGTTTGGCGAGTTTAAAATTATAGCTTTCGTGTTAGGCGTAATTTTACTTTCAAAATCTTTTATATCTATTTGGAAAGTCTTTTCTTGCGGAACGGAAACAACTAATTTTCCGTTTGCGTTTTCCACAAAAACTCTATATTCGGTAAAGAAAGGCGCAAAAGCAATAACTTCTTCACCATCGTTTAATAACGCCGACAAGCATATCGAAAGCGAAGCCGCCGCACCACAAGTCATATAAATATTATCCGGCGATAAATTTAAATTAAAACGTTTATTTATTCCGTCCGAAATAACTTTTCTAGTGTTAAAATCACCCTGAGCGGAAGTGTAACCGTGTAGGGAAACCGAATTTTCTTTATTTAATAATTCTTCTATAGCCTGATTAACTTGTTCGGGTGGGGCAACGCTGGGATTTCCCAAGGAAAAGTCGTATACGTTTTCTTCGCCTATTTCCGCGCTACGCTTTTTCCCGTATTCGAATAATTCCCTTATTACCGAACGCTTACTCCCAAGCCCGTACATTTTTTGATTTAAATTCATATTTTCTCCGATATATTAAGTAATTTTAATGCGTTTAAATAAAACAATTTATCTAAACGAGTTTTTGAAAAATCAAAGGTCAAAAGATAATCTTTTTCTTCTTTAATATCCTTCCAAGGACAGTCGGTAGCAAACAAAACCTTGTCTTCCCCGTGTTTATCGACTAATTGTACAAATTTTTCCTTTGAAATATCTTTTAAAGCGTAAGCCGTATCTATATACACGTCTTTACCCGCAATATATTTTAAAACGTCGTCGTACATTCTATTTCCGCCTAAATGAGCCAAAACGAATTTATTCCATTTAACTCTATCTATTACTTTTGCGGAAAGCTCCGGCGGACATTTGGTAGGAGCGCCGTCAAACCCGTCGTCCTTGCCGGCGTGAGTTACTACGATTAAATCGTAGTACTTAGCGCACTCTAAAATTTTAATATATCCGTCGTCATCTATAAACGTATTTTGATAATCCGGATGTATTTTAACGCCTAAAAAACCGTTTTTCTTTAAAAAAGCCATTTTCCCGTCTATATCGTCGCAAGCGGGGTGTATTCCGCCAAAAGAAATTAGTTTTCTTTTTTTGTCCGCGAAAGCCGAATTTACTTCTTTTGCAAAATAATTGATATGTTCAAATTGACTTGGTTTTGTAACTACGGGTAAAGTAATTGCTATATCGCAATCCGCCTTTTCCATTTCTTTAATTAAACCGTCTACTTGTCCGTTAAAATAATACGGAATATCATGGCTTTGTTTTGACAGTATTTCAAGCGTTTTTTGCGCGATTTTTTCAGGAAAAATATGTGTATGAAAATCTACAAGCATATTATAAGGCAGAAATTTCCTCCGTTGTTAAAGTTTGAATATTGCATTCTTTAACGGCTTGTTTAATCTTTTCCATATCGGAAGTCTTTAACACTACGTAAGCATTTTGTCCGTCTACCGATAAGCCGTACATATACTCTACGTTAACATCGTACTTGGAAAGTATTTTAAGCATTTCTTGCAAACTACCCGCTTTATGCGCGATTTTTACAATCAAAACTTCCGAAACAAGCGTTGAGAAACCGTCTTTTGCGAGCATTTCTTTGCCCTTTTCGGCGTCGTTTACTATTAGTCTTAAAAGTCCGTATTCTGTGGTATCGGCAAGCGATAAAGAAATTATATTTACGTTGTTTTCTTTTAACACAGTTAAAACTTCTTCTAATCTTCCCTTTCTGTTTTCAATAAAAACCGATAATTGTTTAGCCGTCATAGTAAAACTCCTTATTGTAATTTTCTTTTATCGATAACGTGTACCGCTTTGCCTTCGCTACGAATAAGCGTTTGAGGTTCTACGATTTTAATTTTCGCATTTAGTCCTATTGCTTGCGATACCGCGTGAGCGATTTTTTTGTTGATAGTTTCTAAAACTTTTATTTCGTCTGTGTAGTATTTAGGGTCTAATTCTACTTGAATTTCAAGCGTATCCAAATTGTTTACCCTGTCTACTATCATCATATAATGCGGAGTAACTTCTTTAACGTCTACAAGACACGCTTCTATTTGCGTGGGGAATACGTTTACTCCCCTTATAATAAGCATATCGTCGCTTCTGCCTTTGAAACGAGAAATTCTCGCGCTGGTTCTACCGCATTTACACGGAGAACGGTCTATACTAGTTAAATCTTTGGTTCTATAACGAATTAAAGGCAAACCTTCTTTGGTTAGAGTGGTAAATACGAGTTCTCCCGTTTCGCCGTCTTTTACGGGTTGAAGAGTTTTGGAATCTATAATTTCGGGATAGAAATGGTCTTCGCAAACGTGAAGTCCGCTATGTTCCATACAATCGCACGCCACCCCCGGTCCCATAACTTCGCTTAAACCGTAAATATCGTGGCAAGAAACGTGGAGCTTTTGCTCTATTTCTTTTCTCATTTTTTCAGTCCAAGGTTCAGCTCCGCATATCGCCGTTTTTAATTTGATTTTATCTAGTAAACCTTCTTGCTCTAAAACTTCCGATATATGGAGTAGATAAGAAGGCGTACACGCAATAGCCGTTACCCCGAAATCTACCATCATCGTGGTAAGCTTTTTGGAATTACCCGTACTCATAGGAACAACCGTCGCTCCTATTTTTTCAGCTCCGCCGTGAGCGCCTAGTCCGCCCGTAAATAAGCCGTAACCGTAAGCTATTTGAATTATATCGTTTCTACCTACGCCCGCCATTGTAAAACATCTTGCAACGCATTCCGACCAAATATCCAAATCTCTTCTGGTATATCCTACGACCGTTGCTTTACCAGTAGTTCCGCTGGAAGCGTGTATTCTTACTATTTCCGATTGCGGAACGGCAAAAAGTCCGAAAGGATAATTTTCTCTTAAATCGTCTTTGGTGGTAAAAGGTAATTTATTTATGTCTTCTATACCTTTAATATCGCTTGGAAGAAGTCCTACCGCTTGCATTTTTTTACGGTAAAATTCTACGTTGTGATATACGTAATCTACTAATTTACGAAGCCTTGCGCTTTGAAGAAGAGTTAAATCTTCTCTCGACATACATTCTTTCGTTTCATTCCAAATCATAATTATAACCGCCTTTTAATGTTTGTAACCTTGTTTGAATGCTTTTACGTTTAATTCGATAGTTTTAGGCGGAACGGTTTTTTCTATAACGGAAATCCAACTTTTTTCATCAAATCCGATATATTTTGCGCTTAAACCCAAAACCACGCTGTTTAAAACTTTGCTGTTGCCAAGTTCTTTGGCTGTTTTAACGCCGTCTATGCTGTATAATTTATGTTCCTTTTGTAAGTTTTCTATAATATTTTCGGGATAGCTAAACGCGCCAGTAACTACGGTCATCGGTTCGATTTTGCAATCGTTTACGATAATAATTCCGTCCTTTTTAAGAAAATGCGAATATCTTAACGCTTCTAATCTTTCAAAAGCGATTAAAACGTCAACGTCCCCTTCTTCGCAAACGGGTTCGCAAACTTTTTCGCCGAATCTAACGTAAGTTACAACGCTTCCACCGCGTTGCGCCATTCCGTGTACTTCCGAAATTTTTACGTCTAAACCGTTTTCAAGAGCGGTTTTTCCTATTATTCTACTCGTAAGCAATGTTCCTTGTCCGCCTACGCCTACAATCATAACGTTCATACTTTTCATTTTGCCACCTTTTCCAATGCGCCGAATTTGCAATAAGAAGTACACAAACCGCAACCGTTACACATAGTTTCGTCAATTTTTACGGTCCCGTCTGCATTTTTGGTAATTGCGGGACAGCCGATTTTTAAACACATTCCGCATTTTTTACATTTTTCGCTTAAAGCAACGCATTTATTCGGGAAAACTTGTCCTTTTAAAAGCGCACAGGGAGCTTTTGCGATTATTACCGTAAGTTCGTTTCCGTTTACTCTTTTTTTGATTTCTTTTTCTAGCGTTTCAACGTCGAAAGCGTTTATTTCCAAAACGTTGGGAACTCCTATTGCTTTACATAAAGTAGCAAAGTTAATTGCGTAAGTGCTTTCGCCTTTTAAAGTTTTACCCGTACCTGCGTGGTCCTGATGTCCCGTCATACCCGTAGTACGATTGTCTAGTATTATAACCGTACCCGTAGCTTTATTGTACACCATATTTATAAGCGAGTTGATACCCGTATGTAAAAACGTGGAATCGCCTATAACCGCAACCCAGTTTTTAATAAAGTCTTTGCCCTTACCTTTTTCTATTCCGTGAAGAGCGGAAATACTTGCCCCCATACAAATAGTGGTATCTATAACGTTTAACGGAGCGACTGCACCCAAAGTATAGCAACCTATATCGCCCGAAGCGTGAATTTTTAACTTATTTAAAACCGAAAATACACTTCTGTGCGGACAACCTGGGCAAAGAATGGGCGGACGAGCGGGAACGGAAGCTTTTTCGAACACTTCGTCGTCCTTGCCGTAAATGACTTTTTTAAGCATATTTGAGCTGTATTCGCCCTGCTTTGTAAATAAATCTTTTCCTTTAACCGATAGTCCCCAAGATTTTATTTGTTCTTCTATAACAGGTTCTAATTCTTCGAAAACGTAAACGGTTTCTACGTTTGCAACGAATTCTTCTATCAATTTTTTAGGTAACGGATTTATAATACCGAGCTTTAATACACTTGCCGTAGGACAAGCTTCTTTAACATATTGATAAGGAATTCCGCTAGTGATAAAACCTATTTTTTTATCGTTATACTCAATTTTATTTATGGAAAAAGTACACCCGTCTTTTTGTAAAGCATTTTCCCTTTGTTCTACCACTTTATGTCTTGCGATAGCGCAAGCGGGCATCATAACGTTTTTGGCAATGTTTCTTTCGTAAACTTTGTCTTCGGGAACGATTCTCTCTTCTAACGTTACCATACTTTGAGAGTGCGACAATTTTGTGGTGGTACGCAAAATTACGGGCGTATCGTACTTTTCGCTTATTTCGTATGCAAATTTAATAAAATCTTTCGCTTCCTGAGAATCGGAAGGCTCTATTAACGGTAAATGTGCGCTACGAGCAATCATACGGGTATCTTGTTCGTTTTGGGAACTTGCAATTCCGGGGTCGTCTGCTACAACTATTACAGCTCCTCCATTTGCCCCTATATAAGACATTGTATAAGCAGGGTCGCTTGCGACGTTTAATCCTACGTGTTTCATACACGCTAAACTTCTAACCCCCGCGATAGACGCCCCTGCCATAACTTCGGTAGCAACCTTTTCGTTGGGTGCCCATTCGGCATAGACTTCTTCGTACTTTGCAAGAAACTCGCTAATTTCCGTACTGGGCGTACCGGGATATGCGCTTGACACTTTTACCCCCGCTTCGTACGCACCCCTTGCGATTGCTTCGTTTCCGAGCATTATTTTCTTTTCCATAATTTTCTCCTAATCTTTATTGCGTAAATCTTTAATTCGTTTAGCCTTGCCTTCGAATCTTTGTAAGGTATTTGGCGACTCTAATTGAACTTTTATGTCTAGTCCTAATACGACTTTAAGCTTATTTCTTATCTTTTTGTTTAATGCTTCTAGTTCCGTAAACGAATCCGTACTCTTTAATAATTCTACCCTAACGGTGAGTTTGTCCGAGTATCCTTCTCTTTCAACGATTATTTCGTAATGCGGTCCTAATTCGTGGAAAGATAAAACTACTTCTTCTATTTGCGTCGGGAATACGTTTACTCCCCTTACTTTTAGCATATCGTCGCTTCTGCCCGATAAGTTTTCCATACGAACGAAAGTTCTTCCGCACTTACAAGGAGCGTAGTTTAATCTGGTAATATCTTTGGTTCTATAACGAATTAAAGGAAGTCCTTCTTTTTTAATGCATGTAACGACTAATTCGCCCTTTTCGCCTTCGGGTAAAACTTCGCCCGTTTCGGGATTTATTATTTCGGGAATGAAAAAATCTTCGTTAATGTGCATTCCGTCTAAAAATTCACATTCGCCCGAAACGCCCGGCCCCATAAGCTCGCTCATTCCGTAGTTGGAAGTAACTAACATTTGGTCGCCCCAATACTTGTGCATTTCGTTTCTCATAGCGTCCGTAAGCATTTCGCTACCGACTAAGCCGATACGTAAGTTTAAATCTTTTTTGGGGTCTAAACCCATTTCCCCCGCGACTTCCGCAAGCCTTAACGCATAAGACGGCGTTGCAACGAGTAGCGTAGTCCCAAAATCTTTCATATACATTATTTGCTTTTCGCTGTTACCCGTAGAAGAAGGAACTATCGTAGCGCCGATGTTTTCTAACCCGTAGTGTAACCCGAGTGCGCCAGTGAACATTCCGTATCCGAAACATATTTGCGCAATGTCGTTAGACGTAGCTCCGCCCATACAGGCAATTCTGCTAACGCATTCCGTCCACATTTTTAAATCTTCTCTCGTGTAGCCGACTACCGTAGGTTTACCCGTAGTTCCGCTGGAAGCGTGTATCCTTACCAAATCTTTTTTTGGAACGGCAAATAATCCGAACGGATAATTATCCCTTAAATCTTGCTTTGTTACAAACGGCAATTTAGATAAATCTTTTAAAGATTTTATATCTTCGGGCTTTATTCCCACTGCGTCCATTTTCGCCCTATAAGGGGCAACTTTTTCGTAAACTCTGTTTACCGTTTCTTTTAAACGGGCTAGTTGAATTTCTTCTATTTCTTTTCTGGAAAGCGTTTCTTCCTTAGACCAAATCATTTTTCACCCCATACTTATATATCAAGTAAAGTTATTTATATATTATAGCACTATATTATTTCGTTTTCAATCTTTTTATCAAACGATTCGTATATTATTTTTTCGTCAAGCGGTTTGGTAAATCTACTTACTATTAACGTAATTACGATAGAAAAAGCTATACATATTACCCCGATTAACGGCGAACAAGTCATTCCGTTTTTAATTGCTAAGCCAAACGAACAATTAAAGTCGGCTTTTCCGTACCCTAATAAAACAATTAGAACGCAAGTTAATACCAAAGACGAAATTATAGACCACCAACAAGCCGTTTTAGTAACCTTTTTGGAAATTAAACCGACTACGAACGGTCCCGTAAAACATCCTGAAAGCGTTCCCCAACTAAGCCCCATTAAATACGCTATTGCCGTTAATTTAAACTTCATATTTAAAAACGCAAGTAGTAAGGAAATTGCAATAAATACTACGCAAAGAACTCTTAAAAGCACGTTTACTTTTTTATCGGAAGCTTCTTTATCTATGCTACCCTTATAAATATCGATAGCCACAACGCTTGCGCCCGATAAAGATACGCTCGAAAGCGTTGACATACTTGCCGATAATATTAAAACTGCAATTACGCCTAAAAGTCCGGGTTTTATAACGAGTTTTAACATATACGGAATATTATTGTCGGGGTTAGAATCAAAAATTCCCATAGGCGCGTATTTTGAATAAAGTCCGCCTACGAAATACGCCCCGAAACCTATTATTAAAGCAAATAAAGTGCTAACAATCATTCCTTGATTTATAGCCTTTTTATCCCTTACCGAATAATATTTATGTACCGTTTGCGGAAGCCCCATAACTCCCAAAGAAGTCAATAAAATTAAAGATATTAAAGATACGGTATCGCCGTAAATTCCTTTGTTTTCACTTGAAAAAGTAAACCAGTTAAGTTTAGAAAAATCCCAGTTTACCGCGTCGTAATTGCAAAACGAAATCACCATTAAAACAACGCCGATAAGCATAATAATACCTTGTATAAAGTCGGATAACGCCGTTGCGAAATATCCGCCGAAGAAAAGGTATATGGCGGTAATTACGGATAACGCTACCATTACTATCCACGCGTCTATTTTAAATACTACTTCGAACAAATTGCTAAGTCCGTTATAAACCGACGCCGAATATGGTATTAAAAATATAAAAATGATAACCGCAGACGTTAATTTTAGTCCCTTAGAACCATATCTTTTTTCAAAAAATTCGGGCATGGTTTTAGCGTTTAAACGTTGAGTCATATTCTTAGTTCTTTTCGCCATAATTTTCCACGCGAGAAGCGAACCCAATAATGCGTTGCCTATACCTATCCAAACGGAAGCCATTTGATACTGCATTCCGAATTTTCCCGCATATCCTATAAAAATTACCGCCGAAAAATAGGTCGTTCCGTAAGCAAATGCGCTCATCCACCCGTTTAAGCCTTTTTTACCTGCGTGTAAGGTGTCCTCTACCGTTTTGGTGCGGTTACGTGTATAAATGGCAATCCCTACCATTCCAATCACATATAATATTAAAATTATAGCGTCAATCCGGTGAATATTCATACTCTCTCTCCTTCGCATAAAAAAACCGCCGTAAAAAACGGCGGTATAATATAACCTATATAATTACAACTTTATCTTAAAACCGCGCATATTAAAACTGAAACTAATTGTAATAATAGTTTCTAAAATAATAATATCCGTAATATGCGTTATTATAAGCTTTCATATAACTAATATAACACTTACTTTCTCGTCTTGTCAACGGTATTCGTCTTTTTTCTTAAAAAAACCGATTTAACTTATCTATGTGACATATTTTTATGGACACTCTTTATATAACACTATAAAACTTTCCGATTTATTTTCTTAAATACAAATATTAAGCATAAAAACGAGTTAGAACATACTTTCAGTGACTCTTACAATATGGCGTTGTATCTTTGCGAATATTACGGAAAGCACTTGAAAAACGTTATATCTTACAGTAAAAAGGCAAACCGATTACCATTGAGATTGCCTGTATTCGTAAAATGATGAAGTTGATAAATCTGAAAACGAGAGATTACTACCGCTTTGTAAGTCTTGACGCTTTAACGCCTGTAAGCGAACCATCAAACGAAATAAAAGAAGAAGTTACACAAGACTATATTTTTTATACGAAAAAATCGTTGCAAGTCTAAATTTAACAGAAAATATACGTATTGCTTTTGGAATGCCACTAAAACAATTTATAAGGCATAATCATAATACTGACGCGAATGCTCTTAAATTAAAACAGGCTATGTTTTGCTGATTTGTAAACACAACTTATTTTTTTAATAAAATAGACAGACGCTTTAATTTTTAACGCGACATACACTACTATTTACTTTGTTACTATATCTTTCGTTTTTGTAATTACAGGTTTCCCGTCTGCATTCAGAAGAGGAGTAATGCCGGAACCGAAAGTGTTTCTGATAATAAGATAGGTAACGCCTGTTTCCCTGTCAACGACAAGACTGCTTTCCGGACCGAAAAAGCCACAATCTTCCGAAAAAACCTGAACGAATCTTTTTTCTTGTTTTTCTTTACTCATAAGTTATTCTCCTTAAAATTTTATTATTTCGCGTCGGGGATTTCAAATACAAGTATTGCTTTTGCCGAAAGCGTAACGGAAAACGTTATGAATTTCCAACCTTTTTCGGCATATTCGTTTGCAACCTTTTCAACTTCTTCCGCCATCTTTTTAGCGCGGGGGTTGTATTTTAATGCGACCGTTTTATATTTCATAAAAACTCCTTTTTCTTATTATTCTTCTATTGCAAGTTTATATTGAAAAGTTAATGAGTAATCTCCGACGGATAATATAAGCGTCGGTATTTTTTGGATAGCGTCGGCTTCGTTTTTATACTCTGTGTAAGCCGTAGTCGCATGCCCTGATTCTTCACCCATAACAATATTGTAAATCATACAATTTTTCTTGCTGATGTTTATCGTGTATGTTCCGTTATAATTTTTGTCGTTAGCATTATCGGATATTATAAAATTGCCGTTTTGCGCCGTCAAGATTAAATCTACGACCTTAATTCCTTCTATATCTTTGTGCATTTCATAAGTCTCTGAACTGCAACCGACAATAGAGCCGTCCTTGCCTGATTGTATCACTGTGAGATTCCATTTGTAATCCTCAATAGCGGCGTCTGTTTTTGTTTTTCCGCAACAGGCAAGACAAACAACAAATATCGTAAATAATATTGGGACTATAATCTTTTTCATTCTCATATATCCAATTCTTTCTCGTTTTTATACAATCAATAATTAACCTATCCTTAAACCGAAATTTATTGAATCGCTTCTACAATTTGATTCAGAGAATCGTAATCGACAAAATCCACTTTTTTATTATAAGTTTCGATAAATGCCTTATCTTCTTGCGTAAGACTTTCGGTCGGCTTGTTTTTAATTGAATGATATACCATTTTCATCATAATCTTGTGCTTAAAATTCAATTTACCATAATCTATACCGCCTCTTAAGTGAAAAACGGATAAAGATTTTAACAAATGTTCCGGCACTTGTTTTCTTACGGAATTTCTGATATTTTTTATATTTTCTTTATCGGAAACATCCGCTAATCCCACCGTCACGACAATCAACTTTGTATTGGGAGATAATTTTTTAATCGTATTCTTTAACCCTTTAATGCCACTTGCATATAAAGCACCGAAATAGATTATTCGTTCATAGTCGGTCAAGGTTTTTATATTCTCATAGCCGATAACGGGAAAATGAGTCATTTCCGCAAATTTTTCCGCATATCGCTTTGTCGTGCCATACCGACTGCCGTATATAATTAAAGTATTCATATATTATTTCTCTATAATTTTGAGTTGAACAAAACTTTATTTTTCTTAAATTATACTTCTTTTTTTATAATGTGCTACCTGTTTTTTGTAATTTATTTGTAATTTCTATGCAAACTCGGTATATAAGCCGAAATCGTTATTGTTTTTCGGCATTATCGTCGTCATCTGCATGTAATTGTTTTTCAAGTGCCGACTGCTTGGCGAAACGACTTTATGGTTATTTCGTATCCCGTAGTATTTATCGGTTGAGCATTAAATCTAACTCTTTTATTTTAGAAAAATACAATGTAGTTTCCTAATTCCTTTCCTTAACAATACGTTTTTTATTATACAATCAACTTCTTTTTGTCAATATTAAATTTAAAAACGGCAGGATAATTCCTACCGCCTTTTAAAATTAAATTATTCAAATTTGAAAACCTTTTTACAATTTTCGGATAATATCTTTTTTCTTCCTTCGTCCGAAACGGGCAAAGAGAAAAATCTGTTAAGTTCCTTTTCGGGACTCCACATAGGGTAATCCGTACCGAATAAAACTTTATCGTAGCCGTAACGGTTTATTATTTCCGTAATTTGTTCGTCCGTTAAACAATAAAAGCTAGAAGAACAATCGACGTATAAATTTTTAAAACCGTAAAGCTCTAAACTTGCCTGTTCGTATATAGACCATCCGCCGAAATGTGCTCCTATTAAAGTTAAATCGGGGAAATCTTTTAAAACTTTCGTAAGTCTATTCGGATTAGAATTATCGTAACGCTTATCCCCCGTATGCATTAAAATAGGCAAATTGTACTTACAAGCAAGCTCGTAAATTAAATAATAACGCTTTTCGTCTATTTTAAAACCTTGAATTTCGGGGTGTAGCTTTATTCCTTTTAACCCTAACGAAACTATATTTTTTACGTCCGAAATCATATCTAGACTGTCTTGATGAAGCGTACCTAATCCTATTAGCTTTCCGCCCGAAAATTCAACTTGCTCTGCTACGAAATTATTTATGCTGTTTACCTGTTTAGGCGTAGTCGCAACCGATTGCACTATAAACCTATCTATCCCCGCCTTTTTACCTTGAACGAGCAAGTCGTCAACCGTACCGTAACAAGCGGAAACCACGCCGTAAAAATTATCCGTTCCGTGTACTGCCTTTTCCACGATTTTTTCGGGATATATATGGCAGTGGGAATCTATTACTTCAAATCCGTTTTTCATATTATGCCGTTACCACGCTATCTGCTTTTTGTAAGCCTAATTTTTTAATAGCGTCTTCTCTCATTTTGTATTTTAAAATTTTGCCCGCAACGTTCATCGGGAAAGAGTCCACAAAGTCGATATATTTAGGAACTTTATGTCTTGCCATATTTGCGTTGATGTATGCTTTCATTTCTTCAACGGTCATTTGTTCGCCGTCTTTTAAAATAATGCAAGCCATAATTTCTTCACCGTATTGTTCGTCGGGAACACCTATAACTTGAACGTCTTTTACCTTTGGATGAGTGTAAATAAATTCTTCTATTTCCTTAGGATAAATATTTTCACCGCCCCTGATTATCATATCTTTTAATCTTCCCGTAATTCTATAATTACCTTCGGGCGTACGACAAGCTAAATCTCCCGTATGCAACCAACCGTCTTTATCTATTGCGCTAGCGGTTGCCTTGGGCATTTTATAATAGCCTTTCATAATATTATATCCCCTAGCTACGAATTCTCCCGTAACGTTATCGGGACAATCTTCTCCCGTTTCGGGATTGACTATTTTACATTCTATTTCTGGTAAAGCTCTTCCTACCGTACCGACTCTTACTTCAAGCGGGTCGTCGGTAGAACTCATAGTACAACCGGGGCTTGCTTCCGTTTGTCCGTAAACGATAGTAATTTCTTTCATATTCATTTTGTTTACGACGTCTTTCATAACGGATATAGGACAAGGACTTCCCGCCATAATACCCGTTCTCATATACGAGAAGTCGGTCTTAGCGAAATCTTCGTGTTCGAGTAAGGCGATAAACATTGTAGGAACGCCGTGAAATGCCGTTATATGTTCGTTATTGATACAACTAAGTGCAGGCTTTGGCGAAAAATACGGCAACGGAAGTAACGTTGCGCCGTGCGTCATGCTAGCGGTCATAGCAAGTACCATTCCGAAACAGTGGAACATAGGAACTTGTATCATCATTCTGTCGGCAGTGGATAAATCCATTCTGTCGCCTATACATTTTCCGTTATTTACGATATTGTAGTGCGTAAGCATAACACCTTTGGGAAATCCCGTAGTACCCGACGTGTATTGCATATTACATACGTCGTTTTTATCTACCTTAGAAGCCATTTTATATACTTCTTCTACTTTAACTTGATTGCCTCTTTCCAACGCTTCCGACCAAGTTAAACAACCTTTTTGCTTAAAACCTACCGTTATTATATTACGCAAAAACGGTAAGCGTTTACAATGCAATTGTTCGCTTTGTTTTTTATCTTTTAATTCGGGGCAAAGTTCGCTCATAATTGCGGAATAATCGGAATCTCTATAACCTTTTACCATAACTAATGTATGAGTATCGGATTGCTTTAACAAATATTCCGCTTCATGAATTTTATACGCGGTATTTACAGTAACTAATATCGCACCTATTTTGGTAGTTGCCCAAAAAGCAATAAACCATTGCGGAACGTTTGTTGCCCAAACCGCAACCTTACTGCCCGCTTTTACGCCTAATGCAATAAGAGATTTTGCAAAAGCGTCTACATCGTCCCTAAATTCACTGTAAGTTCTGGTATAATCTAGCGTTGTGTATTTAAACGCATACTGGTCCGGAAATTCTTCCGCCATTTTATCCAACACTTGCGAAAAAGTTAAATCTATTAGCAAATCTTTTTTCCAAATAAATTTCCCCGTGTGCGTTTTGTTATAATAATACGTGCTTTCGTTTTTGGCTGTGTCCGAAAAACTTTTCATAAAGGTTACGAATTGTGAAAAAATTATTTCCATATCGTCTAACTCTTCACACCACTTGGGATCCCATACGAGCGAAATAAACCCGTCGTAATTTACCGACCTTAACGCAAGCATAACTTCTTTAATGGGAATTTCGCCTTCTCCCATTAAACGATACTCTATTTTACCGTTTATTAAAACGGCGTCGTTAATCTGAACGTGTTTACAATACGCGCCTAAATTTTTTATCACTTGTTCGGGGTCTTCTTTTCCGTTAAAATATGCGCCCGTAACGTTCCACAAAGCGCAAACGTTGTCGCTTGCAAAATCTTCTAAAATATCTCTTAACGCTTTGGTATCCGCAAACACTCCCGAAGTTTCTATTAAAATTACTATGCCTAACTTTTCAGCATACGGTAAAACCTTGCCTATAAGTTTTTTAACAATGTTTTTAGTGCTTTTATTATCTTTAACGGCTTTAACCCTAACATAAGGAATATGCAAGCTTTTGGCTAAGTCTAAGCATTTTTGCAATTCTTCTATCGTCTTGTCGTCTTCTACACCTATATCGCATAATGCGTCTATACAAGGAATAGTAAGCTTTCTTTCGTATAACGTTCTTAAAGTTTGATTTATTTGATAGTCTTGAAAAGCTCCGTCCTTATCGGTGAAAAGTTTGTTATATACGTTATGAAGTTCTATTCCGTTAAACTTTAAACTTTCGGCGATATCGCAAAACTCCTGAAAAGTATTTTCGTGCCAACCTCTTGTTGAAAAGGATAATTTCATACGTTTTCCTCCTCGTAAACGATTTTATTTACTGCTACGACGTAAGCTCTTATGCTTGCGCCTATTATATCGGTAGAAATTCCGTTACCCGAATAAATTTTTCCGTCCTTGCGGAGTTTTACGAGCGCAAAACCCATTGCTTCTTTACCTTCCGTAACCGATTGGATTTGAAAGTCGTCTAAATCGAAATGCCTACCAATCAAAAGCTCTAATGCTTTAATAGATGCGTCGATAGGTCCGTCCCCCATACAAACGCCTTGTAATAATTCGCCTTTATAATCGAGCGAAATTTGCGCTTGCGCCGTCATAATATTACCGCTCGTAACTAAATAGTTTTTAAGTTGATACGTGCTTGGAACTTGCATTGCAACGCTTGCCACTATCGCGTCTAATTCCTTTGCGCCTACGTTTTTCTTTTCGGCAACCCTGCAAAATTCTTCATATACTTTATCTTCATCTTCTTCGGACAATTCATATCCGAGAGTTTCCGCCATTTGTACAACGGTTTCTTTGTCGTCGTTTTTGTTAAGTTTTATTGCACTGTTTTCAACGTTAAATTGCTTGATTTCGCCTTGCGAATTGTCGATTTTTAATATCCTTTTTATCATAGCGGAAAGCCTGTGAATTTCGGTTTGTCTAATACTGCTTTCTATTCCGAAAGACTGTCCGCAATTCTTAACTAAATTTGCAAAGACTTCTAAGTTTACGTCGTCGCCGTTTAAGCTGGTTTTAATTCCGCTTGCCCCGTTTTTTACCGCTAACAACGCTTGCGAGATTGCAAGTCCGTTTTTATCCGAGCAATCGCAAAATACCGGTACGGCACAAGTAGAAGCAAACTCGTCTATAAACGTACCGAAATCATCGGGCATCATAACACCCGCTTCGTCGCTTAAAGTTACAAGCGTTACTCCGTTTTTTACGCCCGTTTCTATCATTTGAGCCACAAAATCTTTATCCGCTCTCGTAGCGTCTGACAAATAAAGTTCTACGTCGTCGATTTTACTTTTTGCGTACTTTATAACTTCTTCCGCCCATAAAAGCATTTTTGGAGCTTTTTTGTGGAAAGTGTATTCCATACCTACGCTGGATACGGGTAATTCTATTCTTATTCTCTTTTTGTTAGTGTTTTGTAAAGCGTTTACCGCGTCGTCAACGCTTTGTAAATCTTTTCCCGCTCCGACGGAAATTACGGCGTCCTTTGCGATAGACGAAATAGTTTTTACAAGCAAAATATCAGCTTTACCACAAGCAATTTCACCTAGTTCTATTACGTCAACGTCGGTTTTATATAGGTATCTCGAAATTTCAAGTTTTTCTTTGAAAGAAAGTGTTTCTTGCCTTGTTAAAGTTGCGTCCGAAATAATAATTTTTTTCATTTTTGCTCCTTATTTTAATATTGATAAAAATATTTTTTAAATACTCGTTTTTCTTAAAGTTTTATAAAGATTATTAAATTTTAATAAAATTTTAACGTGTTTATGTACTGTAACGATAATTTGCAAAAGCATTTTTAAAACTTCATTTATTTAACCTTAAAAACTCTCTACAAAATTTTAATTTAATAGCGCTAAAAAAATAGTCCCACTTTATTCAACTCGGTTTTAAACGACAATTATTTTATTTAAATAGTACTAAAAAAATAGTCCCTGAAATCTGTTTAAACAGATTTCAGGGACGAATAAATTCGTGGTACCACCCTGATTGCCGTACCGTTTAGATACGACCGCTTAATTAAGCTCCGACAAGCCTTTGACCATGATAACGGGGTCATCCGAGAAAACTTACTGCCCTTTTCAGTCTTCCGACTCAGGAATGAGACTTAACTACACTTTTAGGCTTTTTCGCACCGACCAAAAGCTCTCTGTACTAAAATTTATGCAGAAAATAATTCCTTCTTAGTCTTTAATTTTAATTGTTAGCTTTATCATAGCATTTAAAAATATAATTGTCAAACGATTTTTACAAATAAATTTTTTATTATTTTTAGTTTAAACAAAAATTTAGCGGTTACATTTTGCCATATGCTTCGAATTCGGTAATTCCGAACCATCTAAACGCATCTAAGTTGTCTTGTTCGCTAGGAATAGTAAAATCTTTTAGCGTTATAAAATTAGTGGTTATAGGTTTATCAAAAACTATTTCTTGCCCCAAAGCGGTTTTAGTTAAAGTGTAATAAACGGGACTAGACAATCCTTGGTAATTAACGCCCACTCTTGTAGCGTAAGCGTCGTGGTCGCTACCGTTTGAGTTGTAATCGGCACGAGTATATATCACTATTCTTGTTAAGGTTACCGTTCTATTAAACCAAACCTTTAAATATGGGTTTGATTTTTGGTTAGGTCCCCACGATTCTAACGGATACGTTCCGTGTCCGTTGTTTGCTTGCCTTCCGTCTATTGCGTTTTCAGCAACGAAATTATAACCGTCGTTATAGTAAGAATTAGTTTCTACACTTGCTCCACCACCCGTGATAGCGCCTGCAAAAAAGTTGTGAGCTAAATTGTATTCTTTTAAATCGTCCCCTTCACAAGGAAGCCATACAGTGATAACGTTATCTATGTAGGATTTAACCGAATCTCCCAAAGAATTAAACATTCTTTCGTTAAACGTTATTCTTAAAGTGGATTCTTCAACGTATATTAGGTTAGTCTTTATCCTTGAATGTATGTTTATAAATACATAATGACAATCGGAAGGTACGTTAATAGTTAAAATATCTCCTACTTTATATTTGCCTACGTTTATCTGGGCATATCCTTGTTGGGATACGGTAGCTCCGTTAAAGGTTACGGTTACGGTTCCTTTCCCGCCTTTTTTACCTAGATTCTTTTTAACGACTTTATCGAATTCTTTATAAAAATCTTGTTTATTTTGCGCTTCTTCCGCAAAAGCTTTTTCCTTAGAATTCCAGTTGTTTAATTCGTCGTATTCTCCCCTTAAAGGACACGCTAGGTCAATCCAACAAGCAATTTTTCTTATATCGGAATCGGATAGCGTAATTTGACCGTGCGTACCGCTGTTTCCCCTTAACATTTGTATGACGTTACTGTTATGAGAACCGTATTGATAAGGTCTTAGTATTTCGCATTGACTTATTGCGGATATCCAGTTGGTAAATTCGTTCATAGACGTTCCGCAGTAATAATTTCCGTTTTTAAACGACCCGGTAGCCATTAAATAAGAGATAGGATAATACATTTTTTCTCTGTCGCCTTTTACAAGGTAGCTTTGCAAAGAAAACGCTTTTCCTTGCGTTGCGTTTTTATCCGCGCAACCGAGTTTTAAATCGAAATACTCTCCGCCGTTATCTCCGCCGTTTGTGTTTTCTAGGTACACGGCAATGGTATTTATTCCGCTTTTCAACAGATTTGACGGAATAGATAATTTCGTGTAAATCGGCTTATTTACAAACCCCGTTTTTTGTAAAACCAACGTTCCGTTTATATATACTTTCGGTTTTTCGTCGTATTGCCAATAAAGCCAAAATTCTTTATTTAATTGCTCGCTCGAAATGGTAAATTCTCTTATAAATCCTGCTTTTATCCAAGTTGTTGCCCAGTTACATGTAGAAGGATTTCTTGCGTCGCCCGCAACGCCGAATCCGCCGTATCTATACCACCAATCAACGTTGTTTACGGACTGTACCCACGTGTTTAAATCATATTTTTCTACTGATTCGTTGGTGGCGAATCTCCATTGAGAACCAAAATCTATTATCGTATCCAAATAAGGAACGTAATAATCTTGCAAAGTTGAATCGGTAGCGTAATATAACGCTAAATCGAAGTATTGTCCGCCGTTCATGTTTGACAATTCAACCGCAATTGTATTTTCCCCTTCCACTAATAAATCGGAATTCAAATTTAATTTTGTGGTAGTGGGAACGGAAGTATATCCGCTTCTCGTTAAAATCTTTTTGCCGTTGATGTAGACAATAGGATTTTCGTCGTATTGCCATTTTAAGTAGAAAGTTTTTCCTAAAGCGTTTTTAGTAAGTGTAAAAGTCTTTTTAGCATAAAAATGCTTTGTAGTCCAAGAAATATTAGTTTTACAAGTCGAACCGTCTCTGCCGTCTCCGGAAGAACCGAATCCCGATTGTCCGTTGCTCCACGAATTAACGTTATAATTATTATTAACCCATTCGCTTGTCAATTCGGTATCGCTTATTAAATATTTCCAACTTTGTCCAAAGCCGAAAACTTCGGTTTTTTGCGTTCTTTCAACGTCTTCTTGCGATACGTAAAGAGCTAAATCGAAATATTGTCCGCCGTCTACATTTTTCATTTTAACGGCAATAATATTTTCGCCTTGTTTTAATACTCCGCCGTCTATATTTAAACGTTCCGTTTTAACGGTAGATATAAATCCTTTTCTTACTAAAACCTGTACTCCGTTTATGTAAACGGTCGGGGTTTCGTCGTACTGCCACATTAAATACAACTCTTTGTTTACTTCGCTTGAAGAAAGATTAAAAGTCGTTCTGAAATAAGCGGTATCGTTAAACCAAGACAATTCCGTTTTGCCCGTGCTTCCGTTTTTACCCGAACTCGTATTGCCGAACCCTGCTTGCGCGCTAGACCAACCGCCTTTTTTGTTATACCAGTTATCTTCTAATCCGCCTACTTTATACTCCCAAGTCGCGCCCAAAGATATTTTTTGAGTAAGCGAAGTCGTGGTTGTATCGGTAGTGGTAGGATTATATACTTCTTCTAAATCTGCATTAGCTCTTTCTATTGCCGAATCTAAGTTGTTATGGCATTTTACGCAACTTTCGTCGAATATTTGTTGAATTTCGTTAAGATAAGAAAATCCTTTATAGTCGGTATACGGGTCGTAATTTTCGTATTCTTCCCCAACCATCCATAAATCTTTTTTAATTAGTTGCGGTTTTTTGCTTAGTGCAATTGTACGAGAACCGTATGCGTTAGGAGCTTGCGTTTTATTTTCGTGGCAACCCACGCAAGAATAATACTCTCCTCCCATAAGCGTAGACCAACTTCTCATAGACTGAATCATTTCTCCGTCTTGATTGAGAACTTGGAAAAATATGGGTAAGTCGCTCGGAACTTTAAACGACGCAGAACCGTCTTCTTCTATATCGACAATTCCCAAAACCATTTTAATATCCCAAGACGTATAAGAAGAACCTACGGGAGTAAACGGGTCGCTACCCACATAGAATATATTTTGATAAGTTCCGTCTTCGTTTTTATAGTAATCGTTATCCGAAAAAGTATAGCCGGGATTTTGCAAGGTACCCAAAGCGTAGGGTCTATACTTTAAAGCTACTATTCTTAAATATTTTGCTTCTCCTTTATTGATTCCCTTTAAACCGTCGCCTTCGTAAACGTTAGCTACGTAATAGGTTGCCGTATCTTTGGAATAATCAACCGTGTCGGGACGATTTCTTACCTGTCTTGTTTTTATAGGCACTATTTGGCTTGCGGGTAATTCGCTACTGCCGTTACATATAAGCACTTCTTGATTAGTAGCGATGTTATAATAATAAATATTATACCTTATATCGCTACCCCAACGACCGTTTCCGTCCGAATCGCCACCGCCGTCCGTTCCGTTTGGATTAAGGTTTTTATTATTCGAACGAGCGTATAAAACTTCGTTTTCACTGATAGGATACGGGAATTTAAATAACGTTCCTCCTTTTGAGTTGGTGTAATCTTGAGAAGGCGTTTTATCTATTTGGTTATTTATTCCGAGTCCGTTAAAAGTAAGCCCTTGAATTCCGTCGGGATTATTCGTCCCCTTAGAAGTATCTAATATCGCTATTCTTCCTATCTGACGGTTGTGGTGCCCTGCTACTATCGTAAAATACTTAGTAGAACTACCGGGTATTTGTCTAGTATGTAATAAAGTCGTAGGATAGTTGGAGTTGTTTCCGAACAATTCCGTTTGATTGGTTCCGTCGGGATTCATTTGAAATACGCCTTGAACGTACATTTGGTTTCTGTCGTTATAATCCCAACGCGTATATAAAATTCTTCCGTCTTCCGCAAGAGTCGGGAAAGTTGTGTGAACTTGGTCTTGTCCTATTCTTCTTATGTTGTTACCGTCGCCGTCGCAAATATATAAATTCGATACGGGAACTTTCCAACAGTCAACCGTTTGACAAGCCCTTGTAGAACTGAAAACTATATTTCCGTTTCCGAGCCATTTAGGTTCGTAATCGGCAACGCCTTGACCGAACGTAAGCTGAGTAACGGCTTTAGTAGCCAAATCCATTTTATATAAATGGAAATCACAGTGTTTTAAAGTGTAGTCGGAGTTTTGTCCCGCAACGCTTTTTTTCCAAGAAAACAATACCGTTTTACCGTCAAAAGACACATCGGGGTCCCTTATTACTCCGTTTACGTCGTTAAGTAATATTTCTTCCGTCGTCGAGCCGTCTTGATTGATTTTTACCCTTATCATTTGAGAGTTATGATACCAACCGTATTCGGACTGGTCGGGATAAAATCCGTTTCCGTCGTCGCTGACAGCTTCGCTATAAGCATAATGCGACGCGCCGAATTGACGATTTTTTATAACGATATAAGAATCGGCGTAGTTTTTCGCAACGTTTTGCAAACTTCCGTAATTTACAACCGTTTTTCCTTTTTTATCATATTGAACTACAGTATTTTGAGTTTCATAATTTAAGTAATTATTGTTAGCAAAAGCCGTGTATAAAGAAGTAAAACCTAATATTAAACTTAAAAACAACGTCCCTATAAAAACCAAAATTATGTTTTTACGAAATTTAGTTTGACTCATTTCTTATTCCCCCTTTTTTAAGCAATATTCGTATGGCGTTGCAAGATAATTACCGTTACCGTCAACAATGGTAATAACGTATTTCGTGCAGTCTTCTAATTGCTTGGGTAAAACAAAATTGTTTATTTTTATTGTTATAATATCTCCCACTTTTGTTAAACCCGATATTTTTGACTTAAAGCCCTCCCCTATTTGCTTATCGTTTTTATCGAGAAGTGCAAATCTTAAAAAGACGTCTTTATTCGTTTGTTTTTGTTTTCTTACGGTAAGATACATCAGCTTATAGTTATCGGAAATTTTATTTATAATATTTTCCCCGTTATTTTCCCAAACTACTTGTTCTACGCCGTAATATTCGTTTTCGTTGCCGATACTTAAAACGTAGTTCGCTAAATCTTCCGCGTCTTTGTCGCTAATATTTTTAGCATAAATCTTAACTGCGTCTACCATAGAATAAGCGTATCCGTTAAACGTATAAGGAGCAGTCCTCCAAGATTCCACTAAGGAAGGAACGAACATTTCTCTATCTTCCCAAGAATCGTCGTATTCTAGCGCGGGCGATAAATAACTATGTAAATCAGTAAAATTAGGTCCGCTATGACACTGTATACAGCCGTATTCGGAAAATAAAATCTTTCCGCGTTTAGCCGATTCCGTTAAACTCCCGTCCCTATTGAGATAAGGACTGGTAACGGGCGTTAAAGATTTTAAGTATTCGTCAACGTAAGCATATTGCTCTTTTTTTAATTTTATATGATGAGTTCCTTCTATAGACCCTACGACGTTATCTTCCGCAGAGGGCGAAGCTCCTACAACGGTAACGGGTGGCATGCGGTGGGTATAAAGCATTGTTTGCGTTTGTTTCGGGTTTCCTATATCGTCAAACGGTTCGTCCCAATTAAGTCCGTCCGTTCTTCCGTCTACGTGGCAAGTAGAACAAGATTGAAAACTTTGATAACCAAGCGTTCCGTCGTGCCACATGATATCCCCGTATCTAACGGCGTCTAATTCTTTTTGCGAACCTGCCGATAATACCGTTAAGGAATTATTGCTCACGTTTAATACTTCTACAACGGCGTCGTAAAAACTAGCTACGTATACTTTTCCTTCTAGTCCGAAAACAGCCCTAGCTCCCCTTCCGCTTAAATCGAACCTTTCTCTGTTATCTTGCAGAAATGCAAATTGATTAACTACTTCCGCTCTTTCTTTATCCGTTAAAGACGCAAGAGAATTAAGCATTTTATTTTCATTTATTACCATTATCTCTTGACTACCGCTTAAAGCAACTACTATTTTGCCGTTTTGTACGGTAATACCCCAAGGATTAGGCGCGCCTATGGTTTCTTCATCGAGTAGAACGGTTGCATAATGAGTTAAAGATTGCACGTCTATTATCGCAACGGCATTTGTGTTTATCCAACCGTATTGAACTTGCGTGGTGGGATATAAATATCTTGCGACAACGCAAGTAACGTATAAATATTTTCCGTTTGAGGATACTACTGCGTCTTTAAGACTGGTGGTGCCGTTTACTAAACGTATATTATTAGTAACTACGTCCGAACTTGTGTTTATTACCGAAATTTCCGAACTGACGTTTTCTTCTAACGCACTTACCGCAGGAAGTTGATTTACAACGAAAATTTTATTGCCTACAAGCTTTAAAGCCATAGGTTCTCTTGCAACGGATATCGTTGCGGTTTTTTTCATTGTATTTTTTTCGTATACGGTTACGTTATTCGAAAATCTATTAGCGCAATAAATTTTTCCGTTTGCATAAATTACGTCAACGGGAGTATGGTCGGTTTCTATCTCTTTTTCTACGGCAAAAGTATCTTTATTTAAAATCAAAATTTTGCCTGCTCTTTCCCCGACTCCTACGTAAAGTTTATTTTCTATAAAGCTTATGCAATTTACATTTTCGCCCACGTAATACGTATTGATTATTCTATTGCTAGACACGTTAACCGCATAAACGCTTTTTGCCGTTACGTCCGCTAAATAAGCAATACCGTTATTTACAGTTATATCCGTTAAGGAAATGTAATCGGTTGCGTATTGTTTGTAAGTAGCGTTTGCATTTAATCCGTAAGATAAATCATCGTACATTCCCGTCGGCTTATTATCGTCCGATTTAGACGAGCTTATCGAAGATTCCGATTTAGAAGAACTGCTAACGGAACTGTCGGATCCATAGGATGAATCCGAACCGGAATCTTCTTTCTCGGAGCTGTCGTAATCCCCAAACGAAGAAGTATTGCTAGAATCAAAAGAAGAAACGTCTTTAGATGATTTACTATCGGAATTTATTCCGCAACCGGTAAATACAAACATCATAAAAGAAATTGCTAAAATCCCGATTAGAATTAAAACAAACTTTTTTCTTTTTATACTCATCATTACCTCCTGAAATATCAATAAGAATGTATTCCGCCCATATTCAACGCACTGACGCCGAAAAAAGTCATTATTAAAGCGAAAAAAGAAAAAATCAAAATGGGATTTAAAAATTTATCGCATTTAGGAATTTTTCTTAAATGTAAATACAACGAATAACCTAATACAGTTATTAACGCCCACGTTTCCTTAGGATCCCATTCCCAATAATTACCCCAACAATTATCAGCCCATAAAGCGCCTAAACACATTCCGCATACCATAAACGGAAAAGCTGTAATAATCAACTTATACACGGCTTTATCGTTACTCGCAATAATTTTTTCATCCTTTTTTTTAATTCTTAAAATTATAGAAAAAATTGTCAAACAAAACGAAACGGCGCATAACGAATAAGAAAGCATATAACTCATTACGTGCGGTACGAAAAACAAGGATTGCAATGCGGGCGGAAAATGCCATATTAGTTTTTGGTCCATAAAAGACACGCCTAAACAAAATATTCCCGAGCATAAAGAAAACCAAGGTTCTAAATTAGGTTCTTTTAAAACGTATTTAACAAATTGAAAAACAATAGGAAATACCATTGCCATAAAAATCATAACCTGACTCATACTGACAAAAGGAACGTAACCGTTATATTTCCAATTTATTATTACAATTCCTAAATTTAATATCCACGCAATAAAAGCTATCGCAAAGGAAACAAATTGTTTTTTTAACACATATAAAACTACCGAAGAAAAATATAATACACAGGCAATAACGGTTAAAACTTTAACGAATATCTGCATTCGGTTTAACCCCCTTTACCTTTTTATTTTTTATAATCGGTTGTATCAAACATACGTAAAAAGTCGATAAAATCGTTAATACTAACCCTACGGAAGTTAAGTATTCCCCTTTATTATATTTAAATTTTAACACCGCAATATTACTTTCTTCGTTAAAACTAACAAGCATAATTTTCCAACCGCAGTAATTTACGGGGTAATTTACTTTTATGCTTTTTTCGGTCGATTTCCCGTTTTTACTGAAAACTAATTCACCTTTGTATTTTTTCACTTGCGGATACATAAATCTTGCAATAATTTTAGTTTTAGAATCTACCGATTTAAGCGTTACGTCTAAAAAACCGATAGATTTTTCTATTTTTCCGTCTACGTCATCGCAATCAATTTCTCCGTATCCACCGAAATCGTAATAGCCATTGGAGGGATAAACATCGTCTTTTATAGTTTCGTAAGAGTATCTGCCGTTTTTTTCGGTTTGTTTTAAAATATAAGCTTTGCTAGAATAATATTCCACGCTCATATCTTTTAAAACGTAAGAAAACGGAACGCTTTGCCTTTTTTTATAAACGTAATTTCCGTTACCGTCAACTTTTACGCTTCCGTCGGAATTAAAATCATATTCGAATAACTCAGAGTTTATTACGCTTTTAGTAGAATACACGTTATAAATTTTACCGGAACAAAAATACGTAAACATTCCCGATAAAAATAATATTATAGATAAATGTATTAAATAAAAACCTATCGATTTAACCGAGAATTTTCTCACAAAAAACGGAACGACCATTCCGACGCAAAATACGAATAAAACGATTACTGTTAATATAAGTCCCGTTTTCGGATATTGCCATTTAAAAATTTGCATTATACCTATAATCAATACGTAAGCGACTAATAATACGTGCGCCAGTATTGCGTATTTATACGTCTTCATACTCCCCCATTAATACTTATAACCAAAAAATATCGTTTTTTAATAAAAAACTATAAAAACCGAAATTTTTAATGAAAATTAATTATATTTATATAAAATAACATATTATTTAATAATACTTAATAAGTATAAAACAATTAACTACGATTGTCAATACAGATTTTTAAAAATATGTATTAAATATATTTTTTTTAAAAAAAAATATGTATTAAATACCGTTTTTCAAAAATATAAAACAATTACACCCCGTTTGTCGCATTACCGACAAACGGGGTGTAAAAAATTTACTTTAAAAAATTATATTATAAAATTGATTATTCTTCCGGGAACGAAAATAACCTTTTTAGGCCCTGACGTAAGTTTTAAAAATTCCATTGCTTTCTTTTGAATTTCTTCCTTACTTTCGGCTATGTTTACTTTTATCGTTCCCTTCATTTTACCCATAAGTTGAACGGGTAAATTTATTTCCGTATCTTTTGTTTTTTCTTCATCGTAAACAGGGAAACTTTCGGATAAAATATCTCCGCCGAATATTCTTTCGTAAATCTCGCTGGTAATATGCGGGGTAAACGGATTGAGCAATACTAAAAACGCCCTTAATTCTTCTTTACTGATAAATCCGTCTTCTTTTATTTTGTTTACGAATTCCATCATAGAAGAAATTATAGTATTAAACCTGAAATCGTTTGCTTGTTCGTACGTTTCGGCAGAAGGATTATAAATACCGTCGTTTACCTTTTTAATCAACTTATGGAGCAACTTTTCGTGTTCCGCGCTGACTTTTCCGTCCTTTACGAGTTCTTGTAAATCCCAAACTTTATTTAAAAAGTTTACGCTACCGGTTATACCCGTAAAAGTCCAAATAGTGTTTTGTTCGTATTCGCCTATAAACATAACGTGAAGTCTGAATACGTCCGCTCCGAATTGATTTATTACCAAAATGGGGTCTACGGCGTTGCCCGAACTCTTACCCATTTTTCTACCCTTTTCATCTAGTATAAGACCGTTACACATTCTTCTTTTAAAGGGTAATTTTTTGGGAACTTTGCCTATATCGTATAAGAAGTTATGCCAAAAACTTGCATATAGCATGTGGCGAGTAACGTGTTCTACTCCGCCCGTATATAAATCGGCTTCGCCCCAATATTTAAGGTTTTTTTGAGAAGCAAATTCTTTGTCGTTATGCGGGTCCATAAACCTTAACCAGTACCAAGAAGAACCTGCCCAGTTAGGCATAGTGTCCGTTTCTCTTTTTGCGTTTCCACCGCATTTAGGACATTTACAATTTACCCAATCGGTAAGTTTGGATAAAGGTCCGTTACCCGTATCGTCGGGAGTAAAATCGTCGGTTTTAGGAAGACGCAACGGCAATTCTTCTTCGGGAACGGGAACGTAACCGCATTTATCGCAAATTACAATCGGGAAAGGTTCTCCCCAATAACGTTGCCTGTTAAAGGGCCAGTCCTGCATTTTATAGTTTACTTTTTCTTTTCCGAGTTTGTTTTTTTCAAGCCAAGCCGTAATTGCTTGTTTTGCTTGCTCTAAACCCATTCCGTTTAAAAAATCGCTGTTTATATGAATTCCGTCGTCTTCGTAAGGATGTTCGTCGTAATTATCTCCGCCTTCGAGAACGGGAATTATATCTATTCCGAATTTTTTAGCAAAATCGTAATCCCTTTGGTCGTGAGCGGGAACAGCCATTATTGCGCCCGTTCCGTAACCGGATAAAACGTAATCCGCAACGAAAATAGGAATTTCTTTTTGATTTACGGGGTTTATCGCGGTTATTCCTTGAATTTTAACGCCCGTTTTTTCTTTATTTGCCGTTCTTTCTATATCGGATTTATGTTTAGCTTGTTCTCTATAAGCTTTTATTTCGTCGATATTGGTTATTTTATCTTGTAACTCGTCTACTAACTCGTGTTCGGGAGAAATAACCATAAACGTTACACCGAATAAAGTGTCCGCTCTCGTGGTGAAAACGGTAAATTTTTTATCAGTCCCTTTAACCGAAAAATCTACTTCCGCGCCAACCGATTTTCCTATCCAGTTTCTCTGCGATTCTTTAAGGTTTGGCTTCATATTTATTTCGTCAACCGCGTCTAGCATTTTTTCGGAATAATCTTTCATTCTTAAATACCAAACGTTTCTTTCGGCTTTTATAACGGGATTATGACATCTGTCGCAAACTCCGCCTTGACTGTCTTCGTTAGACAAAACCGTTTTACAGGTAGGACAAAAGTTTACTTCTCCTTTACTCTTATAAGCCATTCCGTGCTTAAATAATTGCAAGAAAATCCATTGCGTCCACTTATAATAATCGGGGTCCGTAGTAGCAAACTCCCTTGACCAATCGAACGAATATCCCATTTTCTTTAATTGATTAGTAAAAATAGCAATATTGTCTTTGGTTACGAGTTCAGGCGATTTGTGCATTTTTATCGCGTAGTTTTCGGTAGGAAGACCGAAAGCGTCCCAACCGACGGGATATAAAACGTTATATCCTTTAAATCTCATAAAACGCGCGATAATTTCCGTAGGAGTATAACACTTAACGTGTCCTAAATGTATTCCCTTTCCGCTTGGTCCGAAAAATTCGCTTAACAAATAAAATTTCGGTTTATCCGAAAAATCAACGGCTTTAAAAGATTGATTTTCTTCCCATCTTTTTTGCCATTTTGCTTCTACCTTTTCGTAGTCCCATTTAAATTCCGTTTTTTTAATATCTGCTATTTGTTCGTTAATGTCCATAATTAAAACGTCCTTAATTTACGTAAATCAATATAATCTTTCTTTATCGCTTATAAATGCATACGCGACTGCGTCCGGTCCTAAATGCGCGCCGATAATAGGTCCTATCAACCTTATTTCGGGTTTGTATCCAAAAGCTTCTTCTACTTTTGTGCATAACCTTTCAGCCATTTCTTTATTTCCTGTATGCCCTATGTACATTTGGAAAGAGTCCGGATGTTTACCCATTTCCAAACCTTCCGCAACTACCGAAGAAAACGCCTTCTTTTCACCCATTTCTTTACGAATTATATCTAATTTCCCTTGTTTGTTAAATTCGATTATAGGTCTTACTTTTAGTAAAGAGCCTATCATTGCTTTTGGTCCGCTTATTCTTCCGCCTCTTTTTAAGAACATTAAATCGCTAACGATTAAATAATGTTGAAGGTGCATTTTTAAACTTTCCAACTTTTGTTGAGTTTCTTCTACCGAACAACCGCTATCTCTCATTTCTATTGCTTTTCTAACGAGCATTTGTTCGCCTACGGTGGTAGAAGAACTTTCTACGAAATAAATTTTTACGTCGGGATAAGCTTCCGAAATTCTTTTATAAGCGTCTTTCGCTCTATCTAGCGTAGGACTTAATCCGTAAGACTGACAAACGTGTAAAATGGTTTTTATACCTTTTTCAACCATATTTTTAAATAAATTATAATGAGCTTCTTCGGATAAAATTGACGTTTTAGCTATTATTCCCGAACGCAATTTATCGTAATAATCGTAATAATCTTTTTCTTCTTTAAAACAGTCTAAGCAGTCGGTTATGTTTCCGCTTTTATCTATTAAAACAAAACTCAACGCCCCTACGTATATGTCTAAATTTTCAATTTCGTTTGCGTAAAAATCGCAGTTACTATCACAACTGATTTCAAACTTTCTCATATTTTCTCCCTTTTCGTTTATCATTCGTTTTTAATAAACGTTTTAAATAGTTTATCGTTTGTAACGCGTTTAAAAATGATAAACTTTCGTTTTTTATATGCCGATTTTAATTATAACATATTTTTTTTATACTGAAAAGCTTTTTTACCGATTTTTGTTGATTTTATTAAAGAAAACGACTATATTATATTTGTTATTAACCGTATAAACGCTTTTAAATAAGGAGAAAAATGGATAAAAAAGAGTTGCTAATTGCAATATACAGATATTTATACGAAAACACTTGCTACGATTATCCTATTACGTACACTTCTCTTTCGGAAAAAATTAACGAAATATATTGTTGCTCGACTACGAGAAAATCCGTAGCGTCTTGCGTGGACACGCTTAACGATTGCGGAATAGAAGTTTTAACAAGACCTAATAAAGGCGTATACTTAGCTTCTCGCCCGCTAGAGAGCGGTGAAATTAAATTTTTAATTGATTGTATTCTCTCTTTTAATTACATAGATAAATCTTATTCGGAAGAACTTATTAAAAAGTTGTGCCATTTGGGCGGAAAGCCTTTTAACGAAAAAAATAAACTATGTTTTAAAGTAAACAATCTTTCTAGGGGAAACAATAAAGATTTATTTTATAACGTTGAAATTTTAGACGAAGCTATCGAAAACGATAAAAAAGTTACTTTTACCTATAATAAGTATAAACAAGATAAAAAACTCCATAAAACGAACGAACATATTATTTCGCCGTTTTTTACTTTTTTGGTAAATCAGTGCTATTATTTAATGGGCGCAAGCAACGTGTTTAACGACGTTGGATTTTTTAGAATCGATAAAATAACTAACGTAAAAATTTTGGACGAGAAAAGAGAAAATCTTAAAGATTTTAAAGGTTACGCCAACGGTTTGGATTTAGATAAACTTTTTCATTCCTACCCCTATATGTTTGCGGGAAAACTTGAAATGATAGAATTTTTATGCGACGAAGAAGTTTTAGACGACGTTATAAATAAGTTCGGTAAAGAAATAAAAATAAAAAAACAAGACGATAAATATAAAATAAGTTTAATTGCAAGCGTAAAAGCTATGGAGTATTATTTGCTTCAATACGGAACTAAAATAACGGTTATATCTCCGCAATCGCTTGTCGATAAAACGATAGAAAACGTTAAAAAAACAGCTGAACGCTACGGACTGGAAATAAAATAATTTTTTTAAAAAAGCTCGGTAAAAACCGAGCTTTTTTATTTTATCCTTTATAACTATTTTAAAGTTTACAAAAAATTTAAATTTAATAAAACGTATGGCAACGCATCTTGCGTTGCCATAAAAATTTAATTAGTCTTCTTTCTTTTCTTTCTTTTCTTTTCCTAACGCCCCTACGAAAATTCCCGGGATTATCGTTAAATAAAAACCTATGCTTGCAAATAAATAGTAGTAAGACTTGTATTTTTTTTCACCATTTTCTTCGTACTGGTCGTATCCGATTTCGCTCTTTAATTCCATAAATACTACTAATATGATAAGTAAAGCAGTTAATATCATTATGGATAAACATATAATTTTTTCAAGAATTTTAGGATAGGTAAATCTTCCTACAAATTTGAAATTTAAAAATTCCATTACGTATAAAACAAGTCTTACCAAAGCTAAAATAGTTAGTATCGCTACGATAACGGAAGCAACTATTCTTATATTATTAAGATAAGCGTATTTGCCTGTATAATTAGCCTTTAATTCGGCATTGCTACCAAATAATTTAAATCTACTCTCTTTTTGGTCAAAGTAGTTTGCAGTCGTGATATCCGGTGTTTTTCTGTTTTTTATTCTTGAAAATACAGACCAGTAATCAAAAAACGGCGCAATTACCATAATTAAACATTGTATAAAGACAAATATTGATTTTGGACTTATCTTTTTCTTCATATTAAACTCCTTAAAAGTCAAAAAGGGACACACTTATCCCATTAAAATATATTATATTTTTATTAGTCTGATTTGTCAAGACTTTTTTGAAAATAAATATAATAAATAAGTATTTTTAGATATTTTTTAATAAAAATTTCTAGTAAAAACGCAGTATATTTTTTACTTTTTAATTATACCTTTATTTTTTAAAAAGGTTTTTAAAAATCTAAATTTTTAACCCTTGTAAAACTTTAAAATAAAAAAAATCGCCTAAAAAAGTAATTTTTAGGACGATTTCATTTGTAATTTTTATTTAATAATTTTCAGCGCGAACTTCGAAATAACTTTGCGGATGGTTGCAGGTAGGACAAACTTCGGGAGCTTTTTCGCCAATTACTATATGCCCGCAATTTCTACATTCCCAAACTTTTACGGAAGACTTTTCAAAAACCTGCGCATTTTCTATGTTTTTTAATAACGCTCTGTATCTTTCTTCGTGATGTTTTTCAATTTGACCTACAAGTCTAAACTTTTCCGCAAGTTCCTTAAACCCTTCTTGTTCGGCGGTTTTTGCAAAATTTTCGTACATATCCGTCCACTCGTAATTTTCTCCGTTTATAGCTTCTTTTAAATTATCGGAAGTATTGCCTATTCCCTTTAATTCTTTTAACCATAGTTTTGCGTGTTCTTTTTCGTTTTCGGCTGTTTTTAAAAACAAATCCGCTATTTGTTCGTAACCCTCTTTTTTAGCTACGGACGCAAAATACGTGTATTTATTTCTCGCCATGCTTTCGCCCGAAAAAGCTTGTTCTAAATTTTTTTCCGTTTGCGTTCCTTTATATTTGTTTTCTGCCATAGTTTCCTCCTTTAAATTTCGCATAAATAACGCTTATTTTAACAAGTCGACAATAAAATAAACTACTCTTTTGCCTTATAATTGTTTTTAAAATAGTTTACTTTATAAAAAATTACTCCGACTTAAAGGTCGGAGTAAAAATTTTAAATTATCTCTTAGAAAAATTTAGCGAAATACTTAATCGTTCTTACCATTTGGCTGGTATAAGAGTTTTCGTTATCGTACCAAGAAACAACTTGTACTTGATAAGTGTCGTCGTCGATTTTAGCAACCATAGTTTGCGTAGCGTCGAACAAAGAACCATATCTCATACCGATAACGTCGGAAGATACGATTTGGTCGGTGTTGTAACCGAAAGATTCGGTTGTAGCGTTCTTCATAGCTTCGTTAATTCCGTCAATGGTAATATCTTTACCTTTAACAACCGCAACTAAAATGGTGGTAGAACCCGTAGCGGTAGGAACTCTTTGAGCAGAACCGATAAGTTTTCCGTTTAATTCGGGAATAACTAAACCGATAGCTTTTGCGGCACCCGTAGAGTTAGGAACGATGTTCATAGCGCCTGCTCTACTTCTTCTTAAATCGCCTTTTCTTTGAGGACCGTCAAGAATCATTTGGTCGCCCGTGTAAGCGTGAACGGTAGTCATAATACCCGATTGAATGGGAGCGTAATCGTTTAAAGCTTTAGCCATAGGAGCTAAACAGTTCGTCGTACAAGAAGCAGCCGAAATAATGTGGTCGTCCTTAGTTAAAGTTTCGTGGTTTACGTTGTAAACGATAGTGGGAAGGTCGTTTCCTGCGGGAGCAGAAATAACAACTTTCTTAGCGCCTGCGTCGATATGAGCTTGAGCTTTTGCCTTAGAAGTATAGAAACCGGTACATTCTAAAACAACGTCAACGCCGAGTTTCTTCCAAGGAAGTTCAACTGCCTTTGCCTTAGCGTAAATCGTGATTTTCTTTCCGTCAACTACGATGTAACCGTCTTCTTTAACCGTTCCGTCTTCATTGAGAACAGCTTCACAACTTTCTACCTTGTGACTATTTGCATAGTTACCTTGCGTAGTATCGTACTTTAATAAGTGAGCGAGCATTTTAGGACTCGTTAAGTCGTTGATAGCAACGATTTCAAAACCCTCTGCCCCGAACATTTGTCTGAAAGCCAAACGGCCGATTCTTCCGAAACCGTTAATAGCTACCTTAACATTTGCCATTTTTATTTACCTCCAAAAGATTTCTTTTTAACAATCTATATTATATCTTTTATCGGTGAAATAGTCAACGATTTTTTAAAAAAAATATGCGATAAATCAGTTTACGTTATTGAAAACGACTTGATTTTCTTCTTCTCTCGAAACAAATGATTCTTCTTCGGTCGAAAGTTTGTTTATACTGACTTCGTAGGCAGTCATAGTGCGAACGTCGTCTTCGGAAAATTTCTTTTGATATTCCCTACTTTGAATACGTCCGTTTATAGTTAAAAAATCTCCTACTTGCAAATTTTTAACGAATCTTGCATTTCTTCCCCAAGCGATACAAGGAATATAGTCTGATTTATTGTAAGCTCTGTTTACCGCAAGTAAAACGTCAGCTATTTCCCTGTTAAACGGGGTCGTTCTATATACGGGTTCTTTGCAAACGTAACCCGATAGCGTTATCGAATTAGGATTTTTATTTTCTTCGTTCTCGACTATATCTCTTGCAAACACCGTTAGCATAAGCTTGCTTTTATTGTCTACGAGTTTATTGTAAGAACGGAATTGACCTATTGCCGAAATGGTTTTGCCAACTTGCAAATCTTTTTCTTGAATCAATCTTTCACTTACCGTAACGGGTAAAATATCCGCCTGCCCCGATAAACGTTTTATCATTACGTCCATTTCGTAAAAGCCTTCTCCGTAAATCTCGTGAGAATATCTTGCGGTAGAAACAATTTCACCTCTGACGTAAACCTTGTTGTTGCCTTTTTCTACGTATTCCATTTTACCTCCTAAAAGTCGAAATATCGACAATACGTTTATTTTTTCCGTTGTGTACCTAACGTATCAACGAAGTATCCTTGTTTATAAATCAATTCCCCTATCGGGACGAAAGTATATCCTTGCGAAATAAGCACTTCAAATATGGCGGGTAACGCTTCCAAAGTGTGCGCGCCGTTGTTGTGGCAAAGAATTATCGAACCGCATTTTACTTTTTTAATCACTCTTTCGGTAATTTTTTCTTTGGATAAATCTTTCCAATCGAGCGAATCGACGTCCCATTGAATAGTATAAAGCCCCATAGACGAAACGGTGTTTATAAGTCTGTCATTATAATCGCCGTAAGGCGGACGGAAAAGCGTAACTTTTTTACCCGTTATCTTTTCAATCGCTTCTTTAGACGTGTTTATTTCGTCTTTAATTTTTTGTTCGTCTAATTTACTCATATATTTATGAGTTGCCGAATGAGTTTCTACTTCGTGTCCCGCGTCGCTAATTTTTTTAACGGTTTCGGGATATTTTTCCACCCAAAACTGAACGCAAAAAAACGTGCTTTTAACGTTGTATTTATCCATAACGGAAAGCATACCGTCGGTAAATTCCGTTCCCCAAGCGCAGTCGAAAGAAATAGAAATTTTCTTTTCGTCGGTTGCGACGTTGTAAATGGGAATAGCTCTTTTTACGTTACCGTTAAAAACTTCGTCGGCGTCCACTTTGCTTACCCCGAAACACAAAGAAAAAAACGTTATAACGGAAAGTATAGCCGTAAAAACTTTTTTAAATCGCTTTTTCAATTAACACCTCTATTTTAATATATATTTTTTTAACAATTTTGACCGTTTTTGTCGATAATGGACGAATATGGTCTAAAATGAAACTACTAAATTGTATTTTGCAAAAAAAAGAAATATTACTAATTTTTATAGGATTTTTTAAAGCGATAAAGATACAAATTAAATGTGAATAGAAAAACGCCGTCGGGCAAGCCGACGGCGTTAAAAAGACGAAATATTTAATTAAATTGAAACGGAATTTACGGAAATAAAGTCGTTAATAGATTTTAAACATTCTTTTATTACGTTTAAATTATCGTAAATATTTGCCATGCACGACAAATTATATCCTAATTTTATTAAGCCGTTTAAAATTTCTTTGGTAATTTTTCTATCGTGTTTTTTATCTATTACCGCAGAAAGAAGTACCGCGTACGGAACTTTATTTAGCTCATCTTTTACTATTTCGCCGAGTTTATTTCTCATTTCATAGTTACAATCGGCAAAAAGAGTAATGTCGATATTTTGAAAAACAGTGCCGTATTTGACTATTCCCGCAATTAAAGTGGTTTCGTCTTCGCCTAATTTTCCGTTTTTTATGGCTACGGCGGTTAAAAAGGATTGTAAAAACGCGTCGAAATCGGATAAAACTTCGCTTTTTTTCCATTTTAACTGTATATCGGAATACGCTTTATCGTAAAAATCCGAAATTAAAGCCGTTATTTTAAAATATTCTTTTTCCGCCGAATCTATTAAAACTCTACCTTTTTCAGTTATCATATTTTCACCTTATTTAAAAGATTTACTTTTCATAAGCACGCTTTTACATTTTCCTAATTCCGAAACGAGTTTACCCTTAGACAATCTCGATTCCAGGGGAATATTTTCTACGTCGCAAGACGAAACCCCATTATCCCCTATCGAAAATACTCTGTTTTTTTCGCCGGGGTTAAGAACACAAGCCATATTTACAGTAGCGGACGGCGTGTCAAAAGTATCGATACATTTTACGCCTTTTCCGCCCCTTGCTATTTTAGAAATTGTACCTATATTTACCCTTTTAAAAAATCCTTCGGTGGTCGAAATAATTAAAACGTTGCTTTTTTCTTTATCGAAAATGCAAGCATAAGTAACCTTATCGTTATCGGATAAAGTTATTCCCTTTACTCCGCCCGCAACTCTACCCTGAACGGGAACGTCTTTTTCGGCTCTTTCTACCATTCCCTTTGCGGTAACGAAAATCATTTCGTCTTCTCCGTTGTCCTTTTGAACGGAAATTAAGCTATCTCCGTCTTTAAGTTTTATCGCTTGGAAAACGTTTTTATTTACGTTAAAATCGGTTAAAGCGGAAATTTTTACCATGCCTTGATCGGTAAAGAATACGAGTTTGTCTTTTTCAAAATCAAGGTCGTTTTGAGAGAAAAACGCGATAGGCTCTTCCCCTTTTTCGGCTTCTTTATAAAATTTGGCAAAACTTATTCCGTTTACGTCTGCGCCTTTGCTTTCGGGTATAAACGATATATCCATTTTAAACAAATTACCTTTGTTAGTAAAGGCAAGCACTTCTTTATCCGTATCCGTTCTACAAGCGAATTTAAACACGTTTTTAACGGAAGGCTCGGTATCTTCTATGGCTTTTTCGTAGTTTTTGGTCTTTAATTTTCTTATAGTTTTATTTGCGGTATAGGCGATAACTACGTTTTCGACCACGTCGGAAGACGCACTCGCTTCTAAACCGATGTCGCTTACGTCGTAAATTATTTCGGTTTTTCTCGAATCTTTATATTTCTTTTTAATGGCAAGCATTTCGCTTTTAACAATATCCATTTGAAGCTTTTTGCTGTCCACTATTTTTTTGAGTTTTGTTATTAGCTCTTCAAGCTCCGAAAGCTCGTCCTGCAAGCCCTTAACTTCTAATTTAGTAATTCTTGCAAGTCTTAAATCTAATATCGCTTGCGCTTGTCTTTCGGATAAATCGAAAGTTTTTCTTAAACTTTGGCGTGCGGTAGGCGTATCGGGGGCGTTTTTAATTATTTTTATAACCGCGTCTATATTGTTTACGGCAATAATTAACCCCTGTAAAATGTGCGCCCTTTCCTGAGCCTTGTTTAAATCGAATTTAGTTCTGTTTAATACGACTTTTCTTTGATATTCAACGTAATAAGAAAGAATATCCAAAAGCCCTAATTGTTGCGGTTTTCCGTTTGCTATCGCAACCATATTTACTCCGAAACTTACTTGTAATTTAGTGTTTTTAAGTAAATATTGTATAACGTCGTTTACGTTGCAATCTTTTTTAACTTTTATAATGGCTCTCATTCCGTTTCTGTCGGACTCGTCCACTATATCGGTAACGCCTTCTAAAACGGCTACTTTATTTACGTCCCTTTTTACCGCAATGTCTTTTAAAATTTCGGCTTTGTTGGATTGATAAGGCATTTCGGTAATAACTATATTCTTTTTACCGTTTTCGCCTTGTTCTAAATGCATTTTCGCCCTAATGGTAAACTTACCCCTACCCGTTTGATAAGCGGTTTTAAGCTCGTCCGTAGCGATTATATAAGCTCCCGTAGGAAAGTCGGGACCCTTTATATATTTCATCATTTCGTCAAGCGAAATTTTAGGATTGTCTATTAAAGCAACCGCGCCGTCTATAACTTCGGCTAAATTGTGCGTGGGGATATTTGTTGCTAATCCTACCGCAATACCCGTAGCCCCGTTGACTAATAGGTTTGGAAATCTACCGGGCAAAGTTTCGGGTTCTTTTAATTCGTCGTCGAAGTTAGATTGCCATTTTACCGTATCTTTATCGAGTCCGTCTAAAAGTTCTAAGGCTAGTGAATTTAACTTAACTTCCGTATAACGCATTGCCGCCGCGCCGTCCCCGTCAATCGAACCGAAATTTCCGTGTCCGTCGATTAGAATATTACGCATATTAAAATCTTGCGCAAGTCTTACCATTGCGTCATAAACGGAAGTGTCGCCGTGGGGGTGATACTTTGCCAAACAATCACCTACTACTCTCGCGCTTTTTTTGTATCCTTTATCGGGAAGTATCCCCAAAGTGTACATAGAATATAAAATTCTTCTTTGAACGGGCTTTAAACCGTCTTCTATACGGGGAATTGCCCTGTTTAAAATAACGTCTTCCGCATAAGGTATCATAGAGTTATGCAAAACGTCTTCCATAGATTTTTCTATTATACCGTTTTTAATTTCTTCCACTTGTATCACTCCTTGCGTTATTTACCTTATCGAAATACGTATCTTCTTTGTTAAAATTCGCATATTCCAAAATGTAAGCTTTTCTCTCTTGCGCGCCTTCGCCCATAAGGGTAGAAATAAGTCTTTCGTTTAAAACTTTATCGTCTATGGAAACTTGCATTAAAACTCTGGTTTTAGGATTCATCGTCGTTTCCCAAAGCTGTTCGGGATTCATTTCTCCTAAACCTTTGTAACGTTGAAGTTGGTATCCCCTACCTACTTTTTCTATTTTTTCTTTTAATTCGCTATCGTCGTAAGCGTATTCTTCCACGTCTTTTTTATAAACTTTGTAAAGTGGTGGCATAGCTATATAAACGTGTCCTTGCTCTACCAGCGGACGCATATACCTATAAAAGAAAGTTAAAAGTATTGCCCTTATGTGCGCGCCGTCCGTATCCGCGTCCGACATAATTACTACTTTATCGAATTTTAAGTTGTCTATATCGAAATCGTTTCCTATTCCCGTTCCGAGCGCGCTTATTATCGTACGAATTTCTTCGTTCTTTAAAACTTCGTCTATTTTTTTCTTTTCGCAGTTTAAAGGCTTGCCCCTTAAAGGCAAAATCGCCTGATGGGTTCTATCTCTTCCTTGCTTTGCGCTACCTCCTGCGGAATCTCCTTCTACGATAAACAATTCGTTTTCTTCGCTTTTTCTGGAAGAACAAGACGCGAGTTTTCCTACTAAGTTAAAGCTGTCCGCGTCTTTTTTGCCCCTTGCAATCATTTTAGCTTGTTTTGCGGCTTTTCTCGCCTTAGATGCGTTTACGGCTTTTCCCACTATTGCGGTAAATACGGATTTATTCTTTTTATTTTCGCAAAGAATTTTAAGTTGTTCTACCGCAATTTGCATAACTGCGACTTTAGCTTCGGGATTGCCGAGTTTTCCTTTGGTTTGACCTTCGAATTGCGCGTTTTTCATTTTTATGGATATTACGCACGTTAAACCTTCGCGGTAGTCTTCTCCCAAAAGATTTTCGTCTTTTTCTTTTAATAGATTTACGCTTCTTGCAAAATCGTTTAAAACTTTGGTAAAGCCCGCTTTAAAGCCTTCTTCGTGAGTTCCGCCGTCGCAAGTTAAAATGTTGTTTACGAAAGATATTATCCTTTCGTCGTAATTATCCGTATGCTGAAAAGCAATTTCGGCAAGTATTCCGTTATTTTCGCCATTTATATAAAGCGGAGCTTCTATTACGGAATTTCTACCCGAATTTAATTTTTTTACAAAATCTATTATTCCTCCGGTGTAATTAAAACTTACGGGACCGTGCAAATCGTTTCTTCTATCTTCTAAGGTAATTGTAATGCCTTTATTTAAAAAAGCTAATTCTTCTATTCTGTCAACGATAATACCGTAATCGAATTCGCAAGTTTCAAAAACTTCTTTATCGGGCTTGAAACGAACGAAAGTTCCCTTTTTATTTGTAGGTTTTTCTGTATTTTTTAAATGTCCTATCGGAATTCCCGATAAAACTTTCCCCTTTTTCTCGTCGTAGTAAGAATGAAATTTCATTTTATAAACGGTGTTTTTATAAACTTCTACTTCTAACCATTCGGATAAAGCGTTGGTTACGCTTGCGCCTACGCCGTGCAATCCGCCCGAAAAAGCGTAATTGTCGTTATCGAATTTTCCGCCCGCGTGCAACTGCGTAAATACTACTTCTACCCCCGAAATTTTTGCCGTAGGGTGTATGTCGGTAGGTATTCCCCTTCCGTTATCTTCTACGGAAACGCTTCCGTCGGGATACAATATTACTTCTATTTTATCGGCGTAGCCGTTTGTGGCTTCGTCTATCGCGTTATCTATAATTTCCCATAAAATGTGATGTAATCCTTTTAAACCCGTTCCGCCTATATACATTCCCGGTCTTTTACGAACCGCTTCTAGCCCTTCAAGTATTTTTATATTCTTTGAACCGTATTCTTTACTTGGCATTTGTAACTCCTTTAATCCGAATTTTTGCCGTACTAAACTCAGTTTAACACAAAAAAAAGTATTTTTCAATAAAATTTAAGTTATTTTTGTTTTTAAATTGTGTTTTTTAATAAAAAAATAACAAAAAAACACAATAAGTTGTGTCTTTAAAATTTTATACGGTATACAATAGCAGTTTTTAACGCCTTTTTAAGCAAAAAAATTAAATCAAAATCATTTGAAAGGGATAAACAAAATTTATTCTATTTTTCTCTTTTATTTGGCTTTTAAATTTTTTTTCTAAACTTTCAAGCTTTTCGAACGGACGAACTATATAAAGCTTTCCGCTACGCTTTGTGATTTTTAAAATTTGCCCGTCTAAAAACTCGGCGGTATTATTTTCAAGAAAAATCAATTTTTCGGTAGTGTTATATTTTATTGCAAGACTTCTTAAATCGTCGTTAGACTTATAAACGTAGTAATATACTCTGTGTTTATTTAAATATTCCATACTAAATTATATGTTTAATTTTTTAAAATGAGTAAAACGAGCTTTAAAATATATAAAGCTTATCTAGCATAATTAAAATTGCCTTTTAATAAAATTTATTTGAGAGGTAAAAGCTATTAAACGATTATTTAAAACGGTTGCCGTAGTAACCACTTTTTCCATAGGAGAAAGATTTTTAGGATTTTTATATAGAATATTTTTATCCCGAACGCTAGGCGCGGAAGGACTGGGAATTTATCAAATAGCGTTATCGGTTTTCGGAGTTTTAATTACGATAACTGCTTCCGGAATACCCGTAACTGTTTCCCGAATGATTATTAAACACAAAACCGAAAACAATAAAAAAGGCGTTTATCAAACGATAAGCGCAGGTATAGTTACGGCTTTAATTTTTTCTTTGCCCGTAACTTTATTATATTTTTTATTTAAAAATAAGTTAGGATTTTTCTTTTCCGACAAAAGGTGTTTAACCGTACTTACCATAATAATTCCGTCGCTTGCCATAAATTCCGTTTACGCGGTAGTAAGGGGAAATTTTTGGGGAAATAAAAACTTTTTTATTTACTCTTTAATAGAATTTTTAGAAGAATTCGTTATGATTGCAAGCGGAATAATTATGGTTGGACTTTCTTCTAGTCTGATTCAAGGCGTAAAAACCGCATCTTACGCGGTGCTTATTTCTTATATTTTCTCTTTCGTGTTATCCGCTATTGTAATGATAGCTATGAAAAACAAGCCTGCCAACCCCATTCCGCAGTTAAAACCTCTTCTTGCAAGCGCAACTCCTATTACGGCTATGAGAACTACCACTTCTTTAATAAATTCGCTTATAGCTATTATTTTGCCTGCAAGACTTATTAAATACGGACTTACTTCTTCGCAAGCGGTAGCGTATTTCGGGGAAGTTTCGGGTATGGCTATACCTATGCTGTTTATTCCGTCGTCCCTAATCGGCTCTATCGCGCTAGTGCTTGTACCCGAGCTATCCGAAAACTATTATAAGCAAAATTACGAAACGATGTCGGCTAATATATCAAAGGCGTTAAAGTATTCTATAATGATAGCTTGTATGATTATCCCCGTATTTTTCTCTTGCGGAATTCTTATAGGCGAAACGGTTTACTCCAACAAAAACGCAGGCTCGTATTTGGTGTTTTCCGCCTTTATAATGCTACCTATGAGCATTAGTATGATTACTACCAGCCTGCTTAACTCCATGAACAGCGAAAAGAAAACTCTCGTTTATTATCTTTTGGGAGAAGCGGGACTTATTTTAAGCATTTACTTTTTGCCTAAATTTATAGGCGCAGGCTCTTTAATTGCGGGATATTACTTTTCGTTTACGTTAAGCTCTATATTAAACTTAAAGCTTTTAGGTAAAAAATGTAAAACCAAAATTTATTACAAAAAGTTTTTAATTTGTGCGTTTTTATTTACGTTGCCGTCTATCGCGCTGGGAATTTTTATAAGAAATATTTTAATTACTTTTATGAACAAAGCTTTAACTTTATTTATTTCCGTACTCGTCGTCAGCTTTTTCAATTTGCTCTTCTACGTCGTTTTCGGTATTATAAACGTAAAAAAATTGTTTAAAGTAAGGAATTTTAACGATAAAACGGCAAAGAACGCAACTCAAAATTCCGTTTACTAAACTTACGGGAAATTGAGTAGAAATTCTTACAATAAATAATGCTTTAAACGTTTTTCTGCCCGGATTAAAAAGTTTCCAAATTACGAACATATTTATTCCGCAAGTTACTATAAAAAAACATAAGACGGAGCTTATTGCCGTTATAATTGTGGTGAAAATTAGATTTAATTTCTTGCGAGTAATTATTCTATATAAAAAAACTAAAAACGCAGGTAAAAATCCCGTCAAACCTATTCCTAAACCTATAAAGGGAGTATACGCCCCAACCCCACCGCTCGGTTTAATCAAAAAACCTATTGCGTCGCCTAAAAAACCCGTTAAAAAACCGCCCGCCATTCCGAGCATAAACCCCGATACCGAAACTACCGCAAGAACGAGCGAAAACCTTTCGCTAGGGCTTATATAAACATCGTAAATATTTGCGAGCGTGTTTAATGCAACGAACATAGAAAATAACGCTATTCTTTTAGCCGATAAATAATTTGTCATAAAAAAAACTCCTTCCTAAATTAGAAGAAGAGTTCCAAAAAAACGTATATTAAAATATGCGTTAGCGTTGGATGCGCCCCAAAAACCGCAAGGTATTAAACCTTTTCGTCCGTATTCAACATCCCGTTATACGGCACTTAACGCTTTTGGCGCTACTCTGCTTTTACAAATAGATATTAGCATAATTTAAAAATTTAGTCAATTTATTTACATAAAAAACGAGATAAAGCAAAAAATACTACTATGGTAGTTATATTTATAAGAACGACGGTAACTTTTATTATTCTTTTAACCCTTATGCGACTTATGGGGAAAAGACAAATAGGCGAAATGCAACCTTTTGAATTTGTTATAACTCTACTGATTGCAGAGCTTGCGTGTCTGCCCTTAGCCGACGTTTCCATTCCGCTTATTTACGGTATAGTTGCGGTTTTAGCGGTATTTATACTGCATCAACTGCTTTCCGTTTTCGAACAATTCGGGCAACCGCTTAAAAAACTTTTTAGCGGAAAACCGAGCTTAGTTATAAACAAAGACGGGATAGACGTAAATCAGCTAAAAATTAACAATTTGGACGTAGAAGATTTAATAGGCGCTATGAGAGCTTGCGGATATTATTCGTTCGACGCCCTTTCCTACGCCATTTTCGAAGCTAACGGAAAACTATCCGTTTTGGAAAATCCAGATTATCAAGAAGACCAAGCCCAACTCCCCGTTTTACTAATAAATTGCGGGAAAATTATTAAAAACAATTACGAAATGCTTAAACTAGACGATAATTTTACCAAAAATATATTAAAAAATCAAAATACAAAAAGCGTTAAAGACGTTACCGTTTTAACGGTTGACAGTAGCGGAAAAGTCTATTTGCAAATAAAAAACGAAAAATACCGGACTTTTAAAGTAAGTCTACCGAAAGGCGTAACGTGGTAAAATCTACGATTTCCGTAATAATAGTAACGATATTGCTAGTAATAGGAAGCATTTTTGAATATAAAACCGTAAATAATTCTTTTAACGAACTAGAAAAAACAGCTAAAATTTGTCAACAAAAAGCAATAGAAGAAACGCTTGTAGAAGACGACGTTTTAATTCTTCAAGACAAATGGCTAAAAAACAAAAAGCGTTTACACGTTTGGATTCCGCATAACGAAATTAAAGAAATAGAACTTTGGATAGCCGAATGCGTTAGAACTACCGCTAACGAAAAATATCCCGACAGCGCGGAAAAATTAGAAGTTATAATAGAATTATGCCAACAAGTTCCTAAAACGTTTGCTATATCGTGGCAAAACATTTTATAATCTTTAACGTTGCCAAACTAACGGATATAAAATAACATTTGCAATATTTCGACAAAATACTTTTTTAAAATTAAAAAACCAGCTAATATTTAAAAAATAGATAAATAATTTAACGCTTTTCAAACTTCCGTTTGAAAAGCGTTATTTTTACAATTAAATTATCCTATTATTTAGTACCGAACAATCTATCGCCTGCGTCGCCTAGTCCGGGTAAAATATAGCCGTTTTCGTTTAAACATCTGTCTAACGTAGAAACGTAAATGTCTACGTCGGGGTGAGCTTCTGCGACTTTGGTAACGCCTTCGGGTACGCCTATTATAGACATAAGCTTAATATCTTTAACTCCCCTTTTCTTTAAAGCGGAAATTGCGTCGCACGCAGAACCGCCCGTTGCAAGCATCGGGTCAATTAAAAATACCGTTTTATCTTCTATACCGTCGGGCAATTTGCAGTAGTATTCAACGGGTTGTAAAGTTTCTTCGTTTCTATACATACCGATATGTCCTACTTTCGCCGTCGGGAATAACGTATGAATTCCGTTTACCATCCCGAGTCCCGCCCTTAAAATCGGGACTATTACAATACTTTGTTCGGGAACTTTGTATTGAGTAGTCGTTTCTAACGGAGTTTTAACTTGAACCGCTACCGTTTTAACGTTTCTCATACTTTCGTACGTCATTAAAGTGGTAATTTCTTCTACTAATTCTCTAAATTCTTTCATACCCGTTTTTTCATCGCGAAGTATTGCTACTTTATGTCTGATTAAAGGGTGGTCGAATATAAATACGTTTTTAAATTCTTTCATAATGTTTTATCCTTACGTTTAGCATTTTAAATTATTCTTCGTCTTTTTTGTCTTCCGTTACGGCAACGTTTTCTTCCGTAGCTACTTCTTTTTCACAGGTTTCTTCTTGCGTTTGAGCTTTTTGTTTTTTATCGCCTATTCTTACAACTACGTTTAATATAATTCCGAGAACTAACGCGCAAGCAACTTCCGTTAAAGTAATCTTTCCAAATTTAAGAGCCAAACCGCCTACACCTGCAATTAAAATCGCGCATACTACGAATAAGTTTCTGTTGTCTTCAAGGTCAACTTTTTGTATCATTTTTAAACCGCTTACGGCAATAAATCCGTATAAGGTAATACATACTCCACCCATTACGCAATTAGGAATAGTTGCAAGGAACGTTGTAAACGGAGCGATAAACGCAGATACTATTGCAAGTATTGCGGTAGTTAAAATCGTGTATACGGAAGCGCAACCCGATATTGCAACGCAACCAACCGATTCTCCGTAAGTGGTGTTGGGGCATCCGCCGAAGAACGCTCCGACCATAGAGCCAACGCCGTCGCCAAGTAAAGTTTTATCAAGACCGGGGTCGGAAAGTAAATCTTTTTCGATTACGGTAGAAAGGTTTTTGTGGTCTGCAATATGTTCTGCAAATACTACGAACGCTACGGGAACGTAAGCAACCGCAATAGTTCCTAAGAACGAGAAGAAACCTTTTGCTCCGCCAAACCCGTAATTACCCTTAAACGCTTTTATAAACGAAAATTCGGGGTACCATTTCATATGCTTAAAGGTAGAGAAATCTATTATTTTAAGCCAAGCTTTATCGGTAAACGTTCCGACAACGGTAAAAATCGAAGCTACTAAGTAACCTGCGCAAATACCTAGAATAAAAGGTATCATTTTAAACATTTTCTTGCCGTATACCGAACAAAGTACTACCGTAAACAGCGTAACTAATCCGCAAATAAGCTCTAATCCTGCCTTTCCATTCATTATGAACGCACTGTCGGCAGAAGACCAACTAGCAGAATGTACCACGTCGCCAACGGCGTTACCTGCAAGCGATAAACCTATTATTGCAACCGTAGGTCCGATTACTACTGCGGGCATAAGTTTATTTACCCAACCCGTTCCGCAGAGTTTTATTACGATAGCGATAATAACGTAAACAAGTCCTGCAAGACCTGCGCCGATTATTAGTCCTAAAAATCCTGCCGAAGCCGAATACGCGCCTGCAAAAGCCGAAAGCATAGAGCCGATAAACGCAAAAGAACTGCCTAAAAATACGGGACTTCTGAATTTAGTAAACAATAAGTAAACAATTGTTCCGACGCCTGCTCCGAACAAAGCAGCCGAAGCCGACATTCCGTTTCCGACAATTGCGGGAACTGCAATGGTAGCGGCTAAAATAGCTAATAGTTGTTGAAGAGCAAATACCAAAGTTTTTGCAAAACTTGGTCTGTCCTTAATGCCATAGGTTAATTTCATTGTTGTTACCTCATAAGTTTTATTTCAAAGGGGATTACCCTGTTGAGTCCAAAAAAAAAGGAATTCAAATAAGAATTCCTTAAAAAATAACTATATTAGAAAAAACGAGAGAAAAACACTTAACCGTCTTTAATTTTACTATGTTGTTAAGCGAAATTAGTTGTATCATTTTCTCTTCCTTTTTATGTTTTTTCTATTCTACATTTTTAAATTTAAAAAGTCAACTGTTTTTTAAATAAATTTTTATAATTTTTTCAATATTTTTTTATCGCATTTTTGCAGTTAAACGTCTAATCTCATTAAATCTTCGTAAGTTTCCCTTTTTACTACGACATATTCTTTACCGTCTTTTACCATCAAAACCATAGGTCTTGGGATTTTATTGTAATTTGACGCCATTGAGTAGTTATACGCTCCCGTTACGAGTACCGCTAATATATCGTTCCTTACGGGTTTATAAAGGTTTATATTTTCACCTATTAAATCTCCGCTTTCACAGCACCTACCCGCAACCGTACAAGTGTAATTAGGTTTTTTATCCGCATGGCTTGCGTTTATTATAGTGTATTGCGATTGATATAACGCATACCTTGGGTTATCGGGCATACCGCCGTCTATAGAAACGTAATTTTTATATCCTCTTACTTCTTTTACCGAACCGACGGAATAAAGCGTAATTCCCGAATCCGCAACTATGCTTCTACCGGGTTCTAAAATAATATCGGGCAAAGCTATTCCGAAAAGCGAACATTGTTTATGCAAATGAACGGATATTTCTTTTATATTTTTTTCATAATCTATTTCTGGGTCTTGTTCAACGTATCTTACGCCGAATCCACCGCCTAAATTTAATTTTTTGGTTACGAAAGAAAATTTTTCTTTTAAATACGCGCAATATTTTAGCATAATATCCGCAGCGTCGCAAAACGGTTTAATATCGAATATTTGAGAACCGATATGACAATGAAATCCTTCTAAACAAATATTGTCTTTATTTAAAGCATAAGATATTATTTCGTCAGCTTGTCCCGTTTCTATCGCCGTTCCGAATTTACTGTCAACCTTTCCCGTAGAAATTTTAGCGTGCGTGTGCGGGTCTATCCCCGGAGTTAACCTTAAAAGAATTTTTTGCGTAATTCCCCTTAATTTTGCCTGTCTTGAAATTTCGTCTAACTCTTCTTTATTGTCAACTATAAAGTAGCCGGTTTTTTTATCCATTGCAAAAGCTATGTCTTTATCGGTTTTGTTGTTGCCGTGGAAAAACGCTTTTTCCATAGGAAATAAAGATTTATCGGCAATAAATAATTCCCCCGGCGATACTATATCCGTACCCATTCCTTCTTCTCTTGCAATTTCGTATATCCTTTTAAAACATAACGCTTTGGACGCCAAAAGCGGAAAAGACGACGGAGTAAAATATTTTTGCATTGCCGAAATATATAATCTCATTCTATCTCTTATTCTTTGTTCGTCTAAAATCATTAAAGGCGTACCGTATTTTTCGGCAAGTTCTACGGTATCTGCACCCGCAAAATATAAACGCCCGTTTTTTACTTGTAAATTATCGTGTAACATAACGTTTTATCCCTATATATATTTTAAGTAATTAAATTCTATTTAATCGCCCTTTTATTTCGGTTAAATTTTAGATATAATTTTTCTAATTTTTTAGCCGTTTTCTTTCAGTATATAAATATGGTTAAAATAGTAAAAAAATTTAAATTTCAAAACGTTACAAAAATTTTTCATTCTTATAACCGCTTGCTTAGTTTTTGCCATATTAAATAACAGCTAAACAAATTACAAAATTTTTCTCATTCTTTCAACCGCTTGTTTAGTTCTTTCCCTATCTCCGAATGCGGTTAAACGGAAATATCCTTCTCCCGCTTCTCCGAATCCCGAACCCGGCGTTCCTACGATATTTGCCTTTTCTAACAAAAAGTCAAAGAATTCCCAACTCTTCATATTGTTAGGACATTTAAGCCAAATGTACGGCGAACATACTCCGCCTGTAAATTCGATATTCTTTTCTCTCATAAGGTCGGCGATTATTCTAGCGTTTTCTTTATAGTATTCGATATTTTTCTCGCACTCTTTCATTCCTTCTACCGACAAAGCCATTTCAGCTCCCCTTTGAACGGGATAAGAAAGTCCGTTAAATTTAGTGGCTTGCCTACGCGCCCACATTTTATTTAAACTTCTCTCCCCTACCGTTGCTTGTTCGGGAATAATAGTCCAAGCGCATCTCGTACCCGTAAATCCTGCGGTTTTAGACAAAGAACAAATTTCTATCGCGCATTCTCTTGCGCCGTCTATTTCAAAAATACTTTTCGGTAAATCGCCCGTTACGAATTTTTCGTAAGCGGAATCGAATATGATAAGCGAACCCGTTTTAATAGCAAAATCTACCCAGGTTTTTAATTGCTTTCTGTTGTAAACCGCGCCTGTGGGATTGTTGGGGGAACATATATAAATTATCATACCTTCGCCGGTTAAATCGTTCGGCATAGGTAAAAATCCGTTTTCTCTATTACCCTTTATAAGTCTTATCTTTCTTCCGTTCATTAAGTTGGAATCCATATAAACGGGATAAACGGGGTCGGGTATTATTATTTCGTTATCGCCGAATATGTCGGGAATATTTCCCACGTCGCTTTTAGCTCCGTCGCTTATAAAAACTTCGTTTAATTTAATTTCAACGTTAGCGTTGCGTTTATAGTAGTCCGCTACCGCCTGCTTTAAAAAGTCGTAGCCGTATTCGGGCGGATAGCCCCTAAACGTTTCTTTAACGCCGAGTTCGTCGCAAGCCTTTTTCATAGCTTCGACTACGCAAGGAGCTAGCGGTAAAGTTACGTCGCCTATTCCGAGCCTTATAATATCGGCGTTAGGATTAGCTTGCGTAAACGCTTTAACCTTTTTATTTATATCCGAAAATAAATAGCTTTCTTTAATATTTAAATAATTGTCGTTTAATTTAATCTTCATAATACACTCCGTCGTAGACTCTTTTAGCTTTACCCGTCATAGTAACGTTAAGGTCTTTTTCGACTTTTATTTTTAATTGTCCGCCTATTAAGTTGACGGTAATATCTTTTTCGTAATCGCACCTGCCGTTTAACACGCACGCCACTACGCTGGCGCAAGCGCCCGTTCCGCAAGCGTAAGTTTCTCCGCTTCCCCTTTCCCAAACTCTCATATCTATTTCCGTAGAAGAAATAACTTTTACAAATTCGGTATTTACTCTTTCGGGGAATAATTTATAATTTTCAAGGCTAGGACCTATTTTTTCAAGGTCTAAACTTTTTATTTCGTCGCAAAAAATTACGTTATGCGGATTTCCCATAGAAACGGCGTTTCCGAAATACTCTTTTCCGTTTACCGTAAATGGGAAATTTATTGACTTTTCGCATAAACAAGGTATTTTTTCGGGGATAATCTCAGCTTTTCCCATTTGAACTTTTACCGTATCTACCTTGCCGTCTTTTAAAAACAAAGTAAGCGTTTTTATACCGCTTAACGTTTCTACCGTAATTTCGGTTTTATTTACGATTTTTTCGTCGTAAACGAATTTTGCAACGCATCTTATGGCGTTTCCGCACATTTTACCTTCGCTTCCGTCGGCGTTAAACATACGCATTTTGCAATCGGCTACCGTGGACGGACAAATTAACACCAACCCGTCGCTTCCGACCGAAAAATGCCTTTTTGACATTTCTATCGAAAGTTCTTGTGGATTTTTAATTTCTGTTTCGAAACAATTTATATAAATATAGTCGTTTCCTATACCTTGCATTTTGGTAAATTTTATCATTATAAATCTCCGAGCATTTTTTTCATATCGTATAGTCCCGCGGTTTTACCTATTAAATAATTGCCCGCTTTTAAAGCTCCGTCGGCAAATAACGCCCTATCGTGCGCTTCGTGTTTTAAGGTAATGGTTTGCTTGCCGTCCGATACGATAACTTCGTGAACTCCTACGACGCTAGCAATTCTCACGCTGGAAATTCCCACTTCGTTTTCTTGTCTTAAACAGTTTCCGCTTCTTCCTTCTTTTAAAACCGAGTTCGGTCTTTCGCTTTTAACCGCGTCGAATAACATTAAAGCCGTTCCGCTTGGTGCGTCCACTTTTTTATCGTGGTGAATTTCTATTATTTCTACTTCCGCCTTATCCATTACTTTTACCGCTTTTTTTACTAAATCGGATAAAAGCGCAATTCCTACGGACATATTTCCCGAATAAAATACGGGGATTATTTTGCTTGCGTTTATTATATCTTTCTTTTCTTCTTCCGTGTGTCCCGTGGTTGCTATAACGCAAGGGATTTTATTTTTAATTGCATACTCTAAAAGTTGTTTAGTTGCGGTATGAAATGAAAAATCTATTATTACGTCTACTTTTTCAATTACGTCGAAAACCGACTTATAGCCCGCTTTTTCTTGAAAATTACAGTCTACCGCAACGACTTCTCCGCCCTGCGCTTTTACGGAATTTATTACCGCTTGTCCCATTCTTCCAAGCGCACCGTTTACTAAATATTTCATTTTATCGCTCCCGCTTTTTTCATAAGTTCGAATAATTTTTGCTTATGGTCGTCTTCCATAACGGTTAAAGGACTACGCAAAACTTCCGCTCCGTATCCCATTTTCCACATCGCGCTTTTAACGGGAATAGGATTAACTTCACAAAACAATGCGTCTATTAAAGCTTTGTATTCAAGTTGTTTTTTCGCGCTTTCTTTTATTTTTCCGTCAAAGAATAAAGAACAAATTTCAACCGTTTCTTTGGGTAATAAATTAGATAAAACCGATATTACGCCTTTTCCGCCGATAGACATAAACGGAACTATTTGGTCGTCGTTTCCGCTATATAAATCTATTTCGTCGCCTATTAAAGACATAGTTTCTACCGCTTTACTTATGTTTCCGTTAGCTTCTTTAATTCCCCTTATGTTTTTAAATTGAGTTAATGCTTTATACGTTGCCGGCTCTATATTTACGCCCGTTCTGGACGGAACGTTATAAACTATCATAGGCAAATCTACGCTTTCCGCAATTTCGCCAAACATTTTTATTAAGCCCTTTTGAGTTGCTTTATTGTAATAAGGCGTAACAAGTAAGCATGCGTCCGCCCCCACTTCTTTTGCGTGTTTGGTAAGTTTTATCGCGTACGCAGTGTCGTTTCCGCCCGTTCCTGCGATTACGGGTACTCTTTTATTCGCCCTTTCTACGCAAAACTTGATAACTTCTTTATGTTCGTTATCGTCCAAAGTCGCGCATTCCCCCGTAGTTCCGCAAGCAACCAAGGCGTTTATACCTTGTTCTATTTGCCAATCAATCAATCTTCCGAATGCTTCGTAATCGACTTCTCTGTTTTGCTTCATAGGGGTTATCAAAGCCGTAGCTACGCCCTTAAATACAGTTTTCATTTATTCCTCCAAAAAAAATAACCGCTTAAAAAAATTTAAGCGGTAAAGTTCGTTTGTAATAAATACAAATAGCCCTCCGCTAACCATAGAATTGCATTTTCGCTTTTACCATAGCCAAATAGCGACAATCGAACGGATATTATCCGAGCGACCAAGCCGAACAACCTTGCGCGCAATTATTCGCTTTCGGCGTCTTTTCCCTTTCTTCCGTTTTCGCGCTAAAATTTAACCGGAATACTCTTTAAAAAACGCACCTCTAATTTGTTATATTAAATATATCATTTTTTTACTTTTTTGTCAACGATTTTTTATTTTATTTCGAAATTACAAACACAATCGCCAAAACTTGTAAAACTAATAGCGCAACTAGCGTTATTATTGAAATAATAAGCATTACAAGTCCTATTGTTTTTCTATTAACTCTTCTTTGCGCTACCGCAAATTTTATCGCGTCTACCGCTATAATAAAAGGTACTAAAAAACAGAAAAACCCGCCTGCAAAAATTAACAGATTACCTATCCCGAGCGCATAAGTAAACACGCCCAAAAACGTGGTAAACGCTTTTTCTATAAGCCACACACCTAAATACGCCATCGGGTAACATAACCCTAGCGACAGTATAACGAAAACTATACTTAACACGCCAAAATATACGGACTTAATTCTTCTTTCTTCGTCGTTTACTATTTTAGCTTCTTTTTTGTCGATAAAAATACTTCTTCTAAATAATCTATCCAACAAAAAAAACCAAAAATTATTTCTCATGTTTAATCTCTCCTTTTTTATTTAAAAACGATACGTAATCGTATTCGTCTAAATACATTTTGGACGAAAATTTTGATTTATAACGTAACATTACCCCAAAAACAAAATCTTCTTTTATTTTAACGTAAGTACTTATCGAACTTTTTACGTCGGGATTTGTAGTTATAATAGCTTTTTCCCCGCCGTTTATTTCAGCAAATCTTTTAATTAAGTTTTCATCTACGACGTCCGTTACTTCGTAAAGAAAATATAAATTGTCAAAATTTACCCTTTTAGCACGCTCAAACCATTTTTGTTTCGCTTCCTCAAAACTATTATAGTGCATAAAATAAATTTTTACAAGTCCTTTTTCGCAACTAAGTTCTCCTACGGGATAATCAAATTCGCTTTTAATTTCTTTTAATTCTCCGTTTGTTAAAAAATCACGTAAACTTTCGCAAAACAAAACGTAATCTTCGTCTTTAAAATAAAGATTTACCGTTGGCGATAAAAACTTTAAACCTAAATGGTTATAAATTACTCCGCCGTCGCAATTATTTGCTATTAAAGAAAAATTTTCGTTAGTAAGCCTTGACCTTAACTTTTTTCTAAAACGACTTCTCTTTCTATCTATAAAATTTTTATATAGACTTTTTAACATTTATACCTCTTCGTAAAAAGTATCGGGATTTAAAGGATTTAAAGGTTCGTTACACCAAATTAAAACTTCTAAATCTTCTTCGCCTAAGTTTTCCATATTGTGCGTCATACCGGCGGGTATATCTACGCTTAAAATTTCACCGGGCTTATTTTTATATTCTAAAATTTTATCGTCGCCGAGCTTCCTTAATCTAATTACTCCCACACCCTTTATAATGGTAAATCTTTCAACTTTCGTATTGTGCCAGTGATTCCCCTTGATTTTTCCCTTTTTTACAATATTCAGCGAAACCTGTTCTCCGCTAAAAAATTTAAAAATTTCCGTAAAAGAACCGCGTTCGTCACTATGAGTTAAAGGTTTTTTTTCTAAATCGTTTTGCGGTAAATACGATAAATACGTAGAAAATAACGCTTTTTTAAGTCCGTCTTGACAATTTGGGAAACGACTTAAATCTTTAAAGGATTTGATTATTTCGGCAAGCTCTCCAACCGTTACGGTATATACTTTTTCTACCGAACAAAAACCGTTTTCAAGTCTTGTTTCTTTTCCGAAAAACGCCCCTATAAGTTCATAAACAACGTCGTCTATGTAGTTTAATTTTAAAACGGCGCTTTGGTCGTTTACCGTAATAGGAAGATTTTGGGCAACGTTATTACAAAAAGTAGCCACTACGCTATTATAAGAAGGTCTTGCCCACTTTCCGAATAAATTTGTAAAACGGTATACGAAACATTTAACTTTATTAGTTTTAGAATATTCGAAAACGTAATTTTCCGCTATTCGCTTACTTTTACCGTAGTCGTTATCCGTTTCCGCCCAAGTAGAAGAAGAAAGCATAACGGGCGGTTTTTTTGCTATTGATAAAAGATTTAACATTTTTAAAGTTAAATCGGAATTCCCGCTATAAAATTCGGATTTATCCTTAGGTCTGTTTACCCCCGCCAAATGATACACAAAATCGGCTTGCTTACAAAACTCCTTTAAATCTTCTTCCGAATTATTTATATCGTAAGACAAAATGTTTATATCGGTTTTTTCAAAAACTTTACTCTTTCCGTCCCTTACGGCTTTTAAATTTTCTATTAAATTTCTTCCTAAAAAACCGTTTGCTCCCGTAACCAATACGTTCATCGTTCATTCCTTTTTTTCGTTAAAATTTTATAATAGATTCTCGTTAAAAACACGCTTTTTATTTTTATGATAAATTTTAAAAAGAAGTTTATCTTTATTTTTTTTACGTTTTTCTTATTTAACAAGCTTAAAGTTTCCTTAATTAAACGCTTATTTTGTTTATCTTCTTTATAAAATTTACAATAATGCCACAAAACGCCTATTAATGTTTTAGTATAGTTTTCCCAAACAATCTCGTAAGAATTATTATAGCTTGATAATTCTTTATTTAAATTTTCTTTAATAAGTTCGTTTCTTTGAATGCTAGAATCTAAAAATGTTTTATGAAATTTTGTAGAAGCGTTTGCATTTCTTGTAAAATATGTGTAAAGAGGTTCGTTTAAAACGAAAAATCCATTTACATATTTAATATATTTTAGAATAAAATCAACGTCTTCACCCATAGAAAATTTTTCATCAAAAGTAACGCCGTTTTTTTGTATAAGTTCCCTGACAAATATTTTATTCCATAATGTATTAAATAACCATTTATTTTGCAGGTAAGGTATTGCATTTATATCCAAAACGTCAAAAGCGTTTTCGGAATAAACTTTTATATCCACGTTACCGTTTAAATTGTAATTAAAACCGCAGATTGTTAAATAATCGTCTTTACAACTAGCAAGCATTTTTTCCAAAAAAAACGGGGAAACTTCGTCGTCGCCGTCCCAAAAAACAACGTATTTGCCTTTGGCTTTTTCTAGTCCGAAATTTCTTGCGGACGATACACCTTTATTTTCTTTTGTATAAACGAAAAATCTTTCGTCGTTTTTACAAAATTCTTCTAAAATTTGCAAAGACTTATCGGTGGAAGAATCGTTTATAAATATTACTTCAAAATCTTTAAACGTTTGATTTTTTATATTGCAAAGCAGTTTATTTAAAAATTTTTCGCAATTATATATTGCTATTACTACGCTTACAGTCATTTTTTAAACACCTTTTTATATATCCACGGACTTATTAAAAACGCTTTAAATCTTTTTTGAGAAGGCGTTTTTATACCTTTTACCGACTTATAGGCGTGTTTATATATATTTTTTATCCTTTTTTGAATTGCTTTTTTTCCTTTTATTTTAGGAACTTCGAAATATAAATCTATTGTGCGATAAGCAAAAAACAAAGCGCAGTCGGTATAAAGGTTTGGATAGTATTGCTTAAAATATTCTACCCTATCCTTTAAGGCAAGCAAATAGTCAGGACGCCTTGTATTGTATTTTACTCCCGTTATAGAACACGGATTTTCTCTATAAAAATAAAGCTCTTCTTTTAATAAAACGAATTTATTTATTTGTCCGTAGAACCTGTGGCAAATATATTCGTCTTCGTGAATAACGCCTTCCGTAAATCTTAAAGAAGAAAATAATTCCGATTTATATAATTTTCCCCAAGACGTAACGAAATAATTTTCGGAACGTTTAAAAGTATTAGCGAGCATACTCTCTTTTGAAAATTCTTCTATATCGCTTTCGTCGCTAGTTGAATTTATAATAAGTTCGTTTTCGGTTTTAAATCTTTTATTTAAACAAGAAACTATTTCCGCCGAAGTTAGCTCGCTTAAAGTCAAAAGTTTTTCTAAACAGGTTTTATCTATAAAGTCATCGGAATCTAAAAAGAAAACGTAATCTCCGCTTTTTTTATCTAGCCCGTAATTTCTTGCCGACGATAGTCCGCCGTTAGATTTATGGTAAACTTTAATTCTTTCGTCTTTTTTAGCTAGATTTTCGCAAAATTCTCCGCTACTATCCGTAGAACCGTCGTCAACTAAAATAATTTCTAAATTTTTATAGGTTTGATTTATAACCGAATTAACGCTACTAGTCAAATATTTTTCTACGTTATATACGGGAATAATAACGCTTATTTTTTGCGACATTTTATTCTCCTATTAGTTTCCGTTATTACTCTATAAACCCAAGGACAAATTTTAAAAAGCTTTAACCTGAATTTATCCTTTTTATTAAAAGAAGTATTTTTGGAATTATAATACTCTTTATATTTTCTCTTTAAATCTTTTGACTGCTTTTTATAACCAGCTTTTTTACATTCGAAATATAAAAATATAATTTTATAAAGTATAGCTTTACAATTCAAATCTAAAAAATCGTTAAAGTCGTGTTTTTTTAAAAAATCGTTTCTATATTCTAACGATTCTAAACCCGACAACTTATCTAACGTAAATTTCCCGTTGATTAAACTACTTTCATTTCGTCTATAAAAATATAACGTATCCATGCAGTACACAATTTTACTAAGCAAACTTATTTCGTTTACAAACGCTTCGTCTTCTCCGACGGTAAAATTTTGAAATTTATAATTCTTAAATAACTCCGCTAAATATAATTTTCCCCATAAAACCGAAAATTCTTTTTGCCCGTTTAAAATTCTTTTCATAAATTCTTTACCGTCAAAAATTTCGCAATCGGTATTTTTATAAGACAAGGGAAGACTGTTTTCAAAATCCAAATAAGAACAAACGCTTATCTTGGCGGAGCTTTTTTCTAAATTTTCTTTTAGTATTTTAATGTAATCGCAATCTACAACGTCGTCCGAATCTACAAACGAAAAATACTTTCCGCTCATTTCACGCAAGCCGAAAGTTCTTGTAGACGCAACACCGCCGTTTTCCTTATGAAAAACCTTTATTCTTTGGTCTTTTAAAGCGTATTCGTCGCAAATGGCTCCGCTATTGTCTTGCGAACCGTCGTCGATTAAAATAATTTCTAAGTCTTTATAAGTTTGATTTATAACTGAATCTAAACATTCTCTTAAAAACTTTTCAACGTTGTAAACGGGAATAATTACCGAAATTTTATCCATTTAATCTTTTTTTCTCTCTTTTTTTTGCTATAAACTTTCTTAAAGTGCAATTATAAACGGTAAGAATAGGTCTAAAATGTAAAAAAGCGTATACTTTTTTCTTTTGAAAATTGTCGTACGGATATTTTATTGCGTCTTGCAACACCTTTTTAGAAATAAGTTTATTAGCCTTTTTTCTATCCTTTTTATCTAAACGGAAATAAACGTTTGTTAAAGCGAACACCAAAGAAGACACCGCTTTTTTTGCTATCGGTTTAATATCTTCCGTAAGAGTTTCTATAAACTCGTCCATCAACTCTACGTTTTTTAAAATATCCGTAATTTTTTTTAGTTTTGGTTTAGAAGAAGTCGTTGTACCGCTATGCAAACGCGCATTCGTTAAATAAATATCCGTTTGCATTACTTTGGCGTTGTAATCAGATAAATACAACTGTAAAGCGTATAAATTATCTTCGTATTGTATTCCTTCAAAGTATTTAATACCTATATTAGTTAAAAATTGCCTTTTAATTATTCCGTTCCAAAGTAGGCAATTATACCCTGCCTTTATTAGCTCGCAAAAATATTTTTTGGACGAAATAACTTTATTTATAGATTCGGTTTTAGGCAAAGTTAAAAAACTCTTTTCTTCCCCTTCTACAAAGGAATTCCACCCGCACCTAATATAATCTAAATCGTTTTGTTTACATAAATCGTACAAGTTATTTAGCGTGTCGGGACACAAATAATCGTCGCTGTCCAAAAGCAATAAATACTCGCCCGTAGCGTTTTCAATCCCCTTGTTTCTCGCCGTTGACTGACCGCAATTTTCTTGCGAAAACACTTTTATAAAAGGATATTTTTCTTTATAACTTTCAGCTACGCTAAGGGTATTATCGGTTGAACCGTCGTTTACGATAATTATTTCACATTCGATATTTTGATTGATTATAGATTCTATACACTGACCTAAATACTTTTCAACGTTGTACGCAGGAAGTACTGCCGAAATTTTAACCATTTTTCACCTTATCGTAGTGTTTGTCTAAAATAATTCTGCAAAAATTAAACAAAAATATTTTTTTTGCAATATATTTAGAATACGCGTTAAACATAAGTTTTACCCTTGTAGAAAATTTTACTAGTTTTACGCATTTTTTTCTTTCGCTTTTATCGACTCTTCCGTATATAGAAGTAAGCTGATAAAAACTTGCGCTAACGTATTTTAACACGTATTTTTTTAGCGGATTTTTTAAACTGAATTTTTTTATTAAATTTAACTCGCTTTCAACGATTTTTGCTACGTCTTGCGCCTTTTTATAAGTTAAATTGTTAGTGCAACCCGTATCTCTTTTTACGTAAACGTAAAAGTATATGTCCGTTTGCATAAATTTTCCGTTATTCAAAAGACAATTTAAGAAAAACAGTTGGTCTTCTTCGTACGAAATCCCAACAGGAAAAAGCGAATTTGTTTTAACCAAATACTCTTTTTTATATAGTCCTAACCACGGAACAACTTCGTTAAAACGATATATAGCCGAACTTTTTAAAAATTCTTGCCCCGATATTACTTGATTTATTTTAGGAAAAGAAGGCGGATTATGCTCAATAAATTCGCCTTTTTCTTCGTTAAATATTCTATAAGCACCCCTTATTACGTCTAAATTATACTGCTTACATAAATTATAAAATTTTTCTACTATAAATTCGCTTTCGTAATAATCGTCGGCGTCTAAAAAACAAACGTATTCTCCTTGAGCTTCTGTTAATCCTACGTTTCTTGCGTTGGAAACACCCTTATTTTCGGTTACTATTACCTTTACTTTTTCGTCTTGCTTTGCCAAGTTTAAAGCTATTTCTTCCGTTTTATCGGTTGCTCCGTCTACTACGATTATTATCTCTTTGTCGTCAATAGTTTGTTTTAGCGCGCTTTCTACCGAACGACTTAAATATTTTTCTACGTTATACGACGGAATTATTATTGACAGCTTTATTGTAAGTTACCTCCGATTTAGTATTTCTATGCCCTATATAATAACCAAAGATTAGCCACAATAAATAGCATTTAACGCCCGGACCGAACGGACAAAGCGCTTCTCCTAATCCGCCAACGAGCATAACTATGGTTATTATAAATAAATTTAATCTTAAATTATCGTCATTTTTTTCTTTTCTGTCTTTAATGATAAAATATAAAGGAGAAAGGACAAACGAAAAAGCAAATATACTGCCGAGTATTCCGAAAACACCCAAAGTGTAATAATAAAAGTTTTCTAAAATATCGCCGGGGGTTCCCGCCCCTAAAAACCAAATATTTTTAAAGTTTTCATACAACCATTTAAAACCATCCGTTCTTCCGGAAGTAATAGTATTTAAATTTTCTTCGTTTAAATCTTTATTTTTTAAGAAAATCTTTTTTATCGCTATATCGTAAAAATTAGTTTTATACATCAATAAATAATAAACGATAGCCAATAAAATAATATAAATAATTTTACTTTTTAAATTTTTAGTGCCTATAAACACTTTTGCCACTATCGCTAAAAGACAACATACCATTGCAGTTCTGCTTTTAATTAGTATTATTAAAAAGGCAAAAAAAGCAATAAAAACGTATTTTGTTTTTTTCAAAATATAATCGTTATATAAAGCTAAAACCAAGCCCGAAAGTATTATTGTAGACGATGAATTTTTACCGCCTTCCAGTTTTACGGTTTGCGCGTCGCTGAAAGCAACGCCTTTAAATATAACGAAATATATATACGCCGAAAAAATTATTACGCTAATAACGTACGCATATAGTATTTTTTTAAAATCTTCTTTATATAAATTCAACCCCAACAAAATGCCGAGCAATAATATATAAGAAGAAATAAGCATGCTGTAAACGTAATTAAATCTGTAATTTATGCCGAAAATTTTTCCTAAAACGTAAACAGACACCAAACATGCGGGCAAAATGAATATTTTTAAATCCGAATAATAAACTTTACAAGTATATATAAACAAATAACAAGCCACAATTATCCAAGGGGCGTAAGTTAATACGTTTTTAATTAAAGGAATTGCAACAATATCGGGCAACTGCGAAAAAACAGAACATGCGCCCGCTATTATTACCAAAACGTATAACGTTATATAATAAACGTCTTTTCTTCTTTCTTCCTTGTTCAACTTATTTTCTCCTAATTTTTTTGTAAAGCTTGGTCATATTGTTTCTAATAAAAAACATAAACGAAAAATTTATATACGCAAGTACCGTAGTTTTAGTTAAAACGTGAAATTTTAAAAGCTTTTTGTAAAAACCTTGAACTTTTACTTTTTTAAAATATTTTTTGCTTTCTTTATTTTTTATTATTTTTTTTAATTCTTTAAATTTTTCTTTTTTCTTTAATCCGTTATTTTTTCTAAAAATATTAGGTATTTTAGAAAATTCGTACCCAACATATTTTAAGGCAAACAGTTTATCCGCTTCTTCACCAACAAAGCCTATCTCTTTATATAAATATAACCTTGCCTTATTTGCTTCTTTTATATTATCGGCTAAATTATAATTAAATTTATTTGCAAGAGTTACATCACCTTTTCTATTATAAAAATATAGGCAATCTTTAATTAAAGCTACGTCTTTAACCAACTTAAAAGCTTGACAATTAAATATTATATCTTCGCAAGGCATAAAATTTTGAAATTTTAATTGATTAAATATTTCCCTTTTATACGCTTTATTCCATACAACGTTAAAAGCTCCGCAACTTTCTAAGATTTCTACCGCTTGTACAACGTCGTATATTTTACTTTCCGATACAAACGTACGTTTATCAACAGTATTTGAAAAAACTATTTCATACCCAAACACTATTAGATTTGCTCCGTAAAAATCGTTTACTTTTTCAAGCAAAGAACGCTCCCACTCGTCATCAGAATCTAAAAAAAGCAAATATTCTCCAACGCTTTTAAGTACTCCTGTATTTCTTGCATAAGACAAACCGCCGTTTTCAACGTGAAAAACTTTTACGTTGTCAAATTTTTTTGCATACTCGTCGCTAAACGCTCCGCCTTTATCGGTTGAACCGTCGTCAACGATTATAAGCTCAAAGTCTTTATACGTTTGATTTATTACGCTTTCTATACAAGCTTTAATTGTGCTTTCAGCGTTATATAGGGGGACTATTACGCTATATCTCATTTTCTTTATAATCCTTAAACGGAGTATTTACGTCCAAATAAATACAGTTGTGCCAAGACAATCTTTTATCTTTGGGCGGTAAAACGGTATAATCTCTTTGATAACGTTTTCTTAAATAATAATCGTATTTTGCCGTAATCATAAAACTAGCATCTTCGAATTCGACGTCTATAAAAGAAGAAAACATATCTTTATCGAAATAAATTTTGTTTCCGCCAAGATAAAGCATTTCGGCTACCGTATTGCTTTTTCCGTTATATTTTTTAATTTTTTCTACTAATTTTTTAACTTTTTTAGGCTTGTTTTTAGTGGTTTTAAGCAAAAAATTTCCGTAAATTTTTATAAGCTTTCCGTGATTTTGCGGAGCTACCCCGTTTACTAAAATTAAAGCTTTAATAGAATTTAACCACTGAAATTTTCTTTTTATTTTATTTTCGGGAACAGAGTCGAAACAACTTACGTCTATTGCCACACCGCTAACGGTTTTTCTTCCGTATTGGTCAACGGTTATCATGGTAGTGGAAGTATCCACAATTTTACCGAGTAAAACGTTTAAAGAATTATCCGAAAAATAATCTTTAAAAATTACGTTTTCGGGTAAAATCTTATCTTTTAAAGATAAAAACTTATCGTAGTTGTCCCTATCCATTAAAACGTCTATATCGTCGTCCCACGGGATAAAACCTTTATGAACTATAGCGCCTATCGCGCTACCTGCGCCCAAAGTGTAATTTATGCCGTTTTCGCGAAACGCCTTATCTATTTTTTTCATAAGCGCAAGATACGCAAGTTGTAACTGTCTTAACAGTCCCGTCGCTTTTGCAAGCGGTAAAGTTTCTTTCTCGTTAGATTCCATTTTTTAAAGCTCTCACTACGGATTTCGCCATATTTTCTATGGTATTACCTTGAATTTTTTCGTTGTTAAATTTACCGAAATTTATTCTTAAATCGTAATTTAACAATTTATTTATCGCTTGCGATAATTCGGAAACGCTGTCACTTTTTACTATAAATCCGCCTTTACCTTCTTCTACCAAATCAAGCCCCGCAACGCATTTATCGGTAGTTACTATCGGCAAAGAATAATTCATTGCTTCGTTGATTACAAGACCCCAAGGGTCGTCGCGTGTGGGCAAAACGAAAATATCGGATTCTAAATAGATTTTCGCTAAATCATTTTTACCTTTAAAAGAGTAAAATTCTACGTTTTTAACTTTTTCTTTATCTATTATTTCTAAATATTCTTTCGTAGGCTCTCCGCCGACTAAAACGAGTTTTACGGGCAAACGAGCGCAAGCTTTAATTAAAACGTCAAAACCCTTTCTATATATAAATTGTCCAACGCCGAGTATTACTACTTGTTCGCCTTGTTTTTCCTGACGTTTAAAAAAAGGTAAAATTTCGTTATTTACCAAATTTGTGAAATTATATCTAAATATTTTTTCTTTTTTTATCTTATAATTTAAAAAATACTCATCTGTTTTTTCGGAAGGCGACAAAAAACAATCGCTATTTTTTAGTAGTTTTCTTTTAATAGTATATTTTAAAAATCCGTCTTTTTTAGGCAAAGCACCGTCTGCCGAAACGAATATTTTAGTAGGTAAATTTTTGCAAACTTTACAGACTTCAAGTCCCGTAAAAGATAAGTAATTACCTAAAATTACTGCGTCATATTTTTCTTTTAATAATAACGGTTTTATATCGCCTTTATAAAATTTAAAAAAACAACGTTTTTTATTGAGTTTTATTTTTTTATAGTTGCAAACAAGACCTTCAAACCATTTTTTATCCCTATGAGTATGCTCGCTGTTTTCCGTTTCGTAAGCGACGGTTAAATCGCAAAGTAAGCTAAGTTCGTTAAAAAAATCGTTTCTGTAAGGTGAAATTGCATTGCACTGAAAAAGCACTTTCATTTTTTACCTATATTTTTTGTCGTAAAAAGTAAATATAAAAAAACTTAACAAGGCAAAACCTTTTGCTAAAAAAATTACATTATTTTTGCTCGTTATAAAGTCTATAATATTTTTCGCAAAAAATTTTATTGCTGAATCTATTTGCGTCTTGCTTTATTTTTTCTCTGTCAAAGCTACCCGTTAAATCTAAAATAGCTTTTTTTAACGCGTTATAATCGCCTTTCGATACGACGTGGCCGTTAAAAGAGTTTATCATTTCACCGCTTCCGCCCGTAGAAAAAGTTATAACGGGTAATCCACAACTTAAAGCTTCTAAATTTACGGTCGGATAGTTTTCGAAAAGCGTAGGATTAACAAAAATATCGCTAGCGGAATAAATTTTAGCAAGCTCTTTCGCGTTATCGGTTTTAGAAATATATAGTATTTTATCGTTTAATTTTTTTGTTTGACCTACTAACACTATCTTATAGTTTAAAGGCAAATCTTCGGAAAGTTTGTTAAATATTTCTATACCTTTCCTCTCTGTCCAAAAATAAGAAACGCCTAAAATAATTTTTTTATCTTCTAGCAAATATTTTTTTCTAAAATCGCTTTGCGTAAAAGTAAAAATTTCTTCGTCAACGCCGTTGTTTATAGTCAAAATAGGATATTCGCTTAAAAAAGTGGTATCTGCTATATTTTTAAGCCAAACGCTGGGAGTAACGATAGTTAAATTTTTAATACCGCAAAACGCCTGTTTTTTTCTTAAAAAATTACTTTTTGAATTATCAAAAATGCTCTTTGGATATTCACTTTTTTTATTGCAGTTTTCACAGCCGTTAACGTGGTCACAATTCTCGTCATAATAAGCGCAATGCCCCGTGAAAGCCCATTCGTCGTGCAGGGTCCAAATTACCTTTTTGCCGAATTTTCTTAAAAAATCGAACAAAATTTCATAGTTTAAGTAATATCCGTGCAAGTTGTGCAAATGAATTACGTCGGGATTAAAATCTTTTAACCCATTTATCAGTTTTTGCGTATTTTTCCCGCACCTTAAACCTTCTTTTCCGAAAATTCTAGACTTAAACGCGTTTATATAAAGCGAAAAGTTAGACTGCAAAAGCCCTTCGCTTTTTTCCCCGCGCCCATAAAAAATTTTAGCTTGTCCGCCTTTTCGTTCTACGAAATTCGCCAAATTTTTAACTATTCTTCCCGTACTTCCGTACGGATATACGGAATTGATAAAAGCGACTTTCATTTACTCAAATCCTGTTTAAACCATTCTAAGTATTCTACCAAATCACCTTCGAAATCGGTGGACGGAGTATATCCCATTACTGTTTTAAGCTTTGTGATATCCGCCCTGCAATCTCTTACGTCGCCTATTCTTTCGGGAACGTGTTCTATTTTACTATCCGTTTTAACGTGCTTTAAAATCATTTGAGCAAGCGTATTTATGGTAATACTGTTTCCCGAACCCAAATTAAATACGCCCGTAGTTAAATCTTGCTTAGTTCCTGCCAAATAATTTATTATTGCAACGTCTTTACTACAAATAAAATCCCTAGTTTGTTCTCCGTCGCCGTAAATTTTTAAAGGTAAATTTTTATAGGCGTTATTTGCAAAAATAGGAATTACGTTACCGTAAGCGTCGAACCTTTGGCGCATTCCGAAAACGTTAAAATACCTTAAACATATTGCAGTAAAACCAAATAAATGACTATACGCAAGTATTTGTTTTTCAGCCGATAGTTTTGTTACGCCGTAAGGGCAATCTGCGTTTTGCGGATGATTTTCGTCTATTACCGATTTCTGTAATTCTCCGAATATCGCCGCCGAAGAAGAATATACTATTCTTTTAACGCCGTTTTTTCTTATCCCTTGCAAAACGTTAGTTGTGCCTATTAAATTTACTTGCGCGTCTAATACGGGATTATCTATGGAACGCTGTCTTCCGACGCTTGCCGCTAAATGAAATACTACGTCTTTATTTTCGGTTAGCTTATCAACCAACTTTGCGTCTAATATATCGCCTTTGACAAATTCGACGTTTAGTCCGTCTAAATTTTGAGCGTACCCGCTAAATAAATTATCTATAACCGTTACTTTATGATTATTTTTTAATAGCTCTCTAACGACGGTTGAACCTATAAAGCCCGCTCCGCCCGTAACTAATGCGTTCACTGTTTATCTCCGTTTAAAAAATCCATTATTTTTTCGCAAGCAATTTTTACGTCGTAATGCGTACGAAAATACTCGTAAGAGTTATCTCCCATTCTTATATTATCCCTTATATTGCAAAATTTTTCAAGACTTTTTTGAAAATTTATAACGTTATCGCTTAATGTTTTTACGCCGAAATCGTTAATTTCGGCAATATCACCCAAATCGCAATTTTCGTCCGTAACGCAAAAAAGCGGAAGATGAGCTTTCATATAATCTAAGCTTCTGGACGGGAAATTAGGAATTGTAAATCTACTGTCTAAAAGCACTAACCCCACGTCGCTTGCGGAAGTTAATTTTAAATATTCGTTTTTAGGCATAAACGGAAAATATTTTAAATTTTCGGGGTTTTCGGAAGCAATATATTTTTCAATAGCGCCACTTTCCGTTCCTCCCCCTACAACTAAAAAGAAAAACCTAGTGTCACTACAATTTTTTATACATTCTACAAAGAAATTTATTCCTTGCGGTTTACCCAAATTTCCGCCGTAAAATATTATTATTTTATCCTCGGGAATTCCGTATTGACGCCTTATATCTAATTTTTCTTGCTCGCTGACCGATAAATCTTCTACTTTTAAGCTGTTAGGACAAACTTCTACCGTTTTTCCGTTTAAATCGTTATGAGCTAGCAAATATTTTACGTTATTAGGCGACATACAACCTATCCTATCGGACACGGCGTATAACTTTTTTTCTTTTCTTCTAAAAAATTTATAAAAAATACTTTTCTTTGAAAACAACCCTATATCTACGCAGTTTTGCGGAAATATATCTTTAAGCAATAAATAGCTTTTTGCGTTATCCCTTTTTTTGAAATACTTTACCACTCCCGAAAAAGTAACGGGCGGTGTTGCATACAAAATTAAATCAAATTTAACGCCTTTAAAGTGCTTTTTTATAGCTTTTATCGTATTTTTTTCTATTAGCAAAGTTGACAAACCTTTTTCAATCAAGTTGGTTTTTTGAATGTTTAAAATTTTATTTCTTAAAATTTTATAATTCTCCCCTTCTATTAAAAAAGTTTTCTTTTTATTTCTTCTCTCTAACGGCGAAACCGCGTAAACGTAGTTGCCGTTACGGGTTAATTCCAACAATAAATCGCTATAAATATTGTTTTCGTTTAAGGAATTCATATCGAGTAAGGATAAAAATAAAATATTCATTTATTGCCCCTTTCTAAATTTCTTTTGTAATGAAACATATATTGCTGTATAATTCCGCTTTCTTCCCCGAATTTATCGGTAAAATAAGATGAAATTTTTTTCCTATCCGTAAGTTTTCCGTCAAAATTTTCACGATAAATTTTTTCTATCCAAGTATCTACGGGAAAACTGTCGAACCTAGAATAAGAAAATAACATCACGCAAGACGCAACTTTATCCCCTACGCCTTTTATTTTTAAAAGCTCTTCTTTTAATTTTTCGGAAGGAAGTACGGCAAATTTTTCCAAATCTAAACCGCTAGCTAGTTCTTGACATAATTCTTTTAAATATTCCGCCCGATACCCTAAGCCTGCGTCTTTAAAAAAACTTACGTCTTGTCTTGCAAGCTTTTCTATTTCGGGAAAAGCGTGATAAGTTTTTCCGTTAAATACTACCGTATCTCCCAATTTTTCACACAAATATTTAACGGAATTTTTTATTCTGGGAATATTATTGTTTTGCGAAATCATAAAACTAATTAAATTTTCCGTTTTAGGTTGTCTTAAAATTCTTATTCCTTTTCCTTTTTCAACGCATAAATTTAAAAACGCAGAATTTTCCGACAAAGCCTTACGGTAAAGCGATTCGTAATTCCTTTCCAAATCAAAAAAATCGCGGAAAAACGCTTCGTCTTCGTCGTTACATTCGATACAAGCGCTATCGCCAAAGTTATAACAATAACAAAATTTATTTAACGAACGAACTAAATACCCTAAGCTAAACTGTTCGTAAGCAAAAAATTGTCCGCAAGTTAAAGTGTCTTGCACGTTAAAAAAAGTACTGTCGAATTTAATAGTTTTCATCTTTATAAATGTAAAAAAAAGACATTGCGAAATAAGCAATGCCTTTTTATTCTCGTTTAAATTATTTAGCGTAAACGCTTACTTTCTTTTTATCTTTTCCTAATCTTTCAAACTTTACAACTCCGTCGATAAGAGCGTATAAAGTGTCGTCAGAACCGATACCTACGTTGTTGCCGGGATGAATTTTAGTTCCTCTTTGACGTACTAAAATGTTTCCTGCAAGAACTTCTTGACCGTCAGAACGTTTTGTTCCTAGTCTTTTAGCTTCACTATCTCTACCGTTTCTGGTAGAACCCATTCCTTTTTTATGTGCAAATAATTTTATTAAAAACAACATTTTTCTTCCCCCTTAATTACTTTGCCGAGATTTCTTCAATCTTAACAGCTGTAAAAGGCTGTCTGTGTCCTTGTTTCTTTCTTACGTTCTTTTTAGCTTTGTATTTGAAAACTATAATCTTTTTAGCTTTATCTTGCGCTTCTACACTTGCTAAAACTTTAAAAGACTTTGCGTCTTCCCCTACTTTAATTCCGTTTTCATCCGAAACAAGAATGGGAGAAAATTCTACTTTTTCTCCGACTTCCGACTTGATTTTTTCAAGTCTTACTACTTCTCCTACTGTAACTTTGTACTGCTTTCCGCCATTGTCGATAACTGCGTACATAGATTTTTTTTACCTCCCTGTCCAATCTCGCCATCAAGGTGCCCTGCGTTTGCAAAAACTTATTTAACCTTTCCTGTGCGGTTACGCTAGATATAATAGCATATTTTTTTGCTTTTTGTCAACTAACTTTTATATTATAATCTATTTTTTTATATATTTTCTACCCGTTTTTTAAAAAAAAGTATTATTTCGGAAATATTAAGCAAAATAAAGATAAAAGAAATTTTTAAAACGTAAAAATTTTTAAAGGAGCAAATTATGGATTTAAAAAAATTTAACCAAGAAGCAATAAACGCTATTTATAAAACCGCGCAAATAGGATTAAGTTCTATTTCCAACGTTTCCGAAAAAGTTACTAATTCCGCTTTTAAACAAGAACTTGAAAACGAATATGAAGGATACGAAAAATTTATAAGCGAACTTTTAAGTTTTATTAAAGAAAACGATTACGAAACCAAAGAAGTAAACCCTATGAAAAAAGCTTTTATGTGGACGAGTATAAAACTAAATACTTTAACGGACGACTCTTGCGGACACATTGCGGAACTTATGCTTAAAGGCACGCTTATGGGAATTACGGAAATGCAAGAAATGGCTAACTCGGGAGCAAAAGCGTTAGACGAAAAAATACTTTCGTACTGTGAAAAATTAAAAAGCTTAATGGAACAATATGAAGAAAATTTAAAGAAATTTTTATAATTTAAATTTTACGCTTTATAACTCAAAACTTAACACAACTACTAAAAAAGCAAGCGGACGCCTTTTACAAAAGGCGTCCGCATTTTATATTTTTAATAAATTCTAAACAAAAAAATTGTTTTTTACAGAATTTTTTAACTAATTAACAATACTAAATTACTTGTTTTTTGCATTTACTTCTAAAACGCCGTTGTCTACTTTCATTTCATCCATTCTAAACGTTCTTCTTTCGGCTTGCAAAGGCTTATCACCCTTAACCACGTCTCTCCCGTGATAAACAATATAATACTTGCCGTTTTCTTTTATTACGCTGTTATGTCCCGTTCCTTCTTGGAATTCGCCTTTTCTAAGTAAAGGTTTATAAGTGTTTTCATCGGGATATTTTTTAAACTTTAATTTTCTTAAATCGTCCGTTTCGCCTTTTGCTACCGCATATCCTATAAAATACGTCTCTTTTTCGTAAGCCGAACCCGAATACATGCAATAATGATAATCGCCTTCCTTAAAGTAAAAAGGACCTTCTATCGTGTGCCAGTGTTGACCTTTTTTAAACCTGTCTTTTTGGAAAATTTCCTCATCCAAGCTAGGTTTTACTACCGCTACGGGTTTTCCTTCTACGCTATATGGGTCAGGCATTTTATCCACCAAAATATAAGTTCCCGCCCTTACGGAATCGTAATCGTTATTGCAATAGAATATGTATAGTCCGCAGTCCGTGTTAACAACGTGAGCATCTATGGAGAACGGGGGAAGCAAATCTTTAACGTAATGCCAATTAGTTTCCGGGTTATCCGATTCGATTACTTGAATTCTTTGAGTATGCACGTCGTCCGAATCTTTTTTCATAGAAGAAACGTACATATAAAACTTTCCGTTTATTTCTATTACGCTAGGCGCCCAATATTCTTTTTCGTCTTGTTTAGAATAAACTATTCCTAAATAGTCGTAGTTTATCATATCTTTACTTTTATATAATTGAACTCCGTCAACGTTAGTTGCGTATATATAATAAAACCCGTTTGCTTTTATTATATAAGGGTCAGGTTGGGACAAATTTTTATAATTGCCGTTTACATGAAGTTTCATATTTTCTCCTTAATAATTTAAAAAATAATTTTGATATTATTATACAATAAAATAAATCGCATTTCAATAAAGAAATGCGATTTATTTTAATAATTTTAATTAGTTTTCGTCTATCCAAGCTTGAACTTTTGCCTTACTTATGGTCTTAATAGTTTCAGCCGGATATTTCGATTCTGCACCGCCAACGCCATAAATAAAATAATGTCCTTTTTCGGTTTGGTATAAAACCTCTTCATATCCTGCCGGATCCCCGAAATAACTGTGGGACACTCTTTTAATTTCCTTTGCGTTTTCAGTATCGTACAATACTTTACCGATAGTCTTTTGCATAAACGCTACCTCCTTGCATAAATATTATAGCTAAAATTTACCATTTTTTTTATAAATTGGCAAGCATTTTTTATAATAATTTAAAAAATTTTATAAAATATTAAATTTCAAGACTATATCCTTATCTTTTTAATTTTACTTTTTTTTAGATAAAATCTACAATTTTACTCTTTTTCTTGTTCTTTATCACGGTTTATTACACTCATAAAACTTTTATTTGAAACAACCAACGCGCCTACGACGATTACTATTAACATATCTACGAATACAAAGCTATTATAAGCAACGGAATATACAAAAACATTTTTACCGTTTGCATACGCGCCAAAAGCAAAAACTCCTGACATAAGATGTGATACAAATCTAAAAATCGCAGTAATTATCGCGCTTATTGCAAACTTTAAAGACGGCAATTTATCAAATAAATTTAAGTTTTTAAAAGCTCCCGTTAAAGCTATTGCGGAAAACGCTATGGGATAATCCAACATAAATTGAGCGGGGTGAATTATAAACGGGTCTTGTATAGCTTGTAATAGCCCGTAAATTACTCCGCAAATAAGTCCCTTTTTACATCCGTAAATGTAAGCGAATAACATTATAGGAAGAAGCGAACAAAGAGTTATACTTCCGCCTTGCGGTAATTTAAACAATCTCATATACGATAAAGCAAACGATAACGCTATGCAAACGCCCGCCGTTGCCAAACACTTACTGTCGAATACAAAATTTCCGTTTCTATCTAAATAGAAAACGAGCGAAACCATAATTATTACTAGTAATACAGCAAAAACGTATAACGCTTTATTGTTAAGCTTTTCGGAATAATATCCGTCCGCGGTAAAGTTTTTGGAATAATAAACTCCCATAGTAACAAGAGTTATAATTAAAGCGACCAAACATACGCTACCGCACACAATAGACGCCCTTTTAACAGATAAACCTTTTAAACTTAAAAATGCTATAATTACTCCTGAAATAAGTAATAAAGAAAGCGTTATTATAGACGGCATAAACACCATTAAACTTACTTGCTTTGCGTTTAAATAGTTTTCTTTCAAATATGCTTTGTCATACTTTTCTTTTATTTCTAACGATAAAAGCAAAATTCCGATAATTAAAGCGTAAAAGAAAAAAGATATTAAGCTTATTTTTAATATTTTTTTAAAATTCCATTTTACAAAATAAGACACTACGCAAAGAATTATTAAACAACAAAAAATTGCGACGGTAAAATAGAGAAGGTAAGGCTGTATTTTTTCAGCCAAAGATTTTGCCAACAAATTTACCATAAAAAACCTCCTTAGGTGTAACAAAAAGCCCCGAAAATACTTCGGGGAAAAGAAAACCTTGCATAAAAATATGCAAGGCGTTTAACTACGTAGTCCCTTTCGCGCATTACCGCGACAGGTTCGACGGGTATAATCTCAGCTTGTTAAAGCACCCCTATATTTTTTAAATATTATATCTTTGCTTTTTTAATTTGTCAAGAGTTTACAACAAGTAAATTTTATTTTACCATTTTCTAAAAAAATTTTAAACGTTTACCATATAAGAAAATTTTTATAAGCTATTTTTTAGAAAAGCTATATTGTAAACTTTTTAATCGTTTTTAGTAAGTTTTAAACAATTTAAAGCTCCTGCCAAAGTAATAACAATTAAAGACGCAACTATTGCGTTTATTACGGGGAAGAATATAGCAAAAGAAACTACCGCCGTAACAGCAAAAACAATACAACTTACAATTTTTACTATTCCGTTTATAACGGAGTTAAATCTACTTAAACCTACCGCGTTGGGAATTTCCCTTAAATCGCTAGTTACTTCAAAAATCACTTCTTCGCCGTATTTTACAACGGTTTTACCGTCTTGCTCGGTAACGAATAACGCGTTTTGCAAAAGTTCGTTTAATTTTTCTTGTGGAATTTCGTTATAAAAAGTTTTTAATTTTAACTCTTTACAAACGCTTTCTATCGTGGAACTGTTATTTAAAGAAACGCAAATTTGTTTTTCTACTTTTAAATCTTTTAACTCTCTTAAAATACCGTATGCATTATTTCTTAATTGACCGTTTTCAGCTAAAACTTTTTCGTCGTAAACGATTGTTTTGTATTTTTTAAGATTGTCAAATTTTTCGATTTTTATTTGTTTTTTTAATAATGCGTATAAATAAGTTTGAATTGAAAGTTCGTTAAAGAAATTGCAAAGCGGGCAACAAATTACCGTTATTGCCGAAAGCCTATAAAATGCAAAGAAAAAGTTTTCAAAAGAAAATCTATCGGTTACCGTCGGTAAAATTATACTTGCTATAATAGTAAAAATAAAAATACAAGCGGATACGATATAAATTTTTTTATTCTCCGTAACGGCATTTTTAGTTTTGTCTAACAACCGGGTTTCTAACATAACGCGAGAACTTAGTTGACTATTCGAATAACTTTCAAGCGACTTTACCAAAATTCCTTTACCTTTAATTTTTGCTCCGAAAGGAATTATTTCGCCTTTGTTTACCGTTTTTTCTTGTCCGTCCACCACGATTACGGCTTGACTATCTATAAGTTCACCTTTAAAAGAAGCTAATTTAGTTAAAAAGACTTCGTCGCCTGCCTTTACGGTTTTATAGTCTGTGTTGCTTCCGTTTACGTTTAATTTTTCACACGAAATATACGGAAAATTTTTGCGTTTTACGAATTTTATCAATTCCGTATTGCCTATTTTTATTAAAGAAAAAACGCTAGCGGTTATAAAAGCCGTATTAAAATTTGCCCCGAACGCAAGTAGTACCAGCGTTAGCGAAACGGCAACGTTATCGGTAAATTTTTTCTTGCTTAAATCGCAAAACGCGTCGTAAATAATTTCGTAGGCAACGAGCGCAATACAAATACACGCCGGAACGACTTTATTAAGTCCGAAAATTAAATACACTACGAACGCAACGACAATTTCGGCAAGTCTTATATAACTGTCGGATTCGAAAGCTCTTTTTTTCCTTTTCTCTTTTTCTTTCGCCTGTTTTACCGTTTGAACGCTTTGACATTCGTCTTGCGGTTGAGTTTCTTGCAACGTATCTCCTTTCGAACTCTCTTCCGCTTGAACGGTTATTGTTTTATCTCCTAAAAATCCTATTTCACCGCCCGCGTCTTGTACGATTTCGCAAACGTTTACAAAAACTCCGTATTCGTCGGTAGCATCGTCCAAAGTATATTTTATTCTTTCTTGACCGTCGTCGTAAAATATTTCCACGCCTTTAACTTTTTCTAAAAGCTCTATTTTTTCTTTTACGGTCTGTTTTTGTTCGTCTTTTAATTCTATAAGATATTCGTAATCTTTCATTTTACTCCTTAAAAAGCCCAATCGCCGTCTTTAAATATAACCATTTTGCTTCCGTCTTTTTTTGTTGCGATAATTTCCAAATCGGAAGTGCCGACCATAAAGTCAACGTGATTTACGCTGTCGTTTAAACCGACTTTTTTTAGTTCTTCTTTACTCATTTTTGTTCCGCCTTGATACGCCGAAGAAAAACTTTTCCCTAGCGCAAAATGGCAAGAAGCGTTTTCGTCGAATAACGTTTCGTAAAAAAGAGTTCCCGTTTGTCTTATGGGAGAATTATATCCGACTAAGGCAATTTCGCCCAATCTTTTCATTCCTTCGTCCGCGTTTAAAATTTCACGCAACGTGTCTTCGCCTTTTTCCGCGCCGAAATCTATGACTTTACCTTTATCGAAGACGAAATAAAATTTATCTATTATAACTCCGTTTCTAACTAACGGCAAAGACGCAACTAATTTTCCTTGCGCGGTGTTTTTGTCGGGGGAAGAAAATACTTCTTGCGTGGGCATATTTGCAATAAAGTCAACTCCGTCCAAAGTCCCCATGTCGTTGGCTCCGCTAAAAATATATTTGTCAGGCATAGAAATTTCAAAATCCGTACCTAACGAATTTTTATAATGGAATTTAACTATTTGAGCTTCGTTTAAAATTTTACTTCTTCTCTTTAAATTTTCAACGTGATTTTTCCATTTTTGCTCTACGTCGTCGCAGTCCAACCACATCGCCTGAGAAATTTTACTGCCTAAGCGCGTCATAGCGTCTTTTTCGCCGTTAAACGCCGTTTCTGCCCAGTGTTTTTCGGGATAAGCGACTAAACACCATCTGGTTTCGTTATTGTCCAAAGCTTTTCTGTACTCGGGACAAGCTTTTACTATGGCTTTTTGCCTTTCAGCGATTCTCTTGGCGTCCACCCCTTCGAAGACGCAAGGGTCGTCCGATATTATACCTAAATAGCACGACTTAGAATCTACTATATACTTTTTTTGCATCTTTACGTATTCGGGCACTTGCCTTATTACGTCTTCGGAATCGAACAAAAAGTTATTTCGTAAAATTTCGTCGTCGTCATAAAAAACGGTTACTTTTCCGCTACCGAGTTCGTATGCTTTTTTAGTAATTACTCTAACGAATTCGTATGCGTTTACGGGCGAAGAAATTACTACTTCTTGTCCCCTTTGAACGTTTAATCCGTAACGGATTATGATTTCCGCATACTTATCTAAATCTAAACCATATTTTACCATACCGATATTTTATTCTTTTTCTATCTTTATGTCAAGAACAACGCAAAAACTTTTCAGCTTTTATTGACGTATAGAGTAATTTTTTCAACAAAAAAACTAAAAATACTTTAAAATAATTGAAAAAAAAATTCATAAGTGTTATTATATTTCTATATTTATTATTTAAAGAGTATAAAGGAGAAATTTAATGGCGGACACAGAATCGAAAAACACCGTTCTTAAAGAAACAACGGAGAAAAATTTATCCGAAACGAACAACAAAACCGAGTCTACCGTTTCGTTTGAAAATGAAAACGTTTTAAATTCGAAAGAAAATACAACAAACGAAAAAACTCCTGCAAAGAGAACACGCAGAAAAACTACGCAAAACTCTTTAAGCAATACTGCCGAACAAGCGTTTACAACGGAAGATATAACGAAAAATCAAACTAACGAAAACCAATTAAATATAAACGTCTTAAACGAAAAAGGCGAGAGTTCGAAAAAAACTAAATCAGCAAAACAAAAAGAAAGTTTATATATAACGAATATTTTAGACGAAAATAGCGTTTCGGAAGAATCGACCGAAAACTCGGTCAAAACGGGAAAAAGTGAAAATACAAACCCTAAAAGAAAGTATACTAGCAAAAAATTAGTTGCTCCCGCTATTCCCGTAAGCGTTCCGTTAGAACCCGAAGAGAAAAAAGAAGACGAACCGATACTTACTTTAAAGCAATTTAAAAGAAAGCAAAAGTTAGAGTTAAAACGCCAAAAAGAAAAAGAAAAGCAACTACGTATTCTTTTGGAAACCAAAGAAATTATAGATACGACCGACGAAAAGTATACTAAAATAGAACAGTATACCCCTACCCAAACGGAAGGTCTAACGACTTCTCAGATAGAAAAAAGACAAGCGGAAGGTTTGACGAATTTAGTTAAAAATAAATATTCTAAATCTTACGCTCAAATTCTTTGCGGAAACCTTTTTACGTTTTTTAACTTATTGTGCGTACTATGCGTAATAGCGTTAAGCTTGGTAAAAGACTCTAACTTTACAGACTTCCTATTTGTAATAGTCTACGTTATTAACCTTACAATAGGAATTATTCAAGAGATTCGCTCTAAAATAACGGTAGAAAAACTATCGCTTGTTAAAGTACCTATGTCCAAAGTCGTGCGAAACGGAGTTCAAATAGAAATTCAAACCAAAGACTTAGTTTTAAACGACGTAGTATTATTAACTACCGGAAACCAAATCCCCTGCGACAGCGTTGTAATTTCGGGAGAAGCCGACGTAAACGAATCTTTACTGACGGGCGAATCGGTAGCGGTTAAAAAGTCCGTAGGCGATAAGGTTTATGCGGGAACTTATATTTCAAGCGGTTCTTGTTACATTAGAATAGACCGCATCGGTGACGACTGTTATATTCAAAGATTATCCGCAAAAGCAAAGAAATTTAAAAAATCTTCTTCTCAACTACTAAACACTATGAACACCATTATTAAAACCGTAGGGTTATTGATAATACCCGTATCGGCTTTAATGGGCATAGTAAACTACGCCGTTATTTCAAAAACAGCTGAAATGGCAAACGCCACTAAATTTGAAATTCTACAAAAAGCGGTACCGCAAACTGTAAGCGTAGTAATAGGAATGATACCTTCGGGAATGTTTTTATTAACTTCTATGGCTCTTGCCGTTGGAGTTATAAGGTTAAGTAAAAAACACACCTTGGTTCAAGATATGTATTCGCTTGAAATGCTTGCGAGAATAGACGTATTGTGTCTAGATAAAACCGGAACGATTACGGACGGACACATGAACGTTAGTAGCGTAGTTCAATTAACTCCGACAATTATGCCTTTAAGAGATATCGTAGGTTCTATGCAAAATGCATTGAGAGATAACAATATGACGAGTATTGCTTTAAACGAATATTTCGATTTAAGCTCGGCTATGTCGCCAAAGAAAACATTGCCGTTCTCGTCCGATAGAAAATATTCCGCAGTATCTTTTATAGATTACGGGACTTTCGTTTTAGGCGCACCCGATTTCGTAATGAAAAATCTGCCGAACAAAATAAGAATTATAATTCAGCAAAATATGATGTTAGGTGCAAGAGTACTGCTTTTAGCACATTCTCCCCTAGAAATGACATCCGATAAAGCTCCTGCCAACTTAAAACCTATGGCGCTGATAATTTTAAACGACAACATAAGGGCGGACGCAATAAAAACTATTAAATGGTTTAAAGATAACGGAGTTATGATTAAAATAATTTCGGGCGACGACCCCATTACGGTTTCCGAAATTGCCAAAAGAGCAGGCGTAGAACACAGCGAAGCGTTTATAAACTTAGACGGATTAAACAATAAAGAAGTGTTTGAAATAGCAACTAAATACACGGTATTTGGCAGAGTTACGCCGGAACAAAAGGCGGTTTTGGTTAAAGCGCTAAAAGCGCAAGGTCACACCGTTGCAATGACGGGCGACGGCGTAAACGATATTTTAGCGATGAAAGAATCCGATTGTTCTATCACCGTAGCTTCGGGTAGCGACGCAACTAGAAATATCGCCCATTTGGTGCTTATGGACAATAACTTTAACTCTATGCCGTTAGTGGTTAAAGAAGGAAGAAGGGTTATAAACAACATTCAACAATCAAGCTCTTTATACCTTATGAAAACGCTGTTTACGCTAATATTCGCGTTAATTTCCATTTGTTCGCAAGTTGCTTATCCGTTCACGACGGGAAAGATGATAGCTTTAGAATTCCTAGTAATAGGTATGGGTTCGTTCTTCTTATCACTGCAACCTAATAACAATCGGGTTAAAGGAAGCTTTTTACAAAAAGTATTTTCTAACGCATTGCCGGGAGCTTTAATTTTAGTATTTAATATTTACGCATTGCAAATTATAACGAAATATATAGGTCTTACTATCCCCGACGATATAAAAGAAACTATGCAAGTTTATTTGATAACTTTCGGCGGAATGGTCTATTTATATAGGGTTTGCGAACCTATAGACTTATATAGGGGAATACTATACAGTGCTATTTTAATACTTTCTTTGATATGGGCGTTTTGCTTACAAAAAGTTTTCGGACTTGCAAAAATTACAATTACGCAAGACGACAATTGGAAATATTTGCTGATTGTACTTTGTATGATTCAACTTAACTTCCCTTTACTAAGATTATTCACTACTCTTCTCGGAAAAATTAAAATAAACACGGACGAAGAGCTTTTAAGTAAATAGGAGAAATTATGACTAAACTTGAAAAAAGTATTTTAAACTTACTTAAAGAAGACGCAAGATATACCGCTTCTCAATTAGCGGTAATGCTTGCAAGTGATGAAGAAACCGTTGCAAAAACTATTTCTTCGTTAGAAAAAAAAGGTATAATAGTTAAATATTCGGCAATCGTAAACACCGAAAAAACGGGAGAAGACTTTGTTGACGCGTTAATAGAAGTTAAATGCACTCCGCAAGCAAGAAGCGGTTTTGACGCAATTGCAAGCGAAATTTATAATCTCCCCGAAGTTAAATCCGTTTATTTAATGAGCGGAACTTACGATTTATGTATTCAGCTTGAAAGCAAAACCGTAAGGGACGTATCGCTATTTGTAAGCGAAAGACTTTCCACCATAGACGGAGTTGCGGGAACGACCACTCATTTTATAATGAAACAATACAAAGAAGGCGGAGTTATAATGACTGACGACGATAACCGTCGTTTAGTTATTCACGAGTAAAAATGGATTATTCAAAATTTTTAAACCCGACCGCAAAAAATATAAAACCTAGCGGAATAAGAAAGTTTTTCGACATCGTTGCCGAACGCGACGACGTTATTTCCTTAGGCGTAGGCGAACCCGATTTCGACACGCCTTGGATTGCAAGAGATACCGCTATAAGAACGATTAAAAAGGGTTATACGCAATATACGGGAAATGCAGGACTTGTTAAGTTAAGGCAACTTTGTTGCGATTATTATCAGCAACGCTATAATTTAAAATACAATGATAAACAGTGTTTAATCACGGTAGGCGCAAGCGAAGCAATAGATATTTCTTTACGTGCATTAGTATCTTATGGGGACGAAGTTTTAGTTCCGCTTCCTTCATACGTCTCTTACGCGCCTTGCATAACGCTTGCAGGCGGTGTTCCGATAGGAGTAAACTGCGTTGCGGAAAATAATTTTTCGCTTACGGCTAAATCTTTGGAAGAGAATATTACTCCAAAAACCAAAGTTTTAATTTTGCCATACCCAAACAATCCTACGGGCGCGATTATGACCAAAGAACAGTTGGAAGAAATTTCTAAGGTAATTTTAAAACACGATTTATTCGTTATTTCGGACGAAATATATAGCGAGCTCACCTACGGACAAAGACATTGCTCCATAGCAAGTTTAGAGAATATGCAAGAAAGATGTATCGTTATAAACGGATTTTCTAAGGCGTTTGCAATGACGGGTTGGAGATTAGGCTTTATGCTCGCCCCCGAAGAAATAATTAAAGTCGTTAAAAAAATACATCAGTACGGAATTATTTGCGCTCCTTCCGTAAGTCAATACGCGGGCGTAGCAATGTTAGAACAAAGCTTTTCGGACGGGTTTAGTTCGGTAGAAGAAATGACTAGCGAATACGACGTTAGAAGAAGATACGTCGTATCAAGGCTAAATTCTATGGGATTAAAATGTTTCGAGCCAAAGGGAGCTTTTTACGCTTTCCCCGACGTTTCCGCATTAAATATGGACGGCGACGAATTTACCGAAAAACTTTTAAACGAAAAATCGGTTGCGGTAGTGCCGGGGTCTGCGTTCGTAGAAGGAAAATGTAACTACATAAGAATAAGTTACGCTTACTCTATGAACGCTTTGAAAAAGGCGCTTGATTTAATAGAAGAATTTGTAAAAGAACATAAATAATTTTAAATCTTGTTTATTATGGAAAAAACTAACGTTATGAGATTATTAGACGTAGCCAAAATCCCCTACTCGTCTTACGAGTACGATAAAACGGTTACGGACGGAAAAAGCGTGGCAAAACTGTTAAACCAAGACGAAAACTCGGTTTTTAAAACTTTGGTAACGGTAGCTAACACAAACGAACACTTTATATTCGTAATACCCGTCAACAGCACTCTCAATTTAAAAAAAGCTTCTAAATCGGTTGGGGTTAAAAGCGTAGAAATGATTAAACAAAAAGAGCTTTTACCTTTAACGGGCTATATCCACGGCGGTTGCTCCCCTATCGGAATGAAAAAACCTTTTACAACCGTAATTGACGAAACGGCTCAACTTTTCGATAACATTTGCGTTTCGGCAGGAAAAGTCGGGCATCAAGTACAATTAAACCCGCTTGAACTTTGCTCTTATATAAACGCAAAGTTTGACGATATAGCGGATATAAGCCTATAAGTCGTTTAACGCCTTGTTTTTTATTTATAAATTACTTTTTAAATATTACAAAACTAATATTTAATTAAGTTCGTTTACTAATTATATATTTCTTTAAAAAATTAGTTTTGTATTTTATAAAATTACGTTTTTGTAGTATAAAATTTAATAAAACTACACCCCGAAGATTTTTCTAAAAGAAAAATCTTCGGGGTGTTAAATTTTTAGAACAAAAAATTAAAAGTAAAAATAAAGCTTTAATCTATTTCTAAATCTTCGTCGGTAAATAATTTGTCGTTTAAAAATTCTAAAAAACTTATGTCAAACCCACGAGCAAGCTGAAAAATCGTTTTCAAAGTAGCGTTTTTATTTCTCTCGTTCATAATACACATCATTGTTCCGTGTAAAATCCCCGACTTTTGTTCAAGCCTATAAAGAGTCATATTTTTTTCAAGTAATAAATTTGAAATTCTTAACTTCACCGCTTTACAAATATTCATGTCTTTCTCCAAACAGGTATATTTAAATAAGTATTTATATCTACCTAAATAGTATCAAAAGAAAAAATAAAAATATGTAGGTATACCTACTTATTTGTTTGACATTTAATTTGAAAAATATTAAAATATTTTTATTACTAGATAAAAAAGCAAATATTGACTTATGACAAATGCAGAATTAAATTTACCGACGGACGAAACAATTTTAAATAATTGCGATAACGTTTATTTAAATAATAAACGTATTGACGAGTTAATTTTAACTAATATAAATTTAATAGTCGTTAGTTCAAAAGGGTTTATTAAAAAAAAGGATATTATACTAAAATACCCTTTATCGCAAGTTAAGCTTTTAAACGAAATCCCGCAAGTCAGCGTTAAAAATAATTCCGAATATAAAAAATGGGAATTACTTGTACAACTAGCGGACGAAAATTTAACTTTAAGTTTTGAGTACGGCTTTTCATCGAAAGGCAAAGTAAATAAAGTTGCGTTAAAATTCGCTAATGAAATTTGCAACCAAATAAACGGAACGGAAGCGGAAAACGTAGAAATAAGTTCGTCTTTTATTGAAAAAATCGGAGAAATATTTGACGCAATGATTAACGCAATTAAACGCCTTTTTAACAAAAAAAATTTGGAAATAGAAGCAAAAAAGGAAAACGTATCTATAAAATGTCCCGGGTGCGGTAACCCTTTAATAGGATACAAAAACCAAAGAATTAAATGTCGTTATTGCGGTACGGTACATATTTTAAAATAACGGAATTTAAAAACTTATCTTTTTAAAAATAGTAATTAGTTTGCTATAACTTTTAAACGTACGTCATTTGCGAAATTTTATAAATAATATTTAGGATAATAATGGGGATTTATGGAAAATTATAAACTAAGAGAAGACGAAGTAGTACTATTTAAAAAAAACGTAATAGTAAAAGATAAAAAAGGGACTAGCGAACTAATTTTAACAAATTTAAATCTAATTGCTATCATCAAAAATAATGAAGAATTACCAAAAGAAGAAGTTGCCGTTTTAGTCTATCCTATCCAATCGATAAAAATGTACGAAGGCAAACCGCAAGTAAAGCCAAACGGAAAACTTGTGGAAATTTATTTGTTAGAAACAGAATTAGAAGTTGAGTTTTTTTCTAAAAGCGACTTACATAACTTTGTTAATGCGACAAATAAATTGTTGACAGGAAAAACCATTATTCAAAGGAGCGCGGATAAAATAAAAGAAACCATAGACGTAGTTGACGAAACTTTTGGTATAAACACCGTCCAAGCAACGGGTAACGTATTAAAAAACGGAATAGCAGGAAATATTTCCAACGCTTTCGGGAAAATCGGAAAAATCGGTAAAGCCCTATTTAACAAGGAAACAAAGAAAAATAAGTGAATTTTTAAATTTCTTAAATTTTTTTTGTAAAAATAATTTTAACGAAACAAACGATTTTTAAATTTAAAATACTTTTAAATAATAAAACTACACCCCGAAGATTTTTCTAAAAGAAAAATCTTCGGGGTGTTAAATATTAAAATTTTCTCACTTTGAAATTTTATACTTTATTTAAACTCAATAATTTATTTAATATTACACTTTTTAACTTTACGCTTTAAACACACGTGTTATTTTCCGCATTTTTATTGCGATTTAAAAAATAAATAACTTAAACCAACCAAACAATTACTAAATTTTTATTCTTTTTTCGCTCGGTTTATCCTTGTTAGGTTTATAGAGTACGATTTTGTGTCCTATAACTTCCACTAATTCCGCTTGTAAACTATTTGCTAAGTTTTCTCCAAGCGTAAAAGCGTCGTCTTCTGTATTGTTTAAAACCGTAATTTTAATAAGCTCCCTTTTCTTTATGGCGTCCGAAAAGCTTTTAACTTGCGCTTCCGATATTCCGCCCTTTCCTATTTGTCCGATAGGTTCTTCCGTTTGAGCTAAGCTCCTTAGTTTACTTCTTTGTTTACTATTTAACATATTTCTCCTAATCTACAAATTCAAATTCCATTTCGCCCATTACTATGGTATCGCCGTCCTTTGCGCCTTGCTTTCTAAGTTCTTTTATTACTCCCCTTTCACGCAAGGTTTTTTGCATATAACTCATAGAATCCATATCGTCTAAAACTACGTTTCTACATAACATATCAACCAAACTACCCGTAACGAAAAATACTCCGTCTTCGTCTTTATGCACTTCGAAGCTAGTTTGTTTTTTATGTTCGAATACTTTGGGTTCGTAAATTAAAGGTTCTGCGGGCGGTAAAGTTTTAAGCATAGCGTATACCGCGTCCAACAACTCTTTTACACCTTGCCCCGTTAAAGCGGAAGTTCTAAAAATCTGTACTTTGCCGTTTAATTTTTTTTCAAAAGCATCGGCATTTTCTTTTGCGGAAAATAAATCGCATTTATTTAAGCAAACTATTTGTTTTAACGCGCCTAATTTCGGGCTATAAGAAGATAATTCGTTATTGATTTTTAAATAATCTTCGTAAGCGTCCCTTCCTTCACTTTCAGAAATATCTATAACATGAACTATCATTCTGGTTCTTTCTATATGCCTTAAAAAGTCAAAACCTAACCCTTGTCCGCTACTAGCCCCTTCTATTAAACCGGGAATATCGGCAACCACAAAACTATCGTCGTATCTTTGAACAACGCCGAGATTTGGGCAAAGCGTGGTAAAATGATAATTTGCTATTTTCGGTTTAGCCCCCGATATTTTAGAAAGTAAAGAACTTTTTCCAACGTTAGGAAATCCGACTAAACCTACATCGGCAATTGTCATAAGCTCCAAAATAAGTTTTTTCTTTTCGGTTTTTTCGCCTTTTTGAGAAAAATGCGGAGTGTGCCTTCTGCTAGTGCAAAAATGTACGTTGCCCTTTCCGCCCAAACCGCCTTCCATAATTTTAACGGTTTGTCCGTCTTTATAAATATCGCAAAGAATTTCCCCACTCACGCCGTCTTTTACGACCGTTCCGAGCGGAACGTCTATATATAAATCTTCTCCGTTTTTGCCAAAGCACTTATTCGTACCGCCTTTCGCACCGTTTTCGGCGTTATATTTATGCTTAAATTGAAATTCTAACAAACTCGTTTTTTGAGAATTTCCCCTAAAAATTATAGCTCCGCCGTTTCCGCCGTCCCCGCCGTCGGGTCCGCCGTTTGCAACCCCTTTATATCTCATAAAAGACGTCATTCCGTCTCCGCCGTCGCCTGATTTTATATAGATATATTCTTTATCTACGAACATATACCCTCCTTTTTGCATAAATCTTTAACGGGACAAATACTGCATTGAGGTTTTCTCGCCTTGCAGATTTTTCTCCCTAAAAATATAAGATAATGATGCGTTTTACTCCATTTGTCTTTATCTATTATTTGCTTTAATTGCTCTTCGCATTCAGTTACGTTTTTGCTATGCGTAAGCCCTAATCTATTGCTTACCCTAAAAACGTGAGTATCGACCGCTATCGCGTCCCCGCCGAACGCAACCGCATAAACCACGTTCGCCGTTTTTTGTCCTACTCCTTGTAAAGATTTTAATTTATTAAAATCGCTAGGTACCTTTCCGTTATATTCTTTAATAATTTGTTCGCTTGCGCTAAGTACGTGCCGAGCTTTTGAATTATTAAGTCCGCACGGGCGAATTATTTCCGCTAACTCTTTTACCGATAGTTTTATCATTTTTTCGGGGGTATTGTAATCTTTGAAAAGATTTTGCGTTACTTGATTTACCCTTTTATCCGTACATTGAGCTGATAATATTACCGCAACCAGCAATTCGTACTCCGAATTAAAAACTAATTCGGGTTTAGCGTCGGGAAAAGTCAACGCAAGTTTTTCGATTATTTTTTCGCTTGTTCCCTTATTCATAATTTTACCCGTTTAAGTTATCTGAAATTTTGTCTGAATATATAATAGGTATATTCAAGCAAAATTGAAGAAATTTCAAATAAGAAGTGTAAAGATTTATCTTTGCGGTGCGTATGCGCAAATTTTAAACTTGTTTAAAATTTACTTCTTATAAAGTATTTTAACATAAACGGGCTTAAATAACAATTATTTAATAAACTCTTACTAATTTTTTTCTATATTTATCAAAAGAAAATATTCCATAGTAAGAATCGTACTTGTAATAAGAAATAATTTTATACGCTTTGGCTACGTCTTGACCGTTTATTGCACCTGACAATCCGCAACCGAGTTTAGCTTCTTTGGGTAAAGAAGTTACGGTAGCATAAAAGCCGTAAGAGTTCATAACGTCGATAAAATTCATTAGTTGAGCTTTTGAACGAATTATTACGAAATAAGATGGCATTTTTTTCTCCTTTGTATGTAAAACTTTTTTCCTACGTTTTTTGCATATAAACCACTTCTAAAATATATATATTATAATATAGGAAATTTCGTGAATGATATATTTTGACAATTCGGCAACGGGCGGATTTAAGCCTTACTATGCAATTCAATCGGCAATATACGCGATAAATTATTTAAACGCCAACGCGGGAAGAAGCGGACACAAACTTTCTTTAACGGCGGAAGAGTTCGTTTATAAAGCAAGAAAAGAAATTTGTAAATTTTTTAACGCAGATGATTTATCTAGAGTAATTTTTACTAAAAACTGTACGGAAGCTTTAAATATGGCAATTTTAGGTTTTTGCAAAAAATCCGACCACGTTATTACGACCTTTCAAGACCATAACAGCGTGTTAAGACCACTTTTTCATCTTAAAGAAACGGGCGTAATAGATTTAAGCGTAGCTTACCCTTCTGCCCCCGATAAAGAACTAACCATAAAAGACATAACTAAACTTATTCGTCCCGAAACCCGTTTAATAGCCTTATCTCCCGTTTCCAACGTTACGGGAAAACTTTTCGATTTCGAAGCTCTTATCGAAGATATAAAGGGAAGCGGAATAAAAATTTTAATTGACGGGGCGCAATATTGCGGACACAAAGAGCTTGATATGAGTAAAGGTATAGATATGCTTGCCGTAGCTCCGCACAAAACGTTAAATACGATTATGGGCGTTGGAATTTTAGTTTTTAATAAAAGCGTAGATTTATCCCCAGTTACCTTTGGCGGAAGCGGTAGCGAAACTTTTTTACCCGTTCCGACAAGTTATCCCGAAAAACTAGAAGCGGGAACGCTTAACGTTCCCGCAATATGTTCTTTATACGAAGGCGTAATTTACACTAAACAAAACTTATCCAGCTCTAAAAAAACGCTAATCGAACTGACGAGCGTTTTAATAGATAAATTAAAAGAACTTCCCGTAAAAATATACTCCAAGCCTAACGAATTCGGCATAGTGGCTTTTGAAACGAAAATAGATTCGATAACGCTATCCCAAACGCTATCCGAAAAATACGACGTTGCAACACGCGGGGGATTTCACTGCGCGCCGTTACTACATAAATTTTTAAAAACCGACGACGGCGGTCTTACGAGAATTTCTTTTTCCCCGTTTAATACTAAACGAGAAGTAAATAAATTGATTTTTGCTTTAAAAGAAATTTTAAGCTAATTATTTACCCTTTTTTAGCTTTGCAATAATTTTTTCAAGTCGTTTTACTTGACCGGAATTTAACATCGGCGAAAGCATATTAAAAAACGAATCTAAATCTTTATCTGTAAGCGTTCCGTTCGCCCTGCTTTTTTCGGCTTCGGAAATAATGGCTTTAAGCATTTCTGATTCGCTTGCCCCTTCGTACCGACTGCTTACGCTTTTTAATATTTCCATCGCTTTATTTTCGTTGCCACAAACCTTTTCGGTTTCGTTAGAATTGACGTAATCGCTAAAACTTCCCATAAAACACCTCTTTACATATTACTTTATGCTACCATATAATATATTGTTAAGGATTTTTTTATATGAAAATTTTACCCCTTTTAATAGGTTTGTATTTATTCTTGAATAAAAACAATAATTCTAAACTTAACGGACTGCTTAAAAACGTAGATATTAAACAGGTTATATCCCTTTTAAAAGAATTAGGCGTGGGACATGATATTTTATCTTGTTTGACAGAAGACATGATAGACAATATTTCTAACGGCAAAATCGATATTCAAACGTTTTTACCCCTTGCGATAAAATTTTTTTCTTCAAAAAAAAATAAAGGCGAACAAAAAAGAAAAGTAAAAAAAGTTTCCCCTTTGGACAATATTGCCACAGGGGAAATAAAAACTTGTTTATATAGTTACTTAAATAGATAAATTTTAAAAAAAATTGAACAAATAACGTTTAATTAAATAATTTTTAATTCTATAAATAAAACTAAAAAAATTTTACATGAAAAGTATGCGAATACTCTTTTATTTAATCGCTTTTTTCATTTAAAAATTCTCGCAAACGTAAGAAAGTGCGTCTATACGTTGATTTTCGGCGTTTACAGAGTTTATAACTTTATCCGAAACTTTTTTAGAAATGCCTTTTTTATCTATGCAAGTTTCGCTTATGGGAAAACATATTTTTGCAACCGTGAGTTTTACGACTTCCTTGTCGCCATTAAAAATAAAATCTTGCATTGTGCCTTTGCCGTAAGTTGAAAAATCGCATCTTGATTGATTATACTCTACAACTACGCTTACTTTATTATTTTTGTCGTAATCGAGCAACGCCCCGATAAACGCTTCCGACGCAGACGCCGTAGAAGAATTTGCAAGCACTATTATTTTTTCTATATCGTAATCTTGACTTTTAGTTTCGTAACTTTTTATTTCTTCTTGACGATTTTTATAGTTGTTTTTCTGAACGGTAAGCTTTTTGCCGTTTTCGTCGCCTATAAAGTTTGCGATTAAATAACGCATCGCTTCTACGTAACCGCCCCCGTTATCCCTTAAATCTATTATAAGCTTTTTGTTAGAAGAATTTTGAAAAACTTCCAAGGCTTTCATAAACTGCCCTACGGAAGAAGATAAATTTTTTTCCCAACCGCTTGAATTGATATCCGCGCCCATAAAAGAAACGTATTTTAAATATGAATATCCGCTAGGCAAAGTCTTCCCGTTTACGGTTGACGTTGCTTTTTTTATAAGTTCGATTTTTTCTCCTCCAAAACCGTATTCGTTTTCGCCGTCGTAATACTTAACGAAAGTTTCGGTAAATTCTTTATTAGACAAAGTAAATTCTTTTTCTTGCGTTCCGTATAAAATAGTATAGGTCGCAACAGTTTTCCCGCTTATCGCATTGTTTATTTCTTCTATACTTTCTACGCTAACTCCGTCGACTTTAATTATTTTTCCGCCCGTTTCTACCCCTTGCTCTTCCGCAGGAGAATTATATGCTACTTTTACAACGTTTAACTCACTATCAACCGAAACGCCTATAGAATTTCTTTTTCCGCTACTCGTCGAGTAAAATTTTTCATATTCCGATTTAGTAAAAAAATCGCTGTTATTATCCATTAAACCATGAACTAACTCCGACAAATAGTCGTCGCTTTCTTCGTAATAATATTTGTGATAAGTATCTAAAATAAACTTAACTCTTCTAAGTTCTTTATCGGAATAAACAGCTCTCCCAACGAAAAATCCGCCAAGAGAAAGAGCCAAAGCTAATATTACGCTAAATATAGAAAGAAATATCTTTTTTTTAGTTTTCATCGTCTTTCTCCTTTATTTTCACTATTAAAGACAATAATCTATAAGTCAATGCGTCGGAAAATCTTTTTACGTCTAATCCTGTTATTTTTTCAATTTTGTTAAGCCTATAATACAAAGTATTTCTATGAACGTAAAGTTTTTTAGAAGCTCTTAAAACGTTTAAATCGCTGTTTAAAAATTCATCGGCAGTTTCAAGTAAAACTTTATCTTTCAAATAAAAATTATACGAATTTATCAACGAATTTTTTTCCGCTTCGGTTAAATTATTTAAAATTTTAAAAGGCAAAAAATCGGGATAAGAATATACGTTTTTTTCGGTAAGAAATTCCGATTGATTTAATATTGCCAACGCTTGTTTGTAAGAAACGGATACGTCGCAAAAATTTTCCACAACGCCACCTATTACTATTTTACAATAAAAACCGAGCTCTTCTTTTAGCGCTTCCCTTAAAACGTCGGCGTATTTACTAATTGATAAATAATCCGCAAATTTACAGGAAAAAATACAAACGATGTTACCGTCTAAAATTAAATTAAAACTATTTTCTTTATTATAGTAATTTAAAAAATTTAAAATTGCCGTATTTTCATTGTTATTTTCTATTATTAAAACTACGCAATCTTTTATATTTAATCCATATTTTTCATACGTTTTTAAAGGTAATTTTTCACCGTATAAAGTTTTTATTATAACGTCGGTTTTACTATCGGCGCTTAGCTTTTCGCCCGAAAATAAAAATTGTAAAAAATTTGCGTACTGTTTTTGATTTTCGCCAACGCCTCCAATAACTAACGTATATTTTTCCCCTTTTAAGCAAATTTCAACCGTAGTATTTCCATTAAAATCTAAAATTTTACCCGTCGAATAAATATGCTCACTAGCTAAATATACACTTACGTCGGTTTTAAATTGTTTTTTAAATTTGTTTAAAATTATTTCGTATTCTTCCATTTTTCTTATTTTAAAATTAGCCCGAAATTTCGGGCTAATAATTTTAGTAAATTTAAACTGCCAGCGGAATAAAAGTTAAAATTACCCCGACAAAAACTGCAATTAAATATAATGAAACAGTAATTATTACGTTTCTTTTTAAGTTTTTAGTATCTTTAAACAATATTGCAAGTCCTACGCCTGCGTTACATACAAGTCCCGCAAACATACTTGCAAAAGTAATACCTTTTGAAACGTATAACTGCGTTATAAGTACGCTAGAAGCGCAATTAGGTATTAAACCTATTAAAGAAACTATAAACGGTTGATAAAATTTTGTACCTTTCATAAAGTTTAAAACTCTGTCTTCCCCTATAAAATAAAAGGACAAGCCAAACACCGCGTTTACGCATAAAATAAACAACAGCGTTACTAAAGAATGTTTTAACGGCACTAAAAGATATTTTTGAAAAAAGTTTTCCTTTTTATGTTCGTGTTCGTGATGACAATGCGCGCATACTTCTTTATGTTCGAATATTTCGTCTTCGTCGTTTACAATATTGTCTGCAAACGCGTTTATCAAAAATCCGCATAAACACGCTAACACAAATTTAAAAATTATTAAAAATAGTAGCGCAAACCATTTGCCGTTAGATAATAGCACCGTTATTCCCTCGTCACTAGTGGCGATAAAAACAGCAAAAAGCGTTCCTACCTTTATTAACTTTTTTTCGTATAGCTTAGAAGCCATTACGCTTATACCACATTGCGGTATAATTCCTGCTATCGCTCCGTATAAAGGCGAAACGGGCGTTTTTAAAAACTTTCCGTTTTTAAATATGCTAACTTTATGTTCGAATAACTCTATTATCACGTACACGAGAAACATTGCGGGAAACACCTTTAAAGTGTCTAGTAATATATCGAGAATTTGGTCCCACATATTTCTCCTTTTGCGAAATATCGCTAATTAAAAAACTTATATTTTATAATGTTTTTTTAAAATTTTAAAAATAATTGTGATATATCAAAAATATTTTATTGATTTTAAACGTTTACATAAAAAATTTAAAGCTGTAAAAAAAATACAGCTTTAAATAATTTTTCTTTTGAAATTAGTTTTTGCGTGTAGTTTTTTATGACCGCAAATTAGTCTTTTTTCTTCTTTTTGCTTTTTGCGTTAGCCAAAGCTTCTTGTTCTTCTAATGCTTGTTGAGCAAGTTTCGCATTGTTATATTCGGGAACGTAAGCCTTTGTTCCTTCACCTTCTAAAATAGAAAGTTCGGTATCTTTATCGAACATATGGCAGTGATCTACACCTAACGCAAGTTTAATAATTTCGCCTTGCGAAGTCGTGCTTCTTCCGTCAACTTTTGCAATTAACGGTTTTTTAGCTCCTTCGCCGATAACGTCGTTATTATCTTCTAATTCAAATTTGCAGTAAAGTAGAGTTTCAGCTCCTAATCTTTCTAACTGGTCAACCCTAACTTCTATGGTCATATTGTTAGATTTAGCAATGGTTTCTTCGTCATCGTTCAAATTTTCGGGACGTACGCCGAATACGATAGGCTTATCGGTATTAACGTAATCGTCGATATTTATTATTCTACTAACCATATTCTGCGTAAGTTCAACTTTCGCATTTTCAAATTCAACGTAAACTTTATTATTTTCGCCAACTAATTTAGCATCAAAGAAATTCATTTGGGGCGTTCCTATAAAGCCCGCAACGAATAAGTTCGCAGGATAATCGAATAAGTGAATAGGCGTATCTACTTGTTGAATAAGTCCGTCTTTCATAACGACTATTCTAGTACCCATCGTCATTGCTTCTACTTGGTCGTGCGTAACGTAAATAAAGGTTGTTCCTAATCTTTGGTGTAATTTCGTGATTTCCGTTCTCATCGAAGCACGAAGTTTAGCGTCTAAGTTGGAAAGCGGTTCGTCTAGTAAGAATACTTTCGGTTCTCTTACGATTGCTCTTCCTAGCGCAACCCTTTGCTTTTGTCCACCGGATAAAGCTTTCGGTTTTCTCTTTAAATATTGTTCCAAACCTAAAATTCTTGCCGCTTCGTGTACCCTTTCGTCTATTTCTTCTTTTGGCATATTACGAAGTCTTAAACCAAACGCCATATTTTCGTAAACTGACATATGGGGATATAATGCGTAGTTTTGGAAAACCATTGCTATATCTCTATCCTTAGGTTGAACGTTATTCATATACTTTTCGTCTATGAAAAGTTCGCCTTCCGAAATATCTTCAAGTCCCGCAATCATACGAAGAGTGGTACTTTTACCACATCCCGAAGGTCCTACGAATACTATAAATTCTTTATCTTTAATATCTAGCGTGAAGTCCGTTACGGCTACTACGCCGGAAGGATATTTCTTGTAAATGTTTTGCAAATATAAACTTGACATTTTTTATACTCCTTTTTACATCATTACTCATATTTTACCCTATTTAATAAAAAAAATCAATAGCAAAACGCATAATTTTTTTAAATTTTATAGTACATAATGCACAAAATTATTCTTTTAGTTTTTTTATTATTTTCATATTGTATAAAAAACTCTTGTTTTAATTTAAGCTATTTGATATAATAATCGTAGTTGAAAACAAAATATTTTCCGACAGGAGAGAACTTATGGATATAAATCAATACTCGCGCAAGGGAAAAACGAAAGAAGAAAAACTTTTGGATTTAGAACACGTTTCCGCAGAAGATATAACCGAAATACTATATAAAGCAAGAGAATTAAAACTTAAAAAGCAATTCGGAGAAGCGGATAAAACCCTAGAAGGCAAGAAAATTGCGCTAATTACAAAACATGCGTTCGCGCAAAGTAGAATTGCGTTTGAAATTGCCGTAAGCGAATTGTCGGCGTATCCGTTGGTACTCGATTTAAGCGGAACCGAAATTGAAAGCGTACTTAAAGACAAAGATACGGCTTTATCAATTTGTTCTTACGGAATAGACGCATTCACGCTAGACACTTCCGTTCCGCAAGACGCATTCGTAATGCAAGATTACGTTAAAGTTCCCGTAATAAACGCAAACGGACAAGACAGTCCCGTAAGCGCGCTTGCAACCGTATTTACCGTTTGGGAAGAGTTAGGAACGCTTAAAAACGTAAATTTTTGTATGGTTGGCGATTTTAACGCTTACGACAAATGTTTGGTTCACGCTTTAATAAAATTAGGCGCAAACGTAACTATCGTCGCCCCGAGAGATTTTGCTCCCGATGACCACTTGATTTCGTATTGCGAACAATACGGAGAAATTAACTATACCGACGACTTGATTTTCGGAATTAAAGATGCGGACGCCGTTTACGTTACCCCTAACGATTTTTCGGAAAATTACGTTTTAAATTTACTAGCGTTTTCTTTTGCAAAAGAAAATTGTCTGTTCTTACACACTATACCGTTTTTAAGGGGCAAAGAAGTGACTAATGAAATTGTAGACGGAAAATACAGTAAAATTTACAAACAGGCGGAAAACCTTTTACACGTTGAAAAAGCCGTTTTATCTTTAATAGTAGGAAATAAATAATGGTTTACGATTTTTACGCGTTTTTATCTAGAATGAAATATATAAAAAGGTGGTCGTTAATGCGTTCCGTAATAGAAGAGAACATTATGGAACACACATTTATGGTTACCACCATAGCCCACGCCTTAGCTTTAATAAGAAAAGAAATTTATAAAAAAGAAGTAGATTTACTAAAAGTTTTAACTTACGCACAATATCACGAAACGGGAGAAGTTATAACGGGCGATTTACCTACGCCTATAAAATATTTTAACGAAAATATAACTTCCGCATATAAAGATTTAGAAAAGGGCGCGTGCGAAAAACTAATTTTAAAGTTACCGCAAGAATTAAGGCAAGCTTATACGGAAGCCATTTTCCCAGACAAGCAAAGCATAGAAGCAAAACTCGTAAAATGCTCGGATAAAATTTGCGCTTTGATTAAGTGCATACAAGAGCTAAGAGCGGGAAATAAAGAATTTAAAAAAGCAAAAGATTCTATTTTAAAAGAAGTAAACTCTTACGAATTAGAAGAGTGTAAATTTTTTATAAATAACGTTTTACCGTCTTTCGATAAAACTTTGGACGAATTACAATAAAAATAACTAAGCTACGCGGGATTATTAACACGCGTAGCTTTTTATTGACTTGCGCTTTATTTTTATTCAACAATAAATAGTTTTTAAAAAAATTTAATTTTAAAACGAATTTACTAAAATTATATTAACGTGAAAATTCCCAAATTGTTTATCGATTTGGGAATTTTCTAAATATTATAATAAGGGAGTTAAATAATATGCCATTTAAATTAAGCTTATTTTTTGCTATACCCAAAAACACGTTGCTAGTTTTTAAAAAATTATTTCCCTAAAATGTTTCGGTATGATGTTTGTTTAATTTTCATAACAACTCCTTTTAATTATTATTTTATAGCAATAAAAATCAATAATTATTTTTAAATTTCGAGTTTTTCGGATTTATTTTACAAAAAAAATTTTATTTTTTGTTTTGTCTCTTTTCCATTTTACACCAGTTTATAAATCCGTAAACGTCGTTTATCAAAAAAGTTATAAAACACGCTACCATCGGCAAATACCCTTTATCTTTAACGGAAGCTAAACTCCATAAAATTATAAGTACAATATCGTTTAGTCCGTAAGCGACCGCATAGTAGCTACTACGCATTACAACAAATACTACCGCAAACCAACTTGTAATTACGGAAATAGTTGAAAACAATAAATTAGGCGTATTGAATTTTTTTAGTACGAAATACATTATAGTAGTTACTATAATCGCAGAAAAAATAGCAAATAAAAGTTTTTTTAAATTTAACGGTTCTACTTTTACTTCTTGTTTGGAATACGGGTGTTTAAGCCAAGAAATAACGGCTATAATATCTACGGGTAAAGACATACATAAATACGTTATCGTTTCTCCCCAATATTTAAACGTAGCCGAAACGATTCCGTAAAATATTGCGAACCCTACCGATAAAAATTGACCGACAACGTTTCCTTTTGCGTTAAAAATTAAGGACGTTACGCCTATTAAAGAACCTATAAAAGATAAAACATTTTTAAATTTAGATAAGGCAAACGCAAAAGTTATCGTCAAACAAGATACTATCCATATTGTAAAATCTATTTTTTTAAAGTTACAAAATATTCTCTTTAACATTTTTAGTCTATTTTAAAAGCGTTTTAATTTGTAAAAATCAAAACGCTTTTTTTCTTATTGTGTTTTTAAATTTAAGCCATCAATTCTTCTAATCTTGCCCTTATTTCGGCAATGAATTCGGAAGTATTTACGGGTTTTTTTTCAACACCTTGACTTAACGCTATTAAATCTTTGGTCATAATTCCTTTATTTAACACGTCTATACAAGCTTGTTCTAACTTATCGGCGTAAACGCAAAGCTCTGCTATTCCGTCCTTTTCGCCTCTTTTTCTTAAAGCTCCGCTCCAAGCGTATATTGTAGCCATAGGATTAGTTCCCGTTTGTTCGCCTTTTAAGTAGCGGTAGTAATGTCTTGTAACCGTTCCGTGAGCCGCTTCGTATTCGTAATTCCCGTCGGGACTGACGAGTACGCTGGTCATCATAGAAAGCGAACCGAACGCGGTAGAAACCATATCGCTCATAACGTCGCCGTCGTAATTTTTAAGCGCCCACACAAAACCGCCTTCCGAACGAACTACCCTAGCAACCGCATCGTCTATTAAAGTGTAAAAATAAGTTAAACCTTTGCTTTCAAATTGCTCTTTATAATATTCGTCGTATATATTTTGGAAAATTTCCTTAAAACAGCCGTCGTATTTTTTAGAAATGGTGTCTTTGGTGGAAAACCATAAATCTTGATTTACGCTTAAAGCAAATTTAAAACAGCTATGCGCAAAACTCGTAATAGATTTTTCGGTATTGTGCATACCTTGTAAAATAGCAGGTCCTTGAAGATTTGCAATTTCTACTTCTTCTACCTTTCCGCTTTCGCCTTGAAATACAAGTTTTGCTTTCCCCGCTTCTTTGGTTCTGATTTCTACGGCTTTATATACATCGCCGTAAGCGTGTCTTGCAATGGTAATAGGTTTTTTCCAACTTTTAACCGCAGGTTTAACGCTGTCTATTATGATAGGCGCCCTGAAAACCGTACCGTCTAAAATAGCTCTTATGGTCGCGTTAGGACTTTTCCACATTTGTTTTAAGTTGTATTCGCTCATTCTTTGAACGTTTGGCGTAATAGTGGCGCACTTTACCGCAACCCCGTATTTTTTAGTCGCATTTGCGGAATCTATCGTAACTTGGTCGAGAGTATTATCACGGTTTACAAGTCCCAAATCGTAATATTCGGTTTTTAAATCGACAAACGGCAAAATAAGTTCGTCTTTTATCATTTGCCATAAAACTCTGGTCATTTCGTCCCCGTCCATTTCGACAAGGGGCGTTTTCATTTTAATTTTTTCCATTATTTTCTCTCCGAAGCGTAAAAGTTTATAAGGCAACCGTCAAGTAAAATTTTCTTTTCGTTGTCGGTAAGATTTTTGCAGTAAAGTTTTATAGGCGTTATTTTATCTCCGCTAATTATTTTACCGTTAAACTCTTCTTTTCCGTTTAGTATGTTTTCCTTAACGTTTTCTACGAATAACAAATCTCCGCTTTTATAATTAAATTCGGTATTTTCGTCTATCGTAAAGGGAACCATACCCCAGTTTATACAGTTACTTCTATAACGCTTAGTTGCGTATTCTCTTGCAACGTTTGCAACTCCGCCCAAAACTTTTTGACAACTTGCGGCCTGTTCTCTTGCGCTTCCGTCGCCCGGTTTATTAGCGTAAATTACCGAACCGAAATATACTTCGTCCGCCGATTTCCCTAAAATTTTTAAAGCGTCCGCTATTTTATCGCTTACTTTTCCGTTTCTTAAATCTTCTGCCTGCTCTCTACATTTTTTAGAAAGTCCTACGTATTCGGGAACTCTTCTCGACAACGCAAATTCCGAAAGCTTATACGGGTTAGACCTATAAGAAGAAGTTTCGCCCGAAGGAATAAGTTCGTCGGTAGTAGTAACTTCGTCGTAGATAACCGCGCAAAATTCTGCAAGCATATTATCTTTCATCGGGTACATTTTAGGCCAGTCCGCAATGTTTGGCCCGTACCTAAGCTCGGCTGTGGGTTGTGGCTTACCGTAACCGTCGTAAACTCTTTTAGCGTAAATTTCGCTATCGAAGTTGTATACTCTTTTATTTTCCGTATATTCGAAATCCGTTGCGGGAGTAATTGCTCCGCCGTTGCAAGCGGTAGCCGAAATAGAACGCGCGTCCATAAGCGCAACGCCCGCAATTTGCATTTGGTCGGGTTTAGAACCTTCTCTATTCGGGAAGTTTCTCGTAGTGTGTCTTATAGAGAAACAGTTATTCCCCGGAACATCCCCCGCGCCGAAACACGGTCCGCAAAAACAAGGTTTAATAACCGCGCCTGCGTCTATTAGTTTAGAAGCAATACCTTGTTCGGTAATCGACTTATAGACGGGCATACTTGCAGGATAACAGGATAAAGAAAAATATCCGTCCCCCGTGGATTTACCGTCTAAAATATCAGCCGAAACGCTTAAATTTTCATACAATCCGCCCGCGCAACCCGCTATAATGCCTTGGTCCGCGTAGACTTTTCCGTTTATAACTTTGCTCGCTAAATCGAGATTGATTTTATCCCCAAAAGTCTTTTTAGCGTTTTCGTCTATTTCGGTTAAAATATCTTTTGCGTTAGCTAAAAATTCTTTTATGGTAAACGCATTAGACGGATGGAACGGAAGAGCAATCATACTTTCCGTTTTATCTAAATCTAACTCTATGTAACTATCGTAATAAGCTACGCTTTGCGGATTTAATTTTTTGTAATCGGCTTTTTTGCCGTGAATTGCGTAATATTCTTCTACCTTTTCGTCGGTTTCCCAAATAGAAGATAGACAAGTAGTTTCCGTAGTCATAACGTCAATTCCGTTTCTGAAATCTACGGAAAGATTTTTAATCCCCTCGCCAACGAATTCCAAAACTTTGTTTTTAACGAATCCCGTTTTGAATACCGCTTTTACAAGCGCTATCGCCACGTCGTGCGGACCTACGCCTTTTTTAGGCGAGCCTTTTACGTTTACTAATACGACTTGCGGATAATCTATATCGTAAGTGTTGTTTAGTAGTTGTTTAACGAGTTCGGGACCGCCTTCTCCGACGCCCATAGTACCTAACGCGCCGTATCTGGTGTGACTGTCCGAACCTAAAATCATAGCTCCGCATTTTACTAATCTTTCTCTTGCAAACTGATGAATTACCGCCATATTTGCGGGAACGTAAATTCCGCCGTATTTTTTACAAGCGGACAAACCAAAAATATGGTCGTCTTCGTTTATAGTTCCGCCAACCGCACAAAGCGAGTTATGGCAGTTAGTTAACGCGTAAGGAAGCGGAAATTTTTGCAATCCGCCCGCCCTTGCGGTTTGTATTATTCCGACGTAGGTTATATCGTGAGAAGCCATTGCGTCGAATTTAATTTTTAGTTTATTATCGTTTCCCGAAGTATTGTGAGAAGAAAGTATAGAATAAGCAATCGTTCCCTTTTTAGCTTGTTCTTTACTTACGGAATAATTTTCTACAATTTCTTTTCCGTTAATTAAATAAACCCCGTTATTAGATACTTTTATCATAAAAATCCTTTTATCCTAATAAATGTAAGTATTGTTCTTTATCTATTGCCGAAAGGAATAAATAAAGTCTTGGACCCATATCCGTGCCGAATAAAACGTTATAGAATACTTTAAAATATTTTTGTTGTTTTAATTGATTTTCTTTTTTGGTTAAATTCGGGTCGTTTATTATGGAATACAAAAATTCCATTACGTCTTTTTCGGTCAATTTTTCGCTATCTCTTAAATAAACGTAAAGTTTGTTTAAAACCTGCTTTTCATCGTCCGACAAAGTTTCTATATAGGCAACGTTCTTTTCGGGAAGTAGTTTATAGAGTTTAGAAGGTTGATGTTTTGTTATCCAATTTTTAACTCTTAGTAATCTCGATTCGTCGTCTTTCGTGAATTCTACTCCGATTTTAGCAAGAATTTTTCTTACTGCTTCCGCATTGAAATCTACGATAGGAGCAACGCTTGCCAAAACTCCGAACGGAACTTTTGCCCTTTGTTCTTTGTTTATTAAAGAAAATTCGTAAACTACTTCGTTGTATTCGTCTAATTGATTATTTCTATAAGCTTCTAACCCTTTATCGAATTCGCTGTAATGACGAATAATGGTATCGTCGAAGTTGAATGAAAACGCGGCTTTCGGTTCGTATTTTGCAAACAACCATCTAACCATATCGGGTTCGTAAACTTCCAAAACTCCTGCGGGAGTTATATTCATACCCGTAGAAGAATGCATATCGCCTAGTCCCGCAATAGAAAGCCAGCCGTATCCTTGGAACAACGGGGGTTCTATACCGAATATCTTTTTAGCTACGTCGCACGCAACTACGTAACTTCCGCTTGCCGCAGCGTGATCTATTCCGCCCGGCTCGAAATCTACACCTTCTTCGCTCCAACGCATAGGCCAGTCTACTTTCCAAACGAGTTTGATTAAATTATATTCTCTTACTTTTACGGTTTTCGTATTACCGCAACATTTACACTTGTAAGATAATTCTTCTCCGTCGTCGGATACGGATAACACTTCCGTGGTATCTTTAAAACAGTTATCGCAATAAACGTTTACGGGAGCGTAACTTTCCCTTTCGCCTTCGTCGCTGTCTTGCGTTTTATAACTCATTAAAATATCGTAAATTTCTTTTCTTCTCTTTAAAGAATATACTACTTTATCCGCATATCTTAAACTACGATATTCTTTTGTCTGATAACGAAAATCGGGGTGAATATCTAATTCCGTTAAAGATTTTTCAAATTCCTTTTCGTTATATTCCGCGTAAGAATTACATACTCCGTGTGGGTCGGGAATCATAGAATAAGGCATACCTAAATATTGCTCGAAATTATCGGTAATTTTAGCTATGTTGGACGGAACTTTTCTCAACCTGTCGAATTCGTCCCAACTGAATAATAGTCTTGCCTTTTTACCCATTTTTTGCAAAGCTTTTACAACGTAAAAACTAGTAGCTATATCTCTGAAATTTCCTATATGAACGCTTCCCGACGGGCTTATACCCGAAGAACAAACGTATTCTTCTTTATTAGGATTTTTATTTATTATTTCTTCCGCAATTTTCTCTGCCCAATGCATTTTTTAACTCCTTTTATCGTAAATTTTAAATATTTCTTCAACGACCTGTTCGGGCGTTTTATCGTCAGTATTTATAACCGCGTCGTAGTTGGATAAGTCTAAAATGTCCACGCCGTAAAACTTTTTATATCTAACCTGTTCGCTTTCCCTGCGCTTGTATACTTTTTTCTTAGTTTCCTCTAAACTAGAAAAATTTTCGTCCGAGCGTTTAGCGTTGAAAATACGCCTTGCGCATTCGTCCGGCGAACAAGATAAATAAAACGAAAAAGCCGACGGCACAAAGTGCCACGCCATACGGGAATCGAATATATAATCTCCGTCTTTTTTTTCGTATTCTCGTAAAGCGTTGTCTAAATGCTCGTCTTCTTCGGGATGTTTTTCCATATAAGAAGAAAATTGTTGCAAATCCATATTAAGCGATTTTGCCCTTTCACGCATAATTACGCCGACAGATACTACCTTTACTTTTATTCGTTTTTGTATCAATTTGCAAACGGTGCTTTTTCCGCTTCCTAAATCTCCCGTCAACGATATTTTAAACATATTCCACCATTAAAACGACTTTCTTTTTATTATATAATTATTAAGTACTATTGTCAAGTTAAATAAAGTTGACAACGCTAATTTTTACGTATATATTATGATTATGAAAAAAAATTTTTTACTTGAAAAACAAAGAATTTTATCTTTTTATAACGGGCAAACTCCTATTGAATTTTACGAAGAAGTAAAATCCACAAACGATTTGGCAAAACAGTTGCAAGAAAAAGAAAACGGCAACAAGGTTTATTGCGCAAAACGCCAAACCAACGGAAAAGGAAGGTTTGATAGAGTTTTTTCTTCCGAAAACGGCGGAATATATTTAAGTTATTTATTTAAAAAAGTCCCCAAAGAAAAAGTCCGTTTTATTACGCCTTATTGCGCCGTTGCCTGCGCCAAAGCGTTAGAAAAAGTTGTAAAAGACGAAATAAAAATTAAATGGGTAAACGATTTATACTCTCTCGATAAAAAAATTTGCGGAATTTTATGCGAATCAAAACTCATAGGAAATTTAGCCGATTACGTTATTTGCGGAATAGGGATAAACGTAAACACACAAACTTTTAGTAAAGAATTACAAGATAAGGCTTCTTCTTTATTCTTAAACTACTCAAAATATTTCGACGCGTCTGAAATTTGCGCGGAAGTTATTAAAAACTTAGACGAATTTAACTATAATTTTAACAAACAAAAGCTTTTAAACGAATACCGCTTACGCTCTTATTTAGACGATAAAAAAGTTCTTTACGAAGGTAAAGAATATAACGTTAAAAAAATTGACGACGATTTTTCTTTGATAATTTATAACGATTTTGAAGAAATAAAGCTATCCGCGGGGGAAGTGTCTTTACAAGTTTTAAAATAAGAAATTAGCGATAAAAATTCAGAACAAAAAAATTATTACATAAAATTTAAATAAAGCGGGCGAGCAAAACATTTTTGCTCGCCCGCTGAATATACCTTTTATCAATATATAGCCTTATTTATTGCCTATTATCCTAAAAATTATTTATCGTCTACAACCGTTCCGCAATAAGGACAAACCGATTGCTGATTTTCGTTAACCACAACGTTTGCTCCGCAGTTAGGACACTTTATAGTAACCTTGTTTCCTTCAAGTTTTCTATTTTGATTTAACGTTATTTTTTGTCCGTCAAACAAATAACCTTTCATATAACCCTTTTCAAACATTGCTTTTACGTTGGCAATCATTTGATTTTCGTCGGCAGAAAGATTCTGTGATAATTGTTGTACGGTTGCAATATTTTCTTCTTTAACAGCTTGCGATATTCTTAAATATTTTTTTCTACTTCCGTAAACTGTCCATGCGATTGGCATAAAATAAAAATTAAACCCCGTTAAAACAATTCCTAAAATCATTATGGGCGTTATATGCTTAGTTGCACCGAAAATTATCATAGGAATACCGCCGACGAACAAAACCGACCCCATAAAAGCTATAATAAACCATATAAAAGCCGACGCTTTTAAATTATTCATATATTTCTCCGTTCTCTTTTTTCTTTTCGTATATTTTTTTGAATTTTTTAATTGATAAATAATTTATTAAAATAGCTATTCCGCTACCTGCCAAAACGTCCGTTAAATAATGCGCGCCCGCAACTATTCTTGAAATTGCTATTATTATTAAATAAACGACCGGAATGAAAAAACAAAAATATTTTGCCTTTTCGCTTATATCTATAAATTTATAAACAAAACTAATAATCAGTAGCGACGCCACAAACGAACTATGCCCCGAAGGGAAAGATTTGTAGGCGTCTTCGCTAATGCCCATATCTTCCGTAACTTTTTTATTAAATAACGGTTTATACCAAGCCCTATATTGCGAATAGTCGTCCATACATTTTAACGCTCTAAATCTAAGTCTAGACCAAAACGCTTTTATGACTCGTGTAAATATAAAAGTTAGTGCAACGGCTACAATTACCGCCCAGCAAAAATAATAAAGCTTTTTTATCGTTTCTTTTGAAATATTAGTTAAAATTAAAAATTCCAACCCGATACATAATAAAGCAAATAAGCAATAACAAATAATCGGCAAAACTTTTTCACATTCGTCTTGAAAATCGTAAATCTCACCGAGCATTCCGACCATTCTATACGCACCGATTACTCCCACGCAAAATATTATTACAGCCGTAACGAATATATATACTTTTTTTATTACGTCTTTTTCTTTTTGCGCCAAATTATACCCGCAAACGCCCACGCTGAAAATAACTAATAAATATACAGGCAATTCGCTAAAAGCTTCTAAAAGATTAACGAAATGATTTCTCGTATAATATTCCCCTGTTTTTACGTCGGCTAATTTTTTACTTATACTTAAATCGAAAAAAGTTCCTAAGATAAACAATAACGCCATAATTATTAAAAGCCCTATTATGGAATATTTAATAATTTTGTTTTCTCGTTTCATTCTAAATCTCCTTTTACGGCTTTTATTTTTTTAGTATCGATAAGCATATAAAATTTTTTTCTTTTAAGTAAATTTAAATTACTAGGGATTTTAAAAGTAACGTAGTCATTAAAATATGGGCTAATACAATACGCAATTTTTACGTCGCCTAAATAATCTTCTCCTATACATTCCGAAATAAATAAACAATTTCTTCCCTTTTTACCTACAGTTTTAATACAACTATCTAATTCAAATTTCAAGTCGTAAAAACCGCTTTTTAAATCGGAGTCGAATTTATCTTTTCCTAGATATAGCGTTCCACCGCCTACCCTTCCGTCCGAACAATTGCTTTTTACGGGAAATTTTACTAATACTTTATTTCCCTTTTTATCGGTTAAATTTATATCTTCTACGCCGTAATATAACTCTTTTTCAGCCGAAAAAGGCAAAAAGAAAAAATTACTTCCGTCGGAATACAAGTATTTTCCGTTTTCTTCCAAAACTTTTTCGCACTTTATTTTTAAATCGTCAAATAAATTATGCTTACGTAATTTATTTACGGATAAACTTAAATATATGTCGCCATCGTCGCAAATTAGTCGCGATTGCTGTTCTTCGGATAAAACTATGCTTTGTTCGTTATATATAATTTTATTATCTTTTTTATACGCTTTAAGTTTTATTTCTTTTTTTACTCCGAACAAAATCTTACCGTCTTGCGAAAAGAAATAATCGTTATTTCCCTTTAAAACGTCGGAAACGCAAGCTACCCGCTCAAAAGTTTGCCCTTTATAAGCTGTTTTGTAAATTTCGGGCAAGTTTTTATCGTAGTTGCTTCCGCAATATTTTCCGTTTTCAACATAACCGTCTTGATTTTCTATTTCGCTTCCGCAAAGCATATATAACGTATCTTTTACTTGCGGATATTTTAAAAGTTCGTCAAGCGTTCCGTAGTCTTCTATGCGTCCGTCTACCATTATGGCTATTTTGTCGGCTAAAAATCTTGCTTCGTGGCTGTTATGCGTAACGTATATGAAAGTAGTGTCTTTCATAAGTTTTTTGGTTTCTTTTATAAGCCTTAAATAATCTTCCCTTGCTTGTTCGTCCACGTTTGATAAAGGCTCGTCGAATAAAAGCAATTTCGGCTTTCTGACTAACGCTTTTGCCAGACACACCCTTTGTTGCTGTCCGCCGCTTAAAAACTTTGGTTTTACGTTTTTATAATCGCTTAAACCGAAAAATTCAAGCACGGGCAAAACTTTTTTATTTATTTGCTCCGTGGGAACGTTTTTCGACTTCATATAAAAAGCTACGTTATCGTAAACTGTATAATTTGGATATAACGCGTAATTTTGAAAAATCATAGCGCAATCCCTTTCCTGTGGCGGAATATTGTTTGCAGGAATTCCGTCTAACGACAATTCTCCGCTATCTACGGTCAATACACCCGAAAGAACTTTTAGCAATGTTGATTTTCCGCACCCTGATTCGCCCATTACAACTATAAATTCACCGCTTTTTATTTCCAGCGAAAAATCGCTTAAAGCTTGCACGGATTGGGGAAATATTTTAGTTATGCTTTTACAAGATACGTTCATATTACTTTTCCCCTTTTTCGTCCGAATTTTTATCGGATTTTAAGTTGTTTTCGCTTGAAATATTTTGCGTTAAGCTATTTTCTTTTGTAACCGTTTCGCTGTTTTCTTGATTTTCCTTTATAACTGCCTTGTTATCTTCTTGACATTCTTTTGTAATTTCTTCGTTTATAGCGTCCTTGCTTTCCGCGTCTTCCGCAAGTAATTTCGCAAGATTTTTAATTTCTTCTTCCGAATGCGTTTGCGGTTTTTCTTCCTCAAAATCGTACATTCCCTTTCTTACGAATTCGGGATACTCTTTTTCGTTTATAAATTTATCGAAAGTTGCGTTTGTAAATAAAAAACATACTAATATTAAATATGATAGTCCGCCAAATAAAAGAATAGTTACTCCTATAAAATAAAATGTAGTAATAGGTATCAAAAAGAATATCGCTACCGGCAAAACGCCTACTATTAGCATTAAAATATTAAAAAATAATTTTTTAAAGGTTAACAATATCGCAAGTTTTAAAGAAGATAAAAAACTCATTTTGTAAAGCGAACAAATTGCGAAATGATATATTGCCACCATTAACGCAATTACGGCTAAGACCGCAATAGTAAACACTATGTAGAGATTTAAAAATCCCGAACCCGAAGAATAATAGTTTACCAACACTTCCGCAATCATTACGAATACGCTTATTACTGCGGAAATACCCATAAACTGTTTAGAGCTGTTAGAAACGCCTTTAAAAAAATCTTTTTTAAATGAAAAAGGCTCGTCCCAACAAATTTTTCTTATGATATATACTGCACCCGCTAAACCGACGGAAGCTAAAAGCAAAGTCGGAAATCGTATCAAAAAGCAACTAATTGCGATAGAATTTTGCTTTGTAACGCTTTCTCCCGCGTGGGTAGAACTATAAATAAAATACGTTATTTCAAATAAAATAAACGGCAAAGCAAATAATACGGCAAGTAAATTTACGTTAAATAACGTTAACCACCTTTGTTTATATGCAAATTTAAAAACTTGCCTTCTATTCGTGGGCAAATTTGACCGATTAAAGTCTTTATCTCTCTTTTTACCCACAACGAGTTTATTCATAAAACCTTTCCAGGACATTTTTTCTCCTTATTCAAAACTAAAATCTTTTACAAAATCTATTATTTGGTTTAAACTGTTTTTCGGAATAGTCGCGCCGGAAGAAACCGCAAAAACGTAATCTTCGCTTAAAGTTATTCCGTAAACTAAATCGTTATATTTATAGCCTTTTGCGGTTAAATATTCTTCACCTAAATAATCCGTTAAACCTAAACTTTCAAAATCCAAATATTTGGAAGTATAGTCGTCTATCATATCTTTTCTGACAATGTAAAAATCTATTACGCTACTCCATAAATTAAACGCTAATCTATCGTCTTTATTATTAACGTCGCTCACAAATACGTCTACGTCTTTAAATCCGTATTTTTTGTAGTCGGATTTAAAACTTCCGTACAATTCTTCAACGTCCGTTTCGTCCGAATAAGACTTTGTTACCCAAATTACCAAATGCTCGTTATCCGAAGCTTTATCACTGTTTATTCCTATTAAACTCCAAACGATTACGATAACTAAAATGACTACGAAATATAAAAATTTTCTTTCTTTAACGTAATTTAACGCTTGTTTTATTTTAACAGATTTTTTCATTTTCGTACTCCTTATAATCTATTAAAATATTACCCGATTTTTCTATCAAATATTTTACTCCGCTAACGTAAGTAAACGGAAAATCTCTATCGATTAAAAGCTTATTTTCGCTTTCTTCTTTATAGCTATAAATTTCTATTTCTAAAAAATTTTTGCCGTTACTTACGATTGGCGTAGCTTTCCCCTTAAATTCTACTACGTCATTTTGTCTTTCTCCGTAAAGCACGTCAGAGTAAAATTCTATTTCACACTTTAATTCTTTATGTACAAAGTGTAACCTTAAATTTAAAAAGACAAACAAAAAGAGCGATACTATTCCGCCTAAAACAGAAAGATACGGTAACTTAAATTTAAAAATTATTACAATAAGCATTATTATTACGGCAGAAAGAGTTATCCCCACACATGCCGTAATTGACTTTTGCTTTTTATATTTCTTTTTTAAACTATTGTAATTATTTAATGAATAAATCATTTTACTCCTTAAAATTTATTTTACGCTGTCTAAAATAAACTTTGCCCAAACGTCGTATCCTTTTCTATTTAAATGTAAACGGTCTGCAATACAATAATCGTCCATATTTTTAATCGGTTCGCCGTTTTTATTTAAAAACAATTCTCCCGTAGATAAATATTTTACGTTAGGTATTTTTTTAGATAGTTTTTTAAACTCGCCGTTAAGCTCGCTTTCTCTTTTCCAATAGTCGGTAAAAGGGGTACAGTGCGTTAAAGAACATAAATATATTTTAGATTTCTTGTTAAAAGTTAGTATTTTATTTATAACCCTTATACATTCTTTTAAAACTTCTTTTACTTCATAGCCGAAATGTAAATCGTTAAAGCCTAAATTTATTACATAAACGTCGCCGTTAAACTTTAATACCAAATTATCTAATACATCATTGTCCCAATCGCTGAATTTTGTTCCTGCAACGCCAACGTTTACCGCAGACATTTCGCCTTTGTCTTGCTCGAATTCGCTACCATATAAAGGCGGGTACACATTATTATGATTACGCCAATAATCCATCCAACTATCACCAAAAAAAACAAATTCATATTGCGGGAAATTTTTTTGAGAATATTCTTTTATATATTCCTTAAATTTATGAGAAAAGGGGTTTGTCAACTCTACGTTCATATCGGCGGTAAAACCGGGAAATAGTCTATTTTCGTTAAAATTTCCTTTCCAGTCTTCATAATATCCTACACCCTTGAAAAATTTATGAGCAATAGCTAACGGAGTTCCGTCCCTACGAGTAAAATAAAATATACCGTTACCATAAAACCAATCGGATTTGCTATGGTCAAAATCACCTTCATATAATAGCGTAACACTACCTTCCGGTCCACCAAACGCCGTTCCTTCAGAAAAAGTAGACTGAGCAAAATATTGTCTTCCGTGTCCTTGCTTGTAAAAATTCTTACCGTCGTACTCCATTTCTCCTATGTATACAGAGCCCTCTGCATATTTTTCTTCGCCAATACCTTTACAAAAAACACCGATTTTAAATTCAGCATTATTTAAAGGTTCAAACCAACGCATTCCGACTTTATTTAAATCGGTAGAAAAAATCACTCTTGCCATAATTTGCCCTTATTACAATATTTAATAAAATTTGCTAAATTTCGACTAAATAAATATAAAATTTAAAACTTATAAATTCAAATAAAAGCTTTACTTTTTTAATTTTTTATGTATAAATTAAAAACATTTTATATTAAACTTATGATTATTATATCACCTTAACATAAAAAATACAATAAATACCGTAATATAATATATAAATAGAATAGAATATCTCTATAAAAAATCATTTTATATATAACTCCGAAAAAAAATATACAACAATAAAAAAGCGTAGCTAAACGCTACGCTTTAAATATATATTATAATACAAAACTAAATTTTCATACCCGAAGTCGCAATTCCTTCTACGAAGAAACGTTGAGCATAGAAGTACAATAATAAAGTAGGAATTAAGGCAACCATACAAGCGGCAAATACCTTAGGAACGTTTTGGTCGGAATCCGATTTAGTTCTTATCGTAACCAAGATAAGTTGTACCGTTTTAAAGTTACAGCTTCCTTCTAAGTAAAGTCTAGGTCCGAAATAGTCGTTATAACCACCAACGAAACCAAGAATTCCTTGCGCTATTAAAGCCGCGCTAGACAACGGAACTACTATCTTAAAGAACATTTTGTAGTAACCCATTCCGTCTAGCTTGCCTGCTTCTATAAGGTCTGTCGGAATACCTGTAAAATATTGTCTTAAGAAGAAAACGCAGGTCGCCGCGCCAAACATTCCAGGAACGAATAGCGGGAATGCCATCCAAAGTGTTCCGAATTTAAGAATTTGTCTAAAAATAGAGAACGAAGGAGCAAGCGATAACGCGCCCGGTAACATCATAGTAGAAAGTAGTAATCCGAACATCCAGTTTTTACCCTTGAATTGCAATTTAGAAAATGCAAACGCGCTCATTGCGGAAGTAAGTAATCCCAACAACGTCGGGGGTAAAACTAATATACAAGTAAAGACGAACGAGAACGGAACGTTAGAAAATTCGGTTTTATTACCAAATTCCGTTAAAAACGCCGTTTTACTGGACGCACCGAAGAATATTTCCCTATAATTGTCGATAAGGTCATATTTGGTTCTTCTCCTCGGAAATAAATTAGCTATTCCAGCTTTAAAGTCTGTTTTAGAAATCAACGAAGCTATAAAGCCGACGAATAACGGGAATAACGTCCAAACTACAAATATAAATAAGAAAACGTACATTAGCACTTTTCCGACTATACTCGAAACCGAAACGCCTTCTTTCTTTTTTTGTTCATCGGTAAGTTCGATTTTTTTTCTGTAACCCGTAGGGTTTTCTACGTTTTCCGAAGAAACAACGGTTTCATTATTCAATTCTTCCATTTTTTCCTCCTTAATCATAACTTACCCAGTATTTAGACGCTAGGAAGTTAAATATCGTGATAACGCCTATTATTAAAGCAAGCACAACGCCTGCCGAGCACGCAAGTCCGGGATCCGTTGCACCACCGCCGTTAAGCAAGTTGTTGATGTACGCAATAACCGTTGTATGTGGGTTTGTAACTTTTACTCCGAATAACGTTGTAGGTGCAGGAGCCCCTATCTTTGCAATCATGTCAGGAACGGCGTAAGCTTGTAATGCTCCTATCGTACCCGTAATGAATAAGTAGAACGTCGTAGGCGAAATTGCAGGCAACGTAATTTTAAAGAAAATTTGCGTAGCATTTGCCCCGTCAACCTTTGCCGCTTCGTAATACGAATTGTTTACGTTGGTTAACGCCGCGGTAAATAATATTATTTGGAATCCTGTTCCGCCCCAAATGTTTACGATAAATACAACTAGATAGAAATGCTTATTCGTCCAATTTACAGGTTTTTTATTCCAAAACATTTTTGCAAATTCATTTAACGTACCGCCGTTACTAAATCCGAAGAATTCACCCCAAATTAGCGCAATTGCAACTGAAGAGCATATAAACGGTAACAAATAGATAGTACGAAGCAAATTTTTACATTTAATCTTTTTAGATAAGAAAAACGCAATAATCAAACTTAGAATTAAACATACGGGTGTAGCAATATATTGTACAACCGTTGTAACTAGCGTTTCTAAAAACAATCCGCTGTTTACGTCGGAAGAAGAATGCACAAATAATTTAACGTAGTTGTCAAACCCAACGAAAGTCGAACTCCAATTGCCTTTATATTTTCCGACTTTTTCTAATTCGGCGCTTGCCGGATAAATTCTAAAAAAGAATTCCCCATCGTCAAACTTGAAAAACGACATTCCTATACCGAGTACCATCGGTACTAATCCGAAAATTAAAAAACCTAAAACAGGAATTATTGCCATACATATTCCGGCAACGTTTTCTTTCCTGTCAAAATGTTTTCTTTTTTCGTAAATTTTCTCTAAATTCATAGATACCTCTAAAATATTACGAAAGGTATAACTTTTTTGCAGTTATACCTTTGCATAACTTTTTATTAAAATTCTAATTAAGCTTTCGTGTATTCCTTAATTACATTGAACGTATCGGTAAAGTCGGCAGAATTTATAAATTCGTTAAACGATTTAACCCCGTTTCTTACTTGGTTGTTAAGGTATTGAGCCCACTTATCAATCCAAGCAGACCCCGTTTTTAAGTACGACCAGTCACCTTCGCCTTCGTGCATTGCAGCTTCGATAAAGATTTCCGCATTGTAAGGAGGTAACATATATCCGTCAACGTCTTTTTGGTTTAAGAAGTAACCGTGTTCGGTATCCATAGCTATATGCTTTTGAGAAGGAATAGCAAATCCTTGTTCGGATTGTCTGATTTGACCTTCTTCGCCTGCGATATATTTAATAAAGTCCCAAGCGGCAGCTTTTTCGTTACTAGATGCCATTGCGCTTACTGCTAATGCAACCGAACCACTGTGTCCTGCGGTTACGCCGTGATTGATAACGGTTCTATTCATACCGAATCCAGAAGGATCGCCGGTATTAACACCGGTATTGTTATAAGCCTTATAGATAGGAAGCGGAGCTACGTCCCATGCGAAAGTTGCAGTATTTCTGAAAGACGTTACGTTCCATCTTCCGTCTACTAAGAAGTTGATTTTTTGACCTAAGAACGAACCGGATTTTGCCCCGTCCCCACCCATAGCAGTAGGTTTAGCAGATACTGCGTATCCGTTTACACCGTCAACCGATACGTCAGCGTCGGTAGACAATCTTACAAATTCCGTAAACGCTTCTCTTTGAGAAGGAAGAACTTTAAGTTTTCCGCTTGCGATAACGGTATTGTTAGCTTCTCCGTTATATCCGATAGCGCTATCATATACAGCTCTATCAGATCTAACTTGGTTATAGGAAGAACCTGCTAAATCTAATTCATTAGTAAGTTTATCGTTATAAGAAATGATTTCGCCTGCATTGTAATGCGTTCCGTTAACGGTAATTCCGTCAGTACAATCGTCAGCTACGATAAAGTTTTTGGTATCGTCAACCAAAGTGAAATCATAGAAACCGCCGGAATATGTGGAGTCGGTAGTTTCAACGTATTGAATACAGTTACCGCCAACGGACCAACCATAGTTAAACCACCATTCGGTAAAGTATCCGCCAAGATAACCGGTTCCGTTGTTAGCGTTTAAAATTCTAGCAACTTCTCTGATTTCTTCCCAGCTCATAGCGATTTTGTTGTTGATAAATTTATTGCCGTTTCCGTCAACGAAATATCCGTAATCACCGACCGTTCCGTTGATAGCAACAGGGTCGCTCCAATCCATTTTATAAACCGCAGTTTTACTACATTCAAGACCGTTTTCTTCAAAACCTCTATAGAAGGTTTCGCCGTTGTTAAACCTGTCTAAATCTTCTTTAGCTACGCTTATAACTCTTATACCAGCCGCGTTAAGTTGGTCTTCGTTATAAAACATAACCGTAGGTCCGATATCCTTAGGCATACCGTACCATCTACCGTTTTTAGCGTCTTTACCCGAACGGTGATTTTCGGTACTATAATAGTATCTGTCGTAAATAGAATCCCACATTTGGGTATAATCTATTCCGTTTTCGCCTTCTACAAAGTCGGTTAAATCTGCAAGGAAACCGGATTCAACGTATTCTTTATATTGTCCGTCTCCAACGTAGAATACCGTAGGACAATCTTCCGTACCTATGGTGGTGGAAATTGCGCTTGAAACGCTGTCTACCGCGCGATATTCAACGTTTACGGTTTTTCCGTTTACTTTTTTACCAAGTTTATTGTAATCTTCTACTAAGTTCTTAAATACCTTGGTTTCTGTATCGCTACCGTCTCCGTAGAAAGTAATGTTGAGCTTCTTAGAACTGCCACCGGTAGCATAAGATTTTTTAGACGAAGACGAAGATGCGCCAGCCGTCGACGACGAAGACGACGTTATAGACGATTGAGATTCTCCGCTATTGCTAGTATCTCCATTACCACCGCCACAAGCGGTAAAGCCGATTGCGAAAACAAAAACTAAACTTAAAATTAAGCTAAGTATTTTTGATTTTCTTTTCATAAAAACTAATTCCTCCATTTTATAATATCTGTTTTAAAGATAAGAAAATATCCTTAAAACTAAATACGCATTTAAATTTTTTACGAAAATTTTATTGAAATTACCGTACGTTAGTTACGCTTAAATCATCTTTTAAGCAAACCTATAAGGAATACAACATTTTCCTTCACTGTATCAAATATATACCAAAATGACCACTTTGTCAATATAAATTTCAAAAAATATCGTAATATTTTATTTTTTAGGCTTAAAGGTAAATTTTAAAAACTATTTACCTTTAAACCTTATTTTTTTATAGCCCGTTTATCAAGTTAAACGAAGAATATTCCATTGCGTAAGCAACTTTTAAACTGTTTGAACTTGAAAATTCGTACCAAACATTGGCAATACCGCCCACTCCGTAAATATTCATTTCTATGCGGACTTTATTGCCGAAATTTCTTGTAATTTCATATTTTTGGCGTAAATTAAAATTATTTTTAGGTAATGGCGTAATTGTAAACCGTGTAAGAAGAGTATTCGCATAAAACCACCACGTCTACCTTAGCTTTAACGCCGCTTATTACGTAGCTAAGCTTATAAACGGTATCGGCGTAAGCTGGATTCATCGAATAAATCTCAAAAGTTACGGTAACTTTACCGTTTTCTTGCCCTACGTTTTCACCTACGACAACTATTTTAACGTACGCATGTTTTACAATGTCTGCAAACGTAGTAGAAGTAGAAGAAGTATCGCCAAGGAATATGGTGGAGTCGCTAGTTGTGAACGTGACGTTACTCCCTACGGTGTTATCGGTTGCCATCCAGAAATGTCCGTCTTGACGAAGAACCGTGTGCTTGCTGTAATCGTCGCACGCGTAAAGCGCAAGTAAAGGAGTTCTCCATTTTGCGTTAGTATAGCTCATGTCGGTAGTTCCGCATACGGCATATTGATATAAATTAAGTTCCGCCACGAAATTACCTTCTAAACCTTTGTAAGAAGTCCTGACTCCTTCCACTTGCCAGTCACCTAAAGAATTATCCTCGTTATATACGGTAGTTCCTATTTTGGAAGTGTCGACGCTTAACTCTCCCGTAGAATTGTTTTCGACTTTAATAGATTTTAAAGTATAAGAACAATCTTCTCCGCCGAATTTAACGTCTATTGCGCCCGACATGCTTTCGCAAGTAAAGTCCATATAGTAGGTAGCGTTAGTAGCGTAGCTGTAAATCTTATAGATAACGACTATCGTTCCGCTTTTTCTCGAAATAGTAACGGTTACGTCGCTTCTTCCTTTCATAACCTGAGTGGCAACGCTATTGTCAGTATACCAACTATGTCCTTGCGTCCATTCTCCGTAGGTATTGTTTACAAACCAAGAGTATCTGTCAAACCTATAATATCTGCCGTCGTTCGTTCCCGCATTAAATACCGATATTAACAAACATCTCCAAATATCGTCCGCACTTTGTCTTTGATATAAATCGGCTATGGTAATTTCCATATAGAAATCGCCCGTAATATTGTTGATATTTACAAGTCCGTCCGTTCCGTACTGTCCTTTTCTTGCAACCAAAATATCTTTGTCTACAAAAGTTTTTACGGTAGAAGCTTTTCTGGTATAGCTTATATTAAACGTTTCGTCAGCCGTTCCCGTAGAAGTCGTTACGCTGTCAGCCGAAGCCGTATATCCGCTTAACGCGGTGTTAAACGTATACTCATAACCGGGGGCTAATTTGTAAACGCTACTGCCCCTCTTAATGCTTCCGTCCGTAGAACTATAATTTACGGTAACGGTTTTCTCGGTTACTTGATATCCGATTGTAAAGTCGGACAAAGTTGTTTTATAAGTCGTTCCGTCCATAACGACGCTTCCGTCGCCAAGCGAAATACCTACGGTACTTGCTTTATCGATTAAGTTGGCAACGAATTCTTTTATGGTTTTAGAACTATGTTTTACGTCTGCGTTAAAATAAAGAACTTTTAATCCGTCCCTATACCAAACGATAGTTCCGTCCGTATTAAACGATACCGTGTATTCGCAACCTTCTTTTATAACCGCATTCCAGTTATAAGTAGGTCCGTAAGTATCGTTGTCACCGTGTCCGTGCTTTCCGTCATACCAATCGTCCAACAAGGTGCCGTCTTCTCCAAACCACTGCATACAACCTGCGTTTATATTGCATTTGTCAATTGCAAACAATAAGCACCAGTCGTTTATCGCGTACGAAGTATTGTCGGTTTGTTTGTACGTTACGGAGAATCCCGTTTTCGCGGTAATAACCTTTAACGCACCCGTAGATATTCCCGAAGACAACTTTTTAGTTGTGTCAAGCGAATAGGTAAATGTTTCGGTCTTATCGCCCGCGTCCATAGTAACTTGTTTAGAAGTAGCGTCGGCTTTAATTATTCCTTTATAAGCCGTTAAGCTTACGGGAGAAATAGTTTTGCTTTCTTTATATCTTAAAGAAAAAGTTTCGGTTTTTGCAAATTCTCCGCCGTCGTTATAAATCAAGTGTTTAACCGTTAAAGTATAACTGTTTATCGTATACTCAACGTAAACGGTTTTACCTTCTTCGTCCATAGTTACGTTTAGCGTAGTAGTAGTCTTCGTATATCCCGTAAACGATTTGGTAGGAGTAATCGTTTTACTTGTTCCGAAAGTCATTTGTTGAGTTTCGGTATCTAACGTTTCGCTAGTTTCGATAGACCTGTAAACTATGGTTAAAGTACAAATTTTAGTTTTAAATACAGCCGTTACCGTAATATCTTTCGTAACGGTATAAGTGTTTCCGCTAATTTTAGCTCCGTCAACTAAGAAATAATCTAATTCGTATCCGATATTAGCGTTTGCGGTAAACGTTACTTTTGTATTATAACTTACGCTTGTATCGCTAACCGAAACAGTTCCGTTTTGACAACTACTTACGGTTATGGTATATTTTTGTCCCGCCGCCGTTTTAAACGTAACGGTTACGGTTACGTTTTCCGCAGGCATTGTAAAGGTAAGATTGCTTACTTCTACCGTTTTACCGCTATCGGTTTTAACCGAAACGGTATCTAATTGATAATCGGTCGCAGGACTTAATACTAATACTACTTTATCGCCGTAATTGTAGTTTACACCGTCTTTTAATTTTACGCTACCGTTTTCGCAAGACGCAATAGTAACGGTATAAACGGTTTTTTCTATAATAGGTTCTATCGTTACGTTTTCGGCAGGCATTACGAAGCTATTGCTTTCGATTTTTTGTTCGTTCACCCTGAATTCTTTTAAAATTATTCCCGTATCGGTAACGACGTTACTTATCGTTACGGTTTCGCCCACAGTAGCCGTAGTTTTATCAACGGTGTAGCTAACACCCGTTACTTTTTTGGCGGTTACGTCATATACTTGTTTTTCAAGTTCTACCGAAATAGAAACCGAACAAGCCGGCATAGTAAACGTTCCCGAGTTACCGTTAAGGTTTACCGCTATCGTTTGAGCGTTTTCTTCTTGCGTGGTTACGATAATATTTTTAAGTTTATAACCTTGATTTACCAAAACCGTTACGCTTACTTCGTCAGCGTAATTGTATTTTAATCCGCCCGTAAGAGTTATTTCGGCGTTTTCATTAGAAATAACGTCTACCGTGTATTCTATTTTTTCTACAACGGCTTCTACGGTAGCGGAACTTGCAGGCATTACGAACTCGTTATTCGTTATCGTTTGTCCGTTTACCTTTATTTCTACAAGTCTATACCCAACGTCCAAAATAACGCCCGTTATTTTAACGGTTTCGCCTTCGGAAGCGATATTCCTATCTAACGTAACGCTTACGCCTTCCGTCGTCTCTACGTTTATAGAATATTTTTGAATTTCAAACTCTACCGAAACGTTTACCGAACAAGCGGGCATAGTAAACGACCAGTTTTCCGCATTTTTAACCACGGGTATGTTTTGAGAATTATTTTCTTTCGTCGTAACTTTAACGTTTTTAACCACGTAATTTGTCTCGGGAGTAGCGTAAACGTAAACCGTTTCCCCTGCCTTTATATTGCTATCTTTAGAAAGTCGGAACGTTCCGTTTTCGCAATTTAGTATTTCCGCAGAATAAGTTTCCCCTTTTGAAGAACTTTCTTGATAGGGCGGGTAAGAAGAAGTATTTTTTTCTCCCTTTTTACAAAAATATACCGAAACGACTACGTCGGTTGCGGGCATGGCAATCGTAAGTTTACCGCTTTTAACAGAAGATTTTAAATTGTTTCCGCCGTTAATTTTAATCCAATCCAGTTCGTAATCGGCGTTGGCAGAAATTACAAACGTAACGTTTGTTCCCTTTACGGCTTTAGTAATTCCTCCTTCTGTCGTTACGGTTCCGTTATCCGCATTCTCTACCGTAATCGAATAAGATTTTTCTTCCGTAGTCGACAAAGACGAGTCTTGTCCGGTTCCCGACGAATTTTTAGACACGTCGTTTACGTTTACTCCGCTAGAACACCCTACGGTTGCCAAAGCTAATAAAAAAATCAATATTGCAAGAATGAATTTTGATTTTTTCATAAAACAATTTCCTCCATAAAAATAGTTTGTTGCTTTTTGATATTTTAAATACGAAAGTTTCAGTATATTCGTACTAAAATAAAAAGCATTTAATTAGTAAGGGTAGTATATACTACTTGACTATTGTATTATTATACTATTATTTTCCATATTTTTCTATACTTTTTTAAAATTTTTTTTCATATGAAATTTAAAAAATATATTTTTTAAGAAATTTTGCTTTTTTTTGAAAAAAAATTTATATTTTTTAACAATTTTTAGGTAAAGTTAGAATTTATGCAAATTTATAGCAAGAAACTGCTACTTTATCGGTTTTAGTTCAGCATTAAAAACCATAACCTAACCAAATGAATGGTTACAGGTATTCTAACCGAAAATTTACAATTAAACTATAAAAAATGCCCCGCAACTGCTTACAGTCGCGGGGGTTAAATAAATTTTAAAATTTTTACTTGTAATCTATTACGAGTTTTCCGTCCTTAAAATATGCGGGTGAAAAAGCTACCGTTCTATCCGCTCCGGGGTGAGCTCTATCGGTGTGGATATGGTAAGCGCACGTCATATTTCCGTCTTTATCTTTAAAGAACATATTGTGTCCGGGACCGCTGGTAACTCCTTCCATATAGGCAAGTACGGGATTGTCTTGTTCTTTTACGAATTTACCCATAGGACTATCCGAAATTGCAACTCCTACCGAATAAAACGCACAATCGAAACAGTTAGAAGAATAAGTCATATAATATTTTCCGCCGTGTTTTACTACGTAAGGACCTTCGTTCCATTGCCACTCGGCGCTACGCGAAATTTCCCATTCTTGGTCGGGTGTGGAAATAAGTTTTATTTCTCCGTTTAAGGATAAAAAGTCGTCGGTTAGCTTAGCGCAATAAATTTGGGAAGTATGTACTCCGTTTATAACGTTCATAGAACAGTCTTTTACAAAGTAAAGATACGCTTGTCCGTCGTCGTCTACGAAACAAGTAGCGTCGATGGTGGCGATATCTTTACCGAAATCGAACATAGGTTTGCCCTTAACCGCGTCTACGAACGGTCCTAAGGGACTGTCTGCGGTAGCTACTCCCGTTTTTAAAACGTTAGTTTGCTTATCTCTTGCCGAATAGTGCATAACGTATTTTTTGGTTTTTTCGTTATATTTAACTTCGGGAGCCCAAAAATCGCAATATCCGAAACAGTCGTCGGTTTTTTGGTAACATTGTCCCGCTAAATTCCATTCTTTTAAATCTTTACTCGTCCAAACTTTAAATCCGTTGGCTTCCGCGGGGGAAGTTGCGTACATATAATAAACTCCGTCCTTTAAAAGTACGAAAGGGTCGCCTATTTTGTCTATTTTTGTGATAAAAGTACTCATTTTCTCTCCTTTATAAAATTTTAGTTATATAAGAGTTTGTGGCAATTTTCGCATTCTATAACGTTATGCTCGTTTAATTTAGATTTTGCCAAACCCGACAATTCTTGATTGCAATACGCGCAAAAATCTCCTTCGCATTTGTAAAGGATTTTTTGAGAAGGTTGTTCCTTTTTCTTTAATTTATATTTTTCCATTACTTCGGAATCAATTTCTTTTTCCTTTTCTTTTAGCCTTTTATTTATTTGTTCTTTTTTAGCGTTTACTTCTTCGCTTAACTTTTCGTATTCGGGTTTTACCTTTAAGTAATTTTCCTTTGCAAGTTTTACCTCTTTGGTGTAAGCGGAATATTCCGAAAGTAACGCGCTTATTTTATTAGACAAATCTTCGCAATCCGCAACCAACTTATCAAGTTTTGCAATTATTGCCTTGTTTTGGTCTTTTAAATATTTTGCGCCGACTTCGTCTTCACATTCGTTTATGGAATTTTCTATTTGAGTTTTTTCTTCCATAAGCGCACTTTTTTGGTCGGTTGCCTGTTTGTATTCGTCCAAAAGTTCTTTCGCTTTCGCTTCGTAACGGGTAACGTTATCGCTAAACTGCGATAATTTTTTCCCGTTTAACACGTATTCCTTTCTTACGGAACTGTCGTGGAACTTTTTTTCTACGTCCGATAACTCTAAATCGATTTCTTGATATTCGAGTATTTTTGCTAACTTTTCAGTCATATATTTTCCTCCTTATAAAAGAGTATTTTCTTCGTAATAATATATTTTTTCTTTTAAAACTTTCGCCATATCTTGCGAAATTTTTTTAAATCCGTAATTTTCGGTAGCGTAATGCGTAGGCATTATCAAACATTTACCTTGCGATACTATTTGCAAAATTATATGATGTTTAACGTCTGCGGAAACAAACGCGTCCGCATCTGTCAAAGCAAGCGATTCTTCGTCTAGTCCCGCTCCGCAAAAAGTCGCAACTTTTCTAATACAATTACTGTTCCCGAAAACCGATAAATTTACGCACGACAAGTTTTTATACACCTTTTCGGCTAAATCGGATAAAGTCGTTTGCGGAACGCTGAATTCTCTACCGTAGCCCAAATTATTAGCGCGAACTTCCAAAACTTTTTCGTTTTCCGCGCCTAAACTTTTTGCCAAATAATAATCTACTCCTTTCGGAGCGTAATCGGCAGGTAAATGTACGGATACTACCCCGATATTTTCCTTAACCGCTCTCGCAACCACGCCTTTAACCGACCTTATAGGAGAAAATACGGCGGGATGATGAGTTACTATTAAACGGCAAGAATTTTCCAGCGCGTAATTTATCGCGTTATCGGTTAAATCTAAGGTAAATAAAATTTTATCGCTTTCGCCTTCGCAAATAACTCCGCTATTGTCTACATATCCGCTTTTTGCTATTTCGTCTATTATAGAAAAAGGATAATATTCGTTTAACTTATCTTTTAACTCGTAAGCGTTCATATAAAGCTTTCTCCTTGCTAAGTTTTTCACAAAACATTTTTTGCTTTTCCCCACTTAAAGATAGGGCTATATGCTCTTTAACGGCTATTTCTTCTTTCAAAAAATCTAAAAAATCTTCGGTTGGGGATATTAAATTGTCCCTGCCGTAAAAAAGCTCTTCTTCGCTGTAAACGTCTAAGTTAAAACTTTTTATTTTTTGCGCTAAGATTAAATCGTAAAACGTATTCAACGCCGAAAATTTAAAATCTTTTAAAATTTTATATCCCTTTTCCAGTAACAACTTTCTTACTTTATCGCAATTTTTCATAGGTTGCAAAACGAAAAATTCGGGCAAAAACGGTGCGGAAGATATAATTTCTATTATGTTTTCTCCGCCCATTCCCGCAATTAAAACGCAATCGCACGGGGGAATAAGTTTTAACCCGTCGCACACGACGCCTTTTGCGTTTTCATACCCTGCCAAAAGCTTTTCCGCCTTTTTTAAACTGGGAGAGGAAACGTCGCTGTAATACAAGGTTTTACACTTTTCGTTTTTTATCATTTCAAGCGAAATAATTCCGTGGTCGCATCCTACGTCCGCAAAACTATCTACGCAAGGAATAACCGAATAAATTATTTCAAAACGCTTTTTCATTAGTTAAAATATTCTTTTAACGGCTTACTGCGGGAAGGATGTCTTAACTTTCTTAAAGCTTTGGCTTCTATTTGTCTTATTCTTTCCCTTGTAACGTTAAATTCTTTACCGACTTCTTCTAAGGTCCTTTGTCTTCCGTCGTCTATTCCGAATCTCAATCTTAAAACTTTTTCTTCTCTCGGAGTTAGTGTGTTTAAAACCGCTAAAAGTTGGTCTTTAAGCATAGATTGCGCTACTATTTCGCTAGGAGAATTAGTAGTGTTGTCTTCTATAAAATCTCCTAAATGACTATCTTCTTCTTCGCCGATAGGAGTTTCCAACGATACGGGGTCTTGGGCTATTTTTTGAATTTCCATAACCCTTGCTTCCGTCGTACCCATTTCTTTTGCTATTTCAGCCGCGGTAGGTTCTCTTCCTAATTGTTGAGTTAAACTTCTGGTAGCTCTTATTTGTCTGTTTATCGTTTCTACCATATGAACGGGTATTCTTATGGTTCTTGCTTGGTCGGCAATAGCTCTCGTGATAGCTTGCCTTATCCACCACGTTGCGTAAGTAGAAAATTTAAAACCTTTCGTGTAGTCGAATTTTTCTACCGCTTTCATCAATCCTAAATTGCCTTCTTGAATTAAATCGAGTAGTTGCATTCCCCTGCCGACGTAACGTTTAGCGATAGATACGACTAACCTTAAATTCGCTTCCGACAATTTCTTTTTAGCTTGTTCGTCCCCGTCCATCATTCTTTTTGCAAGTTCCGTTTCTTCTTCGATAGACAAAAGTTGAACTCTACCTATATCCTTTAAATACATTTTTACGGGGTCGTCAAGGCTGATTTCTTTTATTAAATCGTCGTAAGAAAATTTTTCTTCCTGAGAATTATCAACGATTTTTATTCCGCTTGCCGTAAGTCCGTTGATTATAGAATCTATGTCTTCCGAGCTTATGGTATATCCCGCAAGTTTATCGTATAAAATATCCGTTTCTATCGTTCCGCGTTTTGCAAATTCCTTTTTTAAACTTTCCAAAACTTGCGCTACGCTTTCGTTTTCCGTTTTGTTTTCTACGGAAACAGGTTCTTCTTCAATAATCATTTTTTTGGTTTATCCTCCGTTTTAAGTGTTGCTATATTTCATTTTTTAAGTCTTGCAATTTTCATTGTCTTTTCTTGAATGGCTTTTACTAACGTGTTCCTTACGGAAATATCGGTTTCTTTGGAAAACGAATCGTTTAAAGCTTTCAACTCTTTTTCAGTTTCGTCAATTTTTAGAATATTTAAACAGTCTTCGTAATATTTTCTTTCGTTTTTGCCCGAAAATACGTTTTCTCCGCTTTTTAACACCTTATCTATCTCGACAAGCTCGTTTTCGTCAAACAATCCGCCAAGTTCTTCCGTTCTTACGTCCCCGTCCGAAATCATTTCGGCAAGTTTATTTAAAGTAGGGTCTTCGAATAAAAAATCTTGCAAGTCTAAATCTTTGGCGTAATCTTTTTTTTGTAATACGCAATTTATTATAAACCTTTGCGATTGCTTTACTCTATCAAACGTTTCCTTTGGAATTATCGGTTTAAAATCGTCTGACTGAACGGGTTTCCCGTCGGATTTATCTAAATCTCTTTTAAGACTTTCGTAAGTAATTCCCGTATTGTCCCTTAAAGTTTTTAACAATTCTTCTTGTTCGGACACGGACGGACACTCTTTTATCACATTTAAAGATAAATCTATTAGCCTATTTTTATCGGGTAACTTCGATTTTTCTCCGTATCGGTTGTTGATTATATCGAGTTTAAATTCTTCTAAACTTTTAGCCGATTTGATAATCTCTTTATACCTTTCGACTCCGTATTTGTTTATTACGTCGTCGGGGTCGTCGTCGTTGGGGATAGATGCGATTTTTACGCTTAAACCTTCTCCTTTTAAAATTTCAAGTCCCCTAATCGCGCCTTTTTGTCCCGCCGAATCTCCGTCGTAACAAATAGTAACTCTATCGGTATACCTTTTTAAAAGCTTCGCTTGACTTACCGTTAAGCTCGTCCCCATACTTGCGACTACGTTTTTAACGCCTGCTTTATACACGCTTATGGCGTCCATATAGCCTTCCACTACGATAACGTTGTCTATTTCTCCGACTTCTTTTTTATATTTTTTTAAGTTATTTAAGTTAAATAAAACTTTATTTTTTACGAAAATTTTAGTTTCGGAAGTGTTTTTATATTTAGCTTTATCGGTTTTTTCTAACCACCTTCCGCCAAACGCCACTACTTTCCCGAAATGGTCTATTATAGGAATTATCAGCCTTTTTGCCTGACTATCCAAATACTCGCCTTTTTCGTCTTTATAAACGACTCCGCAAGCAAGCATATCTTCGTAAGAATATCCTTTTTCGGCTAAATATTTAGGTAAAGTTTTATAGTCCAAAGAAGCCCCTAGCCCGAAATTTTTAACCGTAAGCGCGTCTATATGTCGTTTTTCCATATATTTTGCGTGAACGGGAGCGTTTTTTAAATTATGAACGTAAAATAAAGCGGTATCTTTAAGTAGCGAATAAAGCTTATCTTTATCTTCTTTGGGAAGTTCGTTTCGTTCTCTTTTTACTTCGGGCATTTGCATACCCGCTTTGTCGGCAAGAATTTTTACTGCGTCGTAAAAATCTACGCTTTCAACTTCTTGTACGAACTTTATTACGTCTCCGCCTTTACCGCAACCGAAACATTTATAAAACTGTCCCGCTTCGTTTACGCAAAAAGACGGAGTTCTTTCGCTATGCCCCGGCAGTGGACACCTTGCCCAGTAACTTCCCCCGCTTCGTTTTAAAACGGTGTAAGAACCTATTACGTCGACTATATTCGTTTTAAGTTTAAGTTGTTCGATAAAATTATCGTTTCTCTCCATTTTCGTCCTTAAAATAAAAACTGTGCGGAATAAACAATTCTTCAAAAACGTATACCGCGTATCTATCCGTCATAGAAGAAATATAATCGCAAATGCAAACGTCCAAACTTTCGCCTTGTTTATAAAAATTTTTGTAAAGCTCGGGCATTGCGTCGGGATTAGATTTAAAGTAGCCGTATAAAGCGTCTATCATTCTTAAAGTTCTATCTTCTTCTTTTTTTGCCAAAGAATTTAGATAAACTTTTTCAAACATAAAGTTTCTTACGTTTTCGGTCGCCAAAGATACTTCTTTGGTCATTGCAAGTTTATCCTTATTTACGCTTTGCTCGTAAATAGCTAAAATCATAGCGTTTATTCTTTCGCTAGAAGTTTTACCTAGTCTAAACGCGTCTTCGGGCAAATCCTTTTCCGTTATAACGCCTGCGCGTATCGCGTCGTCTATATCGTGATTTAAATACGCTATTCTGTCCGCCATAGATACGGCTTGTCCTTCTAGCGTAGCGGGATTTCCGCTTTTTTTATGATGTAATATCCCGTCTTTTACTTTTTGCGTTAAATTTAAACCTTTTCCGTCGTTTTCAAGCTTTTCAACGACTCTTATAGATTGTTCGTTATGCTCGAAATGTCCGCTTATTTTATCTAACGTTCTCTCCCCCGCGTGTCCGAACGGCGTGTGTCCTAAATCGTGTCCGAGAGCTATCGCTTCCGCTAAATCTTCGTTTAAAGAAAGCACTCTCGAAATAGAGCGCGCAACTTGCGCAACGTCTAACGTATGAGTTAAACGAGTTATGTAATGGTCGCCTTCGGGCGAGAAAAAAACCTGAGTTTTATTTTTTAATCTACGAAACGCCTTTGAATAAATTATTCTGTCCCTATCGCGTTGAAAACACGTTCTCATAGGACATTCTTCTTCTAATCTTTCTCTAACGTTAGACTCGTCCGAAAAAGAAGCGTAACGACAAAGATTTTGCCTTTCTAAAAGTTGCGATTTTTCTCTTACGGTCATAAAACTTCTCCACTAGTTTATATATACCCAAATTTTGTCGAATTTCCTTTTTTTATTAAAAAATAATTTATTATATAATATAATAAGCAAAAATTACAAAAAATAAATCGCATTTTCTCGAATGCGATTTAGCTTTTAAGTAATAAATTAAACGTTCACTAAATTTACACTATGTCCGTTTTCTTCGATTAAATTTATTAAATCTTGCGTTTTTAGCCAAACGGTAGCAGTATTATCGTTAGGATGAACGCCTATTAAAGCTTTATCAAGTAAAAATTCTTTATCCAAATAAAAAATTACCGTAAAATTTTTATCGTTAAACAATCCTAACGGCGTAACCGAACCTGCGGTTAAATTTAATAATTCTTGCAAGTCTTGTTCGCTTGCAAAGCTTAACGGGCGTAAAAAATTATTTTTCCTAAATTCTTTTAGATTTACTCTTTTATCTCCTTTTACCGTAATAAGGTAAAAGTTTAACTTTTTATCGTCCCTAACGAAAAGATTTTTCGCTTCGTATTCGGGATACGGAGTTTGTATTTCTAGCGCTTGACGCATATTATATATCGCCTTATGTTCGGTAACTTCAAAAGGCACGTTTTTGTTTTTTAAAAATTCGTATATTTGTATTTTATCCATATTTTTATTATACTAAATCGACGCATTATAGCGTCGATTTGTTTTTGGTGGAGTGGCCGAGAATTGCACTCGGGTCTTACCGCCGTCAATTATGTTTTCTACGTACGTAGTTTGTCGATTATCCCTTTTTATATCGGACGATAAACAAAACCGATATAAACGTGTCCGCATAAATACAACTTTTCGCCTGCGACTTACGAAAAGCCGTTCCCCGTTAAAAATGATGCCCTTACGAAAACAACGGGATTTCCCGCTTGGACAGTCGCTTTAATTAAGCGGCAAATGCGTAATTGTTATTATTAGCATTTAAAATTTAATTTCCGTTTTTACGAAGACGAGCCTTCGGTACGCTTACAGTAACATCGGACGGCAATCGAATCTAAAACCACCCCGTATATTTTAGACGAAAACACGAATTTAAACGATATTTTCGCCTTTTTAACTTTTTCTTGCGTTTTAAATCTTGTAAAACGCAAACGCCTGCAAACAAGCTATAAAAATTTAATATTCTCTTTCTATTTGCCGTTTAATATCTTTTTCTTTTAAAGTTTGCTTTTTATCGTAAGTGTGTTTACCTTTACAAACGCCTACTTCTATTTTTATTAAAGATTGTTTTAAATATACCTTTATAGGAACAAGAGTGTAACCCTTTTCGGTAACTTTTATTTTAAGTTTTGCTATTTCGCTTTTGTTTAATAAAAGTTTTCTATCCCGACGGCTATCCTTTACGTTATACGCGCTAGACTTGTCGTAAACGGCTATATGCGTATTTTTTAAAAATACTTCTCCGTTAGAAATCAAGCAAAATCCGTCGGACAAATTTATATCTCCGCGTTTTACCGATTTTACTTCTCCACCGTCTAAAACGATTCCCGCTTCCAAAGTTTGTTCTATAAAATACTCGTGCCGAGCAAGTCTGTTTTCCGCTATTACTTTTCCCATAAAATATATTATACCATTTTGTTATATTAAATCAACCGTTACCGCCATTAAATGCTATAAATAAACTATTTGTTTTTAACGATTAACCAAAATAAAATCTAATTGTCCAGCCAAAACGTCGCAATTTACGACTTTTATTTTAACGCTGTCGCCTAATTTAAACACGTTTTTATTAGAAAATAAAGTATAAGTTTTTTCGTCGAAAACGTAATTTCCCTTAGGCAAATCTTCTAGTCGAACTAAGCCTTCCGCAGTGTTTTCAAGTTCTACGAAAATACCGAAAGACGTTACTCCGCTAATTACCCCGTTAAATTCTTCGCCCAAAAAATCTCTCATATACGCGACGGTGTAAATATCGTCCACCTGTCTTTCCACTTCGTCCGCACGTTTTTCCCTTGAAGAACTTATATCCGAAACTTCCCCGACTACCGATAGATATTTTTCCGCCTTTTCGTAATCTTTCATAACGGTTTTTAAAATTCTATGAACTTGCAAGTCGGGATACCTTCTTATAGGCGACGTGAAATGACAATAATGTTCTAGCCCTAGCCCGAAATGTCCTACGTCTTCGGGGGAATATTTTGCCTTTTGCATAGAACGAAGTAACACGTTATTTACTATCCCCGCGTAAGGCATATCCTTTATTTTTTCAAGCAATTTATTAAAATCGGAAGAATGATAATTTTTTTCGTTCCAACTTGTTTTTATCCCTAAATTTTTTAGAAACAAGCAAAAACTTTGCAATTTTTCTTCCGCGCATTTTTCGTGAATACGAAATACAAACGGAACGTTTAAATAATAACAATGCTCCGCAACGGTTTGGTTGGCAAGAAGCATAAACTCTTCTATAAGTTGATAAGAGCCTATTCTTTCCCTTTTTGACAAGTGTATTTTTCCGTTTTCGTCTACGAAAATTTCCGCTTCTTTACTGTCTAAGTCTACGCTACCCCTTTCCTTTCTTCTTTTATGAAGAATGTTTTGCAGTTCGTTAGCGTTATCTAACAATTCAACTAAATGCGAGTACTGCTCTCTTAATTCCTTATCCCCGTCAATAATTTTTTGTACTTTTTTATAAGTCATTCTGTTTCTCGACTTTATAACAGAATTGTGGAATTCGTAGTCGTAAACAGAGCCTGATTTATCTATTTTCATAATGCACGACAAGGTAAGTCTTTCCACCCCTTCGTTTAAAGAACAAATACCGTTGGAGAGCTTTTCTGGTAACATAGGAATAACGAAATCGGGGAAATAAATACTCGTTGCGCGGGACAGGGCTTCTTTGTCTATTTCGCTTCCTTCTTTAACGTAATGGGAAACGTCCGCTATGTGGACGCCTAAAATAAAGCCTTTTTCGTTTTTTTCTACCGAAATCGCGTCGTCGAAATCCCTAGAATCGTCCCCGTCGATTGTGATAATGATTTGCTTAGTTAAGTCTAATCTTCCTTTTTTATCGCTTTCGGAAACGGTAGACGGAATTTTATCCAAACACTCTATTACTTTTGCGGGAAACTCCGTTTCAATACCCGCGTTTTCTATTACGGCTTTTTCCGCCGTTTTAACTTCGTTTTCTTGCTTTACTATATCGACTATAACGCCTTCCGGATTTTTATCGAACGGATAAGCTATAATTTTACACAAAACTTTACTTCCGTTTTGCGCTCCGTTAAAGTTTTTTTGAGAAATAAAGACGTCTTTGGTAAAAGATTTATCGCCCGAGACTACAAAACCGTAATTTCTTTCTTTATAAAAAGTCCCGACTATTTCTTTTATTCCGCGACTTATAATATTTACTACTTCTCCTTCGTCCGAGCTTCCCCTTTTGGATTCTACTTTTCTAACGACTACTTCGTCGCCCTGTAAAGCTCCGTTTAAGCTTTTTGCGGGAATAAACAAATCTTCCGTTTTATCGTCGGGAATAAAAAACGCGTAACCCCTTTCGTGTGTTTTTACCTTTCCCTTTTTTAAACCGCTTTCCGCAAATAAATAATATTTTCCGCCGTTTTCACCTAAAAAACAATCGTCACACAAAGATAGAATGGCGGAACGAATTTCGTCTTTATCTCCGCTTTTCTTTACGGATAAAAAGTTAAATATTTGTTTTATCGTTTTACCCGACAACTCTCCGTTAGAAAAAAGTTCGGCAAGTTTTTGTTTTATCATAAAAAATCCTTAAAAAAAGCGCCCGATATTTTTTATCGGACGCGTTAAATTTCGTTTATTAAGCAGGGATATGAATAAGTTCTAATACGAAATATCCAACCATTAAAACAGCTATAATAACGATACAAATTCCCGTTAAGACTTTAAGCTTATGTTCTAGCGTTTTACTTTTGTTTTTTCCGTAAAACGTATCCGAATTTCCGTTTAAAGCACCCATTCCGTCGGAATTGCCCGATTGCATTAAAATAACGATAAGAATAAACAAAGCACATATCGCGGCAACTACCACGAATACGATACTTAAAATTTTATAAGTTTGATAATTTATTGCGTTTAAGTTATTTAATAACGTTTGCATAATGTTCTCCGTTTTTTATTCACTACTCGTTTTATTCTAACACACTTTAAAAATAAAGACAAGCTTTTTTATATAAAAATTTATTTTATTAAAGATTTGCCCGTCATTTCCGCAGGAATTTCTTCTCCCATTACTTGTAAAAACGTGGGAGCGATGTCGGCAAGAATACCTTTTTCTCTTAACTGTACGTTTTTAAATTGTTCGCTGATTAAAACAAACGGTACGGGATTAGTGGTATGCGCGGTAAAAGGCGAACCGTCTTTGGCAATCATAACGTCGGCATTTCCGTGGTCTGCCGTAAGAAGTATGCTTCCGCCTTTGGCAAGGACTGCCTGAACTAAAATATTTACGCAACTTTCTACCGTAGTAACTGCCCTTTCGGCAGCTTCCATTACGCCCGTATGACCAACCATATCGCAGTTAGCAAAGTTTAAAATCATAACGTCGAATTTTCCGCTGTCTAGTTCTTCCAAATATTTTTCGGTTACTTTAAGCGCGCTCATTTCGGGTTTTAAATCGTAAGTAGCTACCTTAGGAGAAGGTATTAAATCCCTAACTTCGTTCTTTTCGGGTGCTTCTTTTCCACCATTGAAGAAGAACGTTACGTGAGCGTATTTTTCGGTTTCCGCAATACGAAGTTGAGTATATCCCTTATGCGCTAAATATTCGCCAAGCGTGTTTTTAATTTCTTGTTTTTTAAACGCAATATGTACATTTGTAAAAGAAGCGTCGTAAACGGTAAAACATACGTAGTAAGGATTTAAAAATCCCGTTTCTCTTTTAAAGAAATCGAATTCTTTTTCTGAAAAAGCCCTAGTAATTTCTCTTGCTCTATCGGGACGGAAGTTAAAGAATATTATAGAATCCCCTTGTTCTACCAAACCGAAAGGCTTGCCGTTTTCTGTAATATTGATGGGCAAAATAAATTCGTCGGTAACGCCGTCAGCATAGCTTGCTTCCACCGCTTTTACGGGGTCTTCAAATAATTTTCCTTTACCTATCGTTAAAGAATCGTACGCGAGTTTTTCTCTATCCCAGTTGTTATCTCTATCCATAGCGTAATATCTACCCGTAATGGTGGAAATTTTACCTACGCCGATTTCTTTAATTTTATCTTGCAACGTCGATATATATCCTGCTCCGCTTTTAGGCGGTACGTCCCTTCCGTCCATAAACGCGTGTACGTAAACTTTTTCAAGTCCGTGTTGTTTCGCTAGTTCCAACAGCGCGTATAAATGTGTTATATGACTGTGAACTCCTCCTTCCGACAAAAGCCCGAAAATATGCAAAGACTTATTATTTTTCTTAGCGTTTTCTACCGCTTTTAAAAGTTCTTCGTTTTTAAAGAAGTCGCCGTCTTGAATTTCTTTGGTAATTCTCGTTAAATCTTGATATATAATTCTTCCGGCGCCCATATTTAAGTGTCCGACTTCGCTGTTTCCCATTTGTCCGTCGGGAAGTCCTACGTCCAAACCGCTTGCTCCCAGTTGTGTAGAAGGCCATTCTTTAATTAGTCTTTCAACTACACCTGCGTGAGCTTGTTTAATTGCGTTGCCGTTTTCGTCTTTTCTTATACCGTATCCGTCCATTATTATAAGACAAACGGGTCTTGTTTTCATTTTCATAAAAATACGCTCCTTTTTAAAGCATTTCTTTTCAATTCATAATTATAGTATAAAAGCTTTTTTTTTGCAAGAAAAATAATTATTTTATTTTTAATGTTTGCAAATATTCTTTTTGTTCTTTCGTAATTCTAAAACTTTCGCGAGCTTTTTGTATAGTTTTATTATGCGTAAATTTTTGCAACCGTTTGTTTTGTAAATACGGTAAAACTTGCTCGTAATTTTTAGCTAGAGCCGTTGCAAAATACCACGCAATCATCATATTTAGGTAATATTCTTCGCTTTTAATTTCACATATTTTATCTGCGTACTCGTTTTTAAAATTATCGCCTAGAAAATAGTTCATTAAAAGTTTTATTGCAAATCTTTTAGTATAAAGAAGCGGAGAAGATAGCCAAACGTAAATTTGTTTTTCTAATTTTTCTAAATTTTTTGATAGCGCCTTTGGAGAAAAACAATCGCAAGTAGCCCAATTATCTATATAAGGTAAAAATTCGTTTATTGCTTTAATACATTCGCCAAAATCTTTAATTTGTTCTATTAAAAAAGCGTGAACGTGATTTTCTTCTAAATATTCGTGCGGAAGACTTACTAAAAATTCTTTTTTTGTTCTCTCGTCTAAATTTTTTGCAAATTTCCTTAACAAAGGTATTTTTACGCCTATAACTTTTTCTTTATCCACGCTAGGCGTTAAAGACGCCGTAAAGTCTTTAAATTTTTCGTCCCTTAAAGTTAATAAGTCTTGATATATGTCCATAAAACCGCTTTTTTCCTAAAAAATAATTATCGGACAAGGTAGCATACCCGTCCGATAACAAATTATAAAATTAAAAATTACTTGTCGTAATTAACGATAGCCGAAAAGTCGGGAGCTTTTAAAGCCGCACCGCCGATAAGTCCGCCGTCTATTTCTTCCATAGCCATAAGTTCTTTACAGTTAGAAGGTTTCATACTTCCACCGTATTGAATACGAACTTTGCTTGCGCATTTTTCGCAGAATAATTCGCCCAAAGTTTTTCTGATAAATCCGATAGTTTCGTTAGCTTGTTCGCTAGTTGCGGTTTTACCCGTTCCGATAGCCCATACGGGTTCGTACGCGATAACGATTTTGGTCAAATCTTCTATACCCTTTAAACCGTCCGTTAATTGAACTTTTAAAACTTCTTCGGTCTTTCCGCTTTCTCTTTGTTCTAACGTTTCACCTACGCAAACGATAGGAGTTAAACCTTTTGCAAGAGCCGTTAAAGTCCTCTTATTTACGGTTTCGTCGGTTTCGCCGAAATATTGTCTTCTTTCGCTGTGTCCGATAATAACGTATTCAACACCGAGTTCTAAAAGCATATCCGCGGAAATTTCTCCCGTAAACGCTCCGCTTTCAGCCCAATGTACGTTTTCAGCTCCTAAATGAATATTGCTACCTTTAATAGCTTGTCCTACTGCGTAAATATCCGTTGCGGGAACGCATACTACTACGTCGCAAGTAGCGTCTTTAACCAAAGGTTTTAATTCTTCTACTAATTTAACCCCTTCCGAAGGAGTTTTGTTCATTTTCCAGTTTCCTGCGATTATTGCTTTTCTCATTTTTATCTCCGATTAGATTTTTTTTATAGTTTTTATATATAACTTATTTAAAGTTACTTCGTTTTTTATTCCTTTCTTTTCAGTTTGTACGGTAACGAAATTATCGTCTACGGAAATTATTATTCCTTTTATGGTTTCATTGCTATCAAAACAGTTAATGGCTACATTTGCCTGTTCAGAGCTAAGTTTTTCTAAAATGCCCATAATTTCTTTGTTCTCCCTAAAAAATATTCTTTTTGCTATTAAAGCAATTACAAACCTTTTTCTTTCGTAAATTAGTATTATAAATACTATTAAAATAGAAATAAAAAATAAGTAGTCCATTATCAGTCTTTATCGTTAAGGCACTCTATTCCGGGCAATTTTTTACCTTCGAATAATTCTAGAGAAGCTCCGCCTCCCGTAGAAATGTGCGTCATTTTATCTGCAAATCCTAATTGCTTAACCGCCGCCGCACTGTCACCACCGCCGATTATAGTCGTAGCATTAGTACATTCTGCCAAAGTTTTAGCGATAAATTTAGTACCTTCCGCTAAAATCGGGTTTTCGAATACTCCCATAGGTCCGTTCCAAATAATTGTTTTAGCGTTTTTTAAAGCGCTAGCAAATAACTCTCTCGTCTTAGGTCCGATATCGAGTCCCATTTCGTCTGCGGGAATTTTACCTGCGTCGTAAACTTGAACGTCTATTTTAGCGTCAATCGGGTCGGGGAAATTTTTTGTTACGACAGAATCGATGGGAAGATAAATCTTTTTACCGAGTTCTTTCGCTTTATTTAACATATCTAAGCAATATCCGATTTTTTCGTCGTCTACAAGCGAAGTACCTACTTCTAATCCCTGAGCTTTCATAAAGGTGTATGCCATACCGCCACCGATAATTAAGCTATCGCATTTTTCAAGAAGGTTAGAAATAACGTTAAGCTTGTCCGCCACCTTTGCCCCGCCTAAAATCGCAACGAAAGGTCTAACGGGATGTTCTAACGCATCTGCCATAACAGAAAGTTCTTTTTCGATTAAAAATCCGCAAACGGCGGTTTTAACAAAACCGTATTCTACTATTGCAGCGGTAGACGCATGCGAACGATGTGCCGTTCCGAAAGCGTCGTTTACGTAAATATCGCAAAAACTAGCTAATTTTTTACAGAATTCTTCATCTCTTTTTTCTTCGCCTGCTTCGAAACGAGTATTTTCTAATAATACTACGTCCCCGTCTTTCATCTCGCTTACCGCTTTTTTAGCACTTTCACCTACAACGTCGGTTGCAAACGTTACTTTTTTACCGAGTTTTTCAGATAATTTTTCGGCAACGGGTCTTAAAGTGAATTTTTTAATATCGCCTTTTGCTTTTTCAATCATTTTAGCTTTTGCTTCTTCTCTTTCGTTTTCAGGTAAAGCTTCCAACGCCTTTTTTTCTTTTTTGTTTAAAGAAAATCCTTCCGTAAATATATTATGAGGTTTACCCATGTGCGAGCAAAGTATTACCTTTGCGCCGTGGTCGATTAAATATTTAATCGTGGGAAGCGCACCGTCGATACGGTTATCGTCCGTAATAACTCCGTCTTTCATAGGAACGTTAAAGTCAACTCTGACTAAACATCTTTTACCTTTTACGTCTACGTCTCTAATAGTCTTTTTGTTCATAAAAATCTCCTTTTAGATTTTTCTTATATAATTTACACTTATAATATACCTTTTAAACGTTTTTGTCAATAATTTTATTTTTCTTTTGTTTGAAAAAACCTTTAAAATTTACGTTAGTCAGCTTTACGAAGAATTTTAAAAACGGCAAAACCAATAAAGAAGTAACTAAATTATATAAGGTGTGGAAATTCGCAAGTTGCCTTTCGGGTTTGCAAGATAGTCCCGTAAAGGTTTTTTGTATAAAATTAGGAAATTTTATAACGAGCGGAGTAAACAATATCGCCCCGAATACGTTTATTAAAAGGTTAAAATACGCGCATTTTTTCCCCATAACATTTTTATCGACCGAAAACAAAATTACCCCTACGCAACTTCCGACGTTCGCCCCTAAAATTAAAAACGCGTTTTGTGAAAAACATAAAACGCTCTGCTCGGACAAAATTACCATTATTCCCGTTAAAACCGAACTCGACTGCAAAATTGCGGGAAACATTATTCCGTAAAACATTAAAAGAAACGGATTTTTTACGGTAAAAATTCTCATAAAAAACTCGTAACGCTCAAAGTAAGTTGCGCAAGGCGAAATTAATTTAATTCCTATAAAAATAAAGCCGAACCCCGTAAGCATAAGTCCGCACGTTTTAGTCTTTTTAACGCTTGCCATTATTACCCCGATAAAAGATAAAAAACAAGCGATAAGCGATATATCGAAGGACATATTCGTTAAAGAAATCAACTGCGTAGTCATAGTTGTCCCCACGTTTACGCCTACAATTACGGCGCATGCGTTTAAAAGCGATAAACACCCCGCGTCCACCAGCGACACTAACGCGGAATTTACCGCAACGCTACTTTGACTTATCGCGCTGACAACCGTTCCCGTCATAAAAGACGTGGTAGAATTTTTGGCGAATTTTTTTAATAAAAAATTCATTTTGCCCGTGAGTAGTTTTTCGCAATTTTCGCATAAAAGCCGAATTCCGAGAATAAATACCGAAAGTCCTCCGAAAAAAATCAAAACGTTTTCAAGCATAGTTTTACCTACTTAAATATATGCCGAAAATTTTTTGTTATTCTTTTACAAAAAGCAAAAAAGTCGCTTTCAAAAAGAAAACGACTAAAATTTTATTTTAAATTAAACTTACAAAATATTCTTTGTAAATTTTTAATATTAGTGGTCTAAATATTTTTTTTAATAACCCCTACCCGTAAGCTCCCCTTCAAGTTTTAAATCGTTAAAATCTTGTTGGCGTAAAGCCTCGTAAACGGCAACCGCAACGGTATTCGACAAATTTAAGGAGCGCAATTTATCCTTCATGGGAAGTCTTACAGTCGTATCGTAATTTTTTTCAAGTAACGGTTCGGGAAGTCCCATTGTTTCCTTGCCGAAAACTAAAAAATCCCCGTCCTTATACTTCGGTTCGGTATAAACCTTTTTACCTTTCGTAGAAAAAAAGTAAAAAGTAGAACTAGGAAACTTTTCTCTTAACTCGTCAAAGCTGTCGTAAAAACGAAAATCCGCGTAAGACCAGTAATCTAGTCCCGCTCTTTTTAAATGCTTGTCCGACAAATCGAAACCGATAGGTTTTACAATATGTAAAACGCTGTCGGTTGCCGCGCAAGTCCTAATGATATTTCCCGTATTTTGCGGAATTTCTGGTTCTACTAAAACTATATTTATCATATTTCTCCTTAGATTTTATCCGTTTAAAATATAACGACTTTAAAATGTATTTTATTATTCGTACGCTTCTCCCCTTTGTTTGGAAAGAATTTCTCTGTAACTTTTTTTCGTAGTAATATCGTGAACGTGAACGCCGTCCGGCGAAGAAAACAAAGTTTCTCCTTTGCAAGACGCCATACTAAAATTTTGCGCGCATACGCAAATAGGCACGCCGTACAATACAGAATAAGAACGCATTACAACGCTAGGTTTATAATCGTTAACGGTTTTATATACGTTTATTATTAAATCCGCTTCGCATAGCGACATACTTTTTACCGCTTGCGGAGAAAACAAGTCGTTTCCGACAAGCACTCCTATTTTCCCTATGGAAGTGGAAATAATTTTAAATCCCCCACCGGAAGCGTATTCGTCCGTAGGCGATATACCCGTCATATCGGCAATCCCCACGATTTTCCCTTTATCGGCTATAATTGCGGACAATTTTTTAGTTCCGTAATTATCGCTTACGCAACCGCATATTACTATAGATTTCGTTTTACCCGAAAGTCTGCCTAGCTTTACCAATTCTTCCGTTTCGCCTTTCAATTCTTTTTTGTAATTGAGTTCTTTAATCCCATTAAAAGAAAAAACTATTACCTCTGCGTTATCGCTTTCTTCCACTTTAAAAGCGTCTGCCTGCCCTTCTGTTACGAAACAAACTCTCATTTTTTTTACCCCTGCTTTTTCATTATACTAAAAGTTAGGGGAAAATGTTAAAACTCTAAATCGGATAAAATATTTTTTATCTCTCCAACGCTTTTAGCGGAACAAACTTTAATTTTAGCTTGCTTAGAATTTTTAACGCTTTTTAAATAAAGGTTTATAGCTTTTCTCATGGTAACAGCTATAACTTCGTCGGGATAAACGGTAGACATTAAATCCAACTGTTTATAAAGTAAACTTTTAACGCTTACTTTTTCTTTTCCTAAAATTTCGGAAATAAGAGTAGGTTTTTCTATAACTCCGCGTGCGAGCATCGCCCCGTCCGCATGCGACAAAATCATTGCTTTTTCAAAATCGGTTTTAGAAAATATCCCGCCGTTTACTATTACGGGTATAGAAACAGAATCTTTAACTTTGCTTACCAATTCGTAATCGCACTCGCCCGAATAAATTGCAGTTTTGCTCCTAGCGTGTATTGTTATCATATCGGCTCCGCTGTCAAAACAAGCCTTAGCAAAATCTAAGATAACAGGGTTATTTTTAGTTATTCCGAGCCTTGTTTTTACCGTAATTATCTTGCCCGATTTTTTACATTCTTTAATTATGGAAGAAGCAAGATTAAAATCGTTTAACAAAGCGCTACCTTCGCCGTTATTGTAAATTTTTGGCATAGGACATCCCATGTTAATATCTACGATTTTAAATTTTTCAAGCTCTTTTTTTTCGCATGCTCTACGCATAATTTCGGGTTCGCTCCCGAATATTTGAACGCAAGTTTTTTCCGCGTCGCCGTAAAGCATATCTATAGTTTTTTTATTGTCGTAACAAAGGGCTTTCGCGCTGACCATTTCGGTATAGACAAGCCCCGCCCCGAGCGACAAACAAATATTTCTAAAAGCAAAATCCGTAAAAGACGCAAGGGGTGCGACAAACACGTTATTTTCGGTTATGTAATTTCCTATTTTTACGCTTTTTATCATAATTTTTTACTTGTTTAAATTTTCCCTTTCTTGCACTTTTAAAATATAATCTTCAATTACTTTCGTAAGCTCTTCTTCCGCGTCTACCCCTTTTACGTAAGCTAATTTACAGACCGAAAACAAAAGCTCCCCAACGCTTGTAAAATTTTTAATTTCGTTTATAACGGCTTGTTCCTGCACGGCATCGTTAAATCCCTTAACTGCCCTTTTAAAAGTTTTTTGTGCGCGTATTAGCGCAGGATAAATTTTAGGAACGGCTTTTACGTCATCGGTTACGGTCGTTAAATTTTTTTCTATATGTTTATTTTTTTCCCATACTTCCAACGCGCGACTAGCGTCTTGCGCGTTATCTTGTCCGAAAACGTGAGTATGACGGGTGATAAGTTTAGAACACACCCTAGATATAACGTCAGAATTTGTAAAAGCTCCCCTTTCTTGCCCGAATACCGTATGAAAAGCGCATTGCAGTAACACGTCGCCAATTTCTTCTTCTATTTTATCGTCGTCGTCAAGCTTTATCGCGTCGACTAGTTCGTAACACTCTTCAATTAAATTTTTTAAAATGCTGTCGGCAGTTTGAACTTTATCCCACGGACAACCGTTAGGCGCACGCAAAATATTTATTATCGAAATTATATCGTCGTAACAAAATCTTTGTTTTTCTTGTAATTTTTTATCGGGCAAAATAAACACGGGGTTTATTGCAAAATTTTCTTCCCTGTCAAGCTCGTAAACTTTTATTTTTATTATTTTTTCGCCCGAAACCAAAAAGCCAACACACTCTTCGCCGAATAAGTCGGACAACTTTTCCTTAACTTTACTAGCGGTGAAAAAATCGCCCATATCGTAAACGACAAGGGGCAACGTCGCTCCCGATTTTAATAAATTTACGTCGAATGCGGAAACGGCGGTGTAATTTATCCCTAACGCATTTTTCGCAAGCGCGCTTTCGGTTTTACTTACTCCGTTAAAAACTTTAACGTTTTTTGTTCTTGATAAAATAATTCGGCAACATTCGTCTTCGCAAACCGCTCCGTCAACTAAAAAACAACAATCTTTATTTTTTAATATTTCTTTTACAATTTTTTTATTGAGTGTATCGAAAGACCTGCTAGAATTATAAAAGTCATCGAAGGTCGTAAAAGGCAAACCTTCTTTTATTAAAAATTTACAACTTTTCGAATCGGAAGTCCTTACAAAAATTTTATCGCACTCTTTTAACTTTTTGTATGCGTTTAACGAAATATCTCCGTCGTTTACGCCAAACCCTATTAAAGTAATCATAAATTCACCTTTAATAAGAATACAACTTTTCGGAAAAATAATCAAGAAAAAGTTTAGTAGAAAAAAAATCTACTTAACTCTTTTTAAAGGTTTAAATATTACGTCTACTAAATCTTGCCGTGGTTGCCGTTTAAATAATATGATAAAATTTAATAACACGCACAATCCGAAACTCGCTACGTCCGACAAGGCGGTAGCGAAAATATTTAAAGACGGATAAAACAAAAACACTAACGAAAACGCTATTTTAAAAAGCATTGAAAACCCAAGCGTTATACACGGAACGTAAAGTTTTCCTTTTGCAATAAATATCGCGTTAGTCGTTTGTATTAAAGACATTAAAAGCACCGTAAAAGATGCCGTTTTCAATAAATTTATAAGCGTGATTTTTTCTTGCGGTTTTAAATTAAAATACACAATTTTAACCATTAAAGGAGAGAATATAAAGACCAAAAACGAGCATATAGCCCCGCTAATTAAAGTATATACTATCGCCTTTTTAACAAAATACGATTCGTCTTTGTTTTCCGAAACTGCTTTTGAAATAAGCGGAATGCAAGCGCAAGCTATTCCGTAACACAGCGCAACGGGAACGCCTATAACGGATTCTACCCCACCGCTGTATAAACCGTAAAAGGTAGTTGCGGAAGTTGTGTAACGCTTTAAAATGTTAATAATCATAAAACTGTCGGCTGTTCTTGCAAGTGGTATTAAAAGCGCGGAAAGAGTTACGGGAATTACCGTTAAAATTATACCTTTACCCGAAATTTCTTTCCCTTTTAAAAAATCTTCTTTCTTTTTGTAAAGCTTGTACACAAATAAAAAAGCAACTAGCTCTGAAAGCGTTACCGCCGAAGCGCAAAGTCCAGCGGATAAAACCACGTTTTTTCTAAAAATAAACGCAACCGTAAGCCCGAACGCGAGTTTTACGACTTGCTCTATAATTTGGGAAATCGCAGTAGGCTTCATATTGCTTTTCCCCTGAAAATATCCCCTAAAACAAGACAAAAGGGAAGTTAAAAGTACCGACGGCGAAAGCATTATATAGCATAAATACGCTTGTTCGTTACCTTGCGTTTTAGCTGTTATTCTTCCTAGCGATAACATTAAAATCATTCCGACAAGTCCGAATACGGAAAATATTTTTAAGGATTTTTTTAATACTATTTTTTCGTCCTTTCCTTGCGAAATAAGTTTTGCCAAACTGTTAGGCACTCCGGTAGAAGAAAACGTCAACAATATGCAGTATATGGGAAAGCACATTTGATACAATCCTATACCTTCCGCCCCTAAAATATTAGTAAGCGGAATTCTATAAAACGCGCCTAATATTTTAGCTACTAATCCCCCGACGGAAATTGTAATCGCCCCTTTTAAAAGACTGTTTTTCATAGCGAAAAAGGAGTGTTTTTATTTATGCTTACCCAATAAAGCATTTTACAAGTATTTTTAATTGCTTTTTTATCTTTTCTATTCATAATACGTATACTCACTCTTTTAAAAAAAATCGAAAACCTGCTTGTAAAATTTTACAAAACTAGTATTGTAAAATAAACAAGCATTTTAACTTGCCTACGGCAAAAACTATTTTATCTTTTAATATATGTAAAGCGGAAAAATCCGCCTATAAGTTATTTAAACTTATATTTTTCTACTTTACGCTAAGAATTTTCCTATAAATTCCGCCATTACTCTTACGCTTTTTATTTCCGCGTTGCCCATAATATGTTCTTCGTTACCACATAATATAACCGCGCCTAACGAGTCCCCCGCAGACACGATTGGAACTACTACCATACTTGCGTATACTCCGTCGTCGTCATTAGCAAGCGGTATAGGAGAAGTTTTTTCCGTTACGTTTGCAACGAAACATTTTCTTTCCTTGATTAAATTTTCTAGTTTTTCGGATATAGTTTTTCCTACTAAATCTTTACTTTTATTACCCTTTGCCGAAACAATTTTTTCTCTATCGCATATAATGGCAGTGCGTTCGTTTACAAAACGCAGGCTTTCCGCTATATCGTCGGAGACGTTTTCTATTTTCGCAACGGGCGAATATTTTTTGAAAAGCAATTCTTCTTTATCGGTATAAATTTCAAGCGGGTCGCCTTCTTTGATTCTTAGCGTTTTTCTTATTTCTTTCGGAATGACCACTCTACCGAGTTCGTCTATTCTTCTTACTATTCCCGTTTCTTTCATTATTTCTCCTTTTCGCTAGACAAAAAATACAGTCTACTTTTCTAGCGTACGATGCAATTTTGTTATTCGAAGTATGAGCATAAAAGTTTGTTTTATTCTTAAATTGACATTTATTTACTCTTTCGGTATACTTAAATTATGGGAAAAAACGCAATCAAGAAAAATAAGGTAAAATTGATTATCTTTATATTTTTAACATTGTTTATAGCGTTCGTTTGTTGCAGTTTAAACGTTTTGACAACTACTAAATATCGGCTATCTTCCGATAAACTAACCGAAAAAATTAAAATAGTTGTAATTTCGGATTTACATTCTTCCGAATACGGTAAAAATCAAAATAGGCTTTTAAAAAAAGTCAAAGCGGAAAATCCCGACCTTATTTTGATGACGGGCGACGTTATAGACGACCAAAGGTCGACAAAAGCAGTAGAAAAATTTTTTTACGGAATACAAAACTTATGCCCCGCTTACTACGTTTACGGAAACCACGAATTAAGGGGCGATTATATCGCGTATTCCGAAATTCTTTCTAAATACGGTATAATTTTACTTAACAACGATTTAAGAATGGAATTAATTAAAGGACAACGAATTACCGTTTGCGGACTCACCGACCCGCAAAATGAAAATCCGACTAAAAAATGGAAATATTATCTTTCCGAGTTGGATAGAATTTCCGATAACGAAAGTTATAAAATTTTACTTTCCCATCGCCCGCATTTCGTCCAAAATTACAAAGAAACGTCTTTCGATTTAATTTTATGCGGACACGAACACGGCGGTCAGTGGAGAATTTTTAATAAAGGATTATATGCCCCTAACGAAGGACTATTTCCAAAATATTCTCACGGAGTTTATACCTTAGGAAACGCAAAAATGATTGTAAGTAGCGGTTTATGTAAAAACTGGATGCCAAGATTTTTAAACAAACCCGAAATTGTTTCTATAACGATAGATAAAAGTAATAGTTAAAAAAACGGAAAAATTTAGTTTTTAGCGGTAAATTTTATAATTTTCATTGTGACGTAAATTAAAGACAAAAAACGGTTTTACAAAAAAATATATAATTTTTTAACCAAATATTAAGTTTAAATCCCCGAAAATTGCTTAACGCAATTTTCGGGGATTATATTTTTTACAAAAAGTAGCAAAATAATAAAAATGTATCCTTATCACAATAGAATTTTACAGCGAATAAAAAACAACGAGCTTATAAGTTGGTACGAAGAAGAAAATTACAAAAAAATAGGAAAATGTATAATTTTACTATTTAAAACTTCCCCTTTTATACGCCCTATCCGCCCGAAAGCCTATTTTAAATATCAAAATTATTTAACCGAAAAAAATAAATTAAAATAAAAAAGTAGCGGACTGCCAAACACTCAAAAAGTATTAGCTTTTAATAAAAATTATTTTTTTAAATTATGTTTTTTGATGGGTTTATTATTTTAGCGATTTTATGCATTTAATTAAGCGTCTTTATTTTGCATTTTGCGAAATAAAGACGCTTTCTATGGTTTTATCAATAAGATATTTAAATTTTTGTAACTTTTTTAAATAATTTTTTAAAAAATCTAAGCCCCGCTTTTTAAAATTATTCGAATAACGAAACTACGTTTTTAACGACTATTTTTCTCATAGCTTCATAATCTATGTAGTCGTGCTTACTATACACAAATTCGTGCGCGTATGACTGTATAGAATTCATAGATATATGAACTTTTTCCTTTAAATTATCTACTTTTACCCCTACGCTCTCTAATTTTTCGGAAATGTTTTCCGTAATTTTGTATTCTAAAGATTCGAATTCCGTATTAACGTCTTCGTCGCTTACGGCAAGCGCGTGCAAAGTGTTGTGCAAGTGAGAATTTTCTTTATGCGTTTTAATAGTTAAGTCTATTAAATCGCTAATTAAATTCTCGTAATTTATGGGAGTTTTTATTTTTTGAATAAAACTTATTAAAGGCTTTGTTACCTTATCTATATATATCTTTAAAATATATAATAATATATCTCTTTTATCCTTAAAATAGCTGTAAATTATTCCCGTGCTTACACCCGCCCTTTTTGCAATTTGCGAAGTGTTTGCGCTATAATACCCTATTTCCGAAAAAATTTCGTAACTGGCTTGTATAATTTTGTTCTTTTTTTCGTTTGAACGCTCTTGTTGAGGCTGTCTTATCTTATCCATATAAAGCATTATATACTAATTTTAAAAAAAAATCAAGAAATTTTTATGAATATGACGAAATATTCATATTTTTGCTTGACAAGCGAATATTTTAATGATATATTAAATGCGAAATTGAAGTAACATTCATATTCCAATAACGGAGGAAAGAAAATGCCTATAGTATTAGCACCTATAAATCAGGGATTAAGAATTGTAAGAATAGCAACAGACGACAAGACTAAAAAGCATTTAGAGAGTTTAGGAATTACCATAAACGGAGAAGTAACCGTGTTAGATTCCAGCGGTGGAACGGTGGTAATAAAGATAAAAGACGGGAAAATTGCTTTGGACAGCGATTTATCCACGAAGATATTCGTAGCGTAAACAATTTTAAAAATATATAAGGAGAGATAAATATGGAAAAAACTTTGGATTTATTCACGATAGGCGAAAGCGGAATCGTAAAATCCGTAATAGCCGAAGGGAAAATCAAAAGGCGTTTGTTCGATATGGGAATAACACCCGGAGCTGAAATTTACATGAGAAAAAAAGCTCCGCTCGGCGACCCGATTGAAATAACGGTAAGAGGATACGAACTTACCTTGCGTAAAACAGAAGCGCTTTGTGTAAAAATGGAGGTTACAAAATGAAAAGATTTGCCTTAGCAGGTAACCCTAACTGCGGAAAAACAACTTTGTTTAACTCGCTAACGGGTTCTACCGCGCACGTTGGAAACTGGCCCGGCGTAACGGTTGACAAAAAAGACGGCGTTTACAAAAAACTTGCCGAAAATATTGCGATAGTCGACTTACCCGGTATTTATTCGCTTTCACCCTATACGCCCGAAGAAGTAATTGCAAGAAATTACATTTTGGACGAAAAACCCGACTGTATCATCAACATCGTAGACGCTACTAACCTAGAACGTAACCTTTATTTGACCACTCAAATAATGGAAATAGACGTACCTATAGTAGTTGCTTTAAACATGATGGACGCAGTTGAAAAAGCAGGCGATAAAATTAACGAAAAGGAACTTGAAAAGAGATTAGGACTTCCTGTAGTTAAAATTTCCGCTCTTAAAGAAAAAGGTCTTAAAGAGTTGATGGAAAAAGCTTACGAACAAAGCAAAAAGCCACGCGTGGGGACTACGGTTTTAGCAGATTCTGCAATAGCTCACTTAATAGGCGACGTAAAAATAGCTTTAAAAGGACAAAATATAGAAAATCCCTTATTCCACGCAATAAAACTTATTGAAAACGATAGTTTAGAAGTTGAAATGCATAAAGACGCCGTTAAAATGATTGACGACTTTAAGCAAACTTTCTCCGACGACGTTTTCGGCGACGACTTCGAAGCTTTGATAGCTGACGCAAGATATAAATACATATCTAAAAACTTTGCTCCCGTATTAGAACGTAAAAGTAAAGAAAAAATTAAAATGAGTAAATCGGATAAAGCCGATAAAGTATTAACTCATAAAATTTGGGGTATTCCGATTTTCTTGGTAATTTTGTTCGGTATATTCCACTTGACGTTTTCGGAAGATTTATTTTTCTTAGGTGCGATTTTTAAATTGCCTACCTTAGACGAATTAGGTCTTGACCCCGAAAGCAATTATGGCGTTAAATGGCTTGCCTGCTTCTATGACGGAGCGGTATTCTCACCGGGCGTTATAATTAACAATATTTGGAACGAAATGTTGGTCGGCGAACTATTCGGTTGGATTCAAGGACTTGTAGAAAAGAGTTCAATGCACGGTTGGGCTGTCGGTTTAATCAATAACGGTATTATAGACGGCATAGGCTCCGTTCTTTCGTTCTTACCTCCTATTTTAGTATTGTTCTTATTCTTCTCTATTTTGGAAGACAGCGGATATATGGCAAGAATCGCGTTCATTCTAGACAGAATGTTCAGAAAATTCGGTCTTTCGGGAAGAGCGTTTATGCCTATGATTATGGGATTCGGATGTTCCGTTCCCGCAATGATAAACACCAGAACGCTTGCTGACGAAAAAGAAAGAACGGCAACCGTAAGGGTTATACCTTTCTTCTCTTGCGGAGCAAAACTTCCTATTTTAACGGCAGTTGCGGGAGCGGTTGTAGCTAACGCAGGAAAAGGAAACGCTGACGTTATAACGTATGCAATGTACTTACTCGGAATTATCGTAGCCATTTTAAGCGTACTCTTGATGAGAGCGACGACTTTAAAAGGAGATACGCCTCCGTTTATTATGGAATTACCCGCTTACCACGCGCCTCAATTTAAAAACTTGATGGCTCACCTTTGGGATAAATGCAAACACTTCGTTAAAAAAGCGTTTACGATAATCTTTGCGTCTACTATCGTAATTTGGGTACTTTCTCACTTCTCGTTCCAGTGGAAATTCTTGGAAGACAAAAAAATCAACCAAAGTATTTTGGCAGGAATCAGTCAATTATTCCAACCCTTATTTACTCCCTTAGGATTCGGAAGTCAAATAGGAGAAAACGGTTGGGTATTCGTATTAGCGGCAGTTGCAGGACTTATCGCAAAAGAAAACGTTATAGCTACTTTCGGTACGCTTGCGGTTTGCTTACTTGCGATAGGTAAAGGGAATATCGGTTCGATAGGAACTGCGGAAGACATTATCGCTAGCGCCGAAGACGACGGTATTTTAGCCGTTCAAGCAATGATTTCGGCAACAGATATATCCGTACCTGCATTGATTTCGTTTATAGCGTTTAATATGACTACTATTCCTTGCTTTGCCGCGGTAGGTACTGCGAAAGCGGAATTACAAGACAAAAAACGTTTCAACTGGACGCTCGTATTTTGGATTGTAACTTCCTACTTAGTAGCAAGCATGATTTACACAATCGGTTCTTGGTGGTGGACCTGCTTTATTTGGGCCGCAGCCGTTGCCGTAGTAGTTGTAATTATAGTAATGCATAACAAAAAAACGGTTAGAAAAGGAGCGTAATTTATGGGAATAGCAATAGAAATACTACTTGTAATCGTATGCGTTGCGGTAGTTGTAGGAGTTTCGGTTACCGCAATAAAAAGAAAAAAGAAAGGCAAATGCGCCTTTGATTGCGGAGGAGACTGCGCTCATTGTTCTTATTGCAAAAATTCTCAAAAGAATGCAAAAAAAGATAAAAAGTAATTTCTACTCCCGCCGTAATCGACGGGAGTTTTTTTAAATATGCCACGAAAATTTAACAACTCTTTAATAAGGTTCGGGATAAAGGAGATAATATAAATATGGCGATAGTAGAATTTAAAAACGTAAGTAAAATTTATACGAGCGGAGAACACGAATTAAAGGCATTGGATAACGTAAGTTTTACTTTGGACGAAGGAAAATTTATAGTTATTCTAGGTCCTAGCGGAGCGGGAAAAAGTACGCTTTTAAATTTACTCGGCGGACTTGACAACGCAAGCGAAGGACAAATAATAGTAGACGGAAAAGATATTTCTACCCTTTCTTCTAACGAAATGGCGGAATATAGGGCTTCTACCGTAGGTTTCGTTTTTCAATTTTACAACTTAATTCCCACGCTTACGGTTAAAGAGAACGTTGATTTAGTGGCGGAAATAGTACCAAACGCTTTTCCTAGCGAAAAAATGCTTGAAGAAGTAGGTTTAAGCGACCATTTAAACAACTTCCCTTCCGAGCTTTCGGGCGGGGAACAGCAAAGAGTTTCCATTGCGAGAGCTTTGGCGAAAAACCCGAAAATTATTCTTTGCGACGAACCTACGGGAGCGTTAGATTCTCAAACGGGAGTTTTGGTACTAAAACTATTGCTTTCTATGGCGAAAAACTACGGAAAAACCATAGTTATAGTTACACACAACCAAAATATCGCCAAAATGGCTGACGAAATAATAAGGGTTAAAAACGGTAAGATTTTCTCTATTGAAAATCAAGATAATCCTTTAAATGCGGATGAGGTGGATTGGTAATGCTATTCAAAAAACTTTGGAGAACAATTAAGATTTATAAAGCTCAATTTATCTCTATGATAATAATGATAGCTATCGGAATAGGCATTTTCGTCGGCTTTAATATGGAATGGGTAAGCATTGATAAAAACACGACTTACCTTTTCGATAAAACTAATTTTGCCGATTACCGCATAGTAAACGAAAACGGTTTTTCGTCGCAAGAGGCAGACTTGGTAAAATCCTTAAACGGAATCGATAAAGTTTCGAGATACCTTTCGGTAAACGCCGAAATTACCCAGTACCCCGAAAAAACCGTTGCTTTAACCGTTACGGAAAATAAAGACGTTTCTTCCTTTATGGTTATAAAAGGCGAAGAATACGACGAAACCAGCCTAGACGGAATTTGGATAAGCGATAAATTCGCAAACAAAAACAAAATAAAAATAGGCAACGAACTATCCTTTACTTATAAAAGTATAACCGTTAGCGGAAAAGTAAAAGGTTTAGTAAAATCGGGCGAGTATATGATAAACGTTAAAGACGAAGCCCAACTTATGCCCGACTACGCTAAACACGGCTTTGCTTACGTTTCGCCCGCATTATATCAAGCTAGCTCCCCTATTTTATACTATCCCCAACTAAATATTATTTCTTCTTTAAGTAAAAAAGAATTTAAAGAAAAAGTAGATAACGCTTTTGGCAAAACCTGTATGATTTTATCTAAGGACGAAGTGGGCTCTTACTCGTCCGCGCAAGGAGAAGTGCAAGAAGGACAAACTATGGGGGCAATTCTTCCCGTATTGTTTTTACTTATAGCAGTTCTTACAATGGTTACCACTATGCACCGTATTACCGTTAAAGAAAAAACGCAAATAGGGACTTTAAAAGCGTTAGGTTTTAAGGATAAAAGCATTTTAAGGCATTATTCTTGCTACGCGCTGATTATAGGAATTATAGGCTCTATAATAGGAATAGGACTGGGATATTTTATTGGCTGGTATATTATGAATCCAAAGGGTTCTATGGGTACTTATATGGATTTACCCCGTTGGAAACTTTATATGCCATGGTTCGTTCCCGTTATAATAGTTTTAATAAACGTATTTTTAACCTTCATCGGTTTTTTATCCGTAAAAAAGATGTTGAAAGGAACTCCTGCGGACGCTTTAAGACCTTATACCCCTAAAAAGATGAGAAAGCTTGTCGTAGAAAAAACGAAATTATGGAACAAATTTTCATTCGGAACGAAATGGAATTTACGGGACGTTTTCAGACACAAAGCAAGAACGGCTATGTCCCTTTTAGGAATAATAGGTTGTATGATAATACTAGTTGCGTCCTTAGGAATGAAAGACACGATGAACGGCTTTATAAAGACTTATTACAACGACGCAATGAATTATTCTTCCCACATATTTATTTCTGAAGAAGCTACCACAGAACAGCGTGAAAGTATAGTCAAAGAATACAACGGCGATTGGAGCAGTTCTATCGCCATTCAAATGGGAGAAAAAACTTTGTCTTTGGATATTTACAACGTTACTCACGACAAGGTTCGTTTCCCCGATAAAAACAATAATTTTATATCGCTAAAAGATAACGGCGCGTATATTTGCATGAGAATTGCCGATAATTACCATTTAAAAAAAGACGACGAATTTAAAGTCTCGCCTTACGGACAAAGCGTAGTTTACACGCTACGCGTTGCGGGAATAATGCGTTCTGTAAGCGAAAATATTGTAATTACCCCCGAATACGCTTCAAGCATAGGAATAACGGATTATAAAATAGACTCCGTTTATACTGATACCGCAAAAACAGCTATTTTTTCAAGTAGCGCAATAAAAAACGTTCAATCCAAACAAGATATAATAGATTCGTTTGACACGTTTATAAACTTAATGAATTTAATGATAGTAATTTTAATGGTCGGAGCGTTAATTTTAGGAGTTGTCGTACTTTACAATTTGGGCATAATGAGTTATACTGAAAGATATAGAGAAATGGCAACGTTAAAAGTAGTAGGCTTTAAAGATAAAAAAATCGGTTCGCTACTAATCGGACAAAATATGTGGATAACTTTAATAGGAGCATTGATAGGACTTCCGCTAGGCATAGGAGTTTTGGACTTTATGTTAAAAGCGCTTGCTTCCGAATACGAATTAAAGCTAACGCTTGGCATATTAACTTTCTCGGTAAGTTTGATATTAACGTTCGGAATGTCATTACTCGTAAGCTTATTGGTGTCTAGAAAAAATAAAAAAATCGATATGGTAGAAGCTTTAAAAGGAGCTGAATAAAGGAGATAAATTATGAAAAAAATTACAGTAGAAGTACAAGGAATGATGTGCGGAATGTGCGAAACGCACGTAAACGACGTTATAAGAAAAAACTTTAACGTAAAAAAAGTTACGTCTTCACACTCCAAAAACAAAACTGAAATAATTTCGGAAAATCCTATCGACGAAGAAAAATTAGCCGAAGTAATTAGAGCTACAGGTTATACCGTCGGTAAAATTACGACCGAAGATTACGAAAAAAAAGGTTTTTTCTCTTTTTTAAAAAAATGAGCTTTGCCGTAAAAAAAGCATTAAACACCTTCAAATAATAAATCAAAAAAGTTAAGTCCGCATAGAATTCTATGCGGACTTAACTTTAATATTAAATTTAATTTTTAAAGCGTTTAATTTTTTTATCAATAAAAAGCTAATAATAACTTTTGTAGTTTAATATCAAAAAGTTGCTTTTACAACTTTTAAATAATCTTATATCAATAAAATGTTACTACTTTATCTTCGGGTTCGGCTTCCCTTTCAATTTTTTCAACCTTTAAAACAGGACCTTTCCCCTTATAAATTTTATTTTTTTCGTAAACGATTTTCGCGGTTATTCTTAAAAACTCTTTATGCTTAACTTGCTCTTTGCTTTCGGCAACCAGCGGTGAATATTTTATATCCGCTTCGCAACAAGTCATTATATGTCGACCTATCAAAAAAGTATTCGACGGCATAGATGCGGTTTTTCCGACCTGCCCTAAAAAGCAAACTCTTTTTCCGTCGTACTTTTTCATTTCTTCGCATAAATCCCTATAAAAATATGCGTAATCCCTATCTTCTACTATAATAGGGTCGGAATTTATGTCGTAAGGAAGGGGGTCTACAATATCGTCCCTTTCGACTACGCCGTCCGAGCCTTCGTACAAAATATCGCATCTTCTAGTTATTCCCCTAACCGCTTTATGGAACAAATTTTTATCCATGGTTTTATTAAAACGATTAAAAACAACTAAATCGGCAAGCGATATTTTTTCGTAAACGAGTTGACGCATATTTTGATTGTACTGTAAAAACGTGCGAGAATCGAAAAACGTCATAACCTGATTTATCATCCAGTTTTCAGGTAAAACGGAAAATAACTTATCGTTAGTCCACATTCCGTTGTATTCGAGCATTACGCTGTCCGGCTTAAAAGATTTTTCAAGGGCAATAAGTTTTTCCTTAGTAAAATCTTCCTCATCTTCAAAATATTCTATTTTTACGTTTTTTACCGCAAATTTTTTTTCATTGTACTCCGTTTCACCTTGCTCGCAAACAAGTACTAACGTCCTTTCGTCAACGCCGAATCTTTCGTCTTCCAAGGTTTCTTGTATAAATTTTGTTTTTCCGCAATCTAAAAAACCGTTAAACAAATATACGGGAATATCCATATTAGCTCCTTATAATCTAAATAATTCTTCTATCTTCTTTTCGTCTAAATTACTGCCTATTACGCAAATTTTACCGATTGTATCGGGCGTAGAATATCTTACGTCAACTTCACCGGGAGTATAGTCGAAATGTATCCATTGTCCGTCTACACTCTCAACAATTCCCTTAGAACGAAGAACCGTACCCGCAACCATTTCATCAAACTGTTCAAGAATGTTTTCTATTTCTTCTTTCGTATACTTATTAGTCGTTTCCTTTCCTACCGATACGAATACTTCGTCCGCGTGGTGATGTCCGCATCCGCAAGAACATTCCCCGTCGTGATGCTCATGTTCGTGGTCATGGTCGTGACGATGTTCGTCCTTTTCGCTTAAAAGTTCGGCTATAAGTTCGTCTACGGTGTTTTTACCTTTAATGGTGTCTAAAATAGTTTTGCCAGAAAGCTTGTTCCAATCGGTAGAAATTATGGTTGCACTAGCATTTAAATTTTTTACTATATCAACAGCGGTGTTAAGCACTTTTTCGCTTTTATCTGCCGTATGGGATAAAATTACGGTGTCGGCGTATTGAATTTGATTTTTAAAGAATTCTCCGAAATTTTTACTATATATTTTGGCTTTACCTGCATCTACTACGGTAACAGTGGTTACGTCGCAATTAGGAACGGCGCTTTTTACGGCTTTAATTACGTCAGATAATTTTCCCACCCCGGAAGGCTCGATTAACAATAATTCGGGGCTATAATCAGCAATTACTTTGTTTAAAGCTTTGGTAAAATCTCCTACCAAACTACAACAAATACAGCCCGAATTTATTTCGTTTATGGTAATTCCGCATTCTTTTAAAAATCCGCCGTCTATGCCGATTTCTCCGAATTCGTTTTCTATTAAAACGGCTTTTTCTCCGTTTAACGCTTCTTTAACTAACTTTTTTATCAAAGTGGTTTTTCCTGCGCCTAAAAAACCCGAAAATACGATAGTTTTCATATTATTCTCCTTTAACCGTCAAATTGACTGTTATATAAATTATAATAAAATCCTTTTTTATTTAAAAGTTCTTCGTGAGTGCCTTGTTCTATAACGTCGCCCTTATTCATAACGAGAATTAAATCGGCGTTTTTAATGGTAGCAAGCCTGTGCGCTACGGTAAACACCGTTTTCCCTTTGGATAAGTTTTCTATCGCCTTTTGAATTTTTTGTTCGGTTCTAAAATCGATAGAAGAAGTTGCTTCGTCTAAAATAAGTACGGACGGAGAACAAAGCATTACTCTTGCAATGGACAAAAGCTGTTTTTCGCCTTGCGACAATCCGTAATTTTCGCCTATTACAGTATCGTAACCGTTTTCGGTTTTAGTAATAAAGCCGTCCGCAAAAGAATTTTTACAAGCTTGTTCTATTTCTTCGTCGGTGGCGTCTTTTTTGCCGAGTTTAACGTTTTCCTTAATGGTTTCGGTAAATATAAAGGAATCTTGCAAAACCATTCCTATATTTTTCCTTATAGCTTCTCTTTTATAGTCGGACACGTCTTTTCCGTCGAATTTAATAGTTCCGCTAACGGGATCGTAAAATCTGACTATTAAGTTGATTAAAGTTGTTTTTCCGCAACCGGTAGGCCCTACGATAGCTATTTTTTGACCTTGCTCAACCTTTATGTTTAAATCTTGCAAAAGTTTTTTATCGGGCGAATAGGAAAAATAAACGTTGTCGAATTCCACGTTTCCGTTAAACGCTTCATAATCTTTTCCGCTGTTCTCTTCTTCTTTTTCGTCTAAAAGTTTTAATATTCTATCAGCCGAAACTACGGAATACTGCAATTCCGTAAGCACTCCCGAAATTTCGTTAAAAGGCTTTGTGTACTGGTTAGCGTAACTTAAAAATACGAATAAATCGCCAACCATAAGCCCTTTACCGTTTATAATTAGTATTGCGCCGAGCAAGCACACCAAAGCGTAAATTAAATTATATACGAACCTTGTAGTCGGGTTTACCATAGAAGATATGAAAGTAGCTTTTAAAGAATATTTTCTATTGCGCTCGTTTATATCTTCGAACTTTTCTAAAACTTGTTTTTCCCTATTGAATATTTTTACCGTCTTTTCGTTAGCGACAATTTCGTTAATGTACGCAACTTGTTCGCTGTTGACTTCCGCCCTATCTCTAAAATATTTTATAGATTTTTTAGAAATCCATTTTGCGATAAATACGCTAATCGGCGTTAAACACAATATTAAAATCGTTATATACGGCACTTTTTCGATAGGAATTTCTTTAAAAAGCATAAATCCTATTATGCCTATTATTGTAATAACTCCCGTGAACAACTGTTCGAAAGTCATCAGCAAGCCTTCCCCGACTCTGTCTGCGTCGGACATAATTCTCGCCACCAAATCCCCGCTAGAATGAGAATCTAAATAACCCAGCGGAAGTTTTTGTATTTTTTCAAAAGATTTTTTTCTTAAATCTCTGACTATGTTATAAGCAGTTCTGTTATTTATAACGTTAAGCAACCTTTGAGCAATAAACGCAATAAGTATTAAACAACCTGCAAAAACGCTTAATTTAGTTATCTTTTTAAAATTTACGTCGCTCTTTTTTACTATAAAATTTACCGCTTCGCCGAAAATTACGGGCAAGGCAAGCGAACAAAATACAAATATAAGCGATAAGACTGAAACGATTATAAAGCTTTTTTTATACGGTTTACTTATTTTTATAAGTCCCGAAAAGGAAGTTTTTTTCATTACACCCTCCTTTTTTGACAAGCGGATATTTCGCGATAAATTTCGCTGTTTTCTTCTAAATACTCGCCCGTGCCTTGCGAAGATATTTCGCCTTTTTCCATTACTATTATTTTATCTACCCCTTTAAAAGAAGATATTCTTTGCGAAATAATAATAACGGTGCAATCGTATTTTTCTATATTTTTAATTAGTTTTGCTTCCGTTTGGAAATCTAACGCAGAAAAACTGTCGTCTAAAATAAGTAGCGGAGCCTTTTTAACTAGCGCCCTTGCTATCGTAAGCCTTTGCCTTTGTCCGCCCGAAAAGTTTTTACCGCCTTCTTCTACGAACGTATCCAATCCGTTTTTATCGAACACGAAATCGTATGCGTCGGCGTCTTTTAAAGCTTGCTTAATATCGCTGTCGGTGGCGTTTAAATATCCCCACTTTAAGTTATCCCTAACGCTCCCTTCAAACAGTACCGCTTTTTGCGGAACGAAAGCTATTAAACTTCTTATTTCTTCGTCCGAATAGGAATTTATATCTTTTCCGTCAAAGAAAAGTTTTCCGTTTTCAACGTTATATCCTTTTAAAAGTAAATTTACCAAAGTGCTTTTACCCGAACCAGTAGAGCCTATTATTCCTATTTTTTCGCGTTTTTCTATATCTAAATTTATATTTTTAAGTACGTTTTTACCGCTACCCGCATAGGAAAAATCTACGCCTTTAAACGATATATAGGGCAACTTTTTGTCCTGATTAGAAAAAATCACGTTAGATACGTCGTCCGTATCCAAAACGCTTTCTACCCTTTGGAAAGACGCAACCATTTTAGAAACGTTTACAGTTAAGTTAGCCATTTTAACGAGTTCCACCAAAATTTGCGTCATATAGTTATATAGCGCAACGACTAAGCCTTGCGATAAATTTCCGTGATAAACTCTTAGCGCGCCCGCATTGATTAAAGCTATAATTCCCACGTTTACGATAGCAAACGTTAAAGGATTTAAAAACGAAACGAAGTTAGAAGATTTTATGCTTTTACCGTTTAACTTTTCGTTATGTTCGTTAAAAGTTTTTTCTTGACTGTCTTTTAAAGAAAACGCCCTTACTTCTCTTACGCCGTATAAGTTTTCCCTTGCGTCTAACAAAACTTTATCCGCGCTGTTTCTTGTTTGCGCGAATTTTTTAACGCCCGAAAACATTATGAAAAATACCGCTATTATTAAAACGGGTAACATTACCAAAAATACGGTACTCGTTTTAAAATCTACCCCGAGTGCAAATATTACCGCGCCGAATACGACTATCGGAGAACGGGATAAAAGCCTTAAAACTAAGTTTACGCCGTTTTGTATGGTATTTACGTCTTCCGTCATTACGTTTATTATAGACGACGCTCCCTTTTTGTCAAGCGTTGAAAACGAAAAAGTTTGTACTTTTTTCATTAAAGCCGAACGCACGTTACACGCATATCCCGTAGAACCTTTTCCGGCAAAATATTGTGCCACGACTGCACACCCGAGCCCAGTTATTCCGAATACGACTAGCACGCAACACATCTTAACTACGTATCCTACGTTTTCGTAAGCGATGCCTTTATCTATAATTTTAGCTACTATTAGAGGAACTAACAACTCGTTTAACGCTTCTAGCAATTTAAAAAACGGAGCGAGTATGGCTTCCTTTTTATATCCTTTAAAAAACGATAAAAATCTTTTCATATTATTTATCTATTCCATATAGTTTTACGATTTTTCCGCTTGCCTTTCCGTTTACGATTTTTAAACAAGCCTTTCCGACTTCTTCGGGCAAAATTACTCTGTCAAAGCCGTTATTGGATAAAAATTCTTTTATGTCGTCCGAACTTAGCCCTTTATTCATAGGCGTGTCTACAAACCCTAGCGATAATGCGTTTACTTTTATTCCGCTACCGCTAAGCTCGTCGGCAAGCGATTTTGTAAACGAATCTATCGCACCCTTGCTTGCCGAATATAAAACTTCGCAAGAAGCGGGGCGTTGTCCCCAAACGGAAGATATGTTTATTATATCGCCTTTTTCGTAGTAAAGCATATCGGATAAAACGTGCTTACCGCACAAAAACGCGCCCTTTACGTTTACCGCGAATATGTTGTCGAAGTCGGTTGAAGAAAAATCTTGCAAACAACCCCTTTTACAAATTCCCGCACAGTTGATTAAACACGATATTTTGCCAAAGTCGTTTCTTACCGAATTTAACGCCGAAATTACGCTGTTTTCGTCCCGCAAATCGACAAAGTACGCTTTTATCCCGTACTCGCGCGATATTTCGCAAGCTTTTTTTTCGTTACTATGATAAAAAAGCGCGACGTTATATCCGCTAGACTTAAATTGTTTGCATATTTCAACGCCTATCGCTCCGCTACCGCCCGTAACTACTACCGTTTTCATTTTTTCTTTCCTTAAATATCCTAGTTATAAACATAAAATAGGAAAACTATAACCGCCCTTTAACAGGCGGTTAGTATGTTAGTATTATTATTTCTTTACCCTTTCCATATATTCACCGGTTCTGGTGTCAATTCTAATCATATCGCCTTCGTTTACGAACATAGGAACTTGAATGGTTATTCCCGTTTCGATTTTAGCGTTCTTAGTAGCGTTTGTAGCCGTATTTCCCGCTACTCCGGGTTCAGCTTCCGTAACTAATAATTCTACAAAGTTTTCGGGTTCTACGCTGAATGCTTGTCCTTTATAAGATTTAACCGTAACGTAGTCGTTTTCTTTAATATATTTTAAAGCGTCTTCTACTTGGTCGTAATTTAAAGGCGTCATATTAAATTCTTCGTCCATAAAGTAATAGAAATCTCCGTCGCTGTAAGAATACTGCATTTTTCTGGTTTCTATAACCGCGTTTTCAAACTTTTCGGAAGGGTTGAAAGTTTGTTCCAAAACTGCTCCCGTAACTATGTTTTTAAGTCTTGTTCTTACGAAAGCCGCTCCTTTTCCGGGCTTAACGTGTTGAAATTCAACTACTTGATAAATTTTTCCGTCGTACTCGATTGTAACTCCCTTTCTTACGTCTCCTGCTAAAACCATAATGTTCTCCTTATTCGTTTAATTTATAAAAATATTTATTCAATAACTTTAAGTTTTTTATCTAAACTGTAAAAATCATTGACTTTTCCGTTTTTTAAATAACAAGTGTCTTCTAACCTGATTCCGAACTTGCCGTCTAAATAGCACCCCGGCTCGATTGTAAAAACGCTCGATTCTTTTAATATATCGTTTCCGTTTTTGCGTAAATACGGCGTTTCGTGAATGTTTATCCCTACTCCGTGTCCCAAAGAATGAGTAAAAGGCAAATTTTCGCTTTCTAAAACGCTTCTTGCCAAATTGTCTGCCTGAGAGCACGTCATTCCCGTTTTTATATTGTTGTATGCATTATAAAAAGCGTCGTATACGCAAGAGTAGGCGTGTAAAAACTCTTTGTCGGGCTGACCGAAAAACAAAGTTCTTGTAAAATCCGAACAATATCCGCCCAAAACGCAACCTATATCGAATAAAACCGCTTTGTTTTTTTCTAAACGGGTATTCCCCGTTTGGTGATGCGGAACCGCGCTGTTTTCGCCAAAAGCCACAATCGGTTCGAACGACGTACCGCTTGCGCCCTTTTTTAAAAATCTATACTCTATTTCCGCCCGTAAATCTAACTCGGTTACGCCTTCTTTTATATACGGGATTATTTCTAAAAAGGTTTGCTCCGTAATTAAACAAGCTTTCCTTATTTTTTCTATTTCCGCATCCGTTTTGATTAGCGTTTGCTTTTTTATTTCGTCCGACACGTCTTTTAAACAAGAACAGCATTTTCTTATTAAATAACTTTGTTCTAACGTCGTAACGGAATAATCTACGCCAAGCCTTTTAATACCGCTTTTTTCGCAATAGTCTTTTAAAAACTCCCAAGAACCGACCACCGCTTTAAATTTAGTACCGTAAACGGCTTTTTCTACCGCGTAAAAATATCTTTTATCCGTACAAAAATAATTTTGATTTTCCGTTATTAAAAGATACCCTTCCGCTTTATATCCCGCAAAATAAAATATTTGCTTTTCGTCGGTAATTATTACCGCGTCGTAACCCGAAAACGAAAACATACTTTTATTATAATATCATATTTGTTAAATTTAGTCAATCGCAAAATAAATATATCTATAATATTTTATATATAATGTCGTTTTTTCCAAAAATCGTTTATTTGCTTTTAACGTCAAAAATTTTATCGCAAATATCTTGCGCAAAATCTTCTTCGTGGCTGACGAGTATTAAAGCTCCTTCGTATTTTTGCAACGCTTCTTTCAAGGCTTTTTTAGCAATTATATCAAGATGATTAGTCGGTTCGTCCAAAATTAAAACGTTACTCGGCTTTTGCTCTAAAACGGCAAGCTTAACTCTAACTTGCTCTCCGCCCGACATTTTGCATAGCGGTTTTATTGCCAAATCGCCTTTAATTCCCACTTTTGCAAGATTGCTCCTTTGCACTTTTACCGACAAGTTTGGAAAACGAGAACTATAATATCCCGTTGCCGATAAAGAAGAATCGTCAAACACGAGTTCCTGCTCTAAATACGCGGGTTTTGCTTCTAAATGAAAACGAAATTTCCCTCCGATGGACGGAATTTTTTTGAGTAACGTTTTAATTAAAGTAGTTTTTCCTACCCCGTTAGTCCCCCTAATCCATAGCTTTGTTTGAGAATTCATTGTAAAACTTAAAGGTGGTAAAATTGCTTTATTATAGCCTATTTCTAAGTTTTCTACAATTAAAAATTCTTTTGCGTTTAGTGATATATACGGAAAAGAAAATTGAGCTTCGTATACGGTAACGGGTTTTTCCATTACTTCTATTCTGTCAAGCATTTTCTTTCTCGCGTTCGCCATTCCCGCGGTTGCCGCTCTCGCCTTGTTTTTATCTATATAAGTTTGCAATTTTTTAATTTCCGCTTGCTGACGATTATATTCGTCTTCGTACTGACGGGCTATCATTTCCCTTTGAACTAAATATTGCTGATAATTGCCGTTGTATTTTCTTATTCCGCCGTTTTCTATGCTAATAACGCTTTTGCATACGGCGTCTAAAAACTTCGAGTCGTGAGAAATAACCAAAAAAGTCTTTTTAAAGCCGTTTAAAAATTTTATAAGCCAATCTACGTGTTCTACGTCCAAAAAGTTGGTAGGTTCGTCCAAAAGCATAACGTCGGGACTCGTCAATAATAATTTAGAAAGCATTAATTTAGCCCTTTCCCCGCCTGAAAGCTTTGAAATAAGCGTATCGTACCCGAAATTGTTTACTCCTAGTCCGCTTGCGACTTTTTTAATTTTCGCATCTAGCTCGTAATAACCTTCGTCGTTAAGCTCGTCGGAAAGTCTTGAACTCTTTTTAATGAGTTCGTCAAGCTCGTCGCCTTGCGCCACACACATTTGTTCGTACATTTTTTCCATTTTAGCATTTTTTTCGTGCAAATAGGAAAAAGCGTCCGACAGATATTCCATTACGGTTAAAGAACCGTCTAAGGACGCAAACTGGTCTAAATATCCCCATCTTACGCCGGTAGATTTTAAAACTTCGCCGTCGTCTTGCGATAAATTTCCCGCCAAAATATTTATAAACGTAGATTTTCCAGCCCCGTTTAAGCCGACTATTCCGCAATGTTCGCCGTTATTGATTTGTAAAAACGCATTTTTAAATAAATACCTGTCGTCGTATCTATGCGTTAAATTTCTTATTTCTAATATGCTCATACATAAATAATACTTTATTTTTATAAAATAAGTCAATCAAAAAAATTGTAAATAAAAGCATTTTGTGCTAAAATAGCTTTTAGAAAACTTTTTAAAGGATTTTTTATGAAAAAATACAGATATAAATATACCCCGCTTACAATTGTTTTAATTTTTATAATAACTGCAATTTCTATTGTAACCATTGTTTTAAACGTTATAAAAATGGCGAATACTTCTTTAAAAGACAAATATCCGTCCTATATTTTAGCAATACTTTTTGCTGTCGCCGTAATTTTATTTGCCGTTTCCGCGCTTTTTAACGCGTATTATTATATAAAGAACGGAAAAATCATGCTTAAAATAAGCTTTGTAAACAGCGGTATTTTAATAAGTACAATTTCGGAAGTAGTCTGTTTTACTTATTCGAAAAGGCTTTCGGTTTACTTTGAAAACGGTCAGTTTTCCAATATCGTTATATCTCCCGAACGCTTTGACGATTTTATGGAAGAGCTTAAACAAAATTCTAAAAACTTAAAATTTAGCGTCTATAATGACGAAATCGATTACCCCGCAAACTAAAATCCCTTATATTTCCTTAAATTTTTATTCTTAAATTAAATAAAAAATTTCCATTAAATTTCGCTTGATTTTTTAAGCGAAATTTTTTTATTTTTTTTATTAAAATCGTTTGACAATAAAAACCATCGCGTATATAATATCAATCGTTGGTTTACTTTTACTAAACAAAAAGTTTAAAGAAAATAATCACAGAATTTTTTAAAAAGGAATTTATGGTAATAGGAGATAAAATAAAACAATTAAGATTGCAATGTGATTTTACGCAAGAAGAATTGGCCGATAGGTGCGAACTTACCAAAGGTTATATTTCTCAATTAGAAAACGATTTAACAAGCCCTTCTATTGCCACGCTTATAGATATACTTTCCGCACTCGGCACGACTTTAAGCGAGTTTTTTACGGAAGAAGAAGAAATAAAAATAGTTTTTAAAGAAAAAGATTATATAGAAAAAATCGAAGACGGAATGGTTCAAAATTTTCTTGCGGTTAATGCTCAAAAAAATTTAATGGAGCCCCTTCACATACTATTAAAACCCGACTGCGCAACCGAAGAAGACGTCCCGCACGAAGGAGAAGAGTTCGGTTATGTTTTAGAAGGAGAAATTACCCTACATTTAGGGAACAAAAAATACGTTTGCAAAAAAGGCGAAAGTTTTTACTTTAAAGCCGATAAAAAACATTATATTATAAACACAAAACAAGAAGACGCAAAATTTATATGGATTTCGGCACCGCCGACGTTCTGACAAAGGAGAAAAGATGGGAGAAAACAAAAAAGAATTTAACGCTACGGAAGAAAAGATTATCAACTTATCCAACGTTACTAAAATTTACGACGGAACCACCGTTGTAGATAACCTTAACCTTTACATAAGAAAGGGCGAATTCGTAACGCTGTTAGGTCCTTCCGGTTGCGGAAAAACCACTACGCTTAGAATGATTGCAGGCTTTGAAATGCCTAATCAGGGAACAATAGAATTAAACGGAAAAGATATTACTATGCTTCCGCCTAATAAACGCCCTATCAATACCGTTTTTCAAAGATATGCATTATTTCCGCACTTAAACGTTCACGATAATATCGCTTACGGTCTTAAATTAAAACGCTTTGTATCTACTTACGTCGACAAAAAAGGCAGAACGATAGAAAAAATAGATAAAATGACCAAAAAGGAAATAGACGAAAAAGTTGCAAAAGCGTTAAAAATGGTAGACCTAGAAGATTTTGAGTCTAGAACCATAGACACCTTATCCGGCGGACAACAACAAAGAATAGCCATTGCAAGGGCAATAGTAAACGAACCGCAAATTCTTTTATTGGACGAACCCTTAGGCGCGCTCGACCTTAAAATGAGAAAGGATATGCAGTTGGAATTAAAGGAAATGCATAAAAAATTAGGCATAACTTTCCTTTACGTTACGCACGACCAAGAAGAAGCGCTTTCTATGAGCGACACTATCGTTGTTATGAAAGACGGAATTATCCAACAAATAGGCACGCCCGAAGATATTTATAACGAACCTAAAAACGCATTCGTAGCGGACTTTATAGGAGAAAGCAACATTTATAGCGGAACGGTTGTCGGAGATAAAAAAGTAAGATTTATAAATAAGATTTTCGATATGGTAGACGACTTTCCCAAAAACGAGCTGGTGGACATAGTAGTTCGCCCAGAAGACGTCCGCATTGTCGAAGAAGGTCAAGGACAAGCTGACGGAATTATAGCTTCTTCCATTTTTAAAGGCGTACATTATCAAATGACTATGCTAATAGGAAAAAGCGAAATAGTAATTCAGGACACCGTAGAAAGAGAAATAGGAAAACGCTACGGAATAAAAATTGCTCCCGACGGTATTCACGTTATGAATAAAGAATTCTCCGTTAACGAATATATAGGCTATATTACAAAGAAAAATACCGTTTGTTTTGCGGACGGAGAATTCGATTGCGACGTAACTCAATTATACCCCGCTTCCCACTTAGACGAAGAAGGATATTTAATCACTCAGGAAGGCGAAAAAGTAGATTTAACCGACGTTGACGTTATTGTTAAAGTCGGATTAAAAGACATAGAACTAACCGACGTAGAAGAAGAAGGAGACGTTGTAGGAACGGTTGTAAGCTCTATTTATAAAGGCGACCATTATCAACTTATTATCAGAACCGATAACGAAGAAGAAGATTTTGTCGTAGATACCGATTATCAATACGATGAAAACGACAGAGTATTTATAAAAATTCCGAAAGACAAAATAAAACTTACTTTAAAGGCGGTGGAAAAATGAAAAAAATTCGTTTTTCAAGAAAATATTTCGGAATTCCCTACGCTGTATTTTTGCTTTTCTTTGTAATATTCCCGCTTCTTTTAATAGTAAAGTATGCTTTTACCGATTCAAACGGGAAAATCACCTTAGAAAATTTTGTAAACTTTTTTAAATACAATGCCAACTTAACGGCTTTATTCACAAGTTTAGGACTTGCAATTTGCACAACTATAATCTGTATAGTCCTAGCTTATCCCGTAGCGTATATTTTATCTAAACGTAAAGGTAGTAAAACGGCTATACTATTGCTTTTGTTTATTCTTCCTATGTGGATAAACTTCGTTTTAAGAACGGCGGCAATGAAAGAACTTTTATTTAAATTAGGCTTATTTAAATCTAATAAGACGAGCTTTTTAAATACCGTTATCGGTATGGTTTACGATTATCTCCCGTTTGCCATACTACCTATCTATACAACATTGTCTAAAATGGATAAAAATTTAACGGAAGCTTCTCTGGATTTAGGGGCATGTCCCGCTAAAACGTTTTTAAATATAACTCTTCCGCTAAGTAAACCGGGGGTAATTAGTGCAATAACAATGATTTTACTCCCCACTACAACCAGTTACGTTATTTCTGACACGCTCGGAAACGGCAACGTTACAATTATAGGAAAACTAATAGAAAATCAATTCAGCACTATGTTTGACTGGAATATGGGGTCAACTATCGCCTTAATTTTATTGGTAGTAATTTTCGTATCTATGATAGCGACTAATAAATTTTCAGATACGGAAATTGAAGCAAGAGGTGGATTATGGTAAAGAAAACCGTAAGATATATTTATCTTTTTTTAATATTGATATTTTTATACGCTCCCATTCTACTTTTAGCTGTATACAGCTTTAACGCTTCTTCCACAATAGGTCTTTGGTCCGACAAATGGACGTTTGATTTATATAGACAACTATTTAGAAACGAAGAATTATTAACAACAATAGGCAACACTTTACTTCTTGCAGTACTTTCTGCTATCATCGCAACGATTTTAGGAACTTTTGGCGCAATAGGAATGTATTATTCCAAAAAAAGAACTTACAAAGTTCTTTCTACCGTAACTAACATTCCTGTAATAAACGCGGATATAGTTACCGCAATATCTATCGCCTTGGTGTGTTCTTTATTTTTATTCGGAAGAACTTACGCTTCACTACTTATAGGTCATGTAGTTTTATGTTTTCCGTTTGTAGTATTAAACGTAATACCAAAACTTAAACAAATGAATTCTAACATTTACGAAGCCGCACTCGATTTAGGGGCGACCCAAACGAAAGCTTTGTTTACGATTGTAATTCCGCAAATAATGTCAGGAATATTCTCCGGGTTTTTAATGGCGATAACTTTATCGTTAGACGATTATATCGTTACTACTTTTACTAAACCTTCTACTTTTGACACAATTTCAACCTATGTATACAACGCTTATTCAAAAGGCGGAAAGAACACTTCCGTACCCGCGTTAAGGGCTATGTCTACGATAATATTTGCCGTTATGATTATAGTAATAATCGTATTCAACGTAAGGGCGAATAAGAAAAGGAGCGTAAAATGAAAAAAATCAGTTTTATTTTAATTTTTATTTTATGTTTCGCGGTAATTTCTCCGCTTACGGCTTGCAGTAAAGAAGAAAAGTTAGTTTTAAACGTTTATAACTGCGAAGAATACATTGCCGAAGGCGAAGACTTTGATATGGTAACCGAGTTCGAAAACTACTATTATAAAAAGTACAATAAAAAAGTAACCGTAAACTACTCTACTTACGGCACTAACGAAAATATGTACAACGAGCTAAAACTTACCAAAAACAAGAAAAATAACACTTATAGCTACGACTTAGTTTGTCCGTCCGACTATATGCTTTTAAAAATGATAAAAGAAGATATGCTCGAAGAATTTGATTTAAACGAAGACGGCAGTTATAAATATATTCCCGAGTACGAAAATAACGTTTCAGATTACATTAAAAATTTGTTTCAACAAAACGATTGGTACAGATACGGCGTATGCTATATGTGGGGAACAATGGGTTACGTTTACAACCCTGAAAAAGTTTCTCATGAAGATATGAAAAGTTGGGAAGGCATTCTAAACCCCGCATATAAATTTAAAAGCACCATAAAAGACAGTGCAAGGGACAGTTATATATTAGCTCAAGGAATTGCATTTAAAGATAAATTAAATGCGTTAGATAAAACAAGTGCCGACTATAATCAAAAACTTTCCAGAATATTTAACGACACAAGCAAAGAAGCACTTAAAAAAAGCGAGGACGTTTTAAGAAAAGTAAAAGATTCGGTTTACGGATTCGAAGTAGACAGCGGAAAAGCAGACATGGCTTCCGGCAAAATTTGGATTAACTTTGCTTGGTCGGGAGACGCAGTTTACACCTTAGATGAAGCTGAAACTTACGGAACGGAGCTTTATTACTCTGTCCCTGAAGAAGGAAGTAACGTTTGGTTCGACGGTTGGGTTATGCCAAAAGGCGCAAATAAAGCTTTGGCACAAGAATTTTTAAACTTTTTAAACACTCCCGAAAACGTAATAGAAAATATGAACTATATCGGCTACACTTCCGCAATTGCAGGAGATGTGCTATTTGACAATACTAAGGATTGGTATGGTTTATACGTTTTAGTTGAAACTTCTGACGGAGATATAGAGCTTAACGGAAAAACTTATAGCGAAGAATATTTCGGAGATTTAGACGAAGCTACTTTAAATTCGTTTAAAAACGCCGACGGAACTTACAACTTAAATATCCCCGAGTACAACGATGACGACGAAGTTATTTCTTTTTCGGAAGAAACAATAGAAGTATATCCTTACGATGTAAGTTATTTCTTCTCAAATATTTCAGAAGAAAATAAAACGGAAGGTAAAGCCGTAATTTACACCGACACTATAGATAGACAACTTTATACGCAGTATCCGGATGGAGAAACTATAGAAAGATGTATTATAATGGATTATTTTACCAAAGAACAAAATAACGATTTAAATAATATGTGGTCTAGCGTAAAAATAGGATATATGTCGCCCGTAACAATGATTTTAATAGTGGTAGCGGTAATTTTACTAATTGCAGGATATATCGTAATAGACAAGCTAATAAAATCGGGAAAATTCGGTTACGGCAAGGTAAGAAAAAATTTAAAACTTATTTCCAAAAAAGAAATAGGCAAGTAAAAATTTTTTAAATAATAGAAATTTAATAATTAAATTTATTCACCCCGAAAGACAAAAGTCTTTCGGGGTGAGTATTTTATAAAAATTAGAAACCGGTTTTTGTAAAACCATTATTATAATTTAATCAATTATCCATATATTCATTTTTTAATCCTAATAAATAGTCTGCCGAAACATTAAAATAATTACATAAAAGAATAATATACATAGTATCGGGAATCCTTTTATTATTTTCCCATAATGAAATACTATCTTGCGTTAAATTTAAACTTTTAGCAAGCTCTTTTTGCGTAACATTTTTTTCAATTCTCAATTCTTTAATTCTTTTTCCTATTAAATACATAAAAATAAAATACTACTATTTGTCGTTTTTATGCTGACTTACGACAAATTGTCGTATATAATAAAAAAATAAATACGACAAATAGTCGGTAACTGAATTTAAAGAAAATAAGAACTTAGGAGAAAATAAAATGAAATATTTGCTTGAAAAAGATGTTTTTTACAGAAAAAACAGTGCCGATGATAGTTTAATTGTAAAAACTGATACAAAAGATGTATATGTTTTTAAAGGCAATATTTGTGAAATACTTGATTTTTACAAAAGGAAACATAGTATAGACGAATTAATAGAATTTTTATCAAAAAAATATACTTTTGAAATCACAAATATTTTCAAAAATCAAATAATTGCAATAATAAAAGACTTAACCGAAAAAAAAATTTTAAAAAAAGAAAATATTTTAACTGAAAACAAATCGGATTTAGAATCTTTATATCAATTTAAATATTTACCCCAGAAACAATTGTTTTCCGCTCAATTTGAATTAACTTATAATTGTAACGAAAAATGTAGGCATTGTTACTGTGTCCAAACCGATAAAGAAGAATTAACTAATGAAGAGATAAAAAAAGTATTAGACGATTTATATGATATGGGCGCTTTTGAAATAACGTTTACGGGTGGCGATTTGTTTACTAGAAAAAATGTTTTTGAAATTATTGAATATGCGTATAAAAAAAATTTTCTAATAAATATTTTTACAAACGGACTCGCTTTAACAGATTCTGACATTATCAAACTCAAAGACCTACACATTAAAAGTATACACTTTAGTATTTATAGTGCTATTTCGGAAAAACATGATTATTTCACACAGGTAAAAGGTTCATTTCATAAAACAATAGACGTAATTAAAAAATGCGTATTATTAGGTATTCCTGTAAACATTAAAACTTGTATACTTAACTATAACGAAACTGAAATCGATAATATTATGAAACTTGCAAAAGATTTAGGGACAACAATTCAGTTGTCGCTTGCCGTTTCGTCCAAAAACAACGGGGATTCAAGCCCAACTCAGTACAGACTTGAAAATATAGATAAATATACGTCAATTATGCAAACAGTAAATCAAAATATGGTAATTCATTGTTCAAATGATTTTAATTTGGTTAGAGAGTGCGACGGGGAAATATGCGGAGCAGGAAAAAGGTCAATAAACATAAATCCCTATGGTGACGTTTATCCGTGCAATGCTTTACTGATTAAATGTGGCAACCTTAAAGAATGTAATATAAAGTATATTTGGGAAAACTCAAAGGAGTTAAAAAGAATACGAAAATATAAAATAAACCAAGTAAAAGGTTGTGAAAATTGTTGCGATAAAGAATATTGTAACTTCTGCCCAGGAAGTGCTTTAACGGAGACCGGAGATCCCTTAAAAAAATATTCCGAGGCTTGTAATATTACAGAAGCAAAAAAGAAGTTAAAAAATAAAGAGGGAGGTTTATAATTTATGTTTAAAATACCTTTTATAGTTTATGCCGATAAATATACTCAATCAATGGCAAACTGCTGTACAAGAATGTTCCAAAACCAATGTGGAATTACTTATAGAACAAATTCATAATTAAAGTATTACTTAAATTTTCTTCGGTAATTAAGTAAAACATAAAAGCGAGCAAGATTAGAAATGTTTACCAAAAATTATAAAAAATTGTTTTTGGGTTTATTTCATTTTTCTTGCTCTCTTTTTTTTAAAAAAGTTTTATTTAGGGAATATCAAGAAAAGAAACTGTAAAAAATATCCGATTAAATGCAGACGTCTTTTTTAGTTTTTTTTGCAAAAGCAATGTAATAATAAAGGAAAAAAGAAGAGAAGATTTATTTAATCGTAAAAAATTAGAAAAAAACGAACCTATCCGCTTTACTTCGAAAAAGATAGCGATGACAAAGATTTTTAACTAATTTTTTATAATTTACTACTGCTATTATAGCGTTCCGCTTAATAATTTATTCACCATTATAAATAAAAAAATCGCCGTTTAAACGGCGATTTTTTATATGCTAACTTTAACGTATCTAATAGGTTTATTTTGGGCTATAAAGCTGTTTTCAAATTCCGTACGATATATTTTTTTATCCGAAAAAGATTTTTCGGCATATAAATCGTAAGACTTTTCTACTATTTTATATCCGCATTTTTCATATTCTGAAAGCGAATATTCAAAAAAATCAAGACTGTCGGTTTTTTGCTCAATCGTAAAATCGTGGCAACATATTTTTTTGTATATTTCCAAAAATTTTTCGTTTGTAAGCCTACGATTCGCGTACGTTTTTTTGGGAAACGGGCAAGAAAAATTTAGCATTATTTTTTTTATTGAGTTTTCGGTTAAAATAAAAGATAAATTTTGCGCGTCGCAATTTATAAATTTTAAATTATTTATCCCCTTGCCGTTTTCTAATGCCGAAACCATTACGTTTGTTATCTTTTCTACCCCAATAAAATTTATTTCGGGATTATTTAAAGCCATTTCCTTTAACAGTCCGCCTTTTCCGCAACCTATTTCTAAATAAACGGGATTAGAATTGCCAAATATTTTTTTTAAGTCTAATTTATAATCTTCTTTATTATCCATCGTGAAAAATCTTTCGGGTTCACGAAATAACAAATTATCCGTTTGCTCTACCCTTGTTTCAAGATTTTTCTTTCTTCTCATTCTCATAACAACTACACCAAATTTTCCGTCTTAACTGCAAAATTCTTTTAAAAACGTATATATTTTATTTCATAAATATATACGCATAACAAATTTATTTAATTTTACATAGAAACCATAATCTTAAAAAAATTACGCTTTAATTCACATAAAAAACAAGCCTTTTACAGCTTGTTTTTAGTTTTTATATAATCAATAATTTATTATTATATCTAATTTTTTATTAAAGATTCTTTGGAAATCTTCACTTGAATTTAGTGCGTCCCTAACTTCTAAGGTAGAATCGCCTTCCGAAATTGTTTTAAGTATAACGGAATCTCCTAAAACGTCGCAAACTATTTCGGTTACAACCCCCGCTCCGCTTCTATCTAAGCTTTCCGCAATTCTTAAAATTATTCCTAATTTTCTTATAACGTCTATATCGCCTTCGCCTAAAATATCTTTATATTTCATTATTTCGCTCATATTTATTTCATCGTTTTTATGAACAGCTGTAACGAAAGACGCTAAAACTACGTCCCTATGCGATATTCCGTAAATATTAGAATTTAAAATAACGTATGCCGAATGTTTTTGATAATCGTAATATTTTATCTTAGAACCAGTATCGAGCAAGTACGCCGCAACTCTTAAAATTTTAACGTACTGTCTTGGGAATTTATGCAATACTCTTAATTGTTTAAACAACTGAACGGATAAATTTACAACGTGTTCGCAATGTTTTTCGTTACAATTATAATATTTAACGATAGTCTTTAAACTGTAACCTAAAACGTCGCTAATCGGTTTTTCCTGCGTTGCGGGAAGAGCGTAATTAAACATAATTCCTTCTCTTAAACCGCAAGCCGAAACGGTAAATCCGTCCGCATTTAAAAGTTTAAGCAAGCTGTTTACCGCCGCCTGCGCCGAAGGAAGTATATCCGCTCTCGACGAAGGTACGCCTTTAATTCTCTTTTTCTTAGACGGGTCTAACGTGCGTAATTTTTGATATATTACGTCAAATTTATCTTTACCGATAAACGAATTGTGAATGGTGTCTACGCTGGATTTATAAAGCATATGACTTATTTTGCATAAACTTCTCATAGAACCGCCGACGCCTATTACTTGCGTATCTTCCGGTAAATCTTTAAGCCATTCTATCTTTTTTAATTCTTCGGTAACAAATTCTTCTATCTTTTGGGTAATTTCTTCAAAAGTTGCGCCTTCCGTAGAGAACTTTTCCGTTAAAGTTATCGCTCCGAAAGGAAGAACGGCGTAATTCAACAAACTTCTTCTATTGTAATGAACTATTTTCATACTTCCCCCGCCGATTTCAAAAATCAGCCCTCTGGGAAGGTCGGTCGTATTGATTACGCCCCTATATACTAGCGTTGCTTCTTCTTCGTCGGATAAAACCCTTATTCTTATTCCGCAAGTAGTTAAAACTTCTTCTAAAAAGCTTTTTTGATTTTTAGCTCTTCTAACCGCGGCTGTTCCGACCGCTATTATGTTAGAAGTGTCAACCCCGTAAGAATCGCATAACCTGCGAAACATCTTTATCGTTTTTATCGTATCGTTTATTTGGGTGGACTTTAAAAACCCATCCCTTTCCATATCTTTTCCAAGTCTAACACGTTCTTTAATTTGGTCAATTACCATAAAATGACCTTCTCCGAGAAGTTTTACGATAACAAGTCTTGCCGTATTAGAACCTAAATCTATAATACCTATTTTATCCAAACCTATATTCTCCTGTCCTAAAAGTCTGCGCTTGATTTTTATCAAGAATGTTTTACACTGTTAAATACACAAAAAAAATGATAAAATTCGTGGTAAATTTTCTTTTTTCCTTATTCCCCCACAATAAAAAATCATTTAATGAATACATTCTAACACAAAATAATTACTTTTTCAAGAAGAATTAAATATTTTATTAAAAAATTTTAAAATCAGTTTATTTATCTTAAATTATTATAGTGTAATTCTTTAAGTTTAATGAACTTTTAGGGCTATTTTTTAATAAAAAAAATCTCGTAAAGCCCTTTTAATCCTATAAAAAGCATAATTCCACCGAAAGTTTTGGATAAAAACGCGTCGGGAAAGAGTTTTCTTGCCAAAAAACCCAAAAAACAAGCCAAAATCGCGCCCGAAATCATTAAAAAAAGCCCTTGTTTTTCCACTAATTTGTTTTTAACGTGAAAAATTAAAGAAATTATCGCCATAGGAATAAAAGATATTAAATTTATACCGCCTGCTAACGCCGAACTTAGCCCTAAAAGCGATAACAACGGAATTAAAATCGTTCCGCCACCCATTCCCATTCCGCCTAATATTCCGCCTAAAATCCCAAATAAAATACATAAAAATATCACTTTTAAATTTTACAAACCTACCTTTTAAATTTTATAAGCTTTTTTTTGATTTTTTTACCGCAAAATTTATTGCTTTCACTTAAAAATTATACATTTTTTTCAACTTTGTTTTTAAAAAACACATATTTTATATAAATTTTTTTAACCTTAAAAAAATACAATTACATAAAAACTTCTTTTTTGTTTTATTTTTCTATTTTCTACGCAAAAAACTATAATTTTTTTAATTATAAAATTTATTTTTTAGCTTTTTTACTAAAAATTTTTACTTCCAAAATTTACCAAATAAGCATTTTAAGCCCTAAAATAGTAATTAGAATATAAAAAATTTTCTCCACGACGTTTTTATTTATTCTATTTAAAAGTTTTGCTCCTATTATTCCGCCCGTTACAACTCCCATTAAGGTAGGTATTCCGCTTTTAAACGGAAAGTATCCGTTACAAATAAAAAGTATTGCGCTAATAATACTTACGGGCGCAGTTACAGCCATAGCCGTTGCCTGCGCTTTTTTTTGGTCTTTTAAAGATTTAGCTAAATGCGGAACGATTACCATTCCGCCCCCACCGCCGAACAGTCCGTTTACAAAGCCAGCGATTATTCCTATAATTAAAAATTTTTTCTTATTCATAATTTCCACTTATCTTTATTTCTGCTTTTTAACAAATTCAAACCACTCTAAATTTTACGACCACACTAAAAATCATCTTTTAGTTTTCAAATTTTTATTTTACCAAATTAGAAAACTGAAAAGCTATTTTATAAAAACTCAATCAAAAAATAATTTTATTACTTTTATTATCCATTGCAATAACGCCGAAAGTTGCAATAGTCGTCTAATATATTTTTTGTAAAAAAACAAAATGTATGCTTTTCCTATTTATTTATCGCTTACGCAAAGCCTTTAACAATAAACGCTTCGTATTATTTTCGTTCACACGCAAAAAAACGACAAAAAATAGTTATTTATTAAGGAAAAATATTGCAAAAAAAGCAAAAGTATTGTATAATGGCAAGGTACGATATATAAGTATATATATCAAAATTAAAAAAGACGATAAAAATAAAGGGTGAAACTTATATGAAAAACGTTTTTACTAATAAATTAAAGTCCTTATTGATTTTAATTCTAGCTATTCTCATGGCTTTTTCGACCATGATGTCTTACGCTTGTAAGAAAGACGGTTCTTCGGATACGTCTTCGTCATCTTCCGCAGAAGAAGAGAAGATAACCGAAAAGACCGATTATCAGGTTCTTAAAAACGGGGATTTCGAATACGGCACGGCAAATACGGCAATAACCGCATATCCCGCGTCGCCTACGGGTTGGAGTAAGTCTTACGACAGTATCAATTCCACCAACGCAACCACGTCTTCTTACGGCTCGGGAATAATAGACACTAGAGAATACAAATACGAATACGACAAAGACGGAAACGTAAAGAAAGACTCAAACGGAAATCCGATTTTTGCAAAAGACGAGAACGGCGATAAAATAGAAGTATTTAAAACGATAGCGTCTTCTAACGCATTCCCGAAATACGCGTACGAGTACACTACCGACGAAGACGGCAACAGGGTTTACACCAAAGATGCCGACGGAAACTTTATACCCAAATTAGATGAAACCGGCAATAACGTAGAAGCCGATCCCGACGATACGGAATTTTTCTACTACAATCCCGGCACGCCTTTCACCAAAGGCTACGTAACTTACGACACGACGGACAAAACCAACGTTTCGGAAGGCGGAAAAATTTTAATGATTCACAATAAAATCGTTTCCGAAGACGGTAGGGGTACGGCTCAGTATTACAAATCCAGCACTACTCTTACGTTAAACGCGGGCGAAAACGGTTTATTCGAAGCGTGGGTTTTAACCAAAGATTTAGAATCTATTATGGAAGATTTCACCGATTTCGGCGCTTACGTTACTATTTCCAGTACCATTTCTTCCGTAAAGGCGGGGGAAGTTTCCGTAAATAATATTAACACTTACGGAAACTGGGCAAAAGTAGAAATTTACGTTAAAGGCAGTACTCACACTAGTACCGAATTAACGGTTACTTTCGGTTTAGGACGCGGTAGCTCGGATTACAAATATGAATATGCGGAAAGATTTGCATTCTTTGACGACGCGCATTTTAAAGTTTTAAAAGCTAGCGAAACCGTACCTTCTACTTCTGATTGTGATTTATCCGTAGACTTATACGATACCGAAAATAAACTTTGTACTACTCCTTTTAGAATCCCTTACAATCATACCGAAAGCGAATTTACTTCTGCAAGCAGTTACCTTAACACAGTTATGTTAATAGACGCGGTTAAGGACGTAGAAACTTTAACTTTAAATGCAGGAACGAAAACCGAAGAAAATTACGTTTATCCTTATCATTCGTCTTTATTTAACGTTGGAGCAACCGCAGAATTAGTAGATAACGCAATAGTATTTACTTACGCTAATCCTTCTACCCTTTCTTATGAAACCGAAGCGTTTACGGTAAATTACAAAGAAAACTTACACATATCGTTCTGGGTAAAAACCGAAATAGTAAACCGCGCGAACTCGGTAAACGGCTTAACCGTTTCCTTAATGGATAAAGGAAAAACGGCTAGCGACAAGGGAACAAGCGTATCGGTACTAAGTAACTTTAAAACCACGAAAGATTCTAATAAAGAAAAAGATGACTACACAATGGTAACCGTAGTGGTATCTAACACCTATTCGGACGAAGCAAGATTCTTCTCGTTAAAATTCACGTTCGGCGCAACCGAAGCTCAAAGCGATTTGAACTTACTACCCAAGGGAACCGCTACCATAAAAGACTTCACCAAAATGTATTTATCGGACGAAGAGACTTCTGCGTTATCGTCTTCTAGCGAAACTAACGTTACCAAGAGAACGCTTCAAGCAGACTACTCTACCGTTCCTTCCGAAGATACAAGTAAAGATTCTTACACGTTTAATTACGGAATAATCGACAGTTTAACAATTAAAAACAACGTGGCAAGCGGAGTCCAAAATTACACGGGAATCGTTGGCGGACATGTAAGAACGGGCGGAAACAATACGTCGTACAAACAAGATAGTACTCAAAGCGGTTTAATAAATTCCGAATATATCGACAATTATTCCGACGCTTTGTTTACGGCAGGCGGAACGAACTATAAAGCCGACATTAAGGCTTGGCTCAATCAAGTTGAAAACGCTTCTTCTAACAAGTACGTTCAACCTTTAATGATTAACAACGAAAACAGCTCTTACGGATATATAGGAGAAAAAATTTCTTTATCGACTTCTTCTACTTATTTAATTTCCGTAAAAGTTAAGATATTCGGAAGCGCAAAAGCTTATATCTACTTATCTAATGCAGACGACAACGAAACGTTTAGCGTTTTAGGCGTAGACCCGATTACCAACACTTACACCAACGAAACGGTTACTAAAGGACAATACGGCTACTGCATCACGTTAGATAAGTCCGACGTAAACGCAAACCAAAAAGAAGACGGCTTCGCAACCGTATCGTTCTTGATTACCACGGGTAAACACGACGATAAAGCAAGAAGTTATCGTATAGAAATGTGGAACGGTTCTAGGGACGGACAAACGAATTCTACCGGAATAGTATTCTTTGATTCTTTCTTATCGATGACTTCTACCAATAGAGAAACTAACTTAACCGACCTTAAATACACTTACACCAAAGCAAACGCTTACTCGGAAGGAGTTTACGATTACACTTACGAAAAAGCAGAAAGCGGAAAAGTTACGTTTACGCAACTTCCCACGTTGATAAAAACCAACGCTGATCCCGACGGAACGGTTCATAACTACGCAAAAGGCGATAAGAATTATACTTCTACGATATTTATGACCAACGGAACGCTTGAAAACGGAATCGTAAAAGGCGGAACGTTTATTATATCCGACTTAACGAGTATAGACGCTCCTACGGAAGTAGACAATACCACTTCTTCCGACAGCAGTTCGTCTTCTTCGAGCGGTAGTTCCAACGCGGAAACGACGTCTTATAACCCGTTCTTATTCGCAACTTCGATAATTATTTCAATAGCTTTAATTATTGCTTTAATTGCGGTATTCGTTAAACACATTATTACTTCTAGAAAGAAAAAGAGAATCGAAAAAGAAAATTATTACGATTCGTCCGCTCGTGATAAAGCTCACGAAAAGATTTTAAATAAGAAAGCGGAACAAGAAAAGAAAGCTTACGACTACGATAATATGGAAAACAATATCGAAGACGAAAGTTTATCTAGCGAAGCTATTAAAGAAAAAATAGAAGAAACCGACGATATTAACGAACAATTACAGCAAGCGGAAGGTACAGTTCCCACAACGGAAATAGTATCGGAAAACGAACAAATAATTGAAACCGCTGAAATAACTGAAAACGGTAATGTGGACGACAATAAAAAAACAGACGCAGAAAATTCTACCGAAACAGAAAATTCCGACGGGGAAAATAAAAACTAATTTATTTTAATATAAATAATTTTAAAGTGAGTTTAAAATAAACTCACTTTAATTTTTTCTTAACGTTTTTGACTTATAAAATTTTATATTATTAAAAAACTTTACTTTACCGAAAATATAAAATAAGGAATTATAAAATAAAGTACGCAAGCAAACAAAACTGCTTACGCACTTTTTTTATTGAAATTTATAATTTACTTTTTTTACCTTTTTATTTATATGTAAAATTTATATTTCTGTAAAAATGTAAGTTTTTTAAAAATTTCACATAATATGTAATATGAAAAAAATATTACTGACAGGCGGTGGAACAGCCGGACATTGCGTACCTAACCTTGCCTTACTTCCTAATTTATACGAATATTTTGATAAAATAAGTTATATAGGTTCTAACGGAATAGAAAAAAATCTTTTACAAACTTATAGTGACGTAGATTATCACGCAATAGACTGCGTTAAGCTTGAAAGAAAATTTACGTTTAAAAACTTTAAAATTCCGTTTAAATTGATTTCTAGTATAAACCAAGCGAAAAAAATTATAAAAAATATATCGCCAGACATAATTTTTTCTAAAGGAGGATACGTATCGCTCCCCGTTGTTTTTGCAGGAGCAAAATTAGGAATTCCCTGCGTTACACACGAATCCGATTTAAGCATGGGGCTTGCCAACAAACTGATTGCAAAAAAATGTAATTTCGTTTTTACGAGTTTTGAACAAACCGCCAAAACTTTACCTAACGGCGTTTATACGGGTTCGCCCATAAAAAACAATCTATTTTTATGCAATAAAAAACAAGGACTTGAATTTTTTAATTTTTCGGGCAGAAAACCGATATTGCTTATAACGGGCGGAAGTCAAGGAAGTAAAGCTATTAACGAAATTACTTTAAACGCATTGCAAGAGTTGGGCAATACTTTTGATATAATTCATCTTACGGGAAAGGGGAAATCAACTAATTTTAAAGCCGATTTTTACCGTCAGTACGAATTTCTTTCGCAAATGGAAAAGGCGTTTTCCGCCTGCGATTTAGTCGTTTCACGCGGGGGAAGCAACGCTTTATTCGAGCTTATTGCGTTGCAAAAACCAAGTTTAATTATCCCCTTACCCAAAAACAATTCTAGGGGCGACCAAATTTTAAACGCAAAATATTTTTCCGAAAAAAATTTATGTAAAATGCTTTTACAAGAAAATTTAACTAAATCTTCCTTTATATTTAACGTAAATTCTCTTTATAAAGATATAAACATATACAAAAAAAATTTAGCGTCCTACCCGATAAAAAGCGGAAACGAAAAAATCTGCGAGCTGTTATATAAAATTTCAAGATAACAGCTAATAAATAGAAAATTTTTAAAATATGTTTTGCTCCGTAATTAAAATTATCGCAAGCAAATACCTTAAAAACTAGGGTTAAAAACTACAAGTTTTTTGACAAATCAACAAAACCACACCCTTGACTAATTAGTCAAGGGTGTGGTTTTATCATTAAATATTAGTTTAATTTATCAAGAGTAATTTTTTCAAATCATAAAAATATATTCGGCGTTTTTATAATTTTTCCTTTACCGCTACGCAAAAGTTCTATAAATTTATTTTCGTTTTCCACTTTTTCGTCAAACTCCATACCCGATAAAATCTCTTGTTCTTTGCGGTGTATATCGCTTCCGCCGGTCGTGATTTTTCCGTTTATTTGCGCATAAAACTTAGCTAATTCGTTTTCCTTTTCGGTTCTACAAGCGTTAAATATCTCTACGCCTTCCGTTTCGGGGAAAAGCCTTATATGGTCTATATAATGCGCTTGTCTAAACGGGTGAGCTTGCACGACCAACGCGCCGTTTTCACGGGCGAATTTTACAAATTCGCTCATTTTCATATTTACTATTTTTTCAAGTTCGGTTAATCTTTTTTTATCCCAACCATAAACTAATAGGTCCGTGCCTTTATAAGAATATTCAAACCCGAAAAATACTTGAAGTTTATTGTTAGCCAAGTCTTTTACTTGTTCGTATCCGCTACAAAAAAAATCTATTTTTTCTTTATACGATTTTTTTTCGTTAGCGTATTCGACAAATGACGGACAATTTAAAAAGTGGTCTGTAATAAACACGCCGTTATAGCCGTTTGCAATATACAGTTCGACAATATCTTTCGCCTGCAACCTACTACACAAACTAACGGTAGAAGTATGACAATGAGTTTCGTACTTATACGTCAAAATAACCCCTCCGTAAAGTCGTGTCCGTCAAATTTTTCTAAATCGTCGATAGTTTCCCCGGTACCCACAAAACTTACGGGTATATCTTCGTCAAAGCTTAAACTTACGACAAATCCGCCTTTTGCAGTTCCGTCTAGTTTAGTTAAAACTACGCTATCTATACCTACCGCTTCGTCAAAAACTTTAACTTGACTTACCGCGTTTTGTCCCGTCGTTGCGTCTAGCACGATAAACTTATAAAAGTTTGCTTCGGGATAGTTTCTTTCAACGGTTCTCGCCATTTTTTTAAGTTCTTCCATTAGGTTAGTTTTAACGTGAAGTCTACCCGCCGTATCTATAATCAAAACGTCGGTTTTTTTAGCTTTTGCACTATCTATCGCGTCGTATACCACGCTGGACGGGTCGCAACCTTCCGCTTGTTTAATAATTTTAACTTTTGCTCTTTCAGCCCAAACGGTTAGCTGGTCGGACGCGGCTGCCCTAAACGTATCGGCAACGGCAAGCGTTACGGATTTGCCTTGTTTTGAAAAGTATTTTGCAAGCTTTCCTACCGTCGTAGTTTTACCTACTCCGTTTACGCCTATCATCATAATAACGGCGGGCGTTTGCACTTCTTCGGCAACGGTTTGATCGAAAATACCTTCTATAAGCTCTTTTAAAATTGCGGTAACTTGGTCTTTATCTTTAATTTTTTTCTCTTTAACTTCGTCTTTTAAGTCGCTTACTATCGCTTCTACCGTATTTAAAGATATGTCGGCTGAAATTAAAATTTCTTCTAATTCTTCATAAAATTCGTTACCTATTTTACCCGACTTAAACAAAGCCGATAATTTTGCGCTTAAAGAGTCTTTCGTCTTTTTTAACGCGGAAAAAATCTTTTTAAATAATCCCATTTTATTCACCTTTTAAATTTAAAGAAACCAAAACGAAAAGTCTTGATTTCTTTAATTTATCTTAATTTTTAATAAGTTAAAAAATAATGTTTTACTTATTTAATCCCATTCTGTCAACGTCGGTCAATTTTACGCTTACGGTTTTAGATACGCCTTTTTCGGGCATTGTTACGCCGTATAAAGCGTCCGCTCTTTCCATAGTCGGCTTTTTGTGCGTGATAACTATAAACTGAGTATCTTCCGAGAATTTCTTTAAGTAGTTAGCAAAACGCGCAACGTTCGCGTCGTCTAGCGGAGCTTCTATTTCGTCCAATACGCAGAACGGCAACGGACGAAGTTTTAAAATTGCAAATAATATTGCTATTGCGGTTAACGCTTGCTCTCCACCCGACAATAAGCTTATGCTCTTTAACGATTTTCCCGGAGGTTGAGCTTTTATTTCGATTCCCGCGTCTAACGGGTCTTGACCTTCTTCTACGGGTTCAATGCAAAGGTCTGCGTCTCCACCGCCGAACATAACTTTAAATATCGTTTTGAAATAATCTCTGATTTGAGAAAATCCTTGATTAAATCTCTTTTGTAAATCGTCGGTGATAAGTTTTACAGCCTTGTCTATATCGTCGGCGCCCTTTTCGGCGTCTTCTTTTTCGGCGAGTAACGTTAAGTATTCGTTATTATCGTCTTCGTATTCTTGCGGAGCGTTGGGGTTGATAGGTCCTAAAAAGTTGATTCTGGTCCTTAACCTTTTCATTTCTTGCAAGCCGTTTTCTACATCGTAACCTTCTTGCTTAAATTCTATACATTCGGGATATGTAAGTTGATAAGAAGAGTAAACTTTTTCACCTAAAAATTCTAGGTCGGAGTCTATTTTTACAAGTCCGTTTTCTTGAACGTGTTTCTTTTCGTTTAAATCGGTTATTTGACCGTTTAAATACGTTCTCTTTTCTTCGTCTTGTTTTAAAAGCTCGTTAAGCTCTTTCTTTCTCTCTAAAAGTTTGTTTAATTCTTCTTTTAAAGAGTTAAGTTCGGCTTGTTCTTCTTCGGACAACGCTTTTTTATCCGCGTCTTTTTGAATATCGCTAATTTTTTGATTGTCTGCCGATATTAAAGCATTGTTCTTTTCTATTTGTTCTTGATAAGCTTTAATAGAAATAGCAATTTTTTTCTTTTCGCCTTCTAAATTGATTAGTTCTTGACGCTTTTCGGCAAGCTCCGTTTGAAGAACGGTTCTTTGTTCAACTAATTCGTCCTTTTCACGCTTTAAGGCGTCGAAATTCTCTTTTTGTTTTACGCTGTCGGAAGAAATTGCGTTTCTTTCTTCCATAAGCTTTTTGTTACCCTTGCTTGCGTCCGAATACTGACTGCTAAGTCCCGATAACTTTTCGTTAATTATTTTTAAAGCTTCCGTATAACTGTCTATATCCGCCTTTACGGTGTCGTAAGCGGTGGTGATACCGGCTAGTTTTTCTTTAATATCGGAAATTTCTTGTTTTAAAGTAGAATAAGATTCGTTTAGACTGTTAAGCTCTTCGAACAGACTTTCGCTTTTAGAAGTAAGCTCGTCCTTTTGCCTTTTTAAATCTATCATTAAGCGACTTTTTTCGCCAATAACTTTTTCTAAATCTCCTACTTGTTGACCTGCGGAAAGAAGCCCAGAAGAGTTTTGTTTTACCGTTCCGCCCGTCATACTTCCGTTAGGATTGTAAACTTGTCCGTCAAGCGTTACTATTTTAAAGGCAAAACGATATGCTTTTGCAATTCTTAAAGCGGATTCCGTATCTTGACAAATTAAGGTGTTTCCCAAAAGGTGTTGAACGATAGGTCTAAATTCTTCATCAAACCTAATTAGTTCGGTTGCAAGTCCTATTGCTCCGCGTTCTCTTTTCGCGCTTTTGGTATCCTGCATATCCGTTCTTGGCTTTACGCTGGTTAAAGGTAAGCACGTTAAACGACCTATTTTATTTACCTTTAAATATTCCAAAACGTATTTCGCGTCGTCAGGAGTAGAAGTTATAACGTGTTGTGCGCTTGCGCCCAAAGCCGTTTCGATAGCGACTTCGTAATTCTTTTCGGTAGATATTACGCTTGCGACCAACCCTTTAATTTTACTGTTTAAATTAGAATTGGTTTTTGCGTCTTTCATAATACGTTGAACTACGCCGTTGTAACCTTCGTAAGAATCTTTTATTCTCGAATAAACGCTATATTTAGACTGCAACGCCGACAACTCGGAATTTAGGTTAAACATTTTTTCGCCCAAACTCTCTATCTTATCGTCGATAGAAGCAATTTCTTGCTCTTTTTTATCGCATTTTTCCTTGTATACGGAAAGCGTTTCTTCTTTTTCTTTAAGTTGATTTTCGCATTTTTCTTTTGCAAAAACGGTTTGCTTATATTTTTCTTTTAATTCGTTAAGCTTTTCTACTACTTCTTTTTGACGAGCGGTTATAACGCTTTGCTCGGCTTCTAGCGAGCCTAAGCTTTGCATTACTTTCGCTAAATTTTCAGCACTTTCCAAAGCTTTGTTATGCGCGGATTCTTGTTCTAACTCGCCTTCGTCAATCTTGATGGTTAAAGAAGATATTTTTGAATTTAGGTCGGAAATTTTTTCAGATAAAACCTTTATTTCTTCTTCTAAAACTTGTCTTTTTTCGCCATCTTCTTTATCGTCGTTCATTAAGTTTTCTATCGAAAAACGAGCGGAAGTATTTTCTTTAATTAAACGGTCTATTTCGGTCTTTAAAAAGCTAATTCTTTCGTTATAAACTTTAACTTCCCCTTCTTTTTGGGTTGCGCCTACGGTTTTATCTAATATTTTAGCGTTTAATGTCGCCATTTCGCCGTCCAAACTACCCGATTCAGCGCTATGTTGGTTGTATTGATACTGCGCTTCGTTTAAAGCCGACGTAAAAGACGATATTTCTTCTTTTATGCCGTCTATTTTTCTATTTAAAGCTTCCCTTTTGCCGTTCGCGCTTTCGTAGTTGTAAACATAATTGTTTATTTCGTGGAATTTTAACTCTTTTGAAAGACGATTAAATTCGTTTGTTTTTTCAGCGGCGGCGGCTTTCGGGGCTAATCTTTTTTCCAAATCGGATACCCTTACCGCTTGTTGGCGTATAAACTCTCTCGTTTTTTGCAGGCTTCTTTCGGTTTCGAGCTTATTCTTTTTAGCTTTCGCTATTCCTACCGCTTCTTCAAAAATTGCCCTACGGTCTTCGGGTTTAGACGACATAATATCGCTTACCTTTCCCTGTCCGATTATAGAATAACCTTCTTTACTTATTCCTACGTCGTGCAAGTTGTTTATTATATCTTTAAGTCTTGCTTGTTCTCTATTGATAAAGTATGCGCTTTCTCCGTCCCTATAAAGTTTTCTGGTAAATATTACTTCTTCAAAAGGTAATTCTTTAAATGAATTATCCTTATTGTCGAAAAACAAACTTACTTCGCAATAAGAAATTGCTTTTCTGTTTTCGGTACCGTTAAATATAACGTCCGTCATACTAGAACCACGCAATTGTTTTGCGCTCGTCTCTCCTATTACCCATTTAATAGCGTCCGCAACGTTACTTTTTCCGCAACCGTTTGGTCCGACTATTCCCGTTACCCCGTTTTCGAAAACGATGGTTTCTTTGTCGGCAAATGATTTAAATCCTACTAGCTCTATTTTTGTAAGTCCCACTTTTATTTTGCTCCGTTATTTTTTTGATTTTTTTTAAATATGTTTGCGCTATTTTTAATTAAAGCTTTTTTATTGTAATTTACGTTATTTTTACGTTTTTTGTTTGTAGTATTTTTATTTATTCCTTTCGGAAAATTTTGTTTTTTTAATTTTTTCCCTTTATATATTTCTAAGGCTTTTTTTGCGCATAGTTGTTCCGCAACCGATTTTTTATTTCCCGTATCGCTACATATTTGTTTGTTTTGAACAAATAACGCAACGGTAAACGTCGGGTTGTTACTGGGTCCGATTTGCGATAAAACTTTATATGTCGGAACGCCCATTTTTTTACTTTGAGTATATACTTGCAATTCACTTTTATAATCTACCGTTTTTTCCTTAACCCTATCGGTTAAAAGAGTGGAATAAATAAATTTTTTAGCGACTTCTATTCCGCCGTCTAAATATAGTCCCCCTACAATAGCTTCGTATAAATCTTCACAAATACTGTTTTTATCTCTATCGCTTTCGTTTCCGACACCTAGAAGTAAAAATTTATTTAAGCCTATTTTGCGTGTTGTTTCGGCAAGCGGTACGCTGGAAACGTATTTTTGCTTTTCGCTTGTCAAAACGCCTTCTCTAAATTCTTTATCCCTTAAAAATAAGTATTCCGCAACGACCATTCCGAGTACGGAATCCCCCAAAAATTCAAGCCTTTCGTTACTTTCGCTAGACTTGTTTTCGTTGGAAAAAGACGAATGAACGAAACACGTTCTAAGTAAATTTTTATCTTTAAAAACGTAACCTAGCGTTTTTTCTACTTCACTTAATTCAAAAATTCCCATTAGTTTTGTTCTAATTCTTTACCGATAGCTTCTCTTACGCAACCCACAACGTCGCTTTCAACGGCAGTAAAAGCTTGCGTAATACATTTTGCAACGCAGTCCGAATCGCTTGCGCCGTGAGCCTTTATCATTATTTTTTCAACGCCCATAAATACAGCTCCGCCTATTTTGTTAAAGTCGATTTTTTCTTTCATTCCGCTAATTGTCTTTTTAAGGAATAAATAGCCGATTTTAGCCCAAAACGAAGATTTAATTCCTTGTTTTAAAAGCGTTGTAACGGTTTTAGCCCCGCCTTCTAACGCTTTTAAAGCTATGTTTCCGTCAAAGCCGTCCGCAACCAAAACGTCGTATTTACCCGACACCATATCTCTTGCTTCCATATTTCCAACGAAATTTATATTAGGATTTTCGCTTAAAAGTTTAAAAACTTCTTTCGTTAATTCGCAACCTTTTTTGTCTTCCGTTCCGTTGGATATAAGCGCGACTCTGGGTTTAGATATTTTTTCCACTTTTTGCATATAGCTAGAACCCATTAAAGCAAACTGAACCAAATTTTCTTTTTTGCAGTCTACGTTTGCCCCACTGTCTATAAGCATAACTTTACCGCCCGTAAGAGTCGGAATAAGCGGAGCGAGTGCAGGACGTAAAACGCCGTCTATTCTGCCTACTTTAAAAATTCCGCTTGCAAGTACCGCCCCCGTCGAACCCGTAGAAACAAACGCTTTTGCGTCTTCGTCTTCTTTTAAAACTTTACATGCTTTAATTAAAGAAGAATCGGGTTTTTTACGAATTGCTTCCATAGGCGCGTCGTTACAAGTAATTACTTCGGTAGAATTTACTACTTCTACCCTTTCTTTATCGTAAGATAAATCCTTTAACGCGCTATTTATTTCTTCTTCCGGACCAACGAGAACCACTTTGAAATCTTTATTGAACGATAAAGATTTTATCGCCCCTTTAACGACTTCTTGAACTTTTTTATCTCCACCGCAAGTATCTACTACTATTTTCATAATTTTCTCCTATAAAATAGAAAATCTTTTTGCATTTTTGCCGTACGATTTTTTCCGAACGGCTTATTTAATTATTTTCTTATGTTAAATTTTTAAATTTCTCTTCTACCCGATAAAGCTCTCGACAAAGAATTTACGTCGGCGTATTCAATATCCGTGCCTACCGCTATGCCGTTGGCAAGTCTTGTAACTTTTATACCCAAAGGTTTTACCAAAGAAGCTATATAAATTGCGGTAGCTTCCCCTTCTACGTCGGGGTTAGTAGCCATAATTATTTCTTTAACTCCGCCTTGCGACACCCTTTGCAAAAGTTCCTTTATTCTTATATCGTCGGGACCTATGCCTTGCAAAGGATTTATCGTGCCGTGTAAAACGTGATAAACGCCGTTGAATTCGTTTATTTTTTCAAAAGCGATAACGTCTTTGGGTTCTTTTACCACGCAAATAACGTCCGATTTCCTGTTTTTACAAATAGGACAAACGTCTTCTTGCGAAAAATTACCGCAAACGCTACAAAACTTTACGTTTTTCTTAACGTTTTTTATGCTTTCTATTAAAGAATCGACTTCTTGATTCGTCATGGATATAACTTTATACGCATATCTTTGTGCGGTTTTTTGTCCCACGCCGGGAAGACGAGTAAATTCGTTTATAAGTCTACCGATAGGCTCTATAAATATTCCCATTATAAACCTGCTCCGTAAAGCTTGTTTTCCCCTACGAATTCGTCGATTTTTTTATAAGCGTCGTTTAACGCTACGACTATTAAGTCCTCTAACATTTCTAAATCTTCAACGTCTACTATTTCGGGCGAAATAGTTATACCTTTTACGATTTTTTTACCGTTTAAAATTACTTTTATAGCTCCGCTTGCAGATACCCCTTCGAATTCCTTTTCTTCTAATTCCGATTGAGCCTTTTCCATTTCGGCTTGCATTTTTTGAGCTTGTTTCATAAGCTGTTGCATTTGATTGCCACCGCCAAAACCGCCGAATCCGCCTTTATACATATTAAAATCTCCTTAATTTATTATTTTATCTTTTCCGAACAATTCGACTACTTGTTTATATTGTTCGTCTATTTCGTCTTGTTTTTGCTTTTCGTTGCTCTTTTCCGCTATTTCGGTTTCCAAAGAACAAACTTCTTTAACAGTTTTTTCTATAATCGCAAAATTGTCGGGCTTGGTAAGTAAAGAATAATCGCCTTCTCCGTCGGCGTAAATAATAAGTCTCCCGTCCTTTACTTCCGCAAGTCTTTCGCTACAAACGGCGTATAAGGTAATACTCGTTCTTCTCAGCGCCCTTATAACCGTACCCCAAACCCTTTTATCTTCTAATTTAACTTCCTTTTTGGGTAAAGGTTTAACTCCCGTAACGAATTCAGTTATAGGTTTACTTAACTTGACTTCTTCAAGGTTTTCTTCTTTTTGCGTTATAGGTTGTTTTATTTCGCTAGACTCTACAAAACCCGCTTGACTTTTTTCGGTATGAGCAAAATCCTTTTTTACCTCGTTTAATTCTTCTTTTGCGTTTACCGTTTGTGAAAAACTAACTTTTACGCTACCGTTTAAAATATTTTCAAGCTTTTTTTCCAGTTCTCCCACTCTAAGCGCTAAGCTTTCTATCGAATAATCGCTTTTTTTTGCGCTCGCCTTTAAAATTGCCGTTTCAAGTATTATTCTAGGCTGAGAAGAATACCTTATTTCGCCTTCGGCAAAAGACAAAATTTCCATTATTCTTAAAAAATCTTCGTCGGAATATTTTTCGCCCAAATTTTTTAACGCGTTATATTTGTCTTGCGTGAGCGATAAATAATTTCCGTTTGCGGTAGAACATATTAAAGTTTCCCTTAAACATTCTATCAAATCTTTAAAAATCATTCCTACGCTTTTTCCGCTTTTGACAAATTCGTCTACCTGCTTTAAAGCTTCGCCTTTACGGGAAGATAAGATATTTTCGATTAAAACGTAATTTTCTTTATCGTCGGTCGCGCCCATTACTTCTAAAACTTTTTTTAAAGTAATTTCGCCTTCGCAAAAAGATACGCATATTTCCGCAACCGATAAGCAATCTCTTACGCAACCTTCCCCTGCGCGAGCAATGTATTTTACGGCGTCTTGTTCGTAACTTCTTCCTATTTCGTCAAATATTTCGCCAACGTGTTTTGCCAAAACGTCCGTTTCTACAAGACGGAAATCGAAACGCATACAACGCGATAAAATAGTAGTGGGAATTTTGTATACTTCGGTAGTAGCTAATATAAACACCGCGTGCGCGGGCGGTTCTTCCAGCGTTTTAAGTAGCGCGTTAAAAGCTTCCCCCGTAAGCATATGCACTTCGTCTATTATATACACTTTATATTTCCCGACTACCGGCGGATAGGAAATTTTATCCCTTATTTCCCTTACGTTTTCGACTTTATTGTTACTTGCCGCGTCTATTTCGAATACGTCGGGCGTGTTAGGATTGTCAAGCGCCAAACAGTTTTTGCATTTTCCGCACGGCGAGCCGTTTTCGGGCGAAAGGCAATTTATGGCTTTTGCAAATATTTTTGCGGTGGACGTTTTCCCCGTCCCCCTTGCCCCGCAAAACAAATAGGCGTGCCCTATTTTATTGGATTTTATTTGATTTATTAAAGTTGTCGTTACGTGTTCTTGCCCTATAACTTTATCAAAAGTTTTAGGACGAAAACGCCTGTACAACGCCTGATATGCCATTAGTTGTTATCTCCCGATAATTTTCTTTTTATTCTTTGCAACGCATTGTCGCAAGTTTTTGGACTTCTGCCGAGTTTTTGCGCTATTTCTACGTAAGAATATCCTTCCGTAAATAAATTTAAAACTTTTAATTCGAAAGGCGATAAATCTTCCTTTGCTTTTTCTAATAACGCGTCGAATTTTTCCTTGAAAATTATTTTATCTTCTAAATTGTCCCCGACTTTTTTTAACTCCTTTTCACATTCGTTTATGTCTAAGGAATTATTTAGCGGTAAGTTTTTTACGGACAACATTTTTTTAACCGCTTTTATAATATTGGTTTTTATACAGGTAAACGCAAAATTTTTAAAACTCGATTTACCGTTATAATATTCGACCGCTTTTACAAGTCCTAGCGTCCCTTCCTGAACAACGTCTTCTATATCCGCGCCTATGCAATATACCGAATGAGCATAACATAAAACCGCGTTTTTATATCTTAAATATATCTCGTCGAAAGCGTCTTTTTGCCCTTGTTTGTAAGCTAAAACTAATTGTTCGTCCGTCAACTTCATTTTTTCCTTTAAGTTTATTAAATTCTTTGCCTTACCGCTTCGAAAACGGCAACTCCGCACGCAACGGACGCGTTTAGCGAATTTACCTTTCCTTGCAACGGAATTTCTAACACTACGTCGCTTTTTTTCTTTGTTAAAGAATTTACGCCCGTGTCTTCTCCGCCGACAATTATTGCTATTTTACCTTTTAAATCGGTTTTATAAATATTTTGTCCGCCTACTTCTAACGCGTAAATCCAAAATCCGTTTTCTTTTAATTCGTCTATTAAATTATTGATATTTGTAACTTTTACGATTTTAACGTGGTTTGCGCTCCCTTGCGAAATTCTTATTACGCTTTCGTTTACGCTTGCGCTCCTGTTTTTACCTATAAAAACGCCTTTAACGCCCGCGCATTCGCTAACCCTTATAATGCTTCCCAAGTTGTGCGGGTCTACTATTCCGTCTAAAATAAGAATAATAGAATTTTCGTCGCAAGAATTTAAAACTTCTTGTGTGGAAGAATACTTATAATCTTCCGTAAACGCGATAAACCCTTGATGTCTGCCTTCTAGACTTTCTCTATCTAGGCAAGACTTGTCTGCAAACTGAATTTTAATTTTTTTAGAACGTATAAAATTCGTCAAATTTTGAGAAGCTGAATCTCTCATTCCGTTTTGAACGATTACTTTTTCAACCGCTTTACCCGATTTTATCAATTCTTCTACTGCGTTTTTTCCTTCTATTTTCATATTTACTCCGTTTCTTCAAATGCTAATAATCGATTTATTCTTTCTATTTGCCCCGTTAAATACAAATAACCGATAACGGCTTCTATTCCCGTAGAAATGTTGTATTCCGTAACCGTACAGCTTTTGCTTTTAGAAGGTTTTTTTGCGTTTCGTCCGCGTTTGAAAACGTATAATTCTTCTTCCGTCAAAACGCTTAATATTTTTTCGGATAGCTTAGCTTGCGCTTTCGCGCATACTCTCTCGCTCGTACGTTTGTTTAAAACTCCCGTTTTACTACTCGTAGATAACGCAAGTTTTTCCCTTTCGTATAAAGAGTAAACCGCGTCCCCGATAAACGCTAAAACTACGGGCGACATTATGTTAGCTTGTTCTTTTGTAATTTTTTCTTGAAAATCGAACAAATCTTCTCCGAATGCGTATTATAGAGCTAATTTTTATTTAATTTCGCACTATACGGCATAATAATATATTTTAAATTATTATATCATATATATTTATTTTTTACAAATATTTATAAATATTTATTAAAGAAAAAAAATCGGATTTTGTAAACCCGATTTTTAAAAATTTTTTATAATTTTATTTTAACCAAACCTAAATTTTAGAGAAAAAAAATTTGTTGCGTATATTCGTACAATCTTAAATCATTGCGTTTTCGAATAAATACGAAAAAATGGTATCCGCTATTATAACGGCTAATTTTTTTCTGTACTCTTCCTTGATTAAAAGATTTTCGTCGTGAGAGTTAGACAAAAAACCGCACTCTACTAAAACCGCCACCTTATCCGTACAATTTAGCATAAAATAGTCGCCCGTTAGTACGCTAGACTTTTTTTTACTTTCGGGTAAAGAGTTTAATTTTTCCTGCAATTTTTTAGCTAATTTCAAGCTTTTTTCATCGCCTTTTTTATAAAACACTTGAGCTCCGCTACGCTCGGGGTAAGGGCAAGAATTCATATGAACGGAAATTACTATTTTAGCGTTCGAATTGTCTATAATATTTTTTCTTTTGTTCATATCCCGTTTTTTAAAACCTTTGGTCGGTAATCCGTATAAACCTTCTTGATTTTTCCTAGTTAAAACGCTGGAAATTACTTTTTCTTCTAAACAGTCCGAAATTTTTTTACAAACGTCTAAATTTAACTCGCTTTCTTTTACTCCCGTACGCTTACCCGTTACTCCGCCGTCTATTCCGCCGTGTCCCGCGTCTATTACCACTACGCCCGTTTCAAAGCCGATACTGCTAACCGTTTCAGCCAACTTTAAAGGGGTAAGTATAAGGGAAAAAGTTATAAAAAACACTATAAAAAAGTTTAATCGCCTTTTTTTCATATTTTAAAAATATGTTTTTTTAAAGGCGATTATAACTTTATCTAAAAATTTCCAGTTTATCTTTATTTTTTTTCGCTTCTTCGTATCCGATATCGAACATTTCTTCAAACCCTTTAAAGCCGAACGCTTTGTATCTTTTTAAATCGGGTTCTATAATCACGTCCGAATAAGTATAACATTGGTACGTTACGTCTGCTCTCTCTACTTTGTTTTTAGGATAGAGTTTATCTAAATACGATTTATTAGAATAATTAAAAGGGGAAGCGTAAGATAAATTTACCGATAGTATTTTATCCGCCCCCATTTCTTTTACTACGTCGGCGGGAACGGAATCTATAAACGCTCCGTCCACAAACGTTCCTTCTTCTATTTTTACAGGTCTTAAATAAGGCGGAATCGCGCCGGAACAAGCGGTGGCGACTCCTAAATTTCCCGTAGAAAAATTCTTTTGTTCTCCCGTAAACATATTTACCGCAACCGCTTTAAACGGAATTAAAGTATCTTCAAAGCTTTTTCCGCCTAAAAGTTGGTCTATAAGTCCGCTAAGTCCGTTTTTTACAAACCTATAACCTATAAGTTTCTGCACGTCCGAAAAGCCTATTTTTATACATTCGCTCATCATTTTAGACGGGGTAAAACCTAGTGCGTACATTGCGCCCATAATACTTCCGATACTAGAACCGCTTACCAAATCGAACTTAATTTCTTGTTCGTACAAATACTGCAATACGCCTAAATGTACGAACCCTTTTACACCGCCTGCGCCTAAACTTAATCCTTTTTTCATATATGCTTTATTTCCACGATTATATATACGCAATATATGTTAATATGGTGCATATAAAGCCGTTTTGCGATAACGAGTGAACTTTTATAACGTATGCTCACTCGTTATAAATATTATTAAGCGTTAAGGTACTTGTCGGGATTTATTTTAGCTCCGTTTTCTAAAACTTCGAAATGGAGATGCGCTCCGTCTTTATATTCTTGTTTATTAGTTGTAGAAATTTTACCTAAAATATCACCCTGCTTTAATTGCTGACCTACCGTAAGAGTATCGTCCGCTTCTAAGGAAGAGTATACGCTGTAAAGATTGCTTCCGTGATTTACGGTAATAACCGTTCCGTATAAATAGTTCGTTTCTATTTTTTCGATTTTACCGTCGTAGCAACATAATACGTTTGCATTTTCTTCGCCTTTTATATCAATTCCCATATGTCCCGTATAAATACCTAAGGTTTTGTTATAGGTTACGCTGTTTTCCGTAAAAGCATTAAATATTTCTCCGTTTGCAACGGGCATAATAAATTTAATTACGGTAGGCGCAGGCGTCGGGTCGTCTTTTTTAGAAGAAGACGAAGCAGGCGTAGTAGAACTGCTGTTTTCTACTTCGTTAAATACGCCGGTACTTTTTTTGTTGCTGTTAGTAATTACCAAAGCTCCTATAACCGTTCCCACGCAAATTACGAACGCCAAGATTAAATAAAACGCGTTTTGCTTAAAAAATGTTTGTACTGATTTTTTCATAAATATTCTCCTTTTTTTATGTATTAAAAACCGCTGTATATTAAAGGACTTCCTATATAAACTTTCTCCCCGTCTTTTGCAATGTGTAAATTCACTTTTACTCCGCCTATAAGTTGATAAAAGTCTATTTTTGACGAATAATAGTAGTAACTTGTAACATTTCCCACGCTTTCCGTTTTAACGAGTTTAGCGTCAAATTTTTCTATAAAACAATCGGCAAGTAACCCGTCTTTTAAACAAACACTTTCTCCCGAATACCTTTTTAAAGTTTTTTTAATTTTCTCTGCTTGCTCGTAGTTTTCAACGAAAATCATTTCCGCGTCAGAACCGTTTTTCCCGTTATATAAAACGTACTGCCCTTCTGCCTGAAATAAAACAGGTGACTTAGCGAAACATATAACCGCCACTAAAATTAAAAGAATAAAAAGATAGTTTTTTCTCATAAAAAAAATCCTTTCCGTTTGTTACGGAAAAGATTATTAACCACTTTTTATTCTTTTAAACCATTTATTTTAAATTTTCTAATATTTTTAAAGTTTTTTCAAAATAGTCGGGGAAAGGCGCTGTAAAAGTCAACCTTTCTTTCGTTATGGGATGGGTAAACTCTAATTTATAAGCATGTAAAAGTTGCCCGTTTAAATTAAACTTTTGCTTTTTATAACCGTATTCTTTATCACCTACCACAGGGTGTCCCATATACTTTGCGTGAACTCTTATTTGATGAGTTCTACCCGTTTTTAAGCTAAACTCGCACAAAGTATATTGAGAATATCTTTTAATTACCTTAAAATCGGTAGACGCAAGTTTTCCGTCGCCGTCTTCGGTAACCGCCATTTTTGTTTTGTCTTTATCACAGCGATTTATATAAGTAGTAATATTACCGCTATCTTCCTTTAAAACCCCTTCTAACAGCGCAAGATAAGTCCTTTTACAAGTTTTTTCTTCTATTTGCTTTGCTAAACTCCTATGAGCCTCGTCGCATTTGGCAACTACTAAAAGTCCCGACGTGTTTTTATCTATTCTATGAACGATACCCGGCCGAATTACTCCGTTTATCGTGCTTAGTTTATCTAATTTATATAAAAGAGCGTTTACCAGCGTTGGTTCGGTATCGTAACAATTCCCCGCATGCACGGTTAAACCTTGTTGTTTGTTTATTACCGCCAAGTATTCGTCTTGATAAATTACGTCAAGCGGAATATCTACGGGCTGTAAATTTAATTTTTCGGGTTCGGTTTGCAAAAATTCTATTTCGTCCCCAACCTTTACGGATTGTTTACAAACGGCGTTTTTCCCGTTGACTAATATTTTACCTTCTTTAATAAGTCTTTGACAGTACGAACGCGATAAATCGGAATTTAAAGAACAAAACAAATCTAAACGCTCGCAATTAGCGTCGCATTTAATTTTCATTTTCGTCGTCCCTTTTTTGTTCGATTTTTATTTCTTGCAACGGAAAATTCTTTTTCCCCGCAATTTTTTGTCCCGTAAGCCCTCCCGAAATTTCTTTACCGCTTATTTTAGCGTTTTCATTACTCTCCGCCTTTTTCTCACCGTTTTTGGTTTCGGTGTTTTCTTCTACACTTTCGGTTACGGTATCCGCCTTAACGTCAGTAATATTTTGAGCTTCGCGCTTTGCCGTCTTTTTATTTTTAAATAAAGCTTCTTTATCCAAAAACAAGAAATAAACGAACAGTAAAACCGCCCCTGCGGTTATAAATATATCCGCCACGTTACAGTTAAATTGCAAAATGGCAATTCTTAAATCTAACGCCAAAAAATCCCTAACTTCTCTCCAAATAACTCTATCTATAAAATTGCCTATCGTTCCGCCCGTTAAAAGCGAAATTGCCCAATGCAAAGTTTTATCGTTATTGTTGGTTTTTACTACGTACACGCCGACTAAGGCAAGAATTATTATGGTAAACGTAATAAAAAACGCTTGCGCGTATTTCCAACCGCCTAACATTCCAAATGCCATACCGTTGTTTTTTACTGGTATTATTTGCAATATATCGGAAACGATTTTATAAGATTTCCCCGATTTCGCGGTAACGTATTTAGTTATTTGGTCAAGAAAAACCGATACGGCAATTACTATAACGTAAAAAACGTATCTTTTAATCTTTCCTGAATTCTTTAAGCATTGAAGTTTTGAGTTCATATAATTTATCCGATAAATCTACTTTATATAAATGCGGTTGGTCTAACCTTCTGTATTCGTCCCAAAATCCCGAAAGCGATTTTTTAGCGTTTTCGCAAATTTCTTTTAACGTTGGGAGTTTATAAACGAGTTTTCCGTCTTTAATAACCTGAATGGTTAATTCTTTGGCAACATAATCGGTAAAGGTAGTTTTTTTCCACCTTTCTAACGGGTGAACTACCGTTAAAGGTTTTGAAAAGTCTATTTTTTCACTTCTTAAATGGATTAAATCGGCTTCCGCCTTACCCGTCTTTTTATCGAAAATTCTATAAATCCCCTTAAAGCCGGGGTTAGTAATTTTAGCCGTCGTTTCCGAAATTTTGATTTTGGGAATTTCGTTACCGTTTTCGTCGAACACGGCGGATAATTTATATACTCCGCCGAGCGCCGGCATATCCGCGCTGGTGATAAGTTTAGTTCCTATACCCCAAGAATTTATTTTCGCCCCTTGCAATTTTAAAGAAGTTACGCTACGCTCGTCCATATCGCCGGAAGCGCAAATTATTGCGTCTTTATAACCTGCTTCGTCAAGCATAATTCTTGCCTGTTTGGTTAAATACGCCAAATCTCCGCTGTCTATTCTGATTCCAAGCGGTTTATATCCTTTTGCTTTTAGTTCGTCGAATACCTTTATCGCGTTGGGAATTCCGCTTTTTAAAGTATCGTAAGTATCAACAAGCAATAAAGTAGCGTTTGGATAAATATCGGCGTAAGCTTTAAAAGCCTCGTACTCGGTGGGGAAATTCATTACCCAACTGTGCGCGTGCGTTCCGCTAACGGGTATTCCGAACGCTTGTCCCGCCAAAACGTTACTCGTAGAATTACAACCGCCTATCACCGCAGCCCTTGCGCCGTAAATTCCCGCGTCCGGACCTTGCGCTCTTCTTAAACCGAATTCCATTACGTTATCGCCTTGTGCGGCGTAAGTTATTTTTGCCGATTTGGTAGCAATTAGCGTTTGGTGATTTATAATATTTAGTATCGCCGTTTCCACTAACTGAGCTTCCACTACGGGGGCTTTTACGGTTAAAATCGGCTCCCCGGGAAATACAACCGTTCCTTCCGGTACGGAATAAATATCGCCCGTAAAATGAAAATCTTTTAAATAATCTAAAAATCTTTGGTCGAAAATGTTTAAAGATTTTAGATATGCTATGTCTTCTTCTTTAAATTTTAAATTTAAAACGTATTCTACTACCTGCTCTAATCCTGCGGATACGGAATAAGTAATAATTTCGTTTTGTCTAAAAAACACGTCGAATACGGATATTTGGTTTTCTTTACCTTTTAAAAAATATCCGTTCATCATCGTAAGTTCGTAAAGGTCTGTAAGTAGAGTTAAATTTCTTTTATTCATATTTTCCTAATCTATTAAAAAGGACACTTTTTAGTGTCCTTTATCTTTTTTAATCTTTAAAAGATTTAATTTCGGGTAATTCTTCTTCGGGTTCTTCTTTCTTTGCCTGTTCGGCTTCTTCCTTTCTTTGCTTATAGTTTTTATATTCGGGGTCTTCGTTTTTCATAGTAAGCGGGTCGGTAAGTTGTCTTCCTACTAACGCCATTCCAATTAAAAACGCGCAAATAAATAAGCCGAATCCTACCGCAACTACAATCCAAGGACTAACGTGCTTAAACGTGCAAAGGAATAAAATTACGGAAATTACTACGCAAAAAGCAGAAACGAAATAAGAGAGTCCGTCTTTTTTAGTGAGTGCAAGAGTTATATAGCTTAATCCGAATAAGCCGAAAAACAACGCAAACGAAAAAAGACTGGGATAAGTGTAAAAATCTTTAACTCCCGCTTTTAAAATAACGTAAGTTATTATACTGACTATTAAACAGACGCAAAAAATTATTAGTTTAATTTGCATCCCGATAGTTCTTTCTTTTTTTAATTCGCTAAAAGATTTCATTAATATGCTCTCCTTTAATAAATTTAATTTATAAAATTATACAATTTTTTTATAATAAAATCAAGCGATATTTAAAATTTTCGCGTCGAGCTTTAAAATAGCGTTTTTTACGTTTAATTTTTATCCGCGTATTCTTTTGCAGACAATAAAACGTTTTTATAGACTTGCGGAATTTGATCTTTTTTTAAGCATCTACCTATAATTTTACCCGTTATAACCGATTTTTTACTCGTCAACACGCTTACGCACGCAAGCTTTTTTACCGCCGTATCGTTTATTTCCCTTTCGGTAAACGGGTTTTTTCGTTTGCCGGAATAATATCTGTATCTCTCGTTTTTCTTTTCTAAGGGCAAACTTGTAACATCTTTAAAATCAAAGCCCAAAAGATAACATATTTTTTGCAAAGTACCCAAATCCGCACTTCTTACTATTTCGTCTTCAAAGTCTACAAAATCGGTATAAATAATTCCCTTCTCGTTCTCGCAAAAAACGTCCCTGTCCTTTATGGCAAAAACTTTTATTCCAAACGATTCGAGCAAAGTAGAAAACGCCGAAATATTGCCTTCTCCGTTTGCGCTTATAATGGATATACCCAAATAATCGGTATCTATATCCAAAGTTTTGGCAAATTCAGTTATCGCTCCAAACTCACTTACTCCTTCTACTAAAATTACTGCTTTGGAAAATATAGCCAGTGAAAAATAGGGAAATTGCATAATAAGTTGTTTTGCTATCGAAACTTTATTATCCCTTTTTAATTTAATAGTATTTCCGCTGATAGCTTTTACCTGACCTTTTACCCTATAAAAACGAATAATGTTTTCGTATCGCTCAGATAAAATTCTGTCAGAATGAGATACTAAAAATAACTGCAACTCTAATTTTTTTATGCCAAAAAGCTCGTCTATAAGTCGGTTAAACTCCTCGTCTTTCTTTAAAACAATATTTAATAAGTCGGATATTAAGGTTTTTTGAGCAAACGGATGAAGATTTATTTCGGGTTGGTCAAAAAGCATAATAACGCTTTTTTCTTTTTCCCCTCTCTCTAAATTACCAAGTAGTTTAAATAAAATTTTTTTAACGAAAAAATACGGATAACTTTGCGTTTTTAAAGCTTTTTCGTCTTTCCCGATAAAGTCTATAAAAGAATTATCTCCCGTATGTTTTTTTGCCCTTTTTACAATTTTTAAATTATTTAAAATTTTATTTATAATGTTTTTTTGCCACGGGGTAAAAATTAACTTATACTCTTTATTACTCATCATGTCTACGAACACGCATTTCATACCCGTAGAAGAAATTTTATTGCCCGAATAAGAGTAAATTCTCTTTTTTTCTCCGTAATTTTTTATAAGATAAAACTCTTTATAAATACTGTTTATATTTTCTATTTTATCTTTTGTTTTAACGGTATATTCAATTTTTAAAGGCAAGGTTATATCGTGAAAATCTTCGTTTGAAAAATCTTTTCCCGAAAATATTACGTTTAGCGCGTGTAACGCGTTGGTTTTACCGATATTGTTTTCCCCGACGAAAAAATTACATATTTCGTCGAAACAAAGCGTTACCCCGTCTAAATTTCTGTAATTGTGAAAAGTACATTTGACTATTTTCATAATTCTATATTACCTATTATTTTTTTTAATACCGACAAATCTAATTGCCATTCGTCAACTTTATTCAGTTCCCTATGTCTTGCGTTTGCTTCGCCTAAATTTTTTATATAGTCCGAATAACTACATTTATTTACTTTTAAATAATGTTTTATCGCCTTTTCTTCGTCCCCTAAAAGCTGAGTTCTACCTATGTGGATTACACTATGACAACTATGACACACCGCAATTATATCCACTAATTTTTGAATCTTTTTCTTTTCGTCGTAGCTCCACCTTTCGTGAGCTTCTAACCTTAAAGCAGGGCGAGAGCATATCATACATTTCCCGTTAGCCCTTTTATACGCGTCTTTTCTTAACACGTCCCAGTCTTTCGGTTTTAAAAGCGTTCTTAAATTAGAATACCAACATCCGTCGGGTATAAGTTCGAAATTAAGTTTAAATTTTTCCATAAGAAAATTTTATACTTTTAATTAAGTTTTGTCAATACTTAAAGATTTTTCATAAATTATATTATGACGATTTCGCTTTGTATGATTGTTAAAAACGAAGAAAAAGTAATAGGTCGTTGTTTAGACAGCGTAAAAGACGTTTTTGACGAAATAATTATAGTCGATACGGGCTCAACGGACAAAACTAAAAAAATTTGCGCAAAATACACGAATAAAATATACGATTTTGCTTGGACGGACGATTTTTCTCTTGCAAGAAACGTATCTTTTTCTTACGCTAAAAGCGATTATATCGCTTGGTTGGACGCGGACGACGTTTTAGACGAGCAAAACAAATTAAAATTTTTAAATCTTAAAAAAAATTTAGTTTATTTAAAGCCCGACGTGGTTTTTTGCAAATATAATACGAACTATAAAAACGAAAATCATTCTTCTTGCGTGTTTTTTAGAGAAAGAATTTTAAAAAGAGATTGCGGTTTTATTTGGCAGGGTTTTGTTCACGAATGTATTGTTCCGAAAGGTAAAATAATATATTCTGACGTAGAAATTTTTCATTTAAGCGCAAAAAACCATTATTCCGACCGAAATTTAAAAATTTATGAAAATCATATAAAACAGGGTTATATTTTAGACGTTCGGCATAAACTTTATTACGCGAAAGAATTTTACTATTTAAAAAAATATAAAAAAGCAAAATCTTTATTAGAAAAATATTTAAAACAAGAAAATATACCGACTTATCTATTTTTCGAAGCCGTAAACACGCTAGGAAAAATTTACGAGTCTTTATCCGAAAACGAAAAGGCTTTAAATACTTATTTAAAATGCTTTACTAAGGGCGTTCCGCCTAGCGAAATTCTTTGCAGAATAGCTTTTTTATATAAAAATATAGATTTAGAAAGCGCAATTTTGTTTTTTGAGCTTGCTTACCAAAAAAGACCAAACAAACTGGATTTCGTAATAAAAGATTTTTGCAATTTTATACCGCTAATAGAATTGTCCGTTTGTTACTATAATATCGACTATAAAAAAGCGTTATATTATCACGAAAAGGCAAAAAAAATTCACCCCGACGATCCTTTAATATTATTCAACGAAAAGTTTTTCAAAACAAAATAGCATAAAAAGTTTTTTCGTATAAACGATTAAATTTTTTCAAATAGCCCCTGATATACTAGGAAAACTTTCTTAGAAATATCGGGGGCGTTTCTATTTTTATAAAAAAAACGTTGTACAATTAAAAAATAAATGGTATAATAATACGAGAATTTTGGGAGAAAAGTTATGAAAAAAGTTTTATCATTTTTAATGGTAGTTGCGCTAGCTATTTTATGCTTTGCTTGCGTAGGTTGCAAGTCGAACAGTAAGCTAACGGAAAGTTCGGTAGTAGGAACTTACAAGCTACAAAGTATGTCTTACGGCGGAATTACGATAACCGCAGGAACGTCCGCAGACGGTTATATGTTCAGAAGACTATTGCGTGCTAGATATATTCGCTGACAAAACTTTCACGATAGCAATAAAAGAAGAAGGAAGTGATACGGGTACGTGGAAAATAAGTAGTAACAAACTTATTTTAACCGACAGCGAAGGCGAAGACCAAGAAGCAACGTTAAAGAACGGCGTTTTAACGATGAAGATGATAGATACGGATGAATACAGCGGTAGTGGTAGCGGCACTACAACCACGACAATTTTAAATTTGAAAAAAATAAAAACAACGTCTAGCTCTTCCGTTACCGAAGAAAGCGTAGTAGGCACGTACAAATCTTATATGTTTACTAATACGGAAAACAACGAAACGTCTACGATTAAAGCAACGGACGGTGATACTATATATGACGAAGATTTTGAAGTTTACACAATAAATGCCGACAAAACGTACAACTTATATTTTGATAACGATTTATTGATAACAGGAACTTGGGAATTAAAAGATAAAAAAATTATTTTAACCAGTAAATCGACTACAGCAACTGAAAATACGGTGAAGACAATGAATGTTGACGGAGATATAATTTCTTTTTCTCAAACCGATACGGTAAGCGGAAACGTTAGAACTAGGGTTTGGAGATACAAAAAAGTTTCTTCTACTAATATTTATGCAAGTGCAAGCAACTAAACTTGTAAACTGATTTTAATTTATAGCGGACGGCAAAATATTTTGCCGTCCGCCTTTTAAAAATTGTTATTAGTTTAGGGAATGTCAAGAAAAGTGTGTAAGCCTTTTTCTAACTTACACACTTTATTTTACATTCTCTTAGTTTACCAGTTAAGTTTACCCCCAGAAGCTGTTACCACGTCTTTTTCACTAAGTTTCGTTACTTCCATTTCAGGCTCTACAAAACTTTTTTTGTTTTTAGTAATCTCTTCTTTTTTAACGCTTTTTTTCTCCATTTTAAAACTCCTTAAAAATTTTTAGAAAAAACATTTCAAAAGTCAATTTAGTTTAAAATACTTAAAAAAAATTTTAAAATCTACACTTTTTTTTATTGTACCACAATAAAAAAAGTTTTTCAATATGTTTTAGTATAAAAAAATGTGAAAAATGCATATTAACATCACATTTAAGTTAAACGCTAATTTTATTTTTTTGGTCTACACCTAACTTTAAGTCTATTTCTTTTAGTTGTTTTTTTAACGTTTCTATTTTTTTAGAAAAATCTTCTTTAACGTCAAGTTCTTCTTTTAATCCTATCGCCTTTTTATCAAGTTTTACTTTTTCGGCTTCGAAATTTTTTCTAATTTCTGGGAGTTTATCTAAAAGATTGTTTAATCTCATCATAATTCCGACGTCCGTAATTCTATACTCCATTTTATATCTATTACGGCGTTCCACGATTAAATACGGGTCGGTTTTACTCATACCCGCAGGTAAAACGATATTAAACCCTTGATAAACCGCAATTTTTCTTTCGGAAATTTCGTATTCGTTGTCGATAAGTCCCTTTAAAATATGTTGACCTATTTTTTTAAGTTGTTCTTTTGAATAATTTACTTTATTTGCTTTATAAAACTCTTCGTCTTCCTTGCAAGCTTGAATTTCTATTTCTTTTCTAGCTATAAAATCGGGCAGAGCGGAAAGTTGAGCGGATAACTCTTCCCTAAGTTCTAGCGTTCTCTTTTGTAAAATAGTAATTCTATTTAACTCGTTAGCGGTTTCCACCCTAGATTTTATTAAAGAATTACCTACTGCTAGCGCTTTTACTTCCGCATAGTTAAGTACCGTGTCGCCAACGTCGAATCCGTTCCTTTGCGTGATTGAACCCGACAATAAATCGTCTATAAAGCGTTGTTTGGTTTCTAAAAGTTGCCAAGAATACGCGTCGAAAGTGCCTTCCGTTATGTAACGGTAAATATAAACTTTATCGTTTAAATTTCCCGGTCTTAAAATTCTTCCTTCGCGCTGAACCATATCCGCAGGACGCCAAGGCACGTCTAGATGATGTATTGCCTTTAAATAAGTTTGTACGTTTACGCCCATTCCGAGTTTCCACGTAGAACCTATTAAAATTTTAACTTTCCCGTTGCGTACCATTTCAAAAAGTTCGCTACGCTTTATTTCAGTGGTCGCTTCGTGAACGAACGCAATTTCACTTGACTTCACGCCCATTTTTAAAAGTATTCGCCTTAACTCTCCATACGCGTTAAAAGAACGTTTGGGAGTGGAAGAATCGCAAAAAACAAGTTGTGTTACCAATTCCTTTTCATATTTTTTATAAATATCATACACGTTACGCGCGCAAACGCAAATTTTACTGTCTTCTAAAAACGGCGCGGTTTCGTCTATCAGTCTACAGTCTAACGCAATTTTTCTACCGTCGGTGGTAATTTTAAGCATATTGTCTTGTTTGGGCGTAACTAGACCCGAACGCACTAAATCCGCCCTTGCGGACAAATTTTCAACGTATTTTTTAAGTCTTTCGTTGCTTTTTATAACGCAATCGGTATATCCCGAAAAAACGGGCATAAGCTCTCCGCCGTTCGTTCCGTGAAAATCTGCAATAAGCGATAAAATCTCCGTAAGTTCGGGCAAGTTATGAAATTTGGAAAAACGCCTTGCAAGCCTATATCCGCCCGTATCAACATCTATTTCAAACCCCGTAACAAGCTCCGCAAAAGTAGAAGTCCAACTGTCAAACGAACTTATATTTAAACTAGCAAGCTCCTTTTTTTGCAAATAAGATTGAATTATAAATAAGTCCGAAACGGAATTAGTTATGGGAGTGCCCGTAGCCATTACTACGCCCCTGCCGTCGTTTTGGTTTTGAACGCATTCGACTTTTAAAAATACGTCTTTACACTTTTTGGAACCGTTAGGATTTATCCCCAATATATTGCCCGCCTTTGTGTAAAAAGGAACGTTTTTAAAATTATGAGCTTCGTCGATAAAAAGCGTATTTATGCCTAATTCGTCAAAACACACACCTTCTTGCGCTGAATTTTGAGAAAGTAAAACTTCTTTTTCTTTCTCTAATTTTTCGATATTTTCCTTTAATAATTTATTCGGATTTTTATCAAAATCGCTTTTAAGAGAATATATTTGCGAGTATAAGTTTTCTAATAAAAATTTATTTGATAACGGAATTAAAGAAAAACAACTGTACGCAATTATAACCGCGTCGAATTCTTCTTGTTTAATTCTGTTTAGAACTTCTTGTCTTTTGGCGGGGACGAAATTATCGGGTGTAACGCAAAATATTTTCGCCTTAGAATATAAACTTTTAAACACCCTTTGCCATTGGTCGACTAAGTTATTAGGCACTACGTACATATTCTTTTGGGAAACGCTAGTCCTTTTAAGCTCCATTCCCGCAACTATCATTATGTACGTTTTACCTGCGCCCACTTCGTGAGCAAGTAATACGTTTGGTGAAAGTAGTATTCTTGCAACCGCATTCTTTTGATAAGGATATAAACTAACGCCTTGATTTAAGTTTGGCAACGTTAAAAACGAACCGTCGTAGGTTCTAGTTTTTATCGAGCCTATTTTTTGCATATAAAGCGTTTCTATTTTCTTTTTACGGCTTTCGTCCTTACAAAGCCAGTATTTAAAATATTCTTTTACCTTTTTTTGCTTATCGCCGGCAAGTAACGTTTCTTTTTCGTTTACAACCCTTTTTTTACGTTCTTTGTCGCCGACTTTTACAACGACTTCTTCCGTAACTTTTATCATTTGATTGTTTAAAGATTTTTCTATTACGTGCAAGGCGTTTACTTTTTGCGTACCGTAAGTAACGTAATTTTTTGTGTAATCTGCATTATACGCAAGTTCCGACTTGTTGCGAATTTCCCACGTTCCCGTAGCTTCGTCCCTATCGACGAAAATGTCTTTATCTATAGAAAGCGCATTTCTTATAAAATCTTCTATCATTTTGGTAGAAATCCAAGGTGAACCGAGAGTAACGTAAATATCGTCAAACGAAACGTCTTTTGGCAACGCGTTTTCAAGAGCCGTTATGTTTTTATCGAAATAACCTTTAAATTTTTCGTTTAAAGCTTTACATTTATTTAATTTTACAATTAAATTGCCCGAAATATATTCGTCAGCGGTTTCCCAACCTTTGTAAAAACATTCTTCCCATTTATCGGGATTTTGAAATATACTCCCTTGCAATTTTGCTATAACTTGCTTTAATTCAAGCCCCGTAAGAGCCGATATATATTCTATATCGACTTTTCCTAAGTTATTTAGCGACATAATTAGTCCGTCGCCTGCGGACGAACAAGACAGGTTTACGTCTGAATATTTATTTTTATAGTCTGCGGGTAACTGCATACCCACTGCTTTTTCAATTCTTAGTTTTTGTTCTTCCTCTTGCTTTTTTAAGTGTTCTTTAATTTTTTGATTAAATATTTGTCGAAATTTTTCTCTTTCGAGTTGCGAAGAAGAAGGGTTTAATATATTGTAACTGCCATTCAAAGTGCTTTTCTCTTTTTCTTCCACTGTTTAACCCCTTTTATAATGAATACTTTTAAAAAGTAAAATTAAAATACTTCCTAGCAATTATAGCATTTTTTAGAATGGTTACGCAAGCGTTTTGTTATAAAATTTATGAATAAAACTTTAAAAAAACAAAAAAAGGTTAAAGTGATGTGAACCCAAAAAATTGGACAAAAAAATTAATTAAATTATATGAGAAATTCTCTTATTGTTCTTCAAAAATAAATAATACAACGAGGCGAAATTTCATTGAAATTTCGCCTCGTGTAAAATTATTAAATAAATTTAAGATATTCCGTTAATAACCCTATATTGGGACCATTCGCAAGAAATACCTATGCCTACTACGCCCGTATAGCTAGAAGTAAACTCCCTTATAACCTTAAACGAATTAACAGAATTTTCGGTATCAAAGCTCATTAGTTCGGCAGTGTTAAAAGCATAAAAGCCTAAAAGCTCTAACTTATAATTATTGCCTGTTCTCGAAACGGTTATTTTTACAATGCTGTCCTTAATAAGTTTGTTTGTCGTTTCCGAAAACTTTTCACCTGTCGTAGTAAAACTCTTAGAAGCGTTATAGGTTTCGGTAAAACCTTCTGTTTCTTTCCACGCTCCGAAATATCCTTTATTTTCCGTAAGATTATCAAACCTAAACGCCGTACAATTATTACCGTTAACGTCGGAGCCTTTATTGAGAATTGTTAAAGGAACTTCCCATACGTTTTCAGTATCTGTTAAACATCCGTTCATGTATATATAATAGCTTTTTGAAAAATTACCGTTATTATCCGCAAGTTTTGTAAAGTAACTATTTCCTTTAACGTCGTTATTAGCCCAACCACTAGTTGTATTTACCGCTTGGTTACCGAGTGAAATGTTATCCGTTACGGAAACGGAATGTAAAGGTTCTATTACACTGAAAGTAGCGTCGTTACATACCGCCATAATGCTTATGGGAACACTGTTTACGTCTACATTTCCGTTTTGCTTGTCTAAGGGGCTTGCATATTTTTTATTAGCTAAATCTCTCGCCCTATTAACGTATACGTAATAGTAGTCGCACGTCCACCCTTTGGCGTTTATATCGCCTATAATCATTTTAACGTGAATAAATTGATTGACTTTTTGTATTGTTACTTGTATAGTACAATCTTTTAAAATATTTAATTTTTCGACGTCTGTACTTCTATCGGTATAACTTGAATAATAATCTACTAATCTTAAATAATCGTATGGGTTTGCCGAATTGTTATCACTGGATTCCATCCACCAATCTGACCTCATGTATCCGTAATTAGCGGGTTTACCGTCTACAAAGTCTTTACTGTCCTTAGAATAAAGTACGGGTAAAACGCCCTTTGAAGAATTTCCATTCCAAACATCTGAATTTATGTTGGCTTTTTGCTTAATAGTCATAGTGTAAGCTTCGGAAGAATTCATCGAAGTATTTAACGTTAAATCGGGTGCGTATTCGGTATAATTTTTTATATCGCCGTCTATTTCGCCATCGGCTTTAGAATAAGTTAAAAGCTGTTGTTGATTATTTTCACCCGTATATTCTAACGTATCTTCTAATATTGCATAGTTTGTATAATCTCCGCAAATATGTAAATCTATCGCATACAAATCTAAATTGTTTACAAGGTAAGTAATGCTATAAGTCGTCCCCATATACTCCGGATTAACGCTTTGAATATCTACCTTAACCTTTAAATCCCCTTTATAGCTTGCCACGTTTTCAGCCGTAACCGTAAAGGTAACGTAAGAATATTTAATTACCTCGTAAAATAAAGAGTTACCGGTAGAAGCCGTTTTAGTACCGTTAAAAAATCCTTCGTCGGACATTTCAACCGTCGTAACATCTTCTAAACTAATCATTGAATTTTGACCGTTGAAATGTTTATTATCCAGTCTTAAAAAGGTATTTGTTCTGTAGTATTTTTTAGCTTCTTCCTCGCTAACAAGATTCCAATTATAACGATAAAATCCTAAAATTGCGGTTCTCCAACTAATATCGTTAAAATTAGAAGTTTTTTCTGTGTCTTTGTAAACAATACCCGCTTCTTGATAAAGCTTTATTACTTTTTTAAAGTTACCGAATTTTTTTCTGGAAAGCTCCGTTCTAAAATTAAAGTGTACTTGCGTGTTATTATCTTCGTTGACAGCCCAATCATAGCCGTAAGTTCCGTTTAAAACGTACCCTTTAGAATTATTATAAAAGCCCGTTTCTCCGCTATCGTTTACGTTTTTAGTCCAGCACGCCGTTAAAGTTACGGTAGTTTCGGCAGTATCCGTTAAAGATTTTAACGTTACCGCTTCTCCCCATTTATTATTACAAATCATTTGGGAAGATAATATTTTCCGCTGTACCCCGATTGGCGAAGCAACGTTCGAAGAGTTGTATTTAAACCCTACGTATTTTGCATTTTCAGAAATTTTTTGCCCTTCGGGAACGGAAACAACCCAACCGCTGAATAAGTAACCGTCTTTTGTAGGTATGTTATCCGCTTTAAATTTTTTGCCGTAACGAACTTTAAATTTTACAACGGTTGAACCGGAAGAACCGTCTGCATAGTCGTACTGCACGTTATAATAATTTGCTTTTAACATTCCGTATAAGTATACGTTACGGGAGGGCATTGTAAATTCTAACAAACTATTTTTTAAGGTAGAATCTGTTTGCTCAAAATATCCGTCAAAAGTAAATAAAGCTAAAACGGCTTCTATATCGTTACATTCCTCCCCTATCGGTCCGGCGTCGTCAATTCTGGCAATATTTATAATTAAATAAACATATTCCTGCTGTTCTAAGCTTCCCCCGTTTTTCAAATTCATTTTATTGCCTACAACCGTATACGCACCTTTTTCTACCGTACCGGTATACCCCCAACGATCGCTTGCCGTAGTCCATTTACTATCCGAAAAATAAGAAGTAGCCTCGTTATAACTTGAAGTCGTAGCTTCGATAAAGCCAAACTTATAACCGTTGCTATTGTTGTAAGAAGTTGTTTTATTAGTGTTCCAAGATATAACCGTGCCTACCTTTATCTTTCTTGTAAATACAATTCTCATACGGGTGTTGTTGTTTGTGGTTTTTTCGTAAGACCCTTGCGCAGTATAGTAAGAACCCACAAGCGACACGTTGTCTATTGCGGTTGCTTGCGTGTTTACGGTTTTACTATAAGAACCGTTTATTTCAAACACATTTTGGTTAATAACCGCTTGCGCAAAAGAAGTGTCGGATAGTTCTCCGTCCGAGTCTATCGCAACGTTTATGATAATATAAACGTAATCGAAATCTTTTCTTTTAGTTTGCGCTTCGTCAATTACGTTATTACCGCCTTCGTACAAATGACCTTTTATGGTGTACACTCCGCCTTCGCTAGGATTAGAAGGATTATTTAAAACGTAGCAATCGGCATTGGCGTCCCCCGTAGGAAGAGTTTGTTGACCGCTAGACGATAACCAAAGAGAATCGTAATTATATTTACAATTTTTTACAGTCAAAGCGTCCGACTGAATTATACCTAACTTAATTTTTTTATCGCTACCGTTATGATTTACGTTAAAAGTGTTTATTTTTATTTTTGTACCTACTTTTACTTTATAGTAAAGCAATATACGGTTTCTGGTATTATAAGCTGTTCGATTTTCAAAATACCCGTTATGGAAAGAACCTCTAAACAAAGAATAATTTTTATTTAAATTATCCGAAGAGAAAAAATTATCGTCAAACGCCGTATCAACATTAAAACCGTTAAAAGTATAACCGTTTGCGGTCACGGTAATTCCGTCGCTTTCGCCTTGATTTAAATTTACGTTTTCATCCGTAAAATAATACTCTTTTACAGAACTTTCCGCACTTATCGCCACCTTATCTCCGTCACCCGTTAAATCTTCGTATTCGGGAGAATAAATTACGTTATATTTATTTAATTTTACGTTAAATTTATCGTAAGAACCCGTAAAAGAATATAAGTCCGCATCTACGCTTAAATCGGCATTAACGTTTGCCTGACCTAAACTTCTATCGAATTCCGACGACGCCACGTTTAAATTTTTATTAAATTCCGCTACCGAAATATTCGTTTTTATCGTACCGTTAGCAACGTCTTTTAAATTATAGGTCGTTACAAAGTTACCGTTTTCGTTTGTGCAAGACGCTCCGCCAAAAGTATATTCTATAATTTTATCGTTATACCTAGTCGTAGAAAGGTTTGCATACGGAATTATTTTTGTCAACCTATTGTTTTTTAAAGTAACAGTCGCTTTTTTAGGTAGCGCTACGTTTGAAGTTGCAGAATAATATTCGTTTGACCTGTCCACAGCTAAATCTTCTACCAAAAAATCAACTTCTCCGATAAATTTTTTAGTATTAAAATGTACCGTTTTAGTTTCAAACCCGACTTTAACGTTTGCCGTTTTGTTATCGCCTATTTTTTGAACTTCTACGTTTTTTCTGCTGTATGCCTCATTTTGTTTAAGATAATCTGTATCCTGCACCGTCCACTTAAAGTAAAAATCCAACGATGAAGTTATCTTTTGTAATTTACTTTCTCCTTCTTTTAAATATTTTAAATACACGTCGTATAAAAACGCGTCGTCCCCGTAAGTAACGTCGCCGGAAAGCGTTTTAACGTTACTTTCCGTTACGACTTCGCTAACCGTACCCATAATAACGTTTACTCCGTCTGCATAGTTTACACCGAACTCATAACCGTTACTAAGCGTCGAATCTATTTCCGTACCATTTATTTGTAAAACGCTACCTAACGCGCCTTTTATGGATTTATCTAAAAAAGTATTTAACCTTTCTATTTCCCAATCGTTTAAAGAACTCGTTTCTTTGGTGGCGGATAAATAAGATACCATATACGCCATACTGTTACTCGTCCTTCCCGCTTTCTCAGTCTTCGTTATTTCCGCGCTGTCTTCGCTCTTACTCGGCATCTCTGCATATTCTCTTATCTTCTCTCCGCCTTTCTCCCCTTCTATGTAATATATACCAAAATATCTCCTGTTCATATTAGACGTTTGTATTCCTTTCAATCCGCCTATCAGTAAATATTCGTCACTATTCTTTTCGTTCTCTACTGCCCATATGTTATCTACTATCCCGTACCAAAAACTCGTGTACTTCTTAGATTCTTCAAATCCTTCTAAGTATTTCCCTTCTTTTACCAATTCTTTCGCGCTGTCAAACTTGCTATTCGTACTAGATAGTATCCCGGTTACGTATTCGTATGGTATTATAAATAACTTTACGCTATTATTCGCTGTCCCGTTCTCCGTTTTAAATTCCGTGAGTTTTTTCTTACTTATCTTCGCCGTATACGTTATTCCGCACTGCGCTTCTATCCATCTGCTCCTATACGTCGTTCCTTCTTCCATGACAAAATACGGCGTTTCTTCCGCTTGAACGCCGTTGTTTGCATTAAATTTTTGCGTTAAAAATAAACCCATGCTTAATAATAACGCTAAAATTAAAAAATAAATCGAAATCCTTTTTTTCATATTTCAAAATCCCCTTATAAAATAATTATTTTGTAATTACATGATGAAGTTTAAGATATGAGTACAAATTATTTATATAATATATATAACAATAATATACATAAAACTACATTATTTGTCAATATTTTTTTTATTTTAAATTAAAAATTTAATAACAATATCTTCCTTTATTATCGAGAAACAAATTTATCAGCAAAAAAATTTAAGTGTTTTACAAAAAAAACATAGCGTTGCCTAACCGTTTAGGCAACGCTAACATGTTTTAAGTATTATAAAAGTAAACTGACACAATTTATGCATTGTAAATTGTTTAAAATTTTTTAAATATGAATTTTTAAAGATAAAATCTAAAATAATTTAATTTTTCTTGTGCTATTTTTTTATAAAAAAACTTAATTTAATATTTACATAACTTTTTCTCTGTTTTATATTAAAAAAGCTTTTTTCAAACACAAAAATATTAACTTTAAAAAATTAAATTGTAAAATTTAAATATCCTATTTTTTCATAAAAAATCTTTATTTATTCTTTTGTTTAGCCCTGTAATCGTCGATGGCCGCTTTAATAGCTTCTTCGGCAAGAACCGAACAGTGTATTTTTTGCGGTGGCAAACCTTCTAACGCTTCTACTACTTTTGCGTTAGTTAATTTATAAGCTTCGTCAACGGTCATGCCTATAATCATTTGCGTTGCCGTAGAAGAAGTTGCTACCGCCGCCGCGCATCCGAACGTTTTAAACTTTGCGTCGGTTATGATATTATCTTTTATACGCAAAGTAATTTGCATTATATCTCCGCAAACGGCGTTTCCTACTTTCCCGAATCCGTCGGGATTTTCTATCTCCCCTACGTTATGCGGGTTGCTGAAAGCTTCCATTACCTTTTCGTTATACATTTTTATTCTCCTTTTCCGAATATAACGGCGACATTGCCCTTAATTTTGCAATTATTTCTTTTAATTTATCTACTGCGTAATCGGTTTCTTCCATAGTGTTTTCCTTTCCGAAAGAAAATCTTATAGAACCGTGCGCTATTTCTATCGGAACGCCGATAGCAAGTAACACGTGCGACGGATCTAACGAACCCGACGAACAAGCCGAACCCGAAGATACCGCTATTCCGCTTAAATCCAACATAAACAAAATAGACTCTCCTTCTATATATTCAAACGAAAAGTCCGCGTTGGAAACCACCCTATTTTCTCTCGAACCGTTATAGCGAACGTAAGGTATTTCTTTTTCTACCCTTTCTACAAAATGATCTCTTAAAGCTTTTATGTGAGCGTTGTCTTCGTCCATAGTAAGTCTTGCAAGCCTTAAAGCTTCCGCCATACCTATTACGCCGGGAACGTTTGTCGTTCCGCCACGCCTTGTCCTTTCCTGATGTCCGCCCGTAATTAACCTATCTATTTTTACCCCTGTTTTAATGAATAAAGCCCCCACGCCTTTCGGTCCGTTAAATTTATGGGAAGAAAAACTCATTAAATCTACGCCTAAATCTTTTACGTCTACCTTTAAAGAACTCATCGCCTGTACTGCGTCCGTATGAACGAGTATTCCCTTTTCCTTTGCGATTTTTACTATTTCTTTAATAGGTTCTATCGTTCCGACTTCGTTGTTAGCCAGCATGCAACTAATTAAAATAGTATCATCTCTGATAGCGTTTTTCAAAAACTCCAAATCTATAATACCGTCTTTATGAACGGGACAAAGCGTAACCGAAAACCCTTGTTTTTCAAGGTCCTTACAACTAGCTATCATCGCCGCGTGTTCTATTGCGGAAATTATTATATGTTTTCCCTTTTCTTTGTGCGAACTAGCTATTCCTTTTAACGCCCAGTTGTCGCTTTCCGTTCCGCCCGAAGTAAAATATATTTCCGACGGGTGGCAGTTAATTAGTTCCGCTATCGTATCGCGCGCCCAATCAACGCCTTTTAAAGCTTCTCTCCCGTATCCGTGCTGAGAGTTTGCGTTTCCGTAAATCTCGGTAAAATACGGTAACATTTTTTGCAATACTCTTTCGTCGACTCTCGTTGTTGCCGAATGGTCAAGATAAATTTCTTTCATAACGCTCCTTTACTCTTCTTCTATCATCTGTTTTAAAGAAATATCGTCCAATATGTCGTTTATTCCCTTATAAAGCTTTCTCCACACCATTGCCGAAGGACATTTGGTACAACCCGATTTTTTTACGCAATCGAAAATTTCCAAATCGTCTTCAAGCGTTCTTACCACGTCGCCCACGGTAATTTTTTCGGGTTCTCTCATTAAATAATACCCGCCCGAAACGCCTTTTTTCGCACCGACTATTCCGCCGGACGATAAACAACTCATTATCCTTTCAAGATATTTTGCCGAAACAAATATCTTTTTTTCAAGGTCTTTATTAGATAAAGTGGAATTCGGATAAACTTGCGCCAAATAGTAGCACGCCTGTAACCCGTAATGCGCTTTTTTAGAAATTTTCATACGCCCTCCGACCGCTACGCCACATAAAGACGTAAATATTTTGTAGCCTTGTTTAAGCTTTCGTCTTCTTTGAAATATAAGCCGAATTTTTCGTCGTTAAACGCTTACTTAAATCACTACCTATTTGATAGTATTTATTATATTCTCCTTATTTATACCTGTCAAGAATAAAATGCAACTTTTTTAGTAGTAATTTAAAATAATTTAACCGCAACCATTTTGGTATCGATTTTAAAACGTCTTTTTTAATAGAATTTTCAATATTATTATAATACAATAAAATTACGGTTAATTATCCTAATAATTAACTAAAAAAAACACTAAAAATGTACTTTGTCTATGGATTTATCTTAACGTCGATTGTATAATATATAATAAGGGAATAAATTATATTATTTTGTAACTTTTAAAATGAGCGCAAATTTTGACCGATAGAATATAATCAAGGAGAATTACAATGTTTAAAGGCAAGAGAAAAAACATATATACTATATTGCTTTCTTGCATATGCGTTTTATTTTTAGCTTTAAGTTTTAACGTGAAAAAAAGCGAAAACAATAAAGTGAACGCATGGACGCAAAGCGATATAAAATATTTCGGCTACGATTTATCCGTCCATCAAGGCAACGTGGATTTTAACAAAATGAAAAACTATGCGGATTTCGTAATATGTCGTATAGGATATTCCACTACCCTAGACACTAAGTTTACAACTTATATGAACGGGGCTAAATCGGTCGGACTTCACGTAGGGCTTTACATATATTCGCTTGCCACTTCCACTACCGGCGCGGTAAACGAAGCAAACTGGGTAATAAATACGCTTGCTTCCTTAGGGTACGACAAAGGCTTTTTAGACTTCCCCGTATTTTTCGACTACGAAGAACAAGAAGTAATTTCGGCAAAATCCAAAGCCGAAAACACCGCAATTATCAACGCGTTTGTAGACAGAATGGCGCAAGCGGGATATTATTCGGCAATGTACGTCGGCGGAAGTAATTTTAAAAGTTATTTTGACCACTCGACTTTAAAATGTTCGGCATGGGTAGCCCATTACGGTTATACAGACCAAGTATCTTACTTTAATAACAATTACAGTGGGTACAATACTTGTATGTGGCAATTCGACGGGGACGGTTACGATACCGCTTCCACCAAAAGAGGATATACCGTAGGAGCAAGTTCTACAAACATTGACCACAACTGGTGCTTTGTAGACTTCCCTAGAATTATTAAAGAAGGCGGTTACAACGGATTTTCTTCCAGTAGTATAAATAAAGAGTTATCTGACAATACAAATTGGAATTCCACAAAAAACTACGATAGGTGCAACGACAATTATGCCCAAAGAAGCGTAACCTTGACAAACGCTAAAACGGACGAAAACCCCATCGGGTTTGTAAGCGATAATTCTCCCGTGTTTAATCTTTCGGCTACGTTTAAAGTAGACGGAAAAGTAAGCGGAGAAAAATTCGGGAAAATAGGTATTGCGTTATTAAACGGCAACAACGGTATGTTTTTATATGCCAACGCAGAAGGAACGGAAGGAACTTCTTTAAATAATATTACGGGTACTACTTTCGGCTTAGTATACCGCAAAAACGGCAATTGGGATTGGACCACCGATAAAGTATTAACCGGCGTTACTTTCGATAAAAATAAAGCGTTCACCTTAAAAATTATAAGAAATAACAATAAAATAGATTTATACGTAAATAACGTTTTGGCAAAAAGCATAAAAGCTACGGACTTTTCTTGCGAAGCAACCGCAAATTGCAACGCGGAAATAAGGTCTTTCCAAATAAACGCGACTGTTACAAATTACTCTTGCGTACCTACTATCGGAGATTTTATTACTCTTGACGGTAATTTTGAAGATTGGGAAAAGTTACCTAATTATAATACCGTTTTAGCAAATAAAAAATCGGTTTACGATAAAACCAACGCACAAAAAGGGGTTGATTTTTACACAGTAAAAACTTCTAACGGACTTTTCGTTTACGCAAAGGCTTATCACGAAAAAGACGTTAAAAACGCTGACGATTGGTGGCTTAACACTAACGTTGAAATGTTTTTAGCAAGTAGCGATAACCAATACTGGGCTAACCACAAAGAATTTTCGGGCTTTACTCAAGCGTACTTCCGCACTCAAAAGCAAAACGGAAAATTCGTTACCGTATTCGAAGGATTTTTAGATAAATCGTCAATTCCTTTGCACGGTGCAAATTTAAATTACGGATTAGCTTTTAAAGTTGATAACGGAACGACAAAAGATACTATTACCCCCGTCGGAGCCACTACCGCAACTTCTTACTGGTGCGCGGAAAATTCCGACCCGAGAAAAGTTGCCTTTTCTATAACTAATAAGGTTAAACAAGAATACTCCCCTGCCGATTCTTTACAATGGAAAGATTCTGCAAACTATCGCAAAAACGGAAACGAAATTTCTATAAGCACTACCAATACCACTACAAATTTAGACGTGTTGCAATTTACAGATAACAACAGCGTTAATCAAAGTATTTCCGCAACCTTTACGCTTACGGGAAAATATTCTGAAGAAGAATATGCAAAATGCGGTTTAGCTTTCATAGATAATTACGGCGACGGTTTCTTTTTCTTTGCAGACGCCAGAGGCGCTAAAAACGGGGCTATTTCCGGAACTACTTTCGGTTTGGTATTCAAAGACTCTTCTGGCGGTTTCAGCTTTAACAGCTCTTTATCCAAAGACCCGATTAGCGGAGCGACTTACGACCCGAAAAAACCTTTCACTATGAAAATAGTAAGGAAAAACACGGTAGCGGAATTATACGTAAATAACAATAAAGTTTACACCGTTTCCGACACGACTAAATATAAAATTCAGAGCGGTCAGGTAGTATATCCTTCCTTAGTAACCTTTAACGCTTACTTTAAGGCAAACGTAACCGTTTCGCCGGTAGACGTAACAAACGACTTAACTATAGACGGAAATTTTTCCGATTGGGAAAAATTATGGAATTACGACGATATATCCTCTAAAAAAATAACCGTGGCAGACAGCTTGTCAACAGGTAAAAAGGCAGAATTTTATACTAGACTCGATAAAACGGGATTATATTTATATTTCACTGCAACGCATAAAATAAATTCGGTTGGATATTTATCTGACGAATGGTGGAAAAATACTAATTTCGAAGTATTTATAAACGGTTCCGACAACGATAATCAACTTTATGCAACCGCTTTATTAAAAAAAGGATTTACTCTTTGTAATTTTACAACCGTTAATAACAACGGAACGTACACTTCCGTACTAGAAGGATTTATAGACGTTGATTCATTGATATCTCAATACGGTTACAACGGAAAATCTTTAAAATTAGGCATGGCGTTTAAAGTAGATAATTTAAGCGAAACAAACAACGTATCGGATAAAATTACTCCCGTCGGAACTACTACCGCAACATCCTATTGGTGCGCAAAAGGCGACCCGAGAGATTTACCGATTAAGATAACTAAAACGGAAAAACCAACCACCCCTACACCTACCGAACCGCCCGTTAGCTCGTCAAGCTCTTCGTCAAGCTCTTCGTCAAGCTC
>DHLF01000004.1:293295-296662 GCA_002405165.1 Christensenella sp. UBA4675
AAGTTCTTCGTCAAGTTCTTCGTTAAGCTCGTCAAGCTCTTCGTCAAGCTCTTCGTCAAGCTCAACAAGTTCTTCGTCAAGCTCAACAAGTTCTTCGTCAAGCTCGTCAAGTTCTTTAAATAATACGACAGCGTCCAACAAAAAAGGTTGTTCGGGAAGTTTAAATTCTTCGGCATTTATAATAGTTCTTGCGCTGTTAAGTGTTTGTGTTATTTTAAAAAGAAAAAATCAAAGGAAGTAAAAATATGAAATTTATAAAAAAAATAATTATAGCTTTTTTTAGCTTGATATTATGCCTAACTTCTTATCTGCTAATAAATTCGTCGGTTTCCGAAACATCCGCATTTAAAACTCAAACGGTTTCAGCGGAAACAAGGGATCAAAAAATCGAAAAAGCAATTGCAAGAGCAGAGTACATATTAAACTACCGTTGGAAAGCTGTAGCCAACGTTACGGGTTGGGGCTATACGTTTACGGCGGGAAATTCTTATACCATTCCCTACTCTCAACCCTATAATCACGGCGGTTACCTTTTTTACAATATATCTTTAAACTATTTCGAACAGCAGTCTAAAATTGCAGGTTCAAACGTCTACCGACACGATAACGTAGGTGGCGGAACCTATTACGGACTCGATTGTTCGGCGTTCGCGTCGTTTTGTTTAGGTGTTCCCCAAAGATGCACTACTTACACTTTTGAAAGTTGGGCAAACGCGGGTAGCAACGGCTTCTACTATAAAAGTTATGATACCGTAGCAAAAGGCGATTTGTTAAATTCTAACAGCGTAGGACACGTTTTGGTTGTAGGCAACGTAAACGGAAACTATATTTCTTGCTACGAATCTACTCCGCAATATCGTAGCGGAAGAGCCGATATTTGCTACACCACTTACACCAAAGCTCAATGGAAAAATATCGGTTATTACGTTTTAGGATACGACTATAGGGGAACCGGCGCACCCTACGACGACGTTACTAGCGAAAGACTTACTACACCTAAAAAAAATAATCACATTTTAGGCGATAGTATAGAAACAAAAGCAGATACAAGTTGGAATACAAGTAAAGCTTATTCTCCCAACAACGCTAATTATTCCAAAAGACAAGTAACCCTTAGTTCTAGCAAGGGCGATAACGTTTTATATTTTAATCAGAGTAAATCGCCTACCATAACGATACAATCCACCTTTAAAGTTACCGGAAAAGAAACAAGCGAAGAGTTTGGTAAATTCGGATTATCGTTTGTCAACGCTAACGGTAAAGGTTTTATATTTTATTGTGACGCAAAAGGTTCAAAGGGAACAGCCGCTTCCACTATTACGGGTACAAGTATCGGTATAGTCGGCAGAAACGGTTCGGACTGGCAATGGGGAACAGAAGTAGAGATAGAAAATAAATGGAAAGCTTCTTCCACCGTAACGTTAAAAATAGAAAGAACAGGCGGTTACTTTAAATGTTATGCAAACGGAAGTTTAATCTTTACGGCATTAGCAACAGATTACGGTTTAGTCGCAGACGAACAAATTTATCCGCAAATCAGAAGCTTTAACATTCATTTAACGGCTACTAATTATTCGGCGGTTGCAACTCATAACTCTATGGTAATAGACGGCAATTTAGACGATTGGAAAAACAACGCTAACTGGTCTAAAATTCAAGCCGATAAAAAGAGTGTTGTAGATAAAAACAACTCTAATAAAAACGCCACTTTTTATCATAGACTTACCGACGAAGGTTTGTTTATTTACGCAATAGCGCATCACGCTAAAACCCTTTCGGGCAACGATGATTGGTGGAAAAACACTAATTTCGAAATGTTTATCAACAGCGACGACGTTTCCGCACAGTTTTACGTTACGGAAAACGAAATAGAAGGTTTTACGTCTTTTTCGTTTAATACAACCGGAACAAGCGGAAACTATACTACCGTATTAGAAGCTTTTATAGATAACGACGTTTTAACTTCTAAAGCTTCTTACAAAGGAAACTCTTTAAAAATAGGTTATGCCTTTAAAGTAGACAACGACACGGTAAAAGACGAAATTACCCCCGTAGGAGCAACTACCGCAACTTCTTATTGGTGCGCAGAAAATTCCGAACCCAGAAAAACCGCTCACACTGTAACTAAAGAAACTTCTTATAGTAAAGATTATTTATATAACGAAGCCGACAGAGGTTATTGGACTTTTAACGGCAACGATTTATATATAAAACAATGTATACCTACTCCTGAAAACGATATAGTGTTCTTTAGAAACAACGTTTCCACTACTCATACGTTTAAAGCAACCTTCTCTTTAACGGGAAAAGTTTCTTCCGAAGAATACGGAAAAATAGGAATTGCTTACATTGACGAAAACGGCAACGGATTCTTCTTCTACGCAAACGCGGAAGGCGGTAAAGACGAAACTACTATTACGAATATCACAGGTAAAGATTTCGGCTTAGTTTATTCAAGTAAAGGGGATTATTTGTGGAGCGACGCTAAATCTAAATCTTTAACCGGGGCGACTTTCTCTGCCGATAAACCTTTTACCATGAAAGTAGTAAGAGAAAACACAAAGGCTAAACTTTATGCGGGCGACGTTTTACTTACAACAATTACGCTTGCAGATTACTCTATTTCTAACAATAGGCTTTGCTACCCCGCTTTATTAACGTTTAATATGTACGCAAAAGTTACAGACGTAGGAGTAAACGTACCCCAACAAGACGGCATTGTTTTCGACGGAGATTTATCGGATTGGCAAGCTTTAAAAGAATGGGATTCTATTCAAGCAAATAAAATTACCGTAAAAGATAAAACTAACGCAAATAAAGGCGTTACGTTCTACACGTTATTAAACGAAAAAGGCTTATTTGTATCCGCAAAAGCAACCCACAGCGTAAACTTAACCGGTTACTCAGATTGGTGGAAAAATACGAACATAGAAGCGTTTATCGGTTCTTCCGACTTTAACCATCAATTCTATGCAACTAAACAACACAGAAAAGGTTGGACTAAATCTGAATTTACCACTACGGGAAGTAACGGAAATTTCGTTACGATATTCGAAGGATTTATCGACTACGAATACTTAACCAACGTTTGTTGTATGAGTAATAACCAAATTAAATTAGGTCTTGCGTTTAAAGTCGACAACTTAAACGGTACGGCGGATAAAATTACGCCTGAAGGCTCTACAACGGCAACTTCTTATTGGTGTGCCGAAAACGTTGACCCGTTAGCTTTAAATATAACGGTATCTAAATATGTAGCACCCGCTGAACCTGACCCTTCGGATAGTTCGAGTTCTAGTTCAAGTTCTAGTTCGAGTTCAAGTTCAAGTTCAAGTTCAAGTTCTAGTTCAAGTTCTAGTTCGAGTTC
>DHLF01000004.1:296750-355335 GCA_002405165.1 Christensenella sp. UBA4675
AGTTCAAGTTCTAGTTCTAGTTCAAGTTCGAGTTCAAGTTCGAGTTCAAGTTCTAGTTCTAGTTCGAGTTCTAAACCTAACACAAGTTCTAGTTTAAGTTCCGGTTCAGACTCTTCTAGCTCAACCGGCGAACAGAACGACAGCTTATCAAACAACAATAAAAATAACAAAAGAGGATGTAAATCTATCGTTAACTCCGATATGTTAATTTTGTTACCTATCTGTTTACTCGCTCTTATAGTTATTGCTAAAAAGAGTAAAAAAGACTAATATTAATAAATAACAATCAAATTTAGTGTGTAAGCCGTATTAGCGACTTACACACTTTTTTAGTATAAAACTTAAATCAGTCGGAACAAAAAACACAAAGCTAAATTTTTTATCATTTTTAATTGTAAATTTTTTTACGGCAATTAACGCAAACGACTTAGCAAACTTTTGCTAAGTCGTTTTTTCGATACTAAATTTTAATATTTATTTTTTCGTTTTCTTTTTACAAATTATCCTTTTAAGCGTTAATAAATAATATCTTATTCTAATACGATAAACGTAAAAAATGTTTTTTAGGCTTTTTTTATATTTTTCTTCTCTAAAATATCCTATCGCTTTACCGACAACGTCTTTATCTAAAACGAAATCAGATTTTAAAGTATTGTCGCCTACAAACTTATAGCCCGACTTTTTCACTTTTACAACTCTATGCAAAACGTATTCTTCGCCACGTTTATAAAGGGCAACGTCGTATTTTTTAAGGCGTTTTTTTATAGGCGCGATAACTACTCTGTCCCTACCTTCTTTAAACAAAGGCTCCATACTCACGCCTTTCGTTTGGCAAATAAACGACCCGTTTTGGTTTAAAATTTCTTCTATTTTGTTCATATTTTAAATAAGTTTTTAAATTTTTTTAATACTTATCGTGCGTGTGACAAGGGAAAATAACGCCGACAGACTAAAATTTAAAATGCGTTTTATTTTTTATTAACTCTGTTTAAGCAACAGTAAATTAACCGTATAAAAGAAATAATTTTTATTGATTTTTTAAATATAAATTTTTATAAGGTTAAGCATACGAATACAAAACGCAATTAATAATTTTATTTTTCGGGCAATATTTCTGTTTCTTCTAATTTAACGTTACCCGAAAAACTCCCCCTGAAATATGCAAAGTCCGTACTGATTTCGGATTTAATTACCCTAAAGAAAAACGGCCTTTCTATTTCGTCGCATATAAACGTTCCTTTAAAGTTTGTTACGTGAACAAAAGCAATATTAACGCAATATTCATCGGGGCATAATTTCGATAAATTATAGCTTAATCTAAGATTCGTTTCCCCTTGTTTAACGGAAAATTCTTTAGAATAAGAAGTTCCTGCGGGCAAATTTTCTTCTGTACGAATTATCATTCTAAACCTAACGCGCTCTAAATCGCATTTTGCAGACAACTTAAAATTTAAAATTAAATTTTCATCGTTAAAATATATAGGTTGAACTTTCCCTTCTAACTTTAAGGAATCCATACTTAAATCGCGCGTACCGCATAAATGCGACATTTTAGTTAAATCGAAATCGACTCTCGGGGCGCCTATATTTAAATTTAAGTAGTGGGCAATGCCTTCTTCGACGTTTCCTTTAAAAATCACTTTCCCCGATTGTAGCACTATGGTTTTATTGCAAAGTCTTCTTATCGTTTCCATATTATGGCTAACGTAAATTATTGTCTTGCCGGAAGTAATTACTTCTTTCATTTTGTTTATGCACTTGTTTTGAAACTCCATATCCCCTACGGCTAAAACTTCGTCCATTAACAGTATTTCGGCGTCTAAATGGGAAGCTACCGCAAACGCAAGTTTAACAAACATTCCCGAACTGTACCTTTTAACGGGAGTATCTATAAATTCCCTTACTTCCGAAAAATCTATTATGCTTTCTATTTTCGCGTCTATTTCTTTTTTTGTCATACCGAGTATCGCGCCGTTCATATAAACGTTTTCTCTACCCGTAAGTTCGCCGTGAAAACCCGTGCCGACTTCTAACATAGAAGCAACTCTTCCGTTTAAAAATATTTTACCTTTTGTAGGGGCGGTTACCCTAGTAATTAGCTTTAACAGCGTAGATTTTCCTGCGCCGTTGTGTCCTATTAGTCCTATGGCTTCGCCCTTTTTTACTTCGAACGAAACGCCGTTTAAAGCTTTAAATTTTTCACCTTTATTGTAATTTTTAGCGCCTATTTTTTTTGTCGGGTCTTCTTTTTTGCGGATTTTTGCCCAAAAACGTCGCAAAGCTTCTTTTAACGTTGTTCCGCCTATTTCGCCGAGTTTATACTCCTTTTCGACGTTTTCTATTTTTAACATTATTTCGTCTTCCATTTTTGCCCCCAATTAAATAGTATCCATAAAAGTCCTTTCCGTTTTTGAGAAAAGTATTAAAGCTAAAAATAAAAACGCAATCGTAAATAACCAGCTTAAACCGTAAAATCCTAAATTAAAATATCCGTACCCGAAAAATCCGTAACGGAAGGTTGTTATTATAGGCGTTACGGGGTTACACATATACAAATTAAAAATAGCGGGTTTTGTATTTCTTACCAAATCTAACCCGTACGCGACGGGAGTAGCGTATTGAAGAAGCATTACTCCAAAACTTACCAAATTTATTAAATCTCTGTATTTAGTAGTTAAAGAAGTAACGATTAAACCTATTCCCATTCCGAGCAACATTAGTTGTATTATGCAAACGGGAACGAGAAGTAACATCGGGGTTAATTTAATACTATAATCTCCCCAAATAAAACAGCCTATCCAAATAAGTAAAAACATTACGAATTGTATAAAAAAGTTTACGAATTGCGACAAAGTAGACGCAATTGGCGAAACAAGCCTCGGATAATATACTTTCCCCATAATTCCCACGTTAGAAGCAAAAACGTTTGCGTTTACGGATAACGTGTTAGAAAACAAAGTCCAACAAATAGTTCCCGACAGATAAAATAAAAATCCCGGAAGTTTTACGGTATCCGCCAATTTTACGTCCGCCGTGGTTAAGTTTGCAAGCGAACCGAATACCAAAGTAAAAATTATAGTAGTAAACAAAGGTTGAATAATCGCCCAAAGATAACCTAAAACCGTTTGTTTGTATCTTGAAATAAAATCCCTTTTTACGAATAAAAAAATTAAGTCTTTATAGCGAAAAGTTTCTTTAAGTTTTAAATCCAACAGTTTATGTTTGGAATTTATTTCAACCTTAAATTTTTGCATATGTTCTCCCCAATCAACTCTTTTTATTTTAGCATATTTACGCCTATATGTCAATTTTTAATAAAAATCGTTATTTTATAAATTTCCTTTTAGCTTCGCAAAGTTTAGTAATAAAAATTTTATCTAAATTCGTAAGCTTATAACTTTTTTGATAAATTAAAACGTCTTTATATATTTTTTTATTTTCTTCGCACTCTAATTGAACTAAACCGTAACGTTCCAAAATATCTTGCGGAACAGGTGATACCCACATAAAAGTTTCGGTATTTGCAGACAGAACTTCAAACTGACTAGCCCTTTCAAAAACGAATATTCTTTTAGAAATATTATCCGGTAATTCTTCTTTTTTTATTTCCGATAAAGAAACGCTCGGAGCGTATGGGTCTGCGTGAGCTATTTCTATTAAAGGCTCTAAATCGCTGAATTTTACGTTTTCGATTTTTGTGAGCGGACTTTCTTTATTGACCAGTAAAACGTAATTGAATTCAGTAACCATTTCATACGCTAAATTTTTATTTTCAAAGGTTTGCTTAAAATATTTATCAAAAGCCGTAGCGTATCTTATAATTCCGAACTTATACCCTTTTTCCAAAACGTTTGTTAGCGTGCGTTGATTGTTAGTTTCTTTATAATAAATTTCGCATTTTTCTTCTTTCGTCAATTCTTTACTAAACTCCGCAAAGGCGTTGCAAATATAACTCGCCCTAGGAACAGATATAGAAAATACGCTTTTATTCGTCTTTTCGCCTTTAAATTGCTCTTCTATATAACTTATCTCTTTTAAAAGTTTTTCTCCGTAAGAAATAAGTCTTTCCCCGTCCGACGTAAGCGTTACGCCTTTCGTATTTCTATCGAAAATTACGATATTAAGCTCTTTTTCAAGTTCTTTTATAGCCCTAGATAAATTTGGCTGAGCAATAAACAGTTGTTCCTGCGCTTTGCTTAAAGAACCTGCCTTAGCAACCGTTACGGCATATTTTAAATAAACTATATTCATGTATCTCGCTCCTAATCGGGGTAAAAATGCAAATAACAATATAAATAAATTAAATTTAATTTGCATCAGTTATTATATATTGTAAACTTTTTATAAAAATTTTTCAACAAAAAGCGCATTAAATATGCTTTTTATATTGAAAACTAACAAATTATTAACTCAATATATAAAATTTTTATTTTTAAAAAAACTTCCGCCCGAAAGCGTTACGCTTTCGGGCGGAATAAATAAATATTTTAATTAGTGTTGACATAGCGAACGAATTTTCATTACTGATGCACCACCAGTCGTAACGCGTAACGATTCGTTTGTAAAGATTTCCCGACGTTTAAATAAAAGGTTGAACGTGAGCTGATTTAGTCATATCGCCGTTTTTCATTGTGTCCATCGTAAAGTCAACGACAAGCGTAAAAGACAGACTAAACTTTATGATAACCGAACTTAAAAAATGTCAAGACGCAAACACTCAAAAAGGTAACGTGGGATATTTAATGGCAATTTCCACAAAACATTTCGACATAGTACAACAAGGCGGAAATAAAGTGGTCGACGACGACGGAACGGTATCTTCCGTATGGGTTCCTTGGTATTTTTTACACAAAATGCTTGCCGGTCTTTACGACACCTATATTTACTGCCCCGACAAACAAATAAAAGCTACCGCTAAAACTATGATGATAGATTTAGCCGACTGGACTTACAATAGAATGAATAGCTATTCGCAAGAAATGTTAAACACCGTTCTTTCAAACGAGTTTGGCGGAATGGCTGAAATTCTTTACCAAATTTACGGCGTAACGAGAAATGCAAATTACAAAAACACGGCAGACTTATTTCAAGGCGGAACGATTCTTAAAAACGTTAATAACAACGTAGAATGTTTAAAAGGTCTACACGCAAATACGACTATTCCTAAATTTTTAGGGGCTGCCGCCTACTACGAGCAAACAGGCGATGAGTACTATTTAAATATTTGTAAAAACTTGAAAAATATCCACGCATAGTAGAAGAAATGCAAAAATTTAACAACGAAAATACGTTGTATCAATGGAGAAGGCAATATATTAGACAAAATAAAAACAATATGTCGCCTACTTTAACGGCAAATATGGGAACAGGCGGACATAACGTCCCGTTAATTTTTACTAAATTCGGAATTAGAAAGTTAACACCAAAAGAATGTTTTAATTTACAAGGTTTCCCTTCAAGTTATAAACTGCCAAATATTTCAACTGCTCAACTTTATAAGCAGGCAGGAAATAGCGTATGCGTTACCGTAATAGAAAGAATTGCTGAAAATATCTTTAAACTTTTAAATAATTGATAAAATTTTATATTTAATTAGCCGAAAATTTAAACCACGGTAGTAAAAACTTTTACTTCCGTGGTTTATTTATTATTTTTTATTTAAAATAAATTTAGTTATCTAACCGAAAACTTATAAGAGGTTTTGGTGTGATATTTATCACCCTTTTTAAGAACGTAACTGGGATATTCGGGACAGTTTATCGCGTTAGGATAAACTTGCGTTTCTAAACAAAAAGCTCCCCTTTTGTTGTAAACCGCGCCGTTTTTGCCCTTTACTCCGTCTAAAAAGTTGCCCGTATATAACTGAACTCCGGGCAGATTTGTTTTACATTCCATTTCGATTCCCGTTTTTTCGCTATATACTTTTGCAAAGGTTTTAAATTGTCCGTTAGTGTTTAAGCAAAAGTTATGGTCGTATCCGCCACAGAACTTTAATTGCTCGTTATCGGCGTATATGTCTTTTCCGATTTTTTTGAAATTAGTAAAATCAAACGGCGTATTTTTAACCGCCATAAATTCCCCGTGCGGAATTAAACCGCTGTCTACGGGCGTAATATAATCTGCGTCGATAAATAGTTCTTGGTCGTAAACGTCTTTTCCGTTTCCTTCTAAGTTAAAATAACAGTGATTAGTTAAGTTACAAAGAGTATCTTTATCGCTTTGTGCAAAATATTCGATAGTCAGTTCATCGTTAATTAAAGAGTAAACTACCTTTACGGTTAAATTGCCGGGATAATTTTCTTCCCCGTCGGGACTGAAAGTATTTAGGATTAGTCTTTCGCCGTCTACGGTAGCGTTCCAAACTTTTTTATCGAAACCAACCATTCCGCCGTGTAAATGATTTTCTCCGTCGTTTAATGCAAGTTGAATATTTTCGCCGTTCAACGTGAATTTACCACCGCCTATTCTATTTCCCACTCTTCCTATAAGTGCGCCTATATATCCGCCGTTATCCATATATTCGTCGATAGTATCGTATCCTAAACATACGTCTACTATTTTTCCGTCCTTGTCGGGAGTGCGAATTGCAGTAATGGTTCCGCCGTAATCTATTATATCTACTTCCGTACGACCACCGCTTAAAGTGTATTTTTTAACTTGTTCTCCGTTTTTCGTATAGCCAAAATCAGTTATTTTCATAATTTCTCCTAAAAGTTTCGCCACGAGTACTCGTGGCGAAGTTTAAATTATTTTCTACCAGCCTGAACCTTTTTAAGACGTGCAAATCTAGGAAGTCCGTCTTCTAGCGGAGCTTTTGTATCGCCTTGAATTAAAGGTAATGCGTATTTAACGTATTCGTCCGAAACGTAAGTTCCGTTGTTGGTAATCCATTCTAACGGAACGGTTTTTTCGGTATTAGCGGCAAGCTCTAAGGGAAGAAGTTTGTATTCGCAAACGTATTTATCTCCGTTAGCTCTTGCGTAGCATACCATTTTATCAGTTTCTCCGCTAATAGCGGCTTTAACCGCTTCTCTACCTGCGTTAAACGTTTCGTCTACGTCGGTTTTACTGTCAAGGTGTGCGGCACATCTTTGCATAAGACTCAATTCTATTCCCCTAGTCTTAAATCCGGTTTTGTCTTTGATTAAGTTGGCAAGTAGCGACGCAACTCCGCCGAGTTGAGCATGTCCGAAACTATCTCTTGCAACGCTAGAAGCCATACTTTCGCAAATAAGTTGACCGTTTTTATCGTGTATACCTTCGCTTACGACCGCAATACATTTATTGCCGTTTTTAGCGCAAACGTTTTTAACGTCTTCTACAAAGGAATTTACGTCGAAGGGAACTTCAGGTAAATAAATTAAGTCCGCTCCTAACCCCTTGTATCCTGCAAGAGCCGCCGCAGCGGTAAGCCAACCTGCGTTTCTTCCCATACATTCTATAACGCAAACCATAGGAGTATCATAAACTTTTGCATCCAAGTTAACTTCCATAATGGTAGTTGCAATGTATTTTGCCGCAGAAGCATATCCGGGGCAATGGTCGGTACCGTAAAGGTCGTTGTCTATCGTTTTGGGAACGCCAATTACGTTACAATCCCAGCCGGATTTTTGCATATATTTAGAAATTTTATTACAAGTATCCATACTGTCGTTTCCGCCGTTATAGAAGAAAAAACGAATATTGTATTTTTTGAATACTTCTACGATTCTCTTATAATCCGTATCGTCAACGTTAGCGTCTTTAAGTTTATATCTTACCGAACCCAAAGCCGAAGAGGGAGTGTATTTTAACAACTCTAATTCTTTCATATCTTCTTTGGAAATATCGTAAAAATCTTCGGTTAAAACGCCTCTGATACCGTGAGCCGCGCCATAAACTGCGGTTATTGCGTCTTTTTGAGCCAAAGCTTCGATAAATACGCCTGCCGCACTTGCGTTAATTACTGACGTAGGTCCGCCCGATTGAGCAAACATACATGCACCCTTTAAATTTTTCATAAGTTTTCTCCTTATTTATTGTTAAATATTTTTGATTTTATCGCCTTTTCGGCGGTTTTATTAAGTTTATTGTTTTGTTTAACACTTGTTAAAAAATTAAAATTACAAGCTTAGCGTATGTGAAATTTCATACAATTTTTCATCGAAACGTCTAGGTTCGTTTAAAGCTTCCGTAATGTCTTCGTCGATAATTTTGTTATTTCTTATTCCTACAACCCTATTGCCTTTGTCTTCGCTTAAAAGGTCAACGGCTCTTACCGCGCAACGAGCCGCTAAAATTCTATCCGCCATAGATGGCGAACCACCCCTTTGGATATGTCCTAGCGTAGTACATTTTATAGATATATCTGCTTTTTCTTTAAGATATTTCATAATTTCGTCTTTATCGCCTGCGCCTTCCGCTAAGACTATCATATTAGAAGTTTTTCCCCTTTTTTGAGAGAAAACCAAGCTTTTAGCTATTTCGTCTAAATCGTAAGGTTTTTCGGGAATTAAAATGTATTCCGCTCCGCCGGCAACGCCTGCATATAACGCAATATCTCCGCAACGCCTTCCCATAACTTCTAATAAGCTTACCCTATCATGAGAACTCATAGTATCTCTTAAATTGTTGATTGCCGACAAAACGGTATTTACCGCCGTATCGAAACCCAAAGTAAAATCCGTATAAGCTAAATCGTTATCTATTGTCCCGGGGATTCCTATAACCTTTATCCCGAAATTATCGCTTAAAGATTTTGCCCCGGTAATAGAACCGTCCCCACCGATTACGATAAGTCCTTCTATTCCGTAAGCGCACAAGGTTTCCGCGCCCTGTTGTTGACCTTCTATCGTCATAAAACTAGGGCAACGAGCAGTTTTTAATATAGTTCCGCCCCTTTGTATTATATCCGATACGGAACGTGAAGTCATAAACGAAATTTTATTATCTATTAAACCTTGATAACCCCTTTCCACTCCGTAAACGTCCATTCCTTTATAAATAGCGTATCTTACAACCGCTCTTACGCACGCATTCATTCCGGGAGCGTCTCCGCCCGACGTTAAAACCGCAATTTTTCTCATAAAATTCTCCTTAATTATTGCCCCACTGATTATTATAACAAAAACCCTTTTATTTTTCTACTGTTTTTAAAAGAAAATTTATAATTTTACTTTTCTAATCCATTAGCTGAATTATTATTTGATTTTGAACGTATAAATATTCGTCTTTTATTTTCACCCTTTTTTCATCGTAGTCCAAATATTCGTTTACGAATTTTAATTTTTCTTTAAAATCTTCTTTAAAATCACTACCGAAAGCTTTTTCGTATTCCGAAAATACAACGCCGTATTTTGTCCTTAAATTTAGCATTGCATATTCGAATTTTCTCTCGTCCCCCTCTATTTTTTCGCTAAAAATTTCGGGAGAAGCGTTTTTTAATATGCAGTGGCAGTATTCGTTTATATTTTCGGTGTTGGTAAAACGCCTTTCTCTATCAAAAGAAGAAGCCCCTAATCCAAAGCCCAAATATTCGCCCCTTTTCCAGTAATTTAAGTTGTGTTTAGACTCAAAGCCGATTTTCGCAAAGTTAGACACTTCGTAGCGTTCGTATCCTTTTTCCGCAAGATAGTTCACGGTAAAATCGTACATAGTGGCAACTTCGTCGCCGTCGGGTAATTCTCCGTTTAAATATTGCGTGTAAACGGGCGTTCCGTCTTCCGCTTTTAGCGCGTAAACCGATACGTGTTTTATATCGGGGGAACATAAAGCAAAATCTAACGATTTTTTAACTTCTTGTTCGTCTTGTCCCATTAAACCTATCATAATATCAACGCTTAAATTGTACCCTTTTAAAAGTTTAACGGTGTTTAAATAATCTTGCGCGTTATGCACCCTGTTTAACTTTTCCAAAAGCTTATCGTTGTAAGTTTGCAGTCCTATCGAAAATCTGTTTATTCCCGCAAGTTTATAAATTTTTAGTTTTTCTTCATCAATCGTCGCGGGGTTTACTTCAAGCGTTACTTCCGCGTTACCAGTTACCGAATAATATTTTTTTATTTGCCTAACCGCGCCTAAAATATATTTTGCTTCTACGTAAGAAGGAGTTCCACCGCCAAAATATATTGTTTCTACCGTTTTATCTTTAAACAAAACGGCTTTTTCTTTTATCTCTTTATAAAGACACGCAAAGTATAACTCTTGCTTATCTTCTATATGCGGATAAGACGCAAAGTCGCAGTAAGTGCATTTATTTTTGCAAAACGGAACGTGAACGTAAATTCCTGCCATTTTTATCTCCAAAACAATTAAAAGTTAGCCTATATATCGCTTAACTATCTATTTTTAGTATAGAAGTAAACGCTTCCGAAGGTATTTCAACGCTACCTAGTTTTCTCATTTTCTTTTTACCTTCTTTTTGCTTTTCAAGTAGCTTTTTCTTACGCGAAATATCTCCGCCGTAACATTTAGCCAAAACGTCTTTTCTTAAAGCTTTTACGGTTTCCCTTGCTATTACTTTTCCGCCGATTGACGCCTGTACGGGAATTTCAAACATTTGTCTGGGGATTACTTCTTTAAGTTTTTCGGCAACCGCTCTACCGCGTTCGTAAGCTTTTTCTCTATGAACTATCATAGAAAGCGCGTCGCAAACGTCGCCGTTAAGCATAATGTCTAACTTAACTAAGTCGCTATTAACGTATCCTTTTAGTTCGTAGTCGAAAGAAGCGTAACCTTTGGTTCTCGATTTTAACCCGTCGAAAAAGTCGAAAATTATTTCGTTTAAGGGTAAATGATACGTTAGTTTTACCCTTTTAGCGTCAAGATAGGTCATATCTAAATAAATCCCCCTTTTCTCTTGACACAAATCCATAATGGGCCCTATATATTCGGGCGGAGTGTAAATGCCCGCTTCTATAATAGGCTCTTCCATATGGTCTATTTGCGAAACGTCGGGCAAGCGCGAAGGGTTGTCCACCGTTATCATACTTCCGTCCGTTTTATACACTTTATAAGAAACGCCGGGGGCGGTAGTGATTATTTCTAAATCGAACTCCCTTTCTAGCCTTTCCTGAATAATTTCCATATGAAGTAGCCCTAAAAATCCGCAACGGAAACCAAACCCTAACGCAATGGAGTTATCGGGTTCGAACGTTAAAGACGCGTCGTTTAACTTTAATTTCATTAAAGCTTCTTTTAAATCCCCAAACTTGCTTCCGTCAACGGGGAACACGCCCGAAAATACTACGGGAGCAACTTTTTTATATCCCGGCAAAGCTTGCAACGCAGGATTTAATACGGTCGTTATCGTATCCCCTACGTTTACGTCGGTTATGCTTTTTATGCTTGCGGTTATATACCCAACTTCCCCGCTGGTTAGTTCTTGTTTGGGGTTCAAATGAGGGTCGAACGTGCCTACTTCCACAACGTCAAACGTTTTATCCGACATAAAAGTTTTAATTTTTACGCCTGGTTTTACAACTCCGTCTACTATTCTAACAAAGCATATAACCCCTTTAAAATTGTCGTAATAGCTATCGAAAATAAGCGCTTTTAAAGGTTTATCGTCGTTATTTTGCGGAGCGGGAACTTGTTTTACAACCGCTTCTAGCACTTCGTCTATATTTATATCGTTTTTAGCCGAAATTCTTGGCGCGTTAGAGCAATCTAGCCCGATAACGTCTTCTATTTCTTTTGCCACTTCGTCGGGACGAGCGGAAGCTAAATCTATTTTGTTTATTACGGGAACTATTTCCAAATCTGCGTCCAACGCAAGATATACGTTGGCTAGCGTTTGCGCTTCTACCCCTTGCGACGCGTCTACTATTAAAATTGCGCCTTCGCACGCCTTTAACGAACGCGAAACTTCGTAAGTAAAGTCAACGTGTCCGGGGGTATCTATTAAGTTGAATATATATTCCTTTCCGTCTTGTGCTTTATATAACATTCTTACGGGCGTAAGTTTTATGGTTATTCCCCTTTCCCTTTCTATGTCCATAGAATCTAAAAGTTGGTCTTCCATATCCCTTTGGGCAACTTGTCCAGTATGCTCTATTATTCTATCCGCAAGCGTGCTTTTACCGTGGTCGATATGCGCAACTATGCAAAAATTTCTTATATTGTCTTTAACAGCCATCGTTCCCTCTTTATTTCTAATTTTCCTATTGTATTATATATTATTATAAGGCTTTTTGCAAGTTTATAAATAGGGAAAACATTCCCTAGGATTATAATTTTTTAATTGTGGCAATAATATTTATTATGAAAAACGAAATTAAAAATATAGAATGGTTATTTGATAAACCCATTGCCCATAGGGGACTTATAGAAAAAGGTTACGTTGAAAACACCGAAAAAGCTTTTTTAAATTGCGTAAAAAAGGGATACGCAATAGAAACAGACGTAAGATACGATAAAGACAAAAATTTGGTTTGCTTTCACGATAAAGATTTAAAAAGGCTTGCAAATTTAGATTTAGAAATTAAAGATTTAAGTAAAAACGAGCTAAAAAAAATTAGACTTTTAGGAAAAGAAAAAATCGTTTATTTTGACGAATTGTTAAATTTGGTCAATGAAAAAGTACCGATTTTAATTGAAATAAAGTACCCTAGTGAAAAAACTATCGAAAAAGATTTATTAAACGCGTTAAAAGGATATAACGGAAAATACGCCGTACAAAGTTTTAATCCGCTTTGCCTAATACGGCTAAAAAAACTTGCTCCTTTTATTTTACGAGGACAGCTAATCACGTTGGATAAAGATAGACCTTATACCGAAAAACTAAAATGGAGTTTTGTAAACAAATTTACTTGTCCCGATTTTTTAAGCGTAAACGTAGAAGGTTTAAATTTTTCTTACATTCTTCCCACGTTATGCTATACGGTAAAGAATGAAGAAGATTTAAAAAAGGCGATGAAATACTGCGACAACATTATTGCCGAAAATTTTTTAGAATACGGAGAATTTAAGGAAAAATAATAAATTTTAAAGTTGTAAAAATAAACGCTTTAATTCATAATAAAAATTAGCTCGCCGACTACGGCGAGCTAAATTAATAATATAGTAGTTCTTATAATAACGATGCGGAGCGTTCCGCTCCGCATACATTATATCAATTTGACAATTTATAAACGTTGACAGTTTTTCCATTACGCAATTTCTTACCAATGATAAAATTCCTTTCATCGTCTCTTAAAATTATTTTTAACATTCTTCCTAAATCTAGTGCGGATTTTGCTTCTGCTTTTTGACTGTTGTTTGTTTGACTAAGATATTTGTCATATACTTTTTTAAGCGGTTTTCTCCATGGATTGTTATAACCGCCAAAAACATCCCCAAAAGCAAACCATTCTGCCCCTGCCCCGTTTAAAAATGCGTTTAAACAAATTTCCATAGTGTTCCTAATTTGTCTTATTTCTTCTTCCAATAATAAGTTATGAATAATAAAAGAAGGTTTGTATGCAATTTTAATTTCTTCCCAACCTATTGTAGCAAGATTAGTTTGTTTAATATTTTCCGTGTTTTTGTCATCTGTTAATTTGTATAGCATTTTCTCTCCTTTAAAATTATATTTCTATTATTTAAACAAAATAATATTCGCATTTGTTAAATAGGAATTATTTATTCCTATACTAATTTTCCCCCATTCGGCTTGCGTACCTTTATAGTAAACTGTTGTTAAACTACTACAACCCCAGAAAGCATTACTTTCTATACTCGTTACGCTGTTTCCGATTGTTATACTTGTTAAACTACCACAATTATAAAAAGCACTTTCTCCTATACTCATTACACTGTCGGGAATTGTTATACTTGTTAAACTTCTACAATTATAAAAAGCGGAATCTCCTATATCCTTTACACTGTCGGGGATTGTTATACTTGTTCCTGCATACCCATCAAAAGCATAACTTCCTATACTTGTTATTGTAGGATTATCTCCCCATTTTATCTTTGCCGTACAACCAGAAAAAGCATATTCTCCTATACTCGTTACATTATTTCCGATTGTTATACTTGTTAAATGAGTATATATATAAAAAGCATAATCAGATATTTTAGTTGCGGTCGTTATATTTGCTTCCGTTAGTAATTTATCTTGTATATATAAGTTCTTGGTAGATTTACTATATTGCATTAAATAACCTAAACCGTCTATTTGTACCCAACCGTTTATATCTCCCGTATAATATATGTTTTCTAAACTACTACAATTGTAGAAAGCCAAATTACATATACTCGTTACACTATCGGGAATTGTTATGCTTGTCCCTTCATATTCGCTAAAAGCATATTCCCCTATATTTGTTATTGTAGGATTATCTCCCCATTTTATCTCTGCCGTACAACCAAAGAAAGCATAATCTCCTATACGCGTTACGCTGTTTCCGATTGTTATACTTGTTAAACTACCACAATTATAAAAAGCACTTTCTCCTATACTCATTACACTGTCGGGAATTGTTATACTTGTTAAACTACTACAACCATCGAAAGCACTACTTCCTATACTCGTTACACTGTCAGGAATTGTTATATCTGTTAAACTACTACAATTATAGAAAGCACCTTTCAATATATTTCCACCCGTAACAGTTACCTTCTTTAAACTAGTCGGGATATAATATGTGCTAAAAGTTGTTGAACTTGTAGACGAACCATAGTAATATTGCTTTGTTGCAGTACCGCCCGTATAGCTAGACGTACCGAATATGTATCCAAAAGGATATTGATAGGTATCCGAAGAAGTTTTACCGGCTACAGCTCCTACAAATGGTATTGTTATTTCTTCTAAACTACTACAACCACTAAAAGAACTTTCCCCTATACTAGTCGTATAATTTGGAATAATTATTTGCGTTACTGTTTTATCTTTTATCCCTGTAATATTAAAAGTCGTTTTGTCGGCAGTAAAAATTAAGTTTGACGTTTCTTGTTTAGACTTAAATTTTGCGGTTACGTTTTTATCTATAATAAAAGCGTAGTTTTTGTTTGTAGAAAGCAATTGCTCTCCGCTATACCAGCCCACAAACTCGCACCCCAAATATTCCGTAGCGCAAGTAGTTACGCTAGCGCCGTATTTTATAGTATTTCCGTTTGTTATTTCGCCATATTCGGTATTTTCGTTAGACAAAACGTACGCGTTTCTTGTATAATATAGCTTTAAAACCAAACTACCGTCGCCATCTATATTACCGCTAGTTAAACTATTATCATAATTAAAAGAGAAATGTTCGCAACCTAGCTGTTTAGCCGTTGCCGTTGTATCGGTCGTACCTGAAAAATTATACGTTTCGTATAAAGTATAATAATCGTCTTTTAAATTTTGTAGATAATATTCTACTTTGTATTTAGTATCTGTGTTGGCAGACCAAGACGCAGTTATTTGAATATCGCTTGTAATAGGATTTTGAAAACTATAATTCCAACCTAGAAAAGTGTACCCTATCTTTTCTAGTTTAGGTTCTATCGCAAAAAAATCTTCTTCCACAAGTTGATTTTCAACTACGGTTGAACAATTTGTATTAAACGTTACAGTATAAACAGGTCTACGGCGAATGGTTACCGTATAAAGCGTAATATCGTTCCCGACCGTTTCAGTTATATAAAATACGTTATCCCCAACGTTTATAGGCACGGTTTTTGTAGGAACTTGTTTTGTTCCGTATATATCGAGAGATAAAACGTACGATACGTTTTGGGGCGTGGAAACTTCCGTTAAAAAACTATACGTCGTTTGACTGTTAGGTACTTTTCCGTAAACGTTATTATTTTCGTCTACGGTTAAAGTTTTAAAAGTTATTTTACGAGTAGCAGGAATTAATACGTCCGTTATTTCCGTAGTTCCGTTTTTGTCTTTATAATTTTTACCGCAAGACACGCAATGATAATATTCAACGTTGCCGGAAGTCGAGCCGGTTGCTTCTACCCTTGCGACATGTTGCATTTGGTGAACGTGTCCTTGCGAAGAGTCTTCTTTTTGCGAACTAGACGAGCTAGAAGATTTACTTTGTTCGCTATCCTTTTCACTTAAAGATTGAGAAAAAGAACTTGACGAACTAGAAGAATTACCTTGCTCGCCATCCGTTTTGCTTGAAGTACTTGAAACAGAAGACGAAATAGATGTTTGAGAATTATTCTCCCCGCTAGAATCGCTTTTGCAAGACGTAACGAAAAATGCGCCAAATAGCGTTAAACACGTTACTAATAAAGCCAATAAAATTCTTTTCATATATGTAAAACCCCTTAAAATTATTCAGTACAAATGAATAATTTTATTATAATTCAGTATAATTGAATTGTCAAGCGTAGCAATAATAATCTTGTTAAACTGAATAATAGGTGATAGGGATGTTATTTAGTGAAAGAATTAAAGAAGCTATTAAAAGTAGCAAATATTCTCAAAAACAAATAGCGCAAATTTTAGATATTTCAGAAGGGAATATTTCAAATTGGAAAAAAGGACAAAATTTGCCGTCTATAAACGTATTATTTAAACTTTGCGTTTTGTTAGAAGAAAGTTCCGATTATTTACTAGGACTTGAAAACGAACGCGGAGAAAAACTTTACGAAAACGGCAACACTATAATAAATTCCTTTAACGTTACTAAAAAAATAAACAAAAATATAACGAACTCTAACGGAAACTTAACTATTAAATAAAGATTTTAACAAATTAAAATTAAACCACAAAATAAACGTAGGCGGACGGCAAAAATTTTGCCGTCCGCCCTGTTTATGTTTTATATGTAAGTTTTATTTATCATCTTATTTAAGATTTTATTTGTGTTATCTAGTCTACGTTTTACAAACACCTTTTATATACCATTTTGTTTACGTTTTATATACTCAATCTTGTTTATTTTATGTGCGCCTTATATAATTTATCATAAATACTTTATATAAAAAAACACTTTAATCAACATATAGCCGTCCTTAAAATCAAACTGATAAATATTTATTGTAACAATTAAAGCGTGTAAGCAAAAACTTACACGCCTTTGTTTTTATCTTATTATTAAACTGAAAATCAAACTAAAACTAAACGGTTTTACTTTTAACTTTCATAATTCTTATAACGCTTGCCCTTTCGTTTTCGTCGAGCTTACTCTTGATATATTTAATGGTTTCTTCCAGTTGCGGAATCATAACGTATTCTAGCGCGTTTACTCTTCTTTTATTTCTCTCTATTTCGTAAGACAAAACTCTAACCTTTTTTTCAACGCACGCAAGTTCTACCATTTTAGGAAGAAGGTCGCTAGCCTTTTTAACGCTATCGTCCGCTTCCGACGTAATTTCCCCGTAAGCGTACGGAAGTTTTTTTTGACCGACGCCTTTTACCGTAACTTCGGGAACTTCTACACCCATAACGGTTGCAACGTCGCACAAAGCCGAAACGGAAAACGCAGGCATTAAAAACGCCCTTTCCATAGTGGCGTCGCTCTCTAACGCGCTTGCTAAGGCAAAACTTTTAAACAAGTCCGCAACGTCTTTTTCTATGCTTTCCCTTAACGTTTTGGCTTGCTTTATTATTACGGTAAATCTTCTAATCATTTCGTCCGATTTATCCTTTAAAAGCTTATGTCCCCTTACCGCGGTAGAAAGCCTTGTTTTGAGTTTTTTCAACTCCATTCTAGTGGGGTTGACGTTTAATCTCGTCATTTATTTTCTCCGTAATACTTATCAAGATACTTTTCTTTAATACGTTTTAATTCGCTTCTGGGAAGCATTCTCAAAAGTTTCCAACCGATATCCAAAGTTTGCTCTATGCTCCTATCGGTAGTAAAACCTTGATTTATATATTCTCTTTCAAAAGCTTCTGCAAAAACGGCGTAGAGTTTATCGGTTTCGCTTAACGCGCTTTCGCCTAGTATTGCCGATAATTCTTTACACTCTTTTCCTCTAGCGTAGCAAGAGAAAAGTTGATTCATAGTGTCGGCGTGGTCTTCTCTCGTTTTACCGTCGCCTATACCTTTATCTTTTAAACGAGAAAGGGACGGAAGTACGTCTATAGGCGGATTAACGCCCTTTTTGTACAATTCCCTAGATAGAATAATTTGCCCTTCCGTAATGTAACCCGTAAGGTCGGGGATAGGGTGAGTTTTATCGTCTTCCGGCATTGTAAGAATAGGAATTTGCGTGATTGAACCGTTACAATTTCTTATTCTGCCCGCTCTTTCGTAAAGCGAAGCTAAATCGGTATATAAATATCCGGGGTATCCCCTTCTTCCCGGAACTTCACGCCTTGCCGCGCTTACTTCTCTTAAAGCTTCGGCGTAGTTGGTAATATCGGTTAAAATTACTAAAACGTGCATACCGCATTCGAATGCAAGATATTCCGCGCAAGTTAAAGCCATACGGGGAGTTGCAATTCTCTCTATTGCGGGGTCGCCTGCTAGGTTTGTAAATAAAACCGTTCTTTCCAACGCTCCCGTAGATTTAAAATCTTCTATAAAGTATTGCGCTTCTTCAAAGGTGATACCTATCGCCCCGAAAACGACCGCAAATTCCGAATTATTGTTTAAAACTTTGGCTTGTCTTGCAATTTGCGCCGCTAGTTGCGCGTGCGGAAGTCCGCTCATAGAAAATACAGGTAATTTTTGTCCCCTAACCAAAGTATTTAGTCCGTCTATTGCGGAAATTCCCGTTTGGATAAATTCGTTAGGATAATCTCTACCTGCGGGATTTATAGGTTCGCCGTTGATATTCATTTTTTTAACGGGGATAATTTCGGGACCGCCGTCCTTAGGATTACCCATACCGTCGAAAACCCTACCTAACATATCTTTGGATACGTTAAGGCTTAAACCGCGACCTAAAAATCTTGCTTTTGCTTCCGAAATTTTTAGTCCTTGCGAGTTATCGAATAACTGAACGACAGCCTTGTCGTTATTTACTTCTAAAACTTTTCCTTTTCTTATTACGTCGCCGTCTACAATTTCCACAAGTTCGTCGTAAGTTGCGCCTTGTACGTTTTCTACGACCATTAAAGGTCCTACGACTTCCGTTATCGTTTTATATTCTTTAAGCATCTTCACTTTCTCCGTCGATTAAAGCGTTTATTTCGGAAACGATTTCCTTTAAAATTTGCTCGAATTTATCTTTTTCGCTTTCTTCTATATATTTAGCCCTACCTATTTTTTCTTTTACGGGGAGCGCTAAAATATCGTCTAATTTAACGAACGCCTTTAAAGCTCTTTGCGAATTTTCGTAAAAAGAATAAATTATTTTAAGCATTAAATTTTGTTTTTCAAGCGAAGTGTAAGTATCCGTTTCGTGGAAAGCGTTTTGGTGCAAATAGTCTTCCCTTATTATCTTCGCCGTTTCCATAATAAGTCTATCGGACGAAGACAACGCTTCTATTCCGACTAATCTTACTATTTCGTCCAACGCCGATTCTTCTTGCAAAATCTTCATAATAAAGTCTTTATTTTTGCAAAAATCTTCGCCTATATGTTCGTCCAAATACTTTTTTACGTTATCCGAGTATAAGGAATAACTGATTAACCAGTCTATTGCGGGGAAGTGTCTTTTATACGCAAGGCTTGCGCTTAACCCCCAGAATACTTTAACAATTCTAAGTGTTGCTTGCGCTACGGGTTCGGATAAATCTCCGCCTGCGGGGGAAACCGCGCCTATTGCCGAAACCGAGCCTTCTCTATCTTCCGAGCCGTTTATTTTTACTATACCCGCTCTCTCGTAATAACCTGCAAGTCTACTTGCAAGATACGCGGGATATCCTTCGTCGCCCGGCATTTCTTCCAAACGACCGCTCATCTCTCTTAAAGCTTCCGCCCAACGCGAAGTGGAATCCGCCATTATCGCTACGTTATAGCCCATATCTCTATAATATTCGGCAATCGTAATTCCCGTATAAATAGAAGCTTCTCTCGCCGCAACGGGCATATCCGAAGTGTTTGCTATAAGTACCGTTCTTTTCATAAGCGGTTCGCCCGTTTTGGGGTCTTTAAGTTCGGGAAATTCGTTTAAAACGTCCGTCATTTCGTTTCCGCGTTCTCCGCAACCGACGTAAACAATAATATCCGCGTCCGCCCACTTTGCAAGTTGGTGCTGGACTACCGTTTTTCCGCTTCCGAAAGGACCGGGGACAGCCGCAACTCCGCCACGAGCTATCGGGAAAAGCGTATCAATAACTCTTTGTCCCGTAACCATAGGTCTTGTGGGGATGAGTTTTTGTTTATAAGGTCTACCCTTACGAACGGGCCATTTTTGAAGCATACTTACGTTTACTTGCTTTTTACCGTCGTAAATTACGGCAACCGTTTGCTCTATATTAAATTCGCCTTCGTAAATTTTTTCTACCGTACCGCTAACGCCGTTCGGAACCATTATTTTATGAACGACTATACTCGTTTCTTGAACCGTACCCAAAACGTCGCCTGCGACTACTTTATCGCCTACTTTGACTGTCGGCGTAAAAGCCCACTTCTTTTCGTGGTCGAGATTAGTTACGTTTACTCCCCTTGTAATTCTACTGCCGTATTGATAATATATAGTTTCGAGCGGTCTTTGAATACCGTCGAAAATACCCGTTAAAAGTCCGGGGGCAAGTTCTACCGAAAGTTGTTCTCCCGTAGAATATACGACTTCTCCCGCGCCTAAACCTGCGGTTTCTTCGTATACTTGAATGGAGGCTTTATCTCCCCTTAGTTCTATTATTTCTCCGATTAACCCTTTATCCGAAACCCTTACAACGTCAAACATTTTGCTATCGCCCATATTTTCGGCAACGATAAGCGGTCCGGACACTTTTACGGTTCTTCCTGCCATTGTTTTCTCCTTAACTAATTATTAAATAAAATATCTACGCCCAACGCTTTATTCATAGCGATTTTAAGCGATTCTATACCGTAACCCGTATCCCCGTTTTTAGAAGGAATTATTAAAACTACGGGATAAGGTTTTTCGTCAAAAATTTTCAACAAATCTTTTATATCTTCGGCAAACTGTTCCGTTACGAAAATAACGGAATAGTCGTTTGCGATTTTTTTCAACTGCTTTTCGCAATTTTTTCCGCTTTCGACCTTAAAAGTATCGACTCCCACGGCTTTAAAAACGGTTATGCTGTCGCCGTCGCCGATTATTGCAATTTTTCCGTCCATACTACACCTTTATAAGCCTTTGTTTTATTTTTTCTTCGTCGAGTCCCGCAAGTTTAGACGAAAATAAAATTTTAACGTTTTTATTTTCGGTTTTTCTTTGAAGAACGTACCAACAAAACGGCTCGTAGCTAGACAAAGAATATCTTTTATCCGAAAATATTTTTAAGTTTTCTATTTCGGCTTGTTTTTCCGCTAACGCGTATCCTTTATTTAAAGCTAGCGTCGCTATATCCTTTAAATCTTCTAACAAGCTGGTTCTATCTTCAACGGATTTCGTTTCGTCCGCCAAAAGTAAAAACGCTTTTTCGGATAAATCGCCTTTTAAAAAATACTTTTTTTCTTCTTGAACGTCTTGCGTTTTTAACGTTTTTAAAACGTTTATTAAATCGGCTTGGCGTTTAATTATTTGCCTTAAAGGTTTTCTTTTAACTTTACTTAAAAGCTCTAAATAATAATACTTTAAAACCACGTTACCTATTAAACTTCCCGTGATTTCTTTTTGCGATTTTATCTCTTTTACGCAAATGCTCATATAGGAATTTAACTTGCCGTTTTTATAATCGTTTTTTAATTTTTCTACACTGTATACCCCTTGACCAGAAAATAAATTTTGTTCGCTAAACCCGCCTATATCGCTTTTAACGATAGTTTTTAAATTTTCGTAATCGTTTTTTAAAAGGAAAAACGCTTTTTCGCTAATACTTGGCGCAAACTCTTGAATAAAATCGTTTATGGCCTTTTCGTCGTGGTCGACAAGGCTTTTATAATCGGTTTCGCCGTCTAGATTCACGCCTTGTCCGTAAGGCAAATCGCATAACTGTTTTAATGCGTCTTTAACGGGCAAGCCCAAAAGATAATCGAATTTTTCTTTTATTAAATACGTTTCTTTTACGGCTATTATCCCGTTTACGTAGTCGTAATTATTCATTATACTCTCCAACGAATATCGCTATAAGCGCAAAAATTTAATCTTCTTTAAAAAGCCTTTCGGCAATTTCGCCCGAATAAAGCTCTTTATCTTCTTCTAACATTCCCCTTATAGACAAAACGGTATCGGATATTTTACCCGATAAAATTATTTCGTCCGCATTTTCGGCAGGGGTATCGGATAAAACTAGATTTTTTTCGGCGAAAAACTTTTCATTTTTTACTTCTCTGAAAAAAGCAAGGTTTTGCCCGACAAATATTTTATCCCCGTTTTGAGAATATTTTTCCGCTTGATTTACAAATATTTTATAAAGCTCGTCGCAAGAACTTTTCATAACTAATTCGTACGCAAGTTTATACACGTCGTTTAACACGTCGTGCTTAGCTTGAAGTTCCAACTTATTTGCCTCTAATCTTGTTTGAGCGTCCTTTTTTTCGGCAATTTCCCTGCACAAAGCCAGCGTTTTTTGCTTTTCGGCGGAAAAGTAGTCTTTTGCCTGCCTTTCGGTTTCGATAACTTTTTCTTTCGCCTTGTTTTTGGCGTTTAAAATAATATTATCCGCCTCTGTTTGAGCGTCTTGCGCTATTTTGTTTATAATATCCTTTTTACTCATATTAAATAATCATTATAGATATTACCAAAGATAATATTGCGTAGAATTCTATCATTGCGGGGAAAAGTAATAACTTACCCGACAAGCTGTCTTCTTTGGCAACGGTGTAAATACAGCTAACCGAACATTTACCTTGGAATATTGCGGATACGAAACCTACGATGGTTAAGGGAAGACAACAACCTAGTAATCTCCAACCTTCCGCAACCGTTAAAGCTCCGATAGAACCCGAAGCTATAACTCCTAAAACGAAACCGTAAATACCTTGCGTTGCGGGAAGCAAAACAAGTAGCATTACTTTACCGAATAGCTTTGGCTTTTCGCCTAAAACGCCTGCCGCGGCAGAACCCGTTTTGAAAAGTCCTATACAAGAACCTACTCCGCAAAGAATTACGCAAAGCGCAAGTCCCGTTACACCTATAAAATTTCCCATTTTTATTTCCTCCGATAATTTATTTTATTTGCACAGAATATATTCTGTTATACCCTAAGGGTTTAAACAATTCTCCTTCACCTTCGAAAAATCTTGAAAAGAATTCGACGTATTGCAAACGAGAATCGTGAATATACGCCCCGAGAAGTCCCATCGCTAAATTAAACGCGTGTCCTATTAAAAACAATAATACCGCGCCTATTATCCAAACGAAATTTCCCGACGCCGAAAAGTATTTTATAAAGTCTACCGAATATCCGCTTACAAGTCCGCCGAGTATTACGCCCGAAAGCATCATACCGTATAAACGCGCGTAACTTAAAATATCCGATAAAAAGTTTATTACGCCGTATACCGCGCTAAAACCTTTTGTGAGTTTTCCGAAAAACTTTTCTTTTCTACCCGCAAACAGCACCGCTATCGCAAGTGATATTATTAAAACGTAAACGCAAGGTTTAACTAAAAATTTAGCTTTAAAATAATCGGTTTCGGCAATTATCAACATTCCTAGTCCGAACATAAATATTCCCCAAACTATACCGTCTATTAAACCGTCTAAAACGTTTCCCCTACGCCACTCTTGAACGGCTTTGCAAATATAACCTACTACTAAATGCAACACGCCGAGTAACATAGATATAATTAAGTTTGCAGGAACTCTTATCCCCGCAAAAGACCAATACGCTTTTTGCGGGTCGGGCATTAACGCTTTATAAAACGGAAGCGCGAACCCGAAATAGGAATTAAACAATATTCCCCAAAGCATCGCGAATATTCCGCCGTAACCTATTACCCAAAAAAGTCTTGTAATTCCGTTATCTCTCTTGCCGTTTTTGTAATACATTACGAAAGCAAAAATTATCATTATCGCTCCGTAAGCAAAATCTGCGGTTATATAACCTAAAAACAGCGAAAAGAATATACTCATTACGGCGTTAGGGTCAAATTCCCTATAAGACGGGGGCGAATATAAGTTGGTTACGTTCTCGAAATTACGTACTACTTTATTATTCTTCATTAAAACGGGCGGATTGTCTTGTTCGGTAGGTTCGGAAAATTCCATATATAAATTTTCCTTTACGGATAAAACGCTCTCCACGTTTTTAATTTCATCCACGGGAACGTAGGCTTTTAAATAAAAAGTGCTGTCCGTATAAGACATTTTTTCGCCCGATTCGACTTTTTCGCCTACGAATAAAAGATAATCGTAAAATATTTTAAGTTCGTTTATTCTTGTCGAAAAGCTTTTCAGTCTTTCCTTTTGGCAAGAAATCTGTTCTTTTATTTTAGAAATATCGCTTTCTACGCCGTTTAAAACGTTTATACCATTACCGCTGTCAAACGGACATAAACTAAAACCGTTAGCGGTTAAAATTTTATCCACTTCCCCTTCCGCGCTAGGCATTGCCACGGCTAAAATCGGCTGACGTTCAACGTTGGACGGGTATAGGCAAAAATCGGCAAACTTTACGCCGTTTAACCCTAAGTTTACGCTTTCGACTTTTTCCTTTTTTACGCAACCGAAAAAAGTTTTGAATTTTTTAAGCGAAAAGGACGAAAAATCCCTTTCGACTTTGCCGTAAACTTCGGCTTCCGACTTTTTTATCTCCGTTTTTTCAAGCAAAGAAATATTCTTTTTTAAGTTTTCTTCAAGCTCTAAAATCTCTTTGGATAACGCAAGCATTCCTTCTTGCTTATCTTTGTAAGATAAAAACTCCCCGTAATTTACCGTTAGAAATTTGCTTTTTGCATACGGGGATAAAACGTTTATCGCTTTTTCGACTTCTTCTAGTCTTTCGTCTTTTAAAGCGGTTTGCTCTTCCCCTTGCTTAACCGATATTATTTCTACGGCGGAAGTTTTTTGCATTAAATCGAGAATTTCGTCCTTGTCGGATATCATTCCCACAAGGTCGAGCTTTTTCATACGGGCTATTGCCACTTTTTAATCCTCCCGACTATTTCTTCCGCAAAACTATATTCCGAACTATGAAGTTGCTCTTTAAAATACTCCAAATCTTCCGTTTTTTCTTGAAGTAATTTTTTAGCGTCTTCGTCGGCTTTACCTTTTGCCATTTCTAAGCTGTCTTTTCTGTCTTTTTTAGAATTTTCAACCGCTTGGTTTAAAATTTTTTCACATTCTTTATCGTTGTTTTCAATCATTTTCGACGCTAAATCCCTAGCTTTCGCTATCACGTCCCTTGCGGATTGTTCTGCAACTAAAATTTCATCAATCAAATCGGTCATGTTATTCTCCGTTTAAACCGTTTCTATTTTAATTAAGTTAGTGTTTCCCGACTTATTCATTTGTCCGCCGGTTATTACGAACAAATCGTTTTTCTTTAAATTAAAGTATTTTTTAGCAAGTTCTTTCGCGTGATAAAACAAAACTTCTACCGACGGATATTCTTCCGTTAAAACGGGCGTTACCCCCCAAGACAGCGCAAGCCTTCTCCAAACTTTCTCGCTTACCGTTACCCCGATTATATCCGTAGGTGAACGGAAACGCGATACCATTCTTGCGGTCATACCCGACAGCGAACAAACTACTACCGCTTTTGCGTGTATATCTATTGCCATTTGGCACGTTGCGTGCGATATTGCGTCCAACGTGTTTTTTATTGTAAATTGATAAGATTTAAACCTTTTGTCATAGTGTATATTTTTTTCGGTTTCTTCGCAAATTTTAGACATCGTTTGCACCGTAAGCACGGGATATTTGCCCATTGCCGTTTCGCCCGATAACATTACCGCGCTGGTTCCGTCGTAAACGGCGTTGGCTACGTCCGATATTTCGGCTCTCGTGGGACGGGCGTTAGTAATCATCGACTCCAACATTTCCGTTGCGGTAATAACTCTTTTTCCCAAAAGTCTACACTTAGTTATTAAAAGTTTTTGTACGGCGGGTAATTTTTCAAAGGGAATTTCTACCCCCATATCGCCCCTGCCTATCATAATTCCGCTACATTCCGAACATATTTCTTCTATGTTGTCTATACCGAAATTGTTTTCTATTTTGGCAATTATTTCTAAATCCGCTCCGCCATTAGAGTTAATAAAGTTTTTAACGTCTACTAAATCTTGTTTGCGCGAAACGAAAGAACATGCTATAAAATCTACTCCGTTTTTTATTCCGAATAAAATATCTGCTTTATCTTGCTCGCTTAAATAAACTTGTTTTAACATTTTATCGGGAAACGCAAGACTTTTTCTGTTGGAAATTACTCCCCCTACTTCAGTAACCGTTTCTATATCGTTACCGTTTATATTCGTTACCCTGAATTTAGATAAGCCGTTGTTTACTAATATTACGTCACCGACTTCTAATTCTTTTGCAAGATTTTCGTAACTTACGGAAACTCTTTGTTCGTTACCCGTTATTTTATCGGTCGTAAATATAAATTTATCCCCTTCCTTTTTTTCAATGCTTCCGTTTTCAAAAAGTCCGAGCCTGAATTCAGGTCCTTTGGTGTCGAGCATTATGGCTATGGGCAATTTTAATTTTTCCCTAACCCTTTTTATCATATCTATTTTTTTTTGATGTTCTTCGTGCGACCCGTGCGAAAAATTTAAACGCGCTACGTTTAATCCCGCTAAACATAACTGTTCGAATATATCTTCTTTTTCGCTAGAAGGTCCTATCGTACATACAATTTTAGTTTTTCTCATATTATCTCCAAATAACTTCAAGACTACATATATAAATATAACATATTTTATCGTAAATTAAAAGCGATTTTTTTTAATTTTGGAACTCAATTTTTTAAACGTTAAAAAAATTTTAAAAAATTTTAAAAAATTTTCGTAAAACTATTGACAAACTTTTTTTTAGTGCTATAATGTTAGCAATTAAAGGTTAAGAGTGCTAGCACATAAACAAATATAATTGCTAACATTTATACTTTAACAAAACCAAATAAGGAGATAATTATTATGAAAAACTATTTAAGAAAGAACAATTTTTTTGAGGACGCGTTCGACAGTTTATTTGCCCCTGCTTACACCGATAATTCTGCCGTTATGAAAACCGATATTAAAGAAAACGAAAAAGATTTTGAACTCATAGTAGATATTCCCGGTTTTAAAAAAGAAAACGTAACGCTTAACTTCGATAACGGTTACATTACCGTTTCCGCAAAAAAAGAACATGAAGAAAAAGAAGGCAAGTATATAAGGAGAGAAAGAAACGTAAGTTGTTCTAGAAGTTATTACGTTGGCGACGTTGACAAATCGCTTGTAAAAGCAAAATACGATAACGGCGTTTTAACTATCACTATTCCCAAAGAAGAAGAGAAAAAACCCGCTTCTACCCTTATTGAAATCGAATAATATATCTTGTTTAGTTTGTTTTATTTAATTTTAAATAATATTTTACAATTTTTTTGTAAAAATTCAAAATAAACTAACAAAATTTAAATATACGATTTTTCGATAAAAAGCATATCAAAAAAGCATAAAACTTTTTTCAAACTCCATATTTACAACATTAACAACTTACGCCCGACGGCAATTATGCCGTCGGGCGTAAAATTTTATAAAAAATTTAATAATCAACAAAAGTTGCCATACCGGCTAAAAGCTATAATTACGGCAACGAAATTTTGAAAAACTTTTCAAAAGCTAAAAAATTACATTACCAAAAATTTTTCGTATTCGGATTCTTGTGAGCAAACGGAAAAAACGTAGTCGTCCATTTTTTCGCTTACGGACGATAAACTTTCTTCTTCCCCGTCAAAATAGAATTTATCGTCGAATCTGAGTTTATTTATTTCGGATAAAGTTTTTCCGTAATATTTTATAAAGCTTTCCTTTTTAGTCCACAAAACGTAAAATCCGAGTAAAGAACCTACTCTTTCTTGTTCTTTTTCGTGGAAAAATCTTTCGGAAATTTTTTTATAATCTCTATCCGTAATTTTTTCTACGTCTATCCCGACGGGCTTATCCGATACGGCAACCATAACTATTTCTCCGCTATGCGAAACGTTAAAATGATACGGAGAATTTTCTATATACGGTTTGCCGTTTTCGGTTTTTTTAATTTCGCCTTCCACTCCGAAAACTTTTTTTAAAACATACTCTACAAATTGTTTAGATTGCTCTTTTTTTATAAAAGAATAATAAATTTTAATCATACTCCGAATAATAGCGACGCGTACGACGGGAACGGCCAATATTTTTCTTCCGTTTCGCTTTCCGCCTCGTCCGCAAATTTCCTAATTTTTTTCATACAAACCAAAACGGTGTTACAATAAAATTCGGCTTGTTCGGCAACGTTTTTATTAAACCTGTTTTGGGACACTAGCTTTTCTAAGTTGTCGGTTTCCGTAATCATTTTTTCGTTTAAATCGGATAAAAGCCTTGCCTTAATTTCATCTTGCTTGCAAACCGCCCCTATGGACTTTTTCGCGTTTAAAACCGTAATAAGTCGCCCTATATATTCGTTTACGGCAGGATATATTTGCGTTTTAGCCATAGAAATCATAGTTAAAGCTTCTATATTTATCGTCTTACAGTAATTTTCAAGCAATATTTCTTGTCTTGATTTTAATTCGTTTTCCGAATACACTCCGTATTTCGTAAACAATTTTAAGTTTTTATCGTCCGTTAAACGAACTAAAGCCTGCGGAGTTGTTTTTAAATTTAATAATTTTCTTTTTTCCGCTTCTACAGTCCAATCGTCCCCGTAACCGTTACCGTTAAACAAAATGCGTTTATGATTTTTTACGGTATCGGAAATTATATCGTGAATTTCTTTGTTAAAATCTTTGGCGTTTTCAAGGCGAGTCGCAAACTCGTCTAAAGTTTCGGCAACTATCGTGTTAATTACCGTGTTCGGTCCCGCGCAAGAAAGCGACGAACCTACCATACGAAATTCGAATTTATTGCCCGTAAAAGCAAACGGAGAAGTCCTATTTCTATCGGTTGCGTCTTTTCTTAATTTAGGCAAGACAAACGCGCCTAAATCCATACTCGAATTTCCCTTTTCGGTGTATTTTTCTCCGCTTTCGATAGAATACAAAACCTGCTCTATATCTTCGCCCAAATAAATGGAAATTATTGCGGGCGGAGCTTCGTTTGCACCTAATCTGTGGTCGTTTCCCGCAGTCGCAACACAAATACGAAGTAAATCCTGATGTTTATCTACCGCCTTTATTACCGCGCATAAAAACAATAAAAATTGAGCGTTTTCTTTCGGGGTATCTCCCGGATTAAATAAGTTTACACCGCTATCCGTTGCAAGCGACCAGTTATTGTGTTTTCCGCTACCGTTTATTCCGGCGAAAGGTTTTTCGTGCAAAAGACAAGTTAAATCGTGGGATATCGCAACGTTTTTCATTATTTCCATCATCAACTGATTTTGGTCTACCGCAATATTAGTCGTTGTAAAAATCGGCGCGAGCTCGTGCTGAGAAGGCGCAACTTCGTTATGCTCGGTTTTAGCTAAAACACCTAATTTCCATAGTTGCTCGTCTAAATCTTTCATAAAACTTGCAACCCTCGGCTTTATAGCTCCGTAATAATGGTCTTCTAACTCTTGCCCCTTAGGAGCTTTTGCTCCGAACAAAGTTCTTCCAGTAAAAACTATATCTTTTCTCTTTAAAGCTTGTTTACGGTCTAGCAAAAAGTATTCTTGTTCCGCGCCTACCGTAGAACTAACCCTTTTTACGCTTTTGCCGAATAATTTTAATATTCTTTTAGCTTGTTTGTCTATAACCCCCATAGACCTTAAAAGCGGAGTTTTTTTATCTAACGCTTCCCCCGTGTAAGAACAAAACGCGGTGGGAATACAAAGCGTATTTTCTTTTATAAACGCATAAGACGTCGGGTCCCAAGCAGTATATCCCCTTGCTTCGAACGTTGCGCGAAGTCCGCCGTTAGGAAGACTGGAAGCGTCGGGCTCTCCTTTAATTAGCTCTTTCCCGCTTAAACTCATAATTACTTTTCCGTTTCCCATGGAAGAAATAAAGGACTCGTGTTTTTCGGCAGTAACGCCCGTCATAGGTTGAAACCAATGAGTATAATGCGTTGCCCCCTTAGAAATTGCCCAATCTTTCATAGCGTTAGCTACTTCTTGCGCTATTTTAACGTCAAGTTTTTCACCTTCGTCAATGGTTTTTTTCAACGAATCGTATACTTCTTTGGACAATAATTTTTTCATAACGTCTTCGTTAAAAACGTCCTGCCCGAAAATTTTTGGAATATCCGTCATACTATATCTCCTATCTTATAGTAAAAACAACTATTAAATAATACAATAAAATAATTATATATTTATATATCCCTTTTGTCAACTTTATTTTAAAAAGGAAAGCTTATAAGTATAAAAAAACGAAAAAAGGGGGAATATTACTTAAAACAATATCGTGATTTTTTCATATGTATATAAAAGGGGGAAAACACGAAAGGACGGTAGAAAAAATGATAAAAAGGGGCGAACTTTACTATGCGGATTTAAGTCCCGTAGTAGGTAGCGAACAAGGTGGCGTACGACCTGTTTTAGTAGTTCAAAACGACGTCGGTAATAAATACAGTCCCACCGTTATAGCAGTTGCCATAACCAGTAAACTCACAAAAGCAAAACTCCCCACCCACATAGAAATAAGCGCAGAAGAATACGGCCTTTGTAAAGACTCCGTTATACTTATGGAACAAATAAGAACCATCGACAAAAGACGCTTAAAAGAACGTATAGGGCAACTTTCGCCTGCAATTATGTATAAAGTAGAAAAGGCTTTGCTGATTAGTTTGGGCGTTGTGGTTTAAATTTTTACCTTTAACTTTTTAAATAATTCGCCCCGATTTTGTTACAGCAAAATCGGGGCGTTATCGATATAAAAAAATTGTTTAGGTTTAATTACTATAAATTTTTTTTTAAATCGTTTAACTAATTTAGTTAGAATAACATTTCTATTGTTTTTAAAATTGCGTCTACAAACTTTCCGACAACGCTTGTTTTAACGTCGCTAGTAGTAACTAAAATACTTTCCGAAAAAGTTTTTGTAAAATCTTTTGCCAAATCGCTTACAACTTTTCCCCCATAGAACATAGCTCCGCATTCGAAATTTAAAAACAAACTCATATAATCTAAATTTGCCGAACCTACGAAAGCTACTTCGTCGTCGAACACCGCCATTTTGGCGTGATTAAATCCCGGTTTGTAAAAATAAATTTTTATACCGCTTTGCATAAGCGCGTAAAAGTTTGCCCTTGTTAAACGCGATACTATTTTCTTATCGGGAATATACGGCGTTAAAATTCTTACGTCTACCCCCCTTTCGCTAGCGTGGATTAAAGACGAAATTACGTCGCTATCGGGAACTAAATAAGGAGAAGAAATATAAACGTATCTCGACGCCCTATTTATCATATCCAAATAAACGTGAAAGGCAATATCGGTTTTATTAAACGGATTAGTCGCAAAAGGTTGAATAAGCCCGTCTTCGCAAGTTTTTTCCGCTACGGCATAATCGGAAAATTTTTCGGGATTTTTGCTGACTGCGTTGAATAAATCTAAATAAATTTTAGTCAATCCGTTTACGGCAAGTCCCGTAATTTTTACCATTGCGTCCTTCCAGTATCCGAAAGGAGAATCTATATTAGCGTATTCGTCGGCAAAATTCATTCCGCCCGTGTAGGCAACCTTACCGTCTATAATAGCAATTTTTCTATGATCCCTGTTGTTTATACTTTGTACTAAAAAAGCGGTAACTTTATTAAATAAAATACACTCTATATTGTCGCTAAGTGCGTTTAAAATTTTAGGATATTTTTTGGGCAACCTTGAAATTGTACCCATATCGTCGTATAAAATTTTAATTTTAACGCCTTGCTTTGCTTTTTTCTTTAAAATATCGAGCATTTGCGACCAAATTTCGCCGTAATCGATAATAAAAGTTTCTAAAAAAATAAATTTTTCGGCTTTTTTTAATTGCTCTAAAAAATCGGGGAAAAACTGTTCTCCGCATGAAAAGTACTGCGCGTTGCTGTTTTCAAACAAAGCAAACCCTTTGTTTTCTAAATATTGCGAAATACTGCTTTGCGTTTTCCCTAGCGATTCTATTTTTTCTTTGGCGGAAACTTCCGTAGGAATAACTCCGTTTTCTTCTACCGATTTATTTATTTTGGCTTTTAATTTTTTATTAGATAAGTTAAATCCGTATAAAAGATAAAACGCGCAACCGAATACGGAAAAAGTGCTTACCAAAATTATCCAACCTATTTTATAGGCGGGGTTTCTGCTCGTCCCCATAATTATAAGTATAAAAATTATTTGTACGGCAAGGCTTATTGCAGGTAACCAATAATGGGAATTAGTTATGGCAAACATAAAATAAGCTATCCACGCAATTTGCAATAAAAGCAATGCTATAACCGTAACTATTCTGTTAGCGTGGAAAAATTTTCTTAACTTTCCGCGAAAACTAATTTTCATATTCTGTATAAAATCCTTTTAAAATCCCTTTGTAATTATTTTTCCAAGGTTTATTTCGCCCTAAATAATGTATGATTACATTATTTTTTTTAACCCATTCCAAATCTATTTTATCGCCTTTTTTACGTTTTAAATTTTCAATTCTTATATGCCTGTCCGCTAAGTTATAAACGGCTCTCGGCATAAGTATAACTTTATCCCCGAAAAAATACGTTAAAACGTCTTGATCGAAAAGCGTTAATTTCCATTTATTTTTCAAAACGAATTTTCTTATTTTGTCTACGTCTATATTTTTGCGCAAAAAATCTAAATTCATAAGCAAAACGCCCGTATTCATATAAACGTAGTTCTTGTTTACCCCGAGCCTTATTCTATTAAAGATCTGCATAAACTTTCTTACCTGAGTACAACAACAAAACGCGTTTCCTTTAAAATCGACGTTGTAAAAATCCGATAAAGAATTATGCACTACTAAATCCGAGTCCAAATACAAAATTCTATCCATATCGTCGGGAAGAAGTAGCGGGGCGATTATACGATAATATATCGTGTAAGGATAACGTTTAACTTTCGGAAACCCTTTAAAATAATCTTCCGAAACGGGTAAAAAATTTATTTCCCCGCTATAAGAAAATTCGTCTATAATTTCCTTTTGGTCTTGTTCCGTTAAATCGTTAGCCATAATAAACAACCTTTTTTTGCAGGGGTTGCTAGCGTTTAAAGAACGATACATTACTTTAAAATGCTTTAAATATCCGTGGTTTATAGAAACTAATACGTTCATAATAAAAATATTTTACCATAAAATAAAAAAAATAACAACACGAACTAAATAACTTTTATTTTTCCTATGATTTTTTTAAAAAAAGTGCTATACTTTTATTATGGAAAAAATAAAAAGTTTTACTGTAAATCATTTAAAATTGCAAAAGGGCTTATACGTTTCTAGGGTCGACGAATTTAACGGAAATACAATAACGACTTTCGATATGCGTTTTACTTCTCCTAATAAAGAAAACGTTTTAGACACGGGAGCAATACACACTATAGAACATTTAGGCGCAACTTTTTGGAGAAACGGCGACTTTAAAGAAAAAACCGTGTATTTCGGACCGATGGGTTGCAGAACGGGATTTTATTTAATTCTTTTCGGGAAATACGATAGTCTTGATATTTTGCAAGAAACCGAAAATATGCTTAAATTTATAATAAATTACAATGGAGAAATACCCGGCGCAAGCGCGATAGAATGCGGAAATTACTCCGACCAAAATTTAGAAAACGCAAAAAAATTTTGTAGAAATTATTTAAATTCCTTAGAAAAAGAAAAAAACTTAACTTACCCCGATTAGTTCCGTTTTTTGTAAACAATTTACGTCGACATATAAGCATTTAATTCTTACTATAAATTAGGGCGACCGCTAAAAAGCGGTCGCCCGTATACGTATATTTCAACTTAAAAAAATTTAAAATTGCAACAACATACCCACGCTTTTAAGCGTTAAATTAAATTTTTCTTTAAACGAAAAGGCAAGAAGTTTTAAACAGTTGTTGTCATTTTCGTCGTCGGACAGTTCAAAATAATCTGTTTCGTTTATTTTATTTAATCTTAAATAAGTAGAGTAAGCAAATTTTATATCGTTTTCCTGCGCGCAAGAAGAACACAAAAAACAAGACGCGTCTTGCGACAAATAAACGTTACCCGTTATTTCCCCGTTGCAACCTAAGCACGCCGAAAAATCGTATCCGTACCCCGAATTAGATAACGCATCTAGCAAAAATTTTACGGTTACGCTTTTTTTTACGCCTTTTAAAAAGCTTTCGTAACATTTTAAAAGATTTTTAAAAAGCGTTTCGTCGGGCTGTTCTTTATTTAAAAACGTCACCGTTTCGCTAAGCAAACAACCGCATAAGTACGCCGATATGTCGCTAGATAACATAAAATAGCTTTTTTTGCAGTCCGCGTTTACAAGCGTAAGCCTACCCGATTTTTCCGCAACTTTAATGGTGCAAAAGCAAAAAGGCTCGGCTGAAAATTTCAGCTTTGCCTTATCTTTTTTTACGCCTTTCGCGCCGACCGTAATTACGCCTTTTTCTAGCGTAAAAAAGGTTATCATTTTATCGTTTTCCCCTACGTCTACGCTTTTTAACGTTATAGCGTTAAGTATTTCTTCCATTATTTCCTTAAAATTTAGATAAAATTTTTACTATGGCTTTGTCTAGCAAAAATCATCTACTCAATCTTTTATACAAATTGTAATAGTTTATGTCGCCCGTTTTTTCAAACAATTCCCAAGCGAGCTGTTCGGCTTTTTTTCTCATAATCTCTCCTCCTTTAAAAAGTTTTTCTTTTTAAGAGAGTATGAGCAATTTATTTTTAATTTTGCTTATAACCGAATTCTTCTAACAAATCTCTTTTATTTCGCCAATCTTTTTTGACTTTTACGTAAGTTTCCAAATAAACTTTCGCACCCAAAAACTTTTCCATATCCGCGCGTGCAAAGCTTACCGTTTCTTTGAGTTTTGCTCCGCCCTTGCCTATTAAAATAGCTTTATGATTATCCTTTTCGCAAACGATATCTAAATTTACGTAATAATTCCCCGATTGCCTTTTAGTAAATTCGTTTACGACTACGGCTACTCCGTGCGGAATTTCCTTATCGTATTTAAGTAAGATTTTTTCTCTCATAATTTCCCCGACCATAAACTTTTCGCTTTTGTCGGAAATTACGTTATCGTCGAAGAGTTTATCCCCTTCGGGCAGGTATTTTAAAATACATTTAATTAAAACTTTTAAATTTTTACCTTTTCTTGCCGATACGGGTATTATTTCCTTAATTTCGGAATACTTATTAAATTTTTCTAAACATTCGGGAATTTTGTCTTCGGGCATTATATCTATTTTAGACAAAGCTAAAATTACGTTCGTACCCGTTTTTATAATTCTTTCAAGTAAAGATAAATCTTTTTCTTTAATTCCGTCGTGAACGTCTATAACGAATAAAGCCAAATCCACGTCTTTTACGGTTTTTTCGCCTTCTTTTGCCATTTGAACGCCTAAAAGCGAATTCCCCGAATACACTCCCGGCGTATCTTCGAACACTATTTGATAATCTTCCGTATTTAAAACGCCTATTATTCTCTCTCTCGTAGTTTGCGGTTTTGGCGATACTATCGAAATTTTTTCCCCGACCAAAACGTTTACGAGCGTTGATTTTCCCGCATTTGCGCTACCTACTACCGCTACCGTTCCGCTTTTCATTGTTCTTCCCCGATTTTTAGTTTATCCATAATTTCGTTTTCCAACCTTCTCATAACAATTCTGTCTTCTTCTAAAATATGGTCGTACCCCATTAGATGAAGAAGTGAATGAACGGTTAAAAAAGTTAGTTCTCTTTTTAAAGAATGTCCGTATTCTATCGCTTGCTCGCTTGCCCTTTTTAAGCAAATTGCGACTGAGCCTATAAAAATAGCTTTTTCGTCGTAATCGTAATCGACGGGAAATTCCTTTTTGGTAACGATTTTACCGCATATACCGCTTAAAGACGGAAAAGATAAAACGTCCGTTACGCTGTCCACGTTTCTATATGTTTTATTTAATTCTTTTATTTGTTCTTCATCGCAAAAAGTTAAATCGCAGTAAAGGTTTTCCTTTTGCTTTAAAACTTTAAATACTGTTTTGCCAACTTTATCAAAATCGACGTTTTCGTTTTCTTGTGCTAAAATTTTAATTTTCATCTTCTTGGTGTTTACTTATCTTTAATTTAGGATATTTTAATCTGCTATGATATACCCCCGCCAAACAGTTTACTATGGTAATTCTTATCAAATCTAATTCTTTAAAAGTAATATCGCAATCGGTAAACTGTTCTAAATCCATTCTTTCTTCTATTATTTCGCTTACGGCTTTATTTACCTTTTCAAAAGACCTGTCCGTCATAGTTCTCACTTTTGCTTCGCTTGCGTCGCAAATCATAATAATTGCAGAAATTTTAGTTCTGGGCTTTGGTCCGAAATAAGAAAATTGTTTAATATCTACGTTTTTCTCGGTAAGTTTTTTTGCTTTTGCATAGAAGTATTTAATGGGCATTGTCCCGTGATGTTCCATTGCGACGTCTGCCAAAAAGTCGGGAAGATTGTTTTCTTTTATAAATTCCGCTCCGCCCCTTGCGTGAGAACGAATTATATCCGTAGAAAGCTCCGGACTTAACTCGTCGTGCGGGTTATACCCTTGTTGATTTTCAGTATAATAGTCAGGTTGTTTTAATTTACCTACGTCGTGGTAATACGCCGCCGCCCTTGCTTTTAAAACGTTTTCGCCTATAGCGGAAGCGCAAGCTTCGGCAAGAGTCGCAACCGTTAAAGAGTGATTGTACGTCCCCGGAGCGTTATTTCTAAGTTCCGTTATAAGTTTAGCGTTAGTGTTTGTAATTTCCGCCAACCTAAAATCAGTTACTATATTAAATACGCTTTCGAATATAGGCAATAAAACCGTCATTAAGATAACCGAACCTAATCCCGAAGCTAAGCAATAAAGCGCAAGTTTAAGGTTGTCTCCCCAAGACGTCATATAGTTTATACCTAACGCTAAAACAAACGTCGGCAAACAAATAACGAATCCCGTAAGGAAAATTTTTACTCTACTCGTTACCCCGCTCAATAAATATACCGAAATTCCACCGCAAACGATATTTAAAATAAGTCCGCAATAAACCCCCGTAGAGATTATTCCGGAAACCGTAAAAGTATCGATTAAAAATACAAGCACGGAAATAACGGTGTTTAAAAATAACGCCGACCTTCTATCTATCAAATAAAGCGTCATAAGCGCGCCGAACGCAAACGGACGAGCGTACACAGCGTAAGAATATCTTAAATACCTTGCCATGCATAGCTCTATTATAACCGTAACTTCTACGATTATAAAAATCATATTGGCGTTTTTTTGTTTTACCATAAATTCGTGGCATTCTTTTGAAAAATAAAGATACGTTACCGTTACCAACAATAAAAGTCCCGCTATTAAATCAATGAATTTTTTTATCGTACTCGCGTTAGAAAAGTAAGATGAAAATGAATTTTTACCATTTCCGTTCACCGCTACCGCAAGCGTGCATATTCCCGCTAAAATAATCGTATGAATTAAGAAAATCAAAATTCTTTTAACGTAATCGTTAGTTTTTAGCGGAGTGTCTTTTAAGGATTGCATTTTTTACTCCTTTTTTCCCTTTAATTTTTCGGTATTTTCAAATTTATCGTACGCTTTAATTATTTTCATAACCAAGCTGTGCCTTACCACGTCGGAACTAGATAGTTTTACTATTCCTATTCCGTATATATTTTTTAAAATTTCCGTCGCGTGAATAAGCCCGCTTTTCTTACCGCTAGGCAAATCTATTTGGGTTACGTCGCCCGTGATTACCATACGACTGCCTTCTCCCATTCGGGTTAAAAACATTTTCATTTGTTCTTTCGTGGTGTTCTGCGCTTCGTCTAATATAATAAACGAATTATTAAGCGTTCTTCCGCGCATATACGCAAGCGGAGCAATTTCTATAACGCCTTTTTCGATAAGTTTTTGATAGCTCTCAAGCCCGAACATTTCTTGCAACGCATCGTATAAGGGTCTTAAATACGGGTCTACCTTACTTTGAAGGTCGCCGGGTAAAAATCCCAAACTTTCGCCCGCTTCCACCGCAGGACGGGTTAATATTATTTTTTCTACTTCTTTTTTTCTAAACGAAGACACCGCCATTGCGACCGCAAGATAGGTCTTTCCCGTTCCCGCAGGTCCTACGCCGAAAACTACTTCGTTTTTTTTGATTGCGTCTACGTAGTTTTTTTGTCCCAAAGTTTTATACTTAATTTGTTTTCCCTTTGGCGTAATGGTAATAACTCCGCTTAAAACGTTTTCTACTTCCACGTTGCTGTTTTGCCTAGCGAGTTCTATACAATATAACACAACGGAAGAGTCAACGCTTTCTCCTTTTTTTATTATTTTTATCAGCTTGTCCAAAACGTCTACGCTTATTTTAACGTTTTGCTCTTCTCCGCTGATTTTCAGTTTGTCCGATTCGCTGAAAATCATCGTTTCCGTTTGTTCGGAAACGATTTTAAGGTTCTCGTCGAAAACGCCTAACAATTTTGTTAAAACGTCTATCGAATCAATCTTAATTTCCGCCGTTTTTTTCACTTTTCACCTTTAAATTTTATTTTAACCGTTTTTAGCCGTAAGATAAAAACTTCCCAACGGCTAGTTAAAAGCGGTATCGAACGTTTTTACGTATTTTAATTCTACTTTTATAATCCCGTTTACAATTTCGACTTTTTCGCTATAATACTCTTCTTTTCCGAGTTTCGTTTTGGCTTTGAGTAGCGCCAAAGTTTGCTCTTCTTTTTTGCCGTTATACGCCTGCTCAAAAGTTTCGGTTACCAAAACGCTTACTTTTGCTAAAACGTAAGTGGAATATTCGCCAAAATCGGTTTGCCAAGTTCCGTCTACTAACGTTTCGCCCTTTTTAACTTCGTCCCCGTCGTTTTTTAACGCGTTCCCGCGATAAACGGTCATATCCAAAACTACGCCGTCTACGTCCGAAACGAGTTTTTTTACCGTTACGTCTATTGTGGAAGGCGCTTGTTCCGACTTCTCCACCGTTACAATTAGGTAATTCCCTTCTTTTTTGGCTTGCGCGTAGCATATTAAAGAAGACGAATCGTAAAGTTTATTGCCTATTTCTTTTAAATTTAATTTTGAAAATCTTGAATATTTTTTTACTCCGCTTTCTTGTAAAACCGAATAAACTTCCGAATAAAAAAATTCCCCGTCGCCTTTAACTTTTATCCCCATAACGAAATCCGAACAAAAAAAGCATGAAATTATGAAAAAAGCTATTCCCAAAAAAACTCCCGTCTTTTTAAGGCAGTACGACGCAAGCGACAAAACACCTTTGTTTTTTACCCGTATATTGTACCAAGATTCGCTTACTATTGCAAGAAATTTATCGCAATCTTTTTTTTCTACGGTAATTAAAAGGTCGCCGTTTTTATCGTATTTTAAATTTTTAAAGGCAATTTTACGAACGTTAAGCTTAGATATCAATAACGGAAAATTTTTCCCGCGTATTTTATACTCTCGGCAAAAGGAAAATTCTTTCATACTCTTTCCACCGTTTTAACCTTGCCTATCAGAGCAATATCCCCGCAACAATACTTTGATATAGTTAAATTTTCGCCTTTTACTACTAGACTACCTTTTTTTAAAATTATTTCCACCTTTTCGGGAGAATATCCTTTTAAAAACTTAACCCCTTCTATATAAACGCCCTTTTCGCCTAAAATTTCTATTCTATACCCCGTAGGAAGCATTTCCCCGACGTTTAAAGCCTTAGCAATGGAATCTATAAAACTCATAACTACCCTTTATTACATAATATTTTATTATAAATATCCTTTGGGTATGCCAGGCAAAAAATTAGAAACTTTTAAAAATCGTATTTTCAAACTTTTGACAAACGTTATTTTGCACGAAATTTACAGGTTTAATCGAGAAGTTCTTTTAATTTCGTATAATCGCTTTTATTTAATTTACAATAAGTTTTTTTAGTCCCTTGTTTTATCGTAACTCTAACGGTAAACAAACCGTTTTTTACCGAAATAATAGCTTCCGATAAAGAAAACTTGCAAAAGGAAGCTACTCCGTTATGTAAACAAGTAACGATTATAGATTTATCCGTTATCGTTAAAAGCGAATTTTTTGCTTTTTCGTAATTTTCTTGTATAAAATATAACCAAAGCGCAGTTATTGTCAAATCAATTACGAGCTTTACAGAAAACGAAATGATTACCGCCACCTTATAAAATTTATTTACTTTTTCAAAATAAGCAAATATTATCCCTGCGCCTAAGAAAAAACAATCGGACGCGATAAGCAATATCATAACTACGCACATAAGCGCAATGTTAGCGGTTTTATTATAGCTAAATCTACGGCTATACGTCGTTTTTTCGTCGTTTTCAAGCAAAAATTCAAATTCTTTTTTTATGTTAAAGTTTTTCAATTATCTTCCCCTCGCTGATTAAAAATCTGGTTGCGGAAACGTTTTCGAATACGTCTTCGTCAACGTGCGTGCAAGTGATTATCGTTTGAACGCCCTTTATTCTTTCTAGTAATTTTCTCTGACGATTTTTATCTAATTCGCTTAAAGCGTCGTCTAAAATAAGCACGGGGCTTTCTCCGTAACGAGCTTTAAAAATTTCGGTTTCGGCTATTTTAAGCGACAACGCCGTAGTTCTCATTTGCCCTTGCGAAGCGTACGTTTTTACGTCCTTGCCGTTTATAGACAATTTTAAATCGTCCCTATGCGGACCTATGGAAGTGTACCCTAGTTCTATATCTTTTCCCCTTCTTTCGGCTAACTCTTCTAAAAATTTATCCGCAATTTCTTTTTCCGTTCCCGTATACTCGTGTTCGAACCCTACTTCTAAATCTTCTTTCCCGTCGGTTAAGTACGCGTGTACTTCTTTGGCTTTCGGGGCGAGCCTAGACAAAAAATCGTTCCTGTCGTAAATGATTTTGGCACAGGTCGGCGCTAGTTGCACGTCCCATATATTAAGGGTGGAATTTATTAAATTTACGTCGGGATTTTTTAATAAATTATTTCTTTGCAAAATAATTTTTTTATATCTTTGCAAACCGTAAAAATAACTTTTTTTGCGTTGCGATACGGATATATCTATAAATCTTCTTCTATCTTCGGGCGCTTCCGTAACGAGCTTTAACTCCGACGGATTAAAATATACCGCGTTTATATTGCCGAGTATCTCCCCTATTTTTGCAATTTGCGTTCCGTTTACGTATATTACTTTATTTTCGCCGTCAAAAAAATTAGCTTGCGTGGAAACTTCTCCCACGCTTGTTTGCGCTACCGCCGTAATAGAACTTTTCTTTTGGTTATACGAAATAAATTGTTTATCCTTTCTCGCTCTCGGCGAATATCCCGTACAAAGATAAAATACGGCTTCTACGCAGTTGGTTTTACCTTGCGCGTTGTCCCCGTATAAAATATTAAATTCGGGAGAAAATTCAAAAACTTCTTTGCTATAATTTCTGAAATTTTCAAGCGATAAATTTTTTATATACATATTAAAGTTCTTTTCCTTGCTTTTTGTATTAAATTTATATATAATTATATAATACTTTAAGCGATAATGTCAACTATGGCGGACGATACTTTAACTAATTTAACGTGTTTGCCTACGTATGGAGATTTATATGAGAATGCACGAAGTTTTATGGAATGAAATATTGGAAAAAATCGAACCCAAAGTTTCGATGATAGCGTTTGACACCTATATTAAATACATAACGCCCGAAAACATAAACGGAACGACAATTTTTCTTTCCGCGCCGACCGAACTTATAGCGAAAGCTATCGACGAACAATTTAGAACCGTCCTTTTAGAAGCTTTTAAAGAATCGGGGACGCAAATTACGAATTACGTTTTATCGGCAAAAAATTCGGACAACAAACCTATTTCTACCGTAAACGTTATAGAAGAATTATCTTCCAAAATAGATCCGAATTATACTTTCGACAACTTCGTAGTAGGCAATTCTAACCGTATGCTTTGGGCGGCGGCGAAAGCCGTTGCGGAAAACCCGGGTAGTGCGTACAACCCCTTGTACATTTACGGCGGAACTGGGCTTGGAAAAACGCACATAATGCACGCTATCGCAAACTATGTTAAAGATAAAAATCCGCAAGTAAATATTTTATACGCTACTTGCGAAAAGTTTACCAACGATTTAATTGCGGGAATAAAATCGGGACGAGCTTTTTCGGACGGCGGTGCGCAAGATTTTAGAAACAAGTACAGAAGCGTTGACGTTTTAATTATAGACGATATACAATTTTTGGCAAAAAAACAATCTACGCAAGAAGAATTTTTCCACACGTTTAACGAGCTATTTTCGCAAAACAAACAAATAATTCTCTCTTCCGACGTACCGCCGAGCGAAATCGAAACGCTTGCCGAAAGACTGAGAACGCGTTTCGAAGGCGGACTTATGGCGCAAGTTACTCCGCCCGATATAGAAACCAAAATAGCAATACTCCAAAAGAAAGGAGAATCTAAAAAGGCGCTAATAAATTACGAAGTTGCAAACTTTATCGCCGAACACAGTTCTAACGATATAAGAAGTTTGGAAGGGCTACTAAATAAAGTAATTTTCGCTTCCCTTTTGCAAGAAAAGCCCATAACGTTGGAACTTGCCAAAAACGCGTTAAGGCAATCTAGCACGGTAGACAATAAAGAAGCGTTATCTACCGACGATATTATTCAAACGGTTTGCAAATTTTTCAATATTTCGAAAAGCGATTTGATAGGCAAAAAGAAAAATAAAGAATTCGTAGAACCGAGAATGATTTGCGCTTACCTTATGACGGAAATGCTCACTATTCCGCTAGTCGCGATAGGCAAAGCATTAGGCGGTAGGGATCATACCACCGTAATTCATTCTAGGGATAAAATTGCGGAACTCTTAAACACGAGCGACAGAGTTGCTACCAACGTAAGCGATATTAAAAATTTACTTTTAAAAAAATAATTATCTAATACGCAACTACTAACACAAACGTTAGAGATACATAGAAAATATTATAATTTTAATTTAAAAAAATAATTACTTAAAAACGCTATTTACCGATAGCGTTTAAAACATAAAGGAAATTCCGAAATTATGGAATATTTTAACCAAGGCGAATTCGACGCGATAGTCGTAGGCGCGGGACACGCGGGGTGCGAAGCAGGACTTGCCCTTGCTAGAACCGGACAAAAAACTTTAATAATTACCACCGATTTAAACAACGTAGCTTTTATGGCGTGCAATCCGTCCGTCGGCGGAACGGCAAAGGGACATTTAGTCCGCGAAATAGACGCGCTGGGCGGTGAAATGGGCGTAAACATAGGTAAAACTTGTTTACAAATAAAAATGCTAAATTCGGGTAAAGGCGCGGCGGTTCAGTCGTTAAGGGCGCAAGCAGACAAATACGCTTACCATACACAAATGAAAAAAACGCTTGAAAACACCCCTAATTTAAAGCTACTCCAAAGCGAAGTTACTTCGGTTTTGGTAGAAAACGGAAAAGTTACGGGCGTTACCACTTCTTTCGGCGGACTGATTAAGGCAAGAGCCGTAGTTTTATGTACGGGCGTTTATTTAAACGGAACTTGCATTACCGGAGAATTTACCGAAAACATAGGTCCTTGCGGATTTAAATCGGCAACGAAGTTGACGGAAAGTTTAAGACAAATAGGTTTTGACGTGCGCAGGTTTAAAACGGGAACTCCCGCCAGAATAGACGCAAGAACCGTAGATTTTTCCAAACTCGAAATTCAAGAAGGTTCGACCGATATTTACCCGTTTTCTTTTATGGACGATTCCGTTCCGCAAAAACAAACGCCTTGTTATCTTGCGTACACCAATCAAAAAACGCACGATATAATAAGAAAAAATTTATGTCGTTCCCCATTATATAACGGACTTATTACGGGTACAGGACCTAGATACTGCCCTTCCATAGAAACCAAAGTGGAGCGCTTTGCCGATAAAGAAAGGCATCAGCTATTTTTAGAGCCGGAAGGCGCAGACACCAACGAAATTTACGTTCAAGGTATGTCCACTTCTCTCCCGCACGAAGTGCAATTAGAAATGTATCGCTCTATCGTAGGACTTGAAAATTGCGATATTATGAGATACGCCTACGCCATAGAATACGATTGCATAAATTCTTTGGATTTATACCCCACTCTTCAATTTAAAAAGGTTAGCGGATTGTACTGCGCAGGACAAATAAACGGTACCAGCGGATACGAAGAAGCAGGCGTTCAGGGACTTATAGCCGGACTTAACGCAAGTTTATTTTTAAGAGATAAAGAACAAATCGTTTTAGACAGAAGTCAAGCATACGCGGGAGTTTTAATTGACGATTTGGTTACGAAAGGAACTAACGAACCGTATAGAATTATGACTTCCAGGGCGGAATACAGGTTATTTTTAAGGCAAGACAACGCCGATTTAAGATTAACGGAAATAGGAAGAAAAGCGGGACTCGTAACTGACGAAAGATGGGAAAAATTCTTAAAGAGAAAATCCGATATAGACGCCGTTTACGCCGAATGTAATATTTCTCATCCGTTAAACGAAATTAAAGATTTTTTGATAAAAGAAAATCAAGAGCTTTCTAACGGCGGATTAAAATATTCGGATATGATAAAAAGAAATATCCCCCTTAAAGATATTAAAGAATATTTTAACGCATTCGCAGGATATTCTTACGACACGCTTGAAACCGTTGAAACGACAATAAAGTACGAAGGATATTTAAAAAAGGAAAAAGAAAACATTTTAAAAGCCAAAAAACTAGAAGAAAAGTTACTCCCCGACGATATAGATTATAATTCTATTTACGGTTTAAGGTTAGAAGCAAGGCAAAAGTTAAGCCAAATACGCCCCTTAAATTTAGGACAAGCGGGAAGAATTTCGGGCGTAAGTCCCGCGGACGTATCGGTTTTAATGGTCTATTTAAAGCAAATACAAAAATAAATTATTCCAAACGATATACGATATTATCTAACTAAAAACTTAAACGGTTAAAAGGTTGAAGAAATATTTCTCCGACCTTTTATCGTTACAAAAAGGAAAAAATGACTAAACAGTTAAGCGATTACGAAATTGAAAAACAAATTAAAAAACAAAAACTTGTTAGAAACGAATTTTTGTATTACGGAGACAGCGACGGCAAGTTTGATATGCCTTAAATTAGAAAGCAGAAAATAGATATAGACAAAATACGTTTGTTTAAGTTTTTCGGACGCAAAACTAAACGCCAGCGAAAATTACCATAAAACTATACGTTTTTTATGTGCGACCGGAAGTTTGACAGCGTGTACGAAAACACGGACGAAGAGCTTGAAAAGTTAAAACAGTACCATTGTCTACTCTCCCCGATTTTAGCATTTTTACAAATATGCCCATTCCCCTACAAATAGAAAGCATATTTAAAAATCGTTGGTGCGGAGCTTTTTGACAACGCCATATAATACAGTCTTTTTCTTTAATTTATTACAAAAAAAATAAAAGCGTATAAGCCGTTTATCGACTTATACGCCATTTTTTTACAATTCTATTAGCCTAAACTATGAGTTATATACGACAAGTGGTCGCCAACCCTTTCCAAATTAGAGACTAAATTTATAAACACACAGTTGCTTTCCGCCCTACACTCTCCCGTATTTAACCTATCCATATGAGAATTGATTAGTGATTTTCTTAAAGCGTCTACACTGTCTTCTAACTCGTCTATTTCTTTAATTCTTCTTTTTCTTTCTTTATCGTCGTCGTCTAAAACAAGTCGTTTTATTCCGTCTTTCATTAAAGAAAGTTTATCGAACATTAAATTTAATTCTTCTTTAACTTGGGGAGAAAAAATTAAATCTTCTCTTACTTCGCGTCTTGTATATTTCAATACGTTTTCCGCTAAATCGCTTATTCTCGTAATATCCGAATTTGCCGAATGAAGATTAGTTATAATTTTTTCGTCTTCCTTCGAAGTGTCGCAGGTAGATACGTTTATTAAATATTTCGTGAGCTTTCTACTTGCATAGTTTATTCCTTCGTTATACTTAAAAACGTCTTCGCACTCGCTATCGTCTTTCGCGATAAAAAATCCTAACGCCCTTTCAAGAGAGTTCATAGACATATCTAACATTCTCATCGCTTCTTTTTTCGCATTCTCTATCGCTATTGCGGGCGAAGTTAATAAACGCTTATCCAAAAAAACGCTGTGTCCGTCGTCTTCTTCTTTATCACCTTTATCCTTAATTACAAATTCCGAAATTTTTACTATTTGTTTAGTAAACGGCAAGAATATTAAAGTACACATAGAGTTAAACGCCAAGTGGAAAAGCGCAAGTTGCATAGACGGTTCTTTAATTTTACTCCATAATCCGCTTTGGAAGTTTTTCCAAAATAAAAGAACTATAAAAAATATTATAGAGCCTAAAAAGTTAAACAATAAATGTATAAACGCCGCTCTTTTCGCGTTAGTGTTTGCGCCAACGGAAGACATAAGCGTGTATACGCAAGTACCGATATTAGTACCTAAAACTATGTAATAAATAGAGTTTCCGCCACCGCCTATTTGTAATTCCTTGCAAAGTCATTGCAATTAAAACACCCATAATAACAGTGCTTGATTGAACTATTATAGTCGCGACTATTCCGAACAAAAACAATAATAGCGGATTTTTAAAATCATGTAGCATTTCCATAACGAAATCCGATTCCGCAAATTCCGCCATAGAACTTTTCATAATTCTAAGTCCCACGAACAAACAACCGAGTCCCGCAAAAAACATTCCTATTTGTCTGACTTTTTCTTTTTTAGAAAAAATGGACATAAAAATGCCGATGCAAGAAAACAAACTGAAAAACATTCCTAAATCGAAATCGTTACCGCCTAGCGCGCTTAACGACGTTATAATAGAAGTAATTGTCGTTCCGATATTAGCCCCGAAAATAACGGTTGTAGCCTGCATTAAATCGACTACGCCCGCATTTACCAAACCTACGACCATAATTGTGGTTGCCGAAGAACTTGCGATAATTGCGGTTGAAACCGTACCTATTCCTACGCCTAATAACCTATTGCCCGAAATTTTGTTAAACATTTTTTTAATGCCTTTGGTGGCGAGCTTTTCCATATTTTCGCTTAGCAATTTAACGCCTACCAAAAACACACCTAATCCGCTTAACAGTAATATAATCGCTTCTACAATTTCCATATAATATTATCCTTTGTCAGTTTCTAATCGCTTGATAAGATTTGACAATTCTTTTTCGAAATGAACACCGTAAAAGTGTTCTTTATCGGAAATTGTAGAAATTATACAATTGACAACGAAATCCGCCGAAATTTTTGCAGATTCGAAATAACTATACCCTTTTTCAACTAACGCCACAAAAACGGAAGCGTATATGTCGCCCGTTCCGTGATAAGAAGTGGAAATTTTTTCGTGAACGTAAACTTCGCAGGTTTTTTCGTCTAAATTATAAACGCAAACGCCCGTTTTCCCTTTTCCTTCAACGCCTTTTAAAATTACGCTTGCATTAAACGTGTCCGAAAGCTTTTTAGCAAGCGTTTTAATCTCTTCTTCATTAAACGGCTTATAATCTATATCCAAAAGCAGACAAGCTTCGCTGATATTAGGAAGTATTACCGTTGCGTCGTAGCAAAGAGCTTTCATAGCTTTAACGTATTCTTTGTCAAATCCGGGATAAAGTTTTCCGTGATCAGCCATTGCGGGGTCAACGTAAATTCTTCCGCTAGAAAGGCTTTTCTTTAACCCGTTTATTTTATTTACTAAGTACGAATTGCCAACGTAACCCGTATATAACGCGTCAAAGGAAAAATTTTGTTTTTTCCACATTTCGATTATATCGTCTATTTGAGCGTCTAAATCAAACTTAGTAAATCCGCTAAACATAGTATGGTTAGATAAAATAGAAGTCGGTAAAACCGCAGTTTCGATACCGAGAGCGGATATAACCGGTAACGCCACGGTTAAGGAACATTGACCTACGCATGATAAATCTTGTACAGTTAAAATCCTTTTTGTATTCATAGTAATTCTCCTTATACTCTTGCGATATAGCTTACAACATTTTTGGCAATGCCGTCAACTATTTTTAAAAGGTTAAATTTTCAATACTTAAAAATGCGGAAAAACGCTATCGGCGTTTTTCCGCTAAAAATTGAATATTTATTAAATATTTATTCGTCTTCCAATCTCTTATTTTCCCCGAATAATTTTGCGTATAAGTCTTTAACAACCTTAATTACGGGAGAAATTAAAACGTTTATTAAAAATTCTATTACGAAATTCCACCCTGCAAGCGTAATAAATACGATTTTTACGGCGTTTTCGTTACCGAAAAAGTTTATTAGCCAAGAACGATAAAATAAAAGCATCATCGAGCAAAAAATTGCCGTATTGACAACAGGACAAATTCCGCAAGATACGTATACGCCCCACCTGTCGCTTTTTTTGCTAATCCATTTATAAACGAAGTATGCAACAACGGGAGCTAAACAACCCTTTAAATATATCAAAAATACCGTTAAAAAAGGCTTATACTGAAATAAAAGTAAGGTAAAACCGCCGTCTAACCCCGTTAAGCCGAAAATTAAAACTACGGTTGAAAATATAAACCCCAAAAATAAGCCTGTCCAAAATCCGAAACAAACGACGCCTATCATAATGGGTATAAAGCTTAACGCCAAAGAAAATTGTCCTATTTTTAAAAGCCCTAAAGAAGATAGAACTTGCAAAACTATAACCAGCGCCGTAAGCAAAGCTATGTTTGTGATTTTTTTACTAGACATTTTTTCACCTTTTTTATTTAAAATAACATACTAGCGAAAAAAAATCAATTAAAATGCTTTATATTAAACGCTTTATATGTTACAATTTAGTTATTAAAATGAAATGGAGCAGACGATGTATAAAAATTCAACCGTACTTGACAAAAAAATACTTAACGCTTTAAACAAAAAAAGCTTTATTTCCGCAATAATCGTTTTATGCGTGGGATTTTTAACTATAATAGCAAGCGTATTTATGTTTATTGATAAAGATAAATACTACGGAATAATTTATTTAGTATGCTCTATTCTTCTTATAGCTCTTGCGGGATATTTGCTTATTTATCTAAATAAAATAAATAAAAAAATAGAAAATTCCATAAACGAATACGATTTTGAAGAAGATGGGTTTATTGTAAAAGACAGTTTGGATAACTTTTCAAAAATTACTTATCAATACGTTTTTAAGCTGAAAAAAAATAATGAATATCTGTTTATTTATATAAATAAAGCAAACGCCTACCCCGTTAATTTAAACGCTTTTGAAAACGAAGAAGACAAAAAAGAATTTTTAAAATTTATTATCCAAAAAACAAATAAAATAATTAAATAGAATAGCAAAACGGCGTAGCAAAAAGCTACGCCGTAAAGTTAAATTAGTTAGTTAAGCTAATATAGTAACATCGTTACTGAATATCAACGTAATAAGGTCAACAATCCAGAAAATGGGGTCTAAAATTATTGCAATAATTCCGTATAAAATTTTGCCTCTCATTAAACGGGTAATTGCGCCTAAGAACAACCATCCTAAAAAGATTTGCAACAATACGTTTGCAAGTCTGCTTAACCCAAGATTTAACAATCCTTTACTGCTTGCCATATTCAAACACTCCTTTATTTATTGTAAGAATAAACTTACTAATATATTTTATCATATTTTTTTCTAAAATCCAAGACCTTCTAATAAGTTTTTTAAATTTTTTACTTGTTCTTCGGAAAAATTTTGAATTTTTTTAAACTTTTTAAGTTTATATCTTCTTTTAAACAAAATAGAAAAATGCCTTTGAACGTGTTTAAACGGCAAAAGCCATTTTTTCTTTTCTAACACGGGATAAATTCCGACCATATCGGAATATTTAGGATAAATTTTTCTCCAAAAAGAACCTTTTTTTGCTTTCTTTAAATCACCGTTATAATTTCGGGCTATTTCCGTAAGTTCTTTTCTGTCTTCGTCGCCAAGCATAAAACTAGCGAAAACGTAATTTATCAAATTATCGCTATACTCGTCGCTAGGCTCGCCGTCGAATAAAATTTTGGCAATTTTTACAAACTTTTCGTTAAAAGACTTTAAATTGTACTTTTCTAGCAATTCGTTTAGCCTATTTCTATCCAAATCCTGCTTATTTAACAAATACAAATCTATTATATTTCTAACGCCTATTCCACCGCTTAAAAAGTGAGAAGCCAAGTGCGCCTGAGTAATTAAATATTCGTTTTCTTTATCGAGCTGTAAAATTGTTTCGTATCCATCGGCTTTTTTACAATTAAACAAATTTTTTTCAAAGTTTTCGTCTAAAAATCTTCCGTAAAGCTTGCCGTGAATTTCGTATAACAAACCGCTCGACGTGCGGTAAGATAAGTGTTTTACCGTTTGCTTATCGTAAATAAATTCCGTATCTTTTAAAATTTTTTTAATTTTAGGATAATCGCTTTTTTTAACAAGGCAATCGAAATCGGTTAAAAAACGCATATCGGAAGACGGATAAAGCTTTTTTAAATTATATCCCTTTAACGGAATACAAAAAATATCGTTTTGGTCGAATATTCTTAAAAGCTTTTCGGTTTCTTTTTCTTGATACGAATTTTTTAATAAATCTTTATAAACTTCTTTTTTTAAATACTGAACTTTATCCTTAAATATATTATTCTTAATAAGCCCTATATATGCAAGAACGTGTAATTTTTGTTTATCTACAAGCCTAATAAACGCGCGAAAATCTATTTCCGAACTGTAATTTACGGAAATTTTTTCATCGTTTATACAAGACTTGATTAAGTCGGTTAAAAATTTTTCTTCATACATAGCTAAATTTATCGCTTTTATTTTATTTTTTTTGCGGGATTTCCGACGTAAGTTCCTAAGTTTAGCAAGTCCTTAACGACTACCGTTCCCGCTCCGACGGTTATATAACTTTCAACGTTTATATCATTTATTATTACAGAGCCTATTCCTATAAAACACTCTTGTCCTATTTTTACCGTACCCGCCATTTTTACCGCAGGACATATATGCGAAAATGCGCCTATTTCACAGTCGTGTTCTACTAGGGCGGAAGTGTTTATTATACAGCCCACCCCTATTTTAGTTTGCGGATTTATAACGGCATTTGCAAAAACAACCGTTCCCCTGCCGATTTCGACTTCTTCCCCTATTATCGCGGAAGGGTGAACCAGCGTTACGGGAGTAAAGCCTTTTTCTAAAAATTTTAAAAATAATTTTTTTCTAATTTCGTTATTTCCTATTGCAATTATAAAATCGCATTTTTCGCCGTTTAAAACGCCATCAACGCTAAATTTTACTTTGCAACCTAAAACTTCCGAGCCAACTTTTCCGTCGTCGGCAAAAATAATTTCGGAATAATAATTTTTCGCCAAATCGCAAACGACTTTTCCGTGTCCGCCCGCCCCGACTATCAATAAACTATTCATTGCCTTTAAATTCCTCCATAGTCGCAACGGCTTCCGAGCTTATTCCTTCCCTTTTAAATACTTTAAATAACGTTTTAAAAAGTATTGCTATATCGCCTAGCATACTATAACTTTCAACGTACTTTACGTCGTAATTAAACTTATCTTTCCACTCTAACAAATTTCTTCCGTGCACTTGCGCAAGTCCCGTAAGTCCGGGTCTTACGTTATGGCGTTTATGCTGTTCTTCGCTATATAGGGGAAGATATTTAACTAATAAAGGTCTTGGACCTACGAAACTCATATCCCCGATTAGTATATTAAACAGTTCGGGAAGTTCATCCAAAGAACTCGCCCTTAAAAATTTTCCGTACTTAGTAAGTCTTTGTTCGTCGGGCAATAAATTGCCGTTTTCGTCCTTTTTGGAATTCATACTGCGAAATTTTATTAGTTTAAATATTTTTTCTTTTTTGCCCGGTCTTAACTGCGTAAAAAAGGGATTTCCTTTCATAGCGATTGCCCCGACTATTATTAAAATTAAAAACAACGGTGATAAAAGTAAAATCATTATAAGAGAAAACAAAAAGCCGTAAAACCTTTTAAAAATAGGTCTATAAAGTATGGCGGATAAAACTAGCCATAAAAAGAGTATTCCTATTATTATAAGACATATTAAATATGGTTTCATTTGTTATTCTCCACGAAATTGCGAATTAACTCCGCAATTTGCCTAATTTCTTCTAAACTTGTTTTTGTATCGCTAGGAATACATACGCAGGTGTCAAAAATTTCTCCGCTTACGCTTCCCGCTTCTTTTGTAGAAAAGAAATCGCAATCTTTAAATACGGGTTGCAAGTGCATAGGTTTCCACGCAGGACGAGAATCTATATCGCTTTTCTTTAACATATTTACTACGTCCATAGGTGTAATAGAAGTGTCAACGAGCTTTATTACGGATAACCACCTATTAGGCTCGCTTCCGTCTTGATAACCAAACGGTTCTATATGCTTGCAATCGGCAAAAACCTGCCTATATATCGAATTTATTACTCTTTTCTTTTCTATACGTTTATCTAAAACTTTCATTTGTCCCCTACCGATTCCGGCTAAAACGTTAGACAAACGATAGTTATATCCTATTTCCTTATGCTCGTACCAAACGCATTTTTCACGCGATTGCGTCGACCAAAATACTGCTTTTTCTTGAATTTCCTTGCTGTGGGCAAGCAACATTCCCCCACCCGAAGTGGTTATTATTTTATTTCCGTTAAAAGATAAAATTCCTACGTTTCCGAATAATCCGCACTTTTTCCCTTTGTAGATAGAACCAAACGCTTCGGCGGAATCTTCTATAACGGGCGTATTATGTAATTTGACTATCGGCAACAATTCGTCGAAATTTGCGGGAACGCCGTATAAATCGACTATTATTATCGCCTTTGGATTTGGATATTTTTCATACGCCTTTTTAAGCGCGACGGGACTCATATTGCCCGAACATTCTTCGCTATCTATAAATACGGGAGTTGCGCCGACGTAAGTTATAGGATTTGCGCTTCCGCTAAACGTTAAGGACTGACAAAAAACTATATCCCCCTTTCCAACTCCTATACTTTTAAGAGCTAAATGTATTGCCCCCGTTCCCGAAGATAACGCTACGGGATAAATTTGCCCGTCATAAAAGTTAGCTACGGCATTTTCGAACTCCGTTACGTTTTCGCCTAACGGAGCTATCCAATTAGTGTCAAAAGCGTATTTTACGTATTCTTTTTCATAACCTTCTTCGCTCATATGCGGAGAAGCAAGTAAAGTTTTCATAAGCTCCTCAAACTTAATATTTTTAAAAAATATATTTTTAAAGTAGTTTGATTAAATAACAGTAAAGTTATATAAAATTTTAAATTTTTAATTGTAATAAAGTTTTATAAAGCAAATAATTACAAATTGGGCAACTTCGGTTCAATCGGTATACAAGCACTTCTACTCGGTTTCCGCTAGTTACAGCATATCACTTTTTGCCCTTTAAGTCAATATTTACTAGGCTAATATTACTTGAAAATACTGACAAAAAGCATAAAATATGCCCCTATAACATCTGTTAAAGGGGAAAGGAATACAAAATATATTTAAAAAAATGTAAAGACGCAATTTATATATTTAATACAAGAAATAAATTTTGTAAAAAAATAATTATTATTTTAATACAAAAATTTTTAATATAACTTCTATATATTTTTTATAAAAACGCGGACTGTGAAAACAGTCCGCGTTTAATTAAATTATTACTCAATAGTTTTTAGCATATTTTTTAACGCTTCCGCGCTTGCTTTAAGACCTTGTAATTCTTCTTCCGAATACTTTTCTATAAGTCTTTTTTCAACGCCTTGCGCGCTTACGATAGACGGAATGGACAAAGATACGCCTTCTATTCCGTATTCGCCATGGAACGGTGAAGAAACCGTTGCAACTATTCTTTCGTTGTTTATTATAGCTTCCGCCAAATAACATACGCAAGTGGCTACACCGTAATGCGTTCTTCCTTTTGCCGATATAATTTGGCTACCCATAGTCTTAACGTTTTCGCTTATTTCTTTTTTAATCTCTTCCGACCAAGCTATTCCGTTAAGCTTACAATATTCTTCTATCGGCATACCCGTAACGGAAGCTTTGCTCCAAACAACTACCATACTATCACCGTGTTCGCCAATAACGTCGGCTTTTATGTTTTCGTTGGAAACGTCCGTCAATTCGGAAAGCGTACTCATAAAACGCGAACTATCCAAAATACAGCCCGAACCGAATACCTTACCGTTCTCTAAGCCCATCATCTCCGCGCATTTTTGCGTTAAAACGTCAACGGGATTTGCAACTACCAAAATAGTAGAACCCGTATAATGTTTTTTAATATTGTCTACTATATTTTTTAATATTACGATATTATCTTGTATTAAATTTAATCTGGTTTCACCGGGTTTTCTGTTTCTACCTGCGGTAATTACTATTAAATCGGCGTCCTTAACGTCTTCGTAGTCGCCTGCGTAAACGAAAGCGTTGCCTAAATGCGATATTCCGTGTTGAATATCCATTGCTTCGCCTTTAATTTTATCTTGCGCAATATCTATAAGCACTATTTCTTTTGCAAAATTTCTTATAGACAATGCAAACGCAATAGAAGAACCAACAAACCCTCCGCCTATTACTGCAATTTTATGTTTTCTTTCAAAAATATTAGCTACTTTTTTCATGTTATCCCTTTATGCTTATTTCGGTTAGATTTTATTATTTTAACCGTACTTTTTATTAGTTTATTCTAATTTAACTGCGGTAGTGAACAAAAAATAACAAAAAATAACTTCTAGCGTTTTTTTGAAAAGTATAATTTTTTAGTATATTTCCTAATTTTTTTAACAACCTAAAATTTACAAAAATTTTGTCATTAAAAATTTGACGGCAAAAATGCCGTCAAACTTAAATAACTAAAAATTACTCAGCAACAGCGGTTGCGCCTGCTTCTTTAAGTTTAGCAACGATGTTGTCAGCTTCTTCCTTAGGAACGTTTTCTTTAATAACGCCCATTTTTTCAACAGCGTTTTTAGCGTCAACAAGACCAAGACCTAAAAGTTCTTTAACTGCTTTAACAACAGCAAGTTTTTGAGCTCCGATTTCTTTTAATACGATGTTGAATTCAGTTTTTTCTTCTGCTGCGGGAGCTTGAGCGCCTGCAACGGGAGCAGCTACTACTGCCGCAGCCGCGCTTACGCCGAATTCTTCTTCGATTGCTTTAACTAATTCGTTCAATTCAAGAACGGTCATACCTTTAATTTCTTCAATAAATTTTGCAATATCTGCCATTTTAGATTTCCTCCGATTTTTTTTCTTAGGCTTGTTTTTCAGCCACAGCATTTAACGCAACTGCTAAGCCACGAATAATGCCCGATAAAGCGCCTGCAAGAGAAGCATATAATTCTTCTTTTGAAGGGATTTTTGCCAACTGTTTAATCATTGCGACGTCAACAGCTTTTCCGTCGATATATCCGCCTTTAACGGAAATTTTATCGTCGAGCTTTTCAATTTCTTTAACTACCGCTTTGGATGCGCCCGTTTCGTCTTGTCCGAATGCAACCGCCGTAGGTCCGTTAAGAATACTGTCGAAATCGTTTACGCCAAGAGCGTTGAATGCTTTTCTTACCAAAGTATTTTTTAATACTTTATATTCAACTCCGTTCTTACGGAATGCCGTTCTCAATTCTGTATCTTGAACAACGGTAAGACCTTTATAGTCTACGAAAAGAACGGATTTGCTATCGGTAATTTTAGCTTTAATGCTCTCGACAATTTGCTTTTTGTCTTCTTTATTTGCCGACATTTTTTCCTCCATTTTTGGTTTTACCCTATTCCCTAAAAAAACCCTTACGCCGAAATACGACGTAAGGGTATTATTATACTCTTATAATTCGTACCTCGACCGGCGTTTTTGTACTTACGCTTTTTCAAGCACCGATTTTCTTAGGTTATTTACTTTATAAGTTTAACAAAATTTGACTTAATTGTCAAACGATTTTTTAGAAAATTCTGTTATTGATTTTAACTCCGGGACCCATCGTGCTTGCAACGGCTACGCTTTTAACGTATTGACCTTTGCTAGAAGCGGGTTTAGCTTTAACTATTGCGTCCATTAAAGCTTTGAAGTTTTCAACAAGCTTTTCTTTTCCAAAAGATTTTTTGCCGATAGGACAGTGGATAACCGCAGTTTTATCAAGTCTGTATTCAACTTTACCTGCTTTAACGTCCTTAACTGCCTTTTCAACGTCCATAGTAACCGTACCGCTCTTAGGAGAAGGCATCAAACCCTTAGGTCCTAATACTTTACCTATTCTACTTACCGCGCCCATCATATCGGGAGTGGTTATCATAACGTCGAAATCGAACCAACCTTCGTTTTGAATTTTTGCAAGAGTTTCTTCCGCTCCTACGTAATCAGCACCTGCTTTTTGAGCTATATCGGCTTTTTCGCCTTTAGCTATAACTAAAACTCTTACTTTCTTACCCGTTCCGTTAGGAAGAACGATAACTCCTCTGACTTGTTGGTCAGCTTGTTTGGGGTCAACGCCTAATCTGGTATGAAATTCAATAGTTTCGTCAAAGTTAGCTTTTGCGGTGTTTAAAACGATATCTATCGCTTCTTCAACGTCGTATAATTTCGAGCTATCGTACGATTTTATGCTATCAGAATATTTTTTTCCGTATTTCATTATTTAATCTCCTTGTGGTCAAACGAGAACTAGCTCTCCCACTTAATTATAATTTATTCTTCGCAGGTGATACCCATACTACGAGCTGTTCCTCTTACCATGCTCATACAAGCTTCTAAGGACGCCGCGTTAGTGTCTACGAGTTTCGTTTTTGCGATTTCTTCGATTTGAGCTTTCGTAAGTTTACCTACTTTATCTTTGTTGGGTTTAGCACTTCCCGATTCTAATCCGCACGCTTTTTTGATAAGTACGGGTACGGGTGGTGTTTTAAGTATAAACGTAAACGAACGGTCTTGATAAATTGTAATTACTACGGGGATTATAAGTCCTGCTTTGTCTGCAGTTTGAGCGTTAAAATCCTTAGTAAATCCCGGAATATTGATTCCGTGAGGTCCAAGCGTAGAGCCTACGGGTGGTCCCGGAGTCGCTTTGCCGGCAGGCAATTGTAATTTTACAACAGCTGTTACTTTTTTTGCCATAAGATTCCTCCTTAACGTGGTTCAAGCGAAAACGCCATAGAAAATATTTAACGTTTCTCCCACTGTATAAATAACCGAATATTCGGATATTAACCGTTTAATTTTTCAATTTGTACGTAGTCGAGTTCAACTGTGGTATCTCTCCCGAACATACTTACTTTTACTTTTGCTTTTTGGTTTTCGTTATCAAGGCTTTCTATTACGCCTGCAAACGAATTTAAAGCGCCCGATATTACTTTGACACTTTCTCCGACTTGATAATCCGCATTGACTACCCTGTCTTCCAAACGCATTTTTTTAACTTCTTCTTCGGTTAAGGGCATTGCCGTTCCCGAAGCAAAACCTTGCAAGCCCGCTGTGCTTTTTAAGACTTTGTACCAAATTTCGTTAGAATATACCATTTTTATGAAAACGTAGCAAGGAAAAAGTTTATGACATACTACTTTGTCTTTTTCCTTTCCGTTTACAACTCTTTTCTCAATGGTTTCTTCTGTCGGAATTTTTACGTCTAAAACTACGGATTGAAGATTGTTATTTTCAACTTTTTTTTCGATTGTACTCTTTACAAGTTGTTCGTATCCCGTGCTTGTATAAAGTACGTACCATCTTGCATTTTCAGCGCTCATTATATTCTTCCTTTAAATTAACGTACTCTCGTTAAAAGTTTAAGCAACTGTTCAAGACCTACGTCTATCGCCGTGATAAAGACAAGGAATACCAAAACGACACCTAAAACAATGCCCGTTTGTTTAACGACCTTAGAAAACTTGGGCCAAGATACTTTTTTTATCTCAATCCACATATCTTTAAATTTTTTCTTAATCCATCTTCCAAAACGAACGAAAACGTTAGGTTTTTTTTCGGTTTTTACCGCTTTTGATTTTTCGTTTGCGACAGTTTTTTGAGTATCTTCTCTCATTTTTAACCTCTGCTGATTATTTTGTTTCTTTATGCGCAGTATGTTTTTTACAGAAAGGACAGTATTTATTTACTTCCAGTCTGTCGGGAGTGTTTTTCTTATTTTTATATACGTCATAGTTTCTTTGCTTACACTCCGTACAAGCAAGCGTTATTCTAGTTCTAACTCCTTTAGCCATCTTTCTTTCGCCTTCCTAAAAAATTAACACCCCTTTTTCAGAAGTGCTAATCTATTTTACTATACTTTTATAATATTGTCAACAGTTTTTCTGCCTTTTTGACTATTATTTTTTGACTGTTTTGTTTTATACTTGTGGCA
>DHLF01000010.1:0-14783 GCA_002405165.1 Christensenella sp. UBA4675
AAATTCCTTAAAAAAGGTAGCAAAGTTGCGGTAAGCGGAAGTTTGCAAAATCGTTCTTACGACGATAAAGACGGAATAAAGAGATACGTTACGGATATCGTTGCAGGAGAAGTAGAATTCTTATCGCCCAAGAGTGCGGGCGACAATAGTTCGGCAAACAGCGAAAAAGCGGAAAAGGTAGAAAAATTACAAACCGTTCCCGACGATGACGATTTGCCGTTTTGATTTTTAAAAGGAGTTAATTATGGAAGAAAAAACCGTTAAAAAGCCAATAAAGAAAATGTCCAGAAAAAAAGTGTGCATGTTCTGCGTTGACAAAAGTGAAAAAATAGACTATAAAGACGTAGCTAAATTAAAGAAATTCGTAACCGAAAAGGGGAAAATGCTCCCTAGACGTATGACCGGAGTTTGCTCCGCTCATCAAAGACTTCTTGCAACCGCTATAAAGCAAGCAAGAATGGTTGCGTTACTTCCCTTTAAAGGAGAGTAAAATATTATAAACGGCGTAGCAAAATTGCTACGCCGTAACTTATTGTTAAAATATAAAAAATCAATAATTTAAGTAAAAATAATTTTTTAAGATAAAATCTTAAATTTTTATTTAAAACGCTTTACAAAAAGGAATAAAAATGTTATAGTATAAAGCGATAAAAAGCTTATCATTTCCCCCCTTATCATAAATAATCAAAAGGCAGTTTGTTTACGCAAACTGCCTTTTGAATTTTGTTTAAGCAACTTCTTCAAACGGTTTATAAAAGAATATAAAGAATATTAAATATAAACCTGCAAGCCCTACTAAAACGTACACTATATTAGCCAAAATCGGCATAAACGAAAATGCCCAACTAACAAAGTTAAAGTTAAAAAATCCGACTACAAGCCAGTTTAACGCGCCCGCTATTGCAAGAATAAAAGCGATAATACTCGTAATTTTCATACCTACCTCCTAAAAGTAGTATGAAATAATACTATTTTTTTATGCGATTTATTTGTTTTTAATAAATTCCAACCAAAGTTTGTCAAAATCTACCGTTTCAACGAAATCGCTTTTGTCAAACGATACGAAATTATACTTTGCAAAGTTTAAAATATGCGTTTTTAACAGTACGGGAGTGGGGATATCTAAGGTATTGCATATTTCGCTTAATACGTCGAAAAATAACGACCATACCATTTTGTCGGCGTTTATATCGTATTCCATATCCTTAACTATTTTTTGTTTCTTTAAAGTTTTAGCCCAAATTCTAATCATAACTAAATTATTGCATACTTTTATTAAAAAATCAACAATTTTTGCCTTTCAAAAGACTTGCAAAATAGTATTTTTAGTATTAAAATAAAAAAAGAAGGTTTTCGGAAAACACTTCTATTAAAAAAACCGAGGTATAAAAATGAATACTACTAAATTGTGTAGAGCAGGTTTAATTTCCGCTATTTATTGCGTTTTAACGATAGCTATTTCACCGCTGAGTTTCGGCGCGATACAATTTCGCTTTGCCGAAGCTTTAACCGTGTTACCGCTATTCTATCCCGAATCTATTATAGGACTTACAATAGGTTGTTTAATAGCAAATATTTTCGGAAACGGCGTGATAGATATAGTTTTAGGTACTTTTGCCACTTTAATTTCAAGCTTGCTTACTTATTTCGTAGGTAAAAAGTTGAAAAAATTTCCCGTTAAACTTATCGTGGGCGAGATATTTCCTATTGTTATAAACGCCGTTTTGGTTCCGTTTACGTTTTGCGCTTTTGCAGATTTAAAACACGCGTATTTTTTAGGCGTTTTAACCGTAGGATTAGGTCAACTTGCGGTAATTTCAACGTTGGGAACACTTCTTGCCGTGTCGATAAACGGTATTATAAATAAAAAAAGTAAGCTTTAAACGATGTTTTTAAATAAAATTAAATTTATAAATTTTTATCCGTAGGACTTTCGTCCTACGGATAAAAATTATGGAAAATATTTGGAGATATTATAAGCGTTTATTAAAATTTATAATTTTAAAAATTTACAAATTATAAATCAACTTAAATTTTATAAAAAAGGATAAAATTAGTTTTTAATTATTTTTCCGTCAACTTCGTTTTGGAACATGACGAAAAACCCTTCTTCGTCGCTTGTCTGGCAAGGGATAAAGCAAGACAAGTCTTTTAGTTCTTCGGGACAGCAATCCTTTTGCCCCCTAACGGCGTAACATAGGTATTTTTTGTCGTGAATACTCGCTTTTCCGAAATAATATTCGCCTTTGGCAAGCTCTATTTTTACCCATTTACTGCCGTAAACGCTCTTTTCAAGCTCGTAAAATTCGGGATAACTGTTCATAACCGTTTCCAAATCTTCTTGCAAAAAAGAACATTCGCAAGAATTGTTTTTAAGGTCGTTATCCTGCGATATTTTTCGTTCGTGGTTATTTTCCGTTTCGGCGGTTTTTTGACAAGGCGCTTGCGTAGGTTCTTTTTGCGGACAAGAATTTTCGTTCGGCGGTTCGTCTATCGGGAAAGAAGAGTTTTCAAAACTCTTTTTAAGCTTAAAAAATTTATCTTGTTTTTCGCTAATTTTATTATCTTCTTTAAGTGTTAAATTTTTAGCGTCAACGTCAGCTTTTTCAAAATAATTTTCGGTAGCAACTACGTCGTCGGCATAGCCGTCGGGCGAAGGTTTATCGGTAAAAATATTCGATTTACTTAAAATTTCTTCGTCGGATAAATTAAAAGTGTCGCTTTCCGATTCGAAGTACGCTTTATCTATAAGCTCTTCTTCTTTTTCCCTATCTTCTTTGTTTTTTCTTTTTAACAATATATACTCGTCCGTCGCGAAAGACGGCGTTTGGGCGTTGTTTTCCGTTTGTCCGAATAAAACGGGGTAAGGACTTAAATCGTCGTCAATTATTATAGTTATGCTAAAAGGCGTTTCTAAGTCGAAAATAAAATCGGAAAATTCTTTTTCAAGCCCCGTTTCATCGCAATCGAAATAAACGCCCTTTTGAGAGTTCGAAATAAATGCTACGTACCTTCCTTTTTTTAGCGGAGCAACGTCCATTAATGAAATTTCAAGGCAATTTTCATTGCCTTTTTTTTCGCACTTAGCCATACCCTTGGCGTCTTTTCCGCTGTAAGAATAGCCGTTTGCTATTTGCTTTAAAACGCAAACCTTTTTCAATAATTTCATAATCACCTATAACTAACATTATATATTATGTAATAAAGTTTTTTTTGGATAAAATTATCGAAAAAGTATTTTTTTTGTCAAAAAAAAGGCAAGTAAACTTGCCTTAAAAAATTTTTGAAATTTTATTTTAATTCGCTTTAAAAATTTTTGGATTTAATTAAATTTTTCTTAATAAATTCGTTTAATTTTTATTTTGTCGCAATCGAAATTATCGGCGGATAAAACCCCTGTTTTTCCGTGTAAAAATTCTCCGTCGTAAACGGAAATTACAAGTTTTTCGTTTACGAATACGCTTATCTCATCGTTTATTAATCTTATTTTAATCGTATCGTAATTTCCTTTTAGCTCGTATTTCGCTAGTTCCGTTTTTCCGTAATCTATTTTATTTAACGTTATAAAATCGTTAAACAGGCAAAGCATATAGCCCGTAAAGGATTCTTTTTGCTGATTGTCAAAATAAGAATAATCGTTTGCCCTTAACGCAATTCCCGTATACAAATTAGAGTTTAAAGATTTAATTTCTACTTCGTAATCGTATAAATCGTTATTCGATAAAATAAAATTATAATCTTTATCGTTTAATTTTTCGTGTAATAAAACGGGTTTAAAATCGTAATTTTCGGTTTCTTTTAATTGTAAATCAACGTCGCAAAAATACGCGTCGGAAATTATTTCAAGCGTTTGTAATCCCTTTTCTAAATTAGTAAACCCCGCGACTTTTCTGCCGTTGTTAAAGTTTTGAGTTATTGTTTTTCCGTTTAAGGAAACGTTGGCGGAACGCTTAGCAAGAGCGTTTAAAATAACCGCGTAATTTCCGCTTTCGGATACGTTAAGTCGATAAGTAACTTTACCGCAAATATAATTTTTTTCGTTTGTAACAAAGCTTTCTGCGTTTTCCGAACAAGAAATTGCCGGAAAACGGGACGGAACGTTTTTAATAAGCGTTTTATCCGAACTTCCTTCCGCGTAAGGAGATAAAGCGACGTATAAAGGCGTTACGGAAGAAGACAAAACAATTTTATCCGCTTTAATTCTTTCGGTAAATATTGTTTTTTGTCCGTTTACGGTTACTTTTAAATTTTTACCGTTTTCTATGCGTATAATTAAGGGGTTTTTGTTTTTCATTTTAGTGAAAAAACCCTGCAACATGTCGTTTAACGATGTTTTTCCGTTAAAAATATCGAGTTTGTTATTTCCCAAAAACATAGTGAAAGGGAAAGAAGTTTTTACGCTTAATTCTGCCGTAAAATATCCGTTTTTACTTAGTGGTAATAAAAATTCGCGTTTGTCCCTACATTCGTTTTCGTCGTAACTTTCGCATTTATCAAAATCGGGACAAGGGTAAAACGCCGTTCCGTTTGCGAACAAATTTTCCCCGTCGTAAGTTAAGTTTACAAAGTTTGCGTATCTCGTTTTATATTTTTCGTTTTCGTCGAGTTTTAAATCATGGAAAGCAAGAATTCTACCGTCAAGGTTGGGCGCAATTACCGTAGAACTATGTCCTAAACCGTAAAAATCTTTTGTTGTGGAAATTAAAAAAGTCCTTCCCTTTTTAAACTCGCTTAGTTCTTCATTTGATTTTTTATAACAGTAAGCAAGTCTATACCCCCTGCTTAAATAATGGTTGCCAGTAAAGGTGAGATACTGATAGTCGTTTCTTTCGTCTATAAACGGACCTTCCGTCCAGCCGTTTAAATAGGCTTTTTCTATTCTTTGCCAACCGCTACTCGTAGCGACGGATTTAACGTCTTTTGCTTTTTTGCCGTATATTCCGTCCTTTTGAGTTCCGTCAACGCTTGCCGAACGCGTAAATATTACGTTGTTGCCATCCAAAAAAAACGAGCCGTCTATTCCGTCGAAATTTTGTACGTTTAGCGGAACGTAACCCGACGTTAAATTGTCCGAAACGTAAATTCTGTGCTTATTGCCTTTTGGGGAAAAACACATATAAAATTTTCCGCCCGTATAGCATACTTCGGGTGCGTAACAACCTAAAATATCCGGATTAGATTTATCGGGGTTTATACAAGGACCCAGATAAGACCAGTCCGTTAAATTTTCCGAAACGTATACGGGGACAAAATCGCCCGTACAAAACATATAATATTTACCTAGCCACCTGAATACAAACGGGTCGGCAACGGGAAAAGAATAACCTTTTTTCGTTTTGTTAGAGTATGACATCGCTTTACCTTTTATTTTAGAAAATTATACCATTTTCAATTATAAATGTAAAGTTAAAAAATGGATATTATTCTCAATTATCCGCAAAAATAATGGATTTATTTCTCAATAAAAATCAACTTTTAAAATTTCGGCTTTCTTTTAAAAACATTGACAAATTTCAATCTGTGTGATAGTATATGGATACAAAATAAATTATAGTTTAAGGGGGACAAAAATGAAAAAAAGAATATCGTCTATTTTTTTAACTTTGATTTTAGTTTTTACTTTAATCGGAACAAGCGTTTTTACTTCCTGTAAAGATAAAGAAGGCGGAGAAAAACAAGAAGTTGCCCTATCGGAAGCGGTGGAAACCGACCATGCGGACGAACTTGCCGATATTTTATTAACGGTTTATAGCAACGCGGATAATTCGGGCGACGATTCTACGCCTGCTTCAACCAAAGACGATTATTCTACTTTGATAAAAATGGTGGCAGACGAATATAAAACTTCTTTGGATTTGATAGGACAAAAAGTTTTGTATTCGGCGGGAATTACCAACGCTAAAATTTCCGCAAGTTTAGTTGCTTTAAACGGATTTTTAACGGATTATTACGCTTTTGTAAACTACGTTAGCGCTTTAACTGTAAAATACGACGGCGTAGACGTTTTGGTAGACGGAGAAATTTTTCCGTTAGCGCCCGACTACGACAAAACTTTACCTAACGCCGAAGAAGCGTACTTTTTAGCTTTTAAAGATTACGTTATCACTATTTATAGCATAATAGACGTTGAAAAAATCAGCACGCTCGTTAATAAATTCAGTCAAGAAGACAAAACGGAGTTTTTAAATAAATACGACGCTTTTAACGCGTCTATGCTTAAATTTATAAATACCATAAATTTTAAGGACGTTATAGGTGCCATTTTAAATTTCGCTTACAATTACGATAATCTCGGTTTAAATTTAAGCACCGAAACGATCGATGAATTAGAAATTTTAAAATCTTCTCTTACGGCGTTAAACATAGATTCCGACGAAAAGAAAAACGCTTATGCCGTATTAGTCGGTTTTGCTTTTGAAGAAACTAAAAAAACAATCGCTTTGGAAAAATGTATAAACGCTTCCGATTTAATTGATTTAATAAATTCTATTTCTAAATTTCAAGACGCTACTACCGCAAGCGAAAAAGCTACGATACTTACCGAAATAGGCAATAGTTTATCAAACGTAATGGCTACGGAAGGCGACGTGGTTATCGCTATGGGTAACGACACGCTTTCTTCGAGCGACAAAATAAAAAATGCTTGCAACGTTTTGGATAAAAACGGATTAGGATACTTCGTAAACAGATTTTTACCTTTATACGCTAACGGTCAAGTATTTGCGGGTACGCTTTTAAAGAATTTCTCTAAATCAGATTTGCTTGCCCTTTTAAATTGTCGTAGCAACGGTTTAATTTCAGACGAATTCGTAAAATCGGAAGACCCGGATTATTTCTCGACCGGCGACGAAGGACTTTACAGGGTTGCGGAAATAGTTTGTCATAATTTACAAACGGCTCTCAATAATTTAAAAGATAAAAAAGCTTTTATAAACGCTATAGATTTAGCTATGGGCGACGGCGGAACGTTTAGCAAGTATTTCTTAGGGCTAGTTGAAAAAATGGACGGATATTATGCTAGCGATTATTCCAAAAATTTAAGCTTTGATAAATTGGCAAAAGCCGACCAAGACGCAATAAAACAAACTTATTCGGATATTATAGTTGCAGTTTCGGGAATTCAAGTCGCTATGGACGGTATGACCGAAGCTATAAATTCCGTAAAAAATTACGTTCAACCTATTTTAAATTTTATAAAATCTATTTAAGCGTAAACATTCGTTTAAAATCAGAATATAATGGAGTGAAATGAGCGATAAAATTAAAATTTTAATGGTAAACGGAAGCCCGCACGAACACGGCAGTACCGATAGGGCTTTAAAGGAAATGCAAAAAGTTTTTGAGCAAAACGGAGTCGATAGCGAAATTTTTTGGCTGGGAACTAAACCGATAGGCGGATGTATTGCTTGCAACGGTTGTTTAACTACTAAAAGATGTGTTTTTCAAGATAAGGTAAACGAATTTTTGGATAAATGCGACAAAGCCGACGGATTTGTGTTTGCAAGTCCCGTTCATTACGCGGGAATCAGCGGAAACTTAACGGGATTTATGGATAGAGCTTTTTACGGAAAACATAATTTATTCCGTTTAAAACCCGCATGCGCGGTTGTAAGCGCAAGAAGAATGGGAACTACTTCCGCGATAGATATAATCAACAAATATTTTACCATTGCGGAAATGCCTATCGTAAGCTCTACCTATTGGAACGGAGTTCACGGCAGAAACGCGCAAGAAACGGTTTTCGATGAAGAAGGTTTGCAAACGGTAAGAAATTTGGCAAGCAATATGGTTTGGCTCGCTAGGTGCATTAAAAATTCGGGAATAGAAAAACCGATTGCGGAAACGCCCGTAGTTAAAACTAATTTTATAAGGTAAAGTTTAATTATATAATATTGAAAAAATCATAGTAATGCAAAAAAATAAAAAAAGTGTGTAAGTTTTATTTTGGCTTGCACACTTTTTATATTTTTAAAATTTAGAAATTCTAAAAACGTTTGCAGAAAAATTAGGGGAAACAGTAATATGGCTATAAACACATCTAATGAAAATTTAGTTCAACAATTTATAAATGAAGCAACCAATTTATATAATTATACTTCTAGCAAGAACATGGTAGGTAATCCAGATTATAATTCCAAATATTCTGTTAAATTGGGTAAAACGGTAGATAAAATTGTTAAAGCAATTATAAATTCACCTGTTGACATGGAGGAATTTATCAAATTGCTAGATAGTAAAGATTTGTTGATCGCTTACCTTGCCACTGAATATTTATATCCGTTTAAGCCTACTAAATGTTTAAAGATAATGAAAAAATTTCATGACAAGTTAAACGATACAATAGATAAATTTACGGTAAGAACTAAGTTAGAGGGAATTTTAAAACAAGAAGCTTTCTTTATTGATACCTATAAAAAATTATATAAATGTGAAGATATTGACTTATTAAATCGTGAAAAATAGCATATGAATAGATGATTTAGGGGTGTAAATGGTTAATAATATTAGTATCAGAATCTGTTTACTTTATAAAGGATAAATTATGAAGAAAACGATAGACGAACAAATTCAAGAATAAGAGAAATAATAAATATGAACCAAATGAATAAAATGGAAAATAAATTTTCCGATGAAGAAATAAAAAAGCGTTAAAAATTAAAAAAATTGTGGTGAGTGTAATCCCTAAAACACAATATAAAGTAGTATTAAAAAAACTTAAAAAAATAATAAAAAATATGGAAAAATTGTTTGACAAATTCTTACGGGTTTGGTAGAATGAATAAGCTGTGTTAATAGGGATGAGATGAAAAGTTACTTAATTTCCCGATAAAACGACCATCCGGAAAGGTTGTTTTAAAAAGAAAAGATAATTTTCATTGACAAATGTGAGGGTTAAACTCTTGCGACTAACCGCTATAAGATTATCGGAGTCATTCGCAACACACAGCGCGAATGATTTTTTTAATGTTTTAGGCGCGACACACACGGCAATATTACAAAAAGTTAGTATAAACGGAGGCAAACACTAATGGCAGTACAAAAAATCAGAATTAAATTAGCGGCTTACGACGCTAATATGGTTGACCAAGCGGCTAGCAGAATAGTAGAAGCTATGAAAAAGTCTGGCGCTAAAATAAGCGGACCTATTCCGCTTCCTACGGAAAAAGAAGTCGTAACGATTCTTCGTTCTCCTCACAAATATAAAGATTCGAGAGAACAATTCGAAATGAGAACGCACAAAAGACTTATCGACATTTATTCCAACAACGCAAAGATTTTGGACAGTATCCATCTTCCCGCAGGCGTTGACGTAAAAATCAAGTTGTAAAAAATTTTTTAAAATAAAATCGGAGGTGAACTTTATCTATGAATAAAGCAATCATTGGTAAGAAAATCGGAATGACTCAGATTTTTGAATCTGACGGAAAAGTAATTCCGGTAACCGTAGTTTTAGTCGGACCTTGTCCCGTTGTTCAATTAAAGACTGTTGACAGCGACGGATACACCGCAGTAAAACTCGGATTTGGCGAAGTTTCCGAAAAAGAGCTTAACAAGCCCGAACTCGGACAATTTAAAAAAGCGGGAGTAGCTCCTCACAAAGTTTTAAAAGAATTCAGAGTTGATTCTTTGGAAGGCTACGAAGTCGGTAAAAACGTAACTTGCGACGTATTCGCAACCGGCGACCACGTTGACGTTGTAGGTACGAGTAAAGGACACGGATTTACGGGCGTAATTAAAAGATGGAACAATCAAAGACTTAAAGAAACGCACGGTGTAGGCCCTGTACACAGAGAAGTCGGTTCTATGGGTGCGAATTCCAGTCCTTCAAGAGTTTTCAAAAACAAACACATGCCGGGACAATACGGTGTCGAAAGAGTAACCGTTCAAAATCTCGAAGTAGTAAAGGTTGACCAAGAAAGAAACCTTCTCTTGATAAAAGGCGCAATCCCCGGCGCAAAGGGCGGAATAATTACCGTTTGCGAGAGCGTTAAATAAGGAGAAAAGCTATGCCAAGTATTAAGATATATAATATGAAAGGACAAGAAACCGGTTCTATGGAATTGTCCGAATTGTTTGAAATAGGATATAACGAACCGTTAATTCATCAAGCAGTAGTAACCCGTTTGGCAAACGACAGACAGGGAACGAAAAGCACTCTTACCAGAAGCGAAGTACGCGGAGGCGGTAAGAAACCTTGGAGACAAAAGGGAACGGGTAACGCTCGTCAAGGAAGCATAAGAGCTCCCCAATGGACTAAGGGTGGCGTAGTATTTGCGCCCAAGAGCAGAGATTTCTCTAAAAAGATGAACATCGTTGCGAGAAGAACGGCAATGTTTTCGGCATTAAGCAAAAAAATTGCGGACGGAGAACTTTTCGTAGTAGATAAATTCGTCGTAGAAAGCGGAAAAACGAAAGAAATGAAAGCTTTTATCGAAGCTATGAAGTTTGACAAGAGCGTACTTATGGTTATGGGAGAAGCTAACGACTTAGTAAGAAGAGCTTCGGCAAATCTTCCTAAAGTAAGCACGATGGATAAAGCTCAACTCAACACTTACGACATTGTTAAAAACAAAGCAATCGTTTTAGACGTAACGACCGTAAAAAGTTTAGAGGAGGTCTATGGAGAATAATATGAGAGAAAGAGATATAATCATAAGACCGATTCTTTCGGAAAAGAGTTATGCCGGAATCGAAAACAAAAAATACACTTTTGAAGTAGCTAAAGACGCAAACAAAACCGAAATTCGTCTTGCAATCGAAAGCATTTTCGGGGTAAAGGTTGACAGCGTCAACACGGTAAATTGCCACGGTAAGCTTAAAAGAATGGGAAGAAGCGAAGGCTACACTTCCGATTATAAAAAAGCTATCGTACAGCTTAAAAAAGACAGCAAGAGCATCGAATTCTTCGATTCGTTGTCTTAATAGTGGAGGATAAATACAATGGGTATTAAGAGATATAAACCTACTTCTAACGCGCGTCGTCAAATGACCGTAAGCACGTTCGAAGAAATAACGAGTACGACTCCCGAAAGGTCTTTACTTGAAGACCAAAGACACAAAGCGGGAAGAAACGCTCAAGGTAAAATCACCGTAAGACATCAAGGCGGTGGAAACAAGAGAAAATATCGTATAATCGACTTTAAGAGAGATAAAGACGGGATTCCCGCAACTGTTAAGACGATTGAATACGACCCCAACAGAACCGCAAACATTGCGTTAATCGTTTACGCTGACGGAGAAAAGAGATACATTTTAGCTCCCGTAGGATTAAACGTAGGAGATACGATTTTAAGCGGAAAGAACGCGGACATAAAAGCAGGTAACTGTTTAAAATTAGAAGATATTCCCGTAGGTACTAACGTACACAATATCGAATTGCAACCCGGAAAAGGTGCGCAATTAGTAAGAAGCGCGGGATTAAGCGCGCAACTTATGGCGAAAGAAGGTAATTTAGCTACGTTAAAACTTCCCAGCGGAGAAATGAGATACGTTATGGTTTCTTGTAAAGCTACTATCGGAACGGTAGGAAACGGCGAACACGAAATTATTTCTATCGGTAAAGCGGGAAAGAAGAGACATATGGGTATCAGACCTACGGTAAGAGGTTCGGTAATGAACCCCTGCGACCACCCGCACGGTGGTGGTGAAGGTAAATCTCCCGTCGGAAGAAGCGGACCTGTTACGCCTTGGGGTAAACCTGCTCTTGGCTACAAGACCAGAAAGAAAAAGAATAAGACTGATAAATTTATTATCAAGAGAGTCAACTAATTTGGAGGAAAAATATGAGTAGAAGTGTTAAAAAAGGACCTTACGTTGAAGCAAGGCTACTTAAAAGAGTAGAAGCGTTAAACGCTGAAAACAAGAAAACTCTTTTAAAGACTTGGTCCAGATCATCGACGATATTCCCCGATATGGTTGGACATACGATAGCAGTTTACGACGGAAGAAAACACGTATCGGTATACATTACGGAAGATATGGTAGGTTGTAAACTTGGTGAATTTGCGCCCACGAGAACGTTTAAAGGACATGCAGGCGCAAAGACAACCGGTGCAAAGTAAGGAGGAAATTACGATGGCTGGTAATATGAAGAAAAAAACTCAAAGAATTGAGGAAAAGAAAGATAATAGAGCAAGAGCATGCGCTAAACACGTCAGAATTTCTCCTTTTAAAGTAAGAGTAGTTCTCGATTTAGTAAGAGGACAAGACGTTAAAACCGCAGTTGCTATTTTGGACAACTGTTCCAAATCAGGTGCTTTACCCGTTAAAAAGGTAATTTTAAGCGCCGCGGCAAACGCAGAACACAATTTAGGCATGAACGTAGCCGACCTTAAAGTAGCTGAATGTTACGCCGATATGGGACCTTCTTTAAAGAGAATGCAACCCATGAGCAAAGGTAGAGGTTACAGAATTTTAAAGAGAACTTGCCACATAACGGCTGTTCTTGACGTTAAGTAAGGAGGAATTATGGGACAAAAAGTTAATCCACACGGTTTAAGAGTCGGAGTAATCAAAAGCTGGGATACGCAATGGTACGCAGACAAAAAAGATTTTTCCAAATTACTTAAAGAAGACTATGAAATAAGAAAATTCTTAAAGAAAAAATATTTCGTATCCGCTATAAGCAAAATCACGATCGAAAGAGCCGCTAACAGAGTTTCGGTAAGCATTTATACCGCAAAACCCGGTGTTTTAATCGGAAAACAAGGCGCGGAAATAGAAGAGATGAAAAAATCTCTTGCGAAAATCGTTAAGAATAAACACGTTGCAATCAATATAATGGAAGTTAAAAAACCTGACTGCGACGCTCAACTTATGGCAGAATCCATAGCGGGACAACTTGAAAAGAGAGCTTCTTTCAGAAGAACTATGAAACAAGCAATCTCCAAAGCTATGAGATTAGGCGTAAAGGGTGTTAAAGTTATGGTAAGCGGAAGATTGGACGGAGCTGAAATCGCTCGTTCCGAACAATATCACGAAGGTTCTATTCCTTTGCAGACTTTAAGAGCGGACATCGAATACGGATTTGCGGAAGCTTTAACCACGTTCGGTATAATCGGAATTAAAGTTTGGGTATACAAAGGAGAAGTACTTGGCGGAGTCGTAAAGACTGAAGGAGAACAAGCTTAATATGTTAATGCCTAAAAGAGTAAAAAGAAGAATGCAACACCGCGGAAGAATGACGGGTAAAGCCAATAAAGGTAATACGGTCGCTTACGGAGAATACGGATTAGTTGCGGAAACTTGCGGATGGGTAACTTCTAACCAAATAGAAGCGGCGCGTATCGCAATGACGAGATTTATTAAGCGTGGAGGACAAGTTTGGATAGACATATTCCCCCACAAGCCTATAACCAAAAAACCCGCAGAAGTAAGAATGGGTAGCGGAAAAGGCGGAGTAGAATACTGGGTAGCAGTAGTAAAACCGGGTAGAGTTATGTTTGAAATCGCAGGGGTTTCGGAAGCTGACGCAAGAGAAGCTATGAGACTTGCATCTCACAAACTTCCCGTTAAATGTAAAATAATCAAGAAAGAAGTTCAAGAAGGAGTTGAAGGTTAATGAAAGCTAAAGAGATTCGTGAAATGACGAATAATGAATTGTTAAGCAAGCTTGATAGCTTGAAAGAAGAGTTGTTTAACCTCCGCTTCCGTCATGCAACCGGACAACTTGAAAATCCTTTAACTTTATCTTTGGTAAGAAAAGATATCGCAAGAATCAAAACCGAGATAAGAGAAAGAGAAATCAAGGCGAAGGCTTAAAAGAGAGGAACTTAAACATGGAAAGAAATTTAAGAAAAGAAAGAGTCGGTCTTGTATATTCCGATAAAATGGATAAAACGGTAGTAGTAGCAATCGAAGAGAAAGCAAAACACCCTTTATATAAAAAGACGATAACGACTACAAAGAGAGTAAAAGCTCACGATGAAGAAAACGCATGCGGAGTTGGCGATAAAGTAAGAATCGTTGAAACCAGAAAACTCAGCAAGGACAAACATTGGAGAGTTGCCGAAATAATCGAAAAGGCTAAGTAAGGAGGAGAAGATGATACAAGCACAGACAAGATTAAACGTAGCCGACAACAGTGGCGCGAAAGAAATTATGTGTATAAAAGTACTCGGAGGCTCTTTCAGAAAATTCGGTAATATCGGAGACGTTATTATCGCAAGCGTAAAGACTGCAACCCCCGGCGGAGCAGTAAAGAAAGGCGAAGTCGTAAGAGCGGTTATCGTAAGAAGCGTTAGCGGACTCAGAAGACCCGACGGAACGCACATCAAATTCGACGATAACGCAGCAGTTATAATCGACACCCAAAAACAGCCCAGAGGAACTCGTATTTTCGGGCCTGTTGCAAGAGAACTTCGTGATAAAGATTATATGAGAATCATATCTCTTGCTCCCGAGGTACTGTAAGGAGAGAGAATATGAAAATCAAAAAGAACGACGTTGTTTTAATCTTAACGGGAAAAGACGCAGGAAAAACGGGAAAGGTTTTAACCGCAATGCCCGCAGAAAATAAAGTTCTCGTAGAGGGAGTAAACGTACAAAAAAAGCATAAAAAAGCTCGTTCCACGCAGGAACAAAGCGCAATAGTAGAACAAGTAGGAGCAATAGACGCTAGTAACGTTGAAATAGTATGTTCCGCTTGTAAAAAAGCAACGAGAGTAGCTTACAAAATCGTTGACGGCAAAAAGATAAGAGTATGCCGTAAATGCGGAGCGTCTTTGGATGTAGAAGCTAAAAAAGCAGAAGAAAAGTCTACTAAAAAGACTACTACCAGAAAG
>DHLF01000010.1:14904-51771 GCA_002405165.1 Christensenella sp. UBA4675
AAAACCTGCTAAAAAGACTACTAAAAAAGCTGACACTACCGACGGCGCAGAAAAGCCAAAGAGAACCAGAAAGACTACCAAAGTAGAAGGTTAAAGTAATTGGAGGAAAATTTATAAATGGCTACTAAAAAGACTCAGGTTGCTAAGGAAACTGCAACCGAATCAAAATACGTAAACAGAGTTAGAGAAAACTACGTTAAAGAAGTAGTTCCCTACCTTGTAAAAAAGTTTGGCTATAAGAACGTAAATCAAGTTCCTAAACTCGTAAAAATCACCATCAACGGCGGATTAGGCGACCAAAAGGACAACGCTAAAAGCGTACAACTCGTTCAACAAGAACTCGCTATGATTTCGGGACAAAAACCCGTTTTAACGAAAGCTAAAAAATCGGTAGCAAGCTTTAAAGTAAGAGAAGGAATGAACGTAGGTATCAAAGTTGATTTAAGAGGCGACAGAATGTACGAATTTTTCGACAAGCTCGTATCTATCGCGCTTCCGAGGGTAAGAGATTTTAGGGGAGTATCCACTAAGAGTTTTGACGGAAGAGGAAATTACGCAATGGGCGTAAAAGAACAACTTATATTCCCTGAAATTCAATACGACCAAGTAGAAAAAATCAGAGGATTCGATATTTGCATCGTAACCACCGCTAATACGGATGAAGAAGCAAGAGAACTTTTAAAGGCGCTCGGAATGCCTTTCAAAGCATAAGGAGAGAAGTATATGGCTAAAAAATCTATGATAAATAAGCAACAAAAGACGCCTAAGTATAAGACAAGAGCTTATACGAGATGTTCTATTTGCGGAAGACCTCACTCTGTACTTCGTAAATACGGAATTTGCCGTATTTGTTTCAGAAATCTTGCTTACAAGGGAGAAATCCCCGGCGTAAAGAAAGCAAGCTGGTAATAGGAGGAAAAAACAATGACAGATCCAATAGCAGATATGCTTACCCGCATTAGAAACGCAATCGTTGCGAAACACGACGGCGTAGAAATGCCCGCTTCTAAAATGAAAGAAGAAATCGCGAAGATTTTGGTAAGCGAAGGATATATCAACGAATATAAAATCGAAGGCGAAGGCGTAGAAAAGAAATTAGTAATTTCTTTAAAATACGGTGCGAAAGGCGAAAGAGTAATTACGGGAATTAAGAGAATATCTAAACCCGGATTAAGAGTTTACGCAACTTGCGACGAATTGCCCAAAGTTTTAGGCGGACTTGGCGTAGCGATTATATCTACACCCAAGGGCGTTATGACTGATAGAGAAGCAAGAAAGAGCCGTCACGGCGGAGAAGTTCTTGCTTACGTATGGTAGGAGGTAGCTATGTCGAGAATAGGTAGAGCTCCGGTAACCATACCGGCAGGAGTAACGGTTGAATTAAACGACGCGAAAGTTTTAACGGTAAAAGGACCTTTGGGGACTTTAACCCAACAAATTACGGGAGATATCGACGTTAAAGTCGAAGGAAACGTAGCGCACGTTGTAAGAGCCAACGACGAAAAAGAAACCAGAAGCAAACACGGATTATACAGAGTTCTTCTTGACAATATGGTTGAAGGAGTAACTAAGGGATACGAAAAATTACTTACCGTAAACGGAGTAGGTTGGAAAGTAGCTCAAAACGGAGCAGGCCTTACGTTAAACGTAGGATTTTCTCATCCCGTAGAAGTAAAAGCTATTGACGGAATTAAGCTTACCGCAACTAGCCAAACCGAAATTTCCGTAAAAGGAATCGATAAAGTTTTGGTAGGACAAGTAGCTTCTTCTATCAGAGTTATTCGTAAACCCGAACCTTACCACGGATACGGAATCAAATATAAAGATGAAGTAATCGAACGTAAGGAAGGAAAGACGGCAGGTAAGTAAGGAGTAAATTATGATATCAAAAATAGATAAAAATAATGAAAGACTCAGAAGACACGTAAGAGTCAGAAAAAATATTTCGGGAACTGCCGAATGTCCGAGATTAAGCGTATACAGAAGTTTAACTAACATTTACGCACAAGTAATAGACGACGTAAAGGGAGTTACGCTTTGCGCTTGTTCAACTCTTGAAAAAGAAATAAAGGGCGAAATAGAAGGCAAAACGAAAAAAGAACAAGCTAAAATAGTAGGCGCGAAAGTTGCCGAAAAAGTTTTGGCTTTGGGAATAAAGAACGTTGTATTCGATAGAGGCGGATATTTATATACCGGAAGAGTACAATCGCTCGCAGACGGTGCAAGAGAAGCCGGATTAGAGTTTTAAGGGAGGAAAAAATGGCAAGAGAAAATAATAGACCTGCAAGAAGACAGGAAGAAAGAGATCCATTTACTAAAAAACTCGTTGCGGTAAACCGTATTACGAAGGTTGTAAAAGGCGGTAGAAAAATGCGTTTCTCGGCGTTAGTAGTCGTTGGCGACGAAAACGGCAGAGTCGGATACGGAACGGGAAAAGCTAACGAAGTACCGGAAGCTATCGAAAAAGCTTCGGCACAAGCTAAAAAAGCTATGATAAAAGTAGCTATGGTAGGAACGACTATTCCTCACGAAATACTCGGAAAATTCGGAAAAGGAAGCATTTTAATGATGCCTGCCGAAGAAGGTACGGGAGTTATCGCGGGCGGTCCCGTTCGTATCATAATGGAATGCGCGGGAATTAAGAACATCAGAACGAAATCTCACGGAACTAATAACCCCATCAATATGGTTAAAGCCACTATTGACGGATTAGCTCAATTGAGAGATGCGCAAATGATAGCAAGTCTTCGTGGAAAGACCGTAGAAGAAATTTTAGGTTAAGGAGCGTGTGAAAATGGAAAAAGTAAGAATTACGTTAGTAAAAAGCACGATATCCAGCTTAAAAAACCAAAAAGCTACGATAGAAGCTTTGGGACTTAAAAAAATCGGTCAATCCAAAGAATTTACTGTCAGCGACAGTTTAAACGGAATGATTGCGAAAGTAAATCATCTCGTAAAAGTAGAAAAGATTTAAGGCGGTAACAAAATGAGAATAGATACGTTAAAACCCGCAGAAGGCGCAGTAATAAAAGCCAAAAGATTGGGTAGAGGAATCGGCTCGGGATTAGGAAAAACCAGCGGTAAGGGTCATAAAGGACAATGGGCTCGTAGCGGTGGCGGAGTAAGACCGGGATTTGAAGGCGGACAAATGCCTTTAACCAGAAGAATTCCTAAAAAAGGATTTAATAACCATTTTAAGAAAGTTTACGCAGTAGTAAACGTATCCCGTTTAGCTTCTATTCCTGCCGACACGGTAGTAGATTACGATTACCTTTACGAAATGGGTTTAGTAAAAGAAATAAAGAACGCTGTCGGTCTTAAAATATTAGGAGATGGAGAATTAAGCGTAGCGCTTACGGTTAAAGCCGATAAATTTTCCGCATCCGCAAAAGAAGCAATAGAAAAAGCAGGCGGAAAAGCCGAAGAAATCTGATTTTATCGTAAAGCGGAGGAAACAAAATGTGGGAAACGTTAAAACGTGCCTTTAAGATAAAAGAAATAAGAATAAAGATATTGCTTACGGTAGTCTTTATGATTATTTACAGAATAGGTTGTTATATTCCCGTACCGGGAGTAGGCGGTGGGCTAATCAATAGCGAAACCTTAAACAACGTAACTTATTTAGGCATAATGAGTATGATGACCGGTGGAGCATTATCCAACGGAACTTGGCTTGCAATGGGTATAGGACCGTACATCAACTCATCGATTATTATTCAACTTCTTACCGTAGCAATTCCAAGACTTGAAAGATTAAGCAAGGAAGGGGAAAGCGGTAGGAAAAAAATAAACAATCTTACGAGATACGTTGCGGTTTTGCTTGCCGTTATTCAATCAATCGGAATTTTGTTAAATTACGGAAGAACAGCTTTAACGGTAGACGGAGACGCTTCTTCACTAACGAGTTTATTAGGCGGACAAAAATGGCTTGCATATACGCTTACGGTAATATTCTACACGTCGGGCGCGTTAGTAACCGTTTGGATAGGTGAAAGAATAACCGATTACGGCGTAAGCAACGGAATTTCTATGTTAATCTTTGCAGGTATCCTAGCAACCGCGGGAATCTATTTTATAGATATGATTCGCGGAATAGGCGCAGGCGGAGACGAAGGAATGAAGAGTTTTTGGAGATTGTTTGCCTATATCGTTGCTATAATTGTAATATTTGCTTTAATAGTATGCGTAGAAAACGCAGAAAGAAAAGTAAAAGTTCAGTATGCCAAACAAGTTAAGGGAAGAAAGATGATGGGCGGACAGTCCACAGAAATTCCTATGAAAGTAAACGCAAACGGCGTTATGCCCTTGATATTTGCTTTTTCGATAGTATCTTTCCCCGAACTTATTTTCACGATGTTAATGTCGGAAAACAATAAAGTTTTAAGATGGTGGCAAAAGTGGATGGGAACGCAATCTTGGGTATATATGATAGTACTTTGCTTACTCATATTCTTCTTTGCATTCTTCTATTCGCAAATTCAATTCAATCCCGAAGACGTAAGTAAATCCATTCAACAAAACGGCGGATTTATACAAGGAATCAGACCGGGTAAAGCAACTAGCGACTATTTAGGCAAAATAAACAAGAGAATTACGCTTTTCGGGGCGGTATTCCTTGCGTTTATGGCGCTTGTTCCCGCTATCTTGTTTAGATATATAGACCCGACCAAATCGTCTGTTTTCTCGGCAACGGGAATGTTAATCGTAGTCAGCGTCGCGCTAGAATTTAATACGGCGTTGGAATCGCAGATTATGATGAAAAATTATAAGGGATTTTTAAAGTAAAATGAAAATAGTATTGCTTGGCGCTCCCGGAGCAGGAAAGGGAACGCAGGCAGACGGTATTTCCAAAAGATTTAACATAGTTCATATATCTACCGGAGATATTTTCAGAAAAAACATAAAAGAACAAACTGAAATCGGCAAGGTTGCCAAAAGCTACATAGATAAAGGTGACCTTGTTCCCGACGAAGTTACTTGCGAAATAGTAAGGCTTCGTTTAGCGGAAGACGATTGTAAAAACGGTTATCTTTTAGACGGTTTTCCGAGAAATCTTTTTCAAGCGGAAAAGTTATCCGAAATAGACAATATAGACTATTGCATAAATTTGGACGTTCCGCAAGAAAAACTAATCGCAAGGTTAACGGGCAGAAGAGTTTGTTCTCAGTGCGGTAAAAGTTTTCACGTGGACTTTTTAAACGGAAAAACCGTTTGCGACGAATGTAACAGTAAATTAATACATCGTTCGGACGATCATATAAGTCAGGTCACGGAGCGTATGGCGGTTTATATCGCGCAAACGAAACCGCTAATCGACTATTATGCTAAAAAAGGCATTTTGGTAAACGTAAACGCGGACGGAAGTATTAAAGAAATCGAAGAGCGTATAAAACAAGCGATAAAATGATTAAGATTAAAAGTGTAAAAGAAATCGAGCAGATGAGGGACGCTTGTAAAATCACGAGAGACGTTTTAGAACTGCTTGAAGACAGAATTCAGGTTGGAATGACAACCAAAGAATTAGATGCTATTGCATTTGAATATATTACGCGTTGCGGAGCAAGACCTGCCTTTTTGGGTTACGGCGGATTTCCCGGTTCGGTATGTATTTCTATAGACGAGCAAGTTGTACACGGAATACCTTCGGACAGAGTAATTAAAGAAGGCGAGATAGTCAGTCTTGACGTAGGAGCTTATTATAACGGATTTAACGGGGACGCCGCAAGAAGCGTTTACGTAGGTAAGATAAGCGACGAAAAGAAAAGACTGATAGAAGTCACCAAACAAAGCTTTTTCAAGGGATTGGAAGGAATTTCTGCGGGAAGCGCTTTGGGCGATATAGGTTATCAAATTCAAACTTACGTCGAAGCAAACGGATTTTCGGTCGTAAGGGATATGGTCGGACACGGAGTAGGCAGACACCTACACGAAGACCCGTCAGTACCGAATTACGGACATAAAGGAACGGGAATAAGACTGAGAAGCGGAATGACGATAGCCGTTGAACCTATGGTAAATATGGGTACTTACGACGTGATTATCGACGGTTGGAAATGTGTAACTAAGGACGGAAAACCGTCTGCGCATTACGAAAACACGTTGCTAATCAAAGACGACGGCGTAGAAATTTTAACTTTGTAATAAAAAGTAAAAATTACTTTTAAAAGAAAATAAACGGAGGGTATTAGTTTGTCAAAGAACGATGTAATAGAGGCGGAAGGCGTCATAGAAGAAGCATTACCGAACGCGACGTTTAAAGTAAAACTTTCAAACGGACATTTAGTAACGGCTTATATATCGGGAAAACTCAGAATGAATTTCATAAAAATAATTCCGGGGGACACCGTAAAAATCGAGATGAGTCCGTATGATTTTACAAAAGGTAGAATTATTTGGCGTAGTAAGACCTGACACATAAAAAAACTAATCGGAGGATATAAAGATGAAAGTAAGACCATCGGTAAAACCTATGTGCGATAAATGTAGGGTAATTAAAAGAGAAGGCAAAGTTATGGTAATTTGTTCAAAGAGCAAGAGCCACAAACAAAAACAAGGCTAATAGAAAACAACCGCTTTTAACATTCCAAACAAAAAAAGCGGACAATATATAAAAAACAAAAAAGAAAAATTTCGGAGGTAACAAAATGGCTCGTATTGCCGGTGTAGATTTACCAAGAGAAAAAAGAGTAGAAATTGGTATCACCTACATTTATGGAATTGGTTTAGCTACGGCTAAAAAGATTTTAGCTGAAACGGGCGTTAATCCCGACACGAGAGTTAAGGATTTAACCGAACAAGACGTTTCTAAGTTAAGAGAATATATAGATAAACATCTTCGCGTAGAAGGTGAATTAAAATCCGAAGTCAACCTTAACATAAAAAGACTTATGGAAATAGGTTGCTATCGTGGATTAAGACACAGAAAAGGACTTCCCGTAAGAGGACAAAGCTCTAAGAGAAATGCTCGTACGAGAAAAGGACCTAAGCGTACCGTTGCAAAGAAAAAGACGGCTACAAGATAATGGAGGATAAAAATGGCTACTAAAACCGTTTCTAAAAAACGTAAAGAATTAAAGAAAATAGATAAAGGGCAAGTACACATTCAATCTTCTTTCAACAACACCATCATAACCGTAACGGATATGAACGGAAATACTATTTCGCATTGTAGCGCAGGAAGCTTAGGATATAAAGGTTCGCGTAAATCTACCCCGTTTGCGGCTCAACAAGCTTGTGAAAAAGCAGTAAGAGAAGCAATGGAACACGGTTTAAGAAGCGCAGAAGTGTACGTTAAAGGACCCGGACAAGGTAGAGAATCGGCAGTAAGAGTATTAGGAGTATGCGGAGTAGCGGTAACGCTAATTCAAGACGTTTCGCCTATCGCTCACAACGGATGCCGTCCGCCTAAACGTCGTAGAGTTTAATGGAGGAATGAAAAATGGCTAAATATACAGACGCAAAATGCAGATTATGCAGACGTGAAGGAATGAAACTCTTTTTAAAGGGTGATAAATGTTATAAAAACAACTGTCCTTTTGCAAAAAGACCCGTTGCTCCCGGACAACACGGCGCAGGAAGAAAAAAAGTTTCCGAATACGGATTACAACTTCGTGAAAAACAAAAAACCAAGAGAATTTACGGAGTATTAGAAGGACAATTTAGAGAATATTATGAAAGAGCCGACAGAATGAAAGGAATTACCGGTGAAAACATGTTATCTTTACTCGAAAGAAGACTCGATAACGTAATTTTCAGAATGGGTATTGCTTCATCTCGTTCGCAAGCAAGACAATTTGTTACGCACGCTCATTTCACGGTAAACGGAAAAGCCGTTGACATTGCTTCTTACGAAGTAAAATTAGGCGACGAAATTGCCGTTAAAGAAAACAAAAAAGACAATAAGTATTTTACTCAATTAAAGCAAACCGCAAAAAGCGGAACTATGCCTAAATGGGTTGAATTTGACAATGAAACTTTAAAGGGAAAGGTTATCGCATTACCTACGAGAGAGGATATCGATTCACAGATCGCAGAGCATATGATCGTCGAGTTGTATTCTAAGTAATAAGCTCTGTTAAAAAATATCTGGGAGGTAAAATTTCTATGATGGAAATGGAAAAGCCAAAAATCACTGTTGAGGAAAACGAAAGCAGGGATTATGCTAAAATAGTTGTCGAACCCCTTGAAAAAGGATACGGACTAACGCTCGGAAACTGTTTAAGAAGAACTTTGCTTTCTTCTTTACCGGGAGCGGCAGTTCAGGGGATAAAATTCAATCAAGGCGACGTAAAGCACGAATTTTCGACTTTACCCGGCGTTAAGGAAGACATAACCGAAATAATTCTTAACTTAAAGGAACTTGCTATTTCTACGACTACGACGGATACGTCTTTTAAAAAGACCGTTCGTTTATTCAAAACGGGCGCAGGCCCCGTTACGGCAGGCGATATAGAAGCCGACGCCGAAATAAAATATCTCAACCCCGACAAAGTAATATGCAATTTAAGCGATAACGGAGTTATCGATATGGATATTACAATCGGAAGAGATAGGGGATATAAAAGCGCGTCTTACAACAAAACGGGAGAAATCGGATATATAGCTACGGATTCTATATATACGCCCGTTAAAAAAGTAAGCTACAACGTTGAAAATACGAGAGTAGGACAAAACGTAGATTACGACAAGTTAGTTTTAGAAGTATGGACGAACGGAACGGTGTCGGGAAGAGATATCGTAAGCTTAGCCGCAAGAATAATACAAGAACATATCGGTATGTTCGTAGTATTGTCGGAATTCGGCAATACCAACGTTTTGGTAGAAGCCGCGGAAGATCCGTTACCGAAGATTCTTGAAAAGCCTATTGAAGAAATGGACCTTTCAATTCGTTCGTATCATTGCCTTAAAAGAGCAAACATTCACACTATTGAAGATTTAACAAAAAAGACCGAAGACGATATGTTAAAGGTAAGAAATCTTGGAAAGAAGTCGCTTGACGAAGTTATTTACAAGCTAAGTTCTTACGGTTTATCGTTAAAAGAACAGGAGGAATAAACAATGCCGGGAAAATTAGGTTTTACGTCGAAACAAAGAAAAAGTGTTTTGAGAAATCAAGCTTCCGATTTACTTTGGAACGGAAAAATTGAAACCACGCAGGCAAGAGCAAAACAATTAAAATCCTACGTTGATAAGATTTTAACGCTTGCCATAAACACTTACGAAGATATTATCGAAACCGAAAAGAAAGTTACGGTCGTTGACGACGAGAAAAAGGGAACTACTAAGGAAGTAACTAAAAAAGTTATAAAAGACGGAAGCAAAAAACTTTGCGCAAGAAGAAAAATCATGGGAATGATTTTTGACATTCAAGAAAAGAAAGGCAAAGAATCTAAGTCCGCATATAAAGCAAGAACGAAAGACGTTCATCATCCTTTGGTAGAAAAAATATTCAACGAACTTGCTCCTAAATACGCTGAAAGAGCTGAAAGATTAGGAAACAAGGGCGGATATTCAAGAATTTACCTTTTAGGCGAAAGAAAAGGCGACGCGGCTTTAAAAGCAATTATAGCTTTGGTTGACTAATAATTTTAAAATAAAGCATACCGATTTTTGTCGGTATGTTTTTTATTATAAAATAACAACGAACCCGGTTTATAAAAAATTTTAATATTAAACGATATTGCACGGTTAAATAATAATTAAATTACTATAGTAAAAATGTACAGTTTTATTTATTGCAACCCTACTTTGATTTTTTCGATAATGGGTTATACTTTTTTAAATCTTTATGCGTTCTTTTTATAAAAAAACGATTTTTTACTATAATCGTTCTATCTAAAATGCTATTTTAACGACATATAGCTCTACTTAATACTAAAAATCAATGTAAAAGTAGCAAGGTGTGTGTAATAAACGCAAACAAAAACGGGTTTAATTTAAAAGGTTTAACCGCTTTTTTTAATTTTTACCTTATAGGTAATAGTATTTGAATTTTTATGCTAGACCGTTTTTTGTAAAAATAAACCCATTTAGAAAAAATAAAAAGAAAATGCCTATTAAACAGAGTTGGTTTAGTAGAATATGTCGTTTTTTAGTTTTTTTTCTCTATATATTTTATAATAATTAAATTATCTATAAATTAAATATTGTTTTTTTAAAGATTTTGTGTTAAAATATAAAAAGAATACTGAAATTATACGCAAAAGTGTTTAACAAGGAGAATTTATGGTTTCTAAAAAATCTCTTACAATTAAATTTTTGCTTTTATTATGCTTGCTGGCAATAGCTTTGATAGGAGTTACTACGCCCGTAGTCAACGCAGGAGTCAGGGATAGTTATAAACAAACGGCAAGTGAAAAATATACCGAAACGTTATTAGAAGTAGATAATGACGTTTATAACGGGAAAAGCGTTTTAGTCGGATATAAGATAAGAATCTACGCTTACGTTAACGATACGCTTAATACCGATGCCGAATGTGAAATTGCTACGGAAAAGTTTGTAAAATCTTGCGATAATTTACTAGCTGTTAAAGCGGAAGGGGAAAAGTTATTCGATTACGTAAACGGGTTAGTTCAAGGAAATTACACCGATTACGACTGGGAAAAAATAGTTAGCATTAAGGACGAAACGGCAAAGAATTTTAACATGAAAACTCTTGATAGAAACGGAAACTTAACCGTTAGTTTCGTAAAGGGAAAAGTTGATTCTGCGATAAACAAAATAAAAGAAATAAAAGAAAAAGGCGGAGCGGAAGATTTAACTCAAAAGAGAAACGAAGCTAAGCAAGAAATGCTTGCTAAGCTTAACGAATTTAAGCAAAAAGGGATATATTCGGATAGCGTTTTACAAAAAATGCAACAGGCGTATAATAATCGTTGCGAAGAGTTAGATAAGGCGGGCAACGCTTCTCAAATAGACCTTGTAGAAGGATATTTTTTCACCGATTTAGAGAGTTTTAAAACTATCGTAGAAGAAGTTAGCGAAGATTTGGTAAATCACGAAGAAAATCCCGAAAATTTGCTTCCTACGATAAAAGAAGTAGAAAACGCGATAGACTTATACGAAGATGATACAGCGTTTAGTCCGTCCGATAAAGATTTTGCGGTAAATTCCGATTATAAAATTTTATTGAATTATTACGCAGATTATAAAATCGGACAATTAAAAACTAGGTACGAAAACGTAAAAAATCAATATTCTTACAAAAATTATTCAAAGATAACCGCAAAATTAGAAGATGCGTCTAGTAACGCGAGTAAAGCGAAAAACAAAGCCGAAGTTGTAAAAGCCGTAACCGATGCGGAAGAATACGTAGAAAATAGCGACAACGTAAAGAAAAACGTAAGAGTAATTACCACAAAAAGCGGACAATATAATATTGAAATTACTTCTAACAAAAACTATACTTTTGCGCCCGACGCTTACGTTTCCGCGTCCGATTACAGATTTTACGCCGTAAAGAAAAACGTAAATAGAATACTAAAAAAGATAGACACGGGCGACAACGATAAAAAATTAGCCGTAAAATTCTATATCAATATAACGGTTATAGGCGAAGACGGCAAAAAGGTAACCGAGTATGAAGAAGGAACGGTGTTTACCGTAAAGATTTATAATACGAACGTAACGAACAAATTAAAAGGAGATTCGCTTTTAAAAGTTGTTTATTATTATAGCGGAAATATGGAAGGGTACGACAGCGAAAACAATACTTTATCCGATAAATTTCCGTCGAGTATAGAAAATGAAGGAGAATATTTGATGTTTACAACCACGCATTTCAGTCCTTTTGCAATTTGCGGAACAGGTTCGGCTATGGATGCATTAGGGTTTAAAGACGGACCTTTGTATAAAAATCCGTTCTTTTACGTTGCAATAATTTTATTAGCGATAGTTTTAATTTTACTTATAACCTTAATAGTAAAAACGTGGAGATATAAAATTACGTTTAAAACAAACGGCGGAAGCAAAGTAAAATCCATAAAAGCTAAAAAGAACGAACCGTTTGTTATGCCGTCTATTCCGACCAAGGAAGGATATATCTTCGGCGGATGGTTTAAAGACAAAGAATGTACCGACCGTTTTATTCTTTATAAATTAGAAAAAAGAAAAAGCGTAAAAGTTTACGCAAAATGGATACCTTTATCCGACAGCGAAGTTTTAGAAAACAGCACCGTAACGTTAGACGATTTATATAAAGCTTTAAGGGCTTCGTTAGACGACTACAAAAAAATCGGTTTTGGTATAGGTCTTAAAAAGAAAGAAGAAATAGGAAGAATAATAATAAGCAACGATAAAGTAAATCTTTATTTAACGGGCGATGTTGAAAAGATAAAAGAAATGGGCTATGACGTGTCGCTTGCTAACGTTGACGAAGTAAAAGAAACTCCCGTTAAAATGGTTGTAAAAACGGAAGAAGACTTATATAAAGCGTTAGAGCTTATCGATATAGTAATGGCCGAAAACGGATTTGCCGAAAAAGACGGAACTCCCGACGAGCTTGGCGAAATTTCCGACGAAGAAAGACTTAACGGATATGTTTTTGCAGTTGAAAACGAAAAAGAAGCTACGACTTTAAAAGATTTCTTTGAGCTTTTAAGGACGCAAGCAAAATCTTACGTTTTAATGGGCGATAGCGGAACTCCGAGAGATTTTAGCGGGAAATATATAGTAAAAGCAAAATTAGAAGAAAATAAAATAGATTTATATCTTCCTTATAATAACGGCAACGCCGAAGTTGTCTGTGAAGAAGTCTTTAAAGACGTTCCTGCGCACTACACTATTACCGACAAAGACGGTTTAATTTCAGCAATGAAGGTTCTTAACGAGAGTATGTTATCGCTCGGAATGAAAAAATATCCCAGAAACGCAAGTTTAATGAAACAATCGGGAGAAGAAAGCAACGCGTTCGGATATAGAATAAGATTTAACTAAAATAAAATTTACTTAAATTTGGAGATAGAATAAATTTAATTACAAAATAAGATTAAATTTTAGTTGAAGTATTTAAAAATTTAAGCTTTAAAAGTATACGGCGTGGCAAAATTTGCCACGCCGTTTTTTGTAAACGTTAGATTAGTTAGGCAATTCGTTTAAACTATTTTAAACGAACACATAATTGTTTTTATAATTTGTTTTTACCTTATTTTGCAGGTTTAAGTGGCTTTTTTAGTGAGTTTTATAGAAACTAATCCGCATAAAATGTCCGCGTACGAAAAATTAGTTTTACCCAAATATTTTCCGTAAGGGGAAATGCTTATTAGGGCAGGATAAATACCCGTTAATTTGCCTTTATAGGAAGAATATTTATTTCTACCTAAATTTACTTTTACGTCTACGTCTTGTTGGTGTAAAGCTTTAATTTCTTCTTTAATTGCGTTAATAGATTTTTGTTGTTTTATCATAAAAATATTATTGACTTAAAAAAGCTTTTTTAGTCGAAATATTTAAAAAACCGCCGTAGCAGGCTCTACGGCGGAATAAATCAATAAATTAAATATTTTTAAAAATAAATTTTTTCTTTTATTATAAAACGGCAAATTTTGCGTGTCTAGCTAAAAACGCGTTATAATTTTTCTTTAAAACAAACTTATTTAATCGTTATGGCGTTTTTATAAAAATAAATGTTTAACGAAAATTAAAACAAATCGTCATCGTCGTTATTTTCGTTTTCTTCGTCTTCGTCCTCTTCTTCGAAGTCGGCTTCGTTAATTTCTATATTGTCGAAATCGTCGTCATCGTCGTCGGAAGAATATTCTTCTTCGTCTTCTTCCTCTTCTTCGTCGTCAAATTCGTCCAACTCTTCTTCTGCAATTTTGGAAAGAGAAATCATATCTTCTTCTTTATCTCCCGAGTTGGAAATTTCTTCTTTTTCGTCTTCGTCAAGGAAATCTCTCCACTTTTCGTCGTTTTCATCGTCCGTTTCGGGTTCGATATCGTCATAAGAGCTTAATTCTCTACAATTATCGCACATATCCTCGTCTATTAAAATGTAAACTTGTTTGCACTTGGGGCAAAGTTTTTCTTCCGCTTTGTCTTCGTCGTCCGCGTACATAAGTTGCGGACCTATTTTAAGTTCTGCTTTGCAAACGTCGCAATATTGCTCGCCTTCTAAAATATAATTCAAATCGCATCTGGGACATTTAACGTACCTTGCCATAATTATCTCCTTTGCTATGTTCGAAAAATAACATTAATAACCGTAAGAAATTTAAGCCGTATAGCGTTGTTTAAGTTGCTTACGGGAAACTCTAAAATTTACTTTCATTATTATATTAGTATTGTTTGTATTTGTAAACTGTTTTTTTTATTTTTTTTAATTATTTTTGCTTTTTTTAAAAAATTTCGACTAATTCTTATCTATTATATGTAATAAAGGCGTTTTAAGTAACATATATTTTAACCGTAGCTATTGAAATTACTAAACCAAATAGGAGGGGAATATGGGAAAAGCAGAGTACGGAGCAATAAATAATGCGGAAGTAGTTAAAAAATCTACGACCGTAAACATAGAAGCCAACAGCGATATTTCTTGCGAAGTCAGGGACGTTTTATCGCTTCAATCGTCGTGCGTAACGACAGGGTACGAGTGTTTAGACGGAGAAATAAAGTTTAGCGGAAGAATAATATTCAACGTTGTTTATCTTTTAGAAGGTGAAATTCGTAGAAAGGAATTAGGCGTAGATTTTTCCGATTCTATGCAGGCGGACTGTCAGGCAAGCGATAAAGCTACGCTTTCTTTTAACGTTGAAAACGTTTCTTGTGAAAAAAACGATAGAATAAAAATAGTCGCGCAAATAACGGTGAAAGCGGAAGTTGAAAGATGCAAAACCAAGCAACTTTTAACGGGTGGAGACGGTTATTATTTCAATAAAAAAACCGTTACTTTAACCGAACAAAAATGTTGTACGGAGCGTTCTTTTACCCTTGACGACGAATTTGAGTGCGGGCAAATAAAAAACGTTTTATCAACGTACGCTCAAGGTGTAATAACTTCCTGTCAGTGCGGTATAAATACTGTTATTTGCGACGGAGAAATAATTTTAACGATAGCCTTGTTGCCAATTAACGAAAAAAGTGATATTATAAAAGAGTATAGAGTAATTCCTTTCCGATTAGAATTAGAAGGCGACGGTGTTAACGTGGACGACGTAACTTTCGCAAGCGTTACGGTAGGCAAAACGGCTTTAAAAGTTTTCGTAGACGAAGGAAAAGAAAAGTCGACTATAAGTTCGCAAATAAGCATTTCTTTACGCGCAAAAGTTTACGAAACGAAAGAATTAGTTTTCGTAGACGACCTATTTTCTACCGAAAAAGAATTGAGTATTGCCAAAGAAAAAGTCGAAATTAAAAAAGTAAAAGGCGAGAATTACGCGTGTGAAAAAACTCGCGGTAAGGCTTTTTGCGAAGTGATGGAAAACGCAAGACTTATAACGTGCCTAGACGATAGAGTTTACGGCGTAACCTTTAAAAAAGATAAAAATAAAATTCTTGCCGACGGAGTTTTATCGTGTTATTGTTTATTCGAAGTAAACAACCAAACGGTTTCAAAACTTGCAGAAATGCCTTTTAGCGTAGCTTTCGACTGCGACGACGATATAGAAAATTGCTATTGTATAACGAAAGGAATAAACGCAAAACTTAGAAACGGGGAAGTTGAACTGGAAAGCGAAATAGCAATAAATTACGAGCGTTCCGTTAAAGAGAGTTTCGTTGCGGTAACAGCTATGGAAGAAGACAAAGACCTTCCTAAATGCGACAGCGCGTTCAGCGTGTATATTCCCGATAAAAACGACGGATTATGGGAAATCTGTAAAGCGTTAAAAGTTTCGCCCGATACGGTTACGGAACAAAACGACGTTACTTTCCCCTTAAAAGAAAATCAAAAAATTATAGTTTATAGAAGAATTTAATTAAATTATTATGAAAATCAAAGCAAAAGCAAAAATCAATTTATCTTTAAACGTATTAGGAGTAAAAAACGGTTATCACGAACTTGAAAGCTTGGTAACGGAAATTTCGCTTGCGGACGAGATAAAAATTAAAAAAAGTAAGGAAATTTCCGTTAAATACAAAAACTTTAACGTTCCTTGCCAAAAGGACAACGCTTTAAAAACGTTAAAAGCTTTTTACGACCAAACCAAACTCGGAGCAACGGTAGAAATCGAGAAAAAAATTCCTTTAAGTTCCGGTCTTGGCGGGTCTAGCGCGGATTCCGTAGGAATAATAAACGGATTAAAAAAACTTTATCCTTTTGTGGAAGAAAGCGTTTTTTATTCTATAATAGTTAGCTCTGGTAGCGACTGTCCCGCACAGTACGCGGGCGGAGCGAATTTAATGTGTGGTCGCGGAGAAAAAATTGAAAGCGTAAAACTCAAAACTAAACTCTATTTTGCCGTTATTGCGTGCGACGGCGGAGTGAACACCGCAAAGTGTTTTTCGCTATACGACAGCGGAGAAAAAAAAGGATTTATTGACAATAATCGACTTATAGCGGAACTAAATAACAAAAAACGCGTAGAGCTAGACAACTGCCTTAAATATCCCGCAAAGATATTAAACGAAAATATTGAAAAGTGCGAAACGTATTTATCTATGTTTAGCCCTATGGTCAATATGAGCGGAAGCGGTAGCGCGGTGTACGCGGTATTTTATAAAAAGTCGCAAGCAAAAAAAGCGGTTAAAAAATTAAAAAGGGAATTTCCTAATTGTTTTTACTGCGAAAGCGTTTTGAAAAAATAAAAAATTATAAGTATAAAACCCCTGAAAAGCGGTAATCATTGTATTATCACTTTCGGGGGATTTTTTATGAATAAAAAAGGTATAACTTTAATTTTAATAGGCATAATAAGTTTAACGACGATATTTTTCGCTTTTAGACAACCTAAGCAAGAAATTGTTACGGAGTATTTAAGAATACACGTCAGGGCTAACAGTAACGAGCAAGCCGACCAAATGGTTAAATACGAAATTAAAGATAAACTCGTTTTATTTTTAACTCCTTATATATCTTCTTGCAACTCGAAAGAACAAGCGATACAAGCGATAAATTCTTTAACGGGGAAAATGGACGATATAGCAAACGCTTGCCTATTAAAAAAAGGGTTTAATTATAAAGCCAAAACTTGTATTAAGCAAGAATATTTCCCAACGAGAGTTTACGACGGAGAAAGTTTACCGTCGGGTGTGTACGACAGCATAATCGTGGAACTGGGGAAAGCGGAAGGAAATAATTGGTGGTGCGTAGTTTATCCGCCTTTATGTTTCGTTAGTTCCGCCACTCCCGTTAAATACAAGTCTAAAATCGTAGAAATTATCCGTCGCTTTAAGGAAAACGGCAAGTAACTTTACGCTTGCAAATTAGGAGGATAAATGAAAAAATACGTAAAGATTTTTTTGCTCGTGAGTATCATTTGTTTTACGGCGATATTTTCTACGGCGTTTACGGTAAATAAGTATAGGGCGGAAAATTCCGTGCAATGCGCAACCGTAATAAAACAAGGACAAACGGGCAGTATGGTAAAAACCATTCAAACCAAATTAAAAAAATGGGGATATTATAGCGGTAGCGTAGACGGAATTTACGGCGCGAAAACTAAAAAAGCCGTTATGTATTTCCAACGCAAAAACGGACTTACGGCGGACGGAATAGTAGGAGCTAAAACGTTAAAAGCGTTAGGAATTTCTACGTCGGGTTCGTCAACTTCGACAAACGGAAGCAATTATTCGGATAACGATTTAAACTTACTTGCTAAACTAATTTACGGAGAAGCAAGGGGCGAAAGTTATACGGGACAAGTAGCAGTCGGCGCGGTAGTTTTAAACAGGGTAAAAAGTTCGTCTTTCCCCAACACTATTTCGGGCGTTATTTATCAAAAGAACGCATTTACCGCAGTTAGCGACGGACAAATAAATTTAACCCCTGACCAAACGGCAAGAAAAGCCGCGAAGGACGCGTTAAACGGTTGGGACCCGACTAACGGAGCGTTGTATTACTACAATCCGTCTATCGCTACGAGTTCGTGGATATTTTCAAGAAAAACGTTGACGACGATAGGAAATCACGTTTTTGCAGTATAAGGAGGGAATATGGAAAAGAAGAATAACAGCGCGAAAGAAAAAGTAAAAAAAGCTTCTCAAAAAAGCGTTGATAATAATAACGAAGTAGAAAATTTAGAGCAAAAAAAGGAAAAAGAAAATCTACAAGCCGATAAAAGAGTAAAAGACGCTAAAATTAAAAAAGAAAAAGAAGCTTTAAAAGAACAGCAAAAAATGCACGTAAAACAACAAGCGGAGCAAAAAAAGAAACAAGCAAAGCTTTTAAAAGAACAAAAGAAAAAGCGTAAAGAAGCAATAAAGCAAGAAAAGGCTGAAAAAAAGGCGAGTGAAAAAGCTCGAAAACAAGCTCAAAAGCAAGAAAGGATAGCGCAAAAAAATCAAAAAAAGCAAGCGATAAAAGCGCAAAAAATGCAACTAAAACAGCAATTACAACGCTTGCAAGCGCAAAAAAAGCGTGAAAAGCAATTAGCGAAAGAACAGCTTAGAGAAGAAAAAAGAGAGAGAAAACTTGCCAGAAAGCACGAAAGTAAAGAAGAGAAAAGGGCAAGAATTTCCGCTTTAAAACAAGAAAAAGCCCGCAAAAAAGAGCAAAAAAGACAGTTAAGGGGCAACAGAAAATCCATTGCTCCTTGGCTTACGGCGGTAATATCGCTAGGAACTGCGTGTTTAGTTTTGGCAAGCGTTTTAACCGTTTATATGATGGGCGATAGAACTTATATGAAATCGGAAGCGGATTATCAGTACAGACAAAACTTTTCCGATTTAGTAGACTACGTTGACAATATAGACGTAAATTTAAGTAAGGTATTAGTTTCTTCCGACAAAAGAGAACAACAAAAATTATTCGGAGAAATTTCTTCCCAAAGCTTACTTGCCGAACACGGATTACAAAATCTTCCCATAGATTACGAAAACAAGTATAACACCGCAAAATTTATAAATCAAATGGGAGATTATTCAAAATACCTTAATAATCGACTTATAGACGGGTATTCTATATCGGAACAAGAGTTTGAAAACGTAGAAACGTTAAAGGAAAGAAACGCTATATTAAAGAGCAATTTAATTTCTTTAAATAAAGAAATAAACGACGGAGCTAAAATAGAAGATTTGTTTTCTTCTTCCGACGCATTCGGCGTTAAACTATTTGCCGAAATGGAAAATCAAGCGGTAGATTATCCGCAACTTATCTACGACGGTCCTTTCTCCGACGGGCTTACCAACAGAGAAGTTAAAGGTCTTACGGGAAAAGAAATAACCGAAAAAACCGCAGAAGAAAACTTTAAAAAATATTTTAAAGATTATTCTTTAAATATGATAGAAGTTTTAGGCTCGGTAAGCGGTCAGTACGAATGTTTTAACGTAAGGGGACAAGACGGAAACGGAGTGGAAGTATTTGCGCAAATTTCTAAAAAAGGCGGAAAGCTTTTAACGTTTAATTACGGTAAAACTTGTAAAGAAGGGGATTTATCCGAACAAGAATGTATAAACAACGGTTTAGAATTCTTATCCGCTATGGGAATAGATAATATGAAAGCCGTTTGGACTGAAACCAACGGAACTTACACTACGGTAAATTACGCTTACGAAAAAGGCGGAGTAATTTTCTACGGCGATTTAATAAAACTCAATATTTGTAGAGAAAAAGGTCAAGTTTTAGGAATGGAAGCTAAAAATTACTATTTAAACCATACCGAAAGAAGCGCGGGAAAATTTGAACTTTCCAAAGAACAAGCAATGGAAAAGGCAGGAAAGATTAACGTTACCGGAGTAAGAAAAGCGGTAGTTCCCGTAGGAACGACTAGCGAAAAAACTTGCTGGGAAGTCGCGGGCGAATATAACGGAGCAAAATATTTTATTTACGTTGACGCCGTTAGCGGAAACGAAGTAAATATCTTTAAAGTTATAGAAACCGACGAAGGCAATCTTTTAATGTAAAAAAATAAAATAATAGGTTTAAAAAACTTCCTTTAAGTTAAAAATTATTTAAAGGAGGTTTTTTATGACAGGATTAAAAGAAAAAGAAGTCGGATTTATTTCCGAATTAGTTACCATAGAAGATTTATTTTGCAAAAAATCGCAAAGTTATATGAGTATGGTTAAGGATGAAAAAATTAAGGAACAAATGGGACTTATAAGTTCTATGCACAAGCAAAGAATAAGCGAGCTATTAAAAAATCTTGATTAAGGAGAAAAAAATGAATAAAACAAGCGTTTTAACGGAAGAAGAAATATTAACCGATATGCTAACAGGCGAAAAAGATTTGGTTAAGTTGTACGCAACGGCTTTAACCGAAATGACAAACAATAGGCTAAGGACGCAAATCAAGAAATTTTTAGGCGAAGTTGCCGACGAACAATATAAAATTTTTAGTACGATGCAAGAAAAAGGTTACTATCAAGTAGCGCCGGCGCAAAAGCAAAAAATAGACTCTACGCTAGACAAGTTTACTAAAAAAACCAAATAATTTTAAAGACCGAATTTTCTATAAATAGAAAATTCGGTCTTGATTTTTTAAATAAATAGCAAGTTTAAAAAGTGAAAATTAGAGTTTTTTGAAAAACGAGCAAAATTGAAAAACACGTATTTATAAAAGTTGACATAAAAATAAGCGTATGATATATTTTTTAGCGTAGAAAATAAAGTTTTATTTAAGTTTAAAAAGATATTATATTTAAAAACGTCGAAAGGAGATAAAATGCTAAAATTACAAGACGTTACCAAAGACTACGTTTCGGGCGAACTTATAGTACACGCGTTAAAAGGCGTATCGCTCGAATTTAGAAAAAGCGAATTCGTGGCAATATTAGGACAGTCCGGTTGCGGAAAAACAACGTTGCTTAACATTATGGGCGGATTAGATAAATACACTTCCGGCGACCTAATAATAAACGGTGTTTCCACCAAAGATTATTCTTCTAGGGACTGGGATAATTACCGTAACCACTCAATCGGGTTTATTTTCCAAAGCTACAACCTAATAATGCACCAAAGCGTTTTGGAAAACGTAGAGCTTGCGTTAACGCTTTCGGGGGTAAAAAAATCCGAAAGAAAGGAAAGAGCAAAACAAGCTTTAATAAGGGTAGGACTTGAAAAGGAAATAAACAAAAAACCCAATCAACTATCGGGTGGACAAATGCAAAGGGTTGCGATTGCAAGGGCAATAGTAAACAATCCCGACATAATTTTGGCGGACGAACCTACCGGCGCGCTAGACACCGAAACGAGTATTTCGGTTATGGATATTTTAAAAGATATCGCAAAAGACAGGCTCGTTATTATGGTAACGCATAATCCGGACTTAGCGGTAAAATATTCCGATAGAATAATAAAAATGGCGGACGGGAAAGTTTACGACGATTCTAACCCCGTAACGCAAGAAGAATTAAACGCGGAAACAGAAAAAGCTAACGGGCAAGACGAACAAAATAAAAGCGAAGATAGCTCTGACGGGAAAGAAGAACAAAATGGAAACGATATAATTCCGCAAGAGAAAAAAGCTAAAAAAAGAAAGAAAAGGGCGTCTATGAGTTGGTTTACGGCGTTTTCTCTTTCGCTTAAAAACCTATTTACCAAAAAAGCGAGAACGATTTTGGTGTCGGTTGCTGGCAGTATAGGTATTATAGGAATTGCCTTGATTATGTCCGTATCGTCGGGGTTTCAGGGGTACATAGACAATATTCAAAGGGATACTCTTTCTTCTTCCCCTATAACCGTTTCGCAACAATCCATAAATTATATGGACGCGTTTTCTTCTTTAATGACGGGCGGAGAAAGAGAAGGTAAAAAGTATCCTACGGGCGATTATTTTTCGAGCAATAGCCAAATGGAAAATATAGTTGAAAAATTTGTTGGTTCGGTGAAAACCGTAGAGCTTAAAAACTTTAAAAATTACCTCGAACAAAATATAGACAACGATAAAATTCACGGAATAAGATATAGTTATACGTCTTCTTTAAAATTTTACGGAAACGGTGATAAAATAAAAGATATGGCGGTTACGCCCACTAACGATTACAGATTGCTTTACCCTTACGACAGTACAAGAATAGACCCGACAAAAGGTTTGTATTCGGAAGTGTTCGAAACGTACGTTATGCCGATGTTCGATTATATGAATCCCTTTGGTAAAACGCTTGTAAAATACGATAAGGAATCGGGCAAACTTGTAGATAATTGGAGCTTAGTTAAACAGCAATACGATTTATTAAGCGGTTCTTGGCCGAGTGAAGATAAAAGCGAAATGATATTGGTCGTTGACGAATACAACCAAATTGCTGATAACGTATTGTTTGCCTTGGGAATGAGAAGCGAAGGCTTTATGCTTTACGGTATTTTGGACAATATGATATCGGGCGGATTTATTGATAGATTTATTTCGGCTTATCAATCCGTAATAGACGATATAAATAAAAACGGCAAAATACTGGATAAAGGCTCTTACGCTACGTGGAAAGAGTATTTTTCGGCTAATTCCGATAAAAAAGACTTTTTTATTCAAAAAGTTATAAACGGAATGGGGATACAGTATAATTTAAGCGAAAAAAACGAAACAATACCTTTTGATGAAATTTTAAAAAACACTTCTTATAAAATTGCTCCCACGTTTACCGAATACGAAATAGTTGACGGAAAAGTCGTTAAAAAAGAAAATTATCAAGATTTTTTAAAAAGTAACGACCAAAACGTAGTAAACGTTAAGGTTACGGGCGTTGTAAGGCTTAAAAAAGGGCTTAACGCAGGTTGTTTAACGGGAAGCGGAGGAATAGTTTATTCCAATTCTTTAATAGAATGGTTAATAAATCAAACTAACAACTGCGATATAATGAAATTATTAAATTCTACGCTTTCTATTGCCGATAGCGCGGAAAGACAAAACGCATTAAATTCCGCATTTTCAATTTTTGCAAGCGATAAAAAGAACGAAAAAGGAGAAATAGTTAAGGACGAAGACGGCAATCCCGTTAAAGCCGACGTAAAGTCTACCGACGTAACCAATACGTTAAAAACGGCGGATTTAGACAGTCCTTACAATATCAGTATTTACGCTTCTAATTTCGACAATAAGGATTACGTTACCGATTTTATAAAAGGGTATAACGAAAAATATCCTAGCGAAGAAATAGAGTATTCCGATATGATGGGTTCGCTTTTTACAAGCGTAAGTAAAATAGTAAACGCAATAACTTACGTTTTAATAGCGTTCGTGTCCATTTCTTTAATAGTTTCTTCTATAATGATAGGAATTATTACCTATATATCCGTTTTAGAGCGTACAAAAGAAATAGGCGTGTTAAGGTCGATAGGGGCCTCCAAAGGGAACGTTGCAAGCGTATTCAACGCGGAAGCTTTGCTTATAGGTTTTGCCAGCGGATTACTTGGAATTGTTATAGCGGTTCTTTTAAATATTCCGATAAGCTCAATATTGTTAAAAGTTACGGGTGTTGCCATTAAAGTTAAATTGCCTGCGATAAATGCGCTAATACTTATGCTTATAAGTATGGTTTTAACTACGATTGCAGGATTTATTCCGTCGAGAATAGCGTCTAAAAAAGACCCCGTAGTTGCGCTCCGTAGCGAAAATTAAAAGCAATTTATAGTTAAACTATTAAACGAAAACTATATTAAAATTATCTACGTAAACTATATTTTAACGGCGTAAAAGCTTTTACTTTTATGCCGTTATTTTTTAAAATTTTTATACGCAACTAAAATGGAAAGAAGATAAAAAGAAAGTTTATACGTTAAAACGTAAAGCGAAAAATTTTTTACTTATAATCAAAATGGTAAGTAAAATTTCTACGTAAAAAATAGCGGACGGCGTTAAATTGCCGTCCGCTTGTAAATTATAATTTATGAATTACTGTTTCAATAAATCATTTTTTTAAGGTGATACTGTTAAACGCAAGATTTAATGCATTATAAGTTACTATACCGAATCCGCCGTCAGCGTAAACGTCGTAATTATAACTAAATCCTTGACTGTTACCTGCAAGATTCAATTCAACGCCTTCTCTTTTCATAGTGCTGATTTTTATAGTAGAATCGGTTACGTTAACTATAAAGGTATTTCCGACAACCGTATCGGAAGAAGTTGTGCTGAAAACCCAACCGCCGATATAGGTCATATCGCTAGACGCTCCGTCTTTTGAATAGTTATAGTAGTTTTGTAGGTAAAATAGCTGAACATATTGTTCGGTAGAAGTTGCAACGAAATTAATAAAATATCCGTCAATTCCACCCGAAGTTGCGTTCTTTTTCGCTCTAAACAAAAATCCTGCTTGTGTTTGGTCTGGGTGAACCCAAGGAAGCCCCGTAGAAGATACTCCCGTAACGCTTACTTCCATTTTAAAGTCGGTTGCGTTAGCGTTATAAAGACTGAAACATCCGTTTTTAGTGTTAAGTCTTCCGCAGTTATCGGTAATATTAGTTGCGTTAGCGTAAACGTTGGTGTTAGAAGTAATTCCGTTAACGACTTGCGTAGCATAGTAAGATGCTCCGTTGCCGACAACGTCGGATAAGTTTAGTTTAAAGTTTACGCCACCGTTCCAACCTAATACGCCCATATAACCTTCTTCGTAGACGGTATATTGACCGTTTTTGCTTAAATCTACACAGCAACCGTAAGCGTCCTCACCTTGAGAAAGGTAGGTTTCTTCTTCGTAAACGTAGCAAAGTGAACCTCTAATTATTACTCTGAAAGTGGTATTCATAACGCTACCCGGGTATACCCAACCGCCTAAATACGTGAGTACGGGGGTTGCACCTTGTACGCAGTATGCGTTTTTAAAGTACCAAATTTGAACGTAATTTGCGTCCGAAACCAAATTTACGTAATATCCGTCTATTCCCCTAGAAGAAGTTTGTTTAGCTCTAAACATTACTCCGCCCGTTGCAACGACTCCGCTGTTTTCGGACATTTTAAAAGTAAAGCTTACGTCAGAGTAGGTAACGGCACCGTTTAATCTGTGACCGTAATCAGTCATATTATAGGTCGTTCCGCTACTCGTTTTTATAGTGTCCGTAGCTACGTTTGTTTCCCACAAATAATCGGAGTAGTTAGAACCGTCGTTAGTGTAGGTTAAAGCCAACATTTCTTCCATCATATATTGCGCGTTGTTCTTAATTGCTTTAAGGCGCGTAATATATGAACTTAAATCCAAAGATTTAACGGCGTCTATAGTCGTGCAAGCGTTAATTTTGCTAACTGCTTCGTCGTAGATAGGTTGAGCGGTTGCTTGTTCGCTAGCTCTATATGCGTAAGACGAATAGTTGGATAAAGAAGAAATCTTTATATTTTTAGCATTTATTAAAAGGGTAGATTTTTCTTCTTCTGTAATCGTGGGTTGATTTTCACCGTTCCAAGCAGAGATAATTGCAGGAATAAGTAAATCTCTGTAACCGTCTGTAGAAGAACCGTGGTTAGTTCCGCTAGTCGGGTGTAATCCGTCCTTAAACCATTTGGTTTGCGGATTGCCGTTAGAATCGCAGAATAAGTTTTCCGTTTCGGCGTAATTTATCCAATCGTACTGAGCGGTAAATTGTCTATACAAAGCGTTAGTTTCGGTAACTTGCGTGTGAACGTCAACTCCGCCGAAGTTTGCGTAATCCGTATGTCTTGCGTTACATTGCGCAATACCTACTAATACTACGGTTAATTCGGGTATTTGTTGTTTTAGATATAGTAACAATTCCGAAACGTATCCGACCGTTGCCGACGGGCTTACGCCTGCGGATAAGTCGTTAATACCTATCATATAAATTGCTTTTTTAAAGTTGTAGCAAAGAAGAGCTTCTTTAAAGTTGAGCCATTGAGAAGCTACCGAACCGCCTATACCGATATTAGTATAAGTTCCGAATCCGCTTACGTTAGATTGAACGTATGCAAAGTCGTCTTGCCAATCGTCCCACAATTCAAAGTAAGAGTGTCCGAATAAAAGCGTGTCGCAAGTGGTAACGGTGTTGTCGTTAGATACGGAGTAGTTGTTGAAAAGCGTTCCCGGATTAGCCGAATACATACCTACCGCTCTACCCGCAAGGGCAATATCTACCGTAGTGTATAACGTGTTAAAGAAGTAACAGTAAGCTTTATTGTTTACAATAACTACTCTAAACGTAAACGAACCGCTTTCGTAGTAGCCTGCCGATAAATAGTTGGAGTAAAGTACCGTGGTAGTTCCGTTTTGAACTAATGCAAGTTGAACGGTTTGATTTACTCTATGAGTATAAAATTTATAGTAGTTGGAGTTGTCGGTATAGCCGAATACAACGCCCGAATCGCCGTTGGTAACGCCCGTAACGTTTACGGAAAGAGTGCCGTTAGTTACGTCTTTAATCGTAGCGATAGAGTTTGCTTGACCTGCTTTAATGCTTCCGTTTACTCCCGTGTAAGAACCTTGTTTAATAGTTACGTCGGAAGGAACGGTAACGTTTAACCATTCGCTTGAAATATTTAAGAAGTTATCGAACGTAACGCCCGAAGAACCTGCTCTTACGCCGTAGCCCGTTCCCGTAAGGGGAGAAGTGTCGGCAAAAGTTATTCTTAAAACGTTGTTTACGTAAGCATAAACGGTAGTATCATCCCTTATTACTTTTATCGTGTAGCCTGCGGAAGTAGAGAAGCCCGAAATTTGTTCCCAACCCGAACTAGACCATACGCCGTTTGCCGTTCTTCCTAAACAAAGCGCTCCGCTAGAACTTATAAATAAGAAGTAATAGCTCGTGCCTGCACCTTCCCAGAAAGAAGAAGCGGTACTCGACAAACCGAATACTAAACCGCAATCGCTTGCGTTTCCGCCCATATTTACTCTTACGGATAACGTTCCGTATTTGAATTGAGCGTTATTTCTTTGCGCGATAGAGTTTGCTACCGAAGATTTTAAGCCGTTGGTGGCGGTTGCAAACGAACCGTTTCTAGTAGTGTAATCGCTTAAAGAATCGTTTTGACCTTTAATTGTCGTAGAAGTTTCAAAAGCAGAGTAAACGATATTTTTTTCTCCCGTTCTGATACCGAACTGAGTTCCGCTTAACTTATTCGTATCGGAATAAGAAACGTATAAAACGTCGTTTACGTAACATCTTATAATATCTTCGCTTGTGTTCTTTTGAACGGATACCGATAAGGTGTAAGATTTAGTCCAATCAATCGTGATTGCGGAAAGTCCGCAAACTACCCAACTTCCGTTTGCAACTTTGCCTAAATAAGCAGTATTGTCTTTGGATAGGAAGAAGAAATAATAAGATACGTTTGCTTCCCAAAAAGTAGGCAAGTTATTCGGGTTAGTAACCGAGAATACAATACCGTTATCGTAGTTGTTTTGACCTGCTAATTGCATGGTAACGGAAAGTGTTCCGCTACTGAACGTAGCCGATTTTTTAAGGGCTAACGTGTTGCTTGCGCCCGTGGTTACGTTTGTTTTGTCGTCCGAAACAGAACCGTTTACCGCAGTATATAATCCCGTGTATTTAAACGTTGCGCTTACGGTAGTGTTTTTAGCGGGCATCGTAAACGAAGAACCCGATATTGCGCTTCCGTTTACCATATAAGACACGAACGTGTAATTTGCGCTAGGCGTATTAGTTAAAGTAATAGTGTCGCCGTAGTAAGCTTTCGTTTTGCTTACCGTAATAGTTCCGCCTTCGATAGAAGATACGGTAAGAGTATATTCAACGTGAGTTACGCTTGCGGAAATCGTGGCGTCGGAAGTTATAGTAACGGTCGTTCCCGTAACTTTATTTCCGTTTAAAGTATAGTTGTTAAACGAATATCCCGTCGTTAGAGAGTTACTGAGCGTTAAAACTGTGCCGTAAGCGACTTTGCTACCGCTCGTAATGGTCGTGTTGCCGTTTTTAGCCGTTAAAGTAATTCCCGCAGGATTAGTAATAGTAACGGTGTATTGGTTTAAAGTTACGTTAGCCGAAATAGTAACGTCGGAAGTAACCGTAACGGTAGTCTCGGTAAGTTTACTTCCGTTTAAAGTATAGTTTCCGAAAGTGTAACCGTCGGATAATTTATACGAAAGCGTTAAAACCGTACCGTAAGTAACTTTGCTTCCGCTATTTACGACGTTGTTTCCGTTTTTAACCGTTAAAGTAGCACCCGTAGGGTTAGTAATGGTAACGGTGTGTCGGTTTAAAGTTACGCTAGCCGAAATAGTAACGTCAACGTTAACCTTAACGGTAGAAGCGGTATATTTACTTCCGTTTAAAGTATAGTTTCCGAAAGTGTAACCGTCGGTTAACGTATACGAAAGAGTTAAAACCGTTCCTTCTACGACTTTGCTTCCGCTAGTAATAACGTTATCCCCGTTTTTAACGATTAAAGTAATCCCCGCAGGATTTGTAATCGTAACGGTAATTTGTTTTTTTACAACTGCCGAAATAGTAGAATTTTCGGTAATTACAACCGTATCGCCCGTAACTTTGTTACCGTTTAAAGTAAAATATTCAAACGTGTAACCGTTCGTTAAAGTATAAAAAAGCGTTAAAGCAGTTCCTTTTACTACTTTGCTACCGTCGGTAATTTCGGCGTCCTCGTTTTTAACCTTAATGGTAGCTCCGTCGACCTGACTGACGTTTACTACGTATTCGGTAATAGTCGGTTCAGACGAACTAGAACTAGACGAACTCGATGAACTAGAACTGTCCGAAGAACTATCCTTAGAACTTTCGGAGCTATCAGACGAAATTTCCGAGCTGTCGGACGTTGCCGAACTGTCCGATGAGCTGTCTTTGGAACTGTCCGAAGAACTCTCGGAAGTTTTTGACGAAATTTCCGAACTTTCGCTAGAACTTATAAGACTTGAAGATGATTTTATAGAACTTTTAGAATTTGACCCCGAGTCTGAAACGGAACAAGCGCCGAACAGCCCGAGAGCTAAAAGCAACATCATAACCAAAGCAAAAAGTCTTAGTTTAATTTTTTGCATTTTTTTATCCCCCTTTTTTACATTTTTAGTATTGACAATAACGTCGCTGTTATGTATATTATACATATGGTTAATGGGGGTGTGTCAATATACAAAAATATTATTTAAGTATATAAAATTGCTTTTTTATGAAATACAGCGCGAAACTAGAAGCTAGGTTTAACGGCAATGCTTTTTGCTATATGTGTTATCCTAAAAAGGATAAAAACGCCGTTTTATACGAAGTTAATATGACGGGGTACGAGCAAGCGGGTTCGGACTTTCACTTAAAAAGACAAGGGTATTATACGTATTTGCTGTCGTATACGATAAAAGGCGGAATGCAACTTAATTACCGTAAGGAAAATTATATGGTAAAAGCGGGAGATTTAATGTTTATAAATTGCGACGATTATCACGAATTTACCCCTTTAAAAGAAGGTTGGGAATTTTTGTACGTCCACGTCAGCGGGCTAGGGATAAAGTATTTGTTCGACGAATTTATAAATAATACGGGTTACGTTTATTCGGGGTATCCCAAAACCGTGTTTATAAGGGAAGTGGGTAAAATTCAGCAAATTTTAGCAAGGCTCCCTGCCCAAAAGGACGGATATACCTATCATATAGAGGTAAAAGACGAAGAAACTTTGTGCGAAATCGCTAAATGCGTGTATGCTATTTTAACAGACGTTACTAAAAATTTGAGTTACGTTAAATCGGATATTCCGTTAAGTATTAAAAAAGCTCTCGAATACATAAGGCTTAAATTTTGTGAAAAAATATCCGTAAAAGAAGTTGCAGACTACGTTTGCTTATCTAAATATTACTTTTTACATTCTTTTGAAAAGAGTATGAAAACTACCGTTTATCAATATATAAACGGACTTAGGTTTGAAAGGGCAAGGTGGCTTTTAGAAACTACGAATATGAAGCTTTTGGATATAGCGCTTGCGGTAGGATATAGCGATATTCAGTCTATAAATAAACTTTTTAAAAAGAATTTAGGTATGACGCCTACTCGGTACAGAAAAGAAAGCAGTCATTACGAAGTAAACAATTTATTTAACGAATAAAATTATGGCGTAGCTAATAGCTACGCCGTATGATTAGATAACGTAAAATTATTCTACGTCTTCAAAGTTTCCGCAACAAGTGCAGTTAGAACATCCGCAGGTAACCTTAATAGAATCTAAACCGCAACAAGCGCAGTCTACGTTGTGTTTACAATTAGTAACGTCGCATTTGATATTGTTATTCATAATCAACCTCCGAAGTAGAGTATGAGTAAAATTTAATTATTCATACTTTAAATGCGTTCTAATCTTGACAATTTTTCATATTTTTTATAAAATATTGTATATACATTATATAAGGAGCTAAATATGAAAGTTATTTTACTACAAGACGTAAAAGGAACGGGTAAGAAAAACGACGTGGTAGAAGTAAGCGACGGATACGCAAGAAATATGTTATTCAAAAAAAATCTTGCCAAAGAAGCTACCAGCGTAGAAATAAATTCATTAAAAATTAAACAACAGGCGGAAGAATTTCATAGACAAGAAGAAATTAAAGCTATAAAAGCGCAGGCAAAACAAATAAACGGTCAAAAAATCGTTTGCAGAGTAAAAGCGGGCGAAAACGGCAAAATATTCGGTAGCGTTACCGCAAAAGAAATTGCCGATACCCTTGCGGAAGCGGGATATAGCGTAGATAAAAGAAAAATTTTGCTTAAAGACAGCATAAAAAGCGTAGGGGAATACACGATAGAAATTAAATTTTTACCCGACACGGTTGCAAAAATAATACTTAAAGTGGAAGCTTAAAATGAATAAATGTTTGTTTATGGACAGGGACGGAACGATAAACGTTTTAAAAGAAGACGAATATCATTTAGCCGATCCTAAAAAAGTAACTTTAATTCCGGGCGTAGAAAAACTAATTAAAAAGTTTAACGACGCAGGTTTTTTAATTATAGTAATTTCTAATCAAGGCGGAGTAGGCAAGGGGTATTATACAGAACAAGACGTATACGATATTCAAGCCGTTATTTCCGAAAAATTAAAAGCTTTAAACGGCGCGTACATAAACGACTGGGCTTATTGTTTCCACCATTTTGCAAAAGGAATAGGCAAGTATAAAATAGACTGTAATTGCCGTAAACCGGGGACTGAAAACGTAGAAAAAATGGTAAAAAAATACGATATAGACAAATCTAAATCGTTTTTTATCGGGGACAATATAACAGACGCGAAATGCGCTGAAAACGCGGGAATAAGATATTATCCGTTCGACTACTCGGGCGGAATAAAAACCGAACGCGGACAGCGTATAATGATAAGAAGTTATACGGACGAGTTGATTGATAAAATATTTAATTTAGCAACGCAAGAAAATTAAAACTTATAGTTTAAATGTGTTTTATTGTTTAAGTTAAAATCTAAAATCAAAAATCCTTAAAAATTTATTAGAAGTTTTTAAGGTATTAAAAAAGTATTAAAAATAAGTTATTAAAAATCTATTAAAAATAAATTAGCCCGAGATTTGTGAAAATTCACAAATCTCGGGCTATAAGTTTATTTAATCAAGTTGTATTAAAAAACAGGGTAAAAAGTCGTTTTTTTTGACAAGGATAACGATAAAGCCGTATAATTTATTTGTTTAAATTAAAAAAATACGTTTAAATTGAATAAATTTAAAAATTTTTCGGCTAAAAAAATTATTTTCTTTTGGGATTTTTGGGAAACCATCCCTTTTCAACTCTTTTTTTCTGTTGAAACAGTTCGCCTATACTCCAAAAAGACGAAAAACCGAAAACAGCAAGGCAGGACGACGCAATTTCATTTGATAAAAATATAGATAATACGCACGCTACTATCCCTACCACTAAAAAAATCGGCCAAACTTTACAAGAAAAATAATATTCGCATTTTATAACAATCGGATGAAATAGTCCTATCGTTAGAAAAGTTGCAGCGCCGATAATTAGTCCGTAATAATTCATTTTGAACCCCTTATATGTAATTTACATTAGATTTTTTTACGATAAACGGCGATTTAAATAGGTCGCCGTTTAAATTTTATTTTTTAAAAAGCAATTTTAATTTTTACTTTTCTTCCTTTTTTAAAGTCGCAAGAATTTCTTTTAACAAGTCTTCCGTGGTGGGGTTAGCCTTTCTTTCTTCTTCGGCTTTAATTTTTGCTTGTTCTTCGGCTTGCTTTTTCTCTAACGCAAGTCTTTCTTCTTTTTCCGCACGGAATTTTTTAACGGCTTCTTTATCCCTTAGCTTAATTCCCTCTTTTTTCATTTCCTTTTTATCTTCTTTGGTGGGGAAGGCGTTTTTAATATCGTTTTTTAATTGTTCGTTTTTCTTTTGAATATTATTTATAGTTTTAACAATGGTAAACAATACAAACGCTATTATTATAAATTTAATTATCGCACTGATAAATGCGCCCCAATCTATATATATAGAAGAAGCTAAATCAATCGCGCCCGTTTCGGTATAACCTTTCTTTAAAAAGGTAAATATTTCCGTTAAACTGTCTTTTCCGAGCATCAATGCTAAAATATAGTTTATAACGGGCATAATTATTTTGTTTGATAAAGTTGTAACTATAGCGGTAAACGCACTGCCTATAATTACGCCTACGGCAAGGTCTATTACGTTTCCTCTTTTGATAAAATCTCCGAATTCTTTAAAAAATTTTTTCATAAATTTTCTCCTTAGAGTAGTTTATTTCGTTAAAATTTTAATCCGATATATTTAAACTATATTAAATTATACTTGTCCTTATAAAAACTGTCAAGGTTTTAAAAACAAAAGAGTATTTTTTACTTTTTAACAATAATTCTTTAAAGTTTTTCAAGCGTAAATTTTATTTTTTTAGGGTTTAATTATACGTTTTATTTATAATCTGTGCAAATTTTAACAGTGTTAGCATTTTTGTTTATAACATTTTTAAATATGCGGTATATAATAGCGTTGTAAATAAAAAAAGGAGAGCAAAATGAGCGTTATCGAAGTTAATCATTTTACAAAAGATTACGGATTCGGACGTGGCGTATTCGACGCTTCTTTCAAAGTAGAAAAGGGAGAAGTGTTCGGGTTTTTAGGTCCGAACGGAGCAGGAAAATCTACTACGATAAGACATTTAATGGGATTTTCCAAACCGCAAAGCGGTGAAACTAAGATTTTAGGAATGGACACCTTTGAAAACTACTATAAATTTTTAAATAAAGTCGGTTACATTCCGGGAGAAATCGCTCTTCCGGCAGGTCTAACGGGTTGGGAGTTTTTAAGAATGATGCAATCTATGCAAGGAATTAAAAACGAAGAGCAGTTAAATAAAATGTTAAATCTGTTCGAGTTAGAGGACAACGTGCTGAAAGGCGAAACCAAAAGAATGAGTTTGGGAGTAAAAAGAAAGCTTGCGATAGTAGCTTCTTTTATGTCCGACCCCGAAGTTTTAATTTTGGACGAGCCGACCAGCGGACTTGACCCCGTAATGCAAAACGTATTCGTAGATTTTGTAAAAGAAGAAAAGAAAAGGGGTAAAACGATACTTTTATCCAGCCACATATTCAGCGAAGTAGACGACACTTGCGATAGAATTGCGATAATTAAAGACGGTAAAATTGTTTCTCAGTTCGTCGCCAACGATTTAAAACACGCGTCGGTCAAGTTTTATAGGGTTTCGTTTGCAAGTTTGCAAGATTACAATGCGTTTGTAAATTCAAACAAACAGCACGTTAATTTAATTGAAAAAAACGAACAAGAAAAACAGGTCTATATATCGGTAGACGACAAATTTATCAACGAAGCGATAGCGGAACTCAGTAAGTACGACATAAAATTTTTCGAAAACGAAAAAGAAACGCTAGAAGACTACTTTATGAAGTTTTATAAAGAAGACGCGGAATTCAAGGGGGTATAAAATGGAAACTATCGAAATTCACAACCTTACCAAGGACTACGGTTTTTCTAGGGGAATATTCGGTATAGATTTAACCGTAAAACAAGGCGAGATGATGGGGTTTGTCGGGACGAACGGTTCGGGAAAAACGACTACGATAAGAAGTTTGCTCGGATTTATAAAACCGACAAGCGGTAACGCGTACGTCAACGGTTTAGAGTCGTGGGAAAATTCTTCCGAAATAGTTAAAAGCGTAGGATACGTTCCGGGCGAAATTGCATTCCCAGATCTCGCTACGGGTACTGAATTTTTAAGATGTCAAGCGGAGTTTTTAGGTCTTAAAGATATGACTTACGCTAACGAACTCATTAAAAAGTTGCAACTTGACCCAAGGGCGAACTTAAAGAGAATGAGTAAGGGTATGAAGCAAAAAACCGCGCTCGTTTGCGCGTTGATGAATAATTCCCCCATACTTATATTCGACGAGCCGACTACGGGACTTGACCCTTTAATGCGTCTTGCGTTTATGGATATTATAAAAGCCGAACACAAAAAAGGCAAAACTATTTTAATGTCCAGCCATATGTTTAACGAAATGGAAGATTCCTGCGATAAAGTCGCCTTAATAGATAAAGGTAAAATTATCGACGTTGCGGATATGAACGCGTTAAGAAATCGTCCGCAAAAGGACTTTAAAATAGAGTTTCACGAAAAATCCGATTACGAAAAATTCAAACAATCGGGATATACAATAATAAGGGATCAAGAAATTTACAATCAAGTAACGGTAACGTTGCCGTTCGATAAAATAAATCAACTATTTTTCGACTTAAAGAACTTTAACGTAAAATTTATAACCGAAGTTAAATTTTCACTTGAAAAATACTTCAAACAAATTTTAATTGAAAAAAAGGAGAACGAAAATGCTATTTAGTAAAGCTTTATTTAAACAATCGTGTAAGGCGAACAAAGTAATGTGGACTATAATTACTTTTGCCGTATGTTTTATGCTTGCCTGCGTAATGCTAATTTCGGGTGGCGGAAAAATAAGCAAAGTAAAAAACGGAATAGAAGACACCATTATAGAAAGCGAAATAGATACGGGCGTTAAAAAGACCGCTACTAACTACTATTTAGGCGAAATTAAAGCTTTAACAGCATACGATAACGCTTACAAAAATATAGAAAATACGGGCAATCAAGACGAAATGCAAGCAACTATAAAAGCAATAGTAATAGGCGATAAAACGGACGCCGAAACCGTTGCGAAAGCAGATAAAGTTGCGGAACTTGCAAAAGCGTACACCGTTGCTTACAAAACCGCGACAGAAGCGGGTAAAACCGAAAAGGACGCTCAAGATTTTGCAGTTAACGCCGTTTCTACCGCAATTTACTCGCAAACTTACGCGGGACTAATTGCTTCGGGCGTAGAAGAAGTTCAGGCTCAACAACAAGCGCAAGCTACCGCGCAAGAATCGGTAAAAGGTCTAATAACCGTTTTCGTCGGATATTCTTATAACGCAGGTTGCACGGCTTTAAAAACCGTTTACGACGAAGATAAAGTTCAAGAAATTTCTCAAATTTTCGCAGTTTCTTTAAAACTCGGTTTGGGCGGAGATACCGAAAGCGCGTTATATCAAAAAATCAGCGCTAACGATACGTCGTTCGAGGATTCTTACAAGAGTGCGCTTTTAAGCGTAGACGAAAGAAAAGACTACGCTTATAAAAGAATTTCGCAGTTAATTGCCGTAAATCTTACGGAAGAAACGTACGTTGAAAAGATGATTAGCAGTTTGTCCGGTTACGACGTAGACAGAAATAAATACGAAGGTTTCGTTTACACCAACGACGCGGGCGTAAATGTTCCGAGATACGTCGGGAAAAGCGGATATATCTACATTCAAGACCTTTCGGAAGACGTTTTGGTTACCTTAATTGCAAGAATCGAAAAGGACGTAGCGTTAGGAAAAGACGAGGTTGCCGTCTCCGACGAAATAGCGCAAGAACTTACCGCAAGCTTTTTAAGCGCGTTGTCATCGGACGTGTCTACCGCATTAAAAGAGGTCGGCGAAATGGATTTGTACGGCGTCGTAGTAGGTAGTATCTTCTATAAAATGGCAGGACTTTTGTTACCTATTATATATATGATAATGTGCGCTAACAACTTAATTGCAGGTCAAGTAGACAGCGGTTCTATGGCGTACGTTCTATCTACTTCCACTAAAAGAAAACAAGTAACCTTTACTCAGGCGGTATTTTTAATTGGTTCGCTATTTGCAATGTTCGTTTGCACGACTATCACCAGTGAAATTTGCTTAGCAATCGTTATGAAAGATTCTATAAGACTTACTTACGGTAAAGTTGCGTTATTGAATTTAGGCGCGTTCCTTACTATGTTCGGTATGAGCGGAATTTCTTTCCTTGCGTCTTGCTGGTTTAACAGAAGCAAATATTCTATGAGTTTAGGCGGCGGATTGAATATGTTCTTCTTAGTCGCTACGATGCTCGGATTGTTCGGTTCGCAAGTTATTCCTTCCATTATCAGATTGTCGGCGTTAAATTACTTTAACTACTTCTCGTTAATTTCGTTATTCGACAGTATTTCAATTTTAAGCGGAACTCTTACGTTTATTTGGAAATGGGCAATTTTGGTTGCGATAGGCGTCGTTTGCTACTTCATCGGATTTAAAAAATTCGAAAAGAAAGACTTGCCGTTGTAAAAATTTCTTTTAAAATCTTAAATAATTAAAAATGATTTCGGGTAGAAGTTTTGTTTATACTTTTACCCGAAACGCATTAAATTGTGTTATCTTATCTAAAAAAACGCTATATATTGCATTTTTGGGGACAAGTCAAAAATCGCATAAAATATTTAAAAAAATAATTTAAATTTTTTTTAAAAAAGTTGCGAAAAAAACTTGACACTTCTTTTTAAAAATGATATTATGTGTAAGCTGTCTAGAAGGAAACTGACAGAAAGCGACA
>DHLF01000012.1:0-5300 GCA_002405165.1 Christensenella sp. UBA4675
TCATTGCAAAACTGTTTATGAATTGAAATTAAACACCCCCGAATTTGGTTTTAATGATTACGACGATTTAATGAGTTTAACATTTTTAGAAGGTATTCCTTTAAATAAACAAATTTTATCTGATGATTTTTGTATTATCGGATAATTGCAAAAATACTTTTTCCATACGTCTGGAAAAATTGATTTCGAGCGAACCCGAACGCAAGTTCGGAACTACCATATATTAAGTTTAAAGTACGAAATGAAATTGTCTTGTCAAGTATTTTTACGCGGTTATGCCCTACGGGAAATAAAAGCGGAAAAATACTTTACTAGACTAACGATAATAAAAATACAAACAGGTATATAACACGCTTGCGGGTTATATACCTTAATTGCAACCATAAGCTATATAATTAAAGTGTTCCGCATAAATAAAAGGGTCTGCGGTTTGGGAGAAATAGTTGACGATTTTTTTCCCTTGTGGTATACTATCCACTAGGGTGGTTATTTCTTGGTGTTTTTGAAAATAGATATTAAATTATCTATTATGTTTAAAACTAGTGCGAGTAGTTTTAAAAATAACAAGGTAATCACCTCCTTTTTATTTTTACATAACCACAAGGTGATAAAAAATAGTCCACTATTTGGGCTATAAAAAAATAAAAACAAAACCGCTTTTTGTAAAAAGATATAAAAGGCAAGGGGGAAAAGTGCAACGCCCCTTGCCTTTTAATTTCGGTATAATTTTAAATAAATTGTTTAGATATTTTAAAGGAAAAATTATGAAAAAACGAAAAAATTTAACTTTTACTCAAAGACTTCAAATAGAAACGCTGTTAAACGCTAAAAAATCTAAAAAAGAAATAGCTGAATTGTTAAACTTAAATTTAAGTACTATTTATAGAGAAATAAAAAAGGGTGCTTATGAATATACTTTAAAAACCGATTCTTTTTGGTATGGAATAAAAACTAAAAAAATAATTAAATATTCCGCTCAAATATCGCAAGATAGATACAATTTAGTCTGTTCGGCAAAAGGTAGACCTTTAAAAATAGGTAACGATTACGATTTTGTTAAATATATGGAAAAAAGAGTAATTAAAGATAAAATATCCCCTTGTGCCGTTCTTGGTGAAATAAAATATAAAAAAATTCCTTTTAATACAAATATAAGTAAAACAACCCTATACCGTTATATCGGTATGGGGTTATTTCCGCATATTAAATTAGCTAAAAGAAAAAAAGAATACAAAAAAACCTATTTCAAACGAGCTCCAAAAGGAACTAGCATAGAATTACGCCCGTTAGAAATATCGCAAAGAACTTCTTTCGGACATTGGGAAATGGATTGCGTTTGCGATAAAACTAAATCTGCTTTACTTGTTTTAAGTGAACGTTTAACCCGTAAGGAAATTATATTTAAAATGGAAAACCAAAAATCTACAAGCGTAATAAAATGTTTAAACTTTTTAGAAAAAAAATTCGGCAGTTCTTTTAAGACTATTTTTAAAACGATAACGGTAGATAACGGAAGCGAGTTTGCCGACTATTTAGGTATGGAAAAATCTTTTTACGGTAAAGATAATCGTACTAAAATTTATTATTGTCATCCGTACTCTTCTAGCGAACGTGGTACAAACGAAAGGCTAAATAGAGAAATTAGAAGACTTATTCCAAAAGGCTCTGATATTTCCAAATATTCCGTAAAAGAAATTAAAAAAGTTGAAGAATGGATAAACGATTATCCGAGAGAGATATTAGGTTATGCCACATCTTCGGAAATGTTTTCAAAGCAAATACAATCCCTTTAATTTAAAAACCTATAAAATAAAATTTATACAAGCGTGTATTATTGCACGCTCTATTTTCATATATTTTTATAAAACATAAGCAATACTAAAAATCAATAAAACGTCTTTATTTTGTAATAACCAAAACAAAGGCGTTTTATTTTTATTTAAATTTAGTCGAAAAAATAAAGAAATATAATTTTTTTAAATTATTTTAAATTTTTTTGCAATATTTTCTTGACTTTTCACTATTATTTTTTGACTATTATTTTTTAATCTTCGTCGCCGTCGGTTTCTATAATTATGTCTTCCGTATTTCCTATTTCCAAATGCTTTCTTATAATTCCTATAGAATCTACCGGCTTAAATTTAGGATTTTCGATTAAACCGTGTATTTCGGCACATTGGTCAACCAACTCTTTTCCGTATTTTAACCCTCTATCGGATTTAATTCTCATTTGTACGGGAACGTCTTCGTAAGTTTTAGTCGATTTTTTATCTACGCAGTGATATTTTGGGTCGCATTGGTTTATATCCATATTAAGATTGAGTTTTAAGGTTTTTCCCGCAAGCGAAATCTTAACGAATTGGAATCTTCCTTGATTTATACTGTCGTACTTTTTAGAAATTCTCGACGTAAGTTTTTTAAATCTTAACGCATAATTCTTTATTTCATTGTACCATTTTTGAATACTGTCGTCCGCGATATCCATTTTTTCGGAGAACGTGGGTTGATATACAGGTTCTTTTGCAACTTCTTCTACTATCGCTTCTTCTTCCGCTTCCGTAACGGGCATGTCTGTTGCGTCGGGTATATCTTCAACAAGTTCTTCAGCCGTTTTTTCTTGCGGTTCTTCTTGAACTTCTTGTTTTTCCGCCACCTCTTCGACAGGTTCTTCTTGTTCTTCTACGACTTCTTCGGAAGGCTCTTCTTCAACTTCTTCTTTTTCTTCCGCTATCTTTTCTACGGGCTCTTCTTGTTTTTCTTCGTCCGCGGAAACGTCGTAAACCGAATATTCTACGTCTTCTTTATCGTCGTATAATTCTTCCGATTCTTCTTCTAAAACGCTCTCTTCGGGCTGTTCTACCGCTTCTTCCGCCGTTTGTACGGATTCTTCTTGAACTTCTTTAACGGGTTCTTCCGCAATTTCTTCTTGCGGTTGCTCTATTACGGCAACCGGAGCGGGACATAATTGTTTGGTTATATCCTCTTCTTCAACGGAAGCGATTATATCCGTATCGGTCTTTTTTTTCGATTTAAAAATGCTGAATAAACTCATTAAATTATCCCCCAAAAGAGAAATTTGTAAATTACGTATATTATAGTATATTTTAAAAAAAATTTCAATAGAATTTCACTATTTTTTTGCTTTTATTAACGTATACGCCGACTTATTTTTAAATTTGCCTGATTTTTATAAAAAATAAAGTCGAAAAAAAGCGTTTAATTTTTAAATTTTACCATCTTAATTTTTATCGACAGTTTCGCTTAGAAGTATTTTCATAATCAAAACTTACGATAATCCAAACAAGATGAGTAAAAAAACAAATTTTTTACAAAAACACCGCAAAGTTTTTAAAAATTTTACCGTAAGGTAAAAGATTTACTTGTTATAGTTTTTAGTTTTGAAATTTTGTTGACAAACTTTTTTAATAGGAATATAATTTGTCGGTAAAATGCGAAAAAGGGGAAAAAATGGACCATATATACACGCTTTTATTGCCACTTGGCTTAATACTTATTTTTTCTAAAATACTAGTTATAGGTTGTAAAAAATTTGCTTTACCCGGAGTAATAGGAATGTTACTTTCGGGAGTATTATTGGCTTTAATAAAATTTATACCTAACCAAACCGTTATTACCGACGTTGAAACGGAAGGAATTTCCTATTTATCTAAAATCGGCGTTATTTTAATAATGTTTTCGGCAGGACTCGAAACCGATTTAAAAAAGATAAAAAAAGTGGGACTTCCCACCGTATTTATCACGATGTCAGGTGTAATTCTCCCTATGGCGTTAGGTTTTTTGGTTGCTTTATTTTTCAACGGCGGAGTTTCAAACTTTAAAGCTAACGTCCACAGCAATTTATTTTACGGAGCTATTTTAACCGCCACCAGTGTAAGCGTTACCGTTTCCACCTTAAAAGAATTAGGAAAATTAGACGGAAAAGCCGGAACGACTATTATTTCCGCCGCGATTTTGGACGACGTAGTGGGCGTTATAGTTTTATCTTTCGTAGTATCCACTAGCGGAAAAGGCAACGGTTCGGACAAACTTTGGCTTATTATTTTGTTAAGCGTTATTTACTTCGTCGTAGTAATTTTATTAAAACTTTTTATAGGAAAACTTTTCGATTGGCTGGATAAACGCTATCCTCACCATAGAAGAATACCTATTTTCAGTCTTGGATTTTGTTTTATATTTTCGTACATAAGCGAAAAAGTTTTCGGAATTGCGGACATTACGGGCGCGTTTATGGCAGGACTTATTTTATCTAATAATATGGATAGAAAATACATAGACGAAAAAACCGAAATGCTCGGATATATGGTATTTACTCCCGTATTTTTTGCAAACGTAGGTCTAACGGTTAAATTTTCTTCAATAGAACCCGAGTTTATTCTCTTTGGAGTAATGTTTGTTTTGGCAGGGCTTGTGGGAAAATTTTTGGGTTGTTCTGCGACTGCGCTTACATGCAGGTATTCACCTAAGGATTCGGTTAGAGTCGGACTTGGTATGATGGCAAGGGCGGAAGTCGCACTGGTTTGCGCGCAAAAGGGAATGGATTGCGGACTTGTAAGCACGTCAATCACACCGTTTTTATTTATACTTATAATATTAACGAGCTTTGTAGTACCGTTATTGTTAAAATTGAGCTATCGCGGAGAAATCCAACCGCTTACACCGCCTACGCAAGAACAAATAAGCTCTTAAAAAACGTTTAATTTCGTATAACTAAAATTTAAATTAAATAAAATAAAATTTAATTTCGCGAAGAGTAAAACGGTTTAAAATAAAATTCAATTTTACAAAACGTTAAACTAAAATATTTATAAGAAAACGGCGTAGCAAAAATTTGCTACGCCGTTAGTAATTGTCTTTTTGTTTGAAAATTATTTTTAAAAAATTATAACTTTACTGTATTAAAAATTTAAATCTTTAAGCACACTTTTTATAAATAAGCTGTTAAAGACGCTTAAAGTTTTAATATTACAAAAAAATTTAAATTTATATATATGCTAGTAATAAATAATTTTAAAAATCTACTCGCTTACGCAATTAAAAATAATTGATAAAAAGTTCTTTTTTTAAAAAACTAATTATCACTACAAATAATTTAAGTAAAAAAACGTTTATTTTTATAAAAAAATATGTTTTTTGCATTTAAACGTTGTTTTTTAAAATTTAACTTAAAAAATGCTATGCTTTTTACTCTTTAATATTTAACGCAAAAAAATTGCTATCCTTTTTACTCTTTTATATTTAACGCAAAAAATTGCTATCCTTTTTACTCTTTAATATTTAAC
>DHLF01000012.1:5406-111431 GCA_002405165.1 Christensenella sp. UBA4675
AATTGCTATCCTTTTTACTCTTTTATATTTAACAAAAAAAAATTGCTACCCAAAAGGATAGCAATTTTATTTTTGTTATTCGAAATTATTTAATGATTTTCGTAACAACGCCCGAACCAACGGTTCTTCCGCCTTCACGAATAGCGAATCTTAAACCTTCTTCGATAGCAATGTAGGTGATAAGTTGAACGTCCATTTCAACGTTATCTCCGGGCATTACCATTTCTACGCCTTCGGGAAGTTTAATGGTTCCCGTAACGTCGGTGGTTCTGAAATAGAATTGGGGTCTGTAATTGTTAAAGAATGCAGTGTGTCTTCCGCCTTCTTCTTTCTTTAATACGTATACTTGACCTTTGAATTCGGTATGAGGATGAACGGAACCGGGTTTAGCAAGAACTTGTCCTCTTTCAATACCCTTTCTGTCGATACCACGAAGTAATGCTCCTACGTTATCGCCTGCTTGAGCTTCGTCAAGAGTTTTACGGAACATTTCAAGTCCTGTAATAACGGTAGAAGTGATATTTTCGGAAAGACCAACGATTTCAACAGGGTCACCAACGTGAGCAACACCTCTTTCTACTCTACCGGTAGCAACGGTTCCTCTTCCGGAAATCGTAAATACGTCTTCAACGGGAAGAAGGAAAGGCTTATCGTCTTCTCTCTTAGGAGTAGGAATATATTCGTCGATAGCGTCCATTAAATCAAGGATAGGTTTAACTTCGGGAGAAGCAAGAACTTCTGCGTCACTCTTGTCGCTGGAAGCAACTTCCAAAGCTTTAAGAGCAGAACCCTTAATGATAGGAGTATCGTCTCCGGGGAAGTCGTATTGATTTAATAAATCTCTGATGTCCATTTCAACGAGTTCGAGAAGTTCGGGATCGTCAACTTGGTCGATTTTGTTCATAAATACTACGATATAGGGAACGCCAACTTGTCTAGCAAGAAGAATGTGTTCTCTGGTTTGAGGCATGGGACCGTCGGTTGCGGCAACAACTAAGATTGCTCCGTCCATTTGAGCGGCACCCGTAATCATGTTTTTAACGTAGTCTGCGTGTCCGGGACAGTCAACGTGAGCATAGTGTCTTTTATCGGTTTGATACTCAACGTGAGCGGTGTTTATTGTTATACCTCTTGCTTTTTCTTCAGGAGCTTTGTCGATGTCTGCATAGTTCATCTTAGCAGCCTGACCTTTACGCGCCATAACCATGGTGATTGCAGCGGTTAAAGTGGTTTTACCGTGGTCAACGTGTCCGATGGTACCAACGTTGATATGCGGTTTAGTTCTGTCAAATTTTGCCTTTGCCATTTTTTGTTTCCTCCAAATCTTTTTTATGTGTTTTTTAAATTGTTTTTATATCATACCGTCGCCTAATCATGCTAGATAACGGCTTTATAAAACTTTTTGATTGTTATAGCTATTAGTCTTCGTTTCTCTTAACGGCTCTTTCACCGATAATTTTTTCAGCGACTGACTTTGGAACTTCGCTATAATGGTCGAACTGCATGGTGTAATTTCCTCTTCCTTGCGTTCTAGACCTTAAATCCGTAGCGTAACCGAACATTTCGGATAACGGTACCATAGCGTCTATAACCTTAGTTCCGTTTCTATCGTCCGTAGAGTTAATCGTTCCTCTTCTCGACGAAACGTTACCCATTAAGTCTCCGAAATAATCTTCGGGAGTAGTAATTTCAACCTTCATAATGGGTTCCAAAAGCACAGGGTTCGCATCTTTAATACCGTTTTTAAACGCCATGCTTCCTGCAATTTTAAACGCCATTTCGGACGAGTCGACTTCGTGATAACTTCCGTCGTAAACGGTAACCTTAAAGTCAACGACTTCGTATCCTGCAAGGAATCCGTTTTTAGCCGCTTCTTCGATACCTTTTCTAACGGGTTCGATGTATTCCTTAGGAATACTTCCGCCGACGGTTTTATCTTCGAATTCAAATCCTTTACCGGGTTCAAGGGGTTCGAGAACGATTTTACAATGTCCGTATTGTCCTTTACCACCCGATTGACGTTTGTACATTCCTTCTGCGTTTACGGTCTTACGGAAAGTTTCTCTGTAAGCAACTTGCGGTTTACCAACCGTAGCTTCTACCTTAAATTCACGAAGAAGTCTGTCAACGATAATATCTAGGTGCAATTCGCCCATACCTGCGATAATGGTTTGTCCCGTTTCGTGATCGGTCCACGTTTTGAACGAGGGGTCTTCTTCCGCAAGTTTAATTAAAGCCATAGTCATTTTTTCTTGACTTGCCTTGGTCTTGGGTTCGATTGCTACGTTAATAACCGGTTCGGGGAATTCCATCTTTTCCAAAATGATAGGATGGTTTTCGTCACACAACGTATCGCCTGTTCCCGTATCTTTTAATCCTACTATGGCGCATATATCGCCCGAATAAACTTCGTCGATTTCAGCCCTGGTGTTAGCGTGCATACGAACTAATCTTCCGATTCTTTCCTTTTTACCCTTAGAAGAGTTATAAACGTAAGAACCTGCACATAATTTTCCTGAATAAACTCTGAAAAACGCAAGTTTTCCGATAAACGGGTCAACCGCAATTTTGAATGCGAGTCCCGCTAAAGGTTCGTCGTCGGAAGTCTTTCTTATTTCTTCTTCTCCCTTTTCATTTACGCCTACAACGTGGTCTACGTCGATAGGAGAAGGCAAATAATCTACTATTGCGTCAATTAAGTGTTGAACGCCTTTGTTTTTATAAGAAGAACCGCATAATACGGGAGTAAGCGTTCTTGCAATGGTCGCTTTTCTTAAAGCAACTTTCATTTCTTCTTGGGTAAGTTCTTCGCCCGCAAAGAATTTTTCCATTAACGCGTCGTCCTGTTCAGCGCAAACTTCCATAAGTTGTTGTCTGTATTCGGCAACTATATCTTTATAATCGTCGGGAACGTCAATTATTTCCGTATCCTTTCCTAAATCGTCTTTATAAATGATAGCGTCGTTAGCTACTAAGTCGATAATTCCTTTGAAAGTATCTTCTTTTCCGATAGGTAAAGTAATCGGGATAGCGTGAGCGTGAAGTCTTTCGTTCATCATCTTTATAGCGTTAAAGTAATCTGCTCCGTTAATGTCCATTTTGTTGACGTAAGCAATTCTCGGAACTTTGTACTTGTCCGCTTGACGCCAAACGGTTTCGGATTGAGGTTCAACACCGCCCTTTGCGCAGAAAGTCGCAACGGCGCCGTCCAAAACTCTTAAACAACGTTCAACTTCTACGGTGAAGTCAACGTGTCCGGGAGTGTCGATTATGTTGATTGCGTTTCCTTTCCAATAACAAGTGGTCGCCGCGCTGGTAATGGTTATACCACGTTCTTGTTCTTGTACCATCCAGTCCATAGTAGCGGCTCCGTCGTGTACTTCGCCGATTTTATGAGTTTTTCCCGTATAGAACAAAATACGTTCCGTAGTAGTGGTTTTACCCGCGTCTATGTGAGCCATAATACCGATGTTTCTGGTATGGGCCAAATCGTATTCTCTAGGCATAGTTTTCTCCTTAAATTACCAACGATAATGCGCGAATGCTTTGTTAGCTTCTGCCATTCTGTGCGTGTCGTCTTTCTTCTTTACTGCTCCGCCCGTTCCGTTGGAAGCATCCATAAGTTCGCCTGCGATACGCGCGTCCATAGTCTTTTCGGATCTCTTTCTCGCGCTGTCTACAAGCCAACGTATAGCAAGCGTTTGTCTTCTTTCAGGTCTTATTTCGATAGGAACTTGATAGTTCGAACCGCCTACACGTCTTGCCTTAACTTCTAACATAGGCATAGCGTTTTGAATAGCTTGATTGAAAACTTCTTGCGGTTCTTGACCTGTTTTTTCTTTAATAATATCGAAAGCGCCGTAAACTAAACCTTGCGCAATACCCTTTTTGCCGTCTAGCATTACTTGGTTAATGAACTTGGTTATTACTTTGCTTCCGTATTTAGCGTCCGGTAAAACGTCTCTTTTAGGAACCGAACCTCTTCTTGGCATAATAATTTCCTCCTTTAAATAGTGGGGTAAACCCCGAAAAAAGTACAGCTATCGCCCTAACCGCTACTTTGCGTGGACGAACCTTCTACCGCCTTAGCGATATACTGCCTACAATATCGGGTAGCTGATATTCCGATATTCAGGTAAAATGTTGTCCTAATTATTTAGGTCTTTTTGCGCCGTATTTACTTCTTGCTTGCTTACGTTTTGCAACGCCCGCAGTATCCAAAGTTCCACGAATTACGTGATATCTGACGCCGGGAAGGTCTCTTACCCTTCCGCCACGAATAAGTACCGAGCTATGTTCTTGAAGATTGTGTCCTTCTCCCGGAATATAAACGATACCTTCTTGTTTATTCGTCAAACGAACTCTTGCAATTTTACGCAATGCAGAGTTAGGCTTTTTAGGAGAAGTCGTGGTAACGATTAAGCAAACGCCTCTCTTTTGAGGGCAATGACCCATAATAGGGGTTTTGCACTTTTCCTGCGCCGTTTTTCTACCTTGCTTAATGAGCTGATTGATAGTTGGCATGTGTTTCCTCCTTGTGTTTTATCGAAATATCTATACGGTTACCCGTTAAAGAAAGCTTTTTTACAAGCGTTTTTGCGATTTTTCAACCAAAAAACCGCAAAAACTCATTTTAAATATAAATGTATTTTAACATTTTTAAAAAAGTAAGTCAATCGTTTTTAGACAATTTTTAGATAATGTCTAACTCGTCCTCATCGTCGGGAGTGTAGTTGTTTGCAAACATTTCCGCAGAAGACATACCTACCGTTTTAGGAGTAAGATTTTTGTACTCTTTTGCGCCCGTTCCCGCAGGAATAAGCTTTCCTAAAATGATATTTTCCTTTAAACCGATAAGCGGGTCGATTTTGCTCTTGATAGCGGCTTCCGTAAGAACTTTTTCGGTTTCTTGGAAGGACGCCGCCGACAAGAAAGATTCCGTTGCGAGCGACGCTTTGGTAATTCCTTGAAGCGTTCTCTTAGCCGTTGCGGGTCTTCCGCCGTTTTCAACTACTTTTCCGTTTATGTCTTCGTATCTGGTAATATCTACTAACTCGCCGGGAAGCATATTAGTATCTCCGCAGTTTTCGATTTTTACTTTTCTTAACATTTGGCGAACGATTACTTCTACGTGTTTATCGTTAATGTCAACGCCTTGTCCGCGGTATACGGATTGAACTTCTTTAAGGATATAGTCTTGAACGCCTTTTACGCCCTTAGTCTTTAATATATCTTTCGGATATACCGAGCCTTCGGTTAATATCGTACCGGGTTCGACTTCTTCTCCGTCAACGACTTTAAGTTGCGCACTGAACGGGATAACGTATTCTTTGCTTGTGTTGTCGCTTGCCACGATTCTTACAACTCTCGCGCCGTTCTTTTCCGCTACGGAAACGATACCGCTGACTTCGCATACGATTGCCTTTCCTTTCGGATTTCTACATTCGAATAATTCTTCTATTCTCGGTAAACCTTGAGTAATATCACCCGTCGACGCGATACCGCCCGTGTGGAACGTTCTCATGGTCAACTGCGTACCGGGTTCGCCTATGGATTGAGCCGCTATAATACCTACGGATTCGCCTTTGGATACTACGGTCATTCTGCTCATATCTCTACCGTAACACTTCGTGCAGACGCCGTTAGAAGTCTTACAAGAGAATACGCTTCTGATTAAAACTTGTTCGATTCCCGCTTTTTCGATAGCCTTTGCTTGTTTTTCGGTTATCATGCTGTCTGCGGGAGCAAGAACTTCGCCCGTTGCGGGGTCTACTACGTCGTTAATGGTAAATCTACCGTTAATTCTGTCCGCCAAAGTTTCAATCGGTTTTTCGCCGTCTTTGTTTCTTATTGCGGAAACTAGCATTCCTTTTCTATCTCCGCAGTCGTCTTCTCTTACGATTACTACTTGTGCAACGTCAACCAAACGTCTGGTTAAGTAACCCGAGTCTGCCGTCTTTAACGCGGTATCCGCCAAACCTTTTCTTCCGCCGTGTGAAGAAATAAAGTATTCCAAAACCGAAAGTCCTTCGCGGAAACACGATTTAACGGGGACTTCTATAACTTTACCTTGCGGGTTGGTCATTAGTCCACGCATACCTTCTAGTTGTTTAATTTGGTCGATACTACCACGCGCGCCCGAATCCGCCATCATCCAAATAGGATTGAATTTCTTTTGGCTCGTTTTAAGAATTTGCTCTATGTCGATAGTAGCTTTCGTCCATACGTCAACGGTAGCTCTGTACCTTTCGTCGTTGGTCATCAAGCCCCTGCCGTATTGTTTTGCGATTTTATGAACGTCGTCCGTTGCTTGCGCGATAACTTCGTCCTTTTTAGCGGGAACGTACATATCGAATACGCTAGTGGTAAGCGAACCGATGGTAGAATACTTATAGCCGAGCGATTTAATGCTGTCTAGCGTATTTGCCGCACAAACAGCACCGCCTTGCTTAAAGCAAGCGTCGACGATTTTCTTTAATTCGCCTTTCTTGATAAGCGTATCCGTCTTGAATTGGAACGCTTTATCGTTTAAATACGGTCTTTCTTTTTCTTCTTCCGTATCGAACGTATCCGACTTAAAGTTATAATTTACGTCTTGGGGAATTGCGTTGTTAAAAATAATTCTACCTACGGTAGTTTTAATTCTTCCCGTCTTTTCTTCCCCGTCTATAACGAGTTTTCTTCTAACGTAAACTTCGTCTTGCAACGTAACTTGTTTAGTTTGATAAGATATTAAAGCTTCGTCTTCGGAGGCGAACATTTGTCCGCGATAAATATAAGTTTCGCCGTTTTCGGTGTATTCTTTTCCGATTTCGTGCTTTTTGATAGTTAAATAATAACAACCTAAAACCATATCCTGAGAAGGACTCATAACGGGCATACCGTCGGATAGTTTTAAAATGTTGTTAGACGCAAGCATTAAAAATCTTGCTTCCGCTTGCGCTTCTATAGAAAGCGGAACGTGTACTGCCATTTGGTCGCCGTCGAAGTCCGCGTTGAACGCCGCGCATACTAACGGGTGAAGTTGAATTGCTCTACCTTCTATTAAAACGGGTTCGAAAGCTTGAATCGACAACCTGTGAAGCGTAGGAGCTCTGTTTAGTAATACGGGGTGGTCTTTAATTACTTCCGACAAAATATCCCATACTACGGGGTTTAATCTTTCAACCGCGTGGCGAGCCGCTTTTACGGTATGACATTCTTTCATATCGACGAGTCTTTTCATAACGAAAGGCTTGAATAATTCAATTGCCATTTCCTTAGGAAGTCCGCATTGATATAACTTTAATTCCGGTCCTACAACGATAACCGAACGTCCCGAGTAGTCGACACGTTTTCCGAGTAGGTTTTGACGGAAACGACCTTGTTTTCCCCTGAGCATTGCCGACAAAGATTTTAATTCTCTGTTGCCTGCGCCCGTAACCGCTTTACCGCGTTTACCGTTGTCGATTAAAGCGTCTACCGCTTCTTGGAGCATTCTCTTTTCGTTTCTTATAATCATATCGGGCGAACCTAAACTCATCAACTTTTTAAGTCTGTTGTTTCTGTTTATTACCCTTCTGTACAAGTCGTTTAAGTCGCTGGTCGCGTATCTTCCGCCGTCTAACGGAACCATAGGACGAAGTTCGGGCGGAATTACGGGAAGTACGTCTAAAACCATCCATTCGGGACGATTTCCGCTCTTTTTGAAAGATTCGACTATTTCAAGACGTTTAACCGCCTTTTCTTTCTTCGCACTCGTTGCAGGCGTGGAGTCGATTGTCTTTCTTATTTCTTCGCATTCTTTATCTAAATCTATGGACATTAAAAGCTCTTTAATAGCTTCCGCGCCCATTCCTACCCTTAAAGTACAAGGGATAGGATTGCCGTTTTCGTCCTTTTTATCTCTAAATTCTTCTAATTTTTGTTGATATTCCGTTATCGTTATTATTTTTTTGTATTCTAAATCGGTATTGCCGGGGTCGAGTACGATATAGTTTACTAAGTAGATAATTTGTTCTAATTGCTTAGAATTCATATCTAACATTAGACCTATTTTAGAAGGATTACCCCTAAAATACCAATAGTGAGAAACAGGGGCAGCTAATTCGATAGTACCCATTCTTTCTCTTCTTACCTTGCTTTGTACGATATCTACTCCGCACTTTTCGCAAGTCATTCCTTTATAACGTACTTTTTTGTATTTTCCGCAATGACATTCCCAATCTCTCGTAGGTCCGAAAATCTTTTCGCAAAAAAGACCGTCTCTTTCGGGTTTTTGCGTTCTGTAATTTATGGTTTCGGGCTTAGTTACTTCTCCGTGCGACCAACTTCTGATTTTTTCAGGGGAAGCTATTCCTATTTGTATAGATTCAAAATTGTGTAATTCAAACATATTATTATATAATTCCCCCTTTATTAGTCTTTATCTTCGTCGTCGAATTCAAAGTTACCTAAATCGTCGATATCGGCAAAATCGTCGTCGCTAAGGTCGGCGCTCTTGAAATCTTCGCTTTGAGCAAAGTCGGTTTCTTCGTTAAATATATCGATTCCGTCGAGATTGTCAAAGTCGATATCTTTTTCGTCGGCGTCTTCTTGTTCGTCCTTAAAGTCAACTTCTTGTTCTTGTCTTCTTTCCGCACTCTTATTAGCGTTAGGAGTGTAATCGTCGTTATTGTACAAGTCGTCAAGCGATAATTCTTCTCCCGTTTCGGTAAGAACTTTTATGTCTAAGGCGAGCGATTGTAATTCTTTGATAAGTACTTTAAACGCTTCGGGAATACCGGGTTCGCTTACTTCGTTTCCTTTTACGATAGAGTCGTAAGTTTTAACCCTTCCTTGAACGTCGTCCGATTTAACGGTCAATAATTCTTGTAAGATATGAGCCGCACCGTAAGCTTCCAACGCCCAAACTTCCATTTCTCCGAATCTTTGTCCGCCGAATTGAGCTTTACCGCCCAAAGGTTGTTGAGTAACCAAAGAGTAAGGTCCTATAGAACGAGCGTGAATTTTATCGTCGACCAAGTGGTGAAGTTTAATCATATACATTTGTCCGACCGTTACTCTGTTTTCAAAAGCTTCGCCCGTTCTTCCGTCGTAAAGTTGAATTTTTCCGTCAACTTTGCCGTCGGGATTTACAAATCCGTTTTCTTCTAATAATTCTTTAATATCTTTTTCGGTTGCTCCGTCGAATACGGGGGTTGCAATTTTCCAACCGAGTTGTTTACATACTAAACCTAAATGAACTTCCAAAACCTGTCCGATATTCATACGGGAAGGAACGCCCAACGGGTTTAATACTATTTGGATAGGAGTACCGTCCGCCATAAACGGCATATCGCTTTCGGGTAAAATTCTTGAAATAACGCCTTTGTTTCCGTGACGTCCCGCCATTTTATCTCCGACGGAAATTTTTCTCTTTTGAGCTATATAAATTCTTACGGATTTTCTTACTCCCGGAGGTAATTCGTCTTTATTTTCTCTCGTGAATACTTTTACGTCTACTACGACTCCGCCTTCTCCGTGCGGAACTTTTAACGAAGTATCCCTTACGTCGCGGGCTTTGCTTCCGAAAATTGCTCTTAACATCTTTTCTTCGGGCGTGAGTTCGGCTTCTCCCTTAGGAGTTACTTTTCCTACTAAGTAGTCTTCGCCGGTAACTTCGCTACCGATTCTTATAATACCGTCTTCGTCAAGGTTTTTAAGCTGGTCCGCACTTGCTCCCGCAATATCTCTCGTAATTTCTTCCGCGCCGAGTTTTGCAATATCTCTCGCTTCGGTTTCGTATTCTTCTATATGGATAGAAGTAAATACGTCGTTCATAACTAACTTTTCGCTTAATAAAATAGCGTCTTCGTAGTTATAACCTTCCCAAGTCATAAAACCGACCAAAATGTTTTTACCTAACGCTAATTCGCCGTCTTTCGTAGAAGGTCCGTCGGCAATAATTTCGCCGTCTTCCACCTTGTCGCCCGCAGTTACGATAGGCTTTTGGTTTATACAGGTTCCTTGGTTGGAACGTTCGAATTTTTTAAGTTTGTATTCTTTGTCTACACCGTCGTTTTGCGCGACTACTATAGAATCTCCGTTTACTTCTTTAATAGTACCGCCCTTTTGAGCTACTACCATTACGCCCGAATCGTACGCGATAGTTCCTTCTATTCCCGTACCTACGATAGGAGCTTCGCAAGTAAGTAGCGGAACTGCCTGTCTTTGCATGTTAGAACCCATCAAGGCTCTGTGCGTATCGTCGTTTTCAAGGAACGGAATTAAAGCCGTCGCTACCGATACCAACTGCTTGGGCGAAACGTCCATGTAATCGATTTGATTTCTGGGAAGTTCGGTAATTTCTTCCTGTCTTCTGCAAGATACTTGTTCGTTTACGAATCTGTTGTTTTCGTCAAGCGGTTCGTTTGCCTGAGCCACAACGTATCTGTCTTCTTCGTCTGCGGCAAGATAGTCTACTACGTCCGTTACTACGCCCGTAGTTTTATTTACTCTTCTATAAGGCGATTCGATAAATCCGAATTCGTTTACTTTCGCAAAAGTGGACAAAGAAGTGATAAGACCTATGTTTTGACCTTCCGGCGTTTCGATAGGACACATTCTTCCGTAGTGGGTGTAGTGAACGTCCCTGACTTCGAAAGTAGCTCTTTCTCTGTTTAATCCGCCAGGTCCTAACGCCGACAACTTTCTCTTGTGAGTAAGTTCCGCGATGGGGTTGGTTTGGTCCATAAATTGCGATAATTGAGAAGAACCGAAAAATTCTTTAATCGCCGCGCTTACGGGACGAGCGTTTACTAGTTTTTCGGGAGTGATATCTTGACTCGTGGTGTTTTGAGTGGACATTCTTTCTCTTATAACTCTTTCTAACCTGCTCATACCGATTCTGAATTGATTTTGCAACAATTCTCCGACACTTCTTACTCTTCTGTTTGCCAAGTGGTCGATATTGTCTACTACGCCGATTCCGTAATTATAATCGAGGTTTACGGAAACGCTTGCGATAATATCGTCTAAGGTTATGTGTTTATAGTTTAATTTTTCTATTACGGGTTTAATTACTTTCTTTTGTTCGATAGTAAGTTTTCCGTCGAATCTTTCGTCGATTAAACGGCAGAATTCAACAGCGCCTTCAACGAAACGTCTTCTTTGTTCTTTTCTCTTTTCGTAATTCTTTTTATCTTCGATTTTTTCTTCGCCTTCAACGATTTCCGTTTCTTTAACGTAATATAAATCGTTGATTTTGTCGCAATATTTTTCGGCGGTAGTTTCAATTCCCGTTTCTTTTCCGTATTCGGCAACTTCCCTTATAAATTTATAATTAGGATAGTGCATCGTTTCCAACATTCCGAAAGTTTTAGCTTTTAATCCCGTTATCGCGTTAAAGCTAACCGCGTTATTCGCAATAATAACGTGTTTTTCTCCGTTTACGTCTACGAAAACTCTGTTAATACCTGCATTTTGAATTTTCTCGGCGATTTCTTCCGTGATTATATCGCCTTTAACGCATAAAACTTCCCCGTTTTCGTCGATAACGTCTTCGTAAGACTTTAATCCCGCAAGTCTTACGCCCATTCTCATACGTTTGTCGAATTTATATCTGCCTACTTTTCCCAAATCGTATCTTCTTACGTCGAATAAAACGTTTTTGATATGATTTTTAGCGGCTTCTTCATCCGGAATTTCACCGGGACGTAAAATTTTGTATAAGTCGAATAATCCGTCTTTTTCGCTCTTGCATCCGTCTTTTTCCAAAGTGTTGCAAATGGTCGGGTCGTTTGCAAATAATTCTTTTAATTGTTCGTCCGTTCCGAATCCTAATGCTCTTAACAAAATGGTTGCGTAAATTTTACGAGTTTTATCTACGCACGCCTTTAAAATTTTGCCGTTTTCGCCAAAAGATTGTTCGTATTCAATCCACGCGCCCCTATTCGGGATAATTTGCGCGTTGAAAAGGAGTTTTCCGCTTTTTACGTCCTTCGCGCTGGTGTTGTATACGCCCGGCGAACGAACGAGCTGAGATACTATAACTCTTTCCGCTCCGTTTATGATAAACGAACCGTTTTCAGTCATTTTAGGCAATTCGCCCATGTAAATGTCTTTGGTTAAAATATCTCCCGTAATTTTATTGACGAGTTGAATTTTTACCGAAAGCGAAACTGCGTAAGTAGCGTCCCTTTCTCTACACGTCTTTTCGTCGTATTTCGGTACGCCCGAAAGAGTGTGCTCCAAAAAGTTGAGTTCGAAGTGGTCGGAGAAATCGGTAATGGGCGAATAATCTTCGAATACTTCGCTTAAACCTTCTTCGATGAAACTGTCGTAACTGTCTTTTTGTATCTCGATAAGATAGGGAATTTCGGTTACTTCTTTGATTTTTGAAAAAGTTTTTCTCTCGGTCTTACTTTTGCCGAATGTTACTGTTTGCAAACTTCTCATCTAAATTTTTTGCTCCTTTTAATTTGCGAAAACGTATTGCGTTGTTTTCGGAAATGTTGTATAATACCCATAATTTCAAATGCTATATGGCATTTTTGGAATTTTTTACCCCGTTCAAAACGGCGCAATAGGACATTATGGATAATTTTGCATTTTGATATTATAATCCCGTTTTGTCCAAAAGTCAAACGAATTTAGCTAATTATTTAAAAATAATTATTATTTAGGGGAAAAATATAATTTACGGAGAAAAAAACGTGCGAATAGATAAATTTTTAAAAATTTCGAGAATTTTAAAAAGAAGAGCCGTCGCAAACGAAGCGTGTAACGGCGGAAAAGTGGAAGTAAACTCAAAAAGCGTAAAACCGAGTTATCAGGTAAAGGAAGGCGACGTTGTAAAACTTACTTTCGGAAACGGCTCTATTTCCTTTAAAATCCTTTCCGTAAAGGAAAACGTTAAAAAGGAGGAAGCAAGTAGCTTATACGAAATCATTCAATGAAAACGAGCGTTATATTAGCTTGCGCGGGAAAAGGCGTTCGCGCAGAATTTAAAGACAATAAATTATTACAAAAAATAGGAAATATTACGATTTTTGAAAAGACTTTTTCGGTTTTTGAAAAAAGTAATTTAATAGACGAAATAATAGTTGCTTGCAGTAAGGAAGATTTAGACGTATTTAAAACTTTAACAAAAAACGCAACCAAAAAAACGACATTCGTTTTAGGCGGAAAAACAAGAACGGAATCCGTTTACAACGCTTTAAAAATCGCCGAAAACGATATCGTTTTAATTCACGACGGAGCAAGACCTTTTTTGCAAGAACAAACAATAGAAAACTGCGTAAAAAGCGTAAAGGAGTTTTCAAGCGGAATAGCGTGCTGTCCTTGCGTGGACACGCTTGCGTATAGTCAAGACGGAAAAACGATAAATAAAAGCGTAAGACAAGGTTTTTACAACGTCCAAACTCCGCAAGGGTTTTTAAAAGACGAAATTTTGTCTTGCTACGAAAAAGCTATGAAAAGCGATAAAACTTACACCGACGACGCATCCGTTTACGGCGAATTTTTACGCCCCGCCCATATTTGCGAAGGGGACGCGTCAAATAAAAAACTAACCTATAAAAGCGATTTTTCAAGCGACGTTTTAGTGGGAACGGGGTTCGATTTGCACCGTTTGGTTACGGATAGAAAACTTATATTAGGCGGAGTTGAAATTCCGCACGACAAAGGCTTGCTCGGACACAGCGACGCGGACGTTTTAACGCACGCCGTTATGGACGCGATTTTATCCGCCCTATCGCTAGGCGATATAGGCAAACACTTTCCCGACAAAGACCCCGCTTACAAGGGAATATCCAGTATCGTTTTACTTAAAAAAGTGCTTGAAATCATTAAAAATAAAGGATACAAAGTCCGCAACGTTTCGGCTGTAATTATGGCTGAAAAACCAAAGTTATCCACATATACCGAAAAGATATCCACAACCTTGGCGGAAGTTATCCACATAGACGCAAAAAGAGTGGGAATAACTTGCACGACGCTTGAAGGCGTGGGACTTGTAGGCAGAGAAGAAGCGATAGCTTGTCAAGCGTATTGTATGCTAGAAAAAGCTTAAAACAACAATATGTAGTGGTTTTATAATTTAAAAAACACAATTTTAAACAAACAACTCCGTTTTATGTTCAAACAAGTTTTGCATAAAACGGAGTATTTTTTTAATTTTATAAACGACAAAAATCGACGATTTTATAACTGATTTTTAAAAAGTTATCCACAGTTTAGGACAAGATTATATGTTTTATACACAATTTCTATGAATATTTTTCCACAATTTTTTCATCTTTTTTAAAAGCGATTTTACCCCTTTTAAAAAGTCGAAATTTTAACTTTTTAATTAAAACTAACGGCAAACGTAATTTTTTAAAAATAAAATCAACGGTGAAAAAATTTAAACAAATTTTTTCACCGTTTTAAAATATAGCATAAAATATAAATTTTCTTTAAATTTTAACAAAGTTTAAAATCTATTTTAGCTTTTTAAGCCTTAACGCGTTAAGCACTACGCAAATACTCGACAAACTCATACAGACGGAAGCAATCATCGGACTGAAAGTAAATCCCGCCCAACTAAACAATCCGCACGCAACGGGTATAGCTATTACGTTATAGAAAAACGCCCAGAATAAATTTTGTTTAATATTTCTAACGGTCGCCTTACTTATTTTTACCGCCTGAACCAAATCTTTACAATCGGACGAAGTTATAATAACGTCGGCGCTATCTATTGCAATATCCGTACCCGAACCTACCGCCACGCCTACCGTTGCGGTTGTCATGGCAACGGCGTCGTTAATACCGTCCCCAACGAAAGTCGTTACGTTATTTTTAGTCGCTTGCTCTACTACTTTTGCTTTATCTTCGGGCATCATTTCGGCTTTAAATTCGCTTATTCCGCAAGATTTGGAAACTCTTTCGGCGGTAGAATAATTATCCCCCGTGAGCATTACCGTTTTAATTCCGTAATCGGCTAGTTCTTGCATAACGTCTTTAACGCCTTCCCTTATCTTATCGGACAAGGTTATTACGGCTTTCGGTTCACCGTTTACCGTTGCTATTAGCGTTGTAACACCGCTACCGGACGACTTTTTATATCTATCGTAAAATTCTCCTTTCGTTACGCCAACGTAGTCGCATTTACCTATTTTATATTCTTTTCCGTCAATTACGCCTTGAACTCCGCAAGAAGTAACGCTTACAAAGTTTTCTACTTCCTTTAAAGTTTTACCGTTTGCGAGAGCGTAATCGCATATTGCACCCGCAATCGGGTGGGAACTGTTTTTTTCTATCGATGCGATTTCGGATAAAATATCTTCCGTGTAATAATAATCGGTTACTTGAAATTTACCTTCCGTAAGCGTTCCCGTTTTATCGAAAAATGCGTATTTAGTTTTAGATAGATATTCAAGCGAAGCTCCGTTTTTAATTAAAACGTTTTTACTTGCCCCTACGCCCGTTGCAGTCATAACCGCCAGTGGCGTGGCAAGCCCTAGTGCGCAAGGACACGAAACGACTAATACCGCAACTCCGTAATTTATTCCCTGTTCTAAGCTTCCGAATATCGCCCATAAAGTAAAGGTGATAAAAGCTATTAAAAATACTACGGGTACAAAAATTCCCGCAACCTTATCCGCCAAATGCGCAATGGGAACTTTATCCGCGCCCGCTTCCGATACGAGCTTGATAATTTTTCCTAACGTCGTATCTTCCCCGAGAGCGGTAATTTCGGCTTGACAATATCCGCTTACAACTATCGTTCCGCCACGTATTATTTTTCCTACGCCTAATTTTACGGGTAAGCTTTCTCCCGTTATTGCCGACTGGTCAACGAAAATTTCGCCTTTTTTGATTATTCCGTCGGCGCAAATTTTATCCCCGCTTTTTAAAACGAAAATTTGTCCTTTATCTAGCGACGATACTTCTACTTCCTTTTCTTCTCCGTTTTCGGTTAAAATAACCGCTTTATCGGGGGTTAGAGCAAGAAGTCCCGCAATTGCGTTCCTCGTTTTTCCTATCGCCCTTTCTTCCAAATATTTTCCGATAGAAACTATTACGACTATCATTGCGGAAGAGTCGAAAAACATATTTTTCATATACTCGTGTTTAAGCGCTTCGTTTTTAGAAAACATAGCAATACAAGCCGATACCGTAGCGTAAATAAATGACGCAAGCGAACCTACCGCAACCAAAGAACTCATATTCGGGTGCAATTTAATTATCTTTTTTATACCGTCCGCATAATAAGAAATATTGATGATAATTACCGCCACGCACAATACAAACGATATAACGGGCGAAACCATCATGTTAAATTTATGTGGTAAAAAAGAGAACATATCGCCGAACATTAAAAACATCATTACGACTAAAATACTCGCCGATATAACGATTTTCAATAGTTTATTCTCTTTTTTTTCTTCGCACGGAGTATAACCTGCTTTTCTTACCGATTCCTTTATTTGCTCCAAAGTACAATTTTCGTAATACACTATTACGGATTTATCCGCAAGCGCAACTTTACATTCCTTTACGCCTTTTACTTTTTTTACGGCTTTTTCTACGGAACTTACGCATGCCGAACAGCGCATATCCGCAACTTTAAATTTACTTTCCGTCATAATAGCTCCTTAATATGAATATTACTTCAATTTCATATTAAATATAGTATATTAAATTACAATTGTCAACGAAAAAATTAAAGTTTTTATTAAGAATTACCGCCGTTTTCGTCGGGCTTTTGTTTATCGGGGAAAAAATCTTTGGTTTTTGATTTTTCGGGCTTTAACTCGCCTTCTAACTCATCTATTCTTTGCCTTAACTTTTCGTTTATTTTTTTCTCTTTTAAAGCTATTTTTTCAAATAATCCGTTTATTTCTCTTTGCAATCTTTTATACAAAAACGAACTTTTTTCTTTTTTGTTTTCGTACGGATTTTTAAAGCTTACGCCCTTTTGTTTTAGTCCTTTCATAACGAGTTCAACAAGCGGTCTGTCGCAAGAAATTACGTTGCGATACTTGTTTTGAATTCTTAAAGCCATTTTAGCGTTTCCAAAAGACAATTCGTCTATAACTCTTCTCACGCTTTTTCCGTTAGCCGTTCCCGTTAAAATTTTTTCGATAATTTCAACCGTTTCACACTTAGTAAAAGGCTCTACCGTTTTGCTTTGAAGTTCTTTTTCGTCTAAGCGTTCGTTTTTTATAAGGAAATAATAATAATTTCTTACGCTTCCACCCGCGCGTTTATTTTTTCTTGCAAACTCCAAAAATACTTTGGATAGGGAACTACCCGTTTTTTTGCTTAACTTTGCCATTTCTATCAATTCGTTTTTTTCTTGTTCGGAAAACCCTTTCATTTTCTCACTCCTATTTTTATTCCGTAAAACGATAATAACGCAAAAGTATAATCTTAAAACAAAACGCGTTTTAATAACAAGGTTTTGCATTATTTTGTTCGGTATGAAATGATTATTGACACTTTTACGCCGTTAAATACCTTTTTTTAAAAGAATTTATTTTTTAAAATGAGAATATAATGTAGTTATGAATTATTTTGTATTTTCTCCCGTAAAGTGCGCCATAAAAATTAACGGAACGTTTATTTGCAAAATTTACACCGAACCCGTTAAAATAAATATAAATAAAGGCTCTTTAATAGAATTTTTTTCTGTACAAGACGCTTTTTTACCTTTAAGCTTTATTTTAGGAAATTCAACAAAAAGCGTAGCGGTACTCGAAAACGAAAACGGAAATTTTATTTTTCCCTTATCTTTTCATAAATACCCCTACCCTTACGAAAAAGTTTATTCGGAAAAACTCTTCCCCGATTTTGTCTTAAACGTTTATAACGATTGTACGGGAAAAATGCTACTAGAAAATTCTTATAGCGCAAAAATAATATCTCTACCGTTTTACGCTTGCGTTCCGCAAGTAATTTTTACCGAAAACCGACATATAGGGCTATTTTTTAAGGAAAACGGTTATTTTTATATAATAGGCGCGGAAGATTTAGAAAATAAATTAACAAAAAAAACAGACGAAGTTACTTTCGAAAATAACCAAGTAATTTTAAAAAGTTTTTTGCCAACGTTACTCGCCCACGAAGTTTCGGAAAAATTTTGTTATCCTTTTCAAGAAGGCGAAGTTATTTTTAAAAGGGGAAAATCGGCAAACGCCCTTCCGCATGAATTAAAAACTTTTGCGTTTTTAGAGTGCTTGCGTATAGGCGACGACGTATCCGATTTTTTAGTAAACGATTTTAAGGGAATAGAAAAATTAAAAAAATATTTGGGAAATTACTCTTTTATTCTTCCTTGCCCTACCGACAATTACGAATACGCTTTAATTTACGAACGCGAAGTAAAGTTCATAAAGTTTAAAACGATGGACGGCAAGATTTTCGATTTAATTTTAAACGATTAGATAAATTTAAAATTTTATTGACAACTTTTACCCGTCTAGTTAATTTCAATTTTTTATTGACAACTTTTCTCCGTAATGATAAAATGCTTATAATATATTTATGTGATATATAAATTTGAGCAAGTTTCCAAACAAAACTTCCAAAAGGAGAGAAAATGGTTTTTGAAATTTTATATTACGCGTCTTTTATAATTTTAATACCGGGGATATTGTTTTCCGTTTACGCGTCGATAAGAGTAAACACGACTTTTAACAAATACAATAAAGTACCCACGCAAAATAACGTAGTGGCGTCCGACGTTGCTAAAATGCTTATAGAAAAAAATTCCGCGCCCGTAAGCGTACAGAGAATTTCGGGAAATTTAACGGACAATTTTAATCCGCAAACCAACGTTTTGTCGCTTTCGGATTCAACGTACTCTTCAAACTCGGTTGCTTCCGTAGCGGTAGCCGCCCACGAAGTAGGACACGTTATGCAACATCAAGAAGGATACAAGCTTATAAAATTTCGCTCAGCGTTAGTACCCGTAGTAAATATCGGCTCTCGCCTAGCGTTGCCGTTTGCTATTTTAGGAGTTGTATTAGAATATTTTTCCAAAGTTGCAACTGTAGGCAGTATATTTATTTTTATAGGAATAGTTTTATATTCGCTTGCAAGTATATTTGCTTTAATTACGTTGCCCGTTGAAATAAACGCGTCCCGCAGGGCTAAAAAAATGTTACTTGAACAAGGCTTCGTTACGGACGGCGAAGCAAAACAGGTTTCTTCCGTTTTATACGCGGCGGCTTTAACTTATTTTGCAAGTTTAACGGTTTCTTTGTTATATCTTTTAAGATTTATAATTTTAATAGCTATGGCAAGAAAAAAAGATTAAATTTTGATGAACGATATTTCTAAATAAAAACTTATTTAAACTAGAAATTAGCCGAGCGGTTGACATCAACCGCTCGGCTAATTTTATTAAACTAAATTTTAAATATTTATATAAAATATTTTATTCCTTAACCGTTAACTCTCCGTTCGCTAAATCTATCTTCAACGTAGCTCCCTCCGCAGGATCGTTTTTTATAATGTATTTAGCTATTAACGTTTGTGCGGTATGAGAAATAAATCTCTTTAAAGGTCTTGCGCCATAAACCGGATCGTAAGCATTATCTACAATATATTCTTTTGCTTTTTCACTAACAAAAAGCGCTAACCCTTTTTCTGCAAGCGTTTGTCTTAACTCGTCGAACATTAAATCTACTATTTTAAAAGTCTGTTCCTTACTTAATGGCTTAAACATAATAATTTCGTCTAGTCTGTTTAAAAACTCGGGGCGGAACGATCTTTTTAAAAGTTCGCTTACTTCCTCTCTTGCCTTTTTAGAAATTTCCCCGTTTTCTATTCCTTCCAAAATTATGGACGAACCTAAATTAGACGTTAAAATTATTATGGTATTTTTAAAATCTATAGTATTTCCGAGCGAATCTGTAATTCTTCCGTCGTCTAGTATTTGTAATAAAATATTAAATACGTCGGGGTGAGCTTTTTCTATTTCGTCAAATAAAACTACGCTATACGGTTTTCTTCTTACTGCTTCTGTAAGTTGTCCGCCTTCTTCATAGCCGACGTATCCCGGAGGAGCGCCTATCAAACGAGAAACACTGAATTTTTCCATATACTCGGTCATATCTATTCTTATAATATTTTTTTCATCGTCGAATAGTGCCTGAGCAAGCGTTTTTGCGAGTTCGGTTTTACCTACGCCCGTAGGTCCTAAGAATAAAAACGAACCTATAGGGCGCTTTTTGTCGGCAATTCCCGCCCTTGACCTAAGTATTGCTTCCGCAACCTTTTTAACGGCTTCGTCTTGTCCGATTACTCTTTCGTGTAAAACGTCTTCCAAATTTAAAAGCTTACTTCTTTCGCTTTCCATAAGTTTGGATACGGGAATACCCGTCCAACGCCCTACGATTTTAGCAATTTCTTCTTCCGTTACCTTATCGTGTAAAAGCACAGAATTCTTCTTGACGATTTTTTCGCTTTCTTCAAGCTCGGAAATAAGTTTTGGTTTTACGCCGTACTCTAATTCCGATAGCTTGTTTAAATCGTAATTTAGTTTGGCTTTTTCTATTTGAGCATTTACGTCTTCTAGCTTTTCCCTTAAACTTTGAACCTTTTTAATGGAATCTTTTTCGGCTTGCCAAGAAGCTTTCATTCCGTTATATTTTTCTCTTAAAGACGCAAGCTCTTTTTTAATTTCTTCTAAGTGAGCTATGCTTAGTTTGTCGTCTTCTTTTTTCAAAGCTTGTTCTTCTATTTCAAGTTGCAAAATTTTTCTTGAAATATCGTCCATTTCAGACGGCATAGATTGCATTTCGGTTTTAATCATAGCGCAAGCTTCGTCCACTAGGTCAATCGCTTTATCAGGTAAAAACCTATCGGTAATGTACCTATCCGAAAGCGTTGCCGCGGCAATTAAAGCACTATCTTGAATTTTTACTCCGTGATAAACTTCGTATCTTTCTTTTAATCCCCTTAATATAGAAATCGTATCTTCTACGCTCGGCTGATTTACCATTACGGGTTGGAATCTACGCTCTAACGCGGGGTCTTTTTCTATATATTGTCTATATTCGTCTAGCGTGGTCGCGCCTATACAGTGCAGTTCGCCCCTAGCAAGCATAGGTTTTAACAAGTTTCCCGCATCCATTGCGCCGTCCGTTTTACCTGCGCCGACTATTAAATGCAATTCGTCGATAAACAATATAATTTTGCCATCGCTTTTCTTTACTTCGCCTAAAACAGCTTTAAGCCTTTCTTCAAACTCTCCGCGATATTTTGCGCCCGCTATTAAAGACCCTATATCCAAAGAAAACAATTTTCTGTCTTTTAGTCCCGTAGGAACGTCCCCTTTGGAAATTCTTATCGCCAAACCTTCTACTACGGCGGTTTTACCTACGCCGGCTTCGCCTATCAAAACGGGGTTATTTTTGGTTTTTCTAGACAAAATTTGTATTACGTTTCTTATCTCTTCTTCTCTGCCGATAACAGGGTCTATTTTTTGCGCCCTTGCTCTTTCTACCAAATCTACGCCGTATTTATTAAGTACGTCGTACGTATCTTCGGGATTATCTGTAGTTACTCTCACGTTTCCTCTAACCTCCATTAACGCCTTCATAAAAGCGTTCATGTTAAAATTACAACTTTGCAATACGTTTTTTACGGTTTTATCTCCGCTTTCGAATAAAGCTATAAATAAATGTTCAACGGAAACGAAATCGTCGTTCATATCCGTAGCTTTTTTCTCCGCAGAATTAAAAACGTTATTTAAGTCCGGCGACAAATAAGTTTGTCCGCCTGACACTTTGGGGAGCTTATCAACTTCGCTTCTGGTTAAAAATTCAAGTTTACGAACGTCAACGTTAATTTTAGTTAACAATTTACAAATTAAACTATCTTTATCACTCACAAGCGCTAAAAGCAAATGACTGCAAGTAACTTCCGGATTACCTTGATTAGTACATATACTTTGTGCGTTGTTTATGACGTTTATCGAGTTTTTTGTGTACTTATCGGTGTTCATAGTTTTACCTCTTCTTTTTGTTTTTCAAGCAAAAATATATCTATTATTTTCTGTTTTGTCAAGAGTTTTTAAAAAAATTTTCAGAATAAAAAAAATTTTTAAATGCAATACTACTTTTATGTCAGATTCGCTAAAAAATATTAAAAATAAGTTTAGAAAAAAAATTAAAGGGGACGACGTAATATTTTTCGACTTTCAAAGCGAGAACGTAAAAGGCTTTTTAATATACGTCGACTCTATTATCGATAGAGAAAATTTAGGAGAACTCGTTTTAAAACCCTTAAACGTTTTGGCAGGGAAAATAGACGAAAAAATCGTGTGCCAAACAATTAAAAACGCAAACGTCGCTTTAAGCAACGATTTTGACGAAACGGTTGAAAAAATTTTAAACGGAAACGTTTGTTTATTTATAGAAAATTGCAAAAAAGCAATACTTGTAGACCTTAGAAAATACGAAGTTCGCGCCGTTGCCGAACCTCCTACTTCCTGCGTTATAAAAGGTCCGAGAGAAGGTTTTAACGAAAGTTTAAAAACTAATTTAAGCCTAATTAGGCGAAGGGTAAAAAATCCCTATTTAACGGTACAGTATTTTACTTTGGGCAGGCAAAGTAAAACCAACGTCGCGATAGCTTACCTTGAAAATATCGCAAGCGACGAAATAGTCGAAGAAGTTAAAAAAAGACTTAACAAAATAGATATAGACAATATCCCCGACAGTTCTTACGTGGCAAAACTTATTTGCGATAATAAAAACTCGCTTTTTCACCAAACGGGAAGCACCGAAAAGCCCGACGTTTTGTGTGCGAAAATGATGGAAGGAAGAATTGCCGTAATAGTGGACGGCTCACCTATCGTCATAACCGTTCCTTATTTATTTATAGAAGATTTTCAAAACTCGGAAGACTACTTTAAAAGCGACTTTAAAGCTAATATGGAAAGAATGTTAAGAATAATTGCTTTAATCGTTGCGGTATATCTACCCTGCATATACGTAGCTTCTCAGTTATACCATTTAGAGTTTATTCCGCTTAAATTTTTAATTACGGTAGTAAACAGCGTAAAAGGCATTCCGTTATCGCCCGGATACGAAATGTTTTTTACCCTTTTGATTTTTGAAATTTTAAATCAAGCGAGCGTAAGAATGCCAAAATACGTCGGAATGGCGTTAAGCGTCGTAGGAGCGTTAGTTCTTGGTGAAACGGCGGTAAACGCGGGGATTGTTTCTAGTCCGACGGTACTTATTATGGCTTTATCGGGAATTTGTCTTTACAGTGTTCCCGAACTCGTAGATTCTTTGGCGGTTTTAAGATTCGGACTTTTAGTGGTGGCGGGAACGTTTGGCGGATTCGGAATAATAACGGCTTCTAGCTTTATTTTAATATATTTAGCTTCGTTAGAGAGTTTTACCGTTCCGTTTTTATCCCCCTACGCTCCGTTTTTAGCGCAAGATATTAAAGACGGAATTATTATGGACAGAATAGACAAAATGGAAGACAGACCCTTATCTCTAAAACCCAAAAACAAAACGAGAATAAAAGTAAACGAAAAAAACTAACCGTTTTTAAACGGAGTTTAACAAAAAAGGTGATTAAATGAACAAAATAAACAAAACTTATCGCTATAATTCAACGCTTCATTTATGCTTGTTGTTTTTCGCAATTATTCCCGTAACCAAAATGGTGTCTTTGCCGTGTTTTTTATCCGAATTCTGCGGGCGTTCGCTTTGGATTTCGGGAATTATATCAACTATTATAGACACTTGTCTTGCTTTATATATGGCATATTTAAGGCATAAAATGCAAAAACCCGTTTCTCAACTATTAGAAGAAACGATAGGAAAAACAGCCACAAAAATACTTTTTATCATTTATAGTTTACTCTTTATCGGCAGAAGTTTAATTTTCGTTTCGGGCGAAAAATATTTTATAGAAACGACTTATTATGAAGAAACGGCTTTCGGATTCGTATTTATTCCGTTTTTTCTTATAGTGTTTTATTTTTGCTTTAAAGGACTAAAACCATACGAAAGGCTATCGCTTTTTTTAGTTATTTTTACCGTTTTAGGAATAGCTTTAATCATTTTTTTGTCGGTAGGAGAAATGAGAATAAACTTTATTCTACCTATAAAACCAACGTCTTTAAAAGGCATATTAAAAGGAAGTTTATTCAACTTTACCTTTGGCGGAGAAGGAATATATTTGCTGTTTTTTACAGGAAAAGCTAATACCGAAAAAAAACCTGTTTTTTATTTGGTAATATCTTTTTTATCCGCCTATACGTTGATTATCGTGTTTTTTGTTATCTTTTACGCAACGTTTGGACCTATTGCGCAAACAAAACTTTTTGCTATGGCGCAAATGGCGCATTACAGCGATATTTTATCCGGAGTGGGAAGAGTAGATACAATTGCGGTTTTTATGATAGATTTCGTAAGACTGTTTGCTTTAACGCTACCGCTAAGCGTTTCGACGGAAATGCTTAAATACGTTTTTGGCGAAAATAAAAAAACAAATTTTACGATTGCGGGAGTAATTGCGATTATTTGCTTTGTTTTTACCTACTTTTTCGGAACGCAGTTTATTCACTGGTTCAACGTTTTTTATAAATTCGTTTTACCGTTTTTTATGTTTTTCGTATATTTTTTACCGTTATTTTTATTTATATTGATAAAAAAGACAAACGAAAAAGCTAACGGAGTTTTGGAGAAAAAATGAAAAAATTTGGATTTAAAAGCGTAGCTTTAATTTTTATAATTATTTTAGGGCTGTTTTTAACGAATAACGGCGGACTTATTCAAATAGAAAAAACCGCTATCGTTTCCGCTATAGGTGTCGACGAAGAAAACGGCGAACTTGTTATAACCGCTCAAGTTATTCTTCCGCAAGCAAGCGACACGTCTGAAAACGCAAAAGCCGTAGTTTCGGGAACGGGCGTAACGATAGGTTCGGCAATAGATAATATCGGTAGCGATACGGGTTGGTATCCTAAACTTTCTTTTTGCAAGATTATAATAGTAAATCAAGCTATCTTAGACGAAAGAATTTCGGAAGTGATAAACTATCTTTTATATAGCACAAAAATTTACGATTCCGTACTTCTTTGCGCAAGCAAACAGTCCGCAAAAGACGTTTTAACCGCCACTTCTCCGCTGGATATTTTATCCGCTTACTCACTTGAAAAAATATTTCTAAAAAACCCCGGCAAGGCAAGCAACGTATTTTACACAAGAGCAAAAGACTTAGCCGAAAATATGACTTCTTTTTCCAAAACGGGAATGATACCGCTTATAGACATCGACAATAACGACAACATAGGAAAAGTAGAACCCACCGAAAAACCGCCCGAAGAAAGCTTAAAGGACATAATTTTTAAAAGTTACGAAACTCTTTTATTTAACGAAGGTAAAATTTCGGGACAGTTAAATAAAACTCAAACGCAAACTTACAATTTTTTATACAAAGACGTGCAAGAAAGCTATTACGCCGTATCTTACGAGAACACCGATGCGCTACTTAGAATTAACGACAGCAAGCGAAAAGTTAAAATTACTTGTGACAATCAAAATATATATTTATCCTTGAATCTCGAACTTAAAGCGACTTTGGTAGAAATAAAGGAAAACGGAAAAATTATTCTTCTACCCACCCCTAAAATTTTACCGAAAGAACTAACCGATAACGCAAGCCTGCAATTAAAAAATTCGATTATTTCACTGTTCGATAAAATGAAAGACGCAAAAAGCGATATATTTTTCATTAGGGAAAGTCTTTACGAAAAACACCCCGTAAAATATAAAAATTTATCGCAAAATTATTTAGAAAGAATAAAATTTTCAGTTAACGCAAGCGTTTCGAGTCCCGATAAAAACTAACTTAAATTTCTTGCAAAGTTTTTTTAATTATGCTAATATTGCCTTATGAGTTACGATATTTTACTTCTCGACAACGATAGGACGCTTTTAGATTTCGATAAAGGCGAAAAAAAAGCCGTAACGGATTCGTTAAAAAGCTTTAAAGTAAAGGCGAATAATAAAATTTGCAAAGATTACGCCGAAATAAACAATTCTTTATGGCTAGAACACGAAAAAGGGCTGATTGAAAAAAAAGATTTAATAGTAAAACGCTTTAAAATTTTGTTCGAAAAATATTCTTTAAATATAGACCCCGTAGCTTTCAGCGTAGTTTACGAAAATAATTTATCTAAATCCACTCAACGCATAAAACACGCGAAAAAACTATTAGTTAAACTAAAAAAACTAGGTAAACGCGTTTACGTCGTAACAAACGGAACGGCAACCGTACAAAACAGCCGTTTAAATTTGTCGGGACTAAGAAAATATTTTTCGGGCGTTTTTATCAGCGAAGAAACAGGCTACGCCAAACCCGACGCAAGGTATTTCGAATACTGCTTTAATCACATAGATAATTTCGATAAAGAAAAAACGTTACTCGTGGGAGATAGCGAATCGGCGGATATTCAAGGCGCGAAAAACGCGGGAATAAAAAGCTGTTTGTTTTCTCCACAAGGTATAAAACCGACGCAAGCCGATTACGTTATTACGGACTTATTACAACTGTTAAAAATTATTTAAATCCCTCGATAAATATCTCGCCGTCGAAATTTAGACGGCGAGATATTTATAAAATTTTAAACCTTGACGATTTAGAAAGTTTTACGCATTTTGACAAAAATCGCTTTATTATTACTGTTTTTTACAAAATAATACAACTTTATTATGATATTATTTTTCTTATCACGTAATATAAGGAGAAATACCTTTTTTATGAAAATAAGAGTTCGAGCAAAAACAGTTTTTACATATCTTTTAATTTTTATATTTTTTATTTGCCTTACTAATTGTTTAAAAGGTAAATTTTTCCCGTTAAAATTCAGCCTGCTCGTTGCCCTTGCCTATAACAATTTCGCTATAATTCCGCTGTATATTTTATACAATTTAAGCTCGGTTTTTTATTTTAACTTTACCAACGTTTTAATAGACGCTTGTATGAGTTCTATTATAATTTTTATATCTTTTTTCTATAAAAAAGCAGGAAAAAAACCTAACGCAGAATTAGTTTTATATTTACTTGCTTGTTTAGTTCCCTACCTTATAATAAATTCCGTTTCGATAGAAAAAGCCGTCTATACGGCGATTATAATAGTTTTTTCCTTTATTTGCATAGTTGCCGTAAGACTTTTGTTTATCAACGGATTTAAATACAAAGCGGATTTAGACGAACTTTTTTCCACCGCCGTATTTATTTTTACGTTCGGTTTAGGTTTTATAAATTTTTGTGGCTACGAAATTTGGAAAGCCGTTTGCGTATTTATAATTTTATTTACCGCATACCTATTTAACGACGGCACGGGTACGCTTGTAGCGTGCGTTTTATCGCTTCCCTGTTGCTTTGCGTTAAAGAGTTTAAATCCGCTAGGCGTTTACGCGCTATATTCGCTTTTAGCTTTAACTAGCGTAAAATACTCTAGAATTCTTTCTGCGCTCCTTACGCTCGCATTGGAACTATGTTTATTCTTTTTTACCCCGTTATACGCTTCTTACTCCTATTTTTCGTTGGTAGCCTTTATTGTTTGCGCGTTTGCATTCGCGTTTATTCCTAAAAAACAAATTACTCTTTTAAAGGAAAACTTTTTTAAGTTTAAAGAAAAAAAATTGCCACGCCAAGCAATAAATAGAGCAAGACTTATTTTATCCGACAGACTTTTTGAAGTTTCGGGGGTTTTTAACGAATCTTTCCACGCAATGGGAAATTTAAAAAAGCTATCGTTAAACGAAGAAGATATTAAAGACAGAATTTCGTCGGACGTATATAATAGCGTTTGTAAAACTTGCCCTTTAAAAGCGACTTGCGACGTAAAAGGGTTTCCTTCTCCCGAATTATTTGCAAAATTATCGGGAATAGGTATAGCTAAAGGAAAACTAACTCTCGTGGACTTGCCCACTTTTTTTACGGGAAATTGCAGTTTTTCAAACAATGTTTTATACGCTTTTAACAGCGGAATAACCGCTTATAAAGATAAATTAAAAATTTCGAAGGCGTTTAACGACGAAAGAGAATTACTGGGCTTACAAGCAAGTTCCGTTTCAAGCGTTTTAAAAGAACTTGCGATTAGTTACAGCTCGCAGTTATCGTTTTCAGCCGAAACGGAAAAATTTTTAAGCCAAAAACTCCACAAAAACGGAATTTTATTTTCGGAAATAATGTATTACAAAAACGGCTTTAATTTTCAAGTAGATTTGGTTATAGAAAAATCCGATTACGACGGTAAAAAGATAACTAAAATTTTAAGCGAAGCCTTAAATAAAAAAGTTTGCCCTTCTTTGGTGATAAATTTATCCCAAACGTATTTAGCCGTAACTTTTACCCCCGCCCCGTCGTTCGACGCGATTTTCGGAATTTCTCAAACGTGTAAAAGCGGAAATAACGTTTGCGGGGACACTCATTCTCTAACCAAAATAGACGAAGGTAGATTTATGGTAGCCGTAAACGACGGAATGGGAAGCGGTGAAATAGCAAACTCCGTATCTTCGCTTACCATGTCGCTACTGGAAAGTCTTATGAAAACGGGACTTGACCAAAACTTTGCAATAAACGTATTAAATAAAATTTTGACCGTATCTTGCCCCGAAACTTTCTCCGCTCTCGATTTGGCGGTAATAGACTTATTCGACGGTCAAGCTAAATTTATTAAAATAGGCGCGCCATACGGATATATTTTGGAAAAAGATAATATAAAAATAGTAGAAGCTTCTTCTCTTCCGCTGGGAATAGTCGATAATTATAAAGCCGTTTCGGGAAACGCAAAACTAAAAAACGGCGACACCGTAATTTTAATTAGCGACGGCGTTAGCGACGCTTTCGGCTCTTCTACCGATTTATTAGAATTTTTAAAGAGCCAAACTACTTTAAATCCGCAAACTCTTGCCGATAACATTTTAAACCGAGCGACCTTTTTAGACGGCAATCCAAAAGACGATATGACCGTTTTATGTGTAAAAGTTTTTAACAAATCGGCTTAAACATACTTAAAAATGTAAACGTTTTCAGCTGTTTTCCCGACTGCTTAAATTTTTTACCGTTCGCTTAATAGTATAATCCATCAAAAGTTAAAACCGTTAGAAAGTCCTACTTTTCTACCGGTTTTATATTATTTGCCTATAAATTTTAAACTACGGGAACGAAAGAATACACTAATTTTTTGCCGTTTATCACAACGTAACAATAACTATGATTTACCGAATACTTACTTAAATTTCCGGGGTTTATAAGCGTTATCCCGTCTATTTCGTTAAATTCCGCTCTATGGTTATGTCCGTAAAAAACGGTGTCCGCGCCCTTTTGTTTTGCATATTCCGCAAGCCTTGATAAAGTGCTTTTTACGCCGAAATTGTGTCCGTGAACTATTAAAATTTTTCTATCTTCTACGTTTAACAATAATTCGTCGCCGTTTAATCCGTCGCAGTTACCCCGTACGAAATGAACTTCTTTAATATCGGGGAAATATTTTAAATCTCCCGCTCCGTCTCCGCAGTGGATAACCATATCGCTTTCCTTTAATACGGGATAGATTTTTTCTAACGCCCTTATATTGTTATGAGTATCAGATATAACGACAATTTTTTTCATAAAGTCCGCCTATAAATCATTTAAAGCTTATTCTAGTTCAAATGCGCCCGTATATAACGCGTAGTATTTACCCTTTAACGCGATAAGTTGGTCGTGCGTACCCCTTTCGATAATTCTACCGTGTTCAAGCACCATTATTACGTCCGAATTTTGTACGGTAGAAAGCCTGTGCGCAATTACGAAAACGGTTCTTCCTTTCATTAAACTATCCGTTCCCTTTTGTACCAAAGCTTCGGTTCTTGTATCGATAGAAGAAGTAGCTTCGTCCATAATCATAACGGGAGCGTTAGCTACCGCAGCTCTCGCGATAGAAATAAGTTGCCTTTGACCTTGAGAAAGATTTGCTCCGTCGCCGGTAAGCATTGTATCGTATCCTTGCGGAAGTCTTGTAATAAAATCGTGCGCAGAAGCAAGTTTCGCCGCTTCTATACACTCTTCATCCGTGGCGTCTAGTTTTCCGTAACGAATATTATCCATAACCGTTCCCGTAAACAAGTTGGTATCCTGTAAAACCATTCCTAACGACTTTCTTAAATCGTCTTTCTTAATTTTATTGATATTTATACCGTCATATCTTATTTTTCCGTCCGCAATATCGTAAAAACGATTTAAAAGGTTAGTTATAGTAGTCTTTCCTGCGCCCGTAGCTCCGACAAACGCAACCTTTTGACCGGGTTTTGCGTACAGCGTAATATTGTGTAAAACAATTTTTTCGGGAGTATAGCCGAAATTTACGTCGTCCATAACTATATCGCCCTTTAAAAGAGTGTAAGTTATGGTACCTTCCGCTTTGTGCGGATGTTTCCACGCCCAAATTCCCGTTCTTTCCTTGCTTTCGGTAATTTCTCCGTTTTCGCCTACGGTTGCGTTTACCAAAGTAACGTAGCCGTGGTCTTCTTCTTCGGGTTGGTCTAGTAAATCGTAAACTCTGCCCGCGCCCGCAAGCGCCATTACCACCGAGTTTATTTGGTTGGAAATTTGTCCCATTTGGTTAGCGAATTGTCTTGCCATACCTAGGAAAGATACGACGATAGGAATTGTCAACGCGCCCATAAAACCACTACCGGAAAACAAAGATTTAAAGGAAATATTTATACCTTTGCCCGAACTTGCTATAAATATTCCGCAACCTAAAAACGCTATTAAAACGTACATTATGTTACCTATATTATGAATAATAGGCATTAACATATTAGAAAAAGCGTTAGCCTTATCGGAAACGTGGTATAAATCTTCGTTTATAGTTTTAAAATCGGAAAGCGTTTCTTGTTCGTGACAAAATACTTTTATAACCTTTTGCCCGTGCATCATTTCTTCTACGTAACCTTCCATTTTACCCAATGACTTTTGTTGAGCAATAAAATATTTTGCACTTTTACTACCTATTATTTTGGTTACGAACAGTATAAATAACACCCCGATTACTACTACCGCCCAAAGCAAAACGCTTAAATATAGCATTACAAGAGTTAAAGATATTAAAATAATACACGTAGAACACAACTGCGGAAAACTTTGAGAAACGAATTGTCTTAAAGCGTCCGTATCGTTAGTGTAAGTACTCATAATATCGCCATGGGTATGCGTGTCGAAATATTTTATAGGGAGCCTTTGCATTTTAGCAAAAAGTTTAACTCTTGTATCTCTTAAATATTTTTGAGTTAAAACCGCTCCGGATAAACCTTGTAGTAATGCTCCTATCCAACCTATTAAAAAAATACTTAATAGCACCCCTCCGATTTTAAGAATTTTTTTCCAGGCGTCTACTTTACTTACTCCTTTTCCGACCGAATCTATTGCGGAGTAAATTTTTTCCAAAAAAAGTCCCGAAACAGAACTTGCGATAGCGCTTAAAAATAAGGCTACACCCATAATGATAACAAGACCTTTATACTCTTTAAAAAGCGTGCCTATAAGTCTTTTAAACACTCCTTTTTTTCTAGGTTGTTGGGGATTGTAATTAGGTTTTCTAACGGTTTTCATGAATTTTTACCCCCTATTCTGTTTTGCGAATTATAAACTTCTATATAAATTTCGTTACGTTTAATAAGTTCTTCGTGAGTGCCTATATCGTCTATTTTCCCGTTGTCCAAAACTATTATCATATCGCTGTCCATAACGGAAGCAATTCTTTGAGCTATTATTATTTTAGTTGTTTCGGGAATAAAGTTTTTAAACGCGTCCCTTAACTTTGCGTCTGTAGCCGTATCGACGGCAGAAGTAGAATCGTCTAAAATTAAAACTTTAGGATTTTTGAGTAACGCCCTTGCAATACAAAGCCTTTGTTTTTGTCCGCCCGAAACGTTTGCTCCGCCTTGTTCGATAAACGTATCGTACCCTTTGGGGAACGCTTGAATGAACTCGTCGGCTTGGGCTAAAACGCAAGCTTTTTTTAACTCTTCGTCCGTGGCGTCTTTATTTCCCCAGCGAAGATTTTCTTTAATCGTTCCCGAAAACAAAGTATTTTTTTGCAATACCACCGCAACCGAATTTCTTAAAACTTCCATATCGTAATCTTTAACGTTTACGTCGCCAACTAAAACTTCGCCTTCCGTAACGTCGTACAAACGCGATATTAAATTAACTAGCGTTGTTTTACCCGAACCCGTACCGCCTATAATCCCGACAGTTTGCCCAGACTTAATATTTAAGTTTATATCTTTTAAAGCGTATTCTTCGGCATTTTTAGCATATTTAAAATATACGTTTTTAAATACGACGTCACCGTTTTTAACTTCTTCAACGGGATTTTTAGGGTTAGATAAAGTACTTTTTTCATCTAAAACCTCTACTATTCTATATGCGCTTTCTACGCTGATACTTATCATTACAAATACCATAGAAAACATCATAAGAGCCATTAAAATTTGTAAGGAATAAGTCAATAAACTTTGAAGTCCGAAAACGGTTAAATCGCTTCTACCCCATAAAATTATGTGTGCGCCGAATACCGCTATCGCAAGTAACGCCCCTTGCAAACAAAATTGCATTACGGGGTTATTAAACGCAAGTATTTTTTCGGCTTTGGTAAAGTCACCGCAAAGCTCGTCCGACACCTTTGTAAATTTTTGAGTTTCGTAATCTTCCCTAACGTAAGCTTTAACGACCCTCATTCCCTTAACGTCTTCTTGAATGGATTCGTTTAAATCGTCGTATCTTTTAAAAACGCTTTTAAATATCGGCGTTGCCTTTTTAAATATTATTATTAAAGTAAAAATAAGTATAGGTGCTGTTACAAAAAATATAACGGGCAATTTAGTATTTATAGAAAAACTCATTACTATTGAAAATATAAACATAAGAGGACTTCTTATAACAGTTCTGATTAACATCATAAACGCCATTTGAACGTTGGTTATATCGGTCGTTAACCTTGTAACCAAAGACGAAGTAGAAAACTTGTCGATATTAGCAAAGGAAAACTCTTGAACCTTTGAAAAAGCGTCTTCTCTTAAATTTTTTGCAAATCCTGCGGATGCGGTAGCGCAAAATTTTCCGCCAAGCATTCCCCCTAAAAGCGACACGATAGCACACCCTACCATTACGCATCCCCACGTTATCATTCCCTTTACGTTCGGGTTGCCACCACCGGACGGTTTTACGCATTTACCGAACTTAAATATTATTAAAGGAATAGTTACTTCCATACAAGCTTCCACTACCATACAAATAACAGTAAGGATTGATTCTTTTTTGTATGAACGCAAACATTTTAGTAGTCTTTTTATCATACATTCTCCTTTTTAAGATATATCTCTATTCTCTTTAAATATTCTTTTAAATTTTCGTACTCTTTTTCGTTAAATATACTTTTTACTTCTTTATCTAAATCGTCGAAGTACGCTATAACCGATTTATTAAACTCTTTCGCCTTATCTGTTAAAACTATTTTATTTATCCTTTTATCGCTTTTAACGCTTTGCCTTTGTATAAATCCTTTCTCTTCCATTGCGGATAGTAGCCCTGTTACGGAACTCCTTCTTAAAGACATTTCGTTTTCTATATCCTTTTGATATACTTCTTGTCCGCAAGCGTTTTTTTTGCCGACGAAACCTATTATATGCCCTTGCGTACCCGTAAGCTCGCTTAAATTTTTAATAACGTCGGAACAATCTACCTTTCGCTTTACAAGATTAGATATTTTTTTAAATTCTCCCATTAAATGAAACTCTTCCATTTTCCCCCGCAAGTCAAAAATTCGGCTTTCTTTTTTATTAAAATTGTTAGGATACGAACATTATAAAACTTAATAAAATTATTGTCAAACGATTTAACAAAAAAAAGAAGCAGTTTTTTTCTGCTTCTTTAAGTCGATTTTATTTAACTTTTAAAATTAATAAAATTTTATCTCTTTTCGTCTTAGTTTTATAAATTTATCGTTCAAAAAACTTTTTTAGATTTGATTTTTTCGATTAAACTTAAATAAAACCTATCTTCTTTCGTCTTGATTTTGAGGTGGTTCGGACGGATTTGGCTTGTCGGGCGGATAAGACGGAAAATCTTCCGTAACTTTTTCCGTTTCAGTGTTGTAACGATAAAATTTTCTTTCTCCGTTTTGCGTTTCAAAAGAAATTTTATAAATCTTTACGCCGTTATCGTAAATTATAGACAATTCTTCGCCATGAATGGCATTTTTATCCACTCCGAGTTTTTGTAAAACTTTATTAAAAACTTCGCCTTCTTTTTCTAAAACGTCGTTACCCCTTATAACGTCGCCGTCGTCTTTAACTTTATCAAAATTATTATACATCACGGAAAGTTCTTTTATACTTTTTTTAGCAAAATCGTTTTGCCTATCCTTAAACGCTTCGTCCGCGCCTATAATTTTATCTATAAACGCCATTTTACCGACCGAAATATCATTTTCTTCCGCTCTTTTTTTAACGTCTTCGCTAAGTGTTATGCGTTGAGCTATTATAGAACATTTATTATTGTCGGAAAACAATCCGTTTACGTTGTCTACTACTTTGTTTAAAAACTCGCTTTGCCCTTTTTCGCTTCCGCTTACGCTTATCAATATAGAATTGGTATCGCTTTGCTCGGTTAAATATCCCTTTGACGACATAGCTCCTATTATTGCGTATAAAGCGGTGGTGACCTTCACGTTTTTAAGGTCTAACTCGCTTAAAATTTTATTTGCGTCGTCGTTTAAGGCGGAATAAGATTTTACCGTTTCGTAATTGCTTATTTCGAGCTTTATGCTAGGATTTACGTCTATATACATTTCGGAAGCCGAAACTTTTGCCGTTTTATTAAAATTTATAACGTTTCCGAGCGTTAATCCTATAACGAATATAAACGCCATAGAAAGAGCTAACAAACTTCTTTTAAAAACTGCTTTCTTATAAAATTTTTCTTTCTTTTCTTTTTGAATAAACGGCTCTATATGCTCGTTTTCGCACCTTTTTTGTATTTTTTCAGACAAAGAAGGCGTTTCTTGGGAAAATGCTGAAATAAGTTTATTTTTTAGTTTTTTCACAAATCTACCTCCTTTTTTAATTTTTTTACCGCTCTATTATATTTGGATAAAACGTAGGAAAGCGGTTTATTTATAAGTTTTGCTATTTCCCTATGCTTTAATCCCGAAACTAACCTTAAGGATATAATTTCGCTTTCTTCTTGCGTTAAAAGCGATAAAACTTGCTGTAAAAAAGCGTTATTGCAAACGGCGTCTTCAAAGCTTGTTCCGCTTTTGTTTTCAACGACTTCCAGTCCTACGCTTCTAGAAGAAACTTCGTAATGTCGTTTAATTAAATTGCTTGCTATGGTAAAAACCCAAGCGAGCGGTTTTCCGCAAGAATTGTAATAAGAACTGTATTTATAGATTTTTACGAATGTGTCTTCCGTTACGTCTTCCGCGTCCGCTTTATTTCTTAGTTTTGACAAACTATACGCGTACACGTCCGTTTTGATTAGTTCGTAAAGAGTTCCTAACGCTTTAGTATCTCCTTTGGAAATTGAAATTATTAAGTTTTCCGCCTGTTTGTTTTTACTTTGTTTCATACTTTCCTTGATAAACTTATCTAATTATATATTAACTATCGTTTATTTTCAAGTGAAACAAAATTAAAATTTATGCTCTTTCGGGAACAGAAATATCGTCCGTTTGAGTTGCAAGCGCGTCTTGATACAAACATCTATTAGAAGAAAATACAAATTTTTTTCCTAAATCGGATAAATTAGTTACGGCGGTAGTATTTACTCCGTCAAAAACTTCGTAAGAACCTAAAAATCCGCCTTTTAAGTTTAAAGTGCCTTCGGTTTTGGAAACGGTAGAATTATCTGCAATATAAATTAGCGTGTCGTCGGTTGCAAAAACGCTTATCTCGCCTATAAGTCCGCCTGCGCCACCCTTTTTAACCGAAGTATTTTCGCTTACCGTCCCCGAAGAATAATTGTTTCTTACGGTTACGTTCATCGTTTTATTTTTAATTAGCTTTTCGCTTTTTTCGTATGCGTTTGTCGTGGAATTTAAAACGTAAGCGTCAGTATTGTCGATTAGCCCTATCAGTCCGCCTATCGCGGATTTTTTCTTTTGCAAGTTATTAGTCGTTATTTGACCGAACGAGTGGCAATAAGAAATTTCTCCGCATTCCATATTCCCTACTATTCCGCCCGAGTTTATTTTACCGCCGTTTGTGGTTTTTGCCGAAATATCTACGCTACTTGTACAAGAATATATTTTGTTGGAAGTATTAGCATACCCTGCAATTCCGCCGACTCTGCCATATCCGTCCGTCGTTTCCGAAGTAACGCTACCGCTTGCTACGCAATTTGCTATTTTATGCGAATTTTTCCCCGCAATAGCCCCTGCCCTTACTCTTGCAATAGAATTTTCGGGCTTTACGGATATATTTACGCTAGCGTTTACGCTATCTATAAAGCCTTTGTTGTTGGCAACTATTCCTGCATGTACGTCTAAATCCGTTATAGGCGTTTCGGTAGAACCGGCGTTTTTTATTATTTGTAAATAATCGGTACTTGCAATAGAAGAAGCGTCAATCGTTACGGTGAAATTTTTAAAAGTTACGTTTTTCACCGTACCCGTAATACAAGCGAACATTCCCGCAAAATATCCTAGCGAACTGCCGTCTACGCTTAAAACCGAAGAAGTTATATTCATATTAGAAATCGTATATCCGTTGCCGTTAAAAGTTCCGCTAAAAGGATTATCGTAGTCGCCTATCGTAGCAAAAGCGGAAGTAAGCGTAATATCGCTTGCTAAATAATAAGTTGCCGTTAAATCGTTACGAATTGCGTTTAAATCTTCTTCCGTAGTTATAGTTACCGCGTTTGACGGAATTTCCCCGTGAGAAGCGGACTCGCTAGTCGTTTGACTGCTTTTACTACTTTTTTTACCGCCTTTATTACCATTTTTACAGCCTAAAAGACCGAAAATCGAAATTACACAAACTAATAAAAAGACAATTATTTTTTTCATATTTTTACCTTTTTACGCGAAATAATATCCGTCCGAATTAGTTTCTACGCTTATTTGAGAAGAAGTAGTAATGTTTGCCGAAGAAGAACCCAAAAAAAGCGATAACGAACTAATAGTTGCGGGCATTTTAACCGCCGTTACGATTTGAGAGGCGACCGTTACTATAACGTACGAATTTTGTTGCGTACTTAAATTCGCGCTAACCCCCACTTGCGAGAAGTTGGAACAATCAAGCGATTCATTACTCATTCCACCGCTTCTGCCTATTCCTAAAACGGTTCCGCCCGTATATGTGTAACCCCTTTCGGTATCTATCGACGACTCGGAAGGTCCGTTTGAAATTATTATAGATTTTCCGCCAGAAATTATTATTCCTTTATAAGAAACGGTCGAATTAGAGTCAATTCCGTCCCCGCCTGCGTAAACGTAAAGCGTTCCGTCGGAAATTATTATACCGCCTTCACTAGTGGTGGAAGTAGAGTTTATTCCGTCGTCCGAAGATACGATGTAAATATTTGCCCCCGAACACAGCACTTGCAATCCTTCTAACCCTTCGTAACAGCGTTCTACCCTAATAGTTCCGCCAGAAGCAGTAAGTACGCCGTCAGCGTGCGCTCCGTCGTCGTTGGAAAGAAGCGTTACCATTCCGCCCGAAATATTTACGTTGCCCGTTCCGTAAAAGCCGTTGTCTAACAATACGTCCGAATTTGCGTGCAAACTATCGTCGAAAGAGTTTATATAAACCGTTCCCGCAACGATATTTATTTCGTTACTTGCCTTTATTCCCTTAGTTGAATAATCCAACTTGTCGGTGTTGCCTTCTTCCATTCCGCCGGGACCGCCTTGCCCCGGACCGCCCTGACCCGGTCCGCCTTGCGAAGGCGCGGTATAAGTTGCCCAGTCGCCGGTAATTAAAGACGACGAAACAGACGTTATAGAAAACATATCCATAGAAGTATTTACGCTTGCCGATGAAGTTTTCGCGTTATAAGTCGTAGTAGAATTTTCCGTTTGAGAAGCGGTAAATCTATACAAAACGAAATAACCGTAAGAAGACGGCCTTTCTAACTTATAATAGTAATAAGTAGAAGAACTACTACCCGGTCTACCCCTATCGGTTGCCGATGTGTAGTAACTTGCATCTACCCAAGCATAATCGGAATCGCTATTGTAAAAATAAAACGCATAACGATAAGAAGTACTGTAATAAGATGACTTTACTTTTATATAGTTTACGGTGGTCGTATCGCTTATCACGCCTTCCGTATATTGAGAATATTTATTAGTGTAAATATTTAATTCACCGCCTAATACGTCTACGTTATAAGCCGAATCTATACCGTCGCAAGACGCGTAAATGCTTACGCTTCCGCCTTCTATGGTAACAGTTCCCTTTTGATTACCTTTACTCGTAACGTTGCTGTCTTTGGTCTTTAATCCGTCCCCGCTTGTGGAAATAGCTTTCACCGTTCCCGAACTAATCGTAATGGAATTATTGCCTTTAATCGCATTATTGACGGCTTTCGACGTTAAATTTAATTTTTTAATCGTTAAATCTTTCGTACAGTGTACGCCGTTATTGTAATTGCCCGTAACTATTAAAATCGCTTGTTCGCCGTCGCCGTAATCGGTTAAAGTTAAATCGCATTTAGCGTTTATCGCCCCTTCCCCGACGAGTTCGTCTTCAGCGGTTTTTACGCTACGGTTATCAGTTATTTCGTTTGTCGTTCCCTTAACGGCTTTTATGCTCAGCCTATCCGCGTTTAACGCTTTTATTACCGAATCGGTAGAGTTTGACATTGTTACCCCGTTTAAAATAAGGTTTACTTTGTCATCGTCCCCCGCATTTACTATTATTTGACCTTCCGTTAAAGTCCCTTGCAAAATATAATCGCCGGCTAAACTAATCGTGTAAACGTTATTTTCTTTAACGTAACCGTTAACTACCGTAGTCGTTATAAAGTCGTCTTCTTTGCTAGGCAAGGTAGAACTTCCCGAAGAACTACTACTCGTTTGGCTACTACTGCTTTGCGAACTGGTGTCCGTTAAAGAATTTTTACTCGTTTGCGCCGAAGAAGAACTAGAATTCGTTTTAGACAAGCTAGATTTACTAGACGGCGTAGCGGGTCTGTTGGTCGAAGAAACCGAAATCGAACTTTGGTTATTGCTAGACGTATCGTCAACTTCTTGAGAACACGATATGCAAGTTAAAGTAAAGATTAAACATACCAAAAAAATAAATATTTTTTTCATATAACGTCTACCTTTGTTTTAAAACGTTTTTATTTTAAAACTAACTAAAATTAAAAAAATTTAATAAACGATAAATCGTTTAACCGTAGAACTAACTGTTTTAGGTTAATTAGAAAAAATTTATCAAAACTTTATTATTAAACTAATCGCTTTTCAATATAATAACAATTTAAGTTTTTGTTTTATTGCAAACTTTTTTACAAAAATTCATTTACTTTTATTATCTTTTTTAATTTACTTTACTATTTTTCGCAATTACGCTTTAAAAATTTTTAAAAATTATATTCTTCGCAAAATTTTTTTTACTACAACAATATCAAAAGTATTTAAAATTTAACTTGAAACGTAAGTTTTTTCTGATTTTTTAAATTTGATATTTGCTATTCAGAATTTTGATATAGACTAATACCCCGACAGCCGAAGTTTCGGCTGTCGGGGTATTATAAAAACTTTTTGCATGAAACGTCTTAAATTTTTAAACACGGCAAAATACTTCACCGTTAAATAATATTATTAAAGGAACGATTATTTAAATTTTTTATCATTTTTACTTTTATTCTTATTTTTAAAAAGACCGCTTTTCCGTTTAGGAAAAGCGGTGGGCTTACATTGGATTTGTGTTGAATTACTATTTGTATTATATATATTTATCCTTAATTATATATTTAAAAGAATTCTCTTTTTAAAGTACGTTTAAATAATCCGTCTAAAACGTGTTTCGCGTCTTTCTTATTATATATAACGTCGTTTACGGCTTCGCATATAGGAAGTTCTACCCCGTACTTTTTACCGAGTACTAACATTGCCTTTACCGTATAACAACCTTCCGCAAGTTTATCGAACTTTTCGCCTTTAACGAACATTTCCCCAAATCTTCTGTTGTGAGAAAATTCGCTAAATACCGTAGCTTCGTAATCTCCTAAATGGCATAATCCGAACGCAGACATTTTATTTCCGCCCATAGCGTCTATTAAACGGGAAATTTCTATCGTTCCCCTAGACATTAACGCACCCTTTAAAGAAGATACTCCTAATCCGTCTAACATTCCCGCGGCTATTCCTATAACGTTTTTGCTTGCCGCGCCTACTTCCGTACCTATTAAATCTTCACCGTAATAGAATCTTATAAGCTCGCTAGAAAAATTATCGACTAAAAATCTTTTGGTTTTTTCGTCGTCGCTGTCTATTACCATACAGTTGGGAACGCCCCTATAAAATTCTTGAACGTGTCCCGGTCCTACCCATACGCATATTTTATTGCTTGGGTCTAAGTTGGCTTTTGCTATTTCGCTTATCCTTCTACCCGTTTCCATCTCTATTCCCTTCATACAGTAAATAAAGATTTTGTTTTTTAAGTCTAACGCTTTTAACTCGTCCATCAAACCTTGAAGGGCTTGCGTCGGGATAGAAGTAACTATAATTTCCGCGTCTTTTACAACGTTTATATCGGTTGAAAGTTTAACCGATAAAGGAAGCTCTAAATAACTGTTTTTTCTACTAGCAATAAAATTTTGCATACCTATATCGTCTTTCATTCCGTATAAAGTAACGTCTTGACCGATTTTGTCTAAATACCAAGTTATACAAGAACCCCATCTGCCGGGACCTATAACCGTAATTTTCATTTTTACACCTTCTTACAACTATATAAACATATTATATCAAACCTAAATTATATTTTCAACTTATTTTAAACTATTTACCATAATTTAACTCCAAAATAAAAGTATATTAGTTTTTGTCTTGCTCAAAATAATATCGAAGGAGGAAAAGGGAATGGATTTCAAAAAAACGAAAACCTACGAAAATCTGGCAAAAAGTTACGCCGGCGAATGTATGACAGGTATGAAATACAGATTTATGGCGGAAATGAGCAAAATGCAGGGTTATACCGATTTGTATAACGAACTTAGTCTAATCGCCCAAAACGAAACAAAACACGCAAAAGTGTTTTTTGATTATATCGTTGAAAACGGCGACGACGTTATAGCTTTTAGCGGAGATTTTCCTTTTTTTGGCGGAACGCTGGAACAACGTCTTTTCAGTTCGATTTTAATCGAGAAAAAAGAAAGCGAAGACGTTTATCCCGCTTTTTTAAAAACTGCGCAGGAAGAAGGATTTACCGAGATTGCTAAATCTTTTGAACAGATTATTTCCGTAGAAAAGACACATAGGAAAAAGTTTGAAAATCTTTACGACAATTTTAAAAACGGAACTCTTTACAAAAGCCGTCAGGAAAAACTATACGTTTGTACGCAGTGCGGTTACAGTGAGTATTCAAAAGAAGCTTGGCATATTTGCCCGCTTTGTTCGGCAAACCAAGGTTTCGTTAAGTTGGAATTGCCCGAAAACGCAAATGAGAAATAAAAAAGCTGTTAAAGACTGTAAAAGTTGTAAAAACACTAAAACTTCTTCTTGTTCGAGTAAAGCTAAAAGCAAGTAATGAAAGCTAAAAGAATGATTTCTAAGTTCGATACGCTAGGTTCTTACACCGGTAATTACGAGCAAAATCAAGACGAAAAACCCGTTCAAGACGCGGACGATTTATAAGGCTTACCAAAGATAAATTTACGGATTGCCCCAACGAATAATCGCATAGATTAAATAAGTTTCGGCATAAAAAATTCGTTTTTTGATATTATAAAGCGTTTAGCAAACGGCATTATTCGCCTTTTAACTTTATTTAACAATTTAGCCCGACGCATTTAAATGCGTCGGGCTATTCCGTTAATTTAAAAGCTTTTAGTCTTTTTTATTTTTTCAATTTGTTTTAGGGTTTTTTGTAAATATTTATAAAACTTATTCCCCGACGAAATTTCGTCGGGGAATATAACTTTTTAATTTAAAAGTTTATTATTGAATAAAGTCTATTTTTTTATTCTTATGCTCTTTATTACGATATTTCTATAAGGTAATAACATAAAATCGTAAAACTCGTCTTTAAATCCACCGCCAGAAGAAGTAGAAAATAAATCCGTTATTTCACTAAATTCGTCGCTAGTGAGTTTTACGGATATATCGTCTTGCGTTAACCCTTTGTAAAACTCGGTCGTAGTATTTCCGCTGTCGTCAACCGTAATAAATTTCTTTAAATATTTATAAGCTCTATTTTGGTCGTCTTTACCTAAAATTTCGCTATATTCGGTGTACCAAACCGTGGTTTTGTTAGTAATAGCAGGATTGTTTTCGTCCGTTTTTTCTTCTTCTCTAAAATCTATTACGGAATTGATTATTGCAAAACTAGACAGTTTGCTTCTATCGGTTTCGTCTTTATTAGATACGGAACTCGTGGTAGTTTCTCCGTCGTCGGTTAAAATTTTACCTATAACGGTAAAATCGCTTTCCGATACGTCTACTAAACCCGAAAGCATAAACATTAACGTGCCTTTGCCCGTGTCGTGTCTGTCGACTCCGCTGTCTACTTGCGCAAAATCGTGTCTTAAAACGATAGCTCCCGAAGACGCCGTAAGTTTTTGATTGTCTATTACCCTTCCGCTTTCGTCGGCAATAGTACCGTAAGTGTATTCTTTTTCAGTCCAAACGCCGTTATTATAATAGTAATTGCCTATTTGAGCAAACCCTTTGGTTACTTCGTTTCCTACTATACTTACGGCGGTTCCGTCGTAATACTTTTTGTCTATAAGCTTTTTTACGTGAGCAACGGTTTTAGGCGCGTTGTTTTCGTAAAGATTTAACGTTACTTTATTAGTAGAAGCGACTTTCCCTTCGTTATCGTAAAATTCGATAGTCATAACGGCTTCCGTGATTTTACAACCGTCTATAACTTTTTTACAAGACGAGCATGCAAATATCATAACGAACGCTAAAACTAACGTGAGTAATTTGCTTGTCTTTTTCATTTAATCCTCCATTTTCTATAGATTTTATTTTAAACAACTCCCAGCCATTTAAGCAAGAAATAAATTCCCGTAATAACGCCCGCCGTAATAAGTCCCGTAAAGAAAACTTTCCAAGGCGAAACGGGCATTTTGCCGTAAATTTTCCCCGTATTGCCGTTCATTACCATTCCGTAAACTTTTTTACGATATTTAAACGATAATTGCCATACGGGCAATAAAACGTATTTGTAAGTTACGTCGTTATGTAAAGTGGAAACGTTTAGATAATCTACAACCGTGCAATCGTATCTTTCTAAAATTAAGGAGCGGATTTTTCCGTCCATATCGGTTTTTGCTTCCCCCCACGCGGTTTTTATATCTTTTTCGTAGTGATTAGCAAAAAATCCCGCTAAAAATCGTTTTTCGTAAACGCAAATGCTGTCAGGGTTAAATGGCATAATTTTATTTAGCACTTTTTGCGGTAGCCTTGCCGAAGTCGTAATGGTTATATCGTCGAAAAAGTGCGAAATAGAACCGCTAACTCTTCTCCATTCGATATAAGTTTCAGTTCTCGTACCGTTTTTATCGCGTACGGTTCTAGACTTTCTTTTACCTATTCTCCCCGAATAAGTCGATTGCGTATCGCTATCAAACGTAAAGCAAGGATAATATAAGCCCTTTATATCCTTTGCGTCAATATTTTTCTTGAATTTTGTAGGCGCAAAAAACCTTTTTCTTATATTTTTTTTGGCGATTTCTAACGCTTTTTCTTTTTCTATTAAAAAAGGATAAACGGCGTTCGGTTTAATTCCGTTTAAATTTTCGGTTTTGGCAACGTAAGGAGTTCCGCAAAACGGACATTCCGTCGCCACTTCGTCCGCGTTGACTACTACTTCCGCGCCACAGTTTTGACAACGGTATATAGAAGTCGTTTTATCCCCTTTTTCAGCCGTCGCGAACGCTTTTTCTATATTTATTTCTTCTACTTGCTTATTCTTTTCAAAATCTACTTCCGTTCCGCAATAACTACATTTTAAGGTTTGCGATTCGGGGTCGAATTCTAAATTTGCTCCGCAAGTAGGACATTTCACAAAGTCTTTGCGTTCTTTTTCTTGACTAGCTTCTGACATAATTCTTCCCTTTATTGTTTTTTCTTTTAAATTATTTATTCAACGCTTCTAAAAGCTTGTCTAAATCAATTCCGTGAACGATTGCCGCTTCGCCTACCGTTTCTTGATGAGCAATCGCGCAACCTAAACAGTGCATTCCGAAGTCGGTTAAAATTTGTCCTGCGTTTTCGTTAATTTGTAAAACGTCTGCAATTAAAGTATCAGCTGTAATTTTCATAATATCTCTCCTTTATCTTAAAACAGTCGTAAACTGTTTTCTTTTTTATATTTTTATCTTTTTTTTATTATTTAAAACTCGTATTAAAACAAAATTTTAATTACTTTTATTTTTTATATACGGACTAAAACTATATTCGCCTTTAACGTAAGCTTTTTTGCGTAAAACAATCTTTTTGTAATTTCCGTTAAATAAATTATCCGTTTCGATATTTAACATTTCTAAACTATTTAAGTAAGTTATATACACTTGCTACTTCACAACCTACCCCGCCAAACGTTGTAAAGCCAAAATGATAATTACCCGCATTGTAACCTTTTACCCGAAATCTATTTTGTCCTGTAATATAATAAACTTTTGTGTGTTTTATATTATAGTTTTTTACCGCATTCGGGACAGAATTTAGCGTTGCCCGAAATTTTTGCTCCACATTCGGGACAGAATTTTGAACCTAACGCCTTACCGCATTCGGGACAGAATTTCGCATTAGCCGAAATTTTTGCTCCGCAAGAAGGACATGCGATTAGATTATCTGCGGGAGCTTGCGAAGAATTAGAATTATTGTTCATTCCTTTCATAGCTTCCGCCATCATAGAACCTATTCCAACGCCCGCGCCAATTCCGACGCCTGCGCCCATCATGGGATTGCCGGGGTTTTTAGCCGCTTCTTTCATAGCTTCGGCAGCGGCAACTTTCATCATAACGTCGGTAGAACCGCCCAAAATTCCGTATTTGCTTCTTTCGTCCAAAGCCTTTTCGACTTCGTCCGGAACGGACATATTTTCTATTACTAAGTTAGTTAAAATTAAACCTAATTCTTTAAACTTTTCTTGAACTTTCGACCTTACTATCGTGTTAAACTCAACGGTATTGCCCGCTAAATCTACAACGCTGATTTTGCTTTCGCCGATAGCGTCGCTAATATACGAAATAAGTAAAGATTTTAAAAATTCTTTAATATCCGCCGTTCTGAAAGTAGAAGACGTACCGAATAGTTCTTTTAAGAATTTATCTACGTTGTCAGGGTCTACCCTAAACGCATAAGAACCAAATCCCCTAACTCTTATAGTTCCGAATTCGGGGTCTCTCATAATAAACGGATTTTTAGTTCCCCATTGACAGTTGGTAAATTGTACGGTGTTTACAAAGTACACGTCTAACGTAATAGGCGTTTGGAAAGCGTATTTCCACGCGCTTAATTTAGAAAGAATCGGCACGATTTCCGTATCTAATTTATAAATTCCCGGAGTAAATATATCAGCTATTTCCCCTTTATGAACGAATACGGCAACTTGCGATTCCCTTACGGTTAAGGTACTGTTTCTGTTTATTTCCCTACCGCTGTTTTTAAGTGGAAACTTATAAACCATTTCATCTTTGGACATGTTGTTCCATTCAATATTTGTGCGAAATAAAGCCATTTGTTTTTCTCCATAATAAATTTTTTTTCATTATATCATAATCGCCGATTTTTTACAACGATTTTTATTAAAATTCTATTATATATTTATATATAAAAAAGCGTAAGAAAAATATCTCACGCTTTAAAATTTTTAGTTTTTAAGTATTTTTATCTGTCAAAAGGAATCATTCTGCAACCCTCTTTCTTTTTGCAAGGGCAAGGCTTTTCACACGGCTTTTGACAAGGACAAGGTTTATATGGCGGAATAGGCGGAAATGCGTCCGGTTTACTGCAACAACGACACAAAAACGTTCCTACTAACGCGCCCGTTATAATTAAACATAAGTCTTTCATTAGTATCTCTCCTAAAATTATTCTATTCCGAAAAATAAATTTTAGTTACTCGTTATAAAGATTTACGTTTCTTTTAGAATTACAAAAATTGCAAGACGTCTACCAAAACGGAAAATCCGAGTAGCAATAATAGCCCTACCGTATGAATTATTCCTTCTATTTTTTTAGGAACGGGTTTTTTGAAAATCCATTCTATTAAAGTAAATATTACTCTCGAACCGTCTAGCGCAGGTATAGGCAAAAGGTTGAAAACGGCTAAGTTTACGCCGATAAACGCCACTATTTGCAAAATATACTCTAAGCCCATTGTAACGATTTTAGAAGTAGTTACGACCGTAGTAACGGGACCGCCCACCGATTTAATACCCAGCTTTCCCGTTAATAATTGACCTAGCGTAGTAAAAATTACTCCGCCTATTTTCCCCGAATACAGGAAACTATCTCCGAGAACGGTGAAAAAGTTTCCTTTATAATTTACGGTCGTTACCCTAAAATAAGCGTCTACCGAATCTATTTTTAACGCAGATAAAATTTCTTGGTCGGTAATTTCTTCGTTAGGTTTACTTGCCCACAAAGAAGAAACGTCTAAATTTAATTCGTATCGCTTAACTTTATCGCTCGGGTTTACGCTGTCCTTAGATGAACGCTTTTCGTTTGAAACGTATACGGATATTTTTCCGTTTTTCTCTCTTAGTGCCCCTATAAGTTCGTTTTTACCGTAAAGTCTTTGTGATAAGTCGTATTTTTCTTGACTATAATCGCCGTCGAAATCTTTTAATTTTAAAAGCAAATCGCCGTCCCTAAATCCGCTACCCGCCACGTCGTAAACGCCGTCTTTCGTGGAAATTTTAGCAATAGTAGCAATGCCCAACGCCTTGCAAACGGTAGATACGTCCGTAACGTCCTTGCAGTTTACGTTTTCTCTCATTTCTACTTTTATCGTTCGTTTCTTGCCCGACCTTAAAACTTTTGCCTTTACCACGTCGCCTTTTTTCTTTCCGTTTAAGCTTTTAACGAAATCCGTAGTGAGCATTATTCTTTTACCGTTTAACTCTAAAATAACGTCGTCGTCGGCTAAAACGTAAGTGTAAGCGCTGTCGGGCTTAACTTCGTAAGCGGAATAAGAAGTTTCCCCGTAACAGGAAAACATAATTATTATAACGAGTAACGCAAGTAAAAAATTCATAAACGCGCCTGAAACTAAAACTATTATTCTTTGCCAAGGCTTTTTGGAATTAAATGCGTTTTCTACTTCTTTTTTATCTTCGTCTTCCCCTTCGAACGCACAATAACCGCCTAGCGGTAAAAGCCTAACGGAAAAAATTTCTCCGTTCTTTTTTTTCTTTTTAATCAGCGCGGGACCCATTCCGATTGAAAACTCGTTTATTTTAAATTTAAAAATTTTGCCCGCCAAATAATGTCCGAACTCGTGTACGGTTATCATTACGAGCAAAATTAAAATAGCTATTACTATCGCCCAAAATTTCATTACTTAAATTATCCTTTTATTTGTTACGAAAATACTCGTCTACTAAGTTTCTTGCGTCTTTATCGGTTTTATCCAAAACGTAATCGGACAAGTCGTCGGTTTTGGATATTTTAGACAAAACGTATTCTATACTGTCTGAAATGCCGTAAAATCCTATTTCCCCGTTTAAATACTTGCTTACCGCCCTTTCGTTTGCGCCGTTTAACGCGCACGGCGCGTTTCCGCCTTGTTTTTGAGCGTTTAAGGCTAAGTTAAAGCAAGGAAATTTTTCAAAATTGACTTTTTCAAACGTTAAGCTTTTGCCGTAAAAATCGAAGTCTTCAACGGAAGTCGGCAACCTTTCGGGATAAGTCAATGCAAGTTGAATGGGAATTTCCATAGACGGATAAGAAGTTTGCGCCATAGTTACCCCGTCCGAAAACGACACCATAGAGTGAACTACGCTTTGCGGATGTACGACCACTTGAATTTTTTCAAGCGGACAATTAAAAAGCCATTTGGCTTCTATTACTTCAAAACCTTTATTCATCATAGTCGCGCAGTCGATAGTGATTTTTTTACCCATTTTCCACGTCGGATGATTTAAAGCTTTTTCGGCGGGAAGCGTAGCTATTTCAGCCTTGCTTAAAGTTCTAAACGCCCCGCCGCTCGCGGTTATTATGAGCTTTTTAAACTCCCTTTCTTTGTTAAAATCCAAACATTGCCAAATTGCCGAATGTTCGCTGTCTACGGGAATTATTTTTCCCGTTTTTATTTTGGAAATAATCTCTCCGCCCGCAACCAAACTTTCTTTGTTTGCAAGGGCGACCGTTTTATTTAGCGTTAAAGCGTGCTTTACTACTTTATACCCCGCGTATCCGCTTACCGCTACGAAAATTACGTCGGCTTCTTCAGATACGGCGTGCAGTAAAGCGTTTTGACCGTAATAAAGCGTAGTTTCCTTTGGAACTTCCTTTATTTCGGACAGTTTTTCCGCGTTAGTCAAAACAGCTGTTTTAGGCTTGAATTTATTTATTAGTTCTTCTAGCTTTTTCGAATTGTCGTTTGCGCTTAACGACACTATTTTAAATTTTTCGGGATAACGTTCAACAACGGAAATTACTTGACTTCCTATCGATCCCGTACAACCGAGTAATGCAATTTTTTTCATAAAATCTCCTAAACGACGCATAGATACGCACCTCTATTTCCTAAACGGCACAAAAAAACATACCTTTATATTAAATTTATTTAGCGTAATTTAATTTACTAAAAAAATTACTCAACGATTTCCCGTTGAGTAAAGTATATTAACTATTTTAAGTTTTTATTCTTATATCAAAGAGAAAACGAAAAATACAAATGGAGAAGCAAACAAAAGTCCGTCTATTCTGTCCATTATTCCGCCGTGTCCCGGAAGTAGATTTCCCATATCTTTAATACCGAGTTGTCTTTTTATAACGCTTTCGACTAAATCGCCGAATTCGGTTAGCACCGCTCCGAACAATCCTACAAGCGCAAAAAACAACCATTGCGGGAAAGAATATCCGAAAACGAAATTACCTTTAACTATAAAATACAAAATCAAACTTCCTAAAATTCCGCCGATAAGTCCGCCTATACCACCGCTAATCGTCTTTTTAGGACTTATCGTGGGACACATTTTTTTACCTTTAAAAGTTATTCCCACAACGTAAGCCATAGTGTCCGCGCAGGGCGAAATTAGGAAAATAAGTATTAAAGCAATTAAAGAATTAGATTGCAACGAGTTTGCAAGCAAACACGGTATTAAAAAGCAAGAAGGATAAATTGCGCACAAAAACGAGTACGCAACAGATGATAGCGTAGTGTGCTTATGATCTATTACCAAAAGCGCAAGGCTTACCAAGAAAAACCCTACCGCGATATACAAAGATACTTTCCAAGATAAAAATATCCAACATTCGAAAAACAAAATGGGAAGTAAGCAAGTAAGTATTTTTTGCGTAACCGTAAGTTTGTCTACGACTCTTACCATTTCTATCGTTCCGATTATAGCTAATGCCAAAATTAAAATGTCAAAATACCTTACGTCTATTTTTCTTAAAAAGAAAAACCCGACGGTTATGGCTACTATGCACGCGCCCGTTAAAGTTCTTTTTATCATTTTACGTTTCCGTAACGCCTTTTTCTTCCGTTAAACCATTCCAACGCTTTTTCTAGTTCAGCCACGTTAAAATCGGGCCACAATACGTCGGTAAAATATAATTCCGCGTAAGCGCTTTGATACAAAAGAAAATTACTTATTCTCTTTTCTCCGCTAGTCCTTACAATCATATCTACGTCGGGCAAGCCCGCCGTATATAGATATTCGGAAAAACTTTGTTCCGTAACGGTCGTTACGTTCTCCTTTAAAAGTTTTTGTACGGCCCTGACTATTTCTGCCCTTGCGCCGTAATTGATTGCAATATTTAAAACGTGGTCGGAAAACTTACCCGTTAGCTCTTCTACTTTTTCTATCGAATTTTTTAAATCTGCGGGTAAAGCGTTCACATCCCCCGAAACTAAAAGCCTTGCCTTGTTTTTTATAAGCGTATTAGTATACTTGTCTATAAATTTTTTAAGCAAAGAAAATATTTTGTCTACTTCTTCTTTCGGTCTGGACCAGTTCTCCGTTGAAAACGCGTATAAAGACACGACTTCTATTCCGCTATTAAAACACTTCTCGACGATACGGCGTATAACTTGCGAGCCCTTTGAATGTCCGAAAGTTCTCGGTTTTTTTCTTAAAGTCGCCCACCTGCCGTTACCGTCCATAATAAACGCTATGTGGCGTGGCAACGTCATACCGTCATTACGTCCTTTTCTTTTTCGGTTTCTAATTTATCTATCGTTTCTATTGCGGAAGAAATGCTTTTTTCAACGTCTTTTTCGTAAGAAGAATACTCGTCTTCCGTAATTTCTTTTGCGGTTTTCATTTTCTTAAACGCTTCCAAAGTTTCCCTTCTTATATTTCTTATGGCAACTTTCGCGTCTTCCGCAGTCTTTTTAACTTGTTTAACTATTTCTTTTCTTCTTTCCTGAGTTAAATCCGGAAATACGAGTCTTATTACGTCCCCGTTGTTAGAAGGGGTTAAACCGATATTTGCTATTATTATTGCTTTTTCAACGTTTTTAAGTAAAGACTTGTCCCAAGGCGATATTACCAAACACTTTCCGTCTTGTACGGATATGTTAGAAGTTTGCTCTATCGGCGTCATCGCTCCGTAATAGTCGACTAATACTTTATCTAAAACGTGCGGATTTGCTCTACCTACCCTAAGCTGTATATATTCTTCCTTTAAAACGTTTAGCGTCTTTTCAATTTTTTCTTCACTTTCAAGTAACGTAGTTTCAATTTTTTCCATATCAGCAGGCATTGTTATTTCTCCTTTTTCAATGATTTATCTTTTATTTTATTACGTTTAAATTTCGCAAAAGTTATCTTATCCAAGTACCTAAATTTTCGCCTTTAACAGCCCTTACTATTGCGTTTTTTTCATCTAAGCCGAAAGCCAAAATCGGAATGTTCGTTTCCATACACATGGTCACGGCTGTAGTATCCATAGCTTTCAATCCGCTTTTTATAAAGTCCATGTAAGAAATTTCTTTATATTTTTTAGCGTTCGGATTAGTTTTGGGGTCGCTATCGTAAATACCGTCTACGTTTTTAGCAAGAAGTAATACGTCCGCTTTTATTTCGCACGCCCTTAAAGCCGCCGCCGTATCCGTAGAGAAAAACGGGTTTCCCGTTCCGCACGCAAAAATTACGATTCTATTTTTTTCTAAGTGAGCTAACGCTCTTCTTAAAATGTAGGGTTCGGCAACTCTGGTGATTGTCAACGCAGTTTGAACTCTCGTCGGTACGCCTTTTCTTTCTATTGCGTCTTGAAGCGCTAACGCGTTCATAACGGTAGCTAGCATACCTATATGATCAGCTTGCGACCTTTCCATTTCCGCGCCTTGTCTACCGCGCCAAAAATTTCCCCCGCCGACCACAATTCCTATTTGTACGCCTAGTTTTCTTGCTTCTATAAGCTGATTTACTACTTTATCTATATAGTCGTGGTCAAAACCGTGTCCGTTTTTGCCGGCTAAGGCTTCTCCGCTGATTTTAATTATAACTCTTTTGTACTTTGCTTCGCCCATATATCTCCTTTAAATGAAACCGTAAAAATTTATTAAAAAAAAGGCATAGTTATATTTGGATATAATATGCCTTTTCTTTTGCAAAAAATAAATTATTTTTTCATTGCTTCTACTTGTTTAGCAACTTCGTCAGCAAGATTTTCTTCTTTCTTTTGTAAGCCTTCGCCCATTTCGTAACGAGTAAATCTTCTTACGTCGATTTTTTCGCCGATAGTAGCTACCGCTTCCGTAATTAACTGACCAACCGTTTTATCGGGGTCTTTAACGAATTTTTGGCAAAGCAAACAGTTTTCTTCGTAGAAAGATTTAATTCTTCCTTCTACCATTCTGTCAACTATTTTTTCGGGTTTGCCTTCTTCCAAAGCTTGAGCCCTTAAAATTTCTTTTTCTTTATCCAAAACTTCTTGCGGAACGTCGCTTTCCTTGATGTATTGGGGATTGCTTGCGGCAATATGCAACGCGATATCGTGTACCAAAGCTTTGAACTGGTCGCCCCTTGCAACGAAGTCCGATTCGCAGTTTACTTCGATTAAAACTCCGATTCTTCCTTGCATGTGGATATAGCTGTCAACCATACCTTCGCTTGCGATTCTTCCTGCTTTTTTAGCGGCTTTCGCAATTCCTTTTTCTCTTAAATAATCTATTGCCTTATCGACGTCGCCGTCGTTTTCAACTAACGCTTTTTTACAATCCATAACGCCTGCGCCCGTTCTTGCGCGCAAGTCCATTACGTCCTTTGCCGAAATTTCTGCCATTTTTTTACTCCTTTTCTGCCGTTTGTTCGTTTGCAGTTTCACTTTGAATACTTGCTTCTACTGCGTTTTGGTCTTCTACCGTTTCTTCTTCGTCAACGTGATGTTGAACTGCGTCCGCGCCTTCTTTTGCTTCTATTACTGCGTCCGCAATGATGGAAGCTATAAGTTTTACCGCTCTAATTGCGTCGTCGTTTCCGCTGATAACGTAGTCGATATCGGTGGGGTCGCAATTCGTATCGGTAATAGCGATAATCGGAATATTAAGTTTCTTTGCTTCTTTAACCGCGATAGCTTCGTTAGAGGGGTCAACCACGAACATAATTCCGGGTAACTTTCTCATTTCTCTGATTCCGCCGAGATTAGTAAGCAATTTTTCCTTTTCGGTTTTTAAGTCTAAAACTTCTTTTTTGGGAAGTAAATCGAATTCTCCCATTTTCTCCATTTGGTCTAGTTTGTTTAATCTGTCAACTCTCGAACGAATGGTCTTAAAGTTTGTAAGCGTACCGCCTAACCATCTGGAATTTACGTAGTACATTCCGCATCTTTCAGCTTCTTGCGCGATAGCTTCCTGAGCTTGTTTCTTAGTTCCTACGAATAAAATATCTTTGCCTTCTTTAACAGCTTCTACAACGAATTTGTAAGCTTCTTCTATTAAATCTACGGTAAGTTGAAGGTTAATAATATGAATACCGTTTCTTTCCCCGTAAATGTACTTACTCATTTTAGGACACCATTTGCTTGTAGGATGTCCGAAATGAACGCCTGCTTCTAAAAGCTGTTTCATACTCGTAACTGCCATAATAAAAATCCTCCGTTTAATCCTCCCCGTAAGTGTGTTTTTCCGCTAAAAGCTTTCGCCAACGAATGCGGTAAATACGGGTGCGTATTTTATTAGCTTTAAGATTATATCATAGCTCCGTCAAATTTTCAACTGTTTTTTAACTATTTTTACTTTTTTAATTTTTCTTATATTTATCTTTACAAAAACAAGCGTTTTTGATATAATATTTTTTGTAGGTTTTGTTTAAGACGCGTTTGAATTAACGCGATATTTTACCGATAAACCTATTCATTAAATATATAGAGGTATGTTTTATGGATTTTAAAACGCTTTACGGTGAGCATTGCGATATTGCTCGTCAGGAAAAAAGATTTAACGACGTAAGGGACGCGTTCGTAAAAGAAGAAGGCTGTGAACCCGAATATTATTTCTCGTCTTCGGGAAGAGCGGAAATTTTGGGTAACCACACCGACCACAATCACGGAAAAGTTATGGTTGCGGCAATTTCTTGCGATATTGTTTGCGCGGTAAAAAAGACCGACGACAACAAAATCGTTATCGCTTCTACCGACTACAACGCTTTAACCGTAGATATTAACGATACCGAACTCAATAAAAAAGAATACGGTTCTTCGCTTGCGTTGACCAAAGGAATAGTACATAAATTAAAAGAAATGGGCTATAAATTCGGCGGATTCGTAGCGCATACGGAATCTAACATATTCAAAGGCGCAGGCGTTTCGTCTTCCGCGGCGTTCGAAGTAATGGTTTGCGAAATTATAAACAAACTTTACCTAAACGAAGCTTTGGACGAAGTTACCAAAGCCGTAATTTCTCAATACAGCGAAAACGTTTATTTCGGAAAACCCTGCGGTCTTTTGGACCAAAGCGGAATTTCTATCGGTTCGCTTACAAAACTCGATTTTAACGAACCCGAAAAACCCGTTATCACAAAGCTTACCCCCCCAAAGGGCTACACTTTGGTTATAACAAACACGGGCGGAAATCACGCTTCTTTAACCAAACACTACGCAGACATTAGAATAGAAATGGAAGAAGTTGCGGAATTTTTCGGCAAAAAAGTTTTAAGAGACGTTGACTATAACGACTTTATGTCTAAAATGGATAAACTCAACGCAAGATTCCCCGGAAGAGCTATTTTAAGAGCTTTACACTTCTTTAACGAAAACAAGAGAGTCGACGAAGCGGAAAAAGCTTTAAAAAGTGGCGATACGAAAAAGTTTTTAGAATGCGTAAACGAATCCGGCAGAAGTTCTTTAACCCTACTTCAAAACTGTTGTGTTCCCGGTGACATAGAACAACCCGTAGTTTTGGGAATAGAACTTTCCAGACAAATTATCAAAGACGGCGCAATAAGAGTTCACGGCGGAGGATTTGCGGGGTCTATAATCGCGTTCGTTGCGGATAAGGAAGTTAAAGATTATACTGACTACATGAAAAAAGTATTTGGCAACGATAACGTATTTGTCGCCGAAATAAGAATGGTCGGAACTACTTTTGTAAAATAATATAAAAATACAATAAACAGGGCTATACGTCGATTAAATAACTAACCGACTAGCCCATCGGAGAAAAAATGCTTACATCTATTTGCGGAATTAACTGGGGCGACGAAGGAAAAGGCAGAATGGTAGACCTTTTATCTTCCGACTACGACGTAGTAGTAAGATACCAAGGCGGAAACAATGCGGGACATACCGTTATTAACGAAAAAGGTAAATTTATTTTAAACCTTCTTCCGTCGGGAATTTTAAGAGATACCGTCGTAAACGTTATGGGTAACGGAATGGTTATCGATATAAAACATTTATGCGGAGAAATAGACGCTTTAACGAAAGCGGGAATAAAAATCACACCCGAAAATCTAAAAATAAGCGATAAAGCGGTTATCGTAATGCCGTATAACGTTATGCAAGACTGTCTTGAAGAAGGTCGTTTAAAAGATAAAAAATACGGATCGACGAGAAGGGGCATCGCTCCCGTTTACGGCGATAAGTATATGAAAAAAGCTTTGCGTATGGGCGAACTTAAAAACCTTGCCCTTATGGAAGAAAGATTAAAAGATATTCTCGAATGGAAAAATCTTACCATAACTAATATTTACGGAGAAAAAGCCCTTGAATTAAAGGATATGGTAAACTATCTTGAAACCTATGGCAAAAGATTAGTAGATTTTATTTGCGATACGGGATTATACCTAAATAAAGCCAACGAAGAAGGCAAAAAAATTATGTTCGAAGCTCAACTCGGGGCACTAAGAGATATAGATTTCGGAATTTATCCTTACACAACTTCTTCTAACACTATTTCGGCGTACGCACCTATCGGGGCGGGCGTTCCAAACCTTAAAATAGATAAATCTATCGGAATTATGAAAGCCTACTCTACCTGCGTAGGAGAAGGGCCGTTTACCAGCGAATACTTTGGCGAGCAAGCCGAAGAACTAAGAAAAGCGGGCGCGGAATACGGCGCGGCTACGGGTAGACCGAGAAGAGTCGGCGCGTTCGACGCGGTTGCTTCTCGCTACGGAATACGTTGTCAAGGCGCGGACGAAATTGCCGTTACCAAACTTGACGTTTTAACGGGATTCGACGAACTTGAAATTACGGTAGCTTATTCTTACAAGGGCAAGCAGTTGGACGAATTTCCCTTTACCGATATTTTAGACGAATGCAAACCTATAAACATTAAAGTTAAAGGGTGGAAAGAAGATATCGGTAAAGCTAGAAAATTATCCGATTTACCCGAAAACTGCATAAACTATTTAAGAAAAATAGAAGAACTAACGAAATGTAAAATTAAATACGTTTCGGTCGGCGCAGAAAGAGAAGAATACATAGTAATTGACTAATTTATTTTTGCCACGCAAAAGCGTGGCAGATTTTTTAAACTTTTTATTACTAAGCTTTGTGCTTAATTTGAAAATTTACTCACTTTAAAAAATTCATTTTTTAAGTCTAAACGACTTTGGCAAAATATTTTACAATAACAGCAAAAAATTTTTAAATAAAAATTACTCGGATTTTATATAATAATTTAAAAACTTTATTTGTTCTCGACAAGGAAAAATATGGCAACTAAAAAAACGAAATACGTTTGTAACGAATGTGGTTACGTTAGCCCGCAATGGCTTGGGAAATGCCCTAATTGCAATAAATTCGGCACGCTGATAGAAGAAATAGAAGAGACCGTTACCCCCTTAAACAAAACACAGAAAAGAACAGGGTTTGTTCGTCCCGTGTGCGTAAACACCGTACAAAAAGAAAAAACCGTAAGAATTAAAAGCGGAATTGACGAATTCGACACCGTTTTAGGCGGTGGAATAGTTCCCTATTCTATGGTTTTAATCGGTGGCGACCCGGGGATAGGAAAAAGCACGCTTTTAACGCAAGTAGCTATAAATTTAGCTAAAAACAATAAAGTTTTATACGTTTCGGCGGAAGAAAGCTGTTCTCAACTAAAAATGCGTTGTGACAGAATAAACGGTCAAGCCGATTTTATGGCTATTAACGAAAACTGCTTAGAAAACGTTTTAAGCGTGGCGGAAGATTACGACTTTTTAATAATAGACTCTATTCAAGCGGTGTATACGGAAAATTTAACTTCTTCTATGGGGAGCGTAGCCCAAGTTAAGGAATGCGCTTCCGCCCTAATGCGTTTTGCAAAAAGCAAGCAAGTAACGGTGTTTATTATAGGACACGTTACCAAAGAAGGAACTATTGCAGGTCCGAAAGTTTTAGAACATATTATGGACACCGTTTTATATTTCGAAGGCGAAACTTTAAATAATTGTAAAATTTTAAGGGCGGTTAAAAACCGTTTCGGACCGTCGCAAGAAATCGGCGTGTTCGAAATGCGCGACAACGGAATTTACGGAGTAAAGGACTACGACGGAATTTTTATTTCGGAAGAAATAGGCAAAAACGCGGGAAGTATTATAACCCCGTCTATTAGCGGAAACAGGTGTATGTTGGTAGAACTGCAATGCCTACTATCTAAAACCGTTTTCGGACTTCCGCGCCGTATGCCGTTAGGCGTTGACTACAACAAACTCATTTTAATGATTGCTGTATTAGAAAAAAGGGCGTATATCCCCTTATACAATCAAGACGTTTATCTTAACGCAATGGGCGGAATTAAACTTGCCGAACCTAGCGTGGATTTAGCTATTATCTGTTCGATAGCGTCAGCATTTAAGGAAAAAGCAATACCCAAAACTACGGCAATTTTCGGAGAAATAGGTTTAACGGGAGAAATTCGTAGCGTGGCGCAATCCGACAAAAGAGTAAACGAGTGCGTAAAAAGGGGAATAAAAAAAGTAATTCTCCCCTACTCTAACGCAAAGAATTTAACTGCTTTTAAAGATAAAATCGAACTTATCGGCGTTAAACACGTTTACGAAGCTATTAAAATTCTTTTTGAATAATTTAAACAATTAAATATTTATTGTATCTCTAATTATTTTATTTTTTTGTAATATCAAAGCAACGTTTTCAACATATTTTATAATTTTTCAATAGTCTTTACAACCAAAAAACGTTAAGCTTTTGTAAATTTTCATAAATAAAAGCTATTTTAAACGGTGTTGTACTGCTAGTATAAAATATTTTTCGTCTGCCGTTTATATCACAATTTAACAGCTGTAAACTTTTGAAGTTTTTAATAATTATTTGATTTGTAATTATAGATTTTTAGAAAAACTATAAATGACACTCGGGCGGGTACTCGGTATATAAAACGGCGATTTTAAAAATGCTCGCCAAACTAAAAAACGATTGACAACTTTCAAAAAACAATATACAATAAAAAAACAAAGCGAAGAGAACCGCAAAAAACATAGTGAAAAAACGAAAGAACAATAGTAAAAGCGTGAGATAAAACGGGTAAAGTATGGACAAACAAAAGACTTTTTATTATACCGATGAGCTGAACGACGAGTTTTCTTCGGCTAAAATCGTTCCTCGTACAATCGATGAAAATTATCGCTACGTGCATAAAAACGTTTTTTACCGTTTTTTTGCCATGTTATTATATCGCGTAATCGCAAAGCCTCTTTCATTTCTGTTTTTAAAACTCCGCTTTGGCTGGAAAGTAAAAAATAAAAAACTTTTGAAATCCGTTCCGAAAAAAACCGCATATTTTTTATACGGAAATCATACTTCTGCGGCGGCGGATCCGTTTGTTCCGGCGCTACTGTCCGGCAAAAAGCATGCGTACGTCATCGTTCATCCGGCAAACGTATCCATTCCGTGTATGGGCAGAATAAATGCGGCACTCGGCGCATTACCGCTTCCGGACACTTTAAAAGCCACTAAAAATTTTTTAGCGGCAATAGATAAGCGTGTGTCAAGCAACACGACAATTTGTATTTATCCCGAGGCACATATTTGGCCGTATTACACAAAAATCCGCCCGTTTAAAGATATGTCTTTCCGCTACCCCGTTCAATACGGGGCGCCCGTATTTACTTTTACAAACACCTACCAAAAGCGTAAATTTTTTCGTTCGCCACGCCTTGTAACGTATATCGACGGTCCGTTTTATCCCGATAAAACATTGAGTCCGAAACAGGCGAAAGAAACGCTGAGAAACGTTGCGTACGAAGCTATGAAAAAGCGGAGCGAAAATTCCGATACGGAATATATCCGTTATTTAAAAAAGCCCCCGTGCGAGAAGAACGAAACGCAAACAAAGGAAGAAAAACAATGAGATATTTATTATTCGCGGGCAATTATAAAGTGTTCGACGGAATACTCACATGCTTGCTTTCCGTTATCATGCGAACTAAAACACTCGAGCCCATAACCGTACTGATACTCACGATGGATATTTCGTATTTGTGCAAAGACTATACTCCCATAACGAAAGAACAAACGGAATTTTTGCGTGGTATATTAAAAAAGCACAATGCGAACAGCGACGTGAAAACGATAGACGTTTCCGAATTATATACCAAGGAATTCAAAGGGTGCCCGAACGAGAGCGCATATTGTTCGCCGTACACACTTTTACGGCTTTTAGCCGATAAAATTCCCGAAGTACCAGATAAGGTGCTGTATCTCGACGCGGACATTATGTTCAATCGTGATTTCACGTTATTGTACGATATCGACGTGTCCGATGTGGAATATGCCGCGGCGCGCGACCATTACGGAAAATATGTAGTGAATTATAATTACATAAATGCCGGCGTGTTGCTTTTAAATATGAAAATGATTCGTGAAACGGGCATGTTTTTTCGTGCAAGGGAGTTGATAAAAAAGAAAAAATTGCCGTTTGCCGATCAGAGCGCAATAATAAGAAGCACAAGCAAAAAGAAAGTATTGCCACAAAAATTCAACGACCAAAAATTTTTGCACAAAAGCACCGTTGTGCGTCATTTCAGTAAACGGCTGTTTTATTTACCTTATCCGCATGTGGATAATATCAAACAATGGCACGTGGAAAAGGTTCGTTCCGTGTTTAAATACCATGCATTCGATGACATATTAGACGAATATCTTGCACTGAAATCGGAGTTTGAAAACAGCCATAACGGGGACGAGCGAAAAGTAGAGCGGTAATATAGAATTTTAAGAAAGTAAAAATTTCAAAAGTAATAAAATCTTCGCAGAGAAAACATCTCAACGAAGATTTTTTTATTGTAATAAATCGCACTTTGCAGACCCTTATTGCGCATGGCAAAAGGGAACAAATGAAAACTTAAACGGATTATTAAGGAAATTTTATCTTAATGGGCGTAATCTTGAAAGAGTATAAGAAAAAAACATTAAAAAAGAATCCGGCGTTAATTAACGCCGGACCCAAAAAGGTTTTACACTATCAAAAACCCGTGGATTTATTTAACTTTTTTCTTTCTAAGTGCACACTTAGTTTGATAAATTACTTATGCTTATTTTAGATGGTTTTATTTAGAAGAAGACGAACTGCTATTATAGTTAGAACTCATATAGCTGTTATAACTGTTAGCGTCGGATTTAGTTACTTTTGCAAGCATTCTGTCGTGTAACGCCGTGAAAGAATCCTCTTCTTTGTTTTTTATTCCGTTAAAATATTCTTCTACTAATTCGTCGAGTTTATTTTGATATTCTTCCGTTCCCTTAGTGAAACTGCTTAATTCTTCTGCCTTTTCGCTTTCTATTTTAGCTTGTACGTCAACGTTTAAAGAATATACGTAAGAAGTGAACGGTTCGCTGTCTAACGCTACTAAAACGTAATCTCCGAATACTTCGGGCGCGTACCAGTCGGTATCAATGGCTACAGCGGTAATCTGTTCGCCTTCGCTTTTGTCGGAAGCAATAGATATTCTATATAAATAAGAGTTGCTGTCTTTATAATAAACGTAATCGCTTGCTTTATCGTAAGTAAGTAAAGTAATATCCGTTCCTTTAAGTTCGGTAGTACCTGCTAATACCGTTCCCGTTTTATAATCTGCGCCGTTATATTGAGCGGGGTCGAATTCTACTAAGCCTAAATCGCTGTTATAGTAAACGATTTTATTTTCGCTTATAAACATAGAACTATCGCTAAATATCGTGGATAAAGCTTCTCCGCCAACGGTTTTAATCTTTTTTGCGTTATCAACGTTTAACGTATCGTTTTCGGTATCGCTATCGTAAGCGGTTAACTCGCTGAGTTTGACGTATGCTACCATTTTGCCTTCTCCGCTAGAAGTGTCTACGGGAGTGTAGGTGAAATATAGGTTGCCGTTTACAATTTTGGTAAGCGTAAAAGTCCAACCCTCCGAACCGAAATAAACGTTTCCTTTATCGTATTCGCCTTTGGCTTTAATTACGGTTTTAGCTTCTTCGTCGCCAAACTTATAGGAAAACAATATTCCGTATTTTTCGTCGTTTTCGTCTTTATCTACGTCTAAATCGGTAAAATACAAGTAATCGGCTTCGTACTCGTCGGGAATAGAATATGAATCTATTTTTTCCCTGCTAAATATCTTTTTACCGTTTTGATTGTAAACGGTAAGCGTGTAAACAGAATCCGACTCTTCAACCGTTATTAAGTAAACGTTGTTTCCTGATTGTATAAATTTATATACTACCGCCATATTTTCAATTTTTACAAACGGACTAGACGTATTAGTTCCGTCAAGTTTAGTTCTTTGAAAATTGATGTAGGAATTGTTTGCTTGTCCCGTTTTGTCTTTCGTATCGTTGGGAGTTCCGTAGTAAACGTAATCGCCAAAAATACAAAGTCCCGTTTTGTAATAGGTGCTTGCAAAAATTTTGGGAACTACAACTTCTACCGTTGCTTTTTTAGGATTAGCTAAATCGGACAATTTCGCCCTAACTAAACTTCCTTTTACCACATCGCCGAATGTATTATCCGCGGTAGAACTATCTACTCCGTTTATATAATAAACGTATTCCCCCACTTGCGTAGCAAAACCGCCGTTAGACGTAATTTCACCCGCAACGTAATTTACTTTCCAGTTTTTTTCCTTATCTTTTTTACAAGCGGAAAACGCCCCGAATACTACGCAGGCGGAAAGCATTAAACAAATTATTGTTAAAAACTTTTTCAAGGTCTTAATCTCCTTTTGAGAATAATTGCAGATTAACCGCCGTATATTTTATTGTACAGCATTAGATAATCATAGACTTAATTATTATATACCAAAAATATCAAATAATCAATTATTTTTGTTAAATTTTTATAAGGAATGTATGGAAAACAACGACAACTCTCTTTTATCCGTTTTAGGTAAATTAACGGGACTGTTTAAAAACGACCTCGGCACCGACAAAAACGCCCGAAATAACGTTTTACAAAATAAAGAAAAAAATGAAAATTTGAAAAATAGCAAAAAAAATTACGAAAAAAACAAGGCTTTTGCAACGGACGATTTTATTAAAAAGCACAACACGCTTGCAAATAAAATAAAAGATAAAAATTCTTAATCGATTATTTTTTCTTCGTAATTTTAAACAAAGCATTTTAAACTACGTTTAAATATTTTAACGGTTTTCAAACAGATTTAAGTTTTTTAAAGCCATACTTATAAGTTGTGACAAAACTTTATTTTTCGTATTTATTGTCGCTCTAAAATTATATACAAAAGAGAATCAAACTAGGCGCAACGCTTAGTAGTAAAATTTAACCAAAATATAAAAAGGCAAAGCCGAAACGGCTTTGCCTTTTTTGTTGTGACTTTTTTAACTTTACTTAAACATTTGTAATGTTTACAAAAGTAATTCCGTCTTTGGTTACTTTATAGGTGCTTCCTGCCGCAGTAGGAGTAATAACTCCGTTTTCTTCTTTAAGCCAAACACCGTTATAACCTTGTTGGTCTTGATGAACCGTACCGGTCCACCATTCCTGACCCGCGCTGTTCTTATCGCTTACTCCGTTGGCGTTGGCAGGTGTTCCGGGACGTAATGCAAAGTATACCCAAACAGCATCTTCGCTTCCCGTATATCCTATTTGCGAATAAGGAACGATAAATTCAAAGTATACGTCGTAAACGCCATTGTTATTTCTTTGATAGTTAAACGCATACGCACCGACAAACATATCTTGATTTTTCAAGTTGATATAGACTTGACGTTTTACGTTAGAAGGAGAATAAGCTTTTATTTCAACGTTGGTATTTAACCACCAATCCTTATTAGAAGTGTTTATGTTTTTAACAACGCCGTGTACTCCGACTAAAACTCCTTTTTCTCCCATTTTTGACATTACTTCAAATCCGAGAGGAGTTGTAGAATTATCAAAGAACGAATATTTGGTATTACCCGTAGTCCAATCGGACAAATCTCCGTCAACCGTAATTCCCGCAGTCGCGTCTACATATCCGAGATTAGCTTTAACTTTTGCAATAGCGGTATCGTCCGTGGAAGCTTTTCCGCCTGCAACTACAACGTTTAAGTTAAACGCCATAATACCTACGTTAATTCCACCCGCCAATCCTGCGATGGTTCCCGCATTTATTTGGTAAATAACGTTATTATTTACCGCAAAGTAAATATTACCGTTTTCGTAAAGTACTTGCATTTTAGCAGAACCGCTGGAGTTGTAAACAAGTCCGAGAACTTCTCTGAAGTTAGCGTAGTTTGCTCCTTCCGTATCACACCATGTCCAAGCTCCGGGATAAGCGCCGTCCGTAGTAGTTCTGTATCCGAAGCATACCCAGTTATTTCCGCCAAAGTAAGGAGCGTCTCCTTTTCCGTCGGCTAAAGCGTCTATCGCAAAGAACAAGTCGCAGTTTCCGGTCTTGACGATTATACCTACCTTAGGAGTTTTATCGTTATTGTAAATAGTGCCCGTACAAGAAATTTCCGCTTCGAAATACAATTTTTCACCGGATACGTTTGCAAACGTTACGGTTTCTCCTGCCGAAGTATTTGTAGCTCCGCCCGTGCGTTTTTGAGTAAATCCGATTTCTTTCCAACCGTTACGTGTAGAATCCGCACTGCCGAACGTTACCGTAATCATTCCGTTTTCGTCTACCTCGTTAACGTAGTACTGGTTAATCATATTGTCTGTCTTGCTGGTGGTAATACGATATTCGGTTACTTCCAGTCCGATATTGAACGAACAGAACGACGGATTTGCCTTTGACGTAAGAGAACCGTCATACCTAAACACTTCTGTGTCGTTTACGAAGAATATAAATCTTCCGCCTTGTCTAAATACGCCTAACTTAATAGGAGTACCGTAAGAGTAAACCCCTCCTTTCGTTTGTTTGTCAAACGTTACTTTTCCGTTTTCGTATACCGCAAGACCTACGCTTGTTCCCGTAATGGTTCCCGTACCGTTAGGATCTTGTGCGTCTACGTAGAAGAATACGCCGTTCTTAACTGCGCCTTCCTTACCCGACGTGTCGTTTTTACCATAGAAATCTACGATCTTATATCCGAATTTACCCCACTTTTCATTCGAGTTAATTGCGGTAGCGTTAAAGGTACCTTCCATATATACAAGCGTATTGCTTATTTCTTTGTAGAATAATAAGTTTTCATTATTGTCAGTACCGTTTAAAACAAGTTTTCTAGAACTATATAAATCGTTTCCGCTAGCATAATCCTTAGAGATATCCCAAGTAGTAGCACTCTTGTGCGTATCGTCTAAATCTCCGAACATTCCGCTGGTAGTTGTACTACCTCCGTTTTCCTTAATCCAATTATCCGAATACGCTTCGACTTCTGCAAGTTTTGCATTTACCGCATCTTTGCCGGTAATTACCTTATAATCTTTAATCTTCATTCCCGTATTAAAGCAAAGGAACCCTGCCGCCGCTTGTGCGCCCGCACCTAAGCCTCTTAATCCGGTTACATCGAATATCTTTACGTCTTCGCAGAACATTTTAACGTTGTCGCCTTCTCTTGCGATAGCAAGTTTAACGTAATTATCTCCGCCTTTATATGAAATTTTACCCGCCGTATATTTCGTAGCCAATACTTCCGTACCGTTCCAGTCCCAATCACCGCCACCGATTTTAGATTGTGTATAACCGAGTCGTTTTTTCGTGTAATTGTCAGCCGCGTCTATATAGAAGAACGTGCATGCTTGATAGTTTTTAAGAACTAAACCTAACTTAGGAAATTTATCGTTAAGGTAAGAAGTGGTTTCGTAAACGTTTATCTTTCCTTCGAAATAAACCGTTTCGGAATTTACGCCTTTAAAGAATGCGTATTGGTCGTTAGTCCAACGGTTAGTTACTGTTGCGCCTTCCGTTCCGTTGTCTTCCGCAATTAAATTATCAAAACCGTAAGTGGTATGATAAATCGTTCCGCCTACGTTTACAGAACCTAAAACTTTACCTTGGTCGTGTTTAACCGCAACGGGTATTTCCGCGTTAAGATAACTATATTTTTTGTTTACGTTAGTTACCGTTCCGGTAGAACCGTTAGGATTAGAAAGAACTACTATTTCTCCCATACCTATGGTACCAATGGGATCGCCGTCGCTGTTTAAAGCGTTATCCAACGTAAATTCTATTTTGTTAATCGGTAAATCCGCAAATTCTAAAATCAACGCTCCGCCCGGAACTTTCGTTTTTTCCGCGCCAAGATCGTAATTATGTTCTTCATCAAGAGCTACATGCGGAATATTTACAACTCCGCCGTTGTAGTAAAGGTTAACGTTGTATAATCCTTTAAATCTATAATCATATTGATATGGTAAATATACCATTAAAGCTCTTACACTCTTATAGGACGAGAACGTCATAGTAACTCTAACTTCACCAAATGCTTCGTAATCCGCAGTGTAGTCGCCATAAGACTTTGAACCGTGGTATTGAACTAATCCGTCCGTTAAATATTTAGCGTCTCCCGTTTCGTCTCCTACTACGCCGATGGTAGCTTCGCTTGCGATATTTTTATATCCGCTTATATCGTATGGTAAAGGTTGATAGGACAAAGAAGGTCCGTTTGTAGCAATTATTTTACCGCCGTTATAGTCTAGTATTTTACATTCGTCAACCGCCAAAGCTCTTCCGCCCGCAATAGACGTTCTGTCTTTAAACGTGTGATAAGCAATAAATAATTGATCGCCTACGTGAACGAAACAGTGGTGTCCGGCAGATTGAACTCCGTTCCAATCTACTTCGGTTTTAATAACCGTTCCGCCTTTAACGGGATTAACTTTTGTAAATCCGCTTAAAGGATTGTTGGACGTAGCTAACCTTACTTGATAGTTTACGTTAGTATACGGGAAGATAGAAAACGTCATCATATAAGTATTTCCGCTTTTTATCATGAAAGGAGCTTCGTTTACGTTTCCTTCGTCCAACTTAGTGCCGCCTACCGTATATTTACCGTATTCGCAAATCATAGTTACGGTAGAATAATCGGGAGTAAGCCAATCTTTCATTTTAACGCCGTAAATACATTGATATCCGTTATAAGAAGCTCCATAGCCCGAATAATATAAATATTTTTGACCGTCGGAATCGATAAACGGGCTTGCGTCTATCGTGTTAGGACATTTATATCCGTTATTGATTCCATTGCTGCTATAAAAATCGAACACAGGTTTAGTATGGTCTAAGATTTTTCCGTCTAAGTTAGCAACTCCTTCGGGAGCAACGAAAGGACCTACGGGCGAAGTAGCATAAATAACGCTCATATAACGCCTGCAACTTTGTCCAAGCGTGGGAGTTGTGGAATCCGTCAACAAACCGCCGGCTTCACTGTTATTTACTACGGTGCTGTATAAATCTGCATTATAGAACATGAAATAATGGTAGGTAACGCCGTTAATGGTTTCACCTACAGGGTCGTAAATACATTCGGGAGCCCAGAAGTTAGTCCTTGCCCAGTTTGTCATTAAATCAGGGCGATATACAGGACCTAAATCTTCCCAGTTGGTAAGGTCTTTACTTCTCCATGCCTGAAGTCCGTGGCATCCTAATTGGTCGCTCGTTCCGTAAGCGTAGAAATAACCGCCGTATTCCGCACTTTGAGCTTTACTAACGTATATAACCGACGGGTCCGCAACTTCGAACTTACATTCATTATAATAGAATAAGTTTCTATTATACGTAGAAGTAACCTTTTCATAGTCTTCGTAGCTGAAACCGCTAGAGGTTTTCTTGCTTGCGACTATAGTTTCTCGAGCAGGTTCGTCAGTGTCTACATTTCCGCCCGTATCCGAACTATCGGAACTACTAGAAGACGAACTATCGGAACTACTGCTAGAAGAGCTGTCGCTAGAATCGTCTGAAGATGAAGTTTCCGACTTACTAGAAGACGAACTACTAGAACTACTGCTAGAACTGCTAGACGATTTCGAAGATGACGAACTATCTTCCGAACTGCTGGAACTAACAGGAGTTTGAGAAGAACCGCTCGGCTTGTTGCTCTTACCGCACGACGCAAAAATCGATAGCGACATAAGAGCAATTAAAATCAATGAAATAATCTTTTTCATTTATATTCTCCTTTTCGCTTTTCCTTTTATTTTTCGTTAAAAGAAAAGTCAAAATATTACACATTTTTATTTTTGCTAGCGTCAACCGTAAAAAAACGACGAACTCTCCCTAGCTTACGTTTATTTTATCATAATGAAAAATCATTGTCAATATAAAATAAAAAAACTTTTAATTTTTATCGTTTTTTCTTTTTTTATACGTTGACAACTCAAAAAACCTTTATTTATCTTGTTTTTTTGAGCTTATAAAAATAAACGAGCACTGACGAAAAACGTTTTTGTGAAAAAAATTTTTTAAAAAACGTTTTTATTTTTTTAATATAACTTTCAAAAACGTTTAGGTATAAATATTCTCTATATATTTATTTTGTTTATAGAAAAAAATTTTATGCCACGACTAAAAAAATAGGCAAAATTGCGAAATAGGTTCTGCAAACGGCAAACAAGAATAAAAAAGTACAAATATAACAAAACTTTGTCAAGTCAAGTGCTATGAACTGTTAAACTAAGTGCAATACTTAAAGAGAAAAAAGCCTTGAAATTAAATTTCAAGGCAAATTTTTATTAAATTTAACGATTTATTCGTTTAAAATAAAGAAATTTTAAATTACGTCGGATTTAACCGCTTATTTTTTTAAACTTTTTAACTCCGAAAGTAAATAATAGTATAACGCCTAAAACGGCAAGAACGGACGTTATGATAATCGTAAATATCGCTTGCCCTTTAAACAGTTCGATGAAAGCGTTTATCGATTCTCCTTTAATTTTAAAATAAAAGTAAGAGTATAGCCCTTGTATAAAGCTAAACGCAAAAGTAACCCCTACAAATACCGCCACGGAAGCCGAACGCTTTACTACTTGATTTTCGCTTTCCCAGTCTAAAGACGGCAATAACAGATTTATAATAAGCCCCCAAGAAGAAATCATGACGGGCAAACCTATTCCCACTACGATTGAATAAACCAGCGCAACGGCGTTTATTTTACCTACTACGAACACGTTAAACATAATCATCGTATACGTTAGCGAAATAAACGACGGCAAAGCGCAAAGTAAAAATTTAGCGAAAATAATCGTTCTCGCTTTTATGGGCGAACTGCGCAATATCCACAAAGTTTTTCCTTCTATGGATATAGCAACTGCAGAGGGAGCGCCCATTCCGATAAAAAGAGTAGTTAAAACGATAAACATTATAAACAATATCGTAAACAATATCAAACCAATAGGAGAGGCGTCCGTTAATAAATTTTCTCCTTTACAAGAAATCAAAGCCGTTCCTAACATAACGGTTAATATGGGACCTATTAAAGAGTTTATGGAAAAAGACGCGCTTGAAAAGAAACACTTTAAATTTCTTTTGACTTCGCTTGCAAACGGAGAGTTCGTTTTGTTCGCTTTAATTTTTTTGCTATGTTTAACCTTTGAAACGGCGTTTCTAACGCCTAAAAACACCAAATTAGTTAAAATAACCGTTATTACGATTGAAATTATAGATATTACTAAATATATACAAAATCCCGTTCCGTTAGACTGAATATATTTTGCAAAGTTTTGCAACTTATAGAATATATATCCGTATCCTTTACCGAATGCTTTTGGCAAAAACATAAGCACAAGAAACAACGCTAAAACAAAAAATATTTGCCAAAAACTTTTAGCCCTAAAAAACGAACAGACGTATAAAATCAGCGTTCCTATTAAAAATCCCAAACTCGTGGATATCAGGTTAGAGAAAATTAACGACAAGAAAATTAAAGCTATGTTATAACTTTCTTTTATATCAACCTTTAAAACCGCCAAATAAGAAAAAGCGAAAATAAAAACCGAAATTATAGTGCCGAAAACCAAAATTCTGACAAATTTACTTATTACAACGTAAATTTTTTTTACGGGAAAACTTAAAACGAGTTCCATATCCTTAGATTTATAAAATCCGCCTAAAACGTTAAAAAGACTTGTTAATAGCAGAAAAATAAATAATCCCGAAAAAATTAAAGAATAAAATTTTTCAACTCTTTTCCCCTCGTCCGCAGGATAAATGGAGTTAGTTAAATAACTTTTAGAATAGTAGTATACATATCCGCCGAATAAACCTGCAACTATTAACAATAATAGTATAACTACACCTATTTTAGCTTGTTTGCCCTTTCTTTTTTTGTGTATAAATTTATTTATCCCGAATAAACTCATTAACTGAACTTTAAGTAAAGAAATCATTTCGCCCATATTTTTACTCTCCGAGTTTTTTATCTTCGTCGAAATCCGACAAGTCTTTCGTGCCGTAAATAGCTAAGAATTTATCTTCTAGCGAACCTTCTCCCTTAACTTCTTTCATAGTTCCGTTGGCAAGTAGCTTTCCGCCTTTTATAATCGCCACTTTATTACATATTTTTTCCGCAACTTCCAAAACGTGCGTGGAAAAGAATATCGCTCCGCCGTTATTGCAAAGTTCCGTCATAACTTCTTTTAATAAAAACGTCGCCGAAGGGTCTAATCCTACGAACGGTTCGTCCATAACCAACAATTTGGGACTATGAATTAAAGACGCTATTATCACTGTTTTTTGGCGCATTCCGTGAGAGTAAGAAGAAATTAAATCGTCCAAAACCCCTTGCATTTCAAACATTGTAGAGTATTTTTCGATTAGTTTATTCCTTTGGTTTTTTTCAACCCTAAACATATCCGCGACGAATTTTATATATTGCCTACCCGTTAAATAGGAATAAATATCGGGATTATCGGGAATGTATGCCGTTATTTTTTTACAAGCGATGGTATCCGTTTTTACGCTTTTACCGTCTATATAAATTTCGCCTTCTTCAAAGGAATGAATTCCGCAAATAGCTTTAATAGTAGTGGATTTTCCCGCACCGTTATGTCCTATAAATCCGTAAATATCTCCCGCTTCTACATTTAAAGACAAATTGTCCACGGCAACTTTATCACCGTATTTTTTAGTTAGATTTTTAATTTCCAACATAGCCATAAATTTTTTCTCCTTTATTTTAAACTTTTAGTCCTAAAATATATAAAAACCCGAACATATACGCCTATATATCGATAAATCTATTATAATTCCTAGAATAAACCTACTATTTTACCGTCGGGGGTTATATCTATTTTTTCAGCCGACGGAATTTTAGGAAGCCCCGGCATCGTCATAATATCTCCCGTAAGAACGACTATAAATCCTGCCCCTAAAGAAATTTTTACTTTTTTAACCGTTACCGTAAAATCTTCGGGCGCGCCGAGCAAACTTGCGTCGTCCGAAAAAGAATATTGAGTTTTGGCAATACATACGGGAAGTTTTTCAAAACCGAGTTTGGTTAAAAGCTCTATCTCGCTTTCCGCTTGCGAAGTATAATTTACGCCTTTTCCGCCGTAAACTTTGGTTACTACCGCGTTGATTTTTTCCTTAATGGAACAATTTAATTCGTAAGCAAATTTAAAGTCGGATTTTTGTTCGCACAAATCAACTACTTCTTTGGCAAGTTCTTCTCCGCCTTTTCCGCCGTCCGCCCAAACGGTAGATAATTTTACGTTTACTCCTATTTTTTTACACTCTTCTATTACCAAATCGAGTTCCCTTTGAGTATCGGTCGGGAATGCGTTTACCGCTACCACGCAAGGCAATCCGTAAACGTTTTTCATATTTTTAACGTGTCTTAAAAGGTTGGGCATACCTTTTTTAAGCGCATCTAGGTTTTCGATAGACAAATCTGTCTTTTTTACCCCGCCGTGCATTTTTAAAGCCCTTACCGTAGCAACGACTACCACCGCGGACGGCTTTAAATTAGCCGTTCTCATTTTTATATCCAAAAATTTTTCCGCGCCTAAATCTCCGCCGAACCCCGCTTCCGTTACGACGTAATCTGCTAGTTTTAACGCCGTTTTCGTAGCTATTACGCTGTTACAACCGTGGGCGATATTCGCAAACGGTCCGCCGTGAATAATTGCGGGCGTTCCTTCCAGCGTTTGCACTAAGTTCGGTTTTATCGCATCTTTTAAAAGTACCGTTAGCGCCCCTTGCGCTTTTAAGTCCGAACAGTATACGGGTTTAGAATCGTAAGTGAATCCTACTATTATTCTAGCAAGTCTGTTTTTTAAATCAGAAATATCTTCGGCAAGACACAGTATCGCCATTATTTCGGAAGCTACCGTTATATCGAAACCGTCTTCTCTCGGCGTGCCGTTTGCCTTACCGCCTAATCCGTCTACAATAAATCTTAACTGCCTATCGTTCATATCAACGCACCTTTTCCAAGTGATTCTTCTTACGTCGACATTTAAAGAATTGCCTTGCTGAATATGGTTGTCAAGCATTGCCGCCAATAAATTGTTTGCCACGCCTATGGCGTGCAAATCTCCCGTAAAGTGAAGATTTATATCTTCCATAGGAATAACTTGCGCGTATCCCCCGCCCGTAGCTCCGCCTTTTATTCCGAACACGGGTCCGAGCGACGGCTCTCTCAGCGCAACGACTACGTTTTTACCTATTCTTCTTAATCCGTCCGCCAAGCCTATGGTAGTGGTGGTTTTACCTTCTCCCGCAGGGGTAGGCGTCATAGCCGTAACAAGTATCAATTTCCCGCATTTGTCCGCCGATATGTCGCTAAAATTGATTTTCGCTTTATATTTCCCGTATCTTTCTATATCGTTTTCATCAATTCCCGCTACTTCCGCTATTTTTTCTATCGGCAACGGTTTTGCCCTTTGAGCTATTTCTATATCAGTCATTTATACCCACTTTTTATTTTATTTAACGTTTAACCCGCTTACGCTTTTAAACTCAATTTTTTTACAAAATAATCTAATTTTTTATACTTCTCACTTATGTTGCCATAGGTTTTGCTTGTACACAAATCCCTGATAACCTTCCGATATGACAATTATAATCTAAAATTGAACATTAGTCAAGTACAAGTTATAAATCCTTAACCGAATTCTTATTTTTGATAATTTAAGTTATTTTTTAATATAACGTCGTGAGCTCCGCCTTCTACGATACTCGTGGAAGAAACTACGGTCATTACCGCTTTTTCGTGTAATTCTTTTAAGGTTGTAACTCCGCAGTTGCACATTGTAGATTTTACTTTATATAAACTTTTTGCGACGTTATCTTTTAGCGTCCCCGCGTAGGAAACGTAAGAGTCTACCCCTTCTTCGAACGAAAGCGAGTTTTTACCGCCTAAATCGTAACGTTGCCAATTTCTTGCCCTATTGCTTCCTTCTCCCCAATATTCCTTATAATAAGTACCGTTTATATTTACTTTATTCGTGGGAGATTCGTCAAAACGAGCAAAGTACCTGCCAAGCATTAAAAAGTCCGCGCCCATTGCAAGAGCAAGCGTCATATGATAATCGTGTACGATTCCGCCGTCCGAGCAAATAGGAATATATATTCCCGTTTTTTCGTAATATTCGTCCCTTGCCTTTACTACTTCTATTAAAGCGGTCGCTTGCCCCCTACCTATACCTTTGGTTTCTCTCGTAATACAAATAGAACCACCGCCTATTCCTACTTTTATAAAGTCCGCACCCGCTTCGGCCAAGAATAAAAATCCTTCTTTATTTACAACGTTACCCGCTCCGACCTTTACTTTATCTCCGTAATTATTCCTGATATATTCAAGCGTCTTTTTTTGCCAACAAGTATACCCCTCGGACGAATCTATACACAAAACGTCCGCCCCCGCATCTATCAGCGCAGGAACTCTTTTTTCATAATCTACGGTGTTTATTCCCGCTCCTACGATATACCTTTTGTTAGAATCCAAAAGTTCGTCGGGATTTTCTTTGTGTTGGTCGTAATCTTTTCTGAAAACGAAATATAAAAGATTGCGGTCGTCGTCGATAATGGGTAAAGCGTTTATTTTATGCTCCCAAATTATGTCGTTTGCTTCCTTTAAAGACGTGTCCTTTTTAGCCGTAATAAGTTTATCGAACGGGGTCATAAAATCTTTAACCTTTAAATCGGGCGACATACGACTTACCCTGAAATCTTTGCTCGTAACGAGTCCTACCAATTTCCCGTCGGGCGTGCCGTCTTCGGTAATCGGAATAGTGCTGTGTCCCGTTCTTTTAACTATTTCCACAACGTCGAATAAAGTATCTTCCGGGGATAAAGACGAATCGCTTACAACAAAACCCGCTTTGTGTTTTTTTACCCTTTTTACCATTTTCGCTTGATTTTCTATTGACTGCGAGCCGTAAATAAAGGAAATTCCGCCTTCCTTTGCAAGCGCAATAGCCAAAGTATCGTTAGAAACCGATTGCATTATTGCCGACACTAGCGGTATATTCATTTGTATTTCGCTCTTTTCTCCTTTTTTAAATTTAACCAAAGGCGTATTTAATTTGACGTTTGCGGGAATACATTTTTCATCCGTATACCCGGGAATTAAAAGATATTCGCTAAACGTTCTTGAAGGTTCTTCGTAGTACTTCGCCATATTGCCCACCTCTTTAAGTAAAATAATAAACGCAAAAAAGAACATTGCTTTTTTTTGCGTCTTTTTACAATATTATCACAATTTTTTTTTAAAGTCTATCGTTTTATAAAAATTATGTTTTTCGTTTGACAATTACTTTTTAAAATCATATAATAATATGAATTTAATTCACATTTAAGGGAAATTATGTTAAAACTTTTAAGTAAGCTTTTTATTAAAGATTATAAAAATTATCAAAACGACAAGGTAAGGGAAAAATACGGATTTTTAACTTCCGTAACGGGAATAATTTTAAACCTAATTTTATTTTCGGTAAAGCTTTTCGCAGGACTTTTAAGCGGGGCGGTTTCCGTTACTGCGGACGCATTTAACAACTTGTCGGACGCGGGAAGTTCTTTGCTGGCGTTAATCGGCTTTAAACTATCTTCTAAACCAAAAGACTCCAAACATCCGTTCGGGCACGGAAGAATAGAATACGTTGCAAGTTTGCTTGTAGCCGTGCTTATAATTTTGGTCGGTTACGAGCTAATTACTACTTCCATAGAAAAAATCATACGCCCGTCAAGCGTTACTTTTTCTATTTTGACTTTAACAATTTTGTTAATAAGCGTTTTGGTAAAATTATATATGTTTGCCTACAACTTATATTATTCCAAAAAAATAAATTCTCCCGTGTTAAAAGCAACCGCCTTAGACAGCATATCCGACACGATTTCCACTACCGTGGTTTTACTTGCGTTTTGTTTAAATAAGGTAGTTCCTTTCTCTTTAGACGGATATATAGGCGTACTTGTAGCCCTTTTTATTATATTTACGGGAATAAAATCTTTAAAAGAAACGGTAGGCGTTATAGTCGGGGAAAAACCCGACAAATCCTTAGTCGAAGAAATAGAAAAATTCGTTTTATCCTACGACGTAGCGGTTGGACTTCACGATTTGATTATTCATAACTACGGAATAAACCGTTATATAATTTCCTTGCACGTAGAAGTCCCCGCAGAAGAAAACGCGGTGGAAATTCACGAACAGATAGACGAAATAGAACGTAATTTATCAAAAAAATTTAATTGTCTTGCCACTATTCACATGGACCCCGTTTTTGTAAACGACGAAAAAACAAAGAAATATAAAAGTCTTGCTATTGAAATTATAAAAAGCATCAACCCCGAATACACCCTGCACGATTTTAGAATGACAGACGGGAAAAACAATATAAATTTAATTTTCGACGTAATTATCCCCCACGAAGAAAAAATTTCGACGGATAAAATTCAAGAAATAATAAAAGCTAAATTTAAAGAAAAAAACGAAAAATTAAACGCGGTTGTAAAGTGCGAATACTCTTTCGTATAAACTTTACGATTTTATCGAAATTTTTTACAAAAAACATAATAAATTTTTTTGCGTCAGTTTTTGTCGCTAAAAACAAACTTTAACTAAAATAGTAGTATAATATTATTGCGTTTAGTGATATTTAAAGGCGGTGAAACGGGTGAAAAATTTTTACGCCAGACTGTCGCTTAAAATTGCGTTAAAAAAACGTAGCTCTTTCTCCGCGTTTTAAAGGAGAAGAATATGGATAAGAACGTATTTATAGTACTACAAAAATATTCTTTGGAAGTTTTATTTTTAGCTTTACTCGCCCTTATTTGCGACAAGCTGATTTTAAAAGCCTTTAAAGATAAAGCCAAAAAAATTTCTTTTTACGTTCCGTACGTTTTAGGGATAATATTTTACGCGATTTATTCGCTAATTTTTCTTAAATCTTCCGACAATGTTTTCAATATGGGAATAACCACGGGAGCAATTTGTATGATTTACGACTCCATTATTTCGGAAGACGACTCTTTAAAAAAATTGCTTACCGCATTCGTTAAAGAAGAAAACGTTAAAGAAGCCGAGAAAGCTATTAAAAAAAGCAAATTTCAAAAAGAAGAAGTGGAAAAAATCGTAAAAAATTACAGCGCGCTTCCCTTGACGGAACAAGAAGTACAAACGTTCGTAACGCTTATTTTACAAAAAAAAGAATAATTTTTTTAAGACGGTTTTTACCGTCTTTTTTTTGAAATTGTAATTTTTTTACATTATCTATTGATTTCGTAAAGCTTATTTGGTAAAATACGTTATAATTAAATTGTTATTTCAAAGCTTACCGACAATCAAATAACTTTACCGAAAAATTTACTAAAATAAATTACATATTTTTTGAAACGTTTATACTTAAGTTATTTATATATATTTTAAAAACTTGTTCGGTTAAATAATATTTTACATATTTTTATCGTTTTTAAAATAAAACGTTAAAGGAAATTTTTTATGAAAAAATCAAAAAAAACTAATCGGCCGACCAAATCTTTTTGGTCTGACAAAAGAAGAATTGCGGATATAATTTTCGGAGCGATTATTCTTATAATAATTATCGTTTTTGTTTCGGTTACGTTTTCAAAACAAGGTGATTGTAAAAAAGGCGAAAGCACAAAAAAAAGTTATAGTTATAGCGTACCCGAAAGCAATTATATTTCGGACACTCAACACTCTTCCGTAGATTTTAACAATTAACGAATTCTTCAAAAACCTATTTGTAATTTTAATTTTTAAATTCAAAATTTCTACTAAAAACTTACCGCCACGTCTTTTAGTCGTGGCGGTACTTATTTTTAATTTGTTTCAAGATTATAACTTTTCTTATTCTAAAATTAATAACTTTTAAAAATCATTATAGTCTAACGCCTGACTTATAAAAATTTTTCGGCGTTATTACTAAAAAATTATTTTCTTTCCGCGTCTGCGGTAAATAACGCGTACACTTCGCTTTTATGCACTCCCCTATCTTTCGCAACTTGTTTTATGGCTTCGTTTTTAGTAAGTCCTTTATCTAAATAATATTGCAAATGTTGCTCTATACGTTCGGGAAATGCTTGTTTTTGTTTATTTCCTTCTACAATTATAACGAATTCGCCTTTAAGTTCTCCGCCGTAACCTTCGCTTAAATTAAACTCGAATCTCTGCTCGTGAATTTTGGTTATTTCCCTTACCGCAACGGCTTTCCTTTCGCCTAAAAACTCGTATAAATATCCTACCGTTTTTGTAACGTCGTGCGGGGCACAATAAAAAATTAAAGGAACGCGTATTTGATTTAAACTTTCTAATTCCCTTTTTATATCTCCCTTTTTATCGGGTAAAAAGCCGTAAAAATAAAATCTTCCCTCGTTTAAGCCCGATAAAATAAGCGCAGGCACAAACGCGCACGCACCCGGAACTACCGTATACGGCAAATTGTTTTCTATAAGTTTTTTACTTAAAACGTCGCCGGGGTCGGAAATAATCGGAGTTCCCGCGTCGGAAATTACCGCAACTTCTTTTCCCTGTCTTAACAACTCTATAATTTTATCGCTTGCGTTGGCTTCGTTAAATTTATGATAAGATATAAGCGGTTTTTTAATATCGTAAGCGTTTAACAAAACAAGAGAATGTCTTGTGTCTTCGCACGCAATGAAGTCCGCATGTTTTAAAACTTCTACGGCTCTAAAAGATATATCCTTTAAATTGCCTATCGGCGTTGAAACGAAATATAACATATTTTCCTTAATTTTCGTAATTTGGTAGTACCTTAAACGGCCTTTTTACGCCTTTTACGGCTTCCACAAGCACAAGATACGGTTTTTGAGAATTTTTAGCCACGACGAATTGTAATACGGAAGGATTTAACCCCGCCTTTTCTAAGTCCGAAAAAAGTTCGGGCAAACGCTCCGTCCGTTGACATATTCTAAGTCGTCCGCCGTGTTTTAACATTTTAAATGCGCTAAAAACTATTTCGCTTTGAGTAATTTCTACTTCGTGCCGACAAATTGCTATTTCACGCTTTAAATTTTTTTCTCCGCTGTCTTTTTTTTTGTAAGGCGGATTGCATAGTATTAAAGAATACCTATTTTTGTAGTTTTCGCTATTTTCTTGCAATTTACCTTTTACAATATAGCATTTGTCGTCCATTTTATTTATTTCCAAGCTCTTTTCGCACAAATCCGCAAGCCTAGATTGAATTTCAAAAAATCCTACTTCTTTTACAAAAGGCTCGTTTAAAGCCAAAAAATGTATTCCGACTATTCCGCACCCCGAACAAATATCCGCCACCGTTTCGCCTTTGTTCGCCTTTAAAAATCGGCTTAATATAACCGAATCGGACGTAAAACGGTAAAATCTGTCGTCTTGCAATATTTTGTAGTCGCCTATTAAAAGCGATTCTATCGTAACGTGTTCTTCCATAATAAAAAAGCAATAAATAAAGCCCGATTAAATAGTCGGGCTTTGATTTTGTTAATTTCCTTACTCTTCAACAGGCGCGGAAACGGGGCAAGTAGACGCGCAAGCTCCGCAAGAAATGCAGACATCCGGGTCTATTACGTATTGAGTATCTCCCGCAGATATAGCGGAAACGGGGCAAGCTTCTGCGCAAGCTCCGCAAGAAATACATGCGTCGGTAATTTTGTAAGCCATGGTAATTCCCTCCTAATTTTAATAAATCAAATTTTCGGCAATTATCTCTTCGCCGAATTGTTAGACCATTATAGCATTTTTATTTTAATAATTCAAGATTATATCACAAGTTTTTTGTTTTTTTTTAAATTTTTTATTCTTCGTCTTTTATTCTATCCAAAACTTCGTTGCAAGTATCGTACCCGTAACCCTTGCTTAAAAGTTTTCTATACGCGGAAGATAAGGTTTTTTTATCCCTTTCCTTTCCTTTTAAAAATTTAACGGCAATTTCATAAGCCGAATCCGCATCTTCTTCCACGTTTTCCAACGCTTTTTTTATTACTTCTTCTCCGCAACCTTTTAATTTCAGTTCCCTTTCAATTAAATATCTGCCTTTTTTAGATTTATAACATTCGACATAATTCTCGGCGTAAAATTCGTCGTTGACAAAACGATACTCCTTTAACTTTTCTATTACCTTATCGCACAAGCTTAAAGTAAAACCTTTTTTTTGCAAATAATCTCTTACTTGTTTTTCGGTTTTGCTCGATTTGGAAAGTAGTCCCATCGCCTTATCCAAAGCGTGAGTGTATAAAGAAGAAATTTGTATTTCGTCTAGCTTTTCCGTAGAAATTTCTTGCCCGACTTTTAGCCTGTTTTCTACTACCGTTTCTAGCCTTAACGAACAGTAATATGCCCCGTCTAAATAAATGTTGCAGTGTTTATCGCTATGAGTTTGCATTGAAATTTGAGTGATATTTTTCATTTATACTCTACAAAACACTCCTTTAATAAACTTATAGACGGCTTTTTGTTGATTATACTGCTAATTTGTTCCGTTACGTTTTTATTTTTTTCACATGCAAAAGTAACGATAACGGAGCTAGAAAATTCTTTATTTAAAACCGATATTTCGCCGGATGAGAAAAAGGAATTTAAATTGCTGAAAGAAACATAGTCAAGTTCCAAAACATAAACGTCGCTTAAAGTCATTTTACATATTCCGCATTTTTCCAAACAGCTTTTCGCGGAAGAAAAATACGCCCTGACAAGTCCGCCCGTTCCGAGTTTTATTCCGCCGAAATATCTGGTAACGACTACCGCCACGTCTAAAAGCTTTGAGCTTTCTATTGCGTTAAGGATAGGAAGTCCCGCGGTAGAACTAGGTTCTCCGTCGTCCGAAAATTTAGTCGTTCCGTCCTTTAACTTGTAGCAATAACAGTTGTGTGTTGCGTCTGAATATTCTTTTTTTACGGAATTTATAAACTTCCTTGCCTGCTCCGCCGTTTCTACACGTTTGCAACTAGCGATAAAAACCGATTTTTCTATATTTATTTCACTTTTCCCGTTTTCTTTAACGGTTAAATAATCGTTTAACAAAATAACTCAACTATCCTTGCGTAATGGCGTTTTTAGCCATAAAATTATTTAACAAATATAACTCTAACGTGAGCTTTTTTGCCTTTATGCAATACGAAATCTCCCTTTTCGTAAATTTCGTCGGGAAGCTCTAACTGACCTTTTTCAAGCTTAACATCGTTTACCAAAACTCCACCGCCTTCAATAAGTCTTCTGCCTTCGCCTTTGGATTTTGCAAATCCTGCCCTTAACAACAATTCGGGAACGTCTTTCGTCTTTTCGGTTTCGAGCTTTGGCATTGCGGAAATATCCCCCGAAAACGCACCCCTTACCTGCGACAATACTTCTTCGGCTTTTTCCTTTCCGTGAACGAGCGCCGTTACTTCGTAAGCAAGCTTTTCTTTTGCTTTGTTTATATCGTGTCCTTCTGCGGTTAAATCTGCAATTTCGTCAAGTTCCATAAAGGTTAAAAGCTTCATACACTCGGCAACCTTACAGTCTTCCACGTTTCTGAAATATTGAAAAAAGTCGTACGGAGAACATTTATTTTCGTCCAACCACAACGCGCCTTTTGCGGTTTTTCCCATTTTTTTGCCTTCGCTGTTTAAAAGAAGCGTACAAGTTGCGCAAAACGCGTCTTTTCCTTCTTTTCTACGAATTAAATCTACCCCCGCAAGCATATTCGACCATTGGTCGTCCCCGCCAAGCTCTAATTTAGCGTTGTAATGCTTGTTTAAGTATAAAAAGTCGTAACCTTGCATCAACATATAGTTGAATTCCAAAAAGGTTAAGCCTTTTTCTAATCTTTGCTTATAACATTCGGCGGTAAGCATTTTGTTTACCGAAAAATACGCGCCTATATCCCTTAAAAAATCAACGTAGTTAAGATTTAAAAGCCAGTCGGCATTATTTGCCATTATCGCGCCGTTTTCGCCTTCGAACGTAATAAAACGCGACATTTGCTTTTTAAATTGCGATATATTGTAATCTATTTGCTCTCTCGTAAGCATTTTACGCATATCCGTTCTTCCGGACGGATCGCCTATCATTCCCGTTCCTCCACCGAACAACGCAATCGGCTTATGCCCCGCTCTTTGCATATGCGCCATCATCATAATCGGAATATAATGCCCGATATGTAAAGAATCCGCCGTAGGGTCAAATCCTATATAAAAAGCTACTTTTTCGGTATCTAAAAGTTTGTATAAATCTTCTTCGTAAATGGTTTGCTTAATAAAGCCTCTTGCTTTTAAAGTGTCTAAAACGTTCATATATTCTCTCCGTTTTTATAAAGGTTATCGCTACGTAAACGTATATTGCATACAAGTTTACGCACTCTTTTACTATTTTAACATTTTTATAATATTTATGCAAATAAGTTTTATGAAAATATTTGTAAATTGATTTTTTTTATGTTATAATTAGTAAAAAAATAAAGTTAATTTATTTGGAGGATTAAAAATGCAATATTCCAGAGAAGTTGAAAACATGGTATGCATTGCAAAAGGACCTAAACATAATCCTGCTCCTATTCCGGAAGAAGGAAAATGGGTATTTGCAAAAGAAATTACCGACATCAGCGGATTTACACACGGTGTAGGTTGGTGCGCACCCCAACAAGGAGCTTGTAAATTATCGCTTAACATCAAAAAAGGTATCGTAGAAGAAGCTTTAATCGAAACCGTAGGTTGTTCGGGTATGACCCACTCGGCGGCAATGGCCGCGGAAATTCTTCCCGGCAAAACCATTTTAGAGGCTTTGAATACCGACCTTGTTTGCGACGCTATCAATACCGCTATGAGGGAATTGTTTTTACAAATCGCTTACGGAAGAAGTCAATCCGCTTTCTCTGACGACGGTTTAACCGTAGGCGCAGGATTAGAAGATTTAGGAAAAGGATTACGCTCTCAAGTAGGCACTATGTACGGCACAAGACTTAAAGGTGCCAGATATCTTGAAATGGCAGAAGGATACGTAACCAGACTCGCTCTCGATTCGGATATGCAAATTATCGGTTACGAGTTCGTTTCCTTTGGAAAAATGACCGATTTCATTAAAAAAGGTCTTTCCCCCGACGAAGCTTACAAAAAATCTATGGGTCACTACGGAAGATTCGATAACGCTTATAAGTATATCGACCCCAGAAAAGAATAAGGGAGGAAAAAAAAATGTCATTATTTGAATCTTATGAAAGAAGAATAGATAAAATCAATGCGGTTTTAGCTAACTACGGAATTAAATCCATAGAAGAATGTAAAGATATTTGCCTTGCAAAAGGCGTTGACTGCGACAAAATCGTAAGAGGAACTCAACCTATTTGTTTTGACAACGCAGTTTGGGCTTACACCGTAGGCGCCGCTATCGCAATTAAAAAAGGTTGCGTTAAGGCAAAAGACGCGGCTGCCGCAATAGGCGAAGGTTTACAATCTTTCTGTATCCCCGGCTCGGTTGCAGAAAACAGAAAAGTCGGTTTAGGACACGGCAACTTAGCGGCTATGCTTCTTGACGACAATACAGATTGCTTCTGCTTCTTAGCAGGACACGAATCTTTCGCGGCTGCGGAAGGCGCAATTTCTATCGCGTTAAACGCTAATAAAGTTAGAGGCAAAGATTTAAGAGTTATTCTTAACGGTTTAGGAAAAGACGCCGCTATGATTATTTCAAGAATCAACGGCTTTACCTACGTTGAAACCGAATTCGACCCCTACACCGAAGAAGTTAAAGTAGTTTACGAAAAAGCTTATTCGGACGGACCGAGAGCAAAAGTTAAATGCTACGGCGCGGATAACGTTCCCGAAGGCGTTGCTATTATGAAAATGGAAAACGTAGGCGTTTCTATTACGGGAAACTCTACTAATCCTACTCGTTTCCAACACCCCGTTGCAGGAACTTACAAAAAATGGTGCGTAGAAAACGGAAGAAAATACTTCTCCGTTGCTTCCGGTGGCGGTACGGGAAGAACGCTTCACCCCGACAATATGGCGGCAGGTCCTTCCAGCTACGGTATGACCGACACTATGGGAAGAATGCACTCGGACGCACAATTTGCAGGTTCTTCTTCCGTTCCCGCTCACGTTGAAATGATGGGCTTAATCGGAATGGGAAACAACCCGATGGTTGGAGCTACGGTTGCAGTTGCAGTTGCAGTAGAAGAAGGAATGAAAAAGTAATTTTAATTTAAACTTTTAGCTTTTTCTATTGATTAAAATTAAATATAATTTTTACGCCGTTTTAGAAAACTCTAAAACGGCGTGAATTTTATTTGCTTGATATAAAAACTTTTTTAAAATTAATATTATCGTAGTACGAGAATATTACTTTAATAAAACTTAAAGAAAAATAAAAATAATTTTTTAATATTTGCTATTTTAACTTTCCCTTGTCCAAACGTTCCAACAATACGTATTCTTTAAATATTCGCTAGCTATACTAGTATCGGCTAAATCGGTCGAAAATATATCTATATCTCCCACTTTCCAACCATTTGTATTTTCAAAAGTAACACTAGTTAAACCACTACAATCATAGAAAGCATGATATCCTATACTAGTTACGCTGTTTCCTATGGTTAAACTCGTTAAATTAGTACAACTTTTGAAAGCCCCATCAGATATTTTAGTTGCAGTCGTTATATTTGCTTCCGTAAGTAATGCTCCTTGAATATATAAATTTTTAGCATAGTTACCAAATACCATCAAATTTGTCAATCCATCTATCTGAACCCAATCGTTTATATCTCCCGTATAGTATATGGTTTTTAAACTATCCGTTCCAATGAAAGCATACTTACCTATACTTGTTACACTATTAGGAATTGTTACTTTTGTTATTTTGTATTTACAAGAAAAGGCATCATTGTTAATAACATAATTTTGTTCGTTATAATTTTCGGGCAAAGTCAGCTCCGTAGCAGTTCCTATATAGTTAAACAAATAGTTTATTCCGTCATCCCCTATTATAAATTGATAACCATCTGTTGTAGTTACTATTTTACTTCCGTTTTCTCCGTTATGTACTGCTTTTGCATAGTAGCCTATATATCCATTATCTTCACTTTCTAGGGTTATATCTAAATTACTTTTATTTATTACTTCTACTAATTTCTTGCAATCAAAAAAAGTCCCATATTCTATACTTGTTACACTGCTTGGTATTGTTATACTCGTTAAAACACGACCAACATTGAAAGCTCTCTTATATATTACATAGTTTTGTCCGTTATAATTTTGTGGTAAAACAATATTTTTTTCTTTTCCCATATACTTTAACAAGTAATTTATGCCGTTATTTGTAATAAACTTGTAATTACCCACAGTCTTTATTTTACTTTCTTTTTCCGAAATTATAACGTCTTTCCCATACTCGTACCGATAACCTATTAGCCCTGATACATCTTCTCCTTCGTATTTTTTTTCTAACTCGGCTAAACTTAAACTACTGTTGTTTACCACTTCTAAAACGGAAATTCCGTAAAAACAATCCTGAAAATCTACCAAATTTTTATCCAAAGTAACACTTAATAAATTTCCGCAATAAGAGAATGCTCTTGAACAAATACCTGTAACGCCATCGCTTAAAACAACGCTTGTAATTGTATCATCATAACTAAACGCATTTTTATATATCTTATAATTTTGTCCTTTGTAATAATCAGGTAAAACTAAATCACACTCTCTTCCTTTATAACCAAGTAAATAGCTATGTCCGTTATAAGTTGTAAACAAATAATCGTCTATGGCGTCAATTTTACTTTTGCCATCCGAATGAATAAACAAAGCATTATTTGCTATACCGCCAAAATCTTCACTTCCGTTTGTTATATTTAAGTTACTTTTGTTTATAATTTCTACTATGTGGTTCCTTTCAAACGCTCCCATGTCTATGATTTTTAAACCGCTACCAAGCGTTACGCTTAACAGTCGGCAGTTTGAATCAAAAGCGAGTGCTTCAATAATTTCCACACTGTCGGGAATAATAAGAGATGATAAATGTGACCCACAAAAAGCCAAACGGCCTATTCTTACAACGCTATTTGGAATAGATAAATTATATATATCATTACAGTAAAAAGCATAGTCTGCAATTTCTTTTACGGGTTTTCCGTTATACGTTTCGGGTATAACAAGTTCTTCTATTAAATAATCCGTATTTTTAACACCCACAACGCTATACCCTGATTCGTCGGGTAATAATTTGTATTCAAGCTCAATTTTGTTTTCTTGTTCGTTTTTATTATTACTTTTATCATCTTTACAAGAAACACTTAAAATCCCCATTGACAATAAACAAATAATTGCCAAAATATACGATAAAAATTTTTTCATTTTCTCTCCCCTTTTGTATTTATTCTAATAAAATTGTCTACCGCTTCATTAGGTAAAATAAACCATGTGGGAATTCCGTGCGAAACGGGCGTCCCCTTGTCGTCTTCGCTTTCGTTACCGTTCCCACGAATACCGTATTTTACTCCGCCTTTCCACTTGAACACCGCTATTGAATAACTGTCGTTCGTAAATAGAACTATTAAATCTGTTATCCCTTTATATGTTACTGTTTCAGGATTTACCATTTATTCTCCTCCCTTTGTTTAATATGCTATATTGTAACTCATTTGGGTTAAGTTGTCAACTCTTTTTGGTTATGAAGTTAACCCATTTTAGTTATAAAATAAAAACAAAAGGGGTAAAATTTTTCTATGGATATTTTAGATAAAATTGACGAATTAAGAAAAGAACGCGGTTGGTCTATAAATTATCTTGCAATGGAAGCGGAACTAACTCAATCTACGCTAAACAATTTATACAAGCGTCGCACCGAACCGAAAATTTCTACTTTGCGCGCTTTATGTAATGCATTCGGGATAAGCCTTGCGGAGTTTTTTAAAGACGACATTACCCCTGACGACGAATTAAAACGCAAAATTACTACTTTATCGAAAGAAAACAAACAAGCGTTACTTACAATTATAAAAAACTTAAAATAATTTTACCGCCTTTGGCGTTTGCGCCAAAGGCGGTATTATATTAAAATTTATTGAAATTATATTATAATCTCTTAAATTATATTAAAATCTAATAAAATCTTGCTGTTTTTGCCGTTTTTTTAAAAAAATTTTATCTAAATCTATTGCAAAATGCTTAAAACGCGTATATAATATTTTTCGTTGTGTGAAAACGCAGAACCTTTTGGAACTGTGGCTGGACAACACTCCGGAGAATCTCGGTTACGAGTACCGAAGGGGCAAGAAAGGATTTTTCCTTTTAATCTCTCAGGTAAAAGTATGGAGCCATAGTATAATAATGGTATTTTTTTTCGGAGAACTTGATTTATTGTCAAGTTCTTTTTTTACAAAGGAGTAAATATGGATACTTTAAACAAAATTATCTTATGGATTAACGACAATATTTTATGGGGAATACCTATGGTTGTCGCAATACTCGGAACGGGCATATTTTTAAGCATTCGTTCTAGGTTCTTACAAGTAAGAAAATTCCACCACGCACACAAGGAAACCTTGTATCCCACAATTAAAGGCGTGGTAAAACCACAAAAGAAGCGTAAAAGCAACGGAAAAACTATTTCTCAGTTCGAAGCTTTTGCAACGGCAATTTCTGGAACGGTAGGAACGGGAAACATAGTTGGCGTTGCAGGCGCAATGTTATCCGGTGGACCCGGCGCTGTTTTTTGGATGTGGTTTTCCGCATTTTTCGGTATGTTTACAAACTATTCCGAAAACGTTTTAGGTCTTTATTATCGTAAAAAAGATAAAAACGGAACCGTTTCGGGCGGACCTATGTATTACATAAAAGAAGGAGCAAAACTTCCTTGGCTTGGCTTTATTTTCGCTATTTGCTGTATGTTTGCCGCTGTCGGAATGGGCATGGTACAATCTAACTCTATCTCGGGAATATTGCAATCTACAATAACAACCGATTCTGACAAACAAAAAATTATTTCTTATATAGTCGGAGCAATAGTTACCGCAATAGTTATTTTAATAGTGCTCGGCGGAATTAAAAGAATAGGTAAATTCGCTTCCCTAGTGGTACCGTTTATGGCGTTACTATTTATTATTTGCGCGTTTATAATTATATTTATGAATATAACCGTTTTTCCTAGCGCAATTGCTTTAATATTTAAAAACGCCTTTTCACTAAGGGCGTTCGGTGGCGGTTTATTCGGCTATACCATAATGAAAGCTATGCGTTACGGTTGCGCAAGAGGTGTATTCTCTAACGAAGCGGGACTTGGTTCTTCCGTTATAGCACACTCTGCTTCCAATACCAAAGAACCCGTTAAACAAGGACTTTGGGGAATTGTAGAAATCTTTTTAGATACTTTCGTTATTTGCACGCTTACGGCAGTTACGCTTTTATGCGTCGCTAAAAAAGGCGGTAGTATCGATTTCACTAACATTTCCGCAAATGCAAACGTTGATAAAAACTCTATTGCAAACTTAGCGTTTACTACGAGCTTTGGAACGGTAGGAAAAATAATATTCGCAGTTATTTTACCCTTATTTGCTTTTACTACTATAATAGCTTGGTCTTATTACGGAGAAAAAGCCGCAGGTTTTTTATTTAGCAAAAAGGAAAAACTCGGGATTTTAATATTTAAAATTATTTTCATTATTCTAATATTTGTTGGAGCAATAGTAAAAAGCGATGTGGTTTGGAATTTAGACGATATGTTTAATGCTTTAATGGCTTTGCCGAACCTTATAGGTTTAATAATTTGTAGCGGAACAATCAATAAAATAACCAAAAATTATTTCGACCGCAAAAAGGGAATAAAAGTAGAACCCATGCTATCGGCATACCCCGAAAGGAACAAAGAGCTTATAGAAGAGCTAGAAAAAGAGCAAGCGGAAGGGGAAGAAGAACCTACTATTTAATGCTGACCTTAATGCAAAACGTTTATTTATAATTTAAAAATAAAAAGCAAATTTTTAATACAAGAAGTTAGAAACTTGCTTGCAATGGTTTATAACCTCGCAGTATTTTAAAACAAAAAGAAAAATTTTCTTCTCCTGTTCCAAAATTATTTGCAACTGTATCTACATAGTATCCCTTGCACCAAAATTTGCTGTTTTGATATGCAAATTTCATATTTCCATACTTTTGAAATATTTTTAAACTGCTTTTACATTTCAAATACCACATAAATCCCGAAACGCTCATTTTGGGCAGTATCGTTACAAGCATATGTGTATGGTACGAACATATTTCTCCTTCTATAATTTCTACTCCTTTCCATTTGCATAGCATTAGTAGTATATCTCTTATTTCCTGCCTTTTATCTTCGAAAAATACTTTTCGACGATATTTGGGCGCAAACACTATGTGGTACTTGCAATTCCATTTCGTATGTGCTAAACTATTTCCTGTGAATATTTCTTTTTACATATTCCCTCCGTTTGTCTTTTTGTTGTAACTGGCAGGTCGCAACTTTTATTATACATAAACGGAGGATTTTACTCAACGGTAAACCTTTACTGAACCCCCAGACTATCTGGAGGTTTTCTCATACAAAAAAAATGAGTAACTCTACGTTACTCACTTTTTTTGGCTGGGGTGGAGAGATTTGCTTCTTGATTTTTGAAAAACATCTTTTTTTACTCCTTTTCATTGTTTTTCAAAAATCCTCGGTCAGCCACTTACAAACTGTTCACTGAACAGTTTGTATCTTTACCTTTGGTAAAGTCGTTCTCAGTTCAAATCTCTCTAATTTTTTTACTTGTCTATAAAAAAATGAGTAACTTTACGTTACTCACTTTTTTTGGCTGGGGTGGAGAGATTTGAACTCCCGAGTGACGGAGTCAGAATCCGTAGCCTTACCGCTTGGCGACACCCCAATTTTTAAACCTTAAAAATTATACCTTACTTTTACTTTTTTTTCAAGCATTTTGCCTTTATTTCTTCCTTTTGTTTTAAATATTATATCAGACTGTTCCACTATTTTATCTTTTAAACTTTTATCTTTCTCTTGGTAAATTTATTAACAATTTTTAAAAATTTAAGCTTAAATTTTTTAATTTTTATTGACTATTAAATCTAATCTAATTATAATCTTAAAAAAAGGAGATTTTTATTATGCAAAACGATTTTTTAAATTTAATTGAAACCCGTAGAAGTATTCGTTCGTTTAAACCGACCCCCGTTTCAGATGAGATTTTAGACAAAATTTTAAAAGCGGGAACTTACGCGCCGTCGGGAATGAATAGGCAATCTTCTACGATAATAGCTATAAAAAGCGAAAAATATCGCAAAATTATTTCTAAATTAAACGCTGAAATTTTAAAAACGGATAAAGACCCTTATTATAACGCCCCCGTAGTTATTTTGGTTTTAGGAAACCCCGAATATTCAACTTTCGTAGAAGACGGAAGTTGCGTTTTAGAAAATATGATGCTTGCTTGCCACTCTTTAGGACTGGGTTCGGTTTGGGTTCATAGAGAAAGAGAAATTTTTAATAGCGAAGAAGGGAAAAAATTGCTTAAAGAATGGAACCTACCCTTAAATTTGACGGGAATAGGTTCTATCGCGGTAGGATACCCTGCCGAAATTCCCGACGCTAAACCCAGAAAAGAAAATTATATAGTAAAAGTCTAATCAATTTAATATAAAAACAAACGTTATTTTTTTAACGAAAGTTTGTAAAATGTAAAAAACTCTTTAAACCTTACGATTTATTTTTCATATACTGTAAGTATGAAAATTTATGAGTATTCAAGGGAAAAATGCGTTGACTACGCATTAAAATGGGCTCTTAAAAGAAATGAAAAATATTACAATTACGAACGTATAGGCGGGGATTGCACGAATTTTGCTTCTCAATGCGTTTATTGCGGAGCAAACGCTATGAACTACAATTTTAATAACGGTTGGTACTATATAAACCCTAATGATAAATCCCATTCTTGGACGGGTGTGGAATTTTTTTACAAGTTTTTAACTTCTAATAACGGCGTAGGTCCTTTTGGAGAAGTAACGGAAATTTCCAACGTGTTAAAAGGGGACGTAATACAACTAGGCAATCAAAAAAAGTTTTTTCACACGCTTATAGTTTGCGATATAAAAAACGGCGTTCCCCTAGTTTGTTGTCATTCCGCCGACGCACTACTAAAACCGCTTACGTATTTTAACTACAAACGTTTAAGAGTAATTACCGTTAAAGGTTTTAGAAAATAAAATAATTACGCTATATATAATAGCTTATTTTCTTCACACGAGGATACTTCCGCTAGTTTTATTTGATTTTAGAGTTTTAGGGGCGTGGCAAATATTTGCCACGCCCCTATTTTTGCAGTATAAAAATACGGCGATTTTTATCGCCGTAAAACACTAATCTCCGTAACCGTCAGGATTTTTAAACTGCCAATTAAGAGAATCTCTACACATATCGTCCAAGGTTTTTGTCGCTTTAAAACCAATTACTTTATACGCAAGCGACGGGTCTGCGTAACATTGAGCAACGTCCCCCGCACGACGAGCAACGATTTTATAAGGAATTTCTCTTCCGAGAGATTTAGAAAACGCTTTAATAACATCTAAAACGGAATATCCTTTACCCGTACCTAGATTTACTATAAACAAACCGCTATTCGTAAGCAATTTTTTAACTGCCTGAACGTGTCCGATAGCTAAATCTACAACGTGAATATAATCTCTTACACACGTTCCGTCGGGAGTGTCGTAATCGTTTCCGAAAACGTTAAGATACGGACGTTTACCTATTGCAACTTGCGTTATATAAGGACAAAGATTGTTAGGAATACCATTCGGGTCTTCGCCTATTAAACCTGATTCGTGAGCTCCGATAGGATTAAAATAACGTAAAATAGCAATATTGAAAGAATTATCTGCTTTATATAAATCTTTAAGTATGTATTCGATAAATAATTTAGTGCTTCCGTAAGGGCTGTTAGTGGAAAGCGGGAAATCTTCCGTAATCGGAACGGTAGCAGGATTGCCATAGACTGTTGCAGAAGAAGAAAATACTATATTTTTACAGTTAAATTCTCTCATAACTTCTATTAAAGCAATCATTCCGCCGATATTGTTATGATAATATTCGATAGGTTTAGCACACGATTCTCCAACCGCTTTGTAACCTGCAAAATTTATAACTGCATCTATTTTATGAGCGGAGAAAATTTTTCTCATGGCGTCTTTATCTAAAACGTCTACTTTATAAAAAGTTATTTTTTTACCCGTAATTTTTTCAACTCTTTTAATAGCCTCTTCTTTACTGTTAAAAAGATTATCTACTACTATTACATCATAACCTGCATTTGTCAATTCTACCACGGTATGAGTTCCGATATAGCCTGCGCCACCCGGCACTAAAATTGTTGCCATTTCCTTGCCTCCTGATTGTCTTTTTTTTAGTATAACACACTTTTTTTAAAATGTATATATTTATTTTTTAATTTTTCAAGATTTTTAATCTTCTAAATCTTTAATTTCAGCTCCGCCGTTATCGTCAATATCTTCGGCTTTGTTACGACTTTTTACCTTTACGCTATTCAAAGGAAAATCTTTATAAATTACGGCGCCGTCGCGTTGCTCGAATTTAACTTTTACTAAATAAGTGAGCATATTGTTAGATACAACTACCCCTTTACCGTCGGGAGTTCCCACTTCGCTACCGATTTTAGGCATTTTGGAAAAAGTTTCGCTATAATGCGGATTTTCGTATTCTAAACAGCACATAAGTCTACCGCAAAGTCCGCTTATTTTGCCGGGATTTAACGATAGTCCTTGAACTTTCGCCATTTTTATAGTAACTTTTTTAAAGTTGGAAATTGTTCCCGCACAACAACATTCTCTACCGCAAGGACCTAAACCGCCAAGCATTTTAACTTCATCCCGCGCTCCGATTTGTCTTAATTCTATCCTCGTATGAAAAGCAAAAGCTAAATCTTTAACTAAGTCCCTAAAATCTATACGAGAAGGCGCGGAAAAATAGAACACCGCTTTGCTTCCGTCAAAGGCGAATTCTATATCGACCAGTTTCATATCAAGTTTATGTTTTTCTATTTTTTCTTGCGCGACGCTAAAAGCATTTTTTTCTTTTTTTTCACATTCGGCTACTTTTTCTTCGTCTTTTAAAGTAGCTTTTCTCATAATCGGCTTTAAAGGAGAAGTTATTTCGGAATCGTTTAATTCCTTAGGCTCTATTATAACCGTCCCGTATTCTACTCCCCTTGCCGTTTCTACTATTACACCCGAGCCTTTTTTATAATCTTCTTCTCCCGGATTAAAGTAATATACTTTTGAGGAATGATTAAATTTTATTCCTACAATTTTTGCCATTTATATTTTACCTCCAACAGCGAATACAGCAAATCGTCCGCCAGCATAGAAAAGTTTGCGTTGAAAAACAAAGCTTTTTCGTAAGAAGAACATTTTTCTATCAGTTCTATGCAAGCGCCCGTAGAGTATTCGTTTGACAAAGCCCGAACTAAATCTAAATCATTTTCCGAAAAGAAATAAAACGAGTTTTGTCCGCTATGAAATTTAGCTAAATCGGAAAATACTATTTTAAAAAGATTTACGATTTTTCCTACGTTATCTTTGGTTATAAACTTAGAATAATAAGGTATTTGCGGACTTTTTTTCATAGAAGATAGTATTTGCTTAACTATTTCTTTTTCTCTTTCTACCTGATTGTATAAAATTTTGGTTTTTTCTAAATATCCGCCCGATAAAGACGCGGAAGTTGTTAGTTTTTCGACGTCGGGACAAACGGGCGCTAAGATTTTTACGATTTCCGTTTCGTCCAAAGGCGAAATTTCTATTTTTTTCGCCCTAGATTTAATCGTGGGCAAAATTTTATACTCGTTAGACCCCGCTAAAAGAAAATAAACGTTTTGGGGCGGAGTTTCCAACGTTTTTAACAATTTGTTTTGTGCCTTTTCGTTGACGAGAGAAAAATCCGAAATTAAATAAACTTTTTTATCTTTTTCAACGGGCTTTAAATTAGAATCCGCAATAATTTCGTCTATATCTTCAACTAAAATTTTATCTTTAAAAACGCACTTACAATCCGGTAAAATTTCCTTATCTATTAGTTTGCAAGTCCTACAACTATTGCACGCTAAACCGTTATCGCACAAAAGTATTTTTGCGTATTCCTTTAAATAAACTGGCAAATTTACGTCTTGACAAACAATTAAATACGCATGCGTGGTTTTTCCGTTTTTAACGTCGCTTTCTATTATGCGATAAGCTTTATCCTTATACATTTATAATTCCCTTTTCTTTAAGTAAGGCAACTATTTTTTTATTAGTTTCGTATTTCGTACCCGAACAATCTACCGATATAATTCTATCGGGATTATCTGCTTGTAACTTTTTATATCCGCTATAAACTTTTTGATGAAATTCGTTTCCCAAAAGTTCTATTCTATCGTTTTTATCCGCTCCGCCCTTTCTTAAAAAAGCGTCGGAAGAGTTAATATCTAAAAAAACCGTTAAGTCGGGAACGCCGTAAGTTAAGGCGAAAACGTTGATTTTTTCCACAAACTCTTTACCCAGCCCCCTTGCGTAAGCTTGATACGCAAAAGAAGAGTCGTAATATCTATCGCATATCACGAGCTTTCCGTCCGCTAAATACGGTAAAATTTTCTCTTTTAAAAGTTGAACTCTGCTAGATGAGTATAACAACGCTTCGCACTCGGGAGAAATTTCGTTGTTTTTATCGAGTATTATTTCTCTTATTTTTTCGCTGACTTGCGTTCCGCCGGGTTCTCTCGTCAAAAAATAATCTATATTATGCTCGTCCAAATACTCGCATAACAGCCTTACCTGAGTAGATTTACCCGCGCCTTCGCAACCTTCTATCGTAACGAATTTGCCTTTCATTTTAGCCTTGCGATATGTCTAGTATTTTTACTTCGTAGCTTCCGTTAGGAGCTTTTACGGTAACGGTTTCGCCCTTTTTAGCTCCGAGCAAAGCTTCTCCCAAAGCCGATTCGTTAGAAATTTTACCTACCTTTAAATCGGTTTCCGTAGTTCCGACGATATAATATTCGGCTTCTTCGTTCATATCTAAATCTAAAATTTTAACTTTACAACCGATAGAAACTTTATCGGTTGACCCTTTTTTAATAATTACGGCGTATTTTAAAGTATAAGTTAATTCTTCTATTTCTCCGTTAATTTTCCCTTGCTCTTCTCTTGCCGCATGATATTCTGCATTTTCCGATAAGTCGCCTTGTTCTTTTGCGATTTTAATTCTTTCTATAACTTCGGGATTAGCTACGTTTCTTAAATAATCGAGCCTTTCCTTTGCTTCTTTATAACCTTCTTCGGTAAGATAAAATTTATTTTCCTCAGCCATTTTTATTCTCCTTAATGGTTTATTTTTAATTTTTTATCGACATATAGCCCGACTTATTCGTGAATAAGTATAGCTTTTATACGTCTTACGCCCGCAGACGAAGATTGTTCTTTAATAATTTTGAACTTTCCTAATTCCTTAGTGTTTTTAGCGTGCGGTCCACCGCAAATTTCTTTGGAATATTTGCCTATCGTATAAACTTTTACTTTTTCGCCGTACTTACTTTCGAATAATCCCGTAGCTCCGCTTTGTTTAGCTTCTTCTAAGGACATTTCTTGCATTTGTACGTCTACGCCCGCTTGTATAGCTTCGTTTACGAAATCCTCTACTTGCACTATTTCTTCTTTGGTCATAGGGTGAGAGAAATTAAAGTCGAAACGCAATCTTTCAACGGTGATATTAGAACCCTTTTGACAAACGTCGGGCGATAAGATTTTTCTAAGCCCCGCTTGTAAAAGGTGCGTTGCGGTGTGGAGTCTTGCGGTTTCTTCGTTGCTTTCCGCAAGTCCGCCTTTAAACTTTTGTTCTCCGCCGACGCTGGATTTTGCTTGATGTTCGGCTTGCGCCTTTTTATAACCTTCTTCATCAACCGTGTAACCTTGCTCTTTTGCAAGTTCCATAGTTATTTCCAACGGAAAACCGTAAGTGTCGTACAAACGGAACGCCGTTTTCCCGGGGAATACGTTTCCTTGAACGTGAGTTATTACTTTGTTAAATTCTTTTAATCCTTCTACCAACGTTTTAGAAAATTTCTCTTCTTCTTTGTTGAGTTCGGTTTGAATTTTTTCTTTGTTTTGTTCAAGTTCGGGATATACGGCTTTGTATTTTTCGATAAAGCATTCCGCCACCTTAGACAAACTCTTTTCGGGCAAATCTACCTTTCTTCCGAATCTAACCGCCCTTCTAATCAATCTTCTTAAAACGTAACCTTGGTCTACGTTAGAAGGTACTATTCCGTTTTTATCCCCTAACATAAACACGCTTGTTCTAACGTGGTCTAATATAATTCTAAACGCCCTTGTTGTTTCTTCGTCCTTACCGTATTCTTTACCCGTAAGCTCGCAAAGTTTTTCCCTTGCCGAATCGAATAAATCGGTTTCGTAAACCGAAGATTTTTCGTTTAAAATACTTATGGTTCTGTCTAACCCCATTCCCGTATCTACGTTTCTTTGTTTTAGTTTGGAATAATTGCCGTTTTCGTCTTTATAAAATTCCATAAAAACGTCGTTCCAAATTTCCAAATATTTACCGCAATCGCACGCGGGGGAACAAGTGGGAGAACAAGGCGGATAACCCCTGTCTATAAACATTTCGGTATCGGGTCCGCAAGGTCCCGTTTTACCTGCAATCCACCAGTTGTTTTTCTTTGGTAAAAAGAATATTTTTTCCTTAGGAATTCCGCATTTTTCCCAAATGGAAGCCGATAGCTCGTCCCTTTGAGCGTCGTCGTCGCCCGCAAATACGGTAACGGCAAGTTTTTCTTTGGGAATACCTAAATATTTCTCGTCCGTTAAAAATTCGTAACTCCAAGAAATCGCTTCTTCTTTAAAGTAATCTCCTAGCGACCAGTTGCCGAGCATTTCGAAAAAAGTACAGTGAGAAGAATCTCCTACTTCTTCTATATCGCCCGTTCTTACGCATTTTTGACAATCCGTAAGTCTAGTTCCCGCAGGGTGTTTTTCCCCTAAAAGATAGGGAACTAACGGGTGCATACCCGCAGTCGTAAACAATACCGACGGGTCGTTTTCGGGTATTAAACTCGCGCTGTCAATGATGTGATGTCCTTTGCTTTTAAAAAAGTTAAGGTACATTTCTCTTAAAGTTTCGCTATTTATTTTTTTCATTTTATCTCCTGTTAGCGTTAGCCGATTGCGATATTGGTTTTGTCTAACAATCGTTACTTGCTAATCCCTTATTTCTTACTTATTTCGTATCCCGACGGCGTATTTTTAACGACGTAACCTTTTTCTGTTATTATCGCCCTTTTTTCGTCCGCTACCGCCCAATTTTTTACGGCTCTTGCCTGTTGCATTTCTTCAGCTAAGCTTATTATTTCTTGCGGAATTTCTTGTTTGACTTCTTGTACTTTGTCTAAGTCAAGACCTAAAACTTCGTCGAATTTAACCGCTAAATCGTAAATATCTTTACTCGGCGTTTCTTTAAGCATCGTCCATAAAACGCCTAACGCTTCGGGAACGTTTAAGTCGTCGGCAATGGCTCTTTCGAAATCGGCGGAATATTTATCCAAAATTTCTTTATCCGTTTTAGTCGTGGAATTTTTGTGTTTTAAAATTAAAGAACACAGTCTTTCGTATCCCGCTTTCGCGCTGTCCATAGCTTCGAACGTAAAGTTTAGTTTTTTACGATAATGCGTGTTTAAACAAAAATATCTAAACACCATAGGCGAATACCCTTTTTCTTGCAAATCGCTAACCGTATAAACGTTTCCGAGCGACTTACTCATTTTACCGCCGTCCACAAGCATAAATTCGCCGTGCATCCAAAACTTAGCGGGAATTTTTCCCGTTTCGGCGTAGCTTTGCGCTATTTCGTTTTCGTGGTGAATCGGAATATGGTCTACTCCGCCCGTGTGAATATCGAAAACGTCGCCCAAATATTCTCTGCTCATAGTCGAACATTCTATATGCCAACCGGGATACCCCATTCCCCACGGACTTTCCCATTGCATAATGTGTTCTTTGGGAGCTTTTTTCCATAAAGCGAAATCGTAAGGATTGCGTTTTTCGTCGTTTACTTCTACCCTTGCGCCCGCTTGTCTGTCGTCCGCTTTGGACTTAGATAACATTCCGTACTGCGGAAATTTAGAAATATCGTAATAAATGCCGTCGCTGGTTTCGTAGCCGTATCCCTTTTTGACTAAATCCATTACGAATTCTTCCATTTGCTTAATATGGTCGGTAGCCTTACAAATTATTTCGGGTCTGCCGATATTTAATTTATCGAAATCGGCAAGAAACGCTTCCGTATAGCGTTTTGCTATTTCCCAAGGGTCTACTTTTAAAGCTTTCGCCCTTTTTTCCATTTTATCTTCGCCGTTATCCCCGTCGTCGGTTAAATGTCCTACGTCCGTAATGTTCATAACGCCTTTTACGGTATAGCCTTCGTATCTTAACGCTCTACGAAGTAAGTCCATAAAAATATAGGTCCTTAAATTGCCTATATGGGCGTAATTGTAAACGGTAAGTCCGCAAGAATACATCCTTACTTGATTGCTTCCGTCGCAAGGCGCAAATTCTTCTTTTTTACCGCTTAAAGTATTGTAAAACTTCATATTTCTCCTTAATTTTTGACAAAAATAATACGAAATTTACCAAAAAAACAATAATGTCGCTCTTTTGACAAATTATCGCTTGTTATATTGAGTACATACTACTCTATTATAATAATATAGTAGTAATTTTAGCACAATCGCATTTTTTTTGCAATATTTTTGCAATAAGTTAAAAAATAATAAAAAAATAAATTGCAAAAAAATAAGAAAAGTTATATACTCTATACATATTTTTAGAAGGAAGTGTACAAATGCTCGATATTAAACTCATAACGGAAAATCCGCAATTAGTTAAAGAAAGACTTGCAAAAAAAGGTTGCAACGTAGATTTTACGGAAGTTTTAAAGTTTAACGAAGAAAGAAAAACGCTTATCAGCGAAGGCGAACAATTAAAAGCGAAAAGAAATAAAGTTTCGAGTTCTATTCCCGCCTTAAAGAAAGAAGGCAAACCCGTTGACGCAATTTTTGCCGAAATGAGAGAAATTGGCGAAACCATCGCTAAATACGACGAAAAAGTAAAGGAATTAGATAACGCTATTTTCGATTTCGTTTCTAAACTCCCGAATATGCCCGACGACGATTTATTGCCCGGCGAAAAAGAAAATAACCGAGTAGTAAAAGTTTTCGGCTCTAAACCCGAGTTCGATTTTAAAGCTAAAAACCACGTTGACCTTTGCACCGATTTAGGTATGATTGACTACGAAAGGGGCGTTAAATTATCGGGTAACGGTTACTGGATTTATAGGGGCGTAGGTTCTAGATTAGAATGGGCTTTACTTAACTTTTTCGTTTCCGAACACTTAGCCGACGGCTACGAATTTATTCTTCCCCCGCATATGTTAGGCTATAACTGCGGTTTCGGCGCGGGACAATTCCCCAAATTTGCCGACGAAGTTTACTGGATTAAAGACGAAGAAGGCGACATTAAAAAATCCAAATTTATGTTACCTACCGCGGAAACGGCGTTAGTAAATATGTACGCAGGCGAAATTTTGGACGAATCTAAACTTCCTATGAAATTTTTCGCATACACCCCCTGCTATCGTAAAGAAGCGGGAAGTTATAGAAGCGAAGAAAGGGGAATGATTAGGGGACATCAGTTCGATAAAGTAGAAATGGTTCAATACGCTCACCCCGACCACAGCAAAGAAGCTTTCGAAGAATTAGTAAATAAAGCTTGCTCTTTGGTAGAAAAATTAGGTCTTCATTTTAGACTTTCTAAACTCGCCGCAGGCGACTGCTCCGCAAGTATGGCAAGAACTTACGACGTAGAAGTTTGGATTCCGAGTATGGGTATTTATAAAGAAGTCAGCTCTGTTTCTAACGCAAACGATTATCAAGCAAGAAGAAATAACACTAGATACCGCGACTCCTTAACGGGAAAAACGAACTTCGTTCACACGCTTAACGGTAGCGGTCTTGCAACGAGTAGAATTATGCCCGCAATAGTAGAACAATATCAAAACGCAGACGGTTCGGTTACCGTTCCCGAAGTTTTGAGAAAGTTTATGGGCGGACAAGAAGTTATTAAAAAAATCTAATTTACTTTTAAATTTAACTTAAAAGATTTTTACTTCTAGGGGTAGCGAATTTTTCGTCTACCCTTTTTATATAATTTTCGTCGGTATAATGTTTGTTTTTTGCCGATGAGAAAACTTTAATAATCAACTTATAGGACGACTTATGAAGAATTATAGGCTTACTTTTTTCGGGGCTTGTTTGTGTTTTTTTCTGCAAGCGTTAGTTATAAACATTTATCCGTTTTTCTTTACCGCATTTAACAATTTATACGGAATTTCCTTGCAAAAGCTAACGTATTTAACGTTTATTATTTTTGCGGTTCAGTTTTCTATAGACGCGTTCGGATATAAACTGGCGGATAAACTCGGTTATAGGAAATCGTTGTTTTTATGTAACGCTTGCATTTTTTTAGGTTTTACAACCATTTGCATATTGATAAAAATAATCAATCCTTTTATTGCGATAATTATTTCTATAATATTTTCTAGCTTCGGCGGTGGAATTATAGAAACTATTTCTTCTCCGATGGTAGAAGCTTTGCCTTTTGAAAATAAATCGGCTAAAATGTCATTACTACACTCGTTTTACTGCTGGGGACACTTATTTACAATATTATTTTCAACGTTGTTAAGACTAATTATCCCTACCGAAAAATGGTATTTTTGTCTGCTAATATGGGCAATTCTTCCTATTATCAATACTTTGGTATTTATTAAAGCACCCATAAAAGAATTACAGTCAACCGAAGAACTTTGCTCTTCTAAAAGCTTGTTTAAACAAAAAACGTATATTTTTATGCTTATAGCTATCCTTTTTGCAGGAGCGATAGAGCAAGGTTTAGCGCAATGGATTTCTTACTTTGCCGAAAATACTCTTAAAATGGATAAAACGAAAGGAGATTTAACGGCTACTTGTATTTTTGCCTTATGTATGGCTTTATCCCGAACTTTTTACGGCGTTAAAGGCGGAAAATTAAATTTAGGCAAAGCTTTAATTATAAGTTCTTTATGCGCATTTGCAGGACTTATTTGTATCGCCCTGGAAATAAAATGGTTATCCGTTGCAGGAATAGTTTTAGCGGGACTTGCTATCGGAATTTTATGGCCTGGAATACTTAGTTTTACAACTTCGTCAGGAGTAAACGGCGGAACGAAAATGTATTCGTTTTTTGCGCTTGCGGGGGACGCGGGATGTTTACTAGGACCTATGCTTATAGGCTTTATTGCGTCAGCATCTGGTTTTAAGGTAGGAATTTCGGTAAATTCTTTAAGCGGATTATTTATTGCAATGCTGGTTTTATTAGCGATAAAAAATTCAATGAAAAATAAAAAAATACACTGAATTAAAGCAATAAACTAAAACGGCAAATTAAAATATTTCTTAAAGTAACAAGTAAAAAAACAAGTTCCATTACCAAATAAAAACACACGTAAAAGTAAAGCCCGTAGCAATTTTGCCACGGGCTTATTTACGTTTAAATTTTAATTTATTTAATTTTCTTTACTTCGAGAAGGAGCTATTGCCCCCGCAAAAAATATAATACTGATAAGGGTTAAAATACCGAATCTACCACCCCCGCAAATAACGATTGCGTATAACAAAAATACGTTTATGGATATTTGAAAAAAGCAAAGTTTACTATGTATCGTATTATTGTATAAAAATATTTTTATAGACAACATTGTCGAAACAATTAAAATAAGACAGCACACTATAAACGCAAAAATAACGTTATATTTTGCCCATTTCCTACTTTCAAGCTGATATATAATTTTAAACGTACCCGTATTTAGCATTTTTACCGCTCTAACTATTAAAATTATTGCGCCTATTATATTTATCAACGCCCCTAAATATTGTAAATCTTCCTTACTCTTATCCATAAGTGCTCCTAATTTAGACAAGTTTTCTTGACTGTTTTTTAATATTATAGCAAAGAATTCTTACCGTGTCAACGCAATAGGTAAAAAAACTTGTATAATTTCCTTAAAAAAGAGAAAGGATAATAAGTATGGTCGTGTTTGTGGAACGGCTTAATAAACTGTTAAGCGAAAACAAAATAACTAAATACAAACTTGCAAAAGACTTAAAAGTTAGCAAGCAAACCGTACTGTACTGGTGTAACGGTATAAACGAACCGAAAATTTCTTATTTAAAACAGTTGGCCGAATACTTTGACGTAACTGCCGACTATTTATTAGGTTTAGATGATATTATTTAATTTCCATCATTTTTATTTATACTCTTATACTTTATCTAAACACATTTACTTAAATTTATACAATTTATTGCAATGCGCTATACAAATTCTACGCAAAACGGCAAGATTTTTACATATAATTTAATGCGACAAATATTGCCCGTAAAGACAACCTTTACGGGCAATATTTTTTAAAATTTTTTATTTAAAAATCAATAATTTTCTTCCGCAATAGTTCCAAACTAAAACTATGCACGTCATAACGCATTTACAAATCCACCATTTCCATTCTTCGCCTAAAAATTTTGTAGTTGAAAATAGTTTTACGGTCGGCAATAACTTCATTCCGAGCAGTATTCCCGCCTGCGTTAGTCCAAGACCTATTAGTCCTATTACCGTAAATAAAAGCAAAGATTTTTTGGAAGTAGCTTCTTTTTTATTTTTAACGTGTTTAAACACGAAACCGATAGATAATATCCAGTTTACAGCGTTTCCCGTTAAAAAACCTACCGCAGTCGAAATAACAAGCGACCACGTTTCCCCCACCAAACTTGGTTTTACAAGCCAGTGGTAAAAAACGTACGCCATAAAATAATCGGCTATCGTAGCAATTCCGCCAACTATTAAAAATCTTAAAATTTCGTTAAAAAGCTGTTTTTTAGTTTGCTTTTCGTGTTTTTCTTCTTGTAATTCTTCTTGCATAATCATTCCTTTAAGCAAATAAAAAATATAAACTGCTAGTTGCCACCAGCGTTATTATGGCCAAACTAAAAGTAATAGAACTCATTACTTTACCTACTTTGTTTCCGCTAGCAGAATATCTATTTTCAAATTTGCCGACGCCGATAGCAAAAACTAATATTAAAGGCATTATATACCTAAAATCCATAGTGCAGGCGTAAGGCATTTTTATATTGAAATAAATAAACGCCAAAATTTGCGAAAACGCCAAAATGCAAACGAAAATAAAGTCGGCTACGTTTTCCCTTGATTTTTGACTTTTTTCTTTAAAATCTTTTCTTCCGAAACTTATTGCGGAATATATTGTCGTTACTAAAAACAATATTAAAAACAAGAATGAAAACGCTATTGCGTTTACCGCTAAACATTCGAAGTTTAAATATTCGTATTCGCCCATTAAAGCCGTTCTAATGGCAAAATTCAAAACGTTATAATGGAAATTAAACGGTTTTGCCCATACCGAACCTATATACTGCTCTTTATCCGTACATAAAATAAAACGTTGGAAAAAGCTATGCGCTCCCGTTTCCAGCGCGGGATTTAACCCGCTTTCTCCCCAAACGTACCCGAATTTTTGTCCGTATTTTTTGTAGGCGAAAACGGTATGCCAAAATACAAGCGGTACGCAAATAACTAAAAATGCAACGAATTGCAATATTATTGTCTTAACGGGTAAGGCGTTTTCTTTTTTACCGCAAGAACGAATAAACTCGTAAATAAACACGAACGCAATAGGAATACAAATAATCGCACTGTTTAATTTCGTGGAAGTCGCTAAACCTATAAAAATGGCGATAAGCAACATATTGCCCCACTTTTTACCGTTTTTCCACCATTTTACGGAATAGTATAACGCTATTATACATAAAGTAAACGCTAACGGGTCGTTATTCAATGCCCCCGCAAATATAATCAGACGGGGAAACAAAACAACTATTGCGGAGCTTAACGCAAGCCCCCTGCCTTTTATTCCCATAAGTATTAGCGTTTTTACCATTACGAAACTAGCAATAAAAGAATACATAACGGATAAAACGTTACAAGACGAATAAAGGTAATATCTATAATCGTCTATATAGCCCGGTTTTCCGTCAAGATAGGAGCTAATAGAAAAGTTTGCGTCTATTTTTTGAACAAATAAAGTTATTTGGTTAAACAACTTCATAAATCCCGCTTGCATTACCGCGTTTAACGGCGGATGATAAAATTGCCCTTCGTTAGTAGTGGGAAATTTACCCGTAGAATAAAACGTCCAAGCGTAACCTTCGTGTCCGTAATCCCAAGAGCTATCTCCCCAAACGTCGTGCTGACGGTGTCCTACGGGAGTATAAAGTGCGTATCCTAATTTTAAAACGTAACCAATAGACAATAGTATCGTTATTTTATAGCTCGTTTTTATTCTTTTAGAAATCAAAAATTTTATCGCTACGATAGACAAACTTACCAACAATAAAAAATGAGCTAAATCTTGCGGTTTTACGCCCTTTTCATCGTTACGCCACCAAATGTTTCTTATTTTAAACTCTCTTAATCTCGGTTTTAAGACTATATATAAAACTATGGTGGAAACGAATATTAAAAAGTAAATTAAAAAATGCAGGAATAGGTTTAAAAATTCCTTTTTAAGCCTTTTATCCCTTAAAATTTCAGTCATTTTTCTTACCTTTTTCTTTCTTTTCTTCTTTCTTATCCTTTTCTTCGTGGTATTCTTTTTCGGTGTTTACGTCCCACAATTCGCTTTTATCTTTTCCGTTTAAAATTGCGTCTACGCAAACCATTGCCGTTGCCATAGAGTGGTCCATATTGTTATATCTATGCTGACCGTTTCTCCCCACGCAGTAAAGATTGTCTATTTCGTTTAAATAATTTTTAACTACGTCAAAATTTTCGTAAGTCCCGAAATACGCGGGATAAGCTTTTTTAACGTGAACTATCGTAGAATCGAACACGTTTTCACTACTCTCTATTACGTTTATTTTTACTAATTCGTCAATGGCTTTTTTAATAAATTCGTCGTCGGGACAAGTCCAAGCTTCGTCGCCTTCGTTGCAGAAATACTCTAAACCTATCCAAATTTTATCTTCGTCGCTAACCATATAAGGCGACCAGTTATTAAATATTTGTATTCTCCCGAGTTTTACGTCCCTTTCCTGAACGTATATCCAACAATCGGGAACGATATTATTTATGGTTTTTATTTTCGTTTTGTTTTCTACTTTTAATTTATCTAATAAAAGTCCTACCGTAATAAAATCTCTATACGGCAAATTTACGGCGGTGTCGTAAACTTCTAAAGGGGAATTTTCTTGACCGATTGCGACTAATAAGTCTTTTATCGGCATAGAAGAAATATAATAATCGGCAGTATATTCGGTTTGTTCGCCCTTGTCGTTTTCGGCTATTACCGATTTAATTTTTCCGTCTTGTAAATTGATTTTAACTACGGTTTGATTTTTTATAATCTCTCCGCCCCTTGCCAAAATATCATCCGCCATAGTTTCGTAAAGCTGTCCCGGACCCTTTTTAGGATACATAAACTGCTCTATTAAACTAGTTTCTACTTTGGAATTTTTCTTTCTAAAAGGCTTTGCAAGCGCGTTTTTTATGGCTTTCCATATAGATAAACCTTTTACCCTTTGCGCGCCCCAATCGGCGGAAATATTGCTCGGATGAACGCCCCAAACTTTTTCGGTATAATCTTCGAAAAACATAGAATATAACGGCTTTCCGAAACGATTTATATAAAAGTTTTCTAAATTGTCTTCTTTTCTCTTATGAAAACAACTGCCTATATATCCAAATCCCGCTTTCATCGTGCGTTTAAAGCCCATATTTTTAAAAGTGGAAAATTTTAGGGATATGGGATAATCGAAAAATTTACGCAAGAAAAGTATTCTTGAAATTCTATCCCTTATGAGCATAGTTTCGTCTACTTTTTCGGGGTCGGGACCGTTTTCGACTAAGGGTTTATATCTATTTAAAACTAAATCGTCTTTTGCGGGCTGACCTTGAACGGGAAGAAAGTGTTTCCAAATTTCAACTACTTTTTCGTCTTTGGAAAAAAATCTATGTCCGCCTATATCCATACGATTGCCTTTATAGTTTACCGTACGCGAAATTCCGCCGACAAAATTTTCAGCTTCTAAAATAATGGGATGCACGTCCGATTTAGTTAAAAATTCGTATCCCGCAGTAAGTCCCGCAGGTCCTGCGCCGATAATTAAAGCTGTTTTCTTTTCCATGTCCACTCCCAAAAAAGTATTTTTTTGAATTATTTTTATTTTTTTAAAACAAAAAAATCAAGCATTTTTTAAACGATTATCAATTTCGTTAAAGCGTGATAATAAAAATATTATACCACTTAGCGCCGTTTTTTTCAATAGATATGAAATAAAAAACATATTTCTAAAAAAGATAAAAAATCTTAAAAATCATTTTACTTAAATAACGGATTATCTATTTCTAACGTAGTTTTTAAACGGTAACTTAAATTTAAAATATCTGCAACGCCTATCCTGTTTTTAGCATAATAATAGCGATTGTTTGTAAAAACAATCGCTTAACTTTAGCTTTTATTTGCCGATTCTTTTTTATGTAACGGAGCTCCGCAATAAACGCATTTGATTTCGCTTTTTTTATTTTGACCACCGCAATAAGAGCAATCTATAAACAAATCGTCGTAAGTAGGTTTTACTGGCAACGGGGGAACGCTTGTTTGTCGGGGTTGAACATTTTTTGTTTCAATTTGAGTGGCGGAAACTTCTTTTTCTCCTCTACCAAACAAAAATCTAAAAAAATTAAAAATATATTTTATAATTTTTCCGACTATTCTAAACGCAACTAAAAAGCATAAAATTATTATACCTATCGCTATAATTATAAATATTTCCATAACTTCTCCGTAAGACTATTAAAGTATATATTATTATTAAATATATGTCAACAATAATATTAACCGTCTTGTTTTAATAAAAGTTTTTTAAATAAAATTTAAAATATTTTACACGATTATAAAAATTTTCGCCTTTTAAATAAAACATCTTATTTAAAAAACAAATTAGTTTTTGCATTAAAAAGGTAAATTTTAATAAAGAACATTCTCGTTTTAAATACAATATTAGCGTTAAATATAAAAAACGACTTAAATAATACAAATAAATATAGTGAAATAGTTATATAAAAAGTAACCAAAACACTTTATATAAAAACAGTCGAAATACTTTATATAAGAAACAGCTAAAATTATATAAAAAAACAGCCGACACGAATAAAATTCGTATCGACTATTTACTGAAATACGGCAACTACCTATCCTC
>DHLF01000003.1 GCA_002405165.1 Christensenella sp. UBA4675
AGTTTAACAAGTGTAACAATCCCTGACACGACAACGAGTATAGGAGGTGGTGCTTTCGAAGGTTGTAGTAGTTTAACAAGTATAACAATCCCAAACAGCGTAACAAGTATAGGGTTGGGTGTTTTAGAAGATTGTAGTAATTTAACAAATGTAACAATAGGAAACAGCGTAACGAATATAGGAAAAAGGGCTTTCTTTAGATGTAGTAGTTTAATAAATATAACAATTCCAAACAGCGTAATGAGTATAGGAAATAGTGCTTTCTCTGGTTGTACTAGTTTAACAAGTATAACAATTTCAAACAGTGTAACGAGTATAGGGGAAAGTACTTTCTTTGGTTGTAATAGTTTAACAAATATATCAATCCCCGACAGCTTAACGAGTATAGGAGAAAGGGCATTCTATAGATGTAGTAGCTTAAAAAATATAACAATTCCCGATAGCGTAATGAGTATAGGGAAATATACTTTCTATGATTGTAGCAGTTTAACAAAAATAACAATTCCCGATAGCGTAATGAGTATAGGAAGTAGTACTTTCGAAGATTGTAGTAATTTAACAAGTGTAACAATAGGAAACAGCGTAACGAGCATAGAAAGTAGTGCTTTCTCTGGTTGTAGTGGTTTAACAAGTATAGCAATTCCAAACAGTGTAACGAGCATAGGAGAAAGGGCTTTCTTTAGATGTAGTAGTTTAACAAGTATAGCAATTTCAAACAGTGTAGCGAGCATAGGAGAAAGGACCTTCTATAGTTGTAGTAGTTTAAAAAAAATAACAATTCCCGATAGCGTAACGAGTATAGGGAAATATACTTTCTATAATTGTAGCAGTTTAACAAAAATAACAATTCCCGATAGCGTAATGAGTATAGAAAGTAGTGCTTTCTCTGGTTGTAGTGGTTTAACAAGTATAACAATTCCAAATAGCGTAACGAGTATAGGAAATTATGCATTCTATAATTGTAGTAGTTTAACAAGTATAACGGTAGACACAGATAATACTAACTATTGTTCTATTGACGGAAACTTATATACAAAAGATAAAAAGACTTTAATACAATATTCAATAGGGAAAAAGGATAGTAATTTTATAATTCCCGATAGTGTAACGAGTATAGGAAATTATGCTTTCTATAATTGTTGTAATTTAACAAATGTTACAATCCCAAAAAGCGTAACGAGTATAGGAAATAGTGCTTTCTATAATTGTAGTAGCTTAACAAGTATAACGGTAGACACAAATAATACTAACTATTGTTCTATTGACGGAAACCTATACACAAAAGATAACAAGACGTTAATACAATATGCAATAGGGAAAAAGGATAGTAGTTTTATAATTCCCGATAGCGTAACGAATATAGGAAATAATGCTTTCTATAATTGTAGTAGTTTAACAATTATAACAATCCCAAATAGCTTAACAAGTATAGGAAGTAGTGCTTTCTATTGTTGTACAGCAGAAATAAAATGGGGAGATAATCCTACAATAACAAATATAGGAAGCCAGGCTTTTAGCGGATATAAAGGAACAAGTATAATAATCCCAAATAGTGTAACGAGCATAAAAGATGGTGCTTTTCTAAAAAATAATAGTTTAACAAGTATAACAATCCCCGACAGCGTAACGAGTATAGGAGATTTTGCTTTCTATGGTTGTAGTAGTTTAACTACTGTAACAATCGGATACAGTGTAATGAGTATAGAAAGTAGTGCTTTCTATAATTGTAGTTGTTTAGAAACAGTTTACTATAAAGACACACAAGCCGAATGGGAAAAAATAAGTATAGGAGATTCTAATTACAAATTAAAAAATGCGACGCGTTACTATTACAGCGAAACAGAACCCGAACTAAATACGGACGGGACCGATTACGTTGGCAATTACTGGCGCTATAATACGGACGGAATAACCCCGCTTATTTGGAAGAAAGAAAACTAAAAGAAACAAACGATAAATAAATTTACGTTCTACCCTGTTAACAAAGAGTATAAGATAAACGTTGTAAGCAAATAAATACTTACGCACGATTGAAATTTATAAAAAAAATTATCTTTGTTTGGCTAAATTAAAAAATGCTAGCGTTTTGCGTTGAAAAATTAAAAATATTTCCTATTTTCACTAGCATAAAAAAAATTTAAAAATGGTACAATACCCCACAGCCCACTCGCGTAAGCAAGTGGGCTGTGTTTTTTCGTAACACTTACAATAATATTTACAATATTTTTTTAAAGGCAATAAACGAATAAACAAACTATTAAATAACGCTATATATTTAAGTTTAATGCGTTTTAGCAAAAGTTTACCTAGCTTAAATGTAACATTTTTTTATTTTTTAACGTAGTATATATTGACCGATAAAAAACGGTCGGATAAAATAAGCCGATTTTTACCCCCAAACAAAAGAGCCGATTTTATCTTTTTCCATTTTTCATAATTCATTATTCCTTAAATTTAAGCGGACGGCAAAATTTTTTGCCGTCCGCGTTTTGTTCTCTTTCTTTTTTATTCAGCAACAATTTCTATCTAAATGGAAAAAACCAAAACTAATAAATACTTACCAACTTAACTGAGAGCTTTTCACAAAAAAGCTCGCTTTTAAAAGCGAACTTAATTTTAATAGCTTAATAAATACTTTTTATAAATCGGCAAAATAGGAGAAGATTGTATTTCTTTTTCTATATCTTCTATTTTTTCGCACTTTTTAATTTTATCGTACAATTCGTTTCTTATTTGATTTTTACCTTGCATTTTTGCAATTATCGAAAAAGCCCTGTCTTTAACGTACTTTAACTTAGAAAAGTTTGCATACTCTACTTCTACTATATATTCGTTTTCAAATATATAGTTGTTTAGTTCTACCTTTATACAATCGCCCTCCGAAACACAGCCGTAAGTTAAGCGTTCGTTACAATAACACTGAACGCTTCCCGTTTGAATGTTTTTAAAAAGTAACTCTATATTTCGATTATCGGTAGAATTTGCCCCGATATGGTTGATTGTAACGTATTGTTTTTGCCCGTCGTTATGCGTCCTGAAAATCGTTTCCGACGTGGACGAAGGAGTATCTTCGTATAAAACGAATTCGCCGTTACCGTTAAAGATTTCTACAGATAATTTTTCGGGATTTTCTATACTGTTTCCGGCGTCTTTGCTTTTTACTATTACCGCTCCTTCCCTTGCAAATACGGGAATAGAATCTAAATACCTATAAACGGTTACTTCTCTTTCGCCTTCGAACACTTCTCCCGTAAAAATATCCGTCCATTTGCCTTCGGGGAACCAAACTTTTACGCTAGATAATCCGTTTTGCGAAGGCGTAGTTATAGGAGCGACCAAAAGTCCGCCGAAAAAGTATTCGTTTTTATATTTATACGCTTGCGCTTTTTCGGGATAATAATAGTATAAAGGCTCAACCAACATTTCGCCTTGCGTATGACACTTATAGTTTAAAGAATATAAAAACGGAATTAAACTATGCCTTAATCTCAACGCTTTTGCGGTAAGTTCGCCTATACCGTTGGGATAGTACCAAGGCTCTTTACTCATCATTTTATCGTTACAGCAATGTAGTCTTAATATGGGAGAGAATACCCCGTATTGAACGCTACGCAAGTATAATTCGTCGCACTTTTCACCCAAGAAATGTCCGCCTATATCGTGCGACCACCAACCGTAACCGATATTGCTTGCAGTAGCGGTAAAATAAGGCAAATAATCTAGCGTTTTCCAAGTTATTAAAGTATCGCCGGAAAATCCTAGCGGATACCTTTGCGCGCCCGCTCCGCAAAATCTTGACAAAATTACGGGATTGCCTTGCTTTTTAGCGTCTAAATAATGATAGTGATTTAGTAGTAGCAATGGGTCTACGCCTTTTTTCGCACTACTATTTCCCTGTTGCCAATCTATCCACCAAAAGTCTACTCCGTCTTTTTCGTAGGGATTATGAATTATTTCAAAATAGTTTTTTATAAACTTTTCGTTTGTTAAATCGAACTTTATTACTTGTTGACTTTCGGGGTCTATTCCCATTGCGGTAGCAAAGTCTTTATAGCAGTCTTCAAACCACCTTATGCCTAGCGCGGGATGTAAGTTAAGCGTAATTTTTAAGTTTCTGTCTTTAACTTTTCTTAAAAATCTTTTATAGTCGGGGAAGAGTTCCTTATTCCAACTATACCCCGTCCAACCGTCGTTTCCGCCGTAATAATCGGTATTTTTCCCGCTTTTGGTTATTTCAAAATCTTTATCTAGCGTAGTGGAATAATGCCAATCCATATCGATAGTCGCAACCGTTAAAGGGATAGAATTTTCGGCAAATTTATCTAATAAGCTTAAATAGCTTTTTTCGTTGTAAACGTAATACCTACTCCACCAGTTTCCCAAAACGTATCTAGGAAGCATCGGGGTTTGACCGCTTATAGCCAAAAAGTCTTTAACCGCTTGTTTATAATCCGTTCCGTAGGCAAAAACATAAAAATCTTGCTCTTTATGCGTTCTGGTAGTAAAAAGTCCGTCGTCGTTTAAAATGCAAGAATCGTCGTTTAAAACGGCAACTCCGCTTTTAGATACAACGCCGTTACACAACTCTATTTGCTTATTCGTGGTAAAAAGCGTATCTCCGTCGCATTGGTCAAGAGTTCTAAAAGTCCCCAATAAATTCCCTTTATTATCAAGCTTTACCTTTTTACCGTTTAATACAACGTAACTACGGGCTATATCGTCTGCCAAATAAAGTTCGCAGGCAAAAGTTTTAACTTGTATAAAAGTTTTACCTTTAATTACTTCTTTTTCTACTTTTCCTAAATCTCTATACCATATGCAAGCGGTAGCGTTATCGCAAAAAGTTTTTTTATCGTCTATTTCTATTCTAAATAATCTTTCGGTTATTACGGTAATTCTAAATTTACCGTTTATTATTATGTTATCCTTATTTGCAAGCGGATTGGTTTTTACGATTAAATGTTTTTCAAGCATAGTATTCCCCTTAAAAACTTATAATAAACTTTAAAAAAATTATAACAAATCTATTATGCTTTTGCAATATAAAAATGTAACTAAAAGTCTATTTTCTTGACAATAAAACCTTATTAGTGTAAAATTCATATATATGTTAAACGAGAGTAATATGAACGTCGGTCTTGCATTGTTGTTTAACTAACGCCGTGTTCTACTCGCGGATTATACTTTTATATTATGGTGTAAAATGATTGATTTAGAAAGACAAAGCGAAAATTTAATGGCAACGTACCGTTCCGACGAAGGGAAAATTATTCCCGATAAACAAGCGCTTATTAAAATTATAGAAGACGTTAGAACGCTTCTGTTTCCGCACCATTTCGGAAAAGAAAAAATAAATGCGCAAAACGGCAAGAAAATTGTAAAAAACAGGTTGATTTCTTTAAGAAAAGAACTTATGAAACAGTTGTGTTTAGCATATGGTTGCGAAACAAATAAAAATTGCAAATGCGACAAACCCGAAAAGTTTTGCGACGATTTTATAGAATTTCTCCCCACCCTTAGAAAAATTTTAGACGACGATATAATCGCAACTTTAAACGGCGACCCTGCGGCAGAGAATATAGACCAAATTATATTTTGTTATCCCGGAATTTACGCTATTTCGGTTTATAGAATCGCGCACTTTTTCCACGAAAGAAAAGTACCTGTTATTCCACGTATTTTAACCGAACACGCCCACAGCGTAACGGGAATAGATATTCACCCCGGAGCAGAAATAGGTAGATTTTTCTTTATCGACCACGGAACGGGAATCGTTATCGGGGAAACCACCGTTATAGGCAACCACGTAAAAATTTATCAAGGCGTAACGCTCGGCGCGCTATCTATTAAAAACAGAAAAGCTACTATCGGCAAAAAAAGACACCCCACCATTTGCGACAACGTTACAATTTATTCCAACGTTTCCATTCTAGGCGGAGATACGATAATAGGTAAAAACTCTATAATCGGCGGTAGCGCGTTTATCACGCAGTCCATAGAAGAAAACACCAAAGTATCGGCGGAACTTCCTAAACTTACAATGGGAAAAAGAAAACAAAATTAGTTGTTTTATTAAAAAAAACGGTCTATATGACCGTTTTTACTATTTTTTAGCATATATTAGATACGCAATTTTCTTTTAAAAAGTTTTATTTTTCTTCTATTTTTTATCGACTTGTTTTATAACTTTCCAAACTTCAATTAGTTTTTCTAAGCTAAATTTAGCGTTTGCAGAAGAAGTAGACGGCAATAAAATATATTCGTAACCGTGGAAAAACTTTTTAAAATATTTTTCCGCAGTTTTGCCGTTTATAAATATTTTTTGAATTTTAGCAGTATTTAATATAGCGTTTATATCGCAAGGCGTGGCTTGCTTGATAGAACTATCGCTACTTTTATTTATAACGCAACTATTTACAACGTCCCATAAAGCAATATTGTTTTTTAATAAAAAATTCTTTTTATCTTCGTGAGAAATTATTTCCGTATTATATAAAGCCGATAACACTTTCCAAAATCTATTGTTCGGATTATCGTAAAAAAACTCGTTACTTCTCGATATGACGGACGGAAAAGAACCTAAAATAAGAATTTTTGAATTTTCGTCGTAAACGGGCGAAATATTGTGTTTTATAAAAATTTCATTCATATTAAAAAGTTTTAAATAATTTTTTCGTTTACCCCAAAGTTTTTCGCAATTTTAAAGGAGTGATTTTTTTGTTAAACCAAAGTTTTGCCTTTTTTATATATAACATATTTTTTTAAAAAAATCAAAACGCTTGAAATATTATAAAAAATATGCTAAAATAAAAAAAAGTGAATTTATGCGGGTGTAGTTCATCGGTAGAATCCGAGCTTCCCAAGCTCGTTAGGTGGGTTCGACTCCCATCACCCGCTCCAAAAAATAAAAGCGTCTGTTAAAAATTCTATTACCCATTAGGGACTACCCTAATGGGTAATTTTGTATAAGAAAACGGCGATTTTGACAATTGTCAAAATCGCCGTTTAAATATTTATTAAAAGTAATTATATTTGCTACAAATTATTTAACTTTTTAAAGTTTTCCGTAAAACCTACTTTTTACAAATACTATTAAATTAACGTCTTTTTGCCTTTATTTTTTTGACAAAGTTCTTTAATTTAATTAAATGTTATTAGATTTTGGGTAACTGTTCCAAAGATTTAGCTATTTCTTCGTCGGTAGGAATATAATCGGACATAGTACCGTTATTATACTGTTCGTAAGCTTTCATATCGAAATACCCCGTACCCGTTAAGCCGAAAACGATAGTTTTTGCTTCGCCCGTTTCTTTGCATTTTAAAGCTTCGTCTATTGCAACTTTTATTGCGTGCGAACTTTCGGGAGCAGGTAAAATTCCTTCTACCCTAGCAAATTCTTCCGCCGCTTTAAACACGTCGGTTTGTTTTGCGGAAACGGCTTCCATATATCCGTCGTGATACATTTGCGAAATAATAGGACTCATTCCGTGATATCTTAAACCGCCTGCGTGATTAGGGGCGGGGATATATCCTGCGCCCAAAGTATACATTTTTGCTAGGGGACAAACTCTACCCGTATCGCAATAATCGTAAGCGAATTTCCCTCTCGTTAAACTAGGACAAGAAGCAGGTTCTACCGCAATTATACGGTAATTGTTTTCTCCTCTCATCATTTCCCCGAAGAACGGCGAAGTAAGTCCTAAAAGGTTAGAACCACCGCCTGCGCAACCTATAATAATATCGGGTTTAACGCCGTATTTTTCAAGCGCGGTTTTAGTTTCCAAACCTATTATGGATTGATGAAGTCCTACTTGATTTAAAACGCTACCTAAAACGTAACGATAACCTTCATGCGTTACGGCAGTTTCAACAGCTTCCGAAATTGCACAACCTAAGCTACCCGTAGTATCGGGGTGTTCTTGCAAAATCTTTTTACCTATTTCGGTCGTCATAGAAGGCGAAGGAGTAACGTTTGCACCGTAAGTTCTCATAACTTCTCTTCTGAAAGGTTTTTGTTCGTAAGAACATTTTACCATAAATACCTTACAGTCAAGCCCTAAATACGCACACGCCATAGATAGCGCAGTTCCCCATTGACCAGCTCCCGTTTCGGTAGTAACTCCTTTTAAACCTTGCTTTTTAGCGTAGTACGCCTGAGCGATTGCCGAATTTAATTTATGGCTTCCGCTGGTATTGTTACCTTCGAATTTATAATAAATTTTTGCGGGAGTTCCTAATTTTTTTTCTAAACAGTAAGCTCTTACAAGCGGGGACGGACGATACATTTTATAAAAATTGCGAATTTCTTCCGGAATATCTATATAAGCGTCGGTTACGTTTAATTCTTGCTTAACTAAATCGTCGCAGAAAACGTGTCCTAAATCTTCCGCAGTGGCGTTTTGTTTAGTTGCTGGATTGTATAACGGCGCGGGTTTATTTTTCATATCCGCGCGAAGATTATACCATTTTTTTGGCATTTCGCTTTCTTCTAAATATATTTTATAAGGTATTTGTTTTTCCATAATAATTCTCCTTTAATTTTTAGTATTTTGAATTTTGATTTTTTTTAGACTTAGTTTTTTTGCGATTTTATTTTGCAGTTTTCACCATCGTTTAGTTAAAATCATAAATTTTCTCCTTGTTATAAAAAAACGCCCCAAGACCTGCTTTTAGCAAGTCTTGGGACGAAATAAATTCCGCTGTACCACCCAAGTTGACGTTTTCACGCCCTATTTTACGCAACTGACATTGCGCCCCGACTTTACGGTTTCGGCTCCGACGATTGCTACTTGCGTTAAAAAACGCTTTCGTTCGCCCTCATAAGTCCATTCGCTTTACTTCGCTTTGCCGTAATTTCACCGCCTACGGCTCTCTGTATCGCCAAAATTAAAGTTACTACTCTTAATCATAGGTTTGTTTTTTATTTGTTGTGATTATAATAGCACCCTAAAAAAGCTTTGTCAACTTTTTTTAAAAAAAATTTTTATTTTTTTTATTTTGCCCTTAAAGTATTCCTGTTAGGAATATCTCTATTCCTATTAAAATTAAAATTATACCGCCTAATATAGAAGCTTTATTTTTTAATTTATCCCCGAATTTTTTACCTATAACAACGCCTACTACGCATAAAGAAAACGTAACGCTTGAAATTATTAAAGAACACACTAACGCCTTTAAAAAATTATATTCCGCAATAGTAAAGCCTACGGATAATGCGTCAATACCGGTAGCGACTCCTTGAACTAATAACCCGCCGAAAGATAAAGCTATTTTATCTTCTTCCGTTTTTCCAACGGCGTCCGCAATCATTTTAATTCCTAAAAATGCAAGAAGAACCAAAGCGATATAAGGTATTGCCTTTTCAAAAGAAGAAAATGTTTCGATTATGGTATGTACGCAAACCCACCCGAGCATTGGCATTAACGCTTGAAAAAAAGCAAACGTTCCCGCAATTAAAAACGTTTTTCTTTTTGGTAGATTTTTTTCGTTAAGTCCGTTTGCCATAGACACCGAAAAAGCATCCATAGTAAGTCCTACGCCCAAAAGCAAGCTGTTTGCAATAAATAAAAACATAATTCACCCGCTTACGCCAAAAATAAAATACGATTGACGTTTATTATAATAATATTTATTTAAACCTGATTATAATTCCACAATTTCATTAAATTTCTTAAAAAAATTAAAAGACGCAAAATTTTTTGCGCCTTCTTTCTTTTTTAATTATAAAAAGACTCCATGCGCATAACTAAAACGGATTGCATTTTTACAAACGTTTTAGTTAAATGTATGAGTCTTGCTGTTTAAAGTAAACCAGACTAAAAAGGTCAGTATGTTGATTTACTACGAAATAAACTTCGTCGCTACTCCCCCACGATAATATTTAATTATTCGTCCTTATCTATATTACTTTCGTTTTCTATATATATAGGTCTATCCTTTACTTCTTTATATATATGCGAAACGTACTTACCTAAAATACCTATACAAAAAGTTATTACTCCCGTAAAAAACGCACCTATCCCTAAAAAGTAAAGCCAACTTTTAACAGCTAAACCGCATATATCGCAAATTCCCGTAGCAATCGTCCCGAAAAAGCCTATAAAAATTAAAAATAAGGCTAAATTAGTAAAAAGTTTTATCGGAAAATAAGAAAACGCAAAAATTCCGTCCAAAGCGTATTTAAATAACTTTTTAAACGACCATTTCGTTTCCCCTGCACTACGCTGTACGTTTTCAAACTCTATCCACTTGGTTTTAAAACCTACCCAGCCGAACATCCCTTTCGTAAACCTGTTTTTTTCGCTCATTTCAAGCAACGCGTTTACGAATTTCCTAGACATAAGTCTATAATCTCTTGCGCCGTCTACAAGTTCCGTATCCGAAACTTTATTCATAACTTTATAAAATTTTCTTGCAAAAAAAGAACGTATTTTAGGTTCGCCTTTTCTGGTAACGCGCCTTGTGGCAACGCTGTCGTACCCTTCTTCCGTAACAGCTTTGAACATTTCGGGCAAAAGCGAAGGCGGGTCCTGCAAGTCTGCGTCCATTAGCGCAACGTAGTCCCCCTTACTGTTTTTAAGTCCTGCGTATATCGCCGATTCCTTACCGAAATTTCTTGAAAAAGATATATATTTTACCCTTCCGTCTTTTTCGGCTAATTCTTTCATTATTTTAAGCGTTTCGTCCTTAGAACCGTCGTCTACAAGCAAAAGCTCAAAAGACTCCTTTTCCATTAGTAACGCTATTTTTTTAAATTCTTCGTAAAATATAGGCAATGCTTCTTGCTCGTTATAACAAGGTACTACCAAAGAAATTAAACTCATTTCGTTATCCCTAAATTAAAATAAAGCATAGATACTATCTATGCTTTATTTATTATAAACTTTTTATATTTAATTGTCAATAAATCTAAGCAAATCGATAGTGTCAAGTTGTAGGATTCAAAAGTTTTACATTTTTGTCCGACTTTTGGGGTACACTTCAAAATAGTGGGCTTTTTACTTAAATTATTTAACAAAACTAAAATTACTTGTTAAGAACAGGACCTGCGGAAACCAAAGCTTTTCCTGCTTCGCTGGTTTCGTATTTAGCAAAGTTTTTAATAAATCTTCCTGCTAAATCTTCTGCCTTAACTTCCCATTGTTTAGCGTCTTGATAAGTATCTCTGGGGTCAAGAATTTCCGTAGCAACTCCGTTTAACTTCGTAGGAACTTCAAAGTTGAAGTAAGGAATGGTTTTCGTAGGAGCGTTGTTGATATCTCCGCTTAAAATAGCGTCGATAATACCTCTGGTATCCTTAATGGAAATACGTTTACCCGTTCCGTTCCAACCGGTGTTTACAAGGTAAGCCTTAGCTCCGCTCTTTTTCATTTTCTTAACTAATTCTTCTGCGTATTTCGTAGGATGTAATTCCAAGAATGCTTGACCGAAACATGCCGAGAACGTAGGCGTAGGTTCGGTTATTCCCCTTTCGGTACCTGCAAGTTTTGCGGTAAATCCCGATAAGAAATAATATTGAGTTTGTTCGGGAGTTAAAATAGATACGGGAGGTAATACTCCGAATGCGTCAGCCGACAAGAAAATTACGCTCTTTGCGTCGGGAGCCGCGGAAATAGGACGAACGATATTTTTAATATGGTCGATAGGATAAGAAACACGAGTGTTTTCGGTTACGCTCTTATCGGCAAAGTCAATTTTTCCGTCTTTATCCAAAGTAACGTTTTCAAGTAAAGCGTCTCTTCTGATAGCATTGTAAATATCGGGTTCGGAATCTTTATCAAGGTTGATAACTTTTGCATAACAACCGCCTTCGAAGTTGAATACTCCGTTATCGTCCCAACCGTGTTCGTCGTCGCCGATAAGTAAACGTTTGGGGTCGGTAGAAAGCGTGGTTTTACCCGTTCCCGAAAGACCGAAGAAAATAGCGGTGTTCTTGCCGTCCATATCGGTGTTAGCCGAACAGTGCATAGAAGCTATTCCCTTTAAAGGTAAGTAGTAGTTCATCATAGAGAACATACCTTTTTTCATTTCTCCGCCGTACCAAGTATTTACGATAATTTGTTCACGGCTGGTAATATTAAACATAACTGCGGTTTCGCTGTTTAAACCGAGTTCTTTATAGTTTTCAACTTTTGCTTTACTAGCATTATAAACGATAAAGTCGGGTTCGAAGTTTTCAAGTTCTTCTTTGGTGGGCTTAATAAACATATTCGTAACAAAGTGAGCTTGCCAAGCAACTTCCACAATGAAACGGATAGCCATACGGGTATCTTTATTAGCTCCGCAGAAAGCGTCCACTACAAAAAGTCTTTTGTTAGAAAGTTCTTTAACCGCAAGTTCTTTAACTGCGTTCCAAGCTTCTTGAGAAGCGGGGTGGTTATCGTTTTTGTAAGCATCGCTAGTCCACCAAACCGTATCTTTACTCTTTTCGTCAACTACGATAAATTTATCTTTAGGCGAACGACCGGTGTAAATACCCGTCATAACGTTTACTGCACCTAATTCGCTAACTTGTCCTTTTTCATATCCGGTAAGACCGGGTTTTGTTTCTTCATAAAACAATTCGTCGTAAGAAGGATTGTAAACAACTTCTGTAGTTCCGGTGATACCATACTTTGCTAAATCAATTTTTTTCATTTTATACCTCGCTGATTATTTTGCTTTGCATTAAAGCATATTTTAACTTTTTTACGATTACATTATATACTATTTTTTATAATAAGAAAACTATTTTTATAAAAAATTTTTACTTTAAGAATTACTTTCTGCTTGTTCTAATGCTCTTTGTTTGTCGATTTTTTTATTTCTAAAATAAATAATAATTCCCGTAGAAACCATTATTAAATTTATAATGTAAAATGCGAACGCAACCCAACTTAGCGGTTTTACGTTTTTTATTCCTACATTTAAGCTACTAAATACGGATTTAAATATTCCCGCAACGTATCCGAATGCGATTAACGACATAAATTGAACGCTTGTTCCCTTAGTCGTGCGTGCTTTATACGCTTTAATTATATTAAACGGCCAAGACGCTCCAAAACATATAAGAAATGTGATTTCGCATATTGTTGCTAATGTTCCATACATAATTTTATCTCCTTTAAATTAAAGTTTTAGTAACGTTAACCGTTATATAAAACCGTTGATTACATATCTTTTCTTCTATAATCGGGAAGAATTTGTGGGGAAAGTTTAGTAGGTTTAATTCCTACGTTTTTAAGTTCTTTTTCAAACTGTTTAACGTGAGCAAGAGTAAGTTTTCCTACTTTTACCGTTTTTGCCCTTTCGCTAGCAGACTTACCTGCGTCCCTTCCGAAAACTATAACGTCTAAAAGCGAATTACCCATAAGTCTGTTTCTACCGTGAATTCCTCCTACGGCTTCCCCTGCTACGAATAAGTTTTTAACGCAAGTGGATTCGCAATTTCCGTCTATATCGATACCGCCGTTTTGATAGTGAAGCGTGGGATACACTAAAATAGGTTCTTTTCTGATATCTATTCCGTATTTACCGAACATTCTCATCATTGCGGGTATTCTTTTTTCTATCGTACCTTCTCCGCCGATTTGCTCAATCATAGGAGTGTCTAACCAAACACCTTCTCCGTCGGTAGTTTTAATGCTGTTCTTTCTTCTCTTACATTCTCTTATAATAGAAGCGCAAGTTACGTCTCTCGTTTCAAGCGAATATACGAAAGGTTCGCCGTCTTTATTTACTAATTGCGCACCTAACGAACGAACTTTTTCCGTTACCAACGCTCCGAAAATTTGAGTGGGTTCGGCAACGCCCGTCGGGTGATATTGTAAGGTGTCGGCATACATTAGTTTTGCGCCTGCCCTATAAGCAAGTACCAAACCGTCCGCAGTAGCTCCGTAATGGTTGCTCGTCGGGAAACCTTGATAATGCAGTCTTCCCGCTCCGCCCGTTGCTATAACTACTGTTTTTGCTTTTGCAACCAAAATTTCTTTGGTTTCCATATTGAGTAAAACCGCGCCTGCTACGTTTCCGTTATCGTCTTTTATAAGTTCAATCGCAGAAGTGAAATCTACTACTGGGATTTTTCTATTTAGAACTTCGTCCCTTAAAGTTTTCATTATTTCCGCGCCCGAATAGTCTTTACATGCGTGCATTCTTTTTCTAGACGTACCGCCACCGTGAGTGGTAATCATGTTTCCGAATTTGTCCTTGTCGAACATGACTCCTAAATCAGACAGCCACTTAATAGCGTCGGGAGCTTCCATAACTAATTTTTCAAGCAAAATCGGCTTTGCGCAAAAATGACCTCCGCCGTAAGCGTCTAAATAATGTATTACGGGACTATCGTTTTCTTTATCCGCGGCCTGAATTCCGCCTTCCGCCATCATAGTGTTGGCGTCCCCTATTCTGAGCTTAGTCACTATCATAACGTTCGCACCGTTTGCGTGCGCCGATATCGCGCAAGAAGAACCTGCTCCGCCACCGCCTATTACCAAAACGTCTACGTCGTAATCGGGTTTGGATAAATCTATTTTTTTACCTAAAACTCTAGATTTACCTTGTAATAAATCGGCAAGTTCGTGTAAAACTTTTTCGCCTTTATTTTGTCCCACTTTTAAGTCTTCGTAAGCAGATTCGATATAATCGGGGTGATTTTCTTTTAAAACTTCGTCCTTTTCGTCGGCAGTCATTCTACGAAAAACGTTTTTAAGTCTTTCGCTTCTGGTTGCTTCTACTTTTTTCATAGAAGCCAACTGTTCGTCGGTATAATTATACATATCGTTTCTCCTTATTTTTCTATATCTCTATGATTATAAAGTTCTTTAAGTTCGCTTACGGGTTTACCCATAATATCTTGTATAAGTTTATTAAAGTCACCGTTATTGATTTCCGCAACTCTCTTTTCCAAATGCTTACATTCGGGAGCGATGTACTTACCGTACAATCTACGCGCAAGTTCCGCAACTTGCGGATGCGATATTCCCGCAGGACACCTAGAAGAACATACTCCGCACATTACGCAGTCAAAACTCTCTTCCGCGCACTTTTCATATTCTCCCCTTTGAGCGTAAGCAATGTATTGCATAACGTTTAATCCCTGCGTGCAAGATTTTGTACATGCGTTACAGCCTATACAACTATATATTTCGGGGTAAAGTTGCATCATAATTTGTTCGGTAGGTCTAATAGCGTTAATATCGTAAACTTGTTTAACCAACGGGAAGAAAGGCAAAGTAGCAACGTACATACCTTCTTCTACCTGTTGTTGACATGCTAAGCAAGTTTTTAATTCTTGTTGTCCTTTTATACGGTAAATGGTAGCGCAAGCTCCGCAAAATCCGTTTCTGCAACCGCATCCCCTTATAAGCTGATAACCTGCGTACTCCATAGCCTTCATAATAGTAAGAGAAGAAGGCACTTCGTATCTTTTACCGAAAAAATAAACGTTTACCATTTTTTCCATTATTTTTACTCCTTTAACGAGCGTTTTATCGTTATATAGCCCGACTTAATATTCGTTAGGCAATTCGTCTAATTCGTCCATTCTAAATACGGGTCCGTCTTTACATACGAATTTATCTCCCACGTTACATCTACCGCATTTACCTATACCGCACTTCATTCTAAGCTCCAACGTGGTATAAACTCTTTCTTTGGTAAAACCCAATTCCAAAAGTCCCGCCAAAGTAAATTTAATCATAATAGGCGGTCCGCAAAGTACGGCGGTCATATTCGGGTCAAGTCCCAATTCTTTAACGTAATTAGGTACGAATCCTACATGTCCGTCCCAACCTTCTTGCGGTCTGTCTATCGTTAAACATACGTTGAAATCGGGTTCGGAAGCCCATTCGTTTTTAATTTCGTCAATAAATACTAAATCGTCTTTACTTCTCGCGCCGTAAACTATGGTTACTTTGCCGTAATTCTTTCTATAACTTCTTATATAGTTTATTACGCTTCTAAGCGGAGCAAGTCCTATACCGCCCGCAATGAAAAGCATATCTTTTCCTTTAAAATCTTCTTCTACGGGGAAATTTTTTCCGTAAGGTCCTCTTACCGTGATTTGTTGCCCAACGTCTATAGAATGTATTACTTCCGTAACGCAACCGCATTTTTTTATGGAAAATTCCATATATTCTTCATTTGTAGGCGAACTCGTGATAGAGAACATACATTCTCCGACTCCCGGAATAGAAACCATAGCGCATTGTCCGGGCAAATGTTCGAATAACTTTTTGCCGTCTAACCCTACAACCCTAAACGTTTTTACGTCTGGAGTATCTCTTCTTATATCCGTTACTACCGCAACGTGAGGAATAAGATTTTCGTTAAGCATTTTCTTTTCCCCCTATTTTTTTAATAACTTTTACTATATTTAATCTTTGCGGACATTTATTTACGCATCTTCCGCAACCTACGCACGAATACATACCGTTGTACTGCGACGGATAGTAAACCAATTTATGCATAAAGCGTTGACGATATCTTTGCATTTGAGTAGTCCTTGGATTTCCCGCAGCCATTTGAGTAAAATCGGAATACATACAAGAATCCCAACAACGGAAACGAATTATATCTTTATTAGTTGAAAAATCTCTTATATCGAAGCATTGACAGGTAGGACATACGAACGTACAAGTTCCGCACCCCAAACACGCTTCCGATAATTCTTGCCAAACGGGAAGATTAAATAATTCGTTTAAATTTTCGGGTTTGAAACGCGATAAATCTAAGTGCGTATAAGGTAATTTTTCTAAAATTTCCTTAGTTCCCGCTTTGATTTGTTCTACTTGTTCTTGACCGCCGTCTTCGAGTAAATCTTTAACTAAATCTAAAACTTTTTGACCTTTTTCGTCGTTAGCGTTTAAGTATAAGCAGTTTTCGTCCAAATAACAAGTAACGTTACCTTGCGGGCAAGTCGGGTCTATTCCGAAAACCGTACAAAAGCAACTTTCCTTGGGTTTAGAACAAGCCATTGTAAATATTATAGCATTATCTCTTCTTAACTTATAAAAAGTGTCTACGGGGTTGGATAAAAAGACGTTATCTAAAACCGAAAATGCTTTATAGTCGCAAGCTTTTACTCCGAAAATAACGTATTCGTCTTTTTCGGAACGAATATCTACTATTTCAACGTTTTTCCCTTGCGTTTTAAATCTCATCATATCTTCGCTTTGCGGAAAAAATACGTCTTTTGCGCTTTTTACGGTTTTTAACTCGTCTATGTCGTATTCGCAGTCGCTGTCATAATATCCGAAATTTACTTCCCCTGCCTTTTTAATCGGCATATAGACGGACATTTTGCTTGAAATTGTATCGAAAAACTTTCTCAAATTTTCTCTTTTGATTTTATTCATTACTTGTCCCCCTTATCCACAGCTTGCTTGGGTTCAACGTCGGAAGCGGTGTAAGAAGTGAGCGGTGTTTTACCTTCGCTTTCTTCTCCTGCCTGATATTCTCCGTAGAAATTATCTATATCTTTTATGAATTTTCTATTTAATAAATGTAGCGGTATTCTTTGCGGACAAACTCTTGAACATTCTCCGCAATCCGTACAACGCCCCGAAACGTGAAACGCCCTTATAACGTGGAAAAGTTGTTCTTCAAACGGAACGTCGTTTGCTTTTGCAGAGATATTCGATTTAGGATTGTCGAATACGCATTTTAAACACGAACACGCGGGACATACGTTTCTACAAGCGTTACAACGAATACATTTTGACAACTGTTCTTGCCAAAACTTAAATCTTTGTTCGCTAGTTAAATTTTCAAGTTCTTTTACGCAAGAAAATCTGTCGTTATTTTCTTCTTTCATTTCGTGAAGAACTACTGTGTCGTCGCTAACCATAAACTTTTTGCCTTTGCAAGATTTACATTTTTCCAAAAGCACTTCGCCTTTAACGGCTTGTTTACGTCCGAAAATTGTTTCGAAAATTGCGTTTTCTCCGTCGTAGCTTTCACTTGTAATTCCTTGAATATCTTGTTTTTCGAGTAAGTAGTTGTCCAACTTTCCGTTACATTCGATACCTACTACGAAAACGTTTTCTCTTTTAATTCTATGTTCTTTAACTAATTGATTAAAGCTATAAGTGTCGCAAGGTTTTAAAAACACGGCGGTTTTGCCTTCTTTTTTGGAAATTTCTATTAAATATTTAGAAAGGTTTGCTCCGCAAAAGTCGTTGTAAACAAAATTTTCCAACTGCGCTTCGTTTTCAAAAGTAGCGGGGCTGGGATCGTGAATAAATTCGCCTTTCGTCCAACCGACTACTCTTTTAACTTCTCCGCTCGCCAAAAGATTTTTTGCTTTTTCTTTTAAAGCTTCTTGTAGCGTCATACGTTTTCTCCTTTTATTCTTAAATCGCTTAATCTCTTGTTTTCGCCTAACGCCGTAACTTTTTCAACAAAATCGTTCATTACGGAAGAGAACTTAGCTCCTTCGGAAGCCGAAACCCATTCGACTCTCGTTCTTTCTTTTTCTATTCCTAAATAATCTAAAAAGCTAAAAAGTAACGCCATTCTTCTTCTGGTATAATAGTTACCCGTAACGTAATGGCAATCTCCGGGGTGACAACCGCATAGGATTACTCCGTCCGCTCCGCGTTGAAACGCTTTTAATATAAACGACGGGTTTACCCTACAAGAACAAGGAACTCTTATTATTTTTACGTTTGCGGGATAGCTTAATCTTGACGAACCCGCTAAATCCGCCCCTGCGTAAGAACACCAGTTGCAACAAAACGCAACGATATTCGGTACGAATTTATTATCTTTTATCTCTTGCATATTGCTTCTACCTCCGACATAATTTGCGAAGAACTGAATCCCGATAAATCCATAGCTCCCGACGGACAAGTAACCGTACAAGCTCCGCAACCTTGACAAACTGCGGGATTTACGGAAGCAACTCTTCTGACTTCCGTTTTTCCACCGCCGATTCTAAATTCTTTATCGACGTAAGTTATAGCTCCGTAAGCACAAACGTTAGCGCATTGAGAACAGCCGTTACACATATTTTCGTTAGAATGAGCTATACAAGGATTGGTTTTTAAGTGGTCTTTAACAAGTAAACCTATTACCTTAGACGCGCAGGCAGACGCTTGCGATACCGTTTCGGGAATATCCTTAGGTCCTTGACACATACCCGCCAAATATACGCCCGCCGTAGGACTTTCTACGGGACGAAGTTTGGGGTGAGATTCGTTTAAGAAGTTGTTAGTGTCTATACTAGCGGTTAAAAGCGTAGCGATTTTTCTTACCGAAGGTTCGGGTTCTACCGCAACGGCTAAAACTACTAAATCGGAAGCGATGGTTTTTTGTTCGTTTTCGATTAAGTCCGAACCTTGTACCATAAGTTTTCCGTTTTCGTTATAAACTTTGCCGACCATACCTTTTATATAATCAACGCCGTATTGTTCAACCGCGCGCCTATAAAATTCATCGTAATTTTTACCCGGCGTTCTTACGTCTATATAGAAAACATGAACTTCCGTATCGGGATATTTTTCGCGAATAAGCATTGCGTGTTTTGCCGTATACATACAGCATACTTTCGAGCAGTACGGTTTCCCGCAACCCGAAACGTCCCTTGAACCTACGCATTGAATAAAAGTTATAACCTTTGGATGGGTATTGTCGGACGGACGAAGAAGCACTCCGTTTGTAGGACCTGCGGCGTTCATAAGTCTTTCAAGTTCAAGCGAAGTTATTACGTCTTTATTGTCGGCATAGCCGTATTCGTTAAAGGCGGATATATCGAACGGACGGAAACCCGTAGCAACTACTATAGCTCCGTATTCTCTTTCGATAAGTTCGTCTTTCATTTCGTAATTTATTGCGCCTGCTCCGCAGAATTTTTGGCAAATTCCGCATTTTCCCGTTTTAAGTTTAAGACATTGTGCGGGGTCTATAACCGCAACGTTAGGAATTGCTTGCGCAAACGGAATGTAAATTGCGGTACGGTTGTTTAAATTCATATTGAATTCGTTAAGTCCCTTTCTAGAAGGACATTTTTCCATACATACTTTACAACCCGTACATTTAGTTTCGTCAACGTATCTGGCTTTCTTTTTAATAGTAACTTTAAAATTTCCTACAAAACCTTTTACGTCTTCTATTTCGGAATAGGATAAAATGTCTATTTTTTCGTTTTGAGCGCAATCGACCATTTTAGGCGTTAAAATACAAGCAGAACAGTCCAATGTGGGAAACGTTTTGTCAAGTTGAGCCATTCTTCCGCCGATTGTAGCGTTTTTCTCAACTATATCCACGTTAAAACCCGCTTCCGCAATGTCGAGTGCCGCTTGAATACCGGCTATTCCTCCACCGATTACAAGCGCTCTTTTAATTACGGGACTTTCACCTGCGGTTAAAGGCGTGTCCAACCTTACCTTAGCTATTGCAGTACGAAGTAAAATCAAAGCTTTTTCCGTAGCTTCTAACTTATCTTTATGTATCCACGAACATTGCTCTCTTAAATTCGCAATTTCTACCATAAAAGGATTTAATCCTTCGCTTTCAGCTGTCTTTCTAAAAGTAGCTTCGTGCATACGGGGAGAACAAGAACCTATTACTATTCCCGTTAGCTTATTTTCTCTTATGGCTTTTCTTATAAGCTGTTGTCCGTTTTCGGAACACATATATTGATAGTTGACGGCATAAACTACCCCCGGTTCAGCTTTTATTACTTCCGATAGCTTTTCTACGTCAACGGTGGACGCTATGTTGCTACCACACCAACAAACAAATACTCCTATTCTTTGCATAATTTTCTCTCTTACGTTTATTTATTATATTTTCTATAAGCCGACACTAATAATTGTTGCGGAATTAACTCGTCTACCATAGGCGGTATATCTTCCGCTTTTATCTGATTGTTTCCTTGAAGTCTTGTAACGGTCGTTCTAACCGCTTCTATAACGCCTTGCGGAGCAACTCCCCTAGGACAACGCTCTACGCACGCCATACAAGACAAACAATTCCATATAGCTTTACTGTTTAACAACTTTTCTATTTTCCCGTTTATCACAAACGAAACGAACTGATGCGGTTTTATATCCATATCTTTAAAAGCAGGGCATCTTCCCGAACATTTACCGCATTTCATACACTTTCTTACGTCGGTTCCGCTTATTCTTAAAACGTTTTCCTGAGTTTCGGTCTTAGTCATTTTTCGTTACCCCCAAAGCCTCGGCAAGAAGTTTAGTAAAGTACTCTACCGGCAAAGTTCCGCCGTTTACTTTTAAGTTGTATAAACAAAGCGGACAAGCCGTTATTACCATTTCCGCGCCTTTTTCTTTTGCGGAATTTAAAACGGATAAACTTCTTTTCTCGGCAAGAGCCTTATTTTTTACCCCGACGTACGCCCCGCAACATTCGTTTCTCATCGGATACTTTACGGGCGTTCCGCCTATTGCAGAAATAAAATCTTCCAGTATCGTGGGATTTTCGGGACTGTCGAATTGCATTACGGAATTAGGTCTTAACAGCAAACATCCGTAGTACGCCCCTATTTTTTTATTGATGGGATTTACTACTTTCTCTTTAATTTTATCAAACCCTACCAAATCTTTTAACATTTCGATATAATGCAAAACTTGGGCTTCGCCTTTATAAGGTTCGTCTAATTTTAAATAGTTGTTTGCCTTTAACTGCATATTTTCATCCGCCTGCATATCGTAATTAACTCTTTTAATTACGTTATGACAGCTAGAACAAAGCGTTAAAAGCTTTCCGCCGTGACTTTTAGCGTAGTCTAACGCCCTTACGGCAGATAACTTAGTTGCAATTTCGTCCTTTGCGGTAGGATAAACAGCTCCGCAACATTGCCAGTTTTCAATTTCTTCCATTTGCACGCCTAAAATTTCCGCGCTTTTTCTAGCGTAAAAATCTAGTTCTTTCGCGTTGGTTTTTAAGGTGCATCCGGGGTAGTAAGCTATTTTCATTTATCTTTTCCTTAAATTATCTAAATACTTATATTGCAAACTTTTTACCTAATTTCACCGATTTAAACTAATGTTTTTGCAATTTTATTTATTAAAATCTAACTGCAATTATCTCTAAACTTCTCTTTATCGGAAAATTATTCTAAAAAAATCTCGTAGCTATCAAATATCTTTAAAAGTTTTGTTTACAACATAAAATTTATTTCTTAACAAATCCTGTTTTTGCCAAAAAACAAAAAACGAATTATTAAAAATAAAAGTTACTAACGTTTTTAATCGTTTAAACTTTAAAATTTTTGACTCACGTAGTAAAATAAACCGCTTTAAAATATTTGAACTTTCAAATTTTTTATTAGTATCGTAAGACAAAACGCCAAACTCGACTTACGCCGATTTTAGCGAATTTCGAATTATTTTTTGGGATAAGCCATATCTTCGGGACGGAATACTTCGTCAAATTTTTCAGAAGTCAAAAATCCCAAATCTACACACGCTTCCTTTAAAGATATATTTTCTTTAAACGCTTTTTTAACGGTTTTCGCCGCATTTTCGTAACCGATATACGGATTTAATGCGGTTGCAAGCATTAAAGAATTATGCAAGTTGTGTTTCATTTTATCTCTGTTAGCCGTAAGCCCCGTTAAACATTTATCGTTAAACGAAACCATTCCGTCGGCTAAAATTCTTGCCGATTGCATAAAGTTATAAATTATTACGGGCATAAATACGTTAAGTTCGAAATTTCCTTGCGAAGCTCCGAAACCTACCGCCACGTCGTTTCCGACAACTTGTACCGCAACCATAGTCATAGATTCGCACTGTGTGGGATTGACTTTTCCGGGCATTATGGAAGAACCGGGTTCGTTTTCGGGAATGTGAATTTCGCCTAAACCGTCCCTAGGTCCGCTTGCAAGCCATCTTACGTCGTTAGCTATTTTCATAAGGTTGCAAGCTAACGCTTTTAATGCTCCGTGTGCAAAAACCAACGCGTCTTTACTCGTTAAAGCGTGGAATTTATTCTTTTCGGAATAAAAAGTTTTACCCGTCAATAAGCTAATTTGTTTTGCGGTTTCTTCTGCATACCCGTTAGGAGCGTTAAGTCCCGTGCCTACGGCAGTTCCGCCTATTGCCAAATCCCTTAAAAATTCTACGGAAGCCTTTAATTGCGCTTCTGCCTTTTCTATCATCACTCTCCAACCGCTTATTTCTTGCGAAAAAGCAATGGGAACGGCGTCTTGTAAGTGCGTTCTTCCGCTCTTTACTATTCCTTCGTTTTCTTTTTCTAATCTTTTAAACGTTTCGATAAGTTTTTCCATTGCGGGATAAACTTTATCTTCTATTACCGTAACGGCGGCTATGTGCATTGCCGTAGGGAAAGTATCGTTAGAGCTTTGCGATTTGTTTATATCGTCGTTGGGGTGTAAAAGCTTTTTCCCCGCAATATAATTTCCTAAATTCGCTACGACTTCGTTTACGTTCATATTAGATTGCGTTCCGCTACCCGTCTGCCAAACGGCAAGCGGGAAATTGTCGGAATGTTTTCCTTCTAATATTTCGTCGCACGCTTTTTCAATAATATCGCATTTTTCTTGCGATAAAACCCCTAATTTACAGTTAGCTATCGCCGAAGCCTTTTTTAAAATAACCAACGAATGTATTACTTCCATAGGAATTTTTTCGTCGCCTATTTTAAAGTTTTCGTAACTTCTTTCGGTTTGCGCTCCCCAAAATTTATCGGCGGGAACTTTCATTTCGCCCATAGTGTCTTTTTCTATACGGTATTCCATAAATAATCTCCCTTAATTAAAGATTGATTTGAGATATAACTTCTTTTAAGACTTTCGCGCTGTTTTGAAGTTTTGCAACTTCTTCGTCGGTAAGAATAGGATTTATCTTTCCGCAAACGCCGTTTCTTCCTACGATGTTTATCGTAGACAAACATACGTCGCTAATACCGTATTCTCCGCGCATCATAGTGGAAACGGTCATAGCCGTGTTAGAGTTGTCCGTTATAGCTTTTACTATATGGCATACGGTAGAAGCGATAGCGTAGAAAGTAGCGCCTTTTCTGGAAATTACGAGTGCACCCGATTCTTTAACGTATTTTTCGATTTCGGGCAAATCTATTTTAGTAGTGAGAAGCGAAGAAGACTCAACCGCTTTTTGATATTCATCAACGGGCATACCCGCTATTCTTGCAATCGACCAAGGAGAAAATCCCGAATCGCCGTGTTCGCCGAACATATAAGCGTGTATGTTTCCTACTTCTAACCCACAGTATTCCGCAATTCTCGAACGCAATCTTGCAGTGTCGATTATAGCTCCCGAACCGATAATTTTATTTTCGGGTATTCCCGATAAACGACAAAACGAATAGGTTAATATATCTACGGGGTTAGAAACCATTACGTAAACCGCGTTGGGTGCTTGAGACGTAATTTGCGGAATTATCGATTTTTGTATCGCTATATTCGTTTGTATCAATTCTAATCTCGATTGTCCGGGTTTTCTAGCTATTCCGGAAGTAATTATTACGATGTTGGAATCTTTTGCATCTTCGTATCCGCCTGCGTATACTATACAAGAACTATCGTAAGAAAGCCCTTGACGAATATCTAAAGCTTCGCCTTTCGCTTTTTCGCCGTCTACGTCTATAATAACTATTTCCGACGCTAAATTCCTGCAAGTTAAAGAATAAGCAATAGTTGCTCCTACTCTTCCGCTACCGATAATTGTAATTTTGTTCATAAATATTTCTCCTGTTTATTTTTGCGAAGTATAAAAATTTTTCGTTTGTAACCGCTTAGTTTATTGTATCACAAATATGAAAAAAATTCAACAATTTTATGAAACGATAAATTAAATTCGGCAAACAAATTTTTTTTAACTTCTTTTTTCTTCTTATAAATTATATCTTTATTAAGTTGCGTCTTTCTATAAATTATATCACATATATAATATAATTACAAACTACATCAAAACAATAAATCGTCAAAAATCGCAAAAAAAGATATAAATTTTATATATTTTATTATCAAAAAAGATATACCTTATTATATAAAGCTAATTTTTGAACGATTAAATAACCATATTTTTCTAATTGAATAAATTTATAATCGCCTTATTCTCCTTTAAGTATTTTTCAGCTGTTTTATAGTAGGGGCAATACTTTTCCACCTTTTGCCAAAACTCTTTTTTATGATTTTTAATTTTTAAATGGCAAAGCTCGTGAATTACAACGTATTCAATTACGAAATCGGGACAGCAAATTAAAGCCACGTTAAAATTTAAAGTACCGCTACCGCAACTACCCCATCTGGTTTTTGCAAAATTAAAAGAAACGCTTTTGTAGTTTTCGCCAAGTTGTAGACACCAACTACTAAGTCTTTCCGTTATAGTTTTTTTCGCTAAATTTTTGTAAAAATTTTTAACCGTATTTTTAACGTCTTTCACGTTTTTAGAAACTATAATTTTATTTTCTTCTTTTATCAAATAAACGCCTTTAACGCTTGCTTCGGTAAAAGTTAAAACGTACTTTTCTCCGCCGACAAGCAAAAAATCCCCCTCCTTAAACGAAAGGGGCGGATATTTTTTTAAAGAGTTATTTAACTTTTCTTTTGTTGATAAAATCCAATTTTGTTTCTCGGATATAACGCGTTCTATTTGGCGTTTAGTAACGTATAGGGGACTTTTTACTATTAAATTTCCCTTTTCGTCGAAAGATAAAGTTAAAGTTTTTCTCTTACTTTTTATAACGGTATAATCAATAGTCATTAACTTCCGCTTCCTTAGTTTCAACTTCTTCCGTTTCCAAAACTTCGCGTTTTACCGAATACTTATCCCATTTTATAAATTTATAAAACAAATAAGACATTAAAGTGGAAATTCCCCAACCTATCGGCCAAGCGCACCAAATTCCCACGTACCCTAGCGACGTTTCGGACAATAATTTAGCTAACACTACACGCAAAATTAAATCCGTAAAAGTCGTAAACGTAAACCTTTTCATAAGTCCTGCGCCACGCAAAATTCCATCCGCTACGAATTTTACCGAAATTATTATATAACACGGTGCAACTATTAAAAGAAAAGTTCTTCCGCTTTTTATGGCTTCCGCCGTAGGTTTTTTTAGGAAAATTAAAACAAGATACTTAGGAACGGTAACGTATAATATTACTAGCGGAACACATAATGCCAGTATAATTTTTAAACCTTCCGCAAATCCTTTTTTTACCCTATCGTAAAGTTCGGCGCCGATATTTTGAGCAGTAAAATTAGAAATTCCGTTGCCAAGCGTTACAAAAGACGACACCACCAAATTATTTAATTTTATAGACGCCCCATATCCTGCCATTACACCCGAGCCGAAACCGTTTATTACCCTTTGAATAATTAAATTTCCTATCGAAATAAAGCTTTGTTGTAAAATACTGGGAATTGCGATTATCGCAACCGACTTAAATTCTTTCCAAGAAAATATTTTTACTTTCCCTTGAACTTCAATTTTTTTAAGCCTAAAAATTACGAAAATAACCGCTAACACGCAACTTACGCCTTGACAAATAAACGTCGCCCACGCAACGCCTGCTACGCCCATATCGAATACCGCAACGAACAAAATATCCATTCCGATATTACTAAGCGAAGATATAGCAAGGAAAATAAAAGGCGTTTTACTATCCCCTAACGCAGAGAAAATTCCCGTTGAAATATTATAAAAAAACACGAACGGAAGCCCGTAAATGTAAATATCCAAATATAGTTTAGAGTCTTCAAAAACGTTTTCGGGAGTGTCTATAAGGCGTAGCAATTTATCGCAAAATCCTATGCCCAAAAGCATTAAAATTCCGCACAAAACGCAACCGCTTATTAAAGAAGTGTATACCGCGCTTTTCATATCGGAATGTTTTTTCGCCCCGAACAACTGCGAAACGATAACCGAACACCCAATATTGCACCCGAACGCAAACGCTATAAAAATTAAAGTTATTTCATAACTGTTACTGACTGACGCCATTGCGTTTTCTGAAATAAATTTTCCCGCAACGAAACTATCCGCCATATTGTATAACTGTTGAAATATTATGCTCCCGAATAACGGTAAACAAAACTTAAATAATACCGAAAACGGTTTTCCCACCGTTAAATCTTTATTCATTAGTAGCTCCTTTGTAAAAATAACATATACCCAACCCAAACAAAAAGCAAGTAAATCATCCACAAAATTTAAAAACCGCGAAAAAATAATCGGGCGTTTGACAAATTTATCAAACGCCCTAAATTTAAATTTCAATTTTACTCTGTTTCGCTTAATTTTATAATTAAAACGCCGTCTATCATTTTAGCGCAGTTTTTAGACGGGAAAACGTTTAACGTTTCCACTTCCGCTTTTTGCGCTTCCGTTAAAACCAACGATTCGTTTACACATACATATGTCTTTTTAAAAAACACATTTAAATAACTTACGTAAAAATTGTGGATTTCTTCATCAAAAACACCGGCATCACCATACAAATAAATATTAGGCGATTCGCCTACTCCGTCAACGCTCTCTATCGTTTGTACCATTATTGCAGACAAAGCTAATCTTTTTTGACTTATTAAATAGTTTTTACTACTTTGAGCATTAGCATAAGAAATTCCGTTAAAAATAACGCCTACGCTAATAAAAATAAATAATAAATTTTTTAAGCGCTTTTGTATTTGTTCTTTCCCTTTAATAACGTAAACCGTTCCTATAATAGCTAAAAGAAGTAATTGATAAATAAACGTTTTTATTGCTTGATTATTTTTGAATTTTACAAAATACAAGCCTACGATTATAAAACTTAAAACAGCGCATATTGCAAGGCACACAGTTAAATCTAAACGTTTAAATTTTTCATTATTTTCTTGCGTTTTATAACTTTTTATTAAAACAAACGGCAATGAAATTATTAAATAATCTTGCAAATATAAATTAGGACTTCCAAGTCCGTTTGCAATAACGCAAATACAAGCAAAAGCAAAAGGCAATAAAGCTAAAATAATTATCGTTAAAACCATTCTTTTTACGCTTATTTTCTTTAAAGAAAAAATTCTAATAAAGTACGCAAACGTAAAATACAACGCTATAAAAAAGCTTATAAGCAAGTAAATTTCGTGAGAAGAAGAAAACTGTTTAAAAACACCGTCGTCTTGATAATTGCTACAAAGCACTAAATTTCTAAAAAATAATATGTAAGTTTTTATAATTAATATAGCTGTTCTTTTTAACCCGAAAAAAAGTATTCTGTCAGAACTATTATATGCGCCGTCTTTGTTTACGTGAAATATTTTTAAAGTAATATAATACAAAGCGTAGTATAAAACGAGAGATAAAGCTATACAAATTATTTGTTTAAAAAAATTGAATAATAAATTTTTACATTTTTTCCCGTTTATTAAATCCGAAATAATAAGTATACCGAACAACCCTAACGACACGCAAATTGCACTTTGATATAAGCCTATCGCTAACGCGTTAAGCAGAACAAATAATAGTCCCCCCCCCGAGTTTTCTTAAACAATATACCGCTAAAACTCCAAGTAACACGCTTAATACAAATAATGGATTAGCAAAAGGAAATAAATTTATACACCTTATAGTAAGTCCAGAAAATAATATACAAGAACTTAACGCCAGAATAAAAATTTTACTGTTTAACTCGAAAAGGCAATCTGTAAAATACACACAAAGCGAAATAAAGCAAAGCCAAATTATACCGCTTAAAAATTCAACCCTATACATTGAAACTAAATGATTAAACCAGTTTTGAGTAAATCTTCCGATAGAATATAAATGATTAACGTCGGTCGAATAATCAAACATACAGGCGTCAAGCGTAGTCGAAGGGTGAAAAAAGGAAAAAGCGTATCCCAAAATTCCTAAAATAAAAGTTACGCAAAAGCAATATAACACCTTCCTTTTTTTACTATTAAAATTAAACAAATTATTAAATTTTAAAACTATATTATTCATTTTTTCCCCTTAAATTTTATTAATTAATTTTTTTAAAAAATAATATTTATACAAAGCTTTTATATTTTCCTTTTATTTTAACTTGTGCATAGCTTTAAGCATTCTCCATTTTTTATGAAAAATTAAATAATTTCTTATTTTTGCTTTAAAAGAAAAATTATATTTTTTTATCAACTTATACACGCTTTTATCTAGCGCATTAAATAAATACTCGTTGTCTTTTACGTCGCTTTTTATTTGAGAAACGAAATCCTTTTTATAAACGGCGTTCATAATATACCTTAAAACAAAGCTATAATTTATTAAAGCTGTTAAGTTTTCATCGCCGAGAGAAAAAGCGTTTTCCAAATTTGTTTTATGCGATTGCGTTAATTTATAAAGCAACTTACTATCGTTCATCGTATGCGTTGCAGAATCCGTATTTACACGATAAATATACATTTTTTCTTTTATAATTTTTATTATATCCGCCCTTAAAATAGCTTTAAAAATAAAGTCGCAATCTTCGCCTAAACAAAGGTTTTCGTTAAAGGTTAAATCGGCAAACTTTTCCGTGCGGAAAAGAGTACGCCACACCGAACCAAGCGTTCTGGTCAAACCTTTACAACTATCTAAAAAGAAAATAGACCTAAGGTTTTTATTTTCTAATTCCTCCAAATTGCTTTCTACAATTTCGTGCGTAGTTCCATCCTGACATAGTCTTAAAACTCCGCAGGCAATTAAGTCCCCCCCCGAATGCGAATTCGTACATTTTTTTAACGTAATCTTTAGTTACATAGTCATCACTATCTACAAAGGCAAAATATTCTCCCGTCAATTTTTGCAAAGCAAAATTTCTTGCAGAAGACACTCCGCCGTTCTCCTTAGAAAAAACTTTAATTCTTTTATCTTTATTTTCAAAACTTTTGCAAATTGCAAGACTATCGTCATTAGAACCGTCGTCAATTAATAAAATTTCAATATTGTCATACGTTTGCTCTATTAAGGAATTAACACATTCCGATAAGTATTTTTCCGCGTTAAACACGGGAACAATAATGCTTACCAAACCTTTTTCCATATAATCAACCCTTTTTTATAGTGATGTAAATAACGAATCAATGTTATACGCGTTGGGTATAAACCTAATTATCGTATTATTAAAACTTAAATGTATTATTCTCCTTCTTCGTCTAACGCGTCGTATATTACTTCGCAAACTTTGTCTAATAGGTCTTCGTCGTCTATAAACTCCATTTCGTCCGTTTCGGGATGAAGCTTAAATACGACAAACTCGCCGTCTTCTATACCGTCTACTTGGTCTTTCGGCTCGAACGCGCTGTAATATCCGCCGTCGTATTCAACGGTTATTATATGAGAAAACACTGCCGTTTCTCCGTTAGAATTAGTAAGTTCTACTTCGTTTAAATTTTCTTCTTTTTCGCTCATTTTTTATCTCCGTTTTTTAATTTTGTTAGATAATCGTTTAAAATATATAACGCTGAAATTTTATCTATATATAATTTCCTATCTTTTCTCGACACGTCCGCTTCCAGCAAAACGTCTTTTGCTTGCATAGTGGTACACCTTTCGTCCATAGTGTCAATCGGAATGGTTAAAACTTCTTTTAACTTATCAATAAAAAATTGAGTTTTCGTGGTTTGCACGCTTTCGCTTCCGTCAAAATTTACGGGTAGTCCGCAAACTATACGTTCCGCGCCGTATTTTTTCACTAAATCTTTTATATAATTTAAGTCGTAAGTTAAATTTTTTCTATGCAAAGTTTCCAAAGGCAACGCTAAATCGTCTATTATTGTATTTTTTGCAATTCCTATACGCTTATCGCCTATATCCAACGCTAAAATTATCATAAAATTTATTTTACCATATCGTTTAAAAAATTACAACGCAATTTCCTTAAATTTGTATTAAAAGGCGTTTTTTGCCTATACTTTTATAAGCGGAAACGCTAATAAAATGCAGAAATGCTAAATATTGAGGAAATACGGAGGAAAAATGGAAAAAGCATTTATTTTCGGGTTATCTCTCGGAATGCTCGGCGGAGCTTTAATTGTAGCTAATTCTTGCAAAATGAGAAAAGTAGTTATAAACTCGCAAGAAGATTTATTAGCAAAAATCGAAAAGCTTTCCGAAGAAAGGGATAACAAAACAGAAAAAAAGAGTAAGTAATACCTTTTTTCAAAAGATTTGCCCGTTGCAAAACGCAACGGGCAAGTTTTTAGCTTAAAATTTTAATTTTTTTAGTTTAACTATTTGCTTATTATTTTTTAAAAATTTCATTACAATTTTTATATAAATTTTTAAATTATACAAATAAAAACCTAGTTTTTAAATTTTAAAAGTTGAAATAGATAAACCGACAAGCAAAATATTATTCGGCTTACTTTATTAAATTACATTTTTTCGGGAACGGAAATTCCTAAAAGTCTTAACGCGCTACTTAAAACGTAAAGCGTTGCGCTTGTTAAAGCTAAACGATAGTTTTTAACGTCGTCTTCTTCGCCTAAAATTCTATAATCGAAATAGAATTTATTATAAGCTTCCGCCAAATCTACGCTGTATCGAGTTATAATGCTAGGTTCGTATTTTTCCGCCGACTGTTTTACAATTTCGGGGAAACGCGCAAGAAGCGTAGTTAAAGCATATTCGTCGTCGTTTACGCTAGTTACTTTATAATCTTTAATTTCTCCCGATTTTCTTAAAACGCTTTTACAACGCGCGCAAGTGTATTGAACGTAAGGTCCGGTTTCTCCGTCGAAATTGAGCATTTTATCGTAAGAAAAAGTAATATCTTTAATTCTTCCGCTAAACAGCGTTCCGAAAATTACCGCGCCTATTCCTACAATTTCGGCAACGTTTTCTTTATCTTCTAAATTCGGATTTTTTTCGTTTATAATATTCAGGCATTTTTCTACCGCTTTATTTAAAACGTCTTCGAGCAAAACTACTTTACCTTCTCTCGTACTCATAGCTCCGTCTTCTAAGGATACCATTCCGAAAGAAACGTGTACCATATCTTTTGCCCATTCTTTACCCATTAACTCCAACACTTTAAATAGTTGCTTAAAGTGTAAATCTTGTTGATAAGCAACGACGTATAAACATTTATAAAAATCGTAAGTTTTTTTACGGTAAAGGGCGGCGGCTAAATCTCTGGTAGCATATAAACTTGCCCCGTCCGAACGCAAAATAATGCAAGGTGGCATACCGAAATCGTCTAATTTTACGACTTTTGCCCCGTCGCTTTCAACTAACAATCCTTTTTCGGTAAGTTCGTCGATAACGGGTTGCATTTTGTCGTTATAAAAACTTTCGCCTGCGTAAGAATCGAATTTTATGTTTAATTTTTCATAGATTTTTTTAACTTCTTTTAAAGTAATATCTTTAAACCAAGTAAACAATTCGTTTTCTTCTCGGCAACCGTTTTCTATGTTTTTAAAGTACTCTCTCGCTTTATCGTCAAGCTCGGGATTTTGCTTTGCTTCTTCGTGAAAACGAACGTATAGGCGCATTAATTCCTTAACTCCGCCCTTTTCTACGGCTTGTTTATTTCCCCAAAGCTTATAGGCGCAAATCATTTTTCCGAACTGCGTTCCGTAGTCGCCAAGGTGATTTATTCCTACGACTTTATATCCTAAAAACTCAAAAATTTTATATAAGCTTCCGCCGATTACGGTAGTAGACAAATGCCCTATGTGAAAAGGCTTTGCTATGTTTACGGAAGAATAATCTATACAAATAGTTTTTCCTTTTCCCATATCGGACGAACCGTATTTTTCTTTACCCGATAAAACGTCCGCTAAAACTTGCGAAGCAAAACTTGCCCTGTTAAACTTGAAATTTAAGTAACCGTTTACGCTTTCAACGGCGGAAAAGTTTACGTCGCCCTCGAAAACACTTTTTAATTCGTTTGCGATAACTACGGGACTTTTTCTTAAAACTTTGGCAAGTTTAAAGCAAGGAAGCGTTAAATCCCCCTTTTCTAAATCGGGCGGAACGCTTAGCAACTCTCTTATTTCGTTTTCCGCTAAGTCCTTAGTCGCAAGTTTTTCGGCAACGTATTTTTTATAATCCATCATTCTCTCCAAAACCGTATTTTCTTGCGTATTATACCATTTTTTTTATTATAAAGCAATAAATAGCTTGAAGATTTTAACATTTTGTTATATACTGTAATAAGAATTTTTAAAGGACGAAAATTATGAAATTAGGTGTAGTAGGACTTCCTAACGTAGGAAAATCAACGTTATTTAACGCAATAACTCACGCAGGGGCGCAAGCGGCAAACTTCCCCTTTTGTACGATAGAACCGAACGTTGGCGTAGTAGCCGTTCCCGACGACAGATTAGATAAACTTACGGCTTTATACAACGCGCAAAAAACCACTCCTGCAATTATCGAGTTCGTAGATATTGCAGGTCTTGTAAAAGGAGCTTCTAAGGGGGAAGGTCTTGGCAATAAATTTTTATCTCACATAAGAGAAGTAGACGCAATCGTTCACGTAGTAAGATGTTTTAACGATTCTAACGTAATTCACGTTGAAAACTCGGTTGACCCCGTAAGGGATATTCAAACCATAAATCTAGAACTTATTTTCGCCGACATAGAAACCGTTACTAAAAGGCTTGACAAAGCTCGTTCTATGGTAAAAACGGGAAATCCGAAATATAAGGAAGAAGAACAAACTTTATCCAAAGTTTTAGCGCATTTAGAACAAGAAAAACCCGTAAGGACTTTGGAACTCGACGAAGACGAACAAGCCATTGTTAAAGACTGTTTCTTACTTACCGCAAAACCCGTTTTATACTGCGCAAATATCGGCGAAGAAGATATAGGTCCTAATCAAGAAGATTTACCGCTCGTTAAAGAAGTCAAGGAATTTGCAAAAAAAGAAAACAGCGAAGTTATGGTAGTTTGCGCAAAAACGGAAGACGATTTAGCTAGCTTACCGCCAGAAGAAGCGAAAGAATTTTTAAACGAATTGGGATTATCCGAAAGCGGACTGGATAGACTCGTTAAGGCAAGTTACAAACTTTTAGGACTAATAAGCTATTTAACCGCAGGCGAAAAAGAAGTAAGAGCGTGGACTATTAAAGAAGGTACGAAAGCTCCGCAAGCAGCGGGAAAAATTCACTCCGATTTTGAAAAAGGCTTTATAAGAGCCGAAGTCGTAGACTGGCAACTATTAGTCGAACACGGATTTACTAAATGCAAGGAATTAGGAAAAGTTCGCTCGGAAGGAAAAGACTACGTTGTAAAAGACGGGGACGTTGTTTTATTCCGCTTTAACGTATAATAAAAATAAAAAGCTATATGTCGATAAAAAGTCGTTTTTATAATAGTTAATAACAAAAATATAATAAACAAATATAAAAACTTTTTTAAAAAAATCGGCACATAATTAAATGCGTCCGAACGGTTAACCGTTCGGACGCATAATTTTTAAGTTGAATTTTAAAACTAAAACTTTATTGATTATTAAAAAGTTAATCGCTTAAAAACATTTTTAAAACAAATAAAACTTTTACGCTAAATTGCTAAATCGTTTTACCCCTTGCGAAAAAACTTTTATCTTGTTATCTTGCAAGTTTTTCCATAAAACTTACTTTATTTTCCTTTGCGGTAGTGGTAGGACGTCCTAAATTGTCCCTAGCCCCTATCGCGCATTTAACTTCTATAAAAGTTAGCTCTTTATTTAATTTAGCCTTTTTTAAAAGACCGTTAGCTCGCTTTTTTCGCTGACAGAATAAACTTTACTGTACCCCGCAAGCTTTTGCTATTTCGTCCCAGTATAAATTTTCGTATCCGCCGTTTTCGTAGGCTTGCTTTACGGCGTTTGCTATTATTTTAGCGTCGTCCTTTTTAAAGTAAGAAATTCCGCACATATTGTAAACGTCGTCGCCCACTTTGCCTACCCTTACTATTCTTCCGTTTTCGGTATTAAAAACCCAGTCGTCCGAATGTCCTTTTACCATTTTTCCATAATAACAGGAATTTTTAAATTGACCGTCAAAAATAGACGGGTCGGAAACAAATAAGTCCGCTTCGCATATAAAACAGTCCTCCTGTCCCATATGGTCCGCAACCGCTTTTATAGAAGAAATATTGTTTACCGTTTGATATTCTTTATTTTCGACTAAAACGACGTTTTTATATTTTTCGGACAAGAAATTAAACTTTTCTTTTAAATACCCTACTACTACGTAAATTTTTTTAACTTTACGCCTTTCTAAACCTTCTAAAACGGTTTCAATCATACTTTTGCCGTTTACTTTAACTAACGGCTTTGGCGTTTCCAGCGTTATGGGACGCATTCTTTCGCCTTTGCCCGCACTCATTACAATTGCTATTTCATCCATATTATTTCCTATAATTCGTCTATTAAAGTAATTATTTCTTTAAACGGCATAAGGTGAGAATCGGCTTCTTTCGCTCTATGATTTTTAAGAATTTCCATCGCCGTAGATTGCATTGCGGGGAACGCGCTACGCGTCAATTGATTTGCGTATATTACGATGTTTACCCCGTGAGAAGCGAGTTCTTGTTCGGTAACGCTGTTAAAAGAAGTGGGAACAACGACAATCGGCGTGGTTTTATTTTGACTTCTGAATTTATCGCAAAATTCGAATATTTCGGCAGGGTCTTTTTTACGACTATGTATCATAATTCCGTCCGCGTCCGCTTTAACGTAGGCAAAAGCTCTTTCTAGCGCGTCTTCCATTCCGCGTTCCAAAATTAAACTTTCTATATGCGCGATTATCATAAAGTCGTCGGTAAGCTGAACCCTTTTCGAAATCCCAATTTTTATCGTCGGGATAAACTGCAGAAACAACTAACCCCGACTGCAATTCCCTTTTAATATAACTTTTAAACCCTAACTTTTCAAGCCCGTTATAAATTGCGTTATAAACTCTCGTATGTCTTGCCCATTTAGCTTGTTCGCCTTCTAAAAAGTATTCGTTTAAAGCTTGTCTTGTGGCGTAAACGGTTTGTACGGGCGGTGTAAAGTGCATTTCTCCCGTGCGTTCGAAATAATCGTATTGCATAAATAAATTGCAGTAATAAGAACGCTTAGGATAATTTTTTGATTTTATTATTTCGTTTTTATTTCCTATTATAAACGATAGCCCCGTCATAGCCATAATGCCTTTTTGAGCGGAAGCCATGCAAAAATCTATATTGTCCTTTTCTATATCGATAGGAATCATCGCAAAGAAGAAGTGGTATCTACCGTAAATATAGCGCCGTACTTGTGAGCTAATTCACCTATTTTTCTAATGGGGTTTAATAGTCCCGTTCCCGTTTCGTTATGCGTTGTGTGAACTAAAGCGATATCGGGATTTTCTTTTAACGTTTTTTCAACCAACTCTAAATCGGGTTGTTCGTCTACGGGGAATTTTAAATCTATATGGTCAAGTCCGTAATACGAGCAAATTTCAACCGCGCGCGTGGAATACGCTCCGTTGTTTACGACTAATACTTTCTTATTTTCGGGAAGTAGTGAATTTAAACATACGTCTATGTTTATCGTTCCGCTACCGCAAAAGAGTACCGAAGTATATTTTTCTTCGCTTGCGTGAACTATTTTAAGCAGGTCTTTTCTTATTCCCGCCATAAGTAAATCGAATTCTTTTTCTCTAGGACATATATCGGGAACTACTTGCGCCATTTTAACGCTGTCCGTGGTGGTAGATGGTTCGGGATTTAATAATACGTTTCTTTTACTATCATTTTATCTTCTTTGATTTAAAAAAGTTTGTAAAAATCGTTGCAAAGCGTCTTTCCAGTCAGGCAGTGGCGTAAAACCGTTTTCTACAAGTTTAGATTTATCTAATCTACTGTTAAACGGACGTTTCGCCTTAGACAGCCCGTACTGCTGTGTGGTAACTCTATTGACCTTTACGTTTTTACCCGCTTGCGCAAATATTTCTTCCGCAAAATCCGCCCAAGAAATATATCCGCCTTCGTTTGTGGCGTGGTAGTAGCCGTATTTTTCACTTTCAACCATATCTACCAAAAGCCTTGCCAAATCGTAAGTGTAGGTTGGCGTTCCTATTTGGTCGTCTACAACCTTTAATTCTTTATATCCTTTATCGGCTAAGCTTAACATGGTTTTTATAAAGTTTTTACCGTTTTGTCCGAATACCCAAGCTATTCTTACGATAAAATATTTGTCTAAATTTCTTGTAACCGCTTTTTCCCCGTCAAGTTTAGATTGCCCGTAAACGTTTAAAGGCGAATAGTCCTTACAATCGGGTTGCCAAGGTTTATCCCCTTGACCGCTAAAAACGTAATCGGTGGAAATATATATCATTTTACAATCTATTTTCTTGCAAGCTTGCGCTATATTTTCCGTACCCGTTTCGTTTATTCTTTTTACTTTTTCTCTATTTTGTTCGTCTTCCGCGTCGTCTACGGCAGTCCAAGCTCCGCAATGAATAACGGCGTCGGGTTTTATTAGTTCTAAAACGCTAAAAACGGCGTTTTTATCCGTAAAATCTAGCTTTATATAATCCTTAAAAAAAGCGGAACTCTCTTGAACGTCGCTACCGACCGCAATGTGTCCCCTTTTTTCAAGTTCCTTCATAACGTCGTAGCCGAGTTGTCCGCCTACTCCTGTAACGAAAACTTTCATATTAAGTCCTTTTTGCGTAGTTTTTTTCTATCCAAAGCTTGTACTCTCCGCTTAAACATTGCTCCGTCCAAACTTTTCCTTCTTTCGACAAATACCATTCGATTGTTTTCTTAATTCCGTCCGCAAAACACGTGGTCGGTTGCCAACCTAAATCTTTAATCGCTTTTGCGGGGTCTATTGCATAACGCAAATCGTGTCCGTGTCTATCGGCAACGTACGTTATTAAACTTTCGGGTTTGTTTAACTCTTTTAAAATTATTTTTACTATTTCGATATTAGATTTTTCGTTGTGTCCGCCAAGATTGTAAACTTCCCCGACTTTTCCCTTTTCAAGCACTGCTAAAATGCCGTAGCAATGGTCTTTAACGTATAACCAATCCCTTACGTTTAAACCTTTTCCGTAAACGGGTAAGGGCTTGTCTTGCAAGGCGTTACTAATCATTAGAGGAATAAGTTTTTCGGGGAATTGACGCTCCCCGTAATTGTTTGAACAACGCGATATGGTAACAGGCAAATTATACGTTCTGAAATATGCCAAAGTTAGTAAATCGGCAGAAGCTTTAGACGTTGAATAGGGACTACTCGTGTGCAGGGGCGTTGTTTCGGTAAAAAACAAATCGGGCCTATCCAGCGGTAAATCTCCGTAAACTTCATCGGTCGAAACTTGATGATAACGCTCTATTCCGTATTTTCTACAAGCGTCTAATAAAACGGCAGTGCCTAAAATATTCGTTTCCAAAAAAACGGAAGGATTTAGTATCGAGCGGTCAACGTGGCTTTCCGCCGCAAAATTTACGACTATATCGGGCTTTTCCGTTTCAAAAATTTTATAGATTGCGTCCCTGTCTTTAATATCGTTTTTATAAAAAACGTAGTTAGGGTTTTTTAGCTCCTGCTCCATAGTTGCGGGGTTAGTGGCGTAAGTCAATAAATCTACGTTTACGACTTTCCATTCGGGACGTTTTTCTAATATTAATTTACAAAAGCAATTTCCTATAAAGCCTGTCCCGCCCGTAACTAAAATAGTTTTATTTTTCTTCATCTAAACTTTTATCCTTTTTAAATAATTTTATTATTTTATTAAAATATTCGTATATTAAATAAGCGCACAAAATTACGGCGTAAATTACAAACCCTTTTACCAAACCGTCTACTTTTACCGTTATAAAAATAAAAGCTACGGTTAAAATAAGCTCTATTATAAATTCTTTTATAAAATTTTTCCCTATTATTTTCATTACCACTATTTCCGACAAAACCGAACGGAAAAATACTATAAATACCACGCTATATAGCAATAAATCCAAATTTTTTAAAACGTAAGCGCAAATTAAAAACATAGTCATTCCGAGCGTTACGGCTATTAAATTTATAATTAGCATACTTTTTTCTTTTCGATACGCTTTTAAATAGTTGTCCGTAAGCAAACTTACTTTACTTGCAAAAATTATTATGGGAAGCAATATTCCTATGTAATAAAGACTTTGTTTATATTTTGGCAACCACATTTGTAAAATTTTGCATAACGGGAAATAAAAAGCAAGCGCACAAAACAATAACGGTGAAATTACTTTTCTGATATTACCGTAAAAATCGGGCAAATCTTCCGTACTCATTCTTTTTAAAGACGGAAACAACACTACGCTTATCGCCGTTACGAAATTTAAAAATAAGTTTGTCGCGCTGAAACTATACGAAACTTTTCCAAACGTTAAATTATCCCAACGCCAGTTTACAATCATTTTAGCTCCCCCGACCAAAAGAGTGGAAGAGAAATATGCTATCATTAAAATAATTCCTGCCGAAACGTTTAACTTAATTTCTTTAAACGTTTCCTTTAAAGAAACGCCTTTCCCGAAATACATTCCCTTATTAAAAAACATTCCGAGTAAAACCGCTATAATTTCACCAAAAATATCTGCTATGCAATACCAGTAAAAATGATTTACCCTTAATAGTAATAGTAAAATTACGAAAATAGCAAAAATCAGCTTTTGAACTATTACCAAAAAAGCGTATTTTTTAATGCGATTAGTTAATTGAAACGTATAGGACGTGTACGTGAAAACATTTTTTGTAATTATGCTTATCCCCACCAAAATGCCCAGATATTTATATGCACCACCTAAAAAACTATAAGAAAGAATACAAGTAATTATAGTTAAAAATGCGTTAAAGGTAAGCAAAAATTGAAACTGCGACCTAAGTTTTGCCTTATCTAACTCTTCGTAATCGTATTGAGAATATCTTAATACTATACCGTCCAAAATCCCAAAATGTAATGCCCCGACATAACTAACATAAAGTATAAAAACTTGCCAGTAAGAATATTGATTTTCATCTATAAATTTAGGAACTATAAAATTCAAAATAAAACCGGTAGATAGCGAAATTGTTTGCGCCACTACCGATAATATTACGTTTTTAGCTATTTTTTTTGATGAAATTTTTCCCATAATTATCTTTTACCACTGCTACGAATAAAATCTCTTAATTAGCATTAGCATAATTTTTATTTATTTCTTAATTTTTTAGCTCTAATTTTTCCTAATAATGCTACGATTCGATATTGCTTTAATTCAATCAATTTTAAAGTAATTTTTCTTTTAAAAGACAACCCTTTACGCGACGCTTTTTTTAATGCCCGTTGCAATATATCTGCTTTTAAAAATTGCTTAAATCCTTTTACTTTTTCTCGGTACGGAGCAGGATTCGTTGCTCCGAAATATCCCGTTATTGCCGTTGTGACAATTACGTGTAACATACGAATATACAATTTTTCTTGTAATTTTTCTCTATTGTTACTGTTTTGAATATATTTTTCTATATGTTCAAAAGAATGCAAAACCATATAATGATTTTTTTCGTTATAAGAATTAGAAAAAGAATCTTGATTATAAACGTAATGCAAAAACGGTTGCGGTAAATAGTATGCCGATTGCAAATGTTCAAACATCTGAATATTAAAAATATAATCTTCGGCCCCTTGGCGCAATTCGTCAACGTGTCTTATAGAATATTCTTCCAAAAAACTTCTTTTCATCAGTTTCGAACAAACATGCTCAATCTTTCCATCAAAATCCAAAACTCGTTCACAAAGTTGCGCGCATTCCTCAGGTTTGAATTCGAGTTCGTCATCTCCAAAAATTTTCTGAATTTTAGTCGTATGAGCATAATCGATAAATTCGTTCCAAAAAACCAGCTGTACGTTTTTCTCTTTTGCCGTATTATAAGCAACTTCGCAAGTATTTAATTCTAAGTAATCATCCCCGTCTAAAAACATTATATATTCTCCGCTAGCATTATCGAAAGCTGTATTTCTTGCCGCAGATACGCCTTTATTTTCTTGATGTATAACTTTTATTCGTAAATCTTGTTTAGCATATTCGTCGCAAATAATCGGACATTCATCCGGCGAACCGTCGTCTACAAGGATAATTTCTATTTCGTTTAACGTTTGATTTGTTAAACTCCACAAACACTTTTTTAAATATTTTTCAGGGACTTTATAAATCGGAACCAAAACGCTTACTTTTGGAATGCTTTCGTTTATCATATTTATTTTCAACCACCTTATACGTTTTTTCTTTACTTTTAACTTTTTTATCTTCCATGTCAATAAAAAAATTCTTAAAGTATTTCATTGCTTTTATTGTTGTAAGTTGCAACTAATCCTATCTTCAAAACAGTCCTTTCCTTTTAAGTTTTTCCCTTGATAAGCAATAAAAATCAATAAATAAAAATACTGCGTGTATGAGTATATTTCGGAAATCATCATAACGAAAAAAGCACCGAATCCGGCAAGAAACAACGTTTTTACCGTTTTGTTTTTTATTTTTTCTAATCTGTTACCACTAACTATTATTAAAGCTATAAATATAACTGTTGTAACAATTCCGCCGTCAAACAACAGCTGTAACCACTGGTTATGCGCTTGCCATAAACTTTTTTCTCCGCCCGTATATCCCCAGTAAACAAAATTCCCGTTATTGTACATACCGTGTCCGAAAATCGGTTTTTCTTTTATCTTCTCTATTGCCAGTTCCCATATTTCCGTTCTTCCCGAAATAGTAGCGGACTTGTGTAGCACGTTTTGTATTAACCACGAAAACGATTTTATTAAAATTCCCGAAACGACTAAACCGCTTAGTAATAAAGCTCCTACTAATAAAATAGGCATTAGCTTTATTCCCCTTAACGATTTTAAAATAAAGTAAAACACGCCTAAAAATATTACAAAACAACCTAAACCGACTATTGCCGTGGCTATATGCAGTCTATAAACGGTAGCGATAGAAATTATTAAACAATACAAACTTTTTGGCGAAGCTTTTACTTTATTTAAGTTGTCGCGAACAAAAGTTATGACTATTAAAGGAAATATTAGGTCTGTACATCTAGTCCTTATTCCTATAAAATACAATTCGTCAATAATTCCGTTGGGGTATATAAACGTTATTATTAAATTTATCGTTAAAATAACAGTTAAAACGTTGATTAAAGCGTTTAAAAAGAAATTGCAATCTTTTTTTATATAATAAGAAGACGTTAAGCACAGCGTAAACAACACTATTGTAAAGTATCCCCACATAGTTACGTCGCCTTTTGCCAAGAACGTTTGCAACATAAACGAAACACGGAAAAGGACCACCCAGTAAAACATCATAGGAATGGGCGTTTTTTCTTTTAAGTATATAAAACAAATTAAACAAAAAGCAAATAATAACCCGACGATATACGTCCAGTTTAAAAATTTATATTTTACAAATAATTTCGGCTCAAAGCAAAAAATTAAAATAAAATATAACAAAAAGTTATTTGTTATTTGTTTGCGTTTCGTTTTCATTTGCTAAGCTCCAAAAAAAATTTTCTAATTTGCTGATTTCATCATAAACGTCGTACCCCGTTTTGGCTACTTCAAGACGTTTACTTTCTCTTTTATAAACCGATATACTTATAATTTTTTCAGCCCATTCGGAAGGACTTGCTTTAATCGATTTAAAATATACGTTTTCTACGACTAATTGCGTTTCTTTCGTAATCGTATCGGAAAATAGACATTTTAACCCCGAAGTTTGGGCCTCTATTCCCGAAACGGGTAAACCTTCGTATAAAGACGGCATTACGAATACGTCGAACGCGGAATAAAACTCGTTTACGTTATTTACGTTTCCTACGAATATAACGCGGTCCTGCAAGTTAAGGGCGTTTACTTGCATGGATATTTTTTCTTTAAGTTCTCCGTCCCCACACAGCATTAAAACCGCTCTTTCGTCTTTCTTTACTACTTCGTTAAATATTTTTATTAAAAATTCGTGATTTTTCTGTTCGTTAAATCTACCAACGTGCCCTATAACAAACGCATTTGACGGCAAAGAAAATTCTTTTCTTATTTTTTCTCTTTTCTCTTGGGAAAAATCAAATTTTTTAGTATCTATCGCGTTAGGAAATATTTTAAAATCTTTTTTACCGTATAAATATTTTCCCGCTTCCGTAGAACACGCGAAACGATAGTCGGCAACTTTCCCCACGCCTTTTTTAAAAAATCGCTTTATAAGTCCTTTTAAATTTTTTTCTGCCCCCGCTATATGAGAATGACTTATAGTTATAACGTTGTTTCCGTATTTTTTAGCCTGCTTTAAATAAACGGACATTAGTCCGTCCATTTGTCCCCAAACGATTTTATATTCTTTATGCTCTTTAAAAAATAATTTTAAATCTTTTTTATACTTAAAAAATCTATTATCATTTCTAAACGACAACCGATAAATTTTACCGCCTAATTTTTCTATTTCGTCATCGTAAAAAAAACGCTCTTTATAATGAACTAAAAAATCGAATTGTATTTTACTTCTGTCTATGCGGCGATATAAATTCATTATAAAACTTTCTACCCCACCGCATATCATTTTTCCGTTTATTATAAGTATTCTTATAGGCTCTTTATTTTCCATAATTCCCTTTTGTAGTAACTTTTTAAAATTTTAAACGTAAAACTGCAATATATAATAGAAATTATAATATTTTTATAAATAAAAGTCAATAACAAACAGAATATATCGCTTTTTATCTTAAAAAAATAAAAAAGGGTTAACTTTAATTAACCCTAAAATACTATTTTGCTCGTTTTTAAACAAGGATGCTTTTTATCTTTTTCGGATAAAAGTATTTCTCCGTCAAAATTCCAATTTATATTTACGTCGGGGTCGTCGTAAGCAATTCCGCCTTCGTCTTCGGGGTGATAAATTTCGTCGCATTTATAGCAAAACGTCGCGGTGTCGCTCAGTACTAAAAAGCCGTGAGCAAACCCCCTTGGTATCATAAACTGATTGCCTTTTTCGCCCGATAAAACAACCCCTTCCCACTTACCGTAGGTTTCGGAATCTTTTCTTAAATCTACGCAAACGTCGAAAACTTCTCCTTCTAAACAACGCACTAGCTTTGCTTGCGGAAAGGTTTTTTGAAAATGAAGTCCCCTTAAAACGCCTTTTTTGGATTTTGATTGATTGTCCTGCACGAAATCATATTTAAGACCCGCATTATCGAAGTCTTGTTTTTTATACGTTTCCATAAAATATCCGCGGTTGTCGCCAAACCTTTTTGTTTCTATAACGAAAACGTCTTTTATCGAAGTTTCTTTAAAAGTAAAATTTCCTATTTGTTTTTCCATATTAGTATTTAAAATATTTTATTTTTCCCGTAGCTATTTTTTCTAAATATTTACCGTATTCGTTGTTTTCCATTTTTTTAGCGACTTTTAAAACGCTTTCTTTACTAATCCAACCGTTAAAGTACGCTATTTCTTCTAAACACGCTATTTGAATACCTTGATGTTTTTCTATCATTCTTACGTAGTCGCCTGCTTCTAGCAAGGAATCGCAAGTGCCTGCATCTAACCAAGTATATCCCGTACCGAGCCTTGTAACGTGCAATTTTTTATTTTTAAGATAATAATTGTTAAGAGTTGTTATCTCATATTCTCCGCGAGCTGACTTTTTTATATTTTCGGCGACGTTACTTACCCCTTTCGGATAGAAATATAACCCCGTTACACAGTAATTGGATTTTGGATTTTGCGGTTTTTCTTCTATCGACAAAGCGTTTCCGTTTTCGTCCATTTCGACTATTCCGAACCTTTGCGGGTCTTTTACCACGTAACCGTAAATCGTTGCAATTCCTTGTTCCGCCCTCATAACGGAATTTTTAAAATGAGTTATAAGTCCCGCTCCGTGATATATATTATCGCCTAGTATCATGGCTACCGAATCGTTGCCGATAAATTCTTTCCCTATTACGAAAGCCTGAGCCAACCCTTCGGGTTTTTCTTGAACTTTATAGCTTAATTTTATCCCTAAGTTTTGCCCGTTTCCCAATAAAGCTTCCATTTTGGGAAGGTCAACGGGAGTGGAAATTATTAAAATATCTTTTATTCCCGCAAGCATAAGCACGCTGAGCGGATAATAAATCATAGGTTTATCGTAAATTGGTAATAACTGTTTAGAAGTTACCATCGTCATAGGATACAATCTTGTTCCCGAACCGCCCGCTAAAATAATTCCCTTCATATTTACCTTTCCGTATTTTAATCTATTTTTTCTCTTTTGCCTTTTTTCATTCCTAAAAATCTAGCCGTCATATCTGGTAACCACCTTAAAAGAACAGGAATATTAAAATGCAATAATGCCCTTTTAAGAACGTATAGGGCAAGTTTTACCCCTGATTGAGTAGATTTATATTCGTTAAAAATTTTAACTTTGCTATAAAATTTCCCCGTTTCGTAATATCTATTATAAAGTTGTTTTATGGTGTAATTATGCGAATGTTCTACCACCGCTTCTGCGCAGTATGCTTTTTTATATCCTGCATCTAATACGAATTTAGAATATAACTGATCTTCGTTCATCATAACGTCATAACCGTTATATCCGCCTAAATTTATAAATACGTCCCTATCTAAACACGAAAATGCGTCGGAAGAAAAAAACGCCATTAGTTGCATTTTATCTACCATACTTTTATCGACGACAAAAGATTTTGCAGGATAATTTTTTTCTCTAATATATTTTTCTATACTCTTTTTTTGACAAGTTTGTCTTCCGTAACAATAAACCACTTCGTCCGACAAGCAATTTACCAAATTAAATATAGAATTTTCATCTTTAAAAATTACGTCCTGAGAAGTTAAAACTACCGCTTTTTCTTTACAAAAATCCCTTATAGCTTTTTCTCTCGTCAAACTGTGCGAAAACTCTTTAACGGTAAGTTCAAAAAAAATCGCCCCTTCTTCGGTTAAAATTTTTCTAATTTCGTCGTCTATACTTTCATTTCCGCTTAAAGTAAACGGAGTTATTACCCTTTTTATTTCAACGTTTTTTTGTGTTTTTAAACTTGTAAAAAAACGTTTTATTTCTCCTACGTCTTTATAAATAGGACAAACAAGGTCTATTGCAATCACTATTTAGCCCCTTCTCTCTTAAATACTTTTCCTATCGTTTTAAATATAATTTTTATGTCTAACCATACGGAACAATTATCTACGTAATATAGTTCCTTTTTTTGTCTTTCTCCGCTCTCGTAGGTGCAGTTGCTCCTGCCGTTTGCCGCCCACCAACCTATCATTCCGGGTTTTACGGAAACTAATTTATCCGCATCTTCTCCGTATTTTTCTTTTAGTTCGCTTTCCATTAAAGGTCTTGGACCTATTACGGACATATCGCCTTTCAAAATTGACCAAACGTTAGGTAATTCGTCTAAACTGGTTTTTCTTAAAATTTTACCTATTTTCGTTATTCTCGGGTCGTTATCCAACTTATATTCTTTATAATAATCTTCAAGCTCTTTATGGCTTAACATATCTTCCAAATTTTCCGCGTTCGGTTTCATACTGCGGAATTTTGGTAAAGATATTTCTTTACCGCCCTTTCCGACTCTTTTGTGTTTAAAAAATACCGTTCCCCCGTCGCTACACTTTACTATTAGCGCAAGCGTTAAATACAAGGGAGAAAAAATTATTAAAAACAACAAAGAAGATACGATATCAAAGGTCCTTTTTATAAACCTATACCCGTATCTTTTCTTTACCTTTACCCGTTCTTTATTAAATTCGGTTTGTGTGGAAAACGTAGTTTGCGGAAAAGAAATTGCTTGCGTAACCGAAATTTCGCTTGAAACGTCGCTTTCGGCAATTACGTTTTGTCTTTCACCCACAGACGTAAAATCGTCTTTATTATCGTTTAGCATAATCCCCTTATTATTTCGCTTTTAACGAAATTTTTAATCTTTTGATACTAAATTGCATAAAATTTGTGTCGTTATTTATTTTTTAGAAAAAGATTATAAATCATTTTCTCTTTTTTCTCTTTTAATTTTTTTTACATATTTAACTATTAAGATAACCCCACAAGAAACTACGAAACCTAAAATTGCGCCGATTACCGCGTGTTTTTTAAATCCCCTATCTAATTCCGTAGCGGAAACGGCTTGCGCTATAACTTCGCAGTCCGAACCGACTACGACTTTTTTGGCCTCGACGGGAAATATTTCAATTGCCGTATTTGCAAGCTTAATTGCGTCTTGCGAAGAAGTGCAAGTTACGGATATGTAAAAAATGGGAGTATCTTTTACCGAACCGCAGGATAGCATTTTACCGAACCCTGAAACATCGTATTTATTCTCTAATTCCGCAACGGATAAAATTTCTTTATACATATTATCCATTTTTAAAATTTCGGAATAAGCAACGATTATTTTATTAGAAGCGTTAAAATCTTCGTTTTTCAAGCTTGTTTGCGTCATTCTATCGGTAGAGTTGTAAACGTACATTTTACAAGTGGCTTTGTACTGTTTTTTAGTAAAAACACAAGTCGCGCCAAACGCAAGCAACGCACAAAGTATCGTAGACAAAATTATTATCCACCATTTGCGGAACAAAACTCTAAACACGTCGTTCAAAGTTACCGTAGATTCGTTTTCCTCGTTCACGATTTTCCCTCCCATAACCGACTAATTTAATTATCGTATTTGTTTAAACCGAATACTTTTTAATTATGGCTTTATTTTATCACATTTTATAATAATTGTAAAGTTTTTTAGCATATAGAAAACTTTTTAATATCAACCAAAAAATTGAAAAAAAGCGTCTTAAATAAAAAAACCTTTATTAAATTTTATAAAGAAATGGGAAAAATTAGCCTATATAGCGATTAAAGCTGTTTTTTAGCTATTTAAAAACTCTTTTTCATAAAAATTCGGAGCGTTTATTTCTTGAATTCTCAATTTAATTTTTTTTGTAGAATTCAAATAATTTGCCAAATCTTTTTCATTTTTTACGTCATCAGGAAAATAAGTTCCGCCCTTTGCTCTATATTTAGTATCGCCGTGAAAATCGCACCCGCACGTTAAAATAAGTCCGTTTTCTTTTGCGATTTTTTCTAACCTTTCGGAAAAAGTATCGGGATACATAGGATGACAATTTATTTCTATTCCGTCTAAATACTTTATATTCATCAGCGGAGCCGAATTTCTAAACGGATGCGCTTGAACTAATATTAAAGAGTATTTTTTAGCAATTTCATGCAATTCTTTTAAAGATTTATCGTACAATCTTTTTTCTCTCCTTAAAAAATCGGGAGAAACTCCATATAAAAGCAGATGCACTCTCTCGTCGAAACCCGCCGTTATTTCAATGCCTAAAAAAACTTTTAGTCCTATTTTTTGACCTTCACTTTTAGTCAATTCGTATTCTTTTATATACTTTTCTATCCACTCGTCGAAATTGTCATCTACGACGTACTGCTTACAATAATGGTTAGTCAAACAAATTCCGTTAAAACCCGCGTTTAAAGCAATTTTACAAATTTCCCTTGCGGGTAATAAACAACAATGACTTATACCCGACGTATGACAATGTAAATCTATCAGCAATTCTTTTTCCCCCTAAACAGTACCCTAGTCGATATTTAATAAAATAAGTCGAACCGTAAATATGTTTTTTAAAATTTAAAGAATTATAAATAAAATTCTAATGGTAAATAGCTTAAATTTTTTAACGAAAAGATTATATTACTTTTTATCAAATAATGCAAATTAAAAAAGGCGTTTTAGCCCAGAAGTTTTCTATGCTAAAACGCTTTAAATATTAAATTATAGGTCGCTGTTTTTTAAATAAGAACATTCGCTTAATATTTCCAAATTTCCGTTTCTTACGCGAATGTCGTCAAGCATTTCTTTTTCTTGCATTTTATCTTTAAGAGTTATTTGATAGGTTGCCTTAAAAACGCTACCCATATTCACGCTTTTAACCGAAACGAGCTTGTGAAAAGACGTATATTTTTCGAAAATATCTTCGAACACACCCGAATAATCCAAATCTTCGGGCATAGAAATTTTTAAAATTTTTTCTAATCCGTTTTCCTTTTTCTCCCAAATTTTTACGTTTTGAAAAACGAATAAAATTACGCCCGACCCTAGTAAAAATATCGCGCCGTACGCTAAATATCCCATTCCGAATGCAAGTCCTGACGCCATTGAGATAAATATTACGCATATTTCCCTTGCACTTCCCTGCGCGGAACGAAATCTTACCAATCCGAATGCTCCCGCTATAGCAACGCCTATTCCTAAATTGCCGTTTACCAAAGCTATTATCATTGTAACTGCAACCGGAACTAAGCAAGTGGCGATAAAAAAACTTTTAGTAGAATTAGACTTAAAAAAACATAGCGTTGAAAAAATACCGCCCGAAATTAACGCAGTTAAAAGACATAATAAAAATTCTTTTTGAGTAACGCTACCGTTTGTAAATATTGATTGAAACATTTTTTATACCGCCTTTTGAATTTCTTTATCGTCTACCGGTAAGACTTTATTTTTAACCGTCATACTATACGCCGTACCAACTTTTGAAAAGCTAGAAGAATAAACTTTATTTTCATTTAAAATTTTAACTAGCCATAAAGGGTATGCGGTACAGGTTTTTATCTCCATTAAAACTTCTCCGCTACCTAGCAGATTTTCTCCGTCGCTACCCGACCAAAAATTCATCCTTTCTTTTCTAAATCTTACGTTTTTATCAAACGTTATTCTTAAATCGTTTTCGCCTTTAAAAGACGTTCTATCGTACATAACTAAAAAGGCAGGCTTTAATTTATCGTAAAAATTTTTAAAATACTCTATTTCTTTGGAAATTTGACAGTTCGGCAATTTTTCGTTTTTTTCGAAAAAAGAAAACGCTTGATTATTAGTTAAAACTATCCTTCTTTTATATACTATACCAAACGCCTTTTTTTTAAGTTCCAAAAACACCTTTTTATCTTTTCCGAAACCGTAACTGCGAAGTCTTAACTTTTCTTTATACTCGGGTTTTTCTATACTTCTTCTAATCAGCCTATAATTGTCGGTATCGTAATACAGACTGCAAATAGTCGTTTCTCCAAACTCGTCGGAACGCATTTTTTTCTCTATTTCCCTTTTTACCTTTTCATACTGTAATGGCGATAATTTATATTTGTTCTCATAGCGTTCAAAAACGTAATTCATAGTTGCTCCTTATATATTACTAACAATTTAAACCGCTTTTTTATTGCAATTCTTTTAATTTTTAGGTAAAAAAAATACGAAACGATTAAAATCGCTTCGTATAAAGTAGCAAAATTTTAAGGTATGCAAGGCTAATTTATTACAAATTTAAAATATCCCTAATAAGCTTATCGCATTCCGATTTAGCATTGTCAACCCAATCTGAATCTTCGTGTAAAATAACTCCTCCTATGCCGTGAGCCAAAATAACCGACGCGAGTTTTTCGTTTATAACGGGATAAATTCCGTCGCACTTTAATATTTCTATAATTTGCGCGATATAAGGTTCTATTACGTTTACCGTAGCTTCCCTTATGGCAAGTCTTATATTTCTGTGCATTTTTGCCGAATACTTAGCCCTGAATTCTCTGGCAATTCTTTTTAAACAATCGAAAAATAAAAATATAGCTTCTTTGGAATTTTCTTTTGCCCCGTCTACTACCGCTTGAAATTCCAATCTATACGGAATAAAAAATTCTTCTAAACATATATCGAATAAATCCGATTTCGATTTGTAATAATAGTAAAAAAGTCCTACTTCACAATTTACCGCTTTACAAATACTTCTTATACTTGTTCCTTCGTAACCGTTTTTAAAAAACAGTTTAGTCGCTTCTTCTACAAACTTATTGTCGGTTCCGCCGTCGTATTTAGGTTTTCTTGCCATAGCGTTTCTCCTTTTCGTTTTTCTATAATCGTACAAAAATTTTAACTTTTAAAAATTAATTGACACTAAAATTTAGCCATATATTTTTGTATTTTTTAGTAATTTTAAAAAATTATTTTTGTTTAATTTAACCTTAAAAATTATACCTTACCGCTTAAAATTATAAACCTATAAAAAATAAAATCCGAAAAACAAGTAATTTACGTTAAAAAACGTTTTTATCGACATATATGCTACTTTTTATAAAAATAAAAATTCCGCAACGAATATGTATAAAATTTTACTTTTACTACAAAAATGCACCCTAAAAGTTTTGTACTTCCGTATAACTTTTAGGATACATTTTCATTAGGCTTAAATAGTTAATTGCGTTTTAGCATATTTATTTTAATATTTCCATCCTTTAGCTTTACCACGATAAATACCTAAGGGTTCGTAATGAACTTTGCACGAAGCAAAAAGTTTAACAGAACCGTTATACGATTCAAGATAAGGGACGTGTTGGAAATAGTTAGCGTCGTAATCCCCATTAGCGACGGCGTCGTTCTGAAGAGTCCAGTCGATAACCTTTACTTCAAGGTCGTAACCCTGAGCTTTAAGCAAATCTTTAACCTTGCCCCTTAAAACTTCGGCGTGAGGAGTTTCGGACGCACAAACTTTGATAACCGTGTTGTTACCTTTTACAGTGCTATCCTTTGTATCTCTTAAATCTATCTGAGTAGAAGAGTCGCAAGTCATCGCTCCGTAATATTTTTCTTTAAAGAAATCGGAAACGTCTTTAGAAAGCATAGTGTTCGTAAGTGCGTCGATTTTCTTTTTGTAGTCGGCGTTATTTTTATAATCGTTCTCTCTTGCGGCAATTATGTTTGCTTTTGCTTGAACCTGTGCAGGGTCGTCTTCAACGGCTACACGCTTTTCAGAAGAAACTTTACCCGTGTAAGCAGTGTTACAGGGAAGAAGCGCATAGTCGTAATCTTGCATAGAAGATACAAGAATATTTTCGGCAACTAGCGTAACTTTAACAGAACCGTCTTTACTAGTCCAAGTCTTTTTCACTTCGGAAAAGTTAAGTTTGCCCTCTTCCGTTATAGGAAAGTTTTTGCCTTCGGCAGTTTTAGAAATAACGCCTTTTGCTTCTAGTAACTGGAAAGCACGTGCGGCGTTAGATTCGTCGTCGCAAATTTCAAAGGTAGTTGCTTTTGAACCGCCACAACCGAAAAGTGATGCCAAAAGCAATACACCGCTGATAACAAGTACAAAAAATTTAGTAAATATTTTTTTCATTTTAATAATCTCCTTTTATCTATTTTTTTAGCTATTCTAAGCCCTAATTCCTGAATGAGCTGTACAACTAACACTACTACGATAATTAGTATCCAAAAAACTTTTTGGTCTAAATAATCGCCTGTATGGCATTTATAATAGGCGTATATGCCGGATATAAGTCCGCCCGCACCTATGTAGTCCGCAAAAGAAGTGTAACCTATAATGCTTACCGCAACTACCGCCCAACCCGTTACCAGCGAAACTCTCGCCTCGGGGATAAGCACTTTCATAATAATTTGAAAGTCGGTTGCGCCAAGAGATTTAACGGCTTCTATCTCCCCTGCGGGGACTTCCGCCAAAGACTGCTCTACCATTCTCGACACAAAACCGAATGCGCATACCGTAAGCGGAATTAAAATAGTATACCACTCGCCCGTTCCCATTCCGAAAATGGCACGAGACCAAGGGATACAGATAACTATTATTATAAGACACGGCACAGAACGCAAAACGTTCACAATAAAGCCGACTATAAAGTTTAGCCACTTGCAAGGTTTAAGTCCGTTTTTGCCCGTTACGTTTAACAGTACGCCACAAGGCAGTCCTAAAACGTAAGCAAAAAAAGTGGATAAAACGGTTATGGCAAGCGTTTCCTTTAACATTAACATAATATCAGCAAAAGTCATCGCTACAAACCTCCTCGTACTTAAATCCGTTTTTATCAAGATAAGCGCAAAGTTTTTCTATATCTTCGTCGTAATAAGGAAGTCTAAAAACCGTTTGTCCGTAAACTTTTCCGTTTATCTTTTTAGTTTCTGCATAAATTATGGATAGCAAAATGTTACATTCCTGAATTATTTTGGTAACAAGCGGTTCGTCCGTTGTTCCTTCGAATATAAGTTTTATTAACTTTTCGCCTTTTATACCTATGTTTATTTTACCCGAGTAAATAAGTTTTTTAACAACAGGCTCTTTGTGGTATAGGAATACGTCCTGCAAATTACCTTGCGTAACTACCTCGGAATGATCAATTATCGCAACTTTATTACAAATAGATTCGATAACAGACATTTGATGAGATATAATAACAACCGTAAGTCCTAATTTTTTGTTAAGTTCTCTCAAAAGTTCCTGAATAGACTTTGTAGTTTCGGGATCTAACGCACTGGTCGCTTCGTCGCAAAGAAGTATTTTCGGGTCGGTCATAAGCGCACGCGCTATCGCAACCCTCTGTTGTTGTCCTCCGCTTAACTCCGCGGGATAAGAATAAAGTTTATCTTCAAGTCCCACCGTTTTAAGAAGCTCAATTGCCTTTTTTTTGCGGTCTTTATCATTATTGAGTTCTCCTGCAAGTTCTACGTTTTTTAAAACCGACCTTTGTTGCAAAAGATTAAACTGCTGGAATATCATCGACACTTTACGACGTATCTTTCTTAATTCTTCTTTCGTCGCAACGGTTAAATCTTCACCGTCGATGGTAACGCTTCCCGAAGTCGGACGTTCTAATAAGTTTATACATCTGACAAGCGTTGACTTACCCGCGCCCGATAAACCTATAATTCCGAAAATGTCCCCGTCCTGTATAGTAAGATTGATATTGTTAAGAGCGGTAAACTCCCCGTTTTTCGACTTGAACGTTTTACAAAGATTTTTAATTTCTATCATTTATGCTCCTTTATATAAGAAGTTCTTTATACTTTTAATATTATAGTTGCTTTTCGCAATACATATTGTTAAAGTGTAGCAATTAAATAAAAAAGCAGTAAGTCCAAAAACTCACTGCTCTAATTTCGTTAAAAATTAAGGAACCGCTTTAGACCTTTTTACGCTCAACAATATTGTGCATCATAAACATGTTGCACATCATCATATAAGCGATAGTCATAACAGCGATAGCTAAAAACATAACCTTTATTTTCCTTTAAATTTATTTTATGGTCGTAGTATACTACTAAAAAAAACGATTGTCAACGAATTTTAAGCTATTTTTTAATTTTTTGTGTATATTACACTTTTCGGTAGACTTGTTTTTGATATATCAAGTTTATATTGGCGCGCATCTTTACCGCAAAGTGTTACAATTTCATTTTTACCTTTTACATTTGTATATAAATTTTTATAATAATAAAATATACAATCGTTTATTTTTATAATTTAAATAATTTTTTAATAAAAAATATTAAGATTGTTCTGTACGAAAATCTATGTTTTCGGTTTCCACGCTTGCCTTCACGTTAATTGTGATACAATATGAGTTGGTTTCTGCATCTAAACCTTTTGTAATTTTAATGTCAGGATTGGAGTTATCGCCGATTTTTACAACAACATTTCCAAAATAAACGGAATTATAGCTGACTTCGTTGTAAAAATAAATTTTGAAAGTTAAAAATTCATTTTTAAAGAAATAAATTTTATTTTCGCTTGATCTTCCAAGACAATTTTTTGCGACCACTTTAGTATAGTCATATTGTAAATCATCTTTAACACCGTTAAATTTAATTGCTTCATCAATTTGTAAACTTTTTTCTACAACCTTGTCCATATCTTTTAAAAGTTCAAGGGCATTTGTTGTAACAATATAGCAGTCGGTTTTAAAATCATATTTATAATACCTGTTTAACTCAATTTCAACATAAGAACCATCTGTACTTTTTTCGCACTCTTTTCCATCAAAATTAAAAGTTAAATCATTATAAAATTTTTTATAGTTTTCTTCGTTATATTTTAAAAATTTAATTTTAAGTTTAGGAAGTTCACTTCCTGAAAAATCTGAAAATTTAATTACTCCTTGAATATAGCCATATTCTGACTCATTAGTACGTTCTTCGCCATTAACCGAAAGAGCAAACAATTCTTTGTTCATTGAAACCTTGTCTTCCCCACAGGTAAAATCAACTAAATATTCGGTTAAAACTTCATCGGTAATTTTAATTGTGTTGTTTTCTGAAAATCTGATTATATGCTTATAGCCATATTTTTTATTTTCTTCGTCAACAATTTTTTCAACTTGTTCTTTATAACCAATTCCTGTATTACTGTATTGAACGCAAGATTGTTCTGAAATTGCAAAATCATATTCGCCAACCGTGTAAACTGAAATTGCGATAGGAGTGTCATAATCAACTTTATAAAGTGAAAAGCTTTTATTTTCAACAGCGTTTTTAAATTTGCTAAATGTCATTTCTTTTTCTTCAAAGTCGAACAATTCATATCTGTCAATTTCAACCATAATTCTGTCGTGATAGTTAGAATTCCAGCTATGAACTTCAAGTCCAAGGTATGCGACTTTCGGAGCAACTGCACCGGTAAACGAAATTACAAAATCTTCGGTTGGCTCGAAAGTTGCTTTATAGCTATATTCGCCAGCCTCTGAAAGAGTGAGTTCTTCACCATTACTTAAAACTTTCAAGGTTCCAAGATTATAGCCTTCTTCAATGTTAAACCAAACTTCAGCAATATCTCCTTCCACCAAGAAATCGCCTTTATCGTCTGAACCTTTGCCACCGGTTGTGCTTAAAATGAACACTTCTTCGACATGAACAGGAAAAGCATCAACCGTGAAATAGAAACATTTCGGAGCCTTATTACCGCAAGCAGTAAAAATGAACATTGCCGATAGCATCAAACAAAAAGATGTTACTATTGAAAAAATTAAATTTTGTTTTTTCATTATTTTCTCCTTTTATTTTATTAAAAAATCTAATCTTTGTAAATTGAATAAAAAATCAAAAGAGCAATTTTATTTATATATCATAACATAAAATATTAAAACTGTAAACAAATTTTCTTAATTTAAAAATCTGTCAAGCAGTTCATTTTAGTCTTCACAAGTTTGTAAAACGTTCACTTTGCAAAAAATTACAAGTTCAGATTTTATTAGTAGCAATAGAAAAAATTTAATGATATTTTTCCCGAGCAATAAATATTTTTAATCAAACTTAATCGTATAACCGTTTTCTCCCGTATAAAAACTTGCCGTTTTTCAAAAAAAATGTTATAATTAAAATAGTTTCGAATGTTATGTACATGCGCAATATTTACATAATACATCGACCAATAAAAATAAAGGAGTAATTTTTATGCGTAAAAAATTGAACGTTACCGCAGGAATTTTCCCTATGCCCGTACTTATGATTGCTACTTATAACGAAGACGGTAGCGTTGATGTAATGAATGCGGCTTGGGGCACAATGATGGATAGAGATAAAGTTGCTCTTAACCTAACCGAAACCCATAAAACCGTGAAAAATATCAAAGCAAGAAAGAGTTTTACCGTAAGCATAGCAGACGTCGCTCATGTTGTTCAGGCGGATTATTTCGGCATTGTTTCCGGCAACAATAATCCTAAGAAGTTTGAAAACAGCGGGCTTACGGCAACTCATTCCGATATAGTTGACGCTCCTATAATCAACGAGTTTTCTATATGTCTTGAATGTAAATTTACGGAATTTCAAGGTGGCGAAAACGGTATAGGAGTTATAGGAAAAGTCGTAAACGTAACCGCCGACGAAAGCGTTATGCACGGAGATAAAATAGATATGTCGTTGGTAAATGCAATTGCATTTGACCCCTACACTAATGGTTACTATAAAGTAACCGAAAGAATCGGAGAAGCGTTCAAAGACGGACTTAAATTAAAGAAGTAATGAAAAAGCGTCCAAAAAATATGTTACCGTATAACTTTGACAACAATTGACATTAAAATTTATCAGTTTAAAATAGTTGCAGAAAGAAAAAGACCGATAGGAAAATTTTATCTTTATCGGTCTTTTTTTATGCAAATTTTTAAGTAAAAATTAAAATTTTAAAATATGTCTTTTAATTTAAAGTAAAATTTAAAAAAGTTTCGGAAAGTTCGAAATAATAAATAATAATTCTTTTTAAAAAAATAAATAAAATTCGTTCTTAAAATATAAACAATAATTAATCGCAAAAATGATAATCATCATTATACTTTATGAAATAAAAAAATTAAAAAAGCCAAACTGACTTTGTTTTAATGGTTAGGAACAAAGTATTACTTAATCGGAACACCTATTGTAGCTTAAACTTCACTTACGTTTCGTAAAACGGGAAAAATATTTTAACAAACAAAAAAAAATTGTTTTGACTTTTTTTTTATGGGTAGAAACAAAGTATTAGGAACAAAGTATTACTTAATCGAAACACCTATTGTAGCTTAAACTTCACTTACGTTTCGTAAAACGGGAAAAATATTTTAACAAACAAAAAAAGTTGTTTTAACTTTTTTTTATGGGTAGAAACAAAGTATTAGGAACAAAGTATTACTTAATCGAAACACCTATTGTAGCTTAAACTTCACTTACGTTTCGTAAAACGGGAAAAATATTTTAACAAACAAAAAAAGTTGTTTTGACTTTTTTTTATGAGTAGAAACAAAGTATTAGGAACAAAGTATTACTAAATCGGAACACCGATTATAGCTTAAACTTCACTTACGTTTCGTAAAACGGGAAAAATATTTTAACAAACAAAAAAACAAAGCTAAATTAGCTTTGTTTTTGCTGGTAGGAATGAGTGGACTCGAACCACCGACCCCCACCTTATCAGGGTGGTGCTCTAACCGGCTGAGCTACATTCCTATAAAAATGGTGGAGGTAAACGGATTCGAACCGATGACCCCCTGCTTGCAAGGCAGGTGCTCTACCAACTGAGCTATACCCCCATTCCGTACCTTTTTAAGTACGATATATATATTATCAAAATTTTACGCCGTTGTCAATAAATTTTTAACTGTTTTTACCTTATATCGTAAAATTTTGTCCCTTACAAAATAAAAGCTCCGTTAAATCACGGAGCATTTTAATTATATTAAAAACGAATATAAGAAATGAAATTTCTGTATCGACTAGGATTGAGTTTTAAGCGTTAGCTCAAAACTATTCTCCCTAAAAGGAGGTGATCCAGCCGCACCTTCCGATACGGCTACCTTGTTACGACTTCACCCCAATTA
>DHLF01000009.1 GCA_002405165.1 Christensenella sp. UBA4675
TAAACTAGTACAACCAGAGAAAGCACCACCTCCTATACTTGTTACACTGTCGGGGATTATTATATTTGTTAAACTACTACAACCAGAGAAGGCCCCTTCTCCTATACTTGTTACGCTGTCGGGGATTGTTATACTTGTTAAACCACTACAACTACTGAAACCATATTCTTTTATATGCGTTACGGCTTTGCCGTTGTATATATCGGAAATAATTAACTCGGTTCCATTAAAAGTACCTTTACTAACCGAATATATCCTGCCAAATAACTCAGTATACTTTACGCCTTCGCTTGCGGTTTTTTTACAAATTGTGCAAGCTCCGTCTTTTATTTTATGTCCCGCAAGAAGAATTACGTTTTTTATTTCCACAGAACCGTTTTCGTCTTGATAATTTTTATTGCAACTAGAGCAGTGATAGTACTCAACATTTCCATTCGTAGTACAAGTTGCTTCCACTCTTGCCACGTGTTGCATTTTGTGAACGTGTTTTTGTGGGGTTTCATCGGCTTGAGAAGAACTCGACGAATTGTTACAAGACGAAATGAAAAGCGTGCTGAATAGCGTTAAGCATATTACTAAAATAGCTAACAAAACTTTTTTCATAAAACTCCTTTCGGCATAAAAAAATACCGCTCCCAAACGAGAACGGTACTGTAAAAATGCACTTTCTCGCTTGTTTGCGTTACAATTTACTTTAATCTAATTCACATAATAAAAAGATTTTGTAATGCGAAAACGGTACACTTCTACCGAGAAGTATACTTTTTACAATATGAATTAAATTTGTATCGCAACGTTATTTTACTTTATTCAAATAAAATAATCAATAAAATTTTACCATATTTTAAAAAAATGCTTTAACGCAATAAACAAAAAATTAAAAATTGTACAAAATAGCTATAAAATATAGATTTACTAGCCGAAAATAAAATCGGTAAACAATTTTAATTTATTTTCATAAATTGTACTATGAGAAAATTAATTTTTAAGGGCGTTGCTACGGCTTTAATTACGCCTTTTAACGAAAATAAAAGTATAGATTTTGCGTCTTTTGGAAAAATTATCGATAGTCAACTAGAAAGCGGAGTAAACGCTTTGGTCGTATGCGGAACGACGGGCGAAGCTTCTACTTTAAACTACGAAGAGAGAAAAACTTTAATAAAATATGCCAAAAATAAAGTAAAAGGCAAAGTTCCTATAATCGCAGGGGCAGGTTCTAACAACTTTGAAGTAAGTAAAAAACTTATTTCGGACGCGGTGGAAAGCGGAGCAGACGCTTGCCTTATGGTAACGCCTTATTATAATAAAACCACTCAAAAGGGTTTAGTAGAAATTTTTAAGGCATACTCGGAAATATCCCCCGTTCCCGTAATGGCGTATAACGTTCCGTCAAGGACGGGCGTAGGGTTTACTAGCGATACTTATAAAGAAATAGAAAAATTTGAAAATATCGTTGCCGTAAAAGAAGCCGACGGCGACGTAAACAAATTTGCAGAAACTAGGGCGAAATGTAAAGATATGGTTTTTTATAGCGGAAACGATTCTTGTATAATTCCGTTTATGTCGCTTGGCGCGCAGGGCGTTATTTCGGTTTTATCTAACGTTTTCCCTACTCAAACGGTTGAAACGTGCCAAAAATTTTTCGATAACGATATAATAAACGCAAGTCGTATGCAAATTGAGTTTACGCCTTTAATAAAAGCTATGTTTTCGGCGGTAAATCCCATTCCCGTAAAATACGTTGCGTATAAAATGGGGTTATGCAAAAACGAATTGCGACTTCCGCTAGTGCCGATTGATAAAGAAAATTGTAAAAAACTAGACGAAATTTTAAAAAATTATATATAATATGTAAAAGTATAATTAAAGATAATAAAATTTCTATCGACAAAAGCTAAAAAATATGTTAAAATAAAGTTTAAGTAAAAACTACTTTGTGTCGGGGTAAATATGAAAGGATTTAAAAATGCAAGAGTTTACGTTTACGGCAAGGGCATAATTTCTTCCGACGTGGCGGTAGAAAACGGCAAAATCGTTAAAATAGGAAATGATTTAGATATTGACCAAGCTTATTCTTTTAACGGAATAGTCGTTCCCGGTTTTGTCGATAGGCATATTCACGGGGCGGGCGGAGCCGACGGAATGGACGGCGACGTAGAAAAAATTAAAACGATTGCCGACAGTATCGTTAAAGAAGGTACTACGTCTTTTTTAGTTACCACAATGACGCAAAGCGAAGAAAATATTTTAAAAGCTTTAAACGCTGTTAAAAATTATACAAGAATTAGCGGAGCAAGGGTACAGGGCGTACACTTAGAAGGACCTTTTATTGCTGAAAAATATAAAGGCGCGCAACCGTTAGAATTTATAAAAAAGCCCGATAAACGACTTATGGATAGGTTTATAAAGGCTAGCGGAAACAAAATTAAGGTAGTTACGCTTGCGCCCGAACAAGAAAACGCAAAAGAGTTGATAGAATTTTTAGCTGAAAATAAAATAGTTGCGTCCATAGGACATACTCAAAGCGATTTTGATACGGTAGAAAAAGCTCTTAGTTGGGGAGCAAGTTCTATAACGCACACTTATAACGCTCAAACGCCGTTACATCATAGAGAAGCGGGCGTTGTCGGCGCGGGACTAATATTAGACGAACTTTATAACGAACTCATTTGCGATTTAATTCACGTTTGCAAAGAAGCAGTAAAAATTTTGGTTAAAAATAAGCCGAAAGACAAACTTATTTTAATAACCGATTCTATGAGAGCCAAGCATTTGCCCGATGGCGAAAGCGAACTCGGCGGGCAAAAAGTTATAGTAAAAGACGGACAGGCAAGACTGCTTGACGGAACTCTTGCGGGAAGCGTTTTAAAAATGAACGTTGCCGTAAAAAATATGGTTGAAAAAGTAGGCGTAGATTTTTGTACGGCGATAGATTACGCTACGGCAAATTCCGCTAGAAGTATTGGGATTTTTGACAGCGTGGGAAGTATAGACGTCGGCAAAAACGCGGATTTTGCAATTTTGGACGATGATTTTAACATTTTAGGAACTATTATTGACGGAGAAGTGGTTTATAAAAGATGAAAGACGTAATTTCTGCTACTGCAAGTAAAGAAAACGACAAATTAGCTATCGAAAACGGCGAAAGCGCAATATGGTTAATGTTAAAAGCCGGTAAAGCGTTGTATTCTTCATACGATTTTACGGGTAAAAGGGTTCTTATTGCTTGCGGAGGCGGAAATAACGGCGGAGACGGCTTGGTTTTAGCACTTCTTTTAAAAGAAAAAGGCATTTACTCGGAAGTTCTTTTATGTAAAGATAGTTTTTCTAAAGACGCTATTTATTATTTCGATAAAGTTAAAAAAGCGGGTATAAAGTATTCCGATTTTTCTCCCGATTTCGATTTTTCTTCTTTTGACGTTATAGTAGACGCATTACTCGGCACGGGCTTTTTCGGAAAGCTTAAATCCGATTTAAAAAACGTTATAAACGTAATAAATTCGCAAGACGCATATAAAATCAGCGTAGATATTCCGAGCGGTTTAAACGGCAACAACGGAATAGGTAAAATATGTATTAAAGCGGATTTAACTATTGCGATAAACAATTTAAAAACGGGTCATTTTTTAAACGACGCAAAAGATTTCGTAGGTAAAATCAGGGTTGCCGATATAGGAATTTTAAATCAAAGCGTACAAGCTAAATTAGTTGAGAAACAAGACTTTTCGCTTGTATTTCCTAAAAGAAAAAATAATTCACACAAAGGGTTTTACGGGTATACAGCGTTAATCGGCGGAAGCGATAGGTACAGCGGAGCAATAAAACTCGCTTCCTGTTCGCTTGCGACTTTAAGGGCAGGCGCAGGAGTAGTTAAACTAGCCGTACCCGATTGCATTTCGGACGCCGTTATGCCTTACTGCGTAGAATCTACGCTTTTTCCACTACGTTCGAGCGGTGGAAAGATAAGATTCGATAAAAAACAGTTTGACGAATTATTAAATAATGTTAGAACGGTAGGCTTCGGTTGCGGAGTAGGCGACGGTAGAGAAAACGAAAAAATCGTTTCCTATTTACTGGAAAACTTTACGGGAAAACTCGTTTTGGATGCCGACGGACTTAACGCTCTTTCAAGAATCGGCGTAGATAAATTAAACAATGCGGTCGGAGAAGTGATTTTAACTCCGCACGTTAGGGAATTTACAAGACTCGTTTCTATGCCCGTAGAAGAAGTTTTAAAAGACCCGATAGAAGTAGTAAGAAATTTTGCGAAAAAATACAACGTTGTCGTACTTTTAAAAGGCGCGACGTCTATTATTTCGGACGGAAAAGAAGTTCTTTTGTGCGATAGGGGCTGTTCTGGTATGGCAAAAGGCGGTAGCGGAGATTGCCTAACGGGCGTAACCGTCGGAATATGCGCTCATTCCACGCAAAGCGATTTAATAAACGTAGCGTGCGCTTGTTTCGTTTGCGGAGTGGCAGGCGAACTTGCAGAGAAAAAATACAATCCTTATTCTATGACGCCGAGGGACGAAATATCTTTTATAGGTCCTGTTATATCGGATATTTTAAAGCTACAAAAATAAAATCTAATTTTACGGTTTTTTTTATAACGGTTATACGACATAAAACGTTTTAAACAAATTGAAGTTGATAATTATAAATACGAAAAATTTGATTTTAAACGATATGCCAAAATTTATCTCGCAAAATTCGGAAGTTATATAAAACTTTTTAAAGAATATTCAAAATTTTTAAAAATTAGATTTATAAAAACAGTCGAAATATTTAGGTTTAGTCCGCTCGCTAAGGCGAGCGGACTAACTATCATAAATTTAAAGATTTACGATACAAAAAATTAAAAACTTGCTTGAAATGGTTATAAATATAAGTAATTTATGCAAGACTCAGAATTATAAAAAAGTTTTTTACTAAAAGGTGTGTCGATTATTAAAAGTTGTAAGAAGACCTTTTAAACGGAATAATAAATTTTTTCCAACGGCGAAGCACGGCTTTTAAAGGTTCGTCTAAATAAGAGTAAGCCTTGTTCTTAATCCAATCGGGAATGCCATATGCCGCTTCTGCAATACTTCCTGTAATCGCTGTCAGCGTATCGCTATCGCCACCGAGAGAAATTGCATTTCGAATTGCGTCTTCAAAATCGGAGCTTTCAAGAAAAGCAATAATGGCTTGCGGAACTGTTTCCTGACAAGTTTCATTAAAACGATAATTGGGACGAATTTCGTCCAAGGATCTAGATAAATTATAGCCGTATTCGAATTCGATATGTTCCTTAATGCTCTTTTTACATTCTGTGGGATTATTGTTGATTGGGGTTTCATAATCTCCACAGTATCCCCCAAAGTAGTAACGGCACATAAAAATCGCGTCAGCCGTTGCCATTGCGCCCTTAATGCCTTCCGGGTGGTTGTGTGTTACTTCTGCAGATAATTTTGCTATGGCCCTTCCGTTAGAAGGCCACATACCGGTTCTTGCACAGAACCCGCAATCCATTATCCAAGCACATGGAGAAACACGCATAGCCGACCCATTACCGAAACTGTTGTAAGGCTCACTCTTTTCAGAATTCAGCCACAATTTGAAATTATTGCCATATCCACTATCGGGATACATTCTACCATACTTCTTCATGGCTCTTATAAAGTCGCTTTTTTGTCCGCCATTCATCACTGCTTCTGCAACCGCGCAAGTCATTACAGTATCATCTGTAAAGAAACAATTATCTTGAAACAGCGGAAAATCTTTTGTTTTAATATTGTCCCATTCGTAAATGGAACCAACTATATCGCCAACTATTGCACCGAGCATAAAATTATACCGTCCTTTTTATTTATTTTAATATCTATTTGTTTTTAAATATCCGTAATTTTTTATAACGTTATAAGAAAGAATGTTTAATAAGTAAGAAATTTAAAGTAAAAAATTTCTTAAAAAAACGAAAAAGACAGATAAAAATCCGTCTTTTTCGTACCGCTTTATTTACGGCTATATTTTTTGGTCGGAGTAGCGAGACTTGAACTCACGACTTCTTGCCCCCCAGACAAGCGCGCTACCAACTGCGCTATACCCCGATTGCCTATGTATTTTATCATTTTTATTAAAATTTTGCAAGTGTTATTATGCAATTTTTAAAGAATTTTTTATTTGTTGGTTTTTTTGTAGAAAAAATCGGATTTTCCCGTTTGTTTTTTATAATCGTTTATACAATTATTTAGCTACGTTAATATGTCGTATCGTTCAAAATACGGAACCGGCACAGGATGACGCAATTAAAATTTATTCTATGATTTTAGAGCAATTAAAAGTTAGTCCCGAAAATGTGAACGTTATCACTATGACAAAATAAAAAAAATTTTTAAATTATTTTTAAAAAAACGCTTTCAACCTATTGACAAGATAGGTTAATAGTGATAAAATAATACCAACATATCAAAAAGGTAGGTAAAACCTATTTATAAAATTGAGATATTTGATTTTAAAATGATATTAAATAAAAATAAAATAAAAAGGAGAAACAAGTTATGGGAAAAATTTACACAAGTGCCGATGAACTTATCGGTAAAACACCGCTTTTGGAGTTAAAGCATATAGAAAAACTATATTCATTAAAAGCGAAATTATTTGCAAAACTCGAATATTTTAACACTACGGGTTCTGTAAAAGACAGAATTGCTAAAGCAATGATAGAAGACGCCGAAAAAAAAGGGCTTCTTACCGCAGGCGGAACGATAATAGAAGCTACTTCCGGTAACACAGGTATAGGTATAGCTTCGGTAGGAACGGCAAAGGGTTATAAAGTAATAATCGTTATGCCCGAAACGATGTCCGTAGAGCGTAGACAACTAATAAAAGCTTACGGTGCGGAAGTTGTTCTTTCGGAGGGGGCGAAAGGTATGAAGGGTGCCATTGCAAAAGCGGAAGAGCTTGCAAAGGAAAAAAACGGCGTAATATTAGGGCAATTCGTAAATCCTGCGAATCCCGAAATTCACTATAAAACCACAGGTCCCGAAATTTATGACGATACGGACGGTAAAGTAGATTATTTCGTTGCGGGCGT
>DHLF01000014.1 GCA_002405165.1 Christensenella sp. UBA4675
TCTTTATTTTCATAAAATTTACTTGTCGGGTCTAAAGAGTTATATTGTATTTCTTGAAGTAAAATTCCCTTATCGCTATATACGTATTCGGTTATAGATTTTCCGTTACTTTCTTCTCCTTCTACGTAGCTTTCTTCTTTTACTAATACCCCTAACGAATTATAAAAATAGTTGGTTATAGTTGTTATTATATTGGAAATAACTTTATTAGAACTATCTCTCCCATAAATAATTCTTTTTGAAATTTTACTTATAACTTTTTCTTTTTTGCTATCGTAATTATATTTTTCTTCAATTCTCTCAGTAAAGGTATGGTCTTCATTTAAATATCTATTACTCGTTTTAGTGTGAGTAACATTATAAATATAATTTTTATCTAAAAATTCATAAATCATGTCGTAGCTATTAAAAGAAAAATTTTCTATAGTATATTTATTTAAGCTTTCCTTTTTAGCTTTTTTATAATAAATTTGTGGTGATATCCAAAAATAAACTTTTTGATTTTTATTTGCTTCTACTACCTTAGAATTTTTTTCTAAATAATATTCGGTTAAATCTCCTAACATAACTAAATCAGTATTTAAAACAAATTTTTCCCTTACGTCGTCGTAAGATACGATACAATAAGTATGTTTATCGTTCTCAATCGAATAAATAAAATTATAAGTAATTACGTCCGATTCGTTTTCCGTTTCTGAAGTTGCCGATATAGAACTAATTAAAGATATATTTTTAACGCTTGCTACTTTTTGTCCCGAATACGTTATTTGACTTTTTAATTTATCCGTATCCGTTACAGATGTTATTAAACCGTCATCTGAATAAGTAAGAGTAAAATTTTCTTTTCCGTTAAACTCTACTTTGGTTAAATAATTGTTAGTATCATACGTATATTCCGTTCTTTGTCCCGTAGAAGATATTATAGATTTTAATAAGCCGTTTTCGTCGTCATATTCAAATATAATTTGTTTACTATCGGAATTATACACGCTTTCTATTCTTTTATATAAATCTTCTCCGTTAATTGCAGATAAGCCGTATTCTATAACGGTATAATTTTCAAATTTATCAAAAACGTTTATTAAATCGCCGTAATAGTTAAAACCTTTATAAATTTCTCCGTCTTGAATAAAGTTTATTGCCGTTTGAGATTTTTCTTTTTTATAGTTTTGTATAAGAGTATAATATTCGGCATAACTATTTTTAAAAATTTTTGAATATTCTTTTTGATTTTTAATTATTTCATTATTTATTTCATTTATTAATTTTTCTTTCGTTTCATCTGAATACAAATTAAAATTATTGATATCTTTTATATTGTTTATATATTTTTTTGCTTCTGTTTCGGAAATAATTACCGTTTTGTTAATTTGTAAATTATCTATTAATTCAAGTATTTTTTTAGCAGTTAAGTTGTAATCTTCACTAAATAAAATATTAACTTTTACATATTCTTTTGTTTCGATATCTAACGTTACAAAATCGTTTAATTGTTCTTTTAAATTTTTTATAGTTTCTTCGTATTGTTTTATATTTTCCGTTCTTTTATCCGATAAAAATGCATATTTAATATTTTCGTTATCTTCAAATTCTATTGTTTTTAATCCTTTAACGTTAAAAGATTCTTTAAACGCTTCAAATTGTAAATTTTCAGATTCTTTATAAAAATATTTTCCGTTTTCATCGCAATAAATTTTTGAATAATTTTGTTCCGTTATAACATTTTTTTCTTTATTTTGATAGTAGTAAAATTTACTTTCTAATTTAGTTAAATTTCCTAAACCGTCTTCGTAATAATAATAGCCGTCGTCGTTTTTATAAAATCTTTCGTTTAAAGATAACTTAAAACCAACGCCTTTTCCGTCGTTTTCTTTACCGTGTCTAAAAATATGTCCTATCGACAATCCCATTGCATTATCCGTAATATCGTTAAAAGTCAAAATATTTTCTCCCGAACCTAAAACAACGTTTGCACTGCATCCGCCGGCTAAATCTATTTCTTTAATTTCTTCGTCGGTATATATAGAATTTAAATTTTCTAGTTTTATATAAGGGTAGTTATCGTTATATTCAAAAATTACGCTTTTTTCCGTATTTTCTTGTTGATTAAAACTTAACGTTAAAACTTCCGTATCACTTGGCAAATCTTTTAAATCTATTATTAAATAATCTCCTTTAATATCGTAGATTTTTTCATTTACTAAAATTTGATTTACCGTTTTACTTTTTACTTTTAAATAAATTTTTTTACTTATAACGCTACTATCGGTATAATTAGATAGAATTTGACTTAAATCTAATTCAGTTTTAGTAAATTGATAAAAACTCGTTCCGTTTTTTACTGTGCTAGCACATTTTACTACTATTTCTTCTTGATTTTCGTTAGTTACGTCTACCCAAGCTCCGCTGGAATTTGTTTGTTTAACACTTACACTTAAATTTCCTTTGCTAATAAAAATATTCAATTTTTTTTCTCCTTTTTGTGAATTTTTTAGAAAATAATACCCGATAAAACGCCTTGTTATAGACTTTTTATCGGGTAAAAATTTTTGATTTTTTTTATAACGGTTTACTCCGTTCTTTTCCTTGACCCCTAGGGTATTTTTTATCGGTCGGGAAAATTTTTTCAATTATTATAAATGCTCTATTTATATCTTGCGGAAGCGAATAAGGAATTATTTTCTTTATCGTACCGCCGAGAATTTTTCCGGCTCTCTCGGCTTCGGAAAGTTCCTGTTGTTCGCCAGACTTGTACGCTATAAATTCTCCGCCCGTTTTTAGAAACGGTAAACAATATTCGCATAAAGCACTCATCGGAGCTACCGCCCTTGCGGTAACCTTATCGAAATTTTCCCTAAACCCTTGTTTTTTAGCTAAATCTTCGCAACGGGCGTTGATAATTTCGAACTTATCAAAACCTAAAACGCGTTTTACTTCGTTTAAAAAAACACATTTTTTTCCTGTCGCTTCGATTAGCGTAAAATTTAATTCGGGGTTAAATATTTTAAGCGGAACCGACGGGAACCCACCCCCTGAACCTATTTCGATAATTTTATCGCCGTTATTAAATAGGTTTGCGCCTTTTACGGAATCTAAAAAATGCTTAACGTAAATACCGTAGCTATCGGTAATAGAGGTTAAATTAAATTTTTTATTGTATTCCGTCAACAGTTTTTCGTACGTTAAAAACTTTTCGACTTGTTCGCCTTTTAAAAATATTCCTTTTTCTGAAAAAATTTGTCGTATCATAATAACAGCATTATAACACTTTTACAAAATTCTTTCAAACTTTTATCGTAAAAATTTTTACAAGCTTATTGTAACATAACTTTTTTAATTTATAGAGTTGAGCGACTATAAATTCTCAATTTTTTTAAATTACTTGTCCACTTTTAAAGAACGTATAAACATTAAGTTATCCACAATGTTTATAAGTGTGTGGATAACTCTGTTTTTAAAAATTTTAGCTCTATTAATTAAAAAATTTTCTTGCTTTTTTCCTTTATATTTTATATAATATATACGTTATAGAGCGGAAAATTTAAGGTTTATACACTTTTAAACAATTTATCAAGAATTTTATCAACCGAAATTGTTGATGTTGTCAACATAAAAAAAATCTTAAAAAACCCCGATAAATCTAGAAAAAATACGACAATAAAATAAGTTGTCAACTTTTCCACACACTCTACTAATAATACTACTAAAAATCAAAAACAATATAAATAAAGGAATAATAAAATATGAAAATAGTCGTAAGAAATTTCGATTTACAAAACGCGATATCGAAAGTAGTAAAAGCTATTAACAATAAAAACTTAAATTCGGCGTTAGAAGGGATAAAGTTTTCCGCAAAAGGCGATAATTTAACTTTATCGGCAACGGATATGGAGTTATACATAGAAAAAACCGTAATTTGCGACACGTTTTTAGAAGGAGAAGTTTTAATTCCGGGTAAATTTATATCCGAACTCGTAAAAAACATTCCTGAAGACGAAGAAGTAGAGATATTTGCAAGCGAGAACAAAGTTAAAATTTCTTACGGAGTATCGGGAACGGAAATTCAATGTTTACCCGTAGAAGAATTTCCTATAATCAATAAAGATTACAACGAAAATTATTTTAAATTAGCTAGAAAAGATTTTAAAGATATAATAGATAAAATTATTTTTTCTTGCGCGCAAGATTTGGCAAGGCCTGTTTATTGCGGATGTTTATTCGAAATAAACGGAGAAAACGTTACGGGAGTAGCGTTAGACGGATACCGTATGGCTTTATGCAGAAAAACTTTAAAAGAAGTGCAAGGAAATATCAGGTGCGTAGTACCTTCCCGTACGCTTGGGGAAATTTCTAAACTATTATCCGAAAATTTAGAAGACGACGCAACGGTTTACGTTCAACAAAACAACTTAAAGTTAGATTTAAACGGAACGATAATAGTATCAAGACTATTAGACGGAGATTTTATCGACTACAACAAGCTTTTAGCAAAAGATTTCCAAACGACCTTTACTGTAAACAGAAACGCTTTAAAAAATTGTTTAGATAGGGCAAGCATTATTGCAAAAGACGCTAAAAACGTAATATTTACTACATGTAGAGATAACGTGTTTACTATAAACGCGTCTTCCGAAATAGGACAAGTAAACGAATGTATTGCAATAAATATGCAGGGACAAGAAAAAGAAATAGGCTTTAATTTTAAAAACATAACCGATATAATAGGCGTGTTAAACGACGAGTTTATGGAATTTAGAATAAACGATTCTTTTAAGCCTTGTTTTATAGGACCTGTCGGAAATAACGACCTTATTTATATGATTTTACCCATTAGAAGATAAAAAGGGTTATATATTAGTAATAAACGATTGACAAAAAAATAAAAAATAAAGTATAATCTAAAAAGCACGATTTTAAAGGAGTACTAAAAATGAAAAGAACATATCAACCTAAAAAAAGACAAAGAAGTAAAGTACACGGATTCAGAAAAAGAATGGCAACTAAAAACGGAAGAAACGTTTTAAAGAGAAGAAGAGCAAAAGGTAGACACAAACTTTCTGCATAAGTATGAAAAACGCATTAAAGAGAGAAAAAGACTTTAATTACGTTTTCAATAAAGGAAAAAGAGTCGGTTGCAGAACGCTTACTATGGTTTACGCAAAATCAAACGAATTAAAAGTCGGGTTTTGCGTAAGTAAGAAACACGGAAAAGCCGTAAAGAGAAATTACGTAAAAAGAGTATTGCGTAGCGCTTTTCACGAATATTCAAAGACTTTGGGCGATTATTATATCGCCTTTATTCCTAAAATAAGGGATACTTATTGCTTAAAAGAAATAAGTAAGGATATGCAATATCTTTTTTCTAAGGAAAACCTGTTTAAATGAGAAAAATTTTAATAAAAATTATTCAATTTTACAGAAAGTTTATTTCGTCTCAAGTAAGGTCTAAATGTATATTTACGCCGACGTGTAGCGTTTACGCGATAGAAGTATTGCAAAGATTTAATATTTTTAAAGCAATACCCCTAATCGTTTGGAGGTTACTGAGGTGTAATCCGTTTAATAAAGGCGGATTCGACCCACCGCCCGATAGAAAAAAAGATATTATATGGCTTTTATAAAAAGCGAAAAGGATTAAATGTTTAATAATTTATTAACTAATATAGCCATATTAGACGGTTTAAAAAACGTAAAACTAAACTGGCTTGGAAGACTAATAAGAGCTATTATAGAAAAACCGGGATATAACGAAGGTATAGGTATAATTATTTTTACCCTAATACTTAAACTTATTACTATGCCGTTTGATATAATTTCAAGAGTAGCAAGTAAAAGTAATTCCATAAAAATGGAAAAAATGCGTCCCGAACTACAAAAATTACAAAAACAATACGCTAATAACAAGCAGTTATATCAACAAAAAGTTATGGCGTTGCAAAAAAAGGCGGGATACTCGCCTTTTACGGCGTGTTTGCCTAGCATTATTTCTATCGTAATATTTATGGTAGTTATAGGCGCGTTTAATACTTATTCTAACTACGCTACCAACTCTTTATTTAAGAAAATGGTAAATTCCTATAATCAGGCTATCGTAGAACAAGTAGACGACGGGGTTATAATTAAAAATAAAGACGATAGTTATTCTGTAAATAAAACTAACCAAAATTATGTAAACTTTTTAAATAAGGATATCAGATTTAATATAGTCGGAACCGACGGTAGCGTTACGCCCGTATTTAGTTATAACGAAAGTGAAAAAAAATATACCTTAAAAGGCGACGAATATATAAATAAACTTTACGAATTACAAAAAGAATATTTAGGCGGATATTATTCGGATTCGTTTGATTTAGATTCTGAAAATAAAGCGACCGATATAAAAGAAAGAGAAACGCAAACCAAAGAAGAATTAAAAAAAGAAATATCTACAAAATTATTTGAAAATAAATTTGATGATTTTTATATAGAAGAACATATTTTAATTAAAGGTCAAGAAAAAGCCAAAGAAACGTTTAAAAAAGAAAAAAATTCGTTTTTATGGATAAAAAATATTTGGGAATCCGATACGTCGTTTAGGCATCCTCTCGGAAGTTTCGGAAAACTTAAAGACAGTTTAGGTAGCGATTTTAAGAATAATTATAACGTTTTAACCGCTAAAATGAGTTCGGAAAAGAAACAAGCAAACGGATATTATATCTTAGTAGTTTTATCTATCGGAGTAATGTTACTATCTCAAATAGTTATGAGTAAAGACCAAAAAACGCAAGTAGATTTAGGTTCGGTAGAAGGGAAAAACGGCACTATGGGACAAACCCAAAAAATGATGAAAATAATCATGCCGTTAATGTTCGGTGTGTTTGCGTTTATTTACACTTCGGCATTTTCTATTTACATGATAGTAAGTTCGCTATTCAGTACTTTATCTACAATTTTTATAGCATTTATTGTAACTAAAATATTTGAAAAAAAAGCGTTAAAAGAACAAAGTTCTAAGGATAAACGCTACGGAATTAGAAAATAAGGAGAAATATGTCAACTGATAATATATTCAGCGGAAAAACCGTTGAAGAAGCCTTAAATAAAGCGTTAAGGCAGTTAAACGCGAGTAAAGAACAGGTTAAATATACCGTTTTAGAAGAAGGAAAATCGGGATTTTTAGGAATAGGCGGAAAGCCCGCTAAAATTCAAGTAGAATTGATTAGTAGCGATTGCGACTTAGAAAAAAGAGTTTCAGATTTTTTAAAAGGATTATTTTCTTTTCTTAACGTAGAAGCCGACGTTAGCGTAGAAGAAGACGAAAATACTATTACAATAACCTTAAATTCAAACGATAACGCTCAGCTAATCGGTTATAGGGGCGAAATTTTAGATTCCCTTCAAACTCTTGCGGGAGCTATAGCTAATAAAAACAGAGAAACCTATAAAAGAGTTTTAATAAACTGCGAAGGATATAGAGAAAAAAGAGAAGAAACTTTAAAAGCTTTAGCGGTAAAACTTGCCGATAAAGCCGTAGCGAAAGGAAGAAAGATTAAACTAGAACCTATGAATCCTTTTGAAAGAAGGATTATTCATTCTGCTATATCGGATAGAGAAGACGTAAAAACGGAATCTGAAGGAAAAGACCCGATGAGATACGTCGTAATAATTCCCGCAAATTTAAAAAAGAGAGAATATAAAAAGACCGATAGAAATGATAGAAAAGGCGGATATAGAAAAAATTACAGTAATTCTTCCGCTACTAGCGCGCCCCGTCCGAAAAGAAGTCCTTTCGGTTCGGCAACGTTTTTAGGCAATAGCCATAAAGAAAACGGCGAAGACTAAAAGAAATTTAATAAATTTTTATTTTTATTAAATTTAACGAAAAATAAATCGGTAATAAAATCAAAAGATTTTAGATACAAATGAGCATTTACCAAAGATAAAAAAATTATACAAAAGATAAATAGAAAAACAGTCCTTTAAAGGGCTGTTTTTTTGTAGATTTTTAATATGAATATATGTAATAAAATACTTTTAATCGACTTATAGGTATGTTTTTTAAATTATTATATAAAATAATTGACTATAAAAAATATAAATGATATAATCTTTAAGCTTTTAATAAATACAGACAAAGGAAAATATGATAATAAAAAACTTTAAACAAGGCGACTTAAACGAGTTTTTAAAGCTGTGTAAAGAGTTTTACGATTCTTGTTCTACCATAAAGTCGTTCGACGAAAAAAGGGCTAAAAACACGTTTTTAAGGGTAATAGAAAACCATGAAAACTTGTGGGGATATTTTATAGTAGATAGCAAAACGGATAAAAAAGTCGGATACGGACTTGTAACTAGTTATTGGTGCAATGAAGATGGCGGGAACGTTTTAGTATTAGACGAGTTATACATATCCCCTTGTAGCAGACATCACGGCTACGGCGGAAGATTTATGGAATGGTTAGAAAAGGAGTTTAAAGATAAAGCTGTTTCTTTAACGTTAGAAGTTTTAACGACTAATCAAAACGCGAAATCTTTATACAACAAAGAAGGGTTAGTGCCCGACGGATTTGTAACCTATACCAAAAATATTTAAAATTAAATTATAAACTAAAAAAGCAACTGACAAAAAGTCAGTTGTTTTTTTATGCGCAAAATTTTAATTAGCAAATTATAAACTCTTTAAAAAGTCAATTAAAAGACTTTTTTGTTTAGGGGTAAGGTTAGACAACGCAATAGACAGTTCTTCGTTTTCGCTTGTGTAGTTAAAAAATTCTTTTAAAGATATTTCTAACGCGTCGCAAATAAGTTGTAAATGTCCTATTGTTATATCGGCTTGTCCTAGTTCCACTCTGCGTAAATGCGTTTGCGATATCCCTGCCCTTTCTGCAAGCCCGTTTTGAGTAAATTTAGATTTTTCTCTTAAAATTTTTATTCTTTCTCCAATATTCATATTACACCGTTTTTAGTCTTATAAGAATATTTTATTGTATTTATTTAAAAATTATTAGTTTTATAGTGTTGTTTTATTAGTCTTATAATGTTATAATGTAAATCTATAAGACTAATAAAGGTAAAAAAATGGAAAAATCTCAAACAAAATCTAAAAAGCGAATTAGAGAGCATGGAGAAGTGTTTACAAACGAACGGGAAGTAAAAGCCATGTGCGATTTAGTGGCGCAGGAATGCGACCGTATAGACAGCCGTTTTTTAGAGCCTGCATGCGGAAACGGTAATTTTTTAGCCGAAATTTTATCGCGTAAAATAGCAACCGTAAAAAGATTGTATAAATCTAACCCTTACGATTACGAACGATATTCCGTTTTAGCAATAACAAGTATTTACGGCGTGGATATTTTGTCCGATAACGTGGAAGAATGTCGCGAACGACTTTTTAAATTATGGGATAAAGAATACAAAAATGTTTGTAAAAAGGCAACTAACGACGAAACGCGTCAAGCCGTAAAATATATTCTTTCTAAAAACGTTTTGTGCGGTAACGCATTAACGCTAATGCAAGTAGACGAAAATCAACAAGACCTTGACCTACCTATTATTTTTCCCGAATGGAGTTTAATGCTTAGTACAAAATTAAAACGGCGAGATTTTAGATTAGACGTAATGCTTAAAGTAAACGAAAAATCTAAAAGCGGACAACCGTCATTATCCGATATTCCGTTAGAAATACGGGGCTATATATCGATTAACCCCACAACAAAAGAATATATGGCAGAGCCGATATGCGAATATCCGCCCGTACATTATAGGAAGGTACAACAAAATGGCTGAAACTTTTTTCGATAAAATTTATAAAAACAAATTACATACGCCCGACGTTTTGTCGTGTTTAGCAAACCTATCTAACGACGAAGTTTTTACTCCGCCCGACGTAGTAAATCAAATGTTAGATTTATTGCCACAAGAATTATTTTCCGACCCTAATATTACGTTTTTAGACCCCGCTTGTAAAACGGGAGTTTTTTTGCGTGAAATAGCTAAACGTTTACTTGTAGGCTTAGCCGATAAAATCCCCGACTTGCAAAAGCGAATAGACCATATATTCCATAAACAGCTTTACGGTATAGCTATAACGGAGCTAACAAGTCTACTTTCTCGTAGGAGTTTATATTGTTCTAAATATCCTAACGGAGAATACTCTATTTCTCATTTCGATAATGCGGAAGGGAATATCCGATTTCGTAGAGTGAATCACGTTTGGGTAAATGGCAAATGCAAATATTGCAGCGCATCTGAAACTCAATGGAAACGAGAAGAAGGCAAAGAAACGCACGCCTACGAATTTATACACACAGAAAATTTGGAGAAAATATTTAATATGAAATTCGACGTAATAATATCCAACCCACCCTATCAATTAAGTTTTGGAATTGAAGGTACTAATAGTGCTAATGCGAGATCAATTTATGACCAATTCATAACAAAAGCATTAGATTTAAAGCCTCGTTATTTCTGTGTTATTACACCCAGTCGCTGGATGACGAAAACGGCACAAGGTATTTCTGATAGTTGGGTGGAGTCAATGATAAAGTGCAATCATATAGAAGTTCTGCATGATTTTCCGAATGCAAATGATTGTTTCCCTGGCGTTGAAATAAAAGGTGGCGTAAATTATTTTCTATGGAATAGAGACTACTGTGGTAAATGTAAATATTATTACCATAATCACGATAGCAATATTATACAAGAACGTTTTGACTATCTTGATTCCGCTAATGCAGGAGTTGTTATAAGAGAGCCTCAATCTTATTCAATTATTGAAAAAATCGTAGCAATTGAAGGAGTATACTATACTGAGTTGTCAAATAATTTTTCGGGATTAATTAGCCCGAAACATTTTTTTGATAACAGTGAATTGCTAACATCAAATTGGAAGGGTTATAAAAAAGAGAAAAGTGACTTATACAACATCAAATATTACGTTAGCAAATCTTTTAATGACATTCCATTCGGTTGGATACGGCAAGTGGATTTGCCTAAAAATCAAAAAACAAAAGATTTGCATAAGGTATATATTCCTGCCGCCGGTGGTAGCGGTACTGATACTCAAATATTAGGCTATCCCTTCTATGGAGAACCAAATAGTGTATGTTCACAAACTTATCTTGTAATAGGATATGACCCCGAAAGACACAATTTTACAAAACAAGAATGCGAAAACATAATTTCATACATTAAAACAAGATTTTTCCGTTATCTTGTCAGTATTAAAAAGAAAACGCAAAACGGTCCGCGTGGCGTTTATCAATTTGTTCCTATGCAAGATTTTTCAAAACCGTGGACGGATGAAGAATTGTATAAAAAATATAAATTATCGCAAGAAGAAATCGAATTTATCGAGAGTATGATTAAACCTATGGAGTAAAATAATAATGGCAAATAACATAAGTTTATCTGATATTTTACATAAACGCCCTGCCGTTGTTCCAACAATTTACGGCTATATTTTGCCCGACGTAAAAGACCACGACGGGTATATTAAAATCGGCTATACCGACAGAAAAGACACCGAAACGCGTATTCGCGAGCAATCGCATACGCTTGCGGTAAACGTTAAAATTTTGTTTAAGGAATCGGCAATGCGTTCTGACGGAACGTGTTTTACGGATAGGGACGTACATAGGCTACTAAAACGCAAGGGTTTTTTACAACTAAACGAAGGCGCGGATAAAAACGAATGGTTTAAGTGTACTTGTCAAGACGCGCTTACGGCTATTGAAGAATTGCGTACGGAAACTCGGTTCGAAGGCAACCGTACTTGGAATTTTGCTATGCGAAGCGAGCAAAAACAAGCCGTTGAAATGACTAAAGAGTATTTTAAACAAGCCAAAACGGAAGACGAGTCGCGTCCGCCAAAATTTTTGTGGAATGCAAAAATGCGTTTTGGAAAAACTTTTGCAACCTACAAATTGTGTAAGGCATTAAATTTTAAAAGAATACTCGTTTTAACCTTTAAACCTGCCGTAGAGTCTGCTTGGCAAGAAGATATTTCACGACACGTCGATTTTAAAGGCTGGCAATTTGTAAGCAATAAAGAAGCTAAGTTCGACGCAAAAAAACTCGATAAACAGTTTTACGATTGCGATAAAGACGAGCCTATCGTCGTGTTTGGGTCTTTTCAAGACTTACTTGGCACTAACGAAGCAGGCGGAATAAAGGCGAAAAACGAATTTATCCATAACGTAAAATGGGATATCGTAATATTTGACGAATATCATTTCGGTGCGTGGAGAGAAAACGCAAAAAGTCTTTTTGAAAAATTTGACGAAGAAAACGACGATTTCGACCTTGAAAAATATCAAAAGGAAGAAGCCGGCAACGCCATAAACGAAACGTTTTTGCCCATTTCTTCGGCGCACTATTTATATTTATCTGGTACGCCTTTCCGTGCGCTTAATTCGGGGGAATTTTTAGAAGACCAAGTTTTTAATTGGACTTATTCGGACGAACAGTCGGCAAAAGAAAACTGGGACAATTCTTTGGGAGAAAATCCTTATTCTTCGCTACCTAAAATGGTAATGCTCACTTACAAAGTTCCCGATTCAATAACGTGTAACGTAGCCATAAACGAAGGTTACGACGAATTTGACGTAAACGAGTTTTTCCGCGCGGGAATACCCGAAAATAGCAAGATAGTAGACGCAAGATTCGTTTACGAAAACGACGTTCAAAAATGGTTAAAAATGATTCAAGGCGCCTATATGCCCGTAGACGGCTTAAAGCTTGGCGCAGAACGTCCGCCAATGCCTTTTTCGGACACGACCTTGTTAAACGTACTATCGCATACTTTATGGTTTTTACCTAACGTTGCAAGTTGCTATGCAATGTATAATTTATTAAGGCAAAAACAAAACAATTTTTTTGACGATTACAAAGTAATAGTATGCGCCGGAACAAAAGCAGGTATCGGTTTAGACGCATTAAAACCCGTATTAAACGCTATGGGCAACCCGCTTGTAACAAAAACCATTACTCTATCTTGCGGGAAATTAACGACGGGCGTTACCGTAAGACCGTGGGCGGGAGTTTTTATGCTCCGCAACTTAAAATCGCCCGAAACGTATTTTCAAACTGCGTTTAGAGTTCAATCCCCATGGGAAATAGTAAATGACAACGGGGATAAAGAAATAATAAAAAAAGAATGTTACGTTTTCGATTTTGCGCTAGAACGCGCCTTGCACCAAATTTCGGACTATTCGTGTAGGCTAAAAGTAGACGATACAAGTCCCGAACAAAAAGTTGCGGAGTTTATTTCGTTTTTACCCGTGCTTGCGTTTGACGGCTCGTCTATGAACAGAATAGACGCGCAAGATATTTTAGATATTACCTATGCGGGAACGTCCGCAACTTTGCTAGCAAAACGTTGGCAAACCGCACTACTCGTTCACGTCGATAACGACACGCTTAAAAAACTGCAATCTAATCAAGACGCGTTGGACGCGCTTATGCGAATCGAAGGGTTTCGTTCGTTAAACGCTGAAATTCAAACGATTATAAACCGTTCTGAAAAGGTGAAAAAACTTAAAAAAGAAAAAGGCGACACCTTGTCGCCGTCCGAAAAAAAAGAGCTTACCGAAGACGAGAAAAAAGCAAAATCTTTACGAAAACAAGTTCAAGAAAATCTTTTGAAACTTGCGGCGAGAATACCTGCGTTTATGTACTTAACCGATTATCGCGAACAAACCGTTAAAGACGTAATTACGCAAATAGAACCCGAACTGTTTCAAAAAGTTACGGGACTTACCGTAAAAGATTTCGACGTGCTTTGCTCTATCGGTTTATTCGATTCCGAAAAAATGAATCAAGGTATTTTCGGGTTTAGAAAATACGAAAATTCAAGTTTGTCTTACACGGGTATCGATAAGCACCAAGGCGAATCCGTCGGCGGTTGGGATACAGTACTACGTCGCGAAGAATACGAAGCTTTATATAATAAACAGCAGGCGACAATGGGCGATTTTGAAAGCGTACTTATTCCCGAAAAGTACCTTGCCGATAGAAAGGCAGAAAATAAAATCGCTATAAAAAACGAAATTGCCACAGCCGACGCTGTTTCTATGAAAGAAAATGATTTAGCCGAAAAAGAACTAGCGGAAATGCTTGCAAAAGTTAAAGTCGGTTGTATGGTAACGCATAAAAAATTCGGAGAAGGGGAAATAACGTGGATGGATAACGCAAGAAAATACATGCGCGTTAAATTTTCCGTCGGAGAAAAGAATTTTGTTTTCCCAAACGCGTTTTTATTAAAGTTTTTAGAGTTTAAAAATTAATTTTTAAAAAAATTGTTGCCCCGTTATTTATGCAAGTAAAACATCAATAATACTATTTAATAAATTTTTACTTTTTGCAATCATAACGTTTTTCTTTTATTACTTTGCTTATTATATTGTCAAACGTTTTTTAACGTAGAAAAGAGAGAAGCTACGTTCTCTCTTTTCTATATTATTTTATTTATTGTTTTACAAACGTAAAATTTTTATCTATCGTAACGTTGTGATTAAAAACTTCTCTATAAAAAAGAATAAATACGTTTTATAATTTTTATAAAACAAAAGATGGTCTATAAGTTTTCTTATAGACCATCACTTTTTGGTGACCCCTACGGGACTCGAACCCATGATACCACCGTGAAAGGGTGGTGTCTTAACCGCTTGACCAAGGGGCCATATTTTTTTCGTTCGTTTTATTTTGGTAGCGGCGGTCGGATTCGAACCAACGACCTGCCGGGTATGAACCGGCCGCTATAACCAACTAAGCTACGCCGCCATACTGGTTGCGGAGGCGGGACTTGAACCTCACGACCTCCGGGTTATGAGCCCGGCGAGCTACCAACTGCTCCACTCCGCGATACAAAACCGTTTGAAAATTAAGCTTTTCTAACAGTGCTTTTCTATTTTATGTTATTTATAAAAAAATGTCAACTCTTTTTTAGCATTTTTTTCTTAAAATATTTTTTTTCGAAAAATTAAGTTTTTTTTAGTCTTTTTACCTTTAAAATCTACGGTTTTTTAAAATATTTACTAATTTTTAACAAATATTCAGTGTTTTCGACAAAATTAGCAATAAAAGTGTAAAAATAAGGGTTTTTTTACATTATTTTTGGTTTATAATCAAATTAGTGAAAAAAAGGAGAGAAAATGAAAAAAATCACTGCTGTAATTTTACAAAACGACTTTGATAACGCAAAAGAAATTGCGGGTTATCTTGAAAAATCGGGAGAGATAGAAATCCTAGGTTTTTCCAACGACGGTAAATTGGGAATAGAGATATGTGAACGTTTACCCGATTTAGTAATAACTGATTTAGTTTTAAAGAGTTTGGACGGAATGGAAGTCCTTTCTTATTTAAAAGAAAAAAATTTCAAAGGGAAAATACTGGTGTTAAGTTCGGTATCGGGCGACGCATTGGTAAGTAAAGCTTGTAAAATGGGCGCGGATTATTTTATGATTAAACCCGTTTCCGAAAGTCTTTTAACTAAAAGAGTTCATCAACTTTTAGAGAAAAACGATTTAAAAAATCCGATTGACGATAAGTTAAGCAGAATATTTATTTCCGTAGGAATTCCGCCACATATTAAAGGCTACGCATTTTTAAGGGAAGGCGTAAAAATGGTTGTAAACGAACCGGAAATTATTAACAATATTACAAAAAAATTATATCCTATGATTAGCGAACGTTTCGATACTACTCCGTCGAAAGTAGAAAGAGCGATAAGACACGCGATAGAAGTTTCTTGGGCAAAAGGAAGAATTGACACTATAAACAATCTTTTCGGGGTAAGCGTGTTTATGGGAGAAAAGCCGACTAACGGAGAATTTATCGCTTTAATTGCCGACAAAATGTTACTTGACGGTATGTAAAATAGGGCTATAAGTCGATAAATGCCACTTTTCATATAAGAATTCCTGCAAAAACTTGCAGGAATTTTTTCATTTTATTTTAAAAAATAAGAATAACTATTCGATTATTAAGTATTAACGCCATTGCTTCCTCTAGTATATTAAGCGCAATTTTTTACGATAAACAAACTACAATATAGTCCACCGCTTTCCATAGGCATTTCATTAATTATTGTTAATCCGTTTTGTTTAAGTAACTTTCTTAAACAGGCTTTATCGGCGGTGTATAAAAAGGCAAATCCGTTTTTATTTAAAACGGTTTTACATTTTTTAGCTAAATAAGAGTAAATTTCAAAATTGTTTTCGTGATTTCCGACTCTTAATCCGTAAGGCAAATTAGAGATAATTTCGTCGAACTGTCCGCTTAATAAAGCAACGTTTTTCCTTATAATTTTAGCTTGAACGTTTGCTAGCGCGCAATTTTCCTTTGCCATTTCAACGGCGTTTTCGTTTATGTCCGAACCGAAAAAGTTTGCGTTAACAGTTCTAGCTCTTTCGATTAGCATAGTAGCCGTTCCGCAAAAACAATCGCAAACGGATTTAGGAGCGCTAAAAGATTTTGCAACGTTAGCGATAATATTAGCCGTTACGGGATTTATGGACGCAGGCAAGCAATTTTTTCTGTACGGAAAACGGTTTTTAAAAAGAAAATCGCATTTAAAGGCGATAAAACCTTTTTCTCCGTTTTTTGCCGTTTGAACGTAAAAAGTAAAAGAGTAGTCGGACGGATTGTTTACGAGTAAGTCGCAAGAAGAGCATAAATTTTTAACGAGTTTAGTAATTTTTTCTTTTTCTTTAATATCGCTTTTGCACTCTATCCTGTATCCGACGGGTAAAGACGTGTTGCGTTTTACGAATTCTTTAAAAGCCGTAACGGCAAGCGTGATATTTTTTTCGGAAAAATCGTCGGTAATGGCGTAGAGAAAAAACAAATCGTAATAGTCTTTACGGCTTAAAATTTCCGAAAAATCATCTTGATTTAAATTACGTAGCGTTACCCCGAATTTTGTTTTTTCGCATTTTTTCCCTAAATTTTTTATAAACAAATCGAAGTAACTTTTTTGAGTGGTAAGTAATATTTTATCTTCCGCGTTTATCTTTACGTTTTTTACGGGGCACGTTTTTTTAGGGAAAGCTTTTTCGAAAGCGTCTTTTACTAAAAGGAAAAATTTTTCGGGCATTTGTCCATTTTCAAAAAGTTCTTGACATTTTTTAAAAAACCTTTCGCAATTAGGGAAATCTTTAAAGTTTCCCAGCGATAAGACAATGCACGGGTAGCAATAAAAAACCGTTTCTTTGTCGATTGCTTTAATAAGTAAATCGTGGCAAAAATCGCTATCTACGTTACCCAAAATAACGTAGGCGTTTTTTCTGATTTTGTCGTCTTGAGAGTTTATTGCGGAAGAAATAAAATTTTTAAATTTTTCGTTTTCTTTTAAAGATAAACCGAGTTTTTTCTTTGAAAGATTTTTTATTGCCCAAACGCAGTTTTTATTGTCGGGGTAATTTAGAAGTTCTAGCTGTTTATCGATGTATAGCCCTATTTCTTGTAAATATTCCGTTTTTTTAACGTCGTCGGACTCTATTAAAAATTGTTGCAAAATCATTCTTTCTCCGTAAGTAAAGCGATAGCTTTAATATAAACGTCGAAAGCTTTTTTTACGTCTTCGACTTTAAAATATTCATTTATTTCGTGACAAACGGCGTCTTCTTGTTTAAAGCAAGGACCGAAGCCTACTCCGTTTTTTAACGCTCTCGCGTAAGTTCCCCCGCCTATCGCAATGGGCGATTTATTTTCTTTGCAAACGTCGTTATAAACCGAGCATAAAGTTTTAACGAGCTTAGAATTTTTATCCGTATACAAACTTTTTTGATGAGATAAAATTTCGTTCGGGGCAATTTTTTCTATTTCGCGTTTGACTTTTTCATAATCCATAAGCGCGGGATAACGAATATCTACGATTATCGCAAGTTTTCCGTTTTCCAAAGAAATCATGTCGGGGGAAAGCGTTAAATTACCGCTGTCGTCAAAGTAATTTAAAATTCCGCTTGCGTTTTCAAATAAATTTAGCCTTACGCTTTTATCTACCAACCCCATATCTTCAAAGTACGGTAAAATTTTTAAAATGGCGTTTTTGCCTTTATGCGGAAGTGAACCGTGCGCGGTTTTTCCCGTAGAAATAATTTTTCCGTCCGATAAAGATAAGTCGTATTTCTTTAAAAGATTTTCGTTTACGGGGCAAAGAGCTTCTACTCTGTCGCAAACCATATTGTAAGCCGTACCGCCCGAAACGGATAAAAGACTTTTATCGCAATCGAAAAAAAGTTTTGCGTGGATAATTCCCTTTTCGGCGTAAATTACGGGGAAATCGGAATCGGGCGAAAAACCTTCTTCGCACATTAAATCGTGTTTTTTTAAATACTCGATACACCCCCACCCCGTTTCTTCGTTGCAACCTAAAATCAGGCGGATTTTTCTTTTGGGAACGAAACCTTTATTTTTTAATTCTTTTAAAGCGTAAAGAATAATTAAAGCAGGACCTTTATCGTCTAACACACCGCGACCGTATAGTTTTCCGCCCTTTTCGGTAAGAGTAAAAGGGTTGTAGTTCCAAAGCGAGTTATCCCCTGCGGGGACAACGTCTAAATGACATAAAATACCAAAATCTTTACCGCTTCCGAACATTACTTCCCCTGCGTATCCTTCGTAATTTTTCGTTTCGAAGCCGAAAGAAGAAGCAAGAGTTAAAAACTCTTTTAAGCAGTTTGCGTTTTGTTCCCCAAACGGGGCGTTTGGAGCGGAAAGAGTTTGAACGGAATTATATTTAATTAGTTTTGATAAGTCGTTTTTAAATGCGTTAAAATTCATAATTTGCCTTTTTTTCTAAAAAATTTAATGATTAAAAATTTGCGATATTTAATTGAGACGATAAAAAAATTTTGACGAACAAAATATTTTTAAAAAGAGTTAATTTATATCGTTTAAAAATAAAAAAACTTTTCTTTAAATTCTGATTAAATAAACTATAAAACGTGTCTATCGTCGTAAAAAAACTATATTCTCGTTTTCTGTTTTTTCGTCGCCTAACGAGCAATAAAAATTTGATTTCTTGTATTATATCTTATTTTTCCCGAAAAGAAAACAAAAAAGACTTAAATTTGCGAAAAGACTTTATAAGAATTATTGACAAGTAAGACTATAAATTGTATAATAAAAGCTAGCTTAATATATAATATATAATTTATAGACAATATAGAGCCGAAAGGTGTAAGTTAAGGAGTAAATTATGAGCAGGGTTTTCAGAAGAATAGTATCGTTCTTGTTAGGATTCGTAATGGGAATAAGTGCCGTTGCGGGTGCGCTGGTCGGAGGCGCGTACTGGGCGTATAAGAATATTTCTCTTAAAAAAGTCGGATTAGAACAAGACGGTTTTGGGGACGTAAACGAAATAACGGTAGAAGAAGCGTTGGATTTGTTTACGAAAATGTCAGAAAATCCGCAAAACTATTCCATAAAAGATTTTGAAGAAAAATATAATTTCGATTTGGAACAAGTGCTTAAAAATTTCGGCGTTGAATTAAAGAAAGAAACTGTCGACGACAAGGCGAACGTAGAAGCTTTAAAAAACGTAAATCTCGCATACTTGTTAAACGGTAAAGGGATAGATATGTTCTTAGATACCGTAAGTCCGAGAGTTTTGTTTAATTGGCTACCCGATTCTGTTTTATCTTACGGTACGAGAGCAAGGCTTGCGCAATACTCTTTAAACGACTTGATAAAAACCGATAGCGTTACGGGCAATTTAGGAATAATCGACGCGTTGGCAACCGTAAAGGTTGGCGGATTATTCCCGTCTTTGTATAACGAAAATTACGATAAAAACGTACACTCTTACGTTTATGCTTCCACCGACACCGAAAAGGGCTATTTAGAGCTTTTAGGGAATTTTAACATAGGTTCTTTAATAGCAAGCTTTACGGATAAAAATACTAATTTCCTTAACGAGTTTTTAAGCGGTAGAATGACCGATATATCTCAAAAAAGCATAGACCAACTTTTATACGAATTATTAAGTTCGTTCAGTAAGGATTTGGCGGAAACCGTAAGTGATTATGCAAAAACTTTTGGCGGAAAATCGATAAGCGATTTATTTATTTATACCGAAGAAGGAAATTATAAATTCAGCCCTGAAAATTTATTAAAAGGCATAAAACTCGGATACATAGTCGGACTAACCGAAAAAGACGGACAATGGTACGACGGAGATAAAAAGGCGGACGGCGTAAAATCTTTAATAGCGTCGTTCAGCGTAGGATCTTTATACGACGCTATACAATCAGGCAAGAAAAGCGGAAACGTAACGCAAGCCGTATTGGATAATTTAACGTATCAGTTAGGCGATTTGTCGGTGGGAACGTTCCTTGCCGAGTTTATGGGGTACGAGCAGAACGAGCAAGGCAAATGGGTTGCGCCGGAAGGCAAAAAAACTTTAAATTTATTGTCTTGTTTAGGCGGAATTTCCGTTAAGGGAATATTAGGCGGAAACGGAACGATAGCGGAAAACATAATAAATACCCTAAGAAAGTCTTTCGAAGGATATAGGATTGGGGATTTTGTGTCCGATTTCGTAGATATTCAAAGAACGGAAAACGGAAAATGGACGCAAAACGGCAAAGAGATAAACAAGCTTTTAAACGGACTTTACGAAACGGAAGTAAACTCTTTAATTAAAGACAAATACGACTTACAGTCCGTAATACTCGTTTTAAAAGACGCGATAGGCGAAGTAGCCGTAGGCGATATAATGGGATACTCTAGCGAAAACGGAAAATGGTTTAACGGAACGGAAGAAATAGATAAAAAAATAGCTCTTGTTTGCGACGTTAAAATCAGTAACGTTTTAGATATATTCTTATCCGATTTCTCTTTAACGAGCATAGTTAAGTGCGTAACGGGAGAATTGACGATAGGCGATATTTTAGAAACCTATTTAGACTTTAATTACGACGAAAGTACGGGAATATACTACAACTCGCAAGATAAAGAAACAGTACCCGCTTTATATAAGCTAAGAAACGTTAAATTATGGCAGTTGGTTGCCCCGTTCGATAAGACGAGTTCTTACGATTTGTTTACCGTTTTAGACCAAATAAGATTGGGTGATTTTGTAGGACAAAAGGACAACGTTAGCGAGAAGTGGACAATAACTATTTCGTACTTAAAAGAAGAAATACCGCTAGAAGGAGCCTTTAATAAAGTTTTAGATATAAACTTAGGCAAGCTTTTAGACCCTGCCGTAGACGCGGAAGAAATTTTAGAGCCTTTAAAGGAATGTACTTTCGGCGAAATAGCTCAAAGCGCAATGTTTATGAGCTACGATGAAACGAACAGAAGTTGGAAGTCTGAATACATAAAAGAAATTTATAACTTTATGGAAGTTTTGGCGGAAATACCTTCTACCGTAAACGATGTAATAGACGTAATTAACGGCGACATGGAAGTAGAACCTTTCTTGAAAAAAACGTTAGGGGGAGTAAGAGTCGGAGATTTAATAGCAGATTTATTAAACTTCGAGTATAACGAAGCCGATAAAGCTTGGGTCGATTCCGACGGAGAAAGTTATAATCTTTACAACGTATTATTCGATTATTTAGTTATAGACGACACTTACGATATAATAAACGATTCCGACAAGTTGGAAACGATAAAATCTTTAACCGGAATTTTGGAAATAGGCGATTTCTTAGACCCGTTTACTTCTTTTAGTAAAGAAAGCGGAGTGTGGACGAACGGCGGAGATAAAATTTTATTAGTTTTAAGCGACGTATTCAGCGTAAGAATTTCTTATATTTTATCCGTGATTCAAGACGCTATAAACGGCGAAAAAATTCAAGCGAAAGACGTAGTTGAAAACGTTTGCGGAAGAAATAGAAGTTTAGGCGATTACATAAAAGACTTCTTGCCCGACGATTTCAGTTATAAGCCCTTGAACGTTGCCGACAACCTAATTTTCTATGAATTTGTGGACATAGTTTTAGACGGAAACGCAAAAGCTTACGGATTTGAAGATAATTACGCTTATTACACGTCTTTATTCGGCGATTTAATGATTGGCGATACGTTTGCCGAATTTATAAATTACACTTACGATACCGTAAACGGAATATGGCAAGACGATTCTAAAACCGACGTTTATAAAATTTTAAATGCGGTAATGAGCGTTAAGTTTAAATTTATAATGGAAATTATAGATAAAGCCGTAAACGGAAAAGACGTAGATATTTCGGATACCGTAAAAGAAATTTTAGGCGATAATACGATAAAATATTATACCGACGATTTCTTTAAAGTCGACAATAAAGCGTTAGATAAAATTTTAGGAATAAACATTCCCGAATTCGTAGACATAGTCGTAGAAGGAAACGCAGGCGACCATATCGGTTCGGACGGCGCGCCCTACGAAGACAGGGTCGATTATTTAACGGACGTATTAGAAGGAATAATGGTGGGCGACACGTTCGCTTCCTACATAGGATATAATTTCGACGAAGCAAGCGAAAGTTGGAAAGACGACAACGGAAACGATATTTATAGAATTTTAAACGACTTATTAAAGATAAAATTTGCTTACGTAATAAGAGAAGTTGACGATATAATAAAAGATAAAGCCGATTTAGCGGACTTATTCGAAGGAATATTCGGGCGCGATACTACCGTAGGATATTACGTAGAAGAATTTTTAGACGAGTCCACATACGAACCCTTGAAATACCTATATAATATAGGAATAAGGGAATTTGTAGACGTAGTAATTTGCAAAGACGCCACCGATAACGGCTACGTAGACGTAAAAGATTACTTAATAGATAAATTCGGAGAATTCGAAGTAGGAGAATTATTCGGACAATTCATAAATTTAAGTAAAGGCGCAGACGGCGACTGGGTAAACAAAAACGGACAAAAAGTCAAAAAGATTTTAGAAGTACTTTTGTCGGTAAACGTTTACGAAACCATAAAGTTCATCACCGACGGAGATTTCTCGGGCGAAGCCGTATCGGCATACGTTAAATCAAACGTAGGCGAAAACGAAACTGTCGGCGATTTGCTTAACGATTTAGGATTAGAAAGATTAGAGGGATTTAGATACGAATACGTATTTAAGTCTAACGGCAGGGGCATATATAGAGTTATGTACGAAGCGTTTAAGATAAACGTCGTAGAACTTGCCAAAAATCCCGCTAACTATTTTAAGGAATTCTTTAAACAGTACGAGTTTATGGATTATATCGCAATGTACGGCGAATTTTTCGGAAACTACTACGACAAAAACGATAAAAAGTGGTATAACGAAAATCACGAAAGTGCGGATAAAGGTTCTATGGCGCTTATGTGGACTACGCTCGGGTTAGAAGGAACCGTCGCTTTTGCCATAGCTTACTTCTTCTTTAACGATTGGTTGGTAGAACAATGCGGAGATAAAATAGTATACGACTTTATAGGAGAAGCTATTAACGCCGTTTACGACGATAATTTAGGCGTATATAAGTTTGCCGATTTCGAACCCGTTAGCAAGTTCTGGGATTTGCTACTTAGGACGAAAGCGGGACAGATTTGCAAAAAAGGCTTTAACTTTAAAGAATACTTCTACGAAAGTAACGTATTGACCATAGGAAATATTGCGGGATACTATTTACAAAAAATAGGTTTTGCGGATTATCAAGTCGGGTACGAAAACGATTTGTGGGCAGTAAAAGGCGATTACGCGCAAACGTTATCGGCAATATTAAACTTCTCGCTTAAAGATTTTATAGATTCTTGCAAAGATAAAAAAGCAGGCAAATACTTTAAAACTTTATTTGCGGAAGTCCAAATAGGCGACTTTTTAACTCAAGCTTTGAAAATGGAAAATTCCGAGGACGGCTGGAAGAAAAAAGGTAGTTACGAATATTATAAAAATCTGTTTAGTGCTTTATTCGATATAAATATCGTAAACACGATAGATAGCGTTAAGACCAATACTAAAAACGGATTTTTCTACGATGAAATTTACGGAGATATGTTTGGCAGAGATAAGAGCGTAGCTTATTATTTTGCAGACTTCTTTAATCAAAGTTACAACGAAGAAAAAGGACTTTGGGTAGATAAAAACGAAAACGTATTATATAGCTGGGCACAAACGACTTATAACGTTAACCCGTATAATTTCTTACACAGTTTAAGAGTAAACAATTTTAAAACCGCTGTGGACGAAACTTTCGGAGTAATTTTAATAGGAGATTTAACTTACGATTTAGTTGCAAAAGTTAAATATTTAGGGTTAAAGACCGAAAAATCCGGAGATAAATACGTAAATAGCGGTAATTGGATTGCCCTTGCCGATACGATTTATAATTTAAGCATAAACGAAATAGCTAAAAACGCTAAAAAAGGAAGTTTCTGGAAAGAAAAATTCTGCAACTTGTATTTGGGAGATTACGTTGCGTTTTGGGCTGAAAAGGTACTAGCAAAAACTAAGGCAAAAACAGAAATAACCTATTCGTCGGAAGGCTACGGCGTAAGCGGATACTATCATAATTCCCTAGAAGCTCTATTCAATATATATATAAAGGACGCATACGACAGTATTAAAGCTAAGAAATTTAAGGCGTACATTACGGGCGAAAAAGCGTTAGGAAACATAAAACCTGCAACCGATATTATATTTAATAAAGGAACGCTCGTGTACGACGAAGTGAACGATTTATGGCGTTACGATAACGGTGAAATAGTTCCGCTCGACTTTTCTATAATTTCTACTTTAAAGAGAAAAACATTTAAAATAACCGTACACGAATTAGCCGATAAATTTAATTATAAATCATATATAAGCGATTTATTCATAGGCGATTTAATGTCGCTTTCGAGAGACGCCGTATTTACGGACGGAACGAATGTTATTTATCAACTTGCCGATAAATTCTATACTAAGGATACAGAAGGCAACAAGGTTAAATTCCCGTACAAAATAGATATGGACGACGACGGAGTATGGTACTATAACGACGGAACGAATGATATTAAGTTGACTTTAAGTTCTAACGAATGGTTTGGAACGAAAGTATTTGAAGACTACTATAACGTAGAAATAACTACCGACAAAGACGGAAACGTAACCGTTGCGAATAACGATTCGGGGAAAACCTACCCTGTTAGATACGATGCGGTAAACGACGTGTATATTGTGTCTTTGGATTCGGAAGAAGCTTGCTTTAATACCTATAACGGAGTTCATTTCGTTGCGGAATATAACGGCGAGTTAAGACGTTACAAACAAATCGAACTTGTACAACGCTTGTCCGATATAAGGATATTAGATTTAATTAACGGCGTAGATTTAAACAAGTTATTAGGCGATATTTACGTAGGAGAGTTGCTAGAATATACAAAGGGCGACGTTTCGGACGACCCCGACAACCAATACGATTACACTAATACTTATTTAAAATACAAGTGGTACACCGACAAAGGTAAACAAGAAAGATTAGACGCTATAAACGAATTAGTAGCTAACATTTGTTTGGGTTCGGTATTCGACGGTACTTTGGATATTTATCAAGAAGGACAAAAACTCAAAATAAAGGATATAGTAGACGTAGAAGATATTCCCGTTCTTTATACCATACAGGAAGTTAAGGTAAAAGACATGAAAGAAGCCATAAGAAACTTATACGTCGGCGAAGTAATGGAAGACGAAGAAATAGAAGTTTTAACGGACGAAGACGGAAACTATTTATATAAATCTTTCGATTCCGAGGCTTTATATCCTTATTACACTTACGCTAAAAACGCAAGCGATGTTTACGAATACGCATACGTTGACGTACAGCAGGATAGTAATGGATATTACTACAATAAAAACTCGGTAAGGGTTGATTTACAAACTAAAAAAGTATGGGCAAAAACCAACAGATTTACCGATTTAAGGTATTCTGTAAAAGAAGGATATATTTATAAGTACGACGAAAAAGTCGGAGCTCTTTCCCCTTACGAAAATCGAGATAACGCATTCGTTTGCAATATGAACAACGGAAGTGAATTTTACGCTATTTCAAGAAAAGACGCAAAAGGTAATATCGTTTATTATAAAGCGATAGACGAAACGTTTTTAGAAACTATGGTAACGCATACGGAAAACACATTGCTTAACGTAGTTGCCGGAATACAGTTAAAAGAATTAAATAACGTTAATTTCTCTAATACGCTTATAAACAAAATTACGGGAGAAGCCAGCATAGGCGAATTCTTTAATACGGAAAGTACGGGTATATTAAGTTTATTTACTCAAAAAGAACTTAATAAAATTGCTATCAGTTCTTTCCCGGAAGCGATAAAAGACAAGGTTACTTCTTGCAATATAGGACAAATGATGACTGCGGGATTAGTAACTATTTCGTCCGAAAAACAAACGAAATTAGACAAAATATTCTCTTCCGGCGGAACGACCGTAGAATGGAGAAGTTTACCCGTCAACGACTTCGTAGACCAGTTGTTAGATAGAATAACCGTATAAAAATAAGCTTTCGGAAAAGGAGAAAACCTTTTCCGAAAGAAAAAGCCAAAAAGTAATTGACAAAATCAAAAAAAACTGTTACAATTTAACGTGCTTTTAATAAAGCAAACCTTGCTTGCCACGAGGCAAGCCGAATAAGACCGGGAGGTAAAAATATGAACAAGTACGAAATGCTTTACATTCTTAAAGCGGATTTAACTGACGAAGCAAGAGATTCTATAATTGAAAAATTCGAAAATTTAGTTAAAAATGCCGGCGGAAACGTAGAAAAGACGGATAAGTGGGGAGTAAAAAAACTCGCTTACGAAATCGACTATAAGTCGGAAGGTTACTATGTTCTTATGACTTTCAGCTGTGAAGCTTCTTTAATTTCGGAAATCGAAAGAGTTGCAAACATCACGGAAGAAATGCTCAGAAGAATGATTGTTAAGCTTTAAGATAAAGGAGAAAAAATGAATAAGATATTCTTAATCGGAAACTTGACCAAAGACCCAGAACTTACCGAAACGAGTAACGGGACGAGCTTATGTCGTTTCGTAATCGCCGTAAACAGACCTTACGCGCCTAACGGAGAAGTCGATTATTTCAATATAACCGTTTGGAGAGCAGTAGCGGAAAGTTGCGGAAAATTCCTTAAAAAAGGTAGCAA
>DHLF01000002.1 GCA_002405165.1 Christensenella sp. UBA4675
CAAGAAAAAACGGGCGACGAAACAATAAAATATTTTTACGGTCCCGACGGAATAATGGGCTTTTTACATAGCGAAAAGGGAACGTTCTATTATAGAAAAAACGTTTTAGGCGATATAATAGAAATAATAGATACGTTTGGTACGGTAAAAGGGAAATATAGTTATACCGCATTTGGAGAATGTACCCTTTGAAATTATTATTGATAAAAAATGGAAATAAAAAATTATAAAAACGACAAAATTAGACAATAAAATAATATTAAACTAAAAAATTTTATTGAATACCATTAAAAAATATGTTATAATTTCTAATACAAAAGGAAAAAAATAAGAGGTTGGTTTTAATGTCGTACGAAGAATTTTTTGAGCGACTTATAATACATAAAGACGATTTTAATTTTAAATATAAAGACTTTATTATTGAAATTTTAAAATCTAAACAAGGTGGGGAAAGTTATTCTTGTTACATTTCCCAATATGATAACACCTTTTTATACGAAGGATTTTTAGAAGATTTTAGAAAGAAAAATTATTGTTTTTACAGGACTTACAAAAACCCCGAAGAATTATTACAACAATTTAGAATTGATGAAAAATTTTTAAGAGAGATTTGGGACGATTTAGTTTGGTAAAAATAAATCGTATAAATTTTAATTTTAATTAGACGCCGAAATTCTCGGCGTCTTTTTAATGTAAATCTTTAAAAACTTTAGATATTTATTTTTTCAGAAAATTGACGAATAATTTTTATTATGTTACAATGTTTGCAAAAAGTAATCGATAGAGCGTTGTCGGGAAAAAAATTTTTATTATATTTGGCAAAAAGTCGTCTATAAGTTAATAAAACGCCAAAAATAAAGGGAAATATGGATATTAAAGCTTGCGTAATAATAAACGCTTATTACGATAAAGAAGAATATTTTTATCAAGCAAAGAGATTAAAAGAAGAATTTGAAAAAAAAAGAATAAATTGCGATATTTTAAAAAATAATTTTTTCCCATTTGTAGTAGAAGAAAAAATAAAAAATAAGATAAGCGATTACGACGTTTACGTTTATTTCGATAAAGACAAATACGTTTTATACTCTTTGGAAAAATGCGGTAAAACTTTAATAAACGGATATAACTCGATAGAAATTTGCGACGACAAAATGCTGACGTATATTACGCTTGCCGAAAACGGAATAGAAATTCCAAAAACGTTGCCCGGACTGCTTTGCTACGATAAAAACGAAAAAGTTAAAGATTTAACGATAAAAAACATAATTTCGGAGCTAGGGTTTCCGCTTATAATAAAAGAATCTTTCGGTTCTATGGGGAAAGGCGTTTATTTAATAAATAACGAAAAAGAGCTAAGAGAAAAATGTGAAGAAGTAAAAACAAAACCGCATTTATTTCAAAAGTATATCGAATGCGATAACCAAGACGTAAGAGTAATAGTTGTAGGCGGAAAAGTTTTGGGTGCGATAAATAGAAAAGCCGTAAACGATTTCAGGGCTAACGTAGGTGCAGGCGGTCAAGCGGAAAGCTACGTTTTAACGGAAAAAATAAAAACTTTGGCGATAAAAATTTCCGAAATTTTAAAGCTAGACTATTGCGGAATAGATTTTATGATAAACGATGAAATTTATTTGTGCGAAGTCAATTCCAACGCGTTTTTTAAAGCGTTTGAAAGAGTTACCAAAATAAACGTAGCCGAAAAACTGGTAGAACTTTGTATTAAAAAAGTTTTGCAAAAAAACAGTTTACGATAAATTAGTTTTTGGCATTTGTAAAAGAGAAAACATAAGATAAATAGCTAAAAGGGGGGAAGATATGGCGGATTATAAAAAAACGAGAGCCACCAAAAAAAGATATGGTTCCGCTACGACGTGGTCTGACGGGGAAGTAAAAGTCAGCAAAAAAACTAAAAAAGCTTTAAAGAAAAATCCCGTGATTATACTTTTAATCGTGGCGTTAATTTTAGGCTTGACAACGGGTGTGATTTTAGGATACGCATTCACTAAATTTGAATTTGTTACTCCGACTTTAAACGGAGTTGCGGTAGAAGAAGCCGACTACGTTGAAATAGAACCCGAAAAGTTTAAACAAGAAATACAAAAAACAAAGGGCGACGATTATGTAGTTACCGGTGAAGAATTAAAAAATTACATAAAACTTGAAAACGAAAGCGTAAAAATTACTTTTTTCGGAAAAGACGTATCGGATACGGTTACGAAAGAATACTATTATCGTCAAGATATTTCTCACGATAGCGTAAAAGTTGACGGAATAGATTATTTGCAAGAAGGGACGTATTACGTAATTTACACCTCATCTCACTTTGCGTTTAAAAACGCAAAACTAATTAGAACCGTTGTAGTAAAGGGGGTAGAAATAGATGGCTAAGAAAAGTAAAATAACGCTAGCGTCCGTTATATTTTCTATCGTTTTATTTTTGGCGGGAACGGTAGGCGGATTTTTCGGGAAAACGATATTATTAAGTACGGTATATGAAATTCCCGAAACGCAAAAAGTAACTAATACCATAACGAAAAATAACTTAGCAAACGAAAATTTAAGCGTCGACGTAATAAAAGAAAAAGATTTGTCTATACATTTTATAGAGCTTGGAAATAAGTATACGGGAGATTGTACCTTAATAAAAGCCGGCGACACGGAAATTTTAGTGGACGCCGGTTCGAGAGCGGATAGCGTAAACCCCATATACGATTATTGCAGTCAATACGTTACGGACGGGATTTTGGAATACGTTATAGTAACGCACGCGCACCAAGACCATTACGCGGGATTTGCGACGGGCAAAAACGTAGACAGTTTATTAGATAAATTCGTTGTAAAAAATATCATCAAATTTGCTAAAACCAACCAAACGACGGGAACGCTTTATAAAAATTTTAACAGAGAGCTAGACGAGAGTACAGAAAGAAACGGGACTAATGTTTATACGGCTTTAGATTGTTATCAAAACAAAAACGGCGGAAAACAAATTTACGATATTAGCGAAAATATCGAACTGGAAATGCTTTATCAAGAATATTATGAACAAAAATCCAAAACGGAAAACAATTATTCTGTATGTTTTACCATAAATCAAAAAATATCGGAAACGAAAACAAACAAATATTTATTTACTGGGGATTTAGAGTCGGACGGCGAAAAAAGTTTGGTAGTCGAAAACAATATCGGCGAAGTCGAATTGTATAAGGCGGGGCATCACGGTTCAAAAACGTCTTCTTCCAAAGAACTGTTAAAAGAAATAAAACCCAAAATAGTTTGCGTATGTTGTTGCGCGGGAAGTAGCGAATATACAAGCAAAAACGAAAATCAATTTCCTACTCAACAATTTATAGATAACGTTGCGCCGTATACTTTTAACGTTTTCGTAACGACTTTGTGCGTAGATTATAAAAACGGTAAGTTTACTTCTATGAACGGAGATATTATAGTTTACACCGAAAATAACGAAGTTAAGGTTAGTTGCACTAACAACAACACGCTTTTAAAAGATACGGATTGGTTTAAAACAAATAGAATTCTTCCTTCCGCTTGGGCATAAACAAACAAGCTAAAAACGGCTTATATGTAGACTTTTAATAATTTTTGTCATTAAACGGCGTATATATAAATAAACGTGATATAATATTAGGGTAAAGTTTAAAAGGGATTACGGCAATAAATTTTTACAAACAACTTTTATCGAATTGCTAAAAATCCCTTGCCTAAAAAATAAAAAAACTTGCTTTACAAAAGGCGTAAATTTTACAAAATAGCTAAGGGGCTGTCGCAAACGCGACAGCCCCGATTTTAAATATATTAAAATGCATAAAGTTATTCTTCGATATGTTCCATACCTTGACTTATTATAGTTTTAACGTGTTCGTCCGCAAGCGAATAGAATACCGATTTTCCGCTTTTTCTAAACTTAATAAGTTTATTTTGTTTTAAAATTTTAAGTTGATGAGAAACTGCGGAAGGCGTCATGGAAAGAGCTTGCGACAAGTCGCAAACGCATACTTCTTCTTCAAATAAGACAAATAAAATTCTCATTCTTGTCGAATCTCCGAAAACTTTAAAAAGTTCGGCTAAATCGTACAACTTTTCTTCGTCCGGCAAGCTTGCGTTTACTTTTTCAAGTAAGTCTTTATGAACTTCCGTTTTTTCACAGCATTTTATTTGATTACTCATTTACTTCCTTTTCTTCTTGTTTAATTAAAAGATTATTTCTTATAAGATACATAACGGTAGCAAAAACCATAAAAGCTATGGTTACGCTAACCGAAACTACGCTGACTACGATATTTAATTTGGACCAAATAAGGTGAAGTACGACCGTTAAATAAATCGTGCCTGCGCTTACTTTTCCCCACCAACTTGCGCAAAAGATTTTTTGACATCTTTTAGTTAAAACTATTCCCGAAATTCCTTGCAAAACTTCTTTTATAACTAAAACTATAACCATAACGATAAACATAATCAGTTTTGTTTTATAGTCATTGCGGTAAAAATCAAACATAAGGCAAAAGAAAACGGCAAGTTGAGTAAGTTTATCTGCAATAGGGTCTAAAAGTTTTCCTACGTCGCTTACCATATTAAATTTTCTTGCGATAACCCCGTCTACTATATCGGTCAAACCCGAAACGAGTAGTAGTGTTATTGTAAGCCATCTGTTTTTTAACACGCAAAACGCCCAAACGATTATAGGTATTAGCAGTAATCTTAATAAAGACAATGCGTTAGGTATAGTTATAATTTTTTTTGTATAATCTTTTTGAATTTCTTGCTCCATTTGTCACCTTTAAGTAAAAGCTTTATTTTAAATATTTTATCATAAAACTTTATATAAATCAATTACTTACAATTTTTTTACGTTAAGGCAACGAATTGCATTTAAAACGGCAAGAATCATAACGCCTACGTCGGCAAAAATCGCAAGCCACATATTTGCAATTCCCAGTGCGCTTAAAATTAGGCACGCAAATTTAACGCCCAAAGCAAATATAATGTTTTCGTAAACGATACGCATACATTTTTTGGCTATTTTAATAGCTTTCGGAATTTTAAGTAAATTATCGTCCATTAAAACCACATCCGCCGCTTCTATTGCCGCGTCCGATCCGAGCGCGCCCATAGCTATACCTAAATCGGCTCTTGCCAAAACGGGAGCGTCGTTTATGCCGTCCCCGACGAACGCAACTTTATCGCCTTTGGCTTTAGCTAAAACTTCTTCCGTAATGCGAACTTTATCGGCGGGTAGTAGACCGGCGTAAAATTCGTCTACGCCGACTTTTTTTGCTACTTGTTCGGCAGAAGAGCGGTTATCTCCCGTAAGCATAATAGTTTTTTTCAATCCGTCTTTTTTTAACTTTTCAAGGGCAGACTTGCTTTCTTCTTTAATTACGTCGGATATTAAAATATGTCCGCAATAAGTTCCGTCTACCACCACGTGTACTATGGTACCCGCACTATGGCAGGGCAGATATTCTATGCATAATAATTTCATTAACTTATCGTTTCCGCACGCAATGTTTTTCCCGTTTACTATAGCCGTAACTCCGTTTCCGCTTATTTCTTTTACGGATTGAACTATACTTTCGTCAATGGGCTTTCCGTAGGCGTTTACTATACTTTTGGCAATGGGGTGAGAAGAATAATTTTCCGCATGTGCGGCATAGAATAAAACCTCTTTCTCCAAAATGGGACTATGATGAACGCCTACTACTTTAAATACGCCTTTGGTGATAGTTCCCGTTTTATCGAATAATAAGTATTTAATTTTAGATAAAGTTTCTAGGTAAGAAGAGCCTTTAATTAAAATACCTTCTTTACTCGCTCCGCCAAGCCCTGCGAAAAACGATAGCGGAATAGAGATAACCAGTGCGCAAGGACAACTTACTATTAAAAAGGTTAATGCTCTATATATCCAACTCTTCCAAAGCGGAGAATATCCGCCTATAAGTCGAATAACGGGCGGGAATATTCCCAAACATAAAGCCGAAATAACGACTGCGGGGGTGTAAACTCTCGCAAATTTGGATATAAAGTTTTCGCTTTTGGATTTTTTAGAAGAAGCGTTTTCAACCGTTTCCAAAATTTTAGAAGCGGTGGAGGAGCCAAATTCTTTGGTTGTAGTTAAATACAAAACGCCGTTTAAATTTATAGCTCCGCTTAAAACGGTATCGCCTTCTTTAACGTCCATCGGCACGCTTTCTCCCGTAAGGGCAGAATTATCTAATGCGGAACGTCCTTTTGTTATAATGCCGTCTATCGGGACTTTTTCGCCGGGGAATACCGCAATTTCGCTTCCTACGGCAACGCTGTCGGGGTCGACTTTTTCGGTCTTTCCGTCTGAGACGAGATTTGCGTAATCGGGGCGAATATCCATAAGCGCGGTTATGTTTTTACGACTTTTCCCTACTGCGATAGATTGGAATAATTCTCCCGTTTGATACAAAATCATAACGGCAACGCCGTCCGTATATTCGCCCATAGCTACCGCTCCGATTGTGGCGATAGTCATAAGCAAACATTCGTCAAAGGCTTGCAAGTGGATAATTCCCTTAAAAGCTTTTCTAATTACGTCGTATCCGATAACGATGTATGGAATTGCGTATAACAAAATTTTTAATTTTTCTAACTTTTTAAAAGAAACCAAACGGTCGAATATTATTACCCCGACTAGTAGAACGGTGGAAATAATTATTCTCCAAAATACTTTTTTCTGTTTTTTACTCATAATTTTTTAGAATATAATTCCCTAATTTTTTGTAAATTAGGGATAAAGTTTGTAAATTTTATAAATAAATTTCGCAGTCGTCCTCTACTTTTTTGCAGTTTTTAAGAACTTGCTTCATTACTTCTTTTTCGTTTGCGCCTTCTTCAAACTCTACAATCATTTTAAGAGCCATAAAATTAACGACTGCTTTTTTTACGCCTTGCGTTTTGTTTGCTTCGTCTTCCATTTTTTGAGCGCAGTGCGCGCAGTCAACTTCTATTTCGTAACTTTTTTTCATAATACACTCTCCTTTCAAACAATTGAACAATTATTCAAATGTTTGATTAAATTATACGCTTGTAAAAAAAGTATGTCAAGAAAAAACGGAAAAAAATATAAAATTTCTTGTGAAACAATATATAGTGGTCAAGAGAAAAAGGAGTAGCAAATATAGTTTTTTAATTTTAAATATATATAAATAGCGAAAAAACAACGGATTTTAGCGTAAAACGCTTGACAAAAAACGTAAAAAATAATAAACTAATTTAGCGTTATAAAAAAGCGCGCGTAGAATTAGCCCCTTTACTTGCGGTTTTTTGTAATCTTAAACACGATATTCAAGGAGAAATTATAATGAAAACCTATATGGCAAATGCCAAAACGGTAGAAAGAAAATGGTTTATAGTTGACGCAACGGACGTTCCGCTCGGAAGACTTGCAAGCCAAGTTGCCGCCGTTTTAAGAGGAAAACATAAACCTACTTTTACTCCCAACGTAGATTGCGGAGATTTCGTAATAGTTATCAACTGCGATAAAATCGCTTTAACCGGTAAAAAAGCCGAAAAGAAATTATATTCTTATCACACCGGATACATCGGCGGTCTTAAACAAATTCCTTACGGAAAAATGATTGAACAAAAATCCGACAAACTCGTTTACGAAACGATTAAAGGAATGTTACCCAAAAACAGTCTTGGAAGAAGTATGTTGACCAAACTCAGAACTTATAAAGACGCTGAACACAAACATATCGCTCAACAACCCGTTGAGTTGAAAATCGACAAGTAATAGGGGGAAGAAGAAATGGCAAAAGCTGTTAAGAAAAAAATTCAATACTGGGGAACGGGCAGAAGAAAAACTGCCGTTGCAAGAGTTAGATTACTCCCCGGCGGAAACGGAACTATAATCATCAACGGAAAGAGTATTGACGATTATTGCACCAACGAAATTGAAAAACAAGTAATTTGTTCGCCCCTTACCATTACCGATAACGCTACTGCATACGATATCGTAGTAAACGTAAAAGGCGGCGGATATACGGGACAAGCGGGAGCTATCCGTCACGGAATAGCAAGAGCTTTAACGGTTGCGGACGCTAATCTTCGTTCGGCTTTAAAGAAAGCAGGTTTCTTAACCAGAGATCCCAGAATGAAAGAAAGAAAGAAATACGGCTTAAAGAAAGCGCGTAGAGCTCCTCAATTCAGCAAGAGATAATTTATACAAAATCGGAAACTTACGGTTTCCGATTTTTTACGTTTAATTTTTAGTTTGTTACCAAACCGAGATAATATTTTTAATTGTCGTGCCGAAACGCATAAATCGTTTAATTTATGTTCGGTTTCTTAAAAAGCTCGGAGAGAAAGCAAGTTTAGGTGTAGTTGTCTTTATTGAAAAAAATCATATAATTTTATAATATTTTAAAAAACGGTATATTTTTATTACCTTTTTAAAATTAAGGCGTTTTTTATTTGAAAAAACAATGCGAGTATGATAAAATCGAATAGGAGAGATGTTTTTTTCTTAAACGGAATTTAAAGACCTATTTAACCGTTATATATTAAAAAATAAAGACACAAAATCTGTTACATAAGGAGAAGTATGAATTACGATTGTATAATCATAGGCGCAGGCCCGGGCGGAATTTTTACCGCTTACGAACTTGTAAAGCAAAATGCGAATTTAAAAATTGCGGTTTTCGAAGCGGGAAACAGTTTGGAAAAAAGACATTGTCCCATTTCCGATAAAAAAGTAAAAAGTTGTATACATTGTTCAACTTGCGCAATTATGAACGGTTTTGGCGGAGCGGGAGCGTTTTCGGACGGAAAATATAACATAACCAATCAATTCGGCGGAACGTTGCATGAGTTTATTGGCAAAGAAAAAGCCATTGAGCTTATGAAATACGTTGACGAAATAAATATGCATAACGGCGGAGAAGGCACTAAGCTTTATACAACCGCTAATTCTAAAATTAAAAAATTATGTTTGCAAAATCAACTGCATTTGTTAGAAGCCAGCGTAAGACATTTAGGTACGGATAAAAATTACGTCGTATTAAACAATCTTTACAATTATTTAAAAAATAAGGTAATGTTTTACTTTAATACTCCCGTGTCGGACGTAGAGGTTGTCGAAGGCGGATATAAAATCATTGCGGGCGGTAAAGAATACACCGGCGAAAAATGCGTAATATCCGTTGGCAGAAGCGGTAGCAAATGGATGGAAGAAGTTTGCAAAAAATTAAACATCGCAACGCTTTCAAACAGAGTAGATATAGGCGTAAGAGTAGAATTGCCCGCAGTAATATTTAGCGATTTAACCGATGAGTTATACGAAAGTAAAATTGTTTACACTACCGAAAAATACGGCGATAGAGTAAGGACGTTTTGTATGAATCCTAACGGAGCAGTCGTTACGGAAAACACTAACGGAATAGTAACCGTAAACGGACACAGTTATGAAGATAAAAGCAAACATACGGAAAACACTAACTTTGCGCTTCTTGTATCCAAGCATTTTACCGAACCTTTTAACGATTCTACGGCTTACGCGGAAAGTATAGCAAAACTTTCTAATATGCTAGGCGGCGGAGTAATGGTACAAAGATTCGGAGATTTAATTAGGGGTAAAAGAAGTACCGCTTCTCGTATAGAAGAAGGTTACGTTACTCCTACGCTTTCGGCAACCCCCGGAGATTTATCCCTTGTTATGCCAAAACGTATTTTAGACGGCATTATAGAAATGATTTACGCTTTGGATAAAATTTGCCCCGGAACCGCAAACGACGATACGCTTTTGTACGGAGTAGAAGTAAAATTCTACAATATGCAAGTAGCGATAGACAGAAATTTGGAAACCAAGCATAAAGGCTTATACGTTATAGGGGACGGTAGCGGAGTAACTCACTCCTTATCGCACGCGTCCGCAAGCGGTGTTTACGTCGCTCGTAAAATAACGGGAAAAGAATAAAATTATTTTAAAAAGAGTCGGTTTATAAAAACGTTATTTGTGATAAATAAAGACAATCAAAATAAATAATTTTTAGTTTTATAGTAAAACAAAAAATTTTTAATAAGCAAAATAATAAAAAATAAATATTTTTTGGAAAAAACTACGGCGAACGGTTTTAAACCGTTCGCCGTATATTATAGTTTTTAGTTTTTTATCGTCATATTGCCGTACTTTTAGTGTTTTAAAACGCCGACTTCGGGAAGATTGCGGTATTTTTGCGCGTAATCTAAACCATATCCTACAACGAATTCGTTTTCTATTTTAAAACCGTAATAATCGGGTTCGAACGGAACTCTACGGTTTTTGTATTTGTCGAGCAAGGTTATAATTTTTACGCTTGCGGGGTGGCGTTCGTTAAGCATTTTAACTAAATTCGTAAGCGTAATTCCGCTGTCTACGATATCTTCGACTATAACTACGTCTTTTCCCGCAATGTCTACTCTTAAATCGCTTACTACTTTAACCGTTCCCATAGTTTCCGTTCCGTCGCCGTAGCTCGAAAGGGTGATAAAACTCAGTCTTACGGGTTCTTTCATGGCTCTTACCAAGTCGCTGTAAAAAATAACGCTACCGTTTAAAACGCATATCATTATAGGTTCTTTGCCTTGATAGTCTTTATCAAGTTGTTCACCTAATTCTTCTACTCTTTGGCGTAGTTGCTCTTTGGTGATTAAAATTTTTTCCAAATCGTCGTACATACTCATAGTAATTTTTCTCCCATAGTATAAATATTTTGCGTATTTTTTTCAATTTTTATTTTGTCGGAAATTTCTACGCCCAATATGGCGTAAACTTCGTTTCCGCAAGCAATTAAAGTAAGGTTATCCCTTTGTCTGGACGGAATTTTTTTGTCTATTAGATACTTTTTTAATTTTTTACTTCCGCTTTTAAAAGGGGTAAAATTGTCCCCGTCCGTTCTAGTTCTAAAAACCGCGTTTGGCGGAATTTTATCTAAGTCGAAATAAAGTTCTTTTTCGCTTTTTAATTCGTTGTTATTAAGCGGTTTTACGGTTATTTCCTTGCCGTTAAAAACCGTCGTTCCCGTTTTAAAATTTATTTGCTCGTTTTCTTTTTCTTTCGCTCTATAAAGCGTTATAAAATCGTAATCTTTAACGGCTTTAACGTTTTTTATTAAATCTATCGTAGTCCCGTTAGGGCAATTTATAAGGTTCAACGCAAGTTGAGAGTGTTTTCTTTCGTAATCTTTATAAACGCCTAAATGTTTTAACGCTTTAATTACGCAAAGTGAAATTATTACGCTATCGGCGGAAACGGGAATCTTAACTTCTTTTCCGTATATAATCGTTTTTTCGGCAATTTTGTTTAAATAGTCGGAAACGAGCTTATTTTCATCGGCAAATCTTTTTAAAGAATTTTCAACTTCGGGGAAAATTTGTTTTATCAAAGGAATTATTTTTAATCTTAAAAAATTTCTTGTGTAATTTTCATCGAAGTTCGTTTCGTCTTGAACGTAGGGAATTGCGTTTTTATCGACGTATAGGTCGATTTCTTCCCTTGAAACGTTTAAAAGGGGACGGATAAAAATTCCGTTTTGTTCTTTTATTCCGCTCATTCCGTATAAAGACGAACCGCGGAATAAATTAAACAGCATTGTTTCGGCGTTGTCGGATAAGTGATGAGCTGTGGCAACTGCGTCGCAAAAACCGCTGTCGTAAGCGTCTTTAAAACAAGAATATCTTAAAATTCGCGCGCCTTCTTCTAAGGAAGTTTTGTTCTTTTCGGAATATTCCGGCACGCTTACGGTATAGCATTTCAGCGGTACCTTTTTTTGCTCGCAATAGCTTTTTACGAATTCGCTATCTTTTACAGAGTTTTCTCCGCGCATGCCGTGTTCTACGTTAATAGCCTTAACCTGTCCTTTAAAAGTTTTGCTTTCTAAGAGCAAATTGAGTAGCGCCATACTGTCTTTTCCGCCCGAAAGGGCAACCGCAACGCTTTTTCTACCGATTAGTAAATCTTCGTTAAGTTTCATTATTCGTTCGTTTCGATTAAAGTCGAAAATACGGGTTCGCCGTTTACTTTGTTTCCGACGATATAATTGTTTTTACCGTCTTTTTTATAGAAAACTTCTAGTTGGTCGTTCCATAAAAGTTCCCTGTGGAAACGAATTTCAAAACTTGTCATTCCTTTTTTGTAAGTAGTTTTATCTAAACAATCAACCGAATAATTTACATAGTTGGTGTTGTTTACGTGGTTGTTTACGTCTAAATCCGAAATTCTTATTTTTTTAGCGTACATTCTTGTAAAGTTATCGCTGTCATAGGTGAAACGATTAAAGTCAAGCGAAGATAAAGCTCTTTTAGTGGGATAGTCTATTTTTAATTTTTTAATATCTTTGGTAAGGCATAAACATCTTTTTTCCAAATCTATTAAATTCCAAACGCTAGTCCCCGCGAAAACTTTTTCGCCTTTTTGGTTATATCCTTCGAAATCTCTGTCGCAAGTATAGTGTTTGGGAGCTAACGGCCAAGTAGCAAACGTAATTTCGTCGCCTATTCTAATTTTTTTGTAGAAAACGAATTTTACTTTGTTTATAACCCAAGCTTGACCTATCGAAAGTAACGCTTTGTAACCAAAGCCTAATTCTTCCGCATTTTTCGTTGCTACTTCTTGAAAAAGTTCCATAAGGTATTTTGCGGTGATATTTCTATCGAATCCTGCTTTTCCGATTTCCATTTTAAAAGTTTTTCTAAATTCGTTTAACGGCATTTTTATTCTCCTCAATTTATAAAATTTTTTAAATAAACAAAAACAACCTCATAAAAGGGGTAAATATATTTTTTTATGTCAAAATTACTAAGCTAAAAATTAACCCTATCGTTATATGCGAGTATTTTTGTATAAACATCTAATACTATAATAACACAAAAATGCTTTAACTGGCAATAAAAAAGTTAAATGATTGCAATTTTTTTGCAAATTAAACGCATATAAAATGTATTAAAAATTTTATTGATTTTAATAAAAAAATCTTGTATAATTAAAAGGTTAAAAATAAAGGAGTACCGATATGAAAAGAGTAAGAACCAGATTTGCTCCGTCGCCGACGGGATTTATGCATTTAGGGGGATTGCGTACGGCGTTGTACGCTTATTTATTTGCGAAATCGCACGACGGGGATTTCGTTTTGAGAATAGAAGATACGGATAGAGAACGTTACGTTGACGGTGCGATAGAAGTAATCTATTCTTCGCTTAAAGAGTCGGGATTGGACTACGACGAAGGTCCTGATAAAGGCGGAAATTACGGTCCTTACGTTCAAAGCGAAAGAATAGAAATTTACCATAAATACGCAAAAGAATTGATAGATTTGGGCGGAGCATACTACTGTTTTTGCACCAAAGAAAGGTTAGAAAGTTTAACCGACGAAAACGGGAACAGAAAATATGACAAACACTGTTTAAAATTGTCCAAAGAAGAAATAGAGCAAAATTTAAAAGAAGGTAAACCTTACGTTATAAGGCAAAATATTCCTACGGAAGGCACGAGTACTTACGAAGATTTAATTTACGGCACTATTTCCGTTGATAATTGCGAAATGGAGGATAATATTTTAATTAAATCCGACGGAATGCCGACATACAATTTCGCAAACGTGGTAGACGACCATTTAATGGAAATTTCGCACGTTATGCGCGGAACGGAATACTTGTCAAGTACGCCAAAATACAATTTAATGTACGATGCGTTCGGTTGGGAAAGACCCGTTTACATTCATCTTCCTACCATTATGAAAGACGCAACCAGAAAGCTTTCCAAACGTTACGGGGACGCGAACTTCGACGATTTCGTAAATAAAGGATATTTGCCTGAAGCTATTATAAATTATGTTGCTTTGCTTGGTTGGTCGCCCAAAGAAAACGTTGAAAAAATGAGCATGCAAGATATGATAAGGCTATTCTCTATCGACGGAATAAGCAAATCTCCGTCCATTTTCGACGAAGTAAAACTTGCGTGGCTTAACGGAGAATATATTAAAGCAATGTCAGACGAAGATTACTTTGCTTACGGTGAAAAGTTTTTACAAAAAAGCTCGGTTTACGGAAAATACGACTCTCATTTATTGTTGTCTATTTTAAAGACAAGAATAGAAACTTTTGGTGAAATTCCGCAAAAATTAGAGTTTTTAAACGAGTTCGGAAAATACGACGTAAATTTATTTTGCCATAAAAAAATGAAAACGGACGTAGAGACGGCAAAAGTAGTTTTACCGTTAGTAAAAGAACTTTTAGAAAATACCGAATTTACGCACGATAGCTTGCACGACGCGTTTATGAATTTGGCGCAAAGCAAAGGCTATAAAAACGGACAAGTAATGTATCCTGCAAGGGTTGCGTTGACGGGTGTCGAATCTACGCCTGGCGGAGCTATCGAAATGGCTTTAATTCTCGGGAAAGACGAGGCTTTAAGAAGAATAAACTACTCTATAAGTTTGTTAAACGAGTAAAATGATATACGTTACGCTAATATTTATCTTTATCGTTTTGGCGTGGGTTGTATGTTTTTTTATGGGGTTCGTTGCAAAAGAACATAAAAACTTTTTTCCAAAACGCTTAGAACGAAACGAGGAAACGTTTAAAGATTTAACCGTAAGCGATTTTGATTTTTTACAAAAAGAAGACGTAGAGTTTGCGGAATATAAAGGCGCGTTTTACTATAAAGAAAAGAGCGATAAAATAATTTTTCTATTGCACGGATACGGCGCGGGGCATCAAGCGTATATGACGGAAATTAACAATTTTTGCAGTAACGGGTATACCGTGTTTAGTTTCGATTATAGCGGATGTCAAACGTCGGGCGGTCAAACGGGTACGTTTTACACTGCGGTAAAAGACGCCGAAAAAGCTTACGATTATTTAAAAAATAATTATAATTTTAAGCATTTATATTTATTCGGACACAGTTGGGGCGGATACGTAGCTTTAATTCTTGCAAGCAAAATAAAATGCGATAAAGTCGTTGCACTATGCCCGTTAGACAGCGCGAACGTTTTTTTTTCGAGAATAAATAATTCTAAAAGGTTAAATAAAGTTTTATCTATTTTTAGAAAAACGTATTTATGGTTTAATTTCGGGGGCGAAGCTAATATTTCTTCTTATAAAGTAGCTGAAAAACTCAGCGTTCCGACATTTATAATTTTTGGAGAAAACGACCCGTTCGTTACGGCTAGACAATTTAAAAACCCTAATATAAAAACTATCGTTTATAAAAACAAAGCTCATAACCCCTATAATACGGAAACAGCCGAAAAATATTTAAACGATTGTTTAGTTGAGTTGAGTAAAGCCGAAGATAAAAAGGAATTTTTAAAAACCGTAGATTATAAAAAAATTACCGAAGAAGACGCCTTGGTAATGACCGATATTTTTAATTTTTTAAAGTAATTTTAATAAAATTAGTTTTACGGCGATAAAGCTTCAAATAACGTTATATCAAATTATATATCATTTATAAACGCCCGTTGCGTACGCAACGGGCGTTAAATTATGCGAATTTCTAAATAAGTACGTCTACGCAAAAGCTTTAAAGTAGAATAATAAAGGTCGGCTTTTAAAAACGTTCTAACAAATTTTTATATTAGTTTTCGGTAAACTTTTTCCACGTTTTAACTTCTTTTATATAAAGAACGACGCCTAAAATCGTGGTTATGGTTTCCGACAACGGAAATGCTATCCAGCAATAATTTAATCCTATTAAAGAAAACAAATAAAACGTCGGGATAAGACAAAATATTTGTCGAGTTAAAGACAGTAGACTGCTTTTTACCGATTTTCCTATCGCTTGAAACACAACGGGCGCGGTAAGCGAAAATACTGCGGGCAAAAAGCTTGAACCTATAATTCTAAATCCGATTTTTCCGATATTTAAAACTTCTTGGTTTTTAGAAAATATTTTAATAAGCGGTACGGGAATTATTTCAAAACAAAAAATCCCTATCGACATAAAAGCGCAAGAAATAATTAAAGTGTCTTTAACTATTTGCCGAACTCTATCAAATTTTTGCTGTACGTAATTAAAACTTAAAATAGGAACTATGCATGTTTGAAGGGCGAATAGCGGAATAAAGAAAAACGATTGAAGTTTATAGTATAATCCTAAAACGGTAATAGCGCTATCTGTAAACGACGCCAAAATTAAATTTAACGCTATAATATATACCGTGAAAAGAGCCTGCATAAGCATATTCGGATAACCGTAATGCCATATTTTGCGAACATATAGACCGCTTTCTTTTGGTTTTGGCGGTTTTTTTGCTCCTTTAATTCCCGTTATAATGCAAGCTATGAATTGACCTATAACCGTGGCGATTCCCGCGCCAGCTATTCCCATTTCGGGAAAAAATTCCCACCCGAAAATTAAAACGGGGTCGAGAATAATGTTAGTTACGGCTCCCGCGACTTGCGCAACGGTCGGAATCCACATGTTTCCGCTTGCCTGATGAACTTTCGTAAAACAACTTTCTAAAAATATACCGAGCGAGCCTACGCAAACTATCGTTCCGTAAGTTAAAGCTTCTTTTTGAGCTAGCTTGCTTTTTGCGGATATTTTTACGAACGGCTTTAAAAACGCTAAGCTCGATAAAGAAAAAATTGCCCAACAAATTAGAGCTAAAACCATTCCCGTTCCTGCCGTTTTGTCGGCGGAAGATTTCTCGTCTTTTGCAAAGTAGCTTGCCATAAGCGTGTTTACGCCTACGCCTATACCTACGGCGATTGCCACTATTAAAAGTTGTACGGGATATATTACCGATAAGGCGGTTAAGCCGTCGTCCGAATATTTTCCCACGTAAAAGCTGTCAACCACGTTATAAAGAGCTTGAATAAGTTGAGCAAACATAACGGGCGGAGCAAGTTTTAATAAAATTTTTAATACGCTTTCTTTTCCGAAAGTCTTTTCGTTTACTCTATCCATTTTTCGTAAAATATTTTAAGATTTAATCGATTTTTTATTTTTGTTTTGAAGCAATGGTATTATAGTCTTAAAGTTTAATTTTGACAATTAAAATTGCTTTTTTATAAAAATTTATTAAGTTTTTTAATTTTATATTGCAATAAAAAATTGTAATCTTAAATAATTGCATTTTAAACTTTCGTAAACTTTTTTGCGGAAGCTATTAAAGGTTTACAATTTATTAATCTACGGCGTATAAGATATTAAAATTTCTAATATCGTTGTCCGTAATTTTATCGTTTACTTCGTAAGCAAGGTTTTCTAAATTTTCGCCGATAGAATTTGTTATGATTTGCGATTTTAGTTCGCTTACAATTAAAGCGTTTATATCGCTAATTACTTGTAATTTTAATTCGGAATTTTTTTCGTTGTCGGAAGAAATTAAAAATTCCAAAGAGTCGGCAACGTTTAGTTTTTCTAAATTTCGCAGTGTTTTAAACTGCCATTTGTAAAACGGAAGATATTTTTTATTTAGTAGAAAACTTATTTTAATAACGCTTTTACAATATTCGAATAAAGCTAGTTGCGCGCCTGCGAAATCTTTTCTTTTTAAAATTCTATCGTAATTGTAAACGCCTGCCTGATAGCACAAAATCAGGTTGCCGGCAAGCTTTTTTAAACGAGCGTTTTCGGGCATATAGGCTAACTTTTGCCTAATTTTTGAAAACTCTCCGTATCCGTCGTAAAAAATTTTACCGTTAGTTACTTCCGCTAAATAAAATTCGGGAATATTTAAAAAATCGATTTCGCTTAAATTTCCGTCTTTCGTCCCCGTTTTAGAAAGCAAAAAATCTTCTAACCTGACTACGCCTAAACGCGAACCGCCGACGGGTGAAATTAGCTGTCTTTTTAACCCCATAAATTCTTTGGGGAGTTTATTGTAGGCTCTTTCCAAACTAAACGCCTGACGAGAAGAAATTTTACTTTCGTCGGGGATAAAAATCGTAAACCCTGCTTGCACGTCGTGGTCAAGAGAGTATTCGTCGTCGTAACCGAAATTTTCCGAACCGCTTCCGCATACGCCCATGCATAAATAGGGTAGTAAATCGTGGAAAGAATTTAACGCTTCTTTTCCGTATTCGTTATAATATTTTTCGCAAATTTCCAAAAGTTTCATTTTTTCTCCGCTATTTCGGTAAATTTTTAAAGTCGTTTAAACGCGTTACGTTCAAAAAAAGTAGTAAAGTCGTATGGATTTTAAAGTATGTTTTGGCGTAAAAATACGTTAAAAGAGTTGTCCGAAATTATAATTGTCTTTTATTGCCTTGAATAAATCCTTTCTGCTTGTTTTTTTAATTCGTTTTCGTAAGCGAAAAATCCGTAATATCCGAACGTGGAAGAACATTTTTCGCATACAAACGCATAATAGCCGTCTTTTTTTTCGTGATTATATAATAAGGAATAGGCTCTTTCAAGTAGTTCGGAAATTTTCCTTTCCCCGTTTTCGCCGTCGGTGAGTTCAACTAAGTTAGCAATATTTAATAAGGTTATGGCGTAATCTAATTCGTTAGAATGTATTTCGTTTATTTTTAAGGCTTTTTCGTAATATAATTTTGCTTTATCGTAAAAGGTTGCTTCTACAAGGGATAAAGCGTAGTTATTATACAGCCCCGCCTTTTTTTCGTCATATTCGTCAAGATAATTTTCGTAAACGCTTAACGCCTGTTCAAAAACGGTTAAACTTTCTTTTATCAGTCCGAACGCTTTATAGCAGGTAGCGCAGTTTAATTTTGCCGTTGCGCCAGAAACGTCGCTATCGAGTTCTAAAACTTTTATTAAATCAAAAACTTTATCGACCGTTAAAAGGGCTTTTTCTTTTTGGTTAGTTTTTCTGTAAAGTCCGACAAGTTCGTTGCAAACGGAAAATTCGCCTTTTTCGTCGCCGTAGGTATTAGCTTCTTTAAGCCAGTAATTTAAAAGGTTTTCCGCGTTTACGTAATCGTTTTTAGAAAAATAGTAGTCGAGTTTTTGTAAAATTCTATCAATCGGAATAGATTTTAAAATTTTCGTATCCATAAATTTATTTTATATAAATCGTTAAAAAAATGCAATTAAAAATTTTAAAAAATTGTCGCTCGTTTATTGAAATGGGGCGTGGGGTTTGATATAATATATCGTAACGTTAAATTCGGCTAACTTAAAGGAGATACGGCAATGATTATTTCGGGATTTCAAAAACTTACGCTTTTAGATTATCCTAATCACGTTGCTTGCACCGTTTTTACGGGTGGGTGCAATTTGCGTTGTCCGTTTTGCCATAACGCTTCGTTAGTGGTGGGGGATTATAGACAAGACGAAATTTCGCAAGAAGAAATTTTTTCTACGCTAGATAAAAGAAAAGGCGTTTTGGACGGCGTTGCCATAACGGGCGGAGAACCGCTTTTGAATAACGATTTAAAAGATTTTATTATAAAAATTAAAGAAAAAGGTTTTTTGGTAAAGCTTGACACCAACGGGACTTTCCCCGATAAACTAAAAGAACTGATAGACTTAAAGCTCATAGACTATTTGGCTATGGACATAAAAAACAGCAAGGAAAAATACGCTTTAACGGTAGGAAAGCCCGAGTTCGATTTATCGAGCGTAGAAAAAAGCGTTGAAATTTTACTGCATTCCGATATAGATTACGAATTTAGAACGACGGTTGTAAAAGAATTTCACGATTTGGAAGATATAGAAAAAATTTCTAAGTGGATAAAAGGAGCGAAAAAGTACTTTTTGCAAAATTTTGTGGACAGCGGGAATTTAATAGGTCAAAATTTTTCGTCGGTCGGCAAGCCCACGCTTGAAAAAATGCTTGAAATATCTAAAAAAACGTTGCCTTCAACCTTTATAAGGGGAATATAAAGACTTTTTTTCAAATTTTTACCATTTTTGCAAAAACTATATATAGAAAAAAATAAATTTTAAAAACACAATATATTGTGTTTTTTTCTATTGACTATAAAAAATAAATGTGATAGAATAAGACTACTTTACGATTTACAAGGAGAAGAAAATGTACAGTGTAATTAAAAGGGACGGAAAGAATGCGGAATTCGATTTGTCCAAGATTAAAAGAGCTATAAAATCAGCGTTCGACGCGTGCAATAAGTTATATAACGACGACGTTTTGGATTTTCTTGCTTTAAAGGTTACGGCGGATTTCGAGCCGAAGATTAAAGAAGACGGAACTATTTCCGTAGAAAAAATTCAAGACAGCGTAGAAACCGTTTTAATAAAAGCAGGCTACGATGATATTGCCAAAGCTTACATTTTATATCGTAAGCAAAGGGAAAAAATCAGAAACGTAGGAACTACGCTTTTGGACTACAAAAAAATAGTAGACAATTACTTACAGATTAACGATTGGAGAGTTAAAGAAAACTCTACGGTTACTTATTCGGTAGGCGGGCTTATATTGTCGAATTCGGGAGCTATAACTGCAAACTACTGGCTTAGCGAAGTTTACGACGAAGAAATTGCGGACGCTCACCGTAACGCAGATATTCACATTCACGACCTTTCTATGTTAACCGGCTATTGCGCAGGTTGGTCGCTTAAACAACTTATTAAAGAAGGTTTAGGCGGTGTAGTAGGGAAAATCACGTCTTCTCCGGCAAGTCATTTATCCACGCTTTGCAACCAAATGGTAAACTTTTTGGGAATTATGCAAAACGAATGGGCAGGGGCGCAAGCATTTTCTTCTTTCGATACCTATTTAGCGCCTTTCGTAAAAGCGGACAATTTAACCTATAAAGAAGTTAAACAATGTATACAATCCTTTATTTACGGGGTAAATACGCCTAGCCGTTGGGGAACTCAATCGCCGTTTACGAACATCACTTTGGACTGGGTTGTTCCTAACGATTTAGCCGAACTTAACTGTATCGTCGGCGGAAAGGAAATGGATTTCCGTTATAAAGACTGCGTAAAAGAAATGGCTATGGTAAACAAAGCGTTTATCGAAATTATGATAGAAGGGGACGCTAACGGAAGGGGCTTCCAATATCCTATTCCTACTTATTCTATCACGAGAGATTTCGACTGGTCGGAAACCGAAAACAATAAATTGTTATTCGAAATGACCGCTAAGTACGGAACTCCTTATTTTTCCAACTACATTAACAGCGATATGGAACCCAGCGACGTTCGTAGTATGTGTTGCAGACTTCGTTTGGATTTAAGAGAATTGCGTAAAAAATCGGGCGGATACTTCGGTAGCGGAGAAAGCACGGGTTCGGTAGGCGTAGTATCAATCAACATGCCTAAAATAGCGTATCTTGCAAAGGATAAAATAGACTTCTTTGAAAGATTAGATAAACTTATGGATATTTCCGCACGTTCGTTAAAAGTTAAACGTACGGTTATAACTCAACTTCTCGAAAACGGATTATATCCTTACACGAAAAGATATTTAGGAACGTTTAACAACCACTTCTCCACGATAGGTTTAGTCGGAATGAACGAAGCTTGTTTAAACGCAAAATGGTTAAGGAAAAATCTTACCGATAGGCAAGCACAAGAATTTACCAAAGAAGTTCTTAACCATATGCGTAATAAATTATCCGATTATCAAGAACAATACGGAGATTTATATAACCTAGAAGCTACTCCTGCGGAATCTACCGCATTCCGTTTCGCTAAACACGACGTAGCAAAATATCCCGACATTATAACTGCGGCTAAAAAGAAAGGAGATGCGCCTTATTACACGAACTCTTCTCACTTACCCGTCGGATATACGGAAGATATTTTTACGGCTTTGGATATTCAAGACGAATTACAAACTTTGTACACTTCGGGAACGGTATTCCACGCTTTCTTAGGTGAAAAGTTGCCCGACTGGAAATCCGCCGCTAACTTAGTAAGAAAAATTGCAGAAAACTACAAACTTCCTTACTATACTTTATCCCCGACGTATTCCGTATGTAAAAATCACGGATATTTAGCGGGCGAAGTTTCCGTTTGTCCCGAATGTGGCGAAAGAACGGAAGTTTATTCGAGAATTACGGGATATTATAGACCCGTTCAAAACTGGAACGACGGAAAAGCGCAAGAATATAAAGACCGTAAGGTTTACGATATTTCTCATTCCGTATTGCACAAATCTTCTTGTTGCTGTTCCGCAAACGAAGTAGACGATTCAGTTATTTCGGGCGAACAATCGGAAAGCTTATTGTTTACTACGGCAACTTGTCCTAACTGTAAAATCGCTTGCGCGACTTTGGATAAGGCAGGATATCCGTACAAGAAGATACTTGCTAACGAACACGCGGACTTAGCTACTAAATACGGAGTAAAACAAGCTCCTACTTTGGTTGTGTTCAACGGTGGCGCTATCGAGAAATATACGGGCGTATCCGATATTAAAAAATTCTTAAAAGTTTAATAGAAATTTAAAGCGTCGAAAAGCTTTTCGACGCTTTAATTAAAAGGTGAAATATGTACGATATAGTTATAATAGGCGGTGGTCCTGCGGGACTTACTTCCGCAATTTACGCGCGTAGAGCAAATAAAAGCGTAATAGTTTTAGAAAAAGAAACGTTCGGCGGACAAATAACTCATTCCCCGAAAGTAGAAAACATTGCGGGATTCAATTCTTTATCGGGAAACGAATTTGCGGAAAAATTAGTAGATCAAGTTTTGTTTCAAGGCGCGGAAGTCGACTCGTGCGAAGTTGAAAAAATAATCGATAACGGAGAATATAAAACCGTTATAACGGACGGCGGAGAATATACGGCAAAAGCCGTTATTATCGCAACGGGAGCAAAACACAGAATGTTAGGCGTTAAGGGGGAAGAAAATTTCGTCGGAAACGGTATTTCTTTTTGCGCGGTTTGCGACGGAGCTTTTTATAGCGAAAAAACCGTTGGAGTAATCGGCGGGGGAAATTCTGCCCTTCAAGAAGCGTTAATGTTAAGCGATATTTGTAAAAAAGTTATTATAGTACAAAATTTAGACTTTTTAACGGGCGAGAAAAAGCTTATCGAACAAGTAAACGAAAAAGATAATATTCAAGTAATTTTGTCTAGCGTTGTAGAGAGTTTTATCGGTCAAGACGAATTAAAGGGTATAGTTATTAAAAACGCTTCTAACCAAACCAGCGAAGTGTATTTCGACGGGTTGTTTATTGCAATCGGGCTAATTCCCCAAAACGAAAATTTTGCCGATTTAATAGACTTAGACGGTAGGGGATATGCCGACAGCGGAGAAAATTGTTTAACCAAAACCAAAGGTGTATTCGTTGCGGGCGATTGTAGAAAAAAAGATATACGCCAAGTTGCAACGGCTGTGTCGGACGGAGCGATAGCAAGCGTTAAAGCGTGCGACTACGTGGATAGTTTAAAGAAATAATCGACTTATAGGCTAGTTTATGACTGTTTTAAACGAAAAGGTCTTAGAACAATATAAAAAATTAGATAATCTTTGCGGACAAATTTACGGCGACGGCAAGGCGGGAGTTACAGCGTATATAAAAGAAATGGAAAAACCCGATTACGACAATTTAAAGGATAATTCCGAATGGAGAAACACTTTAAAAAAGTTAAAAAGCATTAGACATTGCCGTAACTTAATATTTCACGATTGTAATTATGATTACGATACGGAAATTTTTTCGGAAGAAGATTTAAATTGGATTAAAGAATTTTATAGTTCGATTTTAAGCGGAAAAGACGCTTTAAGTAAGGCAAGACCGATAAAGGAATATCATGCGAATTTTAACGAGAGAAATAAGGCTTACGGATATTACTACGAAACGAGCAGAGTAAAAAAGGAACCGACTTTTTTACAAAAAATAGGAAAAACAATTCGTAAAATCTTTTGCTGTGATTAAAAGTAATTGTAAAGTTGGCTAAATAAAAAACTCTTTAACGATTGACAGAATGGTTTGATGAAATTACTTTTGAAGATAACTGTTGGTCGGAAAATAAATAAAAATGCGTGTAAGTTTTACTTACACGTTTTTTATAGCCTTAAATTATCTTTTCGCGTTTTGTTTTAACTGCTTTTAACAATTTGTTATTATGCTTATGCCGTTTAAAAGTTTATTTCGCTACGGTTTTAATTTTGCTTATGCCGTAAAACATTTTTTTTCGCTCTTCTCGCGTTTGCCAGTAGTAGGCAATAAAATCTTCTATGCCGTCCGCAATAACGTTAGCCATTTCGTAAATAAGCCTTAAACGGGTGCTTTTTAACTGTTCGGTAGCGTTTTTGCTTTTTGGTGCAACTATTCCGATTATACTTATATCTCCGACAAGCGGTAAATTTTTTTTCGCGCCGAGTCCGGGTTTTATTCCGCTGTCCGTTATTTTTATAAGTCCCGTTTCTTCGGCGTTTCCTACCGCGCTGTCTATCACGATTATCTTGGAATCGGAATGTACGCCGTTTAAAAAACTGTTAAGATAAGGAACTTCGTAAGCGGTAATGGGCTTGTTTAAATTTCCGTAAACGTACGCGTTTACTTTTCGTTCTTTTAAAATAGTGCCGATAAACGGACCTAAGCTATCCCCGGCTACGCCGTCCGTTCCGATACAAACTATTACGGGCGGGCAATGGACGGGGTAAAGTTTTTCTAGCGCGGAGAAAATTCCGTTTTTTGTGATTTTGTTGTTTAAAGCGAAAGTAAATTGTTCCATAATGATATAATGTTTAACATAAAACAAGAAAATTATACAAAAGCAATAAAAATATTTACATAAAATATTTTTTATGCTACAATTTTTAAAAGGAGTTTTTATGAATAACGTTCTCGGCAACGTGGCAAGCGGAAGCGTAGTCGATTTAATAGTAGTAATTTTAATATTGTTTTTAACGCTTATCGGGTTACGGCAAGGGTTTATTGCAAGAATAGTAAAGGTAGTAGGGGGACTTGTGTCCTTTATACTTGCGGTGATTTTTTGTAAAAGATTTTCTTTGCTGTTAAATTCTTTATTCGGACTTAACAAAAGCGTTGCGAAAAACATAAAAGGCGTATTTAAAAATAACGAAGCATTAAATAAGCCTATTCTTTCGGGGGAAGACGTCGGCGCGATTATGAAGGACGAAAACGTGCCGTCCTTTATATCTAAAACCGTTAAAAATATGAATATTCAAGACGGGGATACGCTGTCCGATTTAATTTCTAGGGTAATAGGCGGATATATTTCGATAGCGATAGCGTTTGTTATTTTAATAATATCCATAAGATTGTTGTGTATATTATTTAAGTTTTTGTTTGAACGAATAGAAGACAGTAGCGTTTGTTTGATATTTGCAAATAAAGTTTTAGGAGTTGCGTTCGGATTTTTGCAAGGCGTTTTAATAGTTTCTATTTTCTTTTTTATCGTCGGCGTTTTGCCGGACTCTATTTTAAGCGGATTGCATAAAGCGATAGACGAAAGTAAAATTTCTAGATTTATGACGGAAAAAAACGTGTTTAACTTTATATTCGGAAAGTTATTAAAGTTTTAGCTAAGATTTACTATTTTATTAAACTAAATAGTTTGTTGTTGCAAGCAAATTATATTTATAAATTAGCCTATATGGCGATTATAGTTGTTTTATATTATTTAAAGGGGACGGCAAAATTGCCGTCCCCTTTTAAAATTTGCAAAAAAGAATTTTTAAAAAATATACAAGATAGTATACAAGATAATATACAAGATATTGATTTTTTTCACATAATTATTAGAGCAGTTAAAAAGCGGAAAGGCGTAAGCCTTTCCGCTTAAAAGTTATGGTGAATTATACTATTAAGTGCAATAGTTTTAAACAAAAAACAATTATATGTTAATAATTTTTTTACCTTTCTTTTCAGCGTATTTTACGGTGTTAAACGTTCCGCCAAACGATTTACGCAAATACGCTACGACTATCGCGCTATGGTCTACCATATAGCAATTTCTTCTGTACATACAATACGACGTAAACTTTTCGCTTAACAAATGTTTTTCGTTTGCAGACTTTAACATTCTTGCGTATTCTTCTTTTTGAGAATCGGTAAAATATTTGTCTTGTTCTCTGCAAGGAATGCAGGCAATTAAAGTAATATCGTTATTTTCTCTTAACTTTTCTAAAATTTTAAAACAAATGGTATCGAATCCGAGAGCCATTCCGATGTAAAAACGAGTGTATCCTTTTTTAATTAAAAGTTTAAAAATTTCTTCTAATTTTTTTTCGTCTAAGTCTTCTACGATTCTGTGTCCCGTTACCATAACCGATTTTGCAATTAAAGAATTTACTTCCATATTTTTTACCTTATCCTTGTTCTATTTTGTCAATAATTTCAAAAAGTCTGTTTAAATCGTCGGGGGTAAAATATTCGATAGATATCCTACCTTTTTCTCCGTCGCCGACGGCGGAAACTCTCGTTTTTAGAATATGCTCTAATCTTAAAACAAGTTCCGTAAGTTCGCTGTTGTTTTGTTTTTGCGTTTGTTTAGACTGTGGGGCGGAGAGTTTTTTAACTTCCGTTTCGGTTTTTCTTACCGACCAGCCTTCTTTTCTTATTTTATCTAAAAAAAACTTTTGATACTTAACTTCTAGCGGAATTAACGTTCTTGCGTGAGCTTCCGAAATAACTCCTTTTTCAAGATAATACAAAACTTCTCTCGAAAGGGTTAACAGCCTTAATTTGTTAGCTATCGCGCTACGACTTTTTCCTACGGACAAGGCAAGTTCTTCTTGCGTCATAGAATATTCTTGCATAAGGCGTTTAAAGCCGTTAGCTTCGTCTACGGGATTTAAATCTTCCCGTTGTAAGTTTTCTATAATAGCTATTTCGTCTACTTTTTTATCGTCGAACGTTTTTATAATTGCGGGAATAGTTTGTATTCCTAGTTTTTTAACCGCCCTATATCTTCTTTCCCCCGCGATAATCATATAATAACCGCTTTCTTTTTTTTGGACTATAATAGGGGAAATTATTCCGTGTTTTTTTATGGATAGGGCAAGGTCGTCAATTAAATTTTCGTCAAAAGTTTTTCTCGGTTGATTAGGGTTTGCGTAAATTTTATCTATATCTAATTCCGAAATAGTTTGTTTTTCTTGCATTTAAAATTAACCGTTAGTTTGGTTTGTAGAGTTTTCGTTAGGAGAAATTCCAAACGGATTTTCTTTTCTCTTTCTATCCCTTTCGTCGATATTTTCTAAAATTTCCGCAACCGTTTTTCCTTCCATTATCATATCTACTTCTTCTGAGTAAATGGTTTCTCTTTCAATTAAAAGTCTTGCCATAACGTCGAGTAAGTTTTTGTGGGCGGATAATAAATCGGTTGCTTTTTTATGTGCGTCTTTAATAATGGTTTCTATTTCTCCGTCGATTATTTTAGCCGTTTCTTCGCTGTAAGGGGTTCTTGTTTGATAATCTCTTCCAACGAAAATTTGGTCGTTATCGCCGTAGTTTACAGGACCTATTTTATCGCTCATACCCCATTCGGTAACCATTTTTCTTGCTCTTTGGGTTACAACCGAAATATCGTTGCTGGCGCCTGCCGAAATTTCTTGAATGACTATTTCTTCGGCAACTCTACCGCCAAGCGTCATAACTATATCGTCTAAAAGTTTAGATTTGTTAATGTGGTTGCTATCGTCGTCGGGGCGAGTCATAGTGTAGCCTGCGGCTCTGCCTCTCGGAATAATAGAAACTTCTTGTACGGGGTCGCAGTTGGGAAGAAGCCTTGCGAGTATCGCGTGTCCCGATTCGTGGTAAGCGGTAATTCTCTTATCCGTTTCGGTAACGAGTCTGCTTTTCTTTTGCGGTCCCATTAAAACTTTGTTAATAGCTTCGTATAAATCGGTGTTGGTGATGCAGGGGCGATTAGCTCTTGCGGTTAAAATTGCCGCTTCGTTTAATAGGTTAGCTAAATCCGCGCCCGAAAAGCCCGAAGTAAGTCTTGCAAGGGTTTTAAAGTTTACGTCTTTCGCTAACGGTTTATTTCTTGCGTGAACTTTTAAAATAGCTTCCCTGCCTTTAACGTCGGGTAGGTTGACGTAAATTTGTCTGTCGAATCTTCCGGGACGAAGAAGAGCGGGGTCTAATATGTCGGCTCTGTTGGTTGCCGCTATAATTATAATTCCGTCGGTCGTTTCAAAACCGTCCATTTGGACGAGTAATTGGTTAAGCGTTTGTTCTCTTTCGTCGTTACCACCGCCGAGTCCTGCGCCTCTTTGACGACCAACTGCGTCTATTTCGTCTATAAATACGATACAAGGCATATTCTTTTTGGCGGTTGCGAATAAATCTCTTACTCTCGACGCGCCTACGCCTACGAACATTTCTACAAAGTCCGAACCGCTTATGGAGAAGAACGGAACGTTAGCTTCCCCCGCGACTGCTTTTGCAAATAGCGTTTTTCCCGTTCCGGGCGGTCCTACGAGTAGAACGCCTCTAGGGATTCTCGCGCCTAAATCCACGAATTTTTTAGGAGCTTTTAAAAATTCTACTATTTCTTTTAATTCTTCTTTTTCTTCTTCCGCACCCGCAACGTCGGTAAAGCGAACTCTGGACTGAGAAACTCTTGTCTTTGTCTTTCCAAAGTCCATAGCGGATTTTCCGCCACCGCTCATTTGTCTGAATATTATTAAAATTATAATGATGAAAACAACGTTTAACAGTAAGGGCAATACTATGGACGAAAAGAACGAACCTTCGTTAGGGTCTTTAAAGTTAAATCCCTTAATACAACCTGTTCTTTCTAATTCGTTTAAATAATCTCTAACGGATTCCCAATTAATATTATCTGAAGATTTATATATTAGTCTGCCTTTTTCGTTGTAACCTTTTAACACGTAGGAATCGATTACAACGTATTTAATTTCCGATTTAGATTTAGAAGCGTAATAAGGTTTGCCGTTTATCGTTATTTCGTCGTAGTCTTTAATCGTGCTGTCGTCTTTATTTAAGCAAAAACCCGTTTTTTTCCAAAATTCGTTCGTGTCGACTTCGGTAGCCCTGTTAGAAAAGTAAACGGACGCGAGTATTACAGCTAAAAGTACCGCGCAGATTACAATTATCAAAGTTTTGGTGCTTTTTTTCAAATTGCTATCCTCCAAAATTATCGATTTTCAAGTAAGATTATAAATTTTTAAACTTAATTCAAACTTTATTACTATTGATATTTTCAAGCGAAAACCGATAAAACTCTTATATTAGTATATCATTTAGATTTATGATTTATTTATACAGTTGGTATTTTAACACAATAATAAAAATTTTTCAATTATTTTTTACTAAAAATAGCAACTACTTAGATAGTATTTTGTAGAAAAGCGGAGTAAAAAGTTTTGCAAAACGTTATTTTTATGGTATAATGTTAAAAACTAAGTTTAGGCGGAAAAAAACAGGGGAAATGACGGCTGTCGAATTTAAAAACGTTTCTTTTAGTTATCAAAACGGGAAACAAATATTAAAAAATCTTAATTTTTCTATTGAAGAAGGGCAAGAAGTTGCGTTTATAGGGCGTAACGGTTCGGGCAAAAGCACGACCGCAAAGCTCATAAATTGTTTGCTCTCGGCTTTTAGCGGAGAAATTTTAGTTTACGGAGTGGACGCTTCCGACAAAAAAAACGTTTTTGAAATACGCAAAACGGCGGGAATGGTTTTTCAAAATCCCGATAATCAGTCGGTTGCGACCATCGTAGAAGACGACGTAGCTTTCGGGCCCGAAAATTTAGGCGTAGAAAGGGAAGAAATAGCTAAAAGAATAGATTTCGCCTTAAAAGTAACCGAAATGGAAGAATTCCGCAATAAAACGTTTTCAAGGCTTTCGGGCGGGCAAAAACAAAGGATAGCCATTGCTTCGGTTTTGGCGATAAAGCCAAAAATTTTAATTATGGACGAAGCTACTTCCATGCTCGACCCCAAGGGTAGAAACGAGATAACGGACATTGTCGAAAAGCTCCGCAAAGAAGAAAATTTAACCGTAATTTTAATAACGCATTATATGGAAGAAACGATAAATTGCGATAAAGTTTTCGTGTTTAACGACGGAGAAATTATAAAAAGCGGAACGCCGAGAGAAGTTTTTGCCGACGAAGAAGCTATAAAAAAAGCGGGACTTACGCTCCCTAGAGCGACAATTATAGCTAAAAAACTAAAAGAAAAGGGAATAGACGCGGGCGAAGTTTTAACGGAAAAAGAGTTGGAGGGAAATTTATGCAGATTGTTTGCAAAGACTTAAGTTTTACCTTTAACAAAAAAAGTAAGTTCGCAAGCGTTGCTTTAAACGGCATAAGTCTTAATATTTCGGAAGGCGAAACGGTAGGAATAATAGGTCATACGGGTAGCGGAAAATCTACCTTTATTCAACATATAAACCGACTTATAGAAGTAGACGAAGGTTTTTTGCAAGTAGGAAAATTTAATTTATCCCCTAAAACTCGCAAAGAAAAAAAGAAGTTAAAAAAGTCTTTAACAGAACTTAGGAAAAAAGTCGGAATGGTTTTTCAGTATCCCGAATATCAACTCTTTGCCGAAACCGTTTATGCGGACTGCGCTTTCGGGGTAAAAAAATTTTATCCCGAATTGTCCGAGCAAGAAGTCGCGGAAAGGGTAAAGCAGGCGCTTGAAACGCTTGGAATGAACTACGAAGAAGTTAAAGATTTATCCCCGTTCGAACTTTCGGGCGGACAGAAAAGAAGAGTTGCCATTGCGGGTATTATTGCCACTCGTCCCGAAATTTTGGTTTTAGACGAACCTTTGGCAGGTCTTGACCCCGTAGGAAAAATTGCTTTAATGGATTTAATAAAAAATATAAAGGGCGGAATTTGCAAAACCGTAATTATCGTATCTCACGATATGGACGAGGTTTGCGACAACTGCGACAGAGTAGTAGTATTTTCTAGCGGGAAAATAGAGCTTGACGGAACTCCCAAACAAGTATTTTCGCAATCGGAAAAATTAAAAGAATTAAGACTTTCTTGCCCCGTAACGGCAACGCTTACGCAAGCACTTAAAAATAAAGGCGTGGAAATAGATAACGATTTTAGCTTAGACGGATTTGTAAACGCCGTGGCAAAGGCGGTGAAAAAATGATAAAAGACGTATCGCTCGGAAGTTACTATCCCGTAGAAAGTCCTATTCACAAAATGAACGCCTGCATAAAGCTTTTAATTTTTATCGCGCTAGTCGTCTTAATATTTTTAATAAAAAATTTTTACGGATTTTTAGCGTTAGGTTTATTTTTGCTTTTAGTTATAATACTGTCGGGCGTTCCGTTTTTCAGCGTAATTAAAAGCTTAAAATCCATTTTGTTTTTAATAATTTTCACCGTTTTATTAAACTTATTGTTTTCGGATAAATCGGGAAAAGTTTTGTTTAAAATTTGGAAGTTAAAAATTACCGAACATAATGTAATCTTTTCGTCGTTTATGGCGTTAAGATTAGTATTTTTGGCAATATCAAGCGCGCTTTTAACGCTTACAAGCACTCCCATAGAGTTAACCGACGCAATAGAAATTTTGTTAAAACCGCTTACTTGGATAAAAATTCCCGTTCATACGCTTGCGCTTATTATGAGTATCGCGTTAAGGTTTATTCCCACCCTTACGGAAAAAACCGAGCAAATAGTAAACGCGCAAAAGGCAAGGGGCTCGCAAATAGAGTCGGGCAACTTTATTCAAAGAATAAAAGCCTTGGTTCCCGTAATAATTCCGCTATTGATTGCGTCTTTTAACATTGCCGATCAGTTAGGCGACGCAATGGACGCAAGGTGCTATAACGGAAGCAAAAAAAGAACTAAATACAAAAAAAGCGTAATAAAATTAAAAGACGTTTTCGCTTGTATTATCGTTGCGATAATATTTACTTGTTGCATTATAATAAACGTTAAACTCGGAAGGGTAATATGATAGTAAAGGCAGTAGTATCTTACGACGGAACGCTTTTTTACGGCTGGCAAGTTCAGGGCGAAAAAAGGACCGTTCAAGGCGAAATAGAAAAGGCGTTATTTAGTTTGACGGGTAAAAATATAAGAATAACGGGTAGCGGAAGAACGGATACGGGCGTACACGCCTTAGGTCAAGTGTTTTCCTTTGAAATAGACGAAAAAATAGAAGCGAAACGGCTCTATAAGGCGATAAACGCTTATTTGCCCGAAGATATCAGAGTATTGTCCACAGAGAAAGCAAAAGACGATTTTAACGCAAGATTTTCTTGCAAAAAAAAGACGTACGAATATAGGTTTTATTTGTCGGAAACAGAAATACCCGTTAAGGAAAGATACGCTTTAAAGATATTCGACGTAGATATAGAAAAAATGCAAGAAAGCGTCAAGCTCTTTAACGGTTATCACGATTTTAAAGCATTTTCTTCCAGCGGAAGAACGGTAAAAAGCACCGAAAGAACTATTTTCGACAGTAGTTTAAAGCAATTTGAAAACGACCTAATCTTTACCGTAACGGGCGACGGCTTTTTATATAATATGGTAAGGATAATGGCGGGAACTCTTTTGCAAGTCGGAATGGGAAAACTGCCGATAGAAAATATAACTAACGCGTTTGAAACGGGAAATAGAAATTTACTCGGTAAAACTTTAAACGCAAAAGCGTTGGTTTTAAAAGAAGTTATATACGAATAAAATTTTTAATAAATAGATATAAAAAATTGTCGCTAAAAAGAAAAACGAAAATTTTAAATAATTTAGTCAATTTTATTAAGGTTACTGTCGAATATATTAAAATTAACCCAAAACGGAATTGTCAAAAAAAAATAAATATGCTATACTGTTAAAATAGCGGTTTAGTTTGTTGTACGTTTTAAATTGTCGAAACATATATTAACCGCCGAGTAGTATTAGTTTTACGTAAAACTTTATTGCTTATAATACTTAAAAATATTTAAGGAGAAAAAAATGGAATCCGCAGACGCTCGCCCCGGGCGAAGTATCGACTAAACGCGGTGAAAGACCTTACTTTCGTTTGGTGTTTTACCGCTAAATAAACAAAAATTATTGCGTTAAATTCGCTAAATTTTTGTTTGTAACGAAAGGAGGTTAGTATGGAAGAAGAAAAAATTTCTTCCGTCAGTAAAGATTATTCTTCGGAAATAGCCGAAATAATCAGGAGTAATTTACCCGCTGACGAAATAAGAGAAAAATTGGAACAATATCACGAAAACGATATTGCGTCCACCTTAGAATTTCTCTCAAAAGAAGAAAGACAAAAACTTTATAGAATTTTAGGAAACGAAAAGGTTTCGGAAATATTTGCGTACTTAGACGACGTAGAGGACTATATAGGCGAGCTTTCTAACGAAAAAGCAGCCGACATTATAGAAGAAATGGACGTTGACGACGCAATAGACGTTTTAGACGAGTTAGAAGACGATAAAAAGGAAAAACTAATCGCTCTACTAGACGACGAAGCAAAAAAAGATATAGTAATGGTTCAATCTTTTACCGAAGAACAAATCGGTAGTAAAATGACCACTAACTATATTTGTATTAAAGAAAAATCCAGCGTAAAAGAAGCGATGAAGTCTTTAATAGAACAAGCCGCCGACAACGACAACGTTTCCACCATATACGTAGTAGACGACGAAGGGAAATACGCGGGCGCGATAGAACTGCGCGAACTGATAATCGCAAGGGCGACTACCGAACTTGAAGATATAATAATAAAGAGTTATCCTTACGTTTACGGCGACGAAGAAATAGAAAACTGTATAAACGAAATTAAAGATTACGACGAAGATTCAATTCCCGTACTGGATTGCCAAAATAAGCTGATAGGCGTTATAACGAGTTCGGATATTTTGGAAGTCGTACACGAGCAAGCGGACGAAGATTACGTTAAATTCGCGGCGGTAACGGACGTAGAAGACATAAACGAACCGCTTATTAAAAGTTTAAAAAAAAGAACGCCTTGGATATTTATTCTAATGTGTTTAGGAATGCTCGTTTCCACCGTAACGGGACTTTTTGAAGGAACTATAAAAGAACTTGCGTATATAGTTTGCTTTCAATCTTTAATTTTGGATATGTCGGGAAACGGCGGAACGCAAACGCTAGCTATAACGCTAAGGGTTTTAGACAGAGAAGATTTATCCACAAAAGAAAAGTTTAAATTCCTGTTCAAAGAAATGCGAGTAGGATTTTTCAACGGACTTATAATGGGGTTAATCTGCTTTATATTTATGGGATTATTTGTAAAATTCCGCAACGGATTTAATTATCACCATTCGTTCGTCGTGTCGGGTTGTATATCCATAGCGTGTTTAGTTTCAATGACGGTAGCAAGTATAATGGGTTGTTTAATACCTATGCTGTTTAAAAAGCTCAAAAAAGACCCCGCCGTTGCAAGCGGGCCGATGATTACCACCATAGTAGATTTGGTTTCGGTAATAACTTACTACGGAATGGCGTCTTTAATTTTAATAAAAATGTTTCATTACTGATATTTTACCCGACTTAAAAAAGTCGGGTAGTTTTATTTATATAGTAAATACGTTTCTTAAAATTTTTGATATTAAATTTAAAAAATAATTGTAATTTAGCCGTTAAAGTAGTATAATATTTTTCGGTTTTTTTGGGTTTTCGACAAAAGAAAAAGCAAATAACAAAACAAAATTTTAACAAGGGATAAATATGAATAAAATAGGTTTTGACAACGACAAATATCTATCGATGCAATCGGAACACATAAAAGAAAGGGTAGATAAATTTGGAGGCAAACTGTATCTCGAATTCGGCGGGAAGCTTTTCGACGATTATCACGCTTCTAGGGTTCTCCCCGGATTTAAGCCGGACAGTAAACTGCAAATGCTACTTAAAATGAAAGACGAAGCGGAAATAGTTATCGCTATAAACTCCGACGCAATAGAACAATGCAAAGTCAGGGGCGATTTAGGTATAACTTACGATATGGACGTTTTAAGGTTAATAGACGCGTTCAGAGAAGTTGGCTTGTACGTCGGTAGCGTTTGTTTAACGCAATTTAAGGACCAAAAACTTGCTAAAAAGTTCGAAAAAACCTTAAAAAAATTAGGCATTAAATCTTACAGACATTATCCTATCGCAAACTATCCGTACGACGTAGAAGGGATTGTTAGCGATAGCGGATTAGGTAAAAACGAGTACATAGAAACTACGCGTTCCTTAGTAGTAGTAACCGCACCGGGGCCGGGAAGCGGAAAAATGGCAACGTGCATATCTCAACTTTATCACGACAACAAAAGGGGGGTAAAGTCGGGATACGCTAAATTCGAAACTTTTCCCATTTGGAATTTACCTTTACAACACATGGTAAACGTCGCATACGAAGCCGCTACCGCAGACTTAAACGACGTAAACATGATAGACCCCTATCACTTAGAAGCTTACGGGGTAAGCACCGTAAATTATAACAGGGACGTAGAAATTTTCCCCGTACTCAAAAAAATGTTTCTTAAAATTTTCGGAGAAGAATATTATAAATCACCTACGGATATGGGCGTAAATATGGCGGGAAATTGCATTATCGACGACGACGTTTGCGTAGAAGCTTCCAAACAAGAAATAATTCGTAGATATTTAACCGCTTTATGCGACAGAAGAAACGATAAAATCGGCGACGAAGTTGTAAATAAATTAGACGTTTTAATGCAAAAATGCAATATTTCGGTAGCGGAAAGAAAATGCGTAAATTACGCAAAGGAAAAATCTGCAAAAACTTCCGCTCCCGCAACGGCAATGGAGTTAAACGACGGAACTATTATCACGGGGAAAACAACCAATTTGTTAGGCGCTACAAGCGCATGCATTTTAAACGCTTTAAAATATTTGGCAAAAATTAACGATAAGGTTATGCTTTTGCCCCCGTCCGTTATAGAACCTATTTCAAGATTAAAAATAAACAGTTTTGGGGGACATAACCCAAGACTCCATACGGACGAAGTTTTAATCGCTTTATCCATAAGCGCCGTTACGGACGAATTTGCCGATAGAGCCATTAAAGCGCTACCGCTTTTAAAAGGCGTTCAGTGTCATTCCAGCGTAATACTCTCGCAAGTGGATATAAACGTTCTTAAAAAATTAGGGATAGATTATACCAGCGACCCCGTTTACCAAAGTAAAAAACTCTACCACGCAAAATAAAATAAAAATGCGATAGTGTAAAAATAAAAATGCGATAGTGTAAAAATAAAAAGGCGGAATTTAATCGAGCTCGATTAAATTCCGCCTTTAATATTTAATTCTTTTCTATCGTTATCGTTTTCTTGATTCTTCGCATTATTCTTTAATATTTAATTATTTTCCATCGTTGTCATTTTCTTGATTTTTTGCATTATTTTTTTTAAAAAATTTCGGACTTTCCCCTACGGTCTTTCTAAAAAATCTTGAAAAATATAACGGGTCTTCTATCCCTACGGAGTAGGCGATTTCCGATATGTTTAAATTTGAATTTAACAGTAAGTGTTTGGATTTTTCTATTCTTAAAGAATTTAAATATTGCTGAATGGAAACTCCGTATTTCTCTTTAAAAATTGAGCAAAGATATTTTTCGTCTAACTTTACGTGGTTAGCTACGTCGGACGGGGTAATTCCGCTGTGATATTTTAAGTTAATAAAATGTACCGCGTCTTCTAAATGTTTTTTCTTAATGTTTCTGTGAGAATACGTTTTGCTTTCTGTTTGATTGTAAGAAAAAATCATTTTTACCCAATAGGTTATGTTGTCCGAACTCATAGGCGGAGTATTTTCGGGGAATATAAAATTCATAAGCTGTTTAAGCTTGTTGTTATAATTATACACTCCAACGCCCGTTTCCGTTATAAAACCATATTCTTTAAGTAGAGATTTGCAGTTTTCTCCCCCCATTATAATCCATAAATATTGCCATTTGTTGTTTGGATTAGGCTTATAAGTTATCTTTGTGAAAGGCGTTACCAAAAAATAATTGTTAGCCGTTACTTTTTGTCCGTTAAAAGTGCCTTCTCCGCTTAAACAAAAGTGGAGCATATATCTATCTCTTATGCCGGGACCCCAACAATTTGCGTCGTTTTCCTCGCTTTTTCCTATTTCGACTATATAACAATCTTTTTCAAGGGGGTAAATCCCAAAATGTACCTTACTCATAACACAATTATAATTTAAGGAACAAAAAAAATCAAGCAAAAAACAAAAAAAGCGAATAATCCATATTTAAAAAGGTTTTTTGAAAACAAAAATTTCTTTTGTGTATTTTTTTTGTGTAAAAAAGATGATACTATGTTATAAAGAATAAATTTAGGAGGATTATACAATGAAAACGAAAAAATTATCGTTATGGATTTTTTCTTTAATATTTTCGTTGTCTATGATTTTTGCCATAAGTTCAACCTTGGTTAAAAAGAGTCCGACGAAAACGGTTAAAGCTGAAAGCACCTATAAATTTGCATATTTAAGCGATTTAACCGTTAAAAGCACAAGCAATTTAGAAGCGTACACTATTAACAAAACGCTTAACCCTAGCGATGTTTTGGACGGAGCAATTACTTTGAAAAGGGGTGGAGGAAAGTATAACGAAAGATACTCTAAAGCCGTAACCATAAATAGAAAAAACGGTTCTTCGGAAGGTACAATCGTATACGACCTTACGGGATTAAACGCAACTAGATTTACCGCGATAATAGGCGTAAATCAGTTTAAAAGCGATAATCAATGGGCTAACAGGACGAATTATCCTAATTCCGCTACCGCAAGTTTTAAAGTTTACGGGGACAACAAGGAATTGTTTAACGATAAAAAAGCGTACAACCCCGATTCGGTACAAGGTGCGATAGATATAGATATTACGGGTGTAAAAACTTTAAAGCTTGCCAGTTACGACGTAGGAACGCAAGACGTTATGTGCGAACACGCCGTTTTTGCAAATCCCAGAATTTACGGTGAAAATTTAACCGTAGGTCAAGAAGCTAATTATTTATATTTAAGCGATTATCCTTACAGTTATAAAGACTATCAAGATTATTACGATAACTTTTCTATAAATCAAGCGTTCCCCTTAGACGACGGAACCTTAGTTCCGCTTGCGTTAAAAGTAGACGGAGCTACGCAAACTTTTGAAAAAGGTTTATGTTTCCAAGCGAATTGTAAATACGGTTGGGATATAAGCGGAACGGGTGCATATAGACTTACGGGACTTGTAGGAATAAACCAAAGAGACGCCCTTGCTTACGATAGAGAAGGTACCGTTATTGTAAAAATAAACTATCGTATGAACGGCAGTAGCGACGTAAATCTTTTAACCACGCCTAAAATTACCAGAAATACGGACGCTATTTCTTTGGATATTAAAATACCTTACGGGGCTTCTCATATTTCTATAATCGTGGAAGACGCAGGGGACGAAAATTCGTTTGACAACGCAACTCTTGCAGATTTAAAACTTTATTGCGACTACGCTAACTTATCCGATATGACGACTAGCGCTACCAATATCGGTTACGGCGATTTGTTAAACGATACGGTTATAGAAGGCAAGGCTACGTTATTCAATATTATTACAGAGCCGAGCAAAACTCATTATTTAGATACCTATTTCGATAAAGACGTATTTATGCACGCTTCTTCCAGCGCCGATTACGACGTGTCGGGAATGAACGCTACGGTATTTTCGGCGTTCGTCGGAATAGTAAGCACGAAAACTGCGGATTACGTTCAAAGCGCGACGTTTAACGTAAAAGCAAGTTCGGACGGAACCAATTTCACGTTATTACAATCCGTAACGGTATCCAGAACAAGTCAAATGGGAATAATTCAAACCAATATTCCTGCAAACACCGTTAAAATAAGGGTAGAAACTTCTACTTCTAACACAAACAGCGCGCATACCGTATACTGTATGCCGAGAGTGTTTGGTAACACCCCTTACGCTACGAGAGCTATTTCGCTTACGTCTTCTAACGATTCGTTAAAAGTCGGAGAAACGGCTAACATTTCTCTTTATTCGTGTTCTTACGGAAGTTTAGTTAAAAAAGCGGATAACTCTACGTTTAAGTTAGAATCTAAAAACACTCAGATTGCTACGGTTGATAACGACGCCAAAACCGTTAAAGCTATTAAAGAAGGCGAAGTTATTATTGCCGTTACCTATACGGAAGGTTCGGTAGTAAAAACTACCGATATGAAAATAGTAGTGGGAAGCGAAACCAGCACGACAAACAGACAAATGGAACTTGCTTCTCCCGACGGGAATACTAAGTTAATAGTAACGTTAAACAATTCTTGGATAGATTATTCCGCAGTTAAAAACGGAAAATTATTCGTAGAGAAATCTAGAATAGGTTTAAACAATACGTCGTTAGGAGATTTTACCAACGGATTTACCTTTAAATCTATATCTTCTAAAACTTTAATAGACGAAACTTACAAAACTTATTCGGGCAAATATTTATCTAATAGAGATTATTGTTATGAACAAAGCATAACCTTTAACCACGGTAGCGATTTATTTACCGTTGTAGGAAGAGCGTATAACGACGGAGTTGCTTTCCGTTATATTATACAAAAAGCAGACGGCGGTTCTTTTACCGTAACGGACGAAGATACTCAAATAACTATACCTTTCTTTTCTAGGTTCTATTCTTGCGTAATGCCCGACACAGACGGAAAAACATATACGCACGAACAAACCGCAAGCGAAACTATGATTTCGCAATTCGGCGGATATAAAACCATACCGTTTATGTATAAAACTCCCGACGGAATATATTGTCTTATGACGGAAGCCGATTTAACGGGCAACTATTGGGGTTCTTGTGTGACGGCGACTTATACTAAAATAATGAGATTAAACCATTCTCGTCAACAATCGGGCGCGGTAACTTTAAGCGGGGAAGCAAAACTTCCGTGGAGAGTATTCATCGCGGGAACGCTTGAAGAAGTAATTAAATCTCAAATGGTTGAAAACGTCGCTACGAGAGCGGACACCTCGGGAACCGATTGGGATTGGGTAGAAGCAGGCGTAACGGCTTGGTCTTGGATGAGCGGACTTAACACCGCTAGACCTTCTTGGAGCGGTGATTGGGACGACCCGAATAACCCTTGGTATGCCTCTTATACGGGACAAGGTTATCAAGGTAACCCCGAAGCTATAAAGAAATATATCGACTTAGCCGCCGAAATGGGTTGGAAATACTTTATTATGGACGAAGGTTGGCAACCTTGGGTTCGTATAGCAAATAAGAATAAAGTTAAAAACTATACGGGCGGTTACGATACGGAAGAAATAAAACCCGGATACCAAAACTTTGACAGATGGTACGAAGGCGTTTACGACTGGATGACTTCTAAGAGTAAATATTGGACGCAAGGATACGAAAGTACCACGACTTATACCGCAGGTTCTTACACGGGCGAAAAAATTATAGATTACGCAAACAAAAAAGGCGTAAAACTAATCGCGTGGTTACACACGGGAATATGCGATACTCCTACGAGAATGGACAGAGTATTTTCTATGTTACAAGATATAGGTATCGCAGGAATTAAGATAGACTTCTTCGATAGCGAAAATCAACCTACGATGGAAATTTATCAACAATTATACCAAAAAACGGCTGAATATAAATTACTCGCAAACTTCCACGGTTCTAATAAACCCAGCGGAGAAAGGGTAACTTATCCTAACGTTACAAACAGAGAAGCGATAAACGGCGAAGAAAACAACAATACGAGAATTAACCAACATTCTATCTTAGCTTACGTTCGCGGAACGGTAGGACCTACCGACTTAACGCCTTATATAACTACGGTTGGCAGGGGAGATACGAATATGGCTTCTCAAATGGCGTTCTCCGTTATTTACGAATCGGGTATGACTTGTTTTGCCTCTACCGCAGACGAATATCTGGCTTTGAGAGATGAAGTTAAGTATTATTATAAAAACTTCCCCGGTCGTTGGGCAGATTTAAAACTCTTATCGGGCGAAGTAGGTGAAAATATGTCTATCGCAAGAAAAACGGAAGACGGAAAGTGGTATATAGGTTCTATTTCGGAAAAGAGCAGAACAGATACCTTCTCGCTTGACTTTTTGGATAGCGGAAAAAAATATACGGCCCATATTTATACGGATAAGGCAGATAGAAAAGACGTAAATTGCGAAATAAAAACTTTAAAGAGTACGGACACGTTGACTTTATCTCAAAGGGCAAACGGCGGTTACGTAGTAGTTTTAGTTGCAGAAAACGCTGAAAACACTTATGAAGTAAAGAAAGAGAGTGTTTCTAACGGAACTATTTCTACCGATGTTTCTTCTGCAAAACAAGGCGACACGGTAACGGTAAGTGCAACTCCTAACGAAGGATACGAACTCGTTAGCATAACGGTAAACGGAACGGCAATCAGCGGAAACACCTTTACAATGCCCGCTAGCGATGTAACGGTAGGCGCAACGTTTAGAGCAATCGAATACACGATAACTACTGCAAGCGTTTCTAACGGAACTTTAAGTGCTAACGTAAGTAAAGCGACTAAGGGAACTACGGTAACGGTAAGTGCAACTCCTAACGAAGGATACGAACTCGTTAGCATAACGGTAAACGGAACGGCAATCAGCGGAAACACCTTTACAATGCC